>NZ_JAJTUT010000001.1:0-857325 GCF_022399565.1 Flavobacterium algicola
AAAGGTGATTTGAAAAGTGGTTGTCCCTGTGGTTGCGGCTACTGGCGAAGTGGGTAGTGTTGTTACTGTAAAATCGGCAGCGTTGGCACCGCTTATCACTACAAGTGGCGTTCCTGTTAAATTTAGAATGCTACTACCTGTGTTTTCTATGGTAAAAGTTTTTACATTGGTACCAGTAGCAACAGCAACAGCACCAAAATCTGTATTATCAAGACCTCGAGGTATGGAGTCGCCATTAACAATATCGATAGTATTTCCTTTAATATTTATTTCCGAAGCGGTACAAACCCCTAAGGCATCTCCTTTAATTGTCCAGCCTTTTCCTCCATTAGCTATTGTTTTAACTAGATTATCTCGATCTGATTTAGATGCACAATATTTAAGTCCTGCGGCACCTAACGTTCTACCTGTCACTGTTCCCGCATTAAACCCTGTGAGTGTAGCATCATAATTAGCGAGGTCTAAACCTGAATAATCCAGCATATTACCTAGATCTACATTCGTATTGAATTTAGTTCCCCAAACTGCTAAACTTTGATTGAAAGAACTTGCCCTAGTAAACATAGAACCCATATTGGTAACATTCGCTACATTCCAAGAACCAAGATTTTGATTGAAAGCGCTTGCATATGAAAACATAGAATTCATATTGGTAACATTCCCCACATTCCAAGAACCAATATCTTGATTGAAAGCTGTTGCCCCTATAAACATAACGCCCATATTCGTAACCTTACTAACATCCCAGTTACTAATATCTTGATTGAAAGAGGTCGCTCCAGAAAACATGGCAGCCATACTAGTAACCAAACTTAAATCAGGAGTATCAGTGGCAGTACCAATCAAATATTCACATCCCGCGAAAGCCCATTCCATACTTAGCCACTTATTAGTCCCCCATTGGTCAACTCTCCATATTTTACGTCTATCATCTAGATTCGCAAAATAAATTCTTGGGAAATCACCACGAATCGCTACTTGATACGTATCTGCCTTACCGTAAGCATGAGTTGCGTTGCCTGTTACTCCAAATTCATCATAAATACCATCATTTTCCCAGTCAATATCGTAATTATAACCTGTTCCTGTTGTTGGGATGATTATCGAAACTCCGTTTGATGTTCCATAGACAAAGGTTCTCCAAGTGGTTATAAAAGGGCGCCCACCATAACCTTGTATCGCAAATGTATAGGGGTTTTCATCAGTATCATTATTAGCGATAGTTACTGTAGCCGTACGCATTTCATCTGCTGAAGGATTAAAGGTGATTTGAAAAGTAGTTGTTCCGGTGGTTGCTGCGACTGTCGAAGCAGGTAACGCGGTTACCGTAAAATCGGCAGCGTTGGCACCGCTTATCGCTACAAGTGGTGTTCCTGTTAAATTTAGAGCTCCAGCACCTGTGTTTTCTATGGTGAAAGTTTTTACATTGGTACCTGTAGCAACATCAACAGCGCCAAAATCTGTATGATCAATACCTTGAGGTATGAGATCACCGCTAACAATAGCAATATTATTGCCTTTTATATTTATTTCTGGAGCGGCACAAAGTAGTGCATCTCCTACTGTAGGAAATATATGTGTTTTACTTGTAGTTGCTCCCGTGACTTCATAAACTCCATCATCGTCCCAGTCTATTTGGTAATTATAAGCGTAATCGGGACTAGTTGGAATTGTTATACTTTCATTTGGATTAGTAGTTCTGAAAATCATCACAAAAGCAGCTGGATCTGGGGGGAGATCGTTACTATTTGTTGTTTTTGAGGTAGGTACATAAATAATGGTATTGGTCACCAACTTCTTATTTGCAAATAACAGCGCCGGCATACCTATCAGAAAAAGATAGGTTATAAATTTTAATCTAAAGGAGTAAAGTAATTTCATAGGCTTTGAAAAGAAAATGAGTATATATAAAAACAGCTATCATATGTGTTTTTAAACTCTGTAAGTTTTGGGGATATAACTATAAGACTATAAAATTACTTTGAATTTTTTCTTAATTGAGAATTAAAAGGGGGACAAATTAGGGACATTTACAGACTTATACACAACATAATCAATAGATTAAAATTGTACACACCTATTTAATAACGAGCCAAGGTGTTCAAATAAATATTCTTACTGTTATGTACCTTTTTACAAACAGCTTCAAGTCGACTTTTTTCTATTTCTAACTTGTACAATGCAAAGTCAACTATTAAGTTTTTATTTCGCCCCAACTCTTGCTATTTGTTGCTGTGTGAAGTGTAGCCATTTTCATTTCTAGATGCATGCTGTATTATCAACTTCCATCTATTTTAAATATGAAAAATAGACGATTTAAAAGTGAAAATATCTGAAAGACGCACATTTAATATGCACCAAGCTCTCAGACTTTACTAGTAGTTCGCCTATTTTTTCATATAAAAGTAGCAATCATTACTTTTCATTTATACAAATGAGGGTATGAGGTATTAGTCAAAATTATACATGATAATACTTTGCGCTGTAGCACTTTCTAAGTAATCAATGTAAACTATATTAGGTTTGCTAGATTTTTTGGTCACAATTTCGTTGTGTAATACATTTGGGAGATTGTTGTTTGCTTCAGTCGCCAATCCCCTAATTGTCAAAAGAGGATTTCCAGTTGTAAGTGTCCAGGATAATAAAAAAAGAAAACCTTTCCCCAACCCACCATTCTCTTTCCATTTAATCAACTGGTCTTTACACATTTCGTTGTAATTGCTAGTATCGCTGTATTTGTCATATACTGTTAAATTAGGTAACGCAGAGTCACCATCATTATACCTAAACCTACCGGTTGAACTTTTAATATGTTCTTTATAGTCGAAAACTAAAATCATCTTACCTCTTAGAACTCCTAAAGGAGCTTTAGCTAGATTAATTTCATCCGGTTTTACGTCAGCTTGATTAATTTTTTCGTCGACTCGTTCATAAATGGAATCCTTATATTTCTCCAACAGTCTATCAATTTTTTGTTTGGTGTTTGCAGGTTCATGACCACATAAACTTCTAATATGAGAAAACTTCAAAATCACAGTTTCATTAGAGTACACTTTCAAAAAATCTCTGGTTTGATCAAGAATGGACACTAAATTTTGTCCATTTGCTCCAAATCCAATTAAGTTAAATTTATCTGCACGATGATAGGTAACCAGCTCGTCGTAATCATAATCAACACGAATATCAAAGTATCTTGAACCGTTTTCAAGTTGTTGCTTAATTGGACCGCTTTGGGTTTGCGTAAGACCACCTACTACGTCTTTGGCGGGCAGACAATGATGCAATTCAGACATACCAGCATCATGACTTCCTGGCATCATAATTTGATCCAGTCGGGTCGCATCATTTAATTTACTCATCCATCTTGCCGTATCCACAAATTTTAGTGAGGTAATATCTATTGAATTCACATCATTATCACCTCTTAGAAAATTAAAATAAACCAGCTCCCCGTTCGAGTTTAAACCTTCCCCTTTCACAGTGTTATTTTGACAATGATTGCAGGTTCTACCACCAAACCACCAATTATTACTAGCACCGCTGTGCCCTTGTGCAATTGAGATATTTGAAAAAGTAACTGATTTTGTCCTTCCGGCGAGCTTGGCGCCTGTAAGTGTCAATTTAAGAGTGCCTAAAAAAGCAAAGTTCAATTCTCCAGCCTGATGATTAAATGTGTTTTTTGAGCTGGAAATAGAATTATTAAACCATTTCGCAACTTTTTCAGAACCTTTACGTCCTATGCTAAAGGACATTTTACCATCGCTGCCAAAAGCAACTTTTAGCCCATTATGAATATGTTTATCTGGGTCTTGTCCATCAGTAACAGAAAAACTGTCTATTGTATAGGAACCGCTAATTAATGAATATCCCTTACATAAGGAAAAGTAAACATCATTGTCTCTGTAAGTCATAATTTTTAAAGTTTTATAATTATTATTAATGATTGCTAATTTTTTTAGACTTAAATAGGATTACGAATCCACAAATGCCTCCTTTTCGGCTTAGTGATAATTTGGCGTGAAAAGATTTTGTAAATAATCTGCAACTGTTCTTTTTTTATGATTTAACAGTACTTATATCAAATAATTTGTTATTTCTAGTTGCAAATACTGCATAGGAATGATAAAGTATAAATTGCGGACAAAAGGAGTTGTGTAATTTCATAGGTTTTGGAAAAAGAGAGTTAAATCTAAAATGAACGTAATATGTATTTTAATCTCTATACTGCTTGGGGCATAATAATGAGAGTATAAAAGTACTCTGCTATTTTTCTTAATCGAAAATTAGAGAGGGGACAAATTAGGGACAACTCCAGAGATAAGCACATATAAATCAACACTTAGTAGCTTTAATTACAAGCGTGATTATTATATATTGTTACTAAAATCTAATGCCGATACTTGATAGTAAAATATTGTAAAAGAAAAAAGATCTTAATATCCCCATGTTTGAGATGTTGATAAAATCATAAAAGAAGTTACATCAAGTTCTTTATTGTTTAAAATTTAAAGGTAGCAGCTCACTATTTTGCGATAAAAAAACGCGGGTAAATAAGCAATAATTTTTATCAGTCATGAGCTTTTAGTCAGTGATATCAGCTTTTTATGTAAGTTGCAGGAGTTTTTTACTTACTTTTGAATGTCCCTTTTAAAAACCTACAAAAATATAAGAATGCTTTTGAGAAAAATGTTTGTTGTGTTTTTAGCCTTATTTGTTTTACCGTTAAAATCACAAAGCTTTACCATAAAAATTTCTTCTTCAGAGAATACTGTCCAAAATATTGAAAAAATTCTTTGTCAAGAACATCCATTTGGATCTGATACTTTGGCGTTAAAACATTATTTGAAGCCTTTATCTATTTCAAAAAATTATACAGCTATATATGATGGTTTGCTTGCTAATGGTTATGCTGATTTTTACAGTGAATTAAATACAAAAAGTTACACTCATTATAAGCAGTCAATAAAAACTGCAGTTTCCTTAAAACAGCCGTCTATGGAAATATGGACGAAGCTTAACTATGTAAATTATCTTTACTGTTACCGAGATTATCTTAACATGGCACCGATGTTATTACAAGTAATTGGACAAATTGAAAAAATTCCTGCAGACGAATTATATTTAGCAGGCGAATCTTTTAAAAAAATTGGATGGATTTTACAAACTTTGGGCGATTATGACACCTCATTGTATTATTTAACACTTGCCAAAGCACATACCACCAAGAACACTTCAGAATATGCAGCAATTCTAGACGCAATAGGCCTAAATTATTACTATGCTGAAAATTTAAGTAAAGCAGCAAAGTACTTTCAAGAAACAGCCCTAATGGCTCAAAAAATTAAAGATGATATTCGATTTGCGAAAGCGACGGGAAACTTAGCACTGATAAAAAAAGAGAACGGAGATTATAAATCTGCTATTTCGCTTTTGCAGAAAGACATAGCTATTTCTCAAAAAAACAAAAGTGACCAAAACACTATATATGCTTCCATTTTATTAGCAAAGTCATTTATTACTGACAACAATTATCAAGAGGCTGAAATAGTTCTTAAAACTATAGAAGGCATAATACATTCTAAACGCTATTTTGAGAAATCTGAGCTCGATATTATAAAGCTAAAATTGGCCATATTAAAGCATTATAATAAAACCGAAAATGAATTACTTTTAAGAAGAAGAATGTTAGATCTCGAAGATTCTGTCAATAACAAAGATGGTGATATAGCCATTATTAAAGCGAATTGGGTAATTCAGAAAAACAAATTTCAGAAAAATTTAATACAATCTGACCAGAAAATTGAAGAGGCATCAACAATGAAGAATTTATATGCTTTTCTTATTATCTTGATTTTAGTATTTTCCATTATTGTTTTTTTTCTATATCGAAAAAAGCAAAAAACCAAACTTTTAACATATGAAAAAAGAGCTCAGGATTTTGCATCTCAAAAATTGCAAACAGAGCAAAAATTACATGAGACATACGAAACTTTGAATGACCAACTTATTAATTTGAAGGAAAAAAATGTTCAAATTAATAAGTTAAATGTCGAAATGGTAAACAGACAGAAGTCGCCGTCCTATTATCTCGAAAGAAGCAAAGGAAATATAGAAACACTATTGCAATCGCATTTAATGACGGATGAGAAGTGGATAAATTTTAAAAAAGAATTTCAAAAAGAATATCCGGAATTCTACCAATTCATACATATAAATTATCCTGAAATTACAGATTCTAACAAGAGGATATTATTACTCCACAAACTTGATTTCAATAACAATGAGATTGCAGAACTACTTGGTGTTACTCCAGACGCCGTAAAAAAATCAAAACAACGCCTTAAGAAAAAGCTCGGTGATAAGTTTGACATCCTCTTTGATAATTCAAAATTTCCCGATTGATATTTCCTTTTAGTTGTATTAATTTAGAACTAGGTGAATCACAAAAAATATTATTTAGCATACAAAATATAGAAAAATGAAGTTTAAAATTGATAAGTTCATAATCGCAATAATTACAATCGTGCTCGTAGCCTATTTATTTCCTAGTTTCGGAAGCAAATCGAGCCCATTCAATTTGGATTTAATTGCAAGTCTTGGAATCTCACTAATATTCTTTTTTTACGGGTTAAAACTAAGTCCCGAAAAAATTAAAGCTGGATTAAAAAACTGGAAGCTTCATCTGTTGGTGCAAGTTTCTACATTTTTAGTATTTCCGTTAATTGTGCTACTCTTTTTACCATTTATACAAACAGAGCATAATAAAACTATTTGGTTGGCTTTTTTCTTCCTAGCGTCATTACCTTCTACTGTTTCTTCTTCTGTAGTAATGGTATCTATTGCTAAAGGAAATATTCCTGCGGCAATTTTTAACGCTAGTATCTCGGGATTAATCGGAATTGCGGTTACACCATTGTGGATGGGAATGTTTTTAAATAACTCCAATTCAAATTTTGATCTAGGTACAATATACATCAAGTTGCTAACGGAGGTGCTACTTCCGGTCATACTAGGACTTTTTCTACACCGCTACTTAGGCAAATTAGCTAGTAAATACGGTAGTTATCTATCGACATTTGATAAATCGGTTATCTTACTAATCATTTATAAAAGCTTCGCCACATCCTTTGATGAAAATGTATTTAACTCATTAGAAGCTTCCAATCTTGTAGTGATAATTATATGTGTTATAATTTTGTTTTACCTTGTTTATTTCGTTACTGGGATTATAAGTACTAAACTTGGTTTTAATCGAGAAGATAGAATAACTGCACAATTTTGTGGAACCAAAAAATCACTAGTTCACGGAACTATATTCTCTAAAATTTTATTCCAAAATGCAGCCACTATGGGAATCGTTTTATTACCGATAATGATTTTTCATGGTTTTCAAATTTTTATAATTAGTATCATTGCCAATAAATTAGCTAATCCTGTGAAACCATTATAAATTACATCCGGTGATTATAAATATATCTTGATTAGAATGCAGTTATTTGATAGTTTCAAAAATACACAACACTTTTAATGAGCTAACTTAATACTCAATCTACATAGTTTGCTAACTATTTTTGAGTAAATTAATTATAAAATATATAAATACAAAAAAAACAGACAGACTTGTCTGTTTTTAAATAATTTTCATATATTTGCACTATGAAACATAATGACGTAAGAGAAAGAATTATAGAAACAGCCTCCTTTTTATTTTATAAAAATGGCTATAACTCTACGGGTATCAATCAGATTATTGCAGAAGCAGGAATTGCCAAAGCGACATTATACAGTCATTTTAAATCGAAAGAAGAAATATGTCTTTCGTATCTTCAATTTAAGAACATTAGTTTTTTACAAGACTTTAAACGTTTTACTACCTCAAAACCAAAAGGGAAAGAACAATTGCTAGCTATCTTCGATTTCTTACAATTGTTTTATCAAGACAAAGATTTTAACGGGTGCTGGTGTATCAAAACGGTATCTGAAATTCCGAAAGAGAACGAACTTATCAGAAATGAAATTCAATCGCAGAAAAATGATTTTATTACAGTTATTGAAGAATTAATTAGTAATAACCTAGAAAGTGTCAAAAATGAACAAGTAAAATCTCTAGCCAGACAAATTTATTTGCTTTATGAAAGTGCTGTAGGCGAAAGCCACTTGCATCAACAGGACTGGCCTATTGTTGAGTCTAAAAACTTGTGTGAAAAAATAATCAGTTAAAAAAATTTAGCAATAAATAGACAGACTTGTCTGTCTTAAATTAATAATTAAATATAAATACAATGAAAGAATTTGAAAACAAAGTAGCTTTGGTAATTGGTGGAACAAGCGGAATTGGACAAGCTACTGCAATGGCATTATTACAAGGAGGCGCGACAGTGCATGTTGTAGGTCGCAATACAGCTAAAATAGTCGATGCACCCAACCTAATCAAGCACACTGCAAACATTTCAGACACTACTGATGTTAGTGCTTTAATAGCTAAAATTGAAGCCTTAGAAAATTTGGATTATTTAGTAAATGCTTCTGGAATTTTTGGACCTAAACCATTTTTAGATCATACAATGGAAGATTATAATTCGTATATGGATTTAAACAGAGGTTTCTTTTTTATTACGCAAAGTGTTGCTAAGAAAATGAAAGAAACTCAAGGTGGGTCTATTGTAAATGTTGGTTCAATGTGGGCCAAACAAGCAATCAAAGCAACACCTTCATCAGCTTATTCGATGCAGAAAGCAGGATTACATTCGTTAACACAACATTTGGCTATGGAGTTGGCGGCAGATAACATTCGTGTAAATGCGGTATCTCCTGCCCTAGTCAATACGCCTGTTTATCATGGCGTTTTTGGAGGAAAAGAAGAAGCAGACAAAGCCTTGGTTGGATTTAACGACTTTCATCCTATTGGACGTTTTGGAGTACCTGAGGATATCGCTAATAGTATTTTGTTTTTACTATCTGATAAAGCTTCATGGGTAACCGGTGCTGTTTGGGATACCGATGGCGGAGTGCTTGCCGGTAGAAATTAAAACTATTATAATTAGCCATAACCAGAGTACAGTCGGTTATGGCTTTTTTTATTCGAAAACAAATCTCTTATCTATTTTAATCAACACTCTTATTTTGAACAAAAAAAACACTGTAAAATCTAAAATAAAAATATTTCTCAGCCTCTCTTTATTATTGTCTTTAGTGGCTTGTAATGGTGTTAAGCTCTCAGATAATATTGAAGGTAAAAAATCCTATTTTTTACCGCCACCTACTACTTATAACTACGCAACAGTAGATAGTCTAAAATTATTTTATAGAGAAGCTGGTGATAAAACCAAACCGACTATTGTATTGTTACATGGTTATCCTTCCTCTTCTCATTCGTATCGCAATTTGATTCCGATGTTGGCCACACATTATCATGTGATAGCGCCCGACAATGTGGGCTCGGGTTACAGCAGTCATTTAGATCCCGAGGTTACAAAATACACTTTTGATTTATTAGCCGATTATAATGAAAAGTTACTCAGCACCTTACAAATTGGTTCATACATTATGTACATGCAAGATTTTGGCGCTCCCGTAGGATACCGCATGATGGCGAAGAACCCTAAGCGTGTAAGCGCCCTAATTGTACAAAATGCCAATGCCTATTTGGATGGTCTTACACCAAATCGCGTTGAATTTTTTAAAACAGCACAAACAGATACAACACAAATAAAACATGACTTTCTTTATAGCTTAACTAGTGAAAATGCGATAATAAGAAAGCAATATTTAGCCGACTTAGATAGTATCAATATACAAAGTCCAGATGCTTGGATTCATGATTTGGCTTTTCTTTCGACTAAAAAAGATAGGGAAATTCAAGTACAGCTCTTTCAAGATTACAACACCAATTTAAATAACTACCCACAATGGCAAGAGATGCTGAACATAAATCAACCAAAAACGTTGATTGTTTGGGGTAAAAAAGATTTAAAGTTTAATTACAAAGGAGCTCAAGCTTATTTAAGAGATTTACCAAACGCAGAACTACATTTACTTGAAGCGGGACACTTTGCTGCAGAAGAGAAAACAAGTGAAATTGCATTGTATATCTTAAATTTTTTAGATAAAGATGGCATCAATTAAAACAAAGATAACAATGATGATCGTTTATGATAGTATTTTATAATTTTAACTTTCGAAAAAAAAATCACTTCTTTAGCTAACTAAGACGTAGAATTTCTAGAACAAAAAAAAGTAGTGAATCTACATTCACTACTTTTTTATTGTCGTTTTATAATTTATTGTAATCTTTGACCAACTAAGATTTAATTCAGTAAAAAGCTAACATTTACATTAGCAGTAATTTCGATTTCACCAGCAGCCAAAGTTTCTCGTGGAGCAGATTCACTATCACTCATCGCTGCAGTCTTAATTCGCATGTACAAAGGTTGTGGTGTATACCCTTGAGAATTATCTGTAATCGTAATAGCACGACCTACTTTTTGTCCCACAACAGAAACATAATCTTCCGCTTTTAACTTGGCTTCCTGAATAGCCAATTTTCTCGCTTCTGACTCATATTGTGCCATTTTTGATGATTGAAAACTAACATTATCAATTCTGTTAATTCCCTTTTCGACCAAGCCTTCCATTAGCTCATCATACTTTGACAAATCTCTTAGAATTATTTCTATCGTCTGAGTCGCATTGTAATTATGTTTTTTCTTAGCATAATCGTACTGAGGATTTAGCGCTACACGTTGCGTTTTAAAATCAGCAGCACTTAGATTCATTTTTTTTATTAATTTAAGTACAGCCTCAACTTGTATATCATTTTGTTTTTTTACTTCTTTAGCTTCAGTTCCTTTTGTTTCAACTGTCGCGATAATTAAGGCCTGATCTGGAGCTACTTTTACTTTGCCTTCTCCTGAGACACTTATTTGAGGTACTTGCTTTATCTCTTGTGCATTTAATACAGAAAGGAACAATACGGATAAAACTATCAATGATTTTTTCATACTATTATTATTTATTAATTATTCAAGTGAACGTTTTCAAAATTTGTGCCAATTATAATTTCCCCATTTTTGCCATAACAAAAAGTATCACCAAGGGAATGGTCAACAATACAACCATAAGTAAGTGATCTACCAGAAGATTTGGGTTAATTAATAAAGTGATTAAATACCCTCCAATGGCTCCACCAAAATGCGCTGTATGACCGATATTATCATTTTTGGCTCTCATACCATAAATAGAATACAACAAATATAAAATTCCAAAAATATAAGCTGGTATAGGAACTATAAAGAAAAGCCCCAACATCATATCGGGTCTTAGCAATATTGCCGAATATAAAATACCTGTAACTGCACCAGATGCTCCTATTGCACTATAGTTGTAATCGTTCTTATGAAAATAAACAGTCAGCAAACCCCCAACTATTAAACTAGCAAAATAAACCATCAAAAATGACATTGCACCCAAATAACCGATTACTACTGGAGCAAAAAAGTATAACGTAAGCATGTTAAAAGCCAAATGGCTAATATCTGCATGTAAAAAAGCCGAAGACACAATTCTTATTTGTTCACCTGATAAAAATCGCCCCATATGAAACTGGTATTTACCAAAAAAAACAGGATCGTTAAAACCCTTAAAACTCATCAAAACATTTGCAAGAATTATCGCAATCAAAAAAGTATTCATAAAAAGTATTTTTGTGATTTGTAAATGTAGTAAAACTTTAACAGAGGAGCGAATCGTACAAAGTTTATAAACTATTCATTTTTGCGTATCTTTGCTTAAAAAAATACCGCATGCAATTTTTGGTTTATATCATCGCCTATCCCTTTCTATGGTTCATTTCTATTCTCCCCTTTCGAGTTTTATATTTGCTGTCAGACTGTGTATACCTAATCATTTATTACCTCATTGGCTACCGCAAAAAGACGGTAAGAGATAATTTAGCTTTAACACTTCCGCATCTGTCAACAGAAGAACGCCTTTCGATAGAAAAGAAATCGTATCGCCATTTGTGTGATATGTTTCTTGAGATGGTAAAAACTATGACTATGTCTCCAAAAGAGATGAGAAAAAGATTTGTTGTTACTAATATTGAGATCTTTAGAGAATATGAAAAGGAGAATAAGAGTATGGTGCTACTAGCCTCTCATTATGCGAGTTGGGAATGGCTGTTAACAATAAATGATCAAACTTCTCTTAAAGGTATTGGTGTCTACAAGCAAGTAAATAATAAATACTTTGATCGTCTGGTTCGAAATATAAGATCAAAATATGGAACAGAATTGGTCGTTACAAGAGAAACAATTCCTTACATCATCAAAAATCAAAAAGAAAATATCGCCTGCGTATACGGATTAGCAAGTGATCAGCGTCCGCAATTAAGTAAAACATTTCACTGGAATCCTTTTATGGGAGTTACTGTTCCCGTACACACAGGTGCTGAGTCGATTGCTAAAAAATACAATTTAGGAGTAGAATTTATCAGAGTAAGAAAAGTTAAAAGAGGCTATTACGAAGCTACTTTTATCCCCATTGCAAAATCCCCTAGAGAAACAGAAGAGTATCAAATTACCAATGATTTTTTACTTGAGGTAGAAAAACAAATAATCGAAGCACCAGAATTATATTTTTGGACACACAAACGTTGGAAGCATATAAGACCAGTCGTTGATTAAATTGATGAAAAATAAAAAAAGCCCTTTCAAAAAAAATTATTTGAAAGGGCTTTTTTGTACTGTTAAAGAAATTAAATTCCGGCAACCAATTTTATTTCGTCAATAATTCTCAAAGCTAATGTATCTGCCTTTGCTTGCGAAGATGCTTCAGTATAAATACGTATGATTGGTTCTGTATTTGATTTTCTTAAATGCACCCATTCTTCTGCAAAATCAATTTTCACACCATCTATTGTAGTAATCTCTTCGTCTTTATACTTGGCTGTCATAGCTACTAATATAGCATCAACATCAATTTGAGGTGTTAATTCAATCTTGTTCTTACTCATGTAATATTCTGGATACGAAGCACGCAATGCAGAAACAGTCATTTTCTTATTTGCCAAATGAGTTAAGAATAAAGCTATACCTACCATACTATCTCTACCATAGTGAGATTCTGGATAGATAATACCACCGTTTCCTTCACCACCAATAATGGCATTATTTTTTTTCATTAGGTCAACCACATTTACCTCTCCTACTGCACTTGCTTCATAGTTTCCGTTGTGTAGATTTGTTACATCTCTTAGCGCACGCGAAGAAGACATATTAGATACCGTATTTCCTGGTGTTTTACTTAAAACATAATCAGCGCAAGCTACCAATGTATATTCTTCTCCAAACATTTCTCCATCTTCAGAGATAAAAGCCAAACGATCTACATCTGGATCAACGACAATACCAAGATCTGCTTTTTCTTTCACGACCAAATCGCAGATATCACCCAAATGTTCTTTTAAAGGTTCTGGATTATGAGGAAATTCACCTGTAGGATCACAATATAGTTTAACAACTTCAACCCCCATTAAATCTAGCAGTTTTGGGACTATAATTCCACCTGATGAATTTACTCCATCGACAACTACTTTAAATTTTGCTGCTTTGACTACATCAACATCAACAAGTGATAAATTCAGCACTTCATCGATATGAATATCCATATATGCGTCATTATTGGTAATAGTTCCTAAATTATCCACATCTGAAAAATCAAAAGCCTCATCCTCTGCAATCTGAAGAATTTTTTCTCCTTCAATTCCGTTTAAAAACTCCCCTTTTTCATTTAATAATTTCAAAGCATTCCACTGCTTTGGATTATGTGAAGCCGTAAGAATGATTCCACCATCTGCCTTTTCAAGCGGTACAGCAATTTCTACAGTAGGCGTTGTAGACAATCCCAAATCAACAACATCGATTCCTAATCCTATCAAAGTATTTACCACCAAATTATGAATCATTGGTCCAGAAATACGCGCGTCACGACCAACTACTACAGTTAATTTGTCTTTACCAGAATAGTTCTTTAACCACGTACCATAAGCAGATGCAAATTTCACAGCATCTACAGGCGTTAAATTATCTCCTACATTTCCTCCAATAGTACCACGAATTCCTGAAATCGATTTTATTAATGTCATTCCTATATTTTTAAAATATTGATTATTTCTTATTTTTTGTACAAATATAATAATTGAAGCATTAAAATAAGTGATTTAGAATTCCTAAATTAGTCGAATGAATTTTTTAGCACACATCTACCTCTCCGGAAACAACGACTTTATCAAAATTGGAAACTTTATGGCTGATGGCATTAGAGGAAAACAATTTGAAAGCTATCCTAGCGACATTCAAAAAGGTATCATATTACACAGAGCAATTGATACTTTTACAGATGCGAATATTATTTTTCGAAAAAGCACTAAAAAACTTCACGAGCGTTACCATCATTATGCTGGAGTTATCGTCGATGTTTTGTACGACCACTTTCTAGCAAAAAATTGGGAGAAATATAGTGATGAGAATTTAGCAGAGTTCATCGATAATTTCTATAAATCATTAGAACAAAACAGAGAAGTTTTATCTGAAAGAACTTTGAATCTAATGCCTTATATGATAAAACAAAACTGGTTACTTAGTTACCAGACAATAGATGGTATTAAAGAAATATTGAGACAGATGGATTCTAGAACAAAGAATAAATCTCAAATGCGCTTTTCAACAGAAGAACTTGAGGAATTTTATAGTGAATTTGAAGAGGAATTTACTTTATTTTTTGAAGAATTAAGAGTACATGTAAACCAACAATTAGCGTTACAACAATAAATGGATTAAAAACTACTACATCAAATTCACATGGTAAAAAAAATACTACTTCTACTTTCAGTAACTATTTTAAGCTGTAAACTCACAAAAGATATTGTTATACCAACAGGAGCTGTTCATGATCATGCTATGGTAGTCTCGGCTCGAGAAGAAGCATCAGAAATCGGTGCATCAATACTCAAGCAGGGTGGTAATGCATTTGACGCGATGGTTGCAACAGAATTAGCTTTGGCTGTCTCCTATCCTCAGGCAGGAAATATTGGCGGAGGTGGTTTTATGGTTTATAGAAAGGCAAATGGAGAGACAGGTGCTTTAGATTACCGCGAAAAAGCTCCATTGGCAGCCACGAGAGATATGTTTCTAGATCATGACGGAAATGTTATCAAAGGTAAGAGTACTGCATCTGCATTTGCATCTGGAGTACCTGGTACCCTAGCGGGTTTATTTGCCGTACACAATAAATATGGAACCTTGCCTCTTAAGCAAATTATGGCTCCGGTAATTGCACTTGCAAGAAGAGGAATTGTTATATCGCAAAATCAGGCAGAAAGTTTAGCAGCATACAGGGCTACATTTATAAAAGTAAATGGTCAAAATAGTTTGTTTTCGCAGGACTATAAAGTTGGTGACACCATCAAACATGTAGCATTAGCCAACACTTTTCAAAGAATAGCAGATAATGGTCGAGATGAATTTTACAAAGGTCAAACGGCAGAAAAGTTAATCGCTTTTCTAAGTGCCAAAGGGGGTCTTATGACAATCAAAGATCTAAATAGTTACGAAGCAAAATGGCGCTCACCAATTACTTTTAATTATAAAAATTTAAAAATCACATCTATGTCACCGCCAAGTAGTGGAGGAATATGCCTATCTCAAATTATGAAAATGATAGAACCTTATGATCTGGCAGAAATGGGACATAATAGTGTCGAAACTATTCAACTGATTACAGAAGCCGAAAGAAGAGCTTATGCCGATAGAAATTCTTATCTTGGTGATCCCGATTTTGTAAAAATTCCTGTAAAAGAATTGATGGACTCCCTTTATATTAAGAATAGAATGAGTGATTTTACATTTGAGAGAGCTTCTAAATCTTCTGATATTTCTAAAGGAAAAATAGCTGGTTACGAAAGCACAGAGACCACACACTACTCAATAGTTGACCCTCAAGGTAATGCCGTTTCGGTTACGACAACATTAAATGATAATTATGGCTCTAAAATATATTGTGATGAATTGGGCTTTTTTCTAAACAATCAGATGGATGATTTTAGTGCGAAACCTGGAGTGCCAAATTTATATGGACTTACAGGAACAGAAGCAAATAGTATTGATCCTCAAAAGAGAATGCTGAGTTCTATGACGCCAACAATAGTAGATAAAGACAATAAACTATTTATGGTAGTGGGTACACCTGGAGGTTCTACAATTATCACATCTGTTTTGCAAACAATTTTAAATGTATATGAATTTAATATGAGTATGCAAGAAGCTGTGGATGCACCGCGTTTTCACCACCAATGGTTACCAGACGAAATTAACTTTGAGCCAAATTCATTTGATAAGAAAACATTAGACACAATTAGCCACAAAGGTTACAAAGTCAATGAGAAAAGTAAAGAAATTATTGGGCAAGTAAATGCTATTTTAGTTTTACCCAATAAAAAACTCGAAGCAGGTGCAGATAAAAGGAGAGATAATGCTGCTAGTGGTTTTTAAAAAAAGTATGATTTAATTGATAATACACTCAATATCAGACATAATTTATTCGAAAGTATAATTTTAGTTTTTCGAAAATGAAGATAATATCAATATCGAAAGTCGCAAATTAAACTAAATATTTACAAAGTAGTAGAGAATTCGTTTTCGTTAATAACTTACCTCCTAAAACTCTAAAAGAAGCCTTCCAAAAGACAAGATTTGCTTAAATTAATAGTACTTTTGCAATCAAAAATAAAATCAAAATGTTGAAAAAATATATTTCTAAATTAGAAAGTATAATTGCTTTATCACAATCAATATTGACTGAGAAACAATTTATTTTCCTTTCGAGTGTATTAGTAGGCATCAGTTCCGCATTTGCAGTAATTGTTTTAAAAACTTTTGCGCATTCCGTTTTTAGATTTGCAACTTATATCAACGGCACGCTAAAATTGAGTTTTATCAATAGTATTTTGCCAATTGCCGGTTTGATTTTGACCGTTTTTGTAATCAACCGATTATTAGGGGGAACAATAGAAAAAGGAACTTCTCAAATTTTATTTTCGGTTGCAAAAAAAGCAAGTATAATTCCGCGCAAACAAATGTACGCTCAAATAGTAACGAGTTCCCTAACTGTTGGTTTGGGTGGTTCGGCAGGTTTAGAGAGCCCAATTGTAGTAACAGGCGCCGCTTTTGGGTCTAATTATGCTCAGAATTATAAATTAAGCTATAAGGATAGAACTTTATTAATAGGTTGTGGTGTAGCAGCAGGAATTGCAGCTGCCTTTAACGCGCCTATTGCAGGAGTACTGTTTGCGATTGAATTCTTACTAGTCGATGTAAGTATTTCGGCCTTCACTCCTATTATGATTGCTGCTGCAACAGGAGCCTTAGTATCTGTAATTACGCTAGATGAAACTATTTTACTTAACGTCAAGCAACAACCAGATTTCAACTACCATAATATTCCGTTTTACGTATTACTCGGAATTATAACTGGTTTTACTTCTATTTATTTTACTCGAAATTTTCAAAAAACAGAACATTTCTTCTCACACCTGAGAATGAATCCCTACAAGAAAGCATTATTAGGAGCTTCCATCTTAGCTGTTTTAATTTTTGTTTTTCCTACACTCTTCGGTGAAGGTTATGAGAGCATACGTTCACTAGCTAATAATGACGCGAAAGACTTGTTAGAGAACACATTGTTTAGTTCTTTTAGAAATAATAATTGGGTCGTATTACTCTTTGTTGCAGCTACAATGATGATAAAAGTTTTTGCTACTTCTATAACATTAGGAGCTGGTGGAAACGGAGGAAATTTTGCACCTTCCCTTTTCGTAGGTTCGTATGTGGGCTATGTATTTTCGAAAGCTATAAATCTTACTGGGCTAACGCATTTACCTATAAGTAATTTTACGATGGTGGGTATGGCAGGAATTCTTAGTGGTTTGTTTCATGCACCGCTTACAGCTATTTTCCTAATTGCTGAGATTACTAGTGGTTATAGTTTAATGCTTCCGCTAATGATTGTTGCTTCTATAAGTTATGCTATTTCAAAACGTTTTGAAAAACACTCAATGGATGTTAAAGAATTAGCAAAAAAAGGACATGCGTTCACCAGTAATAAAGATCATAATGTACTTTCTACCTTAGAAACGAATTCTATCATACAAACAGATTTTCTAACACTTTCTCCAGAGGAAAATTTAGAAAAGTTAGTTGATTTAATTTCGCATTCCAATCAAGTAGTATTTGCTGTAGTTGATAAAGAGGGCCATTTATTAGGAGTAGTTCATTTCAACCAAATACGAGAAATTATTTTTAATCGTTATCGTGTTAAATATACCATGGTCAAAGACATCATGAGCCAACCTCTTGATATTATTTATCCATTTAATAGTATGGAGATTGTAATGGATAAATTTGAAAAAGCTAAAACAACTTTCCTCCCTGTAATCAAGGATCAAAAATATTATGGCTTTATCTCCAAAGCCGAGGCTCTAGAAGCATATCGTACTAAATTAAAATCGATGACAATAGAGTAGTTTTGGGACCTCAGCAGCCCATATCTACATATTTCTTTTTTTAAAAAGCTATCTTCTTCATTAGGCATTTTTAAAAGTTAGAAAGTGAAATCTCGTGCTTATTGTTCGAAAAACATAAATTTTGTCTAACTTAAAATTGTATTTACAATAAGTTCTCAATGATTGATAGCAGAATGTTAGACTTATGGAAAGACTTGGTTTGAGTGTAGACAAAAGTCACTAACACTAAAAATATAATATTCGATTTTTTTTAAACAACAATTTTCATGATTTTACAATGGAAGCAGGTTTTGGCTTTTGGACTGTATTCTCGTTGCTAACCATTTTAGGTTTTGTAATTTTATGGAAACCTATTCTATGGTTTGTTGGTACCTTTAGCGCATTAAGTGCTGGCATGGATTAAAACATCCAATCAAAAGAAAACTAATTTCTCCACCAAAAACGCTAACCACAAATTAGCGTTTTTTTTATGCGCAAAACCTGGACGCAAACAATAAAACTTGTCAAACAAGTACCCTATACATTTGATAAAAACCTTCTAAGGCTGACGTTTTTCCTTTTGAGATCAAAACGTCTCTAACCGTCTCTAGCGGAATAGAATCCATTAGAACCCTTTTAATTTTCTAGTCTAAAAAATGGTTAAAATCGATTATAAACCTGTCATTTTAACATAAACTTCTAAACTGTTGCATGCAAAGAATAAATCAAAAGATTAACTTTGTGTTTTTGCAAAAATTATGCTAGACAACAACAATACTATTGAAGTAATAGGGGCTCGTGTACACAACCTCAAAAATATAGATATTTCCATTCCTCGTGAAAAGCTTGTAGTTATTACAGGACTTTCAGGTTCGGGAAAATCATCACTCGCTTTTGACACTATTTATGCCGAAGGACAACGTCGTTATGTAGAAACTTTTTCTGCATATGCACGTCAGTTTCTAGGTGGACTGGAGCGCCCCGATGTGGATAAAATTGACGGACTTTCTCCGGTTATCGCTATCGAGCAAAAAACTACCAGCAAGAGTCCTCGCTCTACAGTAGGAACGATTACAGAGATTTATGACTTCTTACGATTGCTTTATGCACGTGCGGCAGATGCTTACAGTTACAATTCAGGTGAGAAGATGGTCAGTTATTCCGATGAACAAATCAAGGAATTAATTATAACTGATTATAATGGCAAGCGCATCAACATTCTAGCCCCAGTGATTAAGGCCAGAAAAGGACATTATGGCGAACTGTTTCAGCAGATTGCTAAGCAAGGTTTTTTAAAAGTACGTGTTAATGGTGACGTACTCGACATTACACCCGGGATGAAATTAGATCGATACAAAACACACGATATCGAAATTGTAGTCGATAGAATGGCTGTAGACACTACAGAAGATACTTCAAAAAGAGTTAGCGAAAGCATCAATACCGCCATGAATCATGGTGAAAATGTATTGATGGTTTTGGATCAAGACAGTCAAGAGGTTCGCTATTTTAGTCGAAATTTAATGTGTCCTACTTCTGGAATATCGTATCAAAATCCAGAGCCCAATTTATTTTCGTTTAACTCCCCAAAAGGTGCTTGTGACCATTGTAAAGGTTTGGGTACTGTTAACGAAATCAACATTAAAAAGATACTTCCCAATCCAAAGTTATCCATCAAAGCAGGTGGATTTTTACCATTAGGCGAATACAAGTCTTCTTGGATTTTTAAGCAATTAGAAATTATTGGAGAGCGTTTTGATTTCAAAATTACCGATCCCATCGACTCTATTTCTGCTGAAGGTATGCAAATGATACTGAATGGAGGAAAAGAAAAATTTAGTGTTCCTTCCAAAGATCTAGGCGTTACGCGTGACTACAAGATCGAGTTTGAAGGAATTGCCCATTTTATCAAAAATCAACACGACGAGAGCGGTTCTACCTCCATCAAGCGTTGGGCAAAGGAATTTATGGACGAAATTGACTGTCCAGTTTGTGAAGGATCGCGATTAAAAAAAGAATCTCAATATTTTAGAGTAAACGAAAAAAACATCACAGAGTTGGTCAACATGGACATCTCTGACTTAACCAATTGGTTTGAAGATTTAGCCTCTCATTTGTCAGAGAAGCAAATGGCAATTGCAGGTGAGGTTTTAAAAGAAATCAAAGACCGCCTACACTTCTTGATGAATGTGGGTCTAGATTATTTAGCGTTAAGTCGCAGTTCTAAATCTCTTTCTGGTGGTGAGGCACAGCGTATTCGCTTGGCAACTCAAATTGGATCGCAACTAGTGGGGGTCTTATATATTTTAGATGAACCGAGTATTGGTTTGCACCAACGCGATAATGAAAAACTAATTCGTTCCCTTGAACAGCTACGAGATATAGGAAATTCTGTTATTGTTGTAGAACACGATAAAGACATGATGGAGCGTGCTGATTATGTAATCGACATTGGTCCTAAAGCAGGAAAATTTGGTGGCGAAATTATAAGCACCGGTTCTTATCAAGAAACATTGGCCTCTCAAACTATTACCGCACAGTATTTGAACGGTAATCTAAAATTTGACATTCCCGCAAAACGCCGTAAAGGAAATGGCAAGTCTCTAAAGTTAACTGGGGCAACAGGTAATAACCTTAAAAATGTTACAATCGATTTGCCTCTTGGTAAATTAATCTGCGTAACAGGTGTATCAGGTAGCGGAAAATCGACTTTAATCAACGAGACCCTCTACCCTATTTTGAATGCCTTTTATTTTAATGGTGTCAAAAAACCGCAATCTTATAAAAAGATTGAAGGTCTTGAACATATTGATAAAGTAATCGCTATTGACCAAAGTCCGATTGGCCGCACACCGCGTTCCAATCCAGCGACGTATACCGAAGTTTTCACCGAGATTCGTAAACTTTTTACCATGACATCCGAAAGTATGATTCGAGGATACAAAGCGGGGCGTTTTAGTTTCAACGTCAAAGGAGGACGCTGTGAAACTTGTCAAGGATCTGGTGTGCGTACTATCGAAATGAATTTTCTACCCGATGTATATGTAGAATGTGAAACCTGCCAAGGCAAGCGTTTTAACCGTGAAACACTTGAAATTAGATACAAAGGAAAATCCATTTCCGATGTGTTGAATATGACCGTAGACGAAGCTGTTCCGTTTTTTGAGAACATACCGAAAATATACCGAAAGGTAAAAACTATTCAGGATGTAGGTTTGGGCTATATCACTCTAGGACAACAAAGTACAACTCTTTCTGGTGGTGAAGCACAACGAATTAAACTTGCGGGTGAGTTGTCCAAAAAAGATACTGGAAATACTTTTTATATTCTTGATGAACCTACCACAGGACTCCATTTTGAAGACATTCGCGTGCTGATGGGTGTGATAAACACGCTAGTAGATAAAGGGAATACCATATTGATCATCGAGCACAATATGGATGTCATTAAACTGGCCGATCATATTATTGATATCGGTCCAGAAGGTGGAAAAGGCGGCGGAACCCTAGTTGCAAAAGGAACTCCAGAAGAAGTTGCTAAAAACAAAAAAAGCTATACTGCTAAATTTTTGAAAAAAGAATTGGAATAAATATCACATCTATTAGTAATTTATCATTAGGGCGTACCCCCTCCTTATAACCGAAACTTTAGGTCGGGGGGCGGGCTGTCCACTGTATCTTTATGGTTTGCTATCGCCACCATAAAGGATGCCGTTCCCATCCCTTACGCACAATCATACTTTAATCATGTAATTTTTTCAGATTAGAATATAAACTTTAATCTAGCAGACGACTTAATTTTGTAAAAAAAGATATGGCTGTTTCACATTCAAAAAAAATATACCGTAAAAAAAGATATGCAATCCCAATAGCCCTTGTCGTACTTCTCATCGCCTTTCGATTATACTTACCTACTTTGGTAAAAAACCAGATCAATAAAACCTTGGCGAACATTCCAGGCTATTATGGACAAGTACAAGAAATCGACATTGCACTTTATCGTGGTGCTTATGTTATAAAAGGATTATATCTTAATAAAGTTAGTGCCAAAACTCAAGTTCCTTTTTTAAATTTCCCTCAAAGTGACATTTCGATTGAATGGAAATCGATCTTCAAAGGTAAAATTGTGAGCGAAATCATTATGAATAATCCTGAAGTGATCTATATTTTTGAAGATCAAAAACAATCTAGCAAAGATGCTGGCGTCGACGATTGGACAAAAGCACTAACAGATATTATTCCGATTAATATAAACCACTTTGAAATTCATAGCGGAAAATTAGCATTTGTACAATTACAAGCAGATCCTAATATTGATTTGCAAGTGACAAATTTCGAAATGACAGCAGATAATCTTAGGAACGTTGTCGAAAATGGTAAAACTTTGCCTTCCCCTTTCCACGCAACAGGTACGTCATTTGGAAATGGTCAATTAGCACTAGATGGAAATATAAATTTAATTAAAGAAATTCCAGACATGGATCTTAGCTTTTCATTAAAAAGTTCTGATGCAACAGCTCTAAATGACTTAACCAACCATTATGTTGGTATCGACTTCGAAAAAGGTAAATTTGAACTCTACAGCGAAATAGCAATCGCCGATGGGTATTTAAAAGGTTACTTAAAACCGCTACTTACAAAAACCAAATTAATTGGTAAAGAAGATAGCATTCTAGAAAAAATGTGGGAAGGTTTTATAGGCTTCTTTAAATTTGTTTTAAAGAATCAAAAAACAGACACTTTAGCCTTAAAAATTCCGATTGAAGGAGATTTGAAGAATGTTAAAACGAGCACTTGGTCTACAGTGTTTAGTATCTTCGAAAATGGATGGGTTCAAGCATTTAAGAGAGAAACAGATGATGAAATTACGTTTAAAGACGCTTATTCAAACGCTAATCCTACTACAAAAAAAGAAATAAGAAAACAGAAAAGACAAGAAAGAAGAGAAGAGCGAAAAGAAGCGAAAGAAAAATAACATTTCTAAATCTAATCTAATTTTGCTAATTCTCTATTAACTTTTAAAAGAGTTTTTAAATTATTTAAGCTGTTTTTGTGTATTCCAACTGTATGCGTAATTTATCATTACAAAATCTTCGTACTAAATTAAGAAAATATTAAATATAAGTTTTTTACGTTATAAAGTTTTTAGAACATAGTCCTATTGCAAATTTTTTAGTGTTAATTTGTGTCCGATTAAAGTTGAGAATCATAAAAAGAACTATATGCGAATATTAATAGTCGATAAAAGTGTTATTCCTGTTTTCTTATATGGAGGTACCGAAAGAGTTATATGGTCCTTAGGGCATGAACTTACAAAAATGGGGCATCAAGTGACGTTCTTAGTTAATGAAAATTCTCATTGTGATTTTGCTTCTGTAATTCATATCAATCATGAACTACCAATTTTGGAACAGATTAAAGACGATTACGATGTCGTACATTTTAATTTTAGACCAAAAGACATAGAAAGTTTTAAGTTACCCTATATCATCACGGTACATGGTAATACAAATTCTTTGGAAGAATTTGATATAAACAGTGTTTTTGTTTCTCAAAATCACGCATTTCGTTATAATTCAGATTCCTATGTTCATAATGGACTGGATTGGAATGAATATGCAGCGCCCAATTTTGACGTGAAAAGAAATTATTACCATTTTTTGGGTAATGCGGCATGGAGAGTCAAAAATGTCGTGGGAGCAATTGATGTTATTAAAAGCACCAAAAAAGAGAAATTGAAAGTTCTGGGTGGTGTCCGTTTCAATATAAATATGGGTATTAGATTGACTTTCTCACCACGAATCAGTTTTTCTGGAAAAGTAGGTGGAGAAAAAAAATACAATTTATTAAATGGATCGAAAGGCTTAATATTTCCAGTAAGATGGCACGAACCCTTTGGGTTAGCTATTATTGAAAGCTTATATAACGGCTGTCCAGTTTTTGGAACACCTTACGGTTCTCTACCAGAATTAGTATCAGAAGAAGTTGGTTTCTTGTCTAATAATAAAGACGAACTTAGTGAAGCAATTTTAAATACTGAGAAATATTCTCCTCAGAGATGTCATGAATATGCTAAAGAACATTTCAATAGTAAGAAAATGGCAGTTTCATACTTAATAAAATATGAGACTGTAATTTCATCTCAAAAGTTAAATGCAACTCCTCCTAAATTAAAGGTTCAAAGTACATCAAAATTCTTAGACTGGAATTAATTTTTCAAATTTGCAGTCAAAACTAACTACTCGTTTTAGTTGAACAAAGCTTAAATAAATTAAGCTTAAAACAATCAAAATACACCTTATTTTACTCAAAAAGAAAGGACTTAAAAGCAGATTGTAGCTATAGTTATAATCTGCTTATATTTATACTGCAATCGTAGCCTTGGTGATTAATTCCGTTATATTTGTCATAGCTAAATAATTTTAGATATGGAAGAGTGTATTTCGGTTTTTGACATGTTAAAAATTGGTGTTGGTCCATCAAGTTCACATACTTTGGGACCATGGAGAGCTGCAGAACGTTTTTTAGAAGAAATAAAAGATCAAAATTTAGATACTATTTCTAGAATCAAAGTCGATTTGTACGGATCATTATCACTTACCGGTAAGGGGCACGCTACAGACTTAGCCACCATGCTAGGGTTAAGCGGTCAAGATCCCGAGACGATTCCTATAGAAAATATTGACACTATTATCTCAGCAATAAAATCGACAAACACGCTACAATTAGGAAATCATTTTTCGATTCCCTTCAAGATCGAAGACGATATTATCTTTAATAAAAAGTTTTTACCATTTCATCCCAACGGGTTAACATTTACAGCTACCGATGCACTTGGAACAATTTTTTCAGAAACCTATTACTCTATTGGAGGGGGTTTTGTAGTGAAGGAAGCTAGAATAAATGCTAAAGAAAAAATTAAAATTAAATGTGCTTTTCCTTTTATGATTGACAATGCTGCCGAATTACTGGCCTATTGCAAAAATGAAAATAAAACGATCTCCGAAATCGTTTATGAGAATGAAAAATCAATGCGCACAGAGGAGGTAATAGACCAAGAACTCATGCGTATTTGGAACACAATGCTGGAATCAATTTATATTGGTTGTCATTCTGAGGGCGTATTGCCTGGAGGGCTCAACGTACGTAGAAGAGCATTTGATATGCACCAAGGTTTGATTGGACTATCTAATTACAAAGATCCTGAAAGCTGGCTGGTAGAAATACGCAAAACGGAAGTGAAATTTCGTCAAATTTTGAAATGGGTAAGTTGCTTCGCACTTGCTGTTAACGAAGTTAATGCTGCGCTTGGAAGAATCGTTACGGCTCCTACAAATGGCAGCGCTGGTGTGATTCCTGCCGTATTAATGTATTATTTAGTTATCGAAAATCATAAAGCTGGTCCCAAAGAAATTAAGCAGTTCTTACTGGTTGCCGGAGAAATTGGAAGCATTTTCAAAAAGGGTTCTACAATATCTGCTGCGATGGGCGGCTGCCAAGCTGAAATTGGTGTTTCATCATCAATGGCCGCTGCGGCACTTTGCGAACTTCTGGGCGGAACCGTTGAACAAGTTTTGATGGCTGCCGAAATTGCGATGGAACATCATTTGGGTTTAACATGTGATCCCGTAGGTGGCTTGGTACAAATACCTTGTATTGAACGCAACACTATGGGCGCTATAAAAGCAATAAATGCGGCCGAACTAGCACTGTCTACTGACTCAAAGAATGCCAAAGTACCATTAGACAAAGTAATCAGTACGATGTGGGAAACTGCAAAAGACATGAATAATAAATACAAAGAAACTTCAGAAGGTGGCTTAGCAATTACGGTAAATATGTCTGACTGTTAGTTATCGACATGATTCCGCTTATTCATCTGCAAAACAAAATTCGTAAAAGATAAATTCAAACAAATCAAAATGTTAGAAAAAATTTTTAACCTCAAAGAACGAAATACAAATATAAAGCAAGAAGCTATTGGTGGTATGGTTACATTTTTGACCATGGCCTACATCATCTTTGTGAATCCTAATATTTTGTCGACTACGGGCATGGATAAAAGTGCCTTAATTACAGTTACCTGTCTAGCTGCAATTATTGGTACACTAATCGTTGGATTTTGGGCAAATGTACCTTTTGCTATGGCTCCCGGAATGGGACTAAATGCTATGTTTGCTTTTACATTGGTATTAAAAGATGGTGCTACTTGGCAGCAAGCACTTGGAGTCGTTTTTCTATCAGGGGTGGTTTTTATAATTATCTCTGTTTTGGGACTACGCCATAAAATTATTGATGCCATACCCGAATCACTGCGAGTCGCTATTGGATCTGGAATTGGTTTGTTTATCGCCTTTATTGGTTTTAAACAAATGGGCTTGATTGTTGCGAATGATGCTACACTAGTAGGTCTCGGGCATTTCACACCAGCATTGGTAATTGGTTTGATTGCATTTTTTGTGACTGTAATGCTAGAACATTATAAAGTGAAAGGTTCGATCTTATTAGGAATAGTGCTTGCTACAGTTTTAGGCTTTATTTTTGATCCCAACATCTCACTTCCTACAAACTTTATAAGCACACCTCCGTCGATCATGCCTATCTTAGGCCAGATGGAAGTTCTTTCGGTTTTAAAGATATCCTTTATTGCTCCTATATTTTCCTTCTTGTTTGTTAATCTATTTGATTCTATTGGTACTGCAATGGCATGCTCTATGGAAGCGGGACTGGTTGATGAAGATGGAAAAATGCCTCACGTCAAAAAGGTATTAGAAGCTGATGCCGTAGCAACGATGTTTAGCGGAATTTTAGGAACTAGTAGTACTGTAACGTATATTGAATCGGCAGCAGGTATAGCTAATGGTGCTCGCACCGGATTGAGTTCGGTATTTACAGCGTTCTTCTTTTTACTAGCGATGTTTTTTGCACCACTTATTGGCACTGTCCCTGCCTATGCTACCGCTCCAGCCTTAATTTTGGTCGGAATCTATATGGCAAAGCATTTGG
The DNA here is from genome assembly GCF_022399565.1 of Flavobacterium algicola. Lineage (GTDB taxonomy): Bacteria > Bacteroidota > Bacteroidia > Flavobacteriales > Flavobacteriaceae > Flavobacterium > Flavobacterium algicola. Next base: position 27,563 of record NZ_JAJTUT010000001.1, read on the forward strand.
TAAAAATTGACTTTAGCGAGTTGTATTTGGGTGTTCCCGTATTTTTAACCTTATTGCTTATGCCTCTTACCTACAGCATTAGTTCGGGAATTGCTTATGGATTCTCTAGTTATGTGCTCCTTTGCATCTTCACTAAAAACACTGATAAAATACATCCCTATATGTGGGGAATTGGATTCTTTTCGATTCTAGAAATTATCATTTCGCAAATGTAATTATTGCTAAGTTGAAGATTTAGTCTAATACTTCTCTTTGAGTACATCTAGACATTACTATGATCTTGGACTAGACATATTAATAAGTACATAATTCCTGCTAACCCCTTCATTCCAAAGCGTCGGGAGAAATTATGTTGTATTGTTATAGCAAAAAAATAGTTGTAATAGATAGCGAGAATTGTAGTAGTAAAAAACATTTTATCTCTGCTGCAAATGAAAAATCTAATTTCAGTTTGATGCAAAAAAAAACTCCAGATTGCTCTGAAGTTTTATAGTTGTAAATAAGTAATTCTTATTTGATCATTTCAATTTTTTGTGATTCTTCTTCATTGATGCTATCAAAGAACCCTTGTTCGTTCATCCAATCGTCGCTAAAGACCTTACTCATGTATCGTGAACCGTGATCTGGGAATATAGCAATTACATTACTATTAGCATCAAATTCACCTTCGTCTGAATATTGTTTGATCGCTTGCAAGACTGCTCCCGAAGTATAACCTACAAACATTCCTTCTTTTCTTGTAATTTCTCTTGCTGAATGTGCACTTTCCTCATCAGTTACTTTCATGAATTTGTCAATTACATCAAAGTCTGTAGCACTTGGAATTAAATTTTTACCCAAACCTTCAATACGGTAAGGATAAATTTCTTCGGTATCAAATTCTTTAGTTTCATGGTATTTTTTCAATACCGAACCAAAAGCATCTACTCCTAGAATTTTAATATTAGGATTTTGTTCCTTTAAGTATTTTGCTGTTCCAGAGATTGTTCCTCCAGTACCACTACAAGCAACAAGGTGTGTGATCAAACCATTGGTCTGTTTCCATATCTCTGGACCTGTAGATTTGTAATGTGCATCAATATTCAATTGATTAAAGTACTGATTAATATACACAGAACCTTTTGTCTCTTCGTGTAATCTTTTGGCAACGCTGTAATAAGAGCGTTCATCATTTGCAGCGACGTGAGCTGGACAAACGTAAACTTTTGCTCCCAAACTGCGAAGCATATCAATTTTATCCTTGGATGATTTTGAGCTTACCGCAAGAATACAGCTGTATCCTTTGATAATACTCACCATTGCCAAACTAAAACCTGTATTACCAGAGGTCGTTTCAATAATGGTGTCACCAGGTGATAATATTCCTTTTTTCTCTGCTTCTTCAATAATATATAAAGCGATCCTATCCTTTGAAGAATGTCCCGGATTAAAAGCTTCTACCTTAGCATAGAAGTTTCCTTCCATGTTTTCGGTGACCTTATTTAGCTTAATAAGAGGTGTGTTCCCTATTAATTCTAAAACATTATTATAAGCATTTATTTCTTCTTTCATAAAAAAATAGTTAATCAACGTTAATTTTATTTAACAATGATACATTGCAAATTTAACAAAAAAATTTGATTAGTGTTTAATTTTTTCCAAATCAATTAAAAAACTGAATTCCTTTGCTAATTCTTTAAGGGCTTCAAAACGTCCAGAAGCGCCACCGTGACCAGCATCCATATTGGTATCAAGATACAAAACTGTGTTATCGCTTTTTGCAACACGCAATTTTGCTACCCATTTGGCGGGCTCCCAATATTGCACTTGAGAATCGTGTAATCCTGTTGACACATACATATTGGGATATGCTTGTACCTTTATATTATCATAAGGAGAATACGAACGCATATAATTATAGTATTTTTTGACATTTGGATTTCCCCATTCATCATATTCCCCTGTTGTTAAGGGAATACTGTCGTCCAACATGGTGGTCATTACGTCAACAAAAGGTACTTGAGCAATTACACCGTTGTACAACTCGGGAGCTTCATTGATAATTACACCCATAAGCAATCCACCTGCCGAACCTCCTTCTGCATATAGATGGGCTGGACTTGTATACTTGTGTTCAATCACGTATTTGGAACAATCAATAAAATCGGTAAAAGTATTTTTTTTATGCAGTAATTTTCCATCTTCATACCACTGCCTTCCCAAATCCTCACCACCACGTATGTGTGCGATGGCATAAATAAAACCTCTGTCTAATAATGATAATCTTGTTGATGAAAAATGAGCATCCATAGAATGGCCATAAGAACCATATGCATATAGCAAAAGTGGATTCTTCCCATCTTTCTTTAATTCTTTTCTATACACCATTGAAACGGGAACTTTGGTTCCATCTGTCGCAGTGACCCAAACGCGTTCCTCTTTATAATTGTCTTTATCGAAAGTACCGCCAAGTACTTGTTGTTCTTTTTGAACTACTTTTTCTTGCGTACGCATATTGAAATCAATAATCGACGATGGTGTCGCCAAAGATTGGTAACTGTATCTTAAAATTTCGGTTTCAAAATCTACATTTGTGGATGTATATGCAGTATACGTCTCGCTACCAAAAGGTAAATAATATTCTTCCTTACCGTCCCAAGACATGATTCGAATTTTGTTTAATCCTCCGGTACGTTCTTCTAAGACTAAATAATTAGCAAAAATTTCGATATCTTCTAATAGAACATCTTCTCGATGACCAATAATTTCAACCCAATTTTCTGCCGTAGTAGCATTTTCGGGGGTTTTCATTAGTTTGAAGTTTTCGGCATCGTCTTTATTTGTCATGATATAAAAACTATCCTTATAGTGATTAACACTGTACTCTACTCCTCTTTTCCTTTTCTGAAACATTTTAAATTTTCCATCAGGATTGTCAGCATTCAAAATTCGGTACTCTGTAGTCATTGTGCTTCCGCATTCAATAGTCAGGTATTTTCGTGATTTTGATTTGGCAATATCGACACTAAAAGTATCATCTTTTTCAAAATAAATCAAGACGTCATCTTCTTGAGAAGTTCCTAACTTATGTTTAAAAATTTTATCTGAACGTAAGGTAACTTCGTCTTGCGAGGAGTAAAACAACGTTTGGTTATCGTTTGCCCAAACCGCTGATCCTGTTACTTTTTCAATTTTATCTGCAAATATTTCGTTGGATCCAAGATGTTTAACTTGAATTGTATAAATTCTTCTCCCAATAACATCGGTACTAAATAATACTAATGAATTATCTGGGCTAATGCTCATGCCTCCTAATTTGAAATAAGGCTGACCATTGGCTAACTCATTACAATCAAATAAAATCTCTTCTGGAGCAGTTAGACTTCCTTTTTTACGTGCATAAATGGGATAACCTTTACCAATTTCAAATCGTGTGATATAGTAATATCCATTATATAAATAAGGAACCGATTCATCGTCTTCTTTTATACGACTTTTCATTTCCTCATACAATTCATTCTGAAACTCCTTTGTATGAGCAGTCATTTTCTGATAGTATTCATTCTCTTTATTAAGGTAATCAATAACTTCAGGGTTTTCCCGGTTGTTTAACCAAAAATAATCATCAATCCTTATATCATTAAACTTTTCTAATTGAGTTGGAATTATTTTTGCAACAGGTGCAGTAGCGGTATTTATCATTGGTATGATTTCGAATTTTTTGATAAGATCAGGTGCAAAAATAACATAAGCCAACCTATTCACATGCGGTTTTAACCTAATTTAACATTGTGTATTGGTATGAATATATTAATTTCGCTATAATAACTGCTAAAATAAATAAAAATGGATTTAATGGGAATGATGGGTAAATTAAAAGAAACCCAAAATAAAATAGAAGAGACAAAAAAACGTTTGAATACTGTTCTAGTTGACGAACAAAGTACTGATGGTTTGTTTAAAGTTACTCTTACTGCAAATAGAAAATTAACTTCTGTTACTATTGCAGATGAATTGTTGGAAGACAAAGAGCAACTTGAAGACTATATTATTATGGTACTTAACAAAGCAATCGAAAAAGCGACAAAAGTAAACGAAGCTGAACTAGATTCTGTTGCCAAAATGGACATGCCAATGATTCCTGGTATGGATGATTTGTTCAAATAATCTAAGACCTTTACCGTTAGAAAATCATTCTTACTAATCTAATTAATATTTTCTTTCGAATCTAAATACTTTTTATTATGAACTAATCTATGGTGATAGATGATAATTCAAGATAAAACTAAATCAAAATACCCCAAAAAATAAAATTTATTTTTTGGGGTATTTTAATATTGTACAATCTCAAATCGCTGAGCGGAATGAAATATTATTTTCGAAAAAAATTATAATTGTTAAGAAGAAACTATAAACAAAACATAGTTTATTCAATCTCACGAACTTCCTTCATGAAAATCCATTTCATAAATAATTTTTCACCGTCTTTGGTCATCAATGCTTTGAATTTTGGAGAAACTATAGTCCCTACTGCAAAAGCTACCATTGGTATCCAAAACCCTGTGAGATTTGTATACATTGCGACCAAATAACGTACAGATAAAAATAAGATTGCAAAGCAACCTAATTGGTATAAAAAAGCTCTTATTTGTAATTTTGTCATTATATTTTATTTTTTAAGTTATTCTAATTTTAAGTCATCTAGATGATTATCGTAAAATCGATAAACCAAAAATCTAAAAGCACTAAAATCAATTTACTCCTTTACTTCTTGAAATTTTGTACGTTTACTTCCTTCGTACATTTCATATTTTACCAAACGAGATTCGATACTCGCATTAAATAATTTAATTTTACGAGAAGGTTTTAATCCTACATACTTCAATGCTTCTAGATTACCTGTAATAAACCACGCATTGGTTCCTGGGTAATTCTTTTTTAAAGTATCTCCTATGTTTTTATAAAATTCCTCCATGTGAATATCCAAACGCTCATCATAAGGTGGATTAAAAACAATGTGTAATTTTCCTTCGGTCGTTTTCTCAGTATCAAAGAAATTTTCTTCTTGGATTGTGATATACTCCTCTAAGTTTGCATTTTTGATATTATCCTTGGCTTTTGATACAGCAGATGGTGCTTTATCGTATCCTTTTATGGTATGGTGAAACTCACGCACTTTGCTCAATAAACTATCTACGATTTTATCAAATAATTCGTTGTCCCAATCTTTCCATTTTTCGAAAGCAAATTCTTTACGGTTTATATTCGCTGGAATATTACAAGCGATCATAGCAGCTTCGGCCAAGAAAGTTCCTGAACCACACATTGGGTCAAGAAAATCTGTTTGCCCATCCCAACCTGCAAGGATTAAAACTCCTGCTGCCAATACTTCATTTATAGGTGCAATATTTGTAGCTGTTCTATACCCACGTTGGTGCAGTGAGTTACCAGAAGTATCTAATGCAACCGAAACTTGGTCTCTATCAATATGAATATTGATTCTTAAATCAGGATGAACCTTATCAATACTAGGACGTTGTCCTGTACGCTCTCTAAATTGATCCACAATCGCATCCTTACATTTTTGAGAAACAAACTCTGTATGATTAAAATTGGTCGAATGCACCGTAGCATCAATTACAAATGTTTGGTTGGCATTGATGTATCTTGACCAGTTAATACTGGCTACACCTTTGTACAATGCTTGCTCATTATTGGCTCTAAAAGAATAGATTGGTTTTAAGATTTTCAAAGCGGTACGCAAAGACAAGTTGGCTTTATACATAAAACCCTTATCCCCCATAAAGCTTACCATTCGCACACCTTGTTCTACTTCTTGAGCACCCAACTGTGTCAATTCTTTGGCTAATATTTCTTCAAAACCAAAAAAGGTTTTGGCAATCATTTTAAAGTTATTTTCTATCATCATGCTTTGTATCAAACAGCTTTTGCAAAAATAGTATGCTTACTGTAGTCAAATTATCAATTCGCCTATAATCCTTTTCGAGATTAAAATGCGCTATTTTTCAGCAAAAATACACTAAATTTGCCGGATAGAATAAATAGAAAAGAATTAAATGTCCAAAGAACAGCAACCTTCCAACTCAAATATAGAACAACCAACGCAGACATGGTTTAGCTCTTGGTTTGATACACCCTATTATCACATACTATACAAAGAACGCAATTACCGTGAAGCTCAACTTTTCATGGATAATATAACGCATTACCTTAACTTACCAGAAAAAGCAAAGGTTTTAGACTTAGCTTGTGGTAAAGGTCGTCACTCTATTTATTTAAATCAATTAGGATTTGATGTGTTGGGTGCCGATTTATCCGAAAACAGCATTCTCGAAGCTTCTAAAAATTGCAACGACAGTTTGCACTTTAAGGTGCACGATATGCGTGAACCATTCGAAGAAAAATACGATGCCATTTTTAATCTATTCACAAGTTTTGGCTATTTTGAAAATGATGAGGATAACTTAACAACCTTAAAAGCAATCAAAGACAGCTTGTCTGAATATGGTTTTGCTGTGATTGACTTCATGAACGTGAATCAAGTAATCAATACCTTAGTTCCCGAGGAAGTAAAAACAGTAGACGGAATTGACTTTCACTTAAAACGCTACGTTGCCGATGGACATATCCACAAAGACATTGACTTTGAAGACAACGGTCAAAAATTTCACTATACCGAAAAAGTAAAAGCATTGACTTTACAAGATTTTCAAACCATGATGGACGAGGCTGGAATTTATCTTTTGGATATTTTTGGAGACTACAAACTAAAAAAATTCCACAAAGAAGACAGCGAACGCCTCATTATGATTTTCAAATAATTAGAACACACATTTTCACAAATCAAACCGTTTATTAGTAAAATTTTAAAAATTGAATTGTGAAAATCTGTGCTTTTTTTTAGCCATGCTTAGTCTCTTAACAGACACATTATAATAGTATTACCGTTTTACAATTCGCCATGAATTACATTTTACCCTTACTCTCGGTACTCCTCGGTTACATTATTGCCTTGGTTATAAAACCAAAAAATAAAACTAACCTAAAACTATTACTCGCCTTTAGCGGTTCTTTTTTACTTGCATTAACGGTTATGCACCTGTTACCAGATGTGTATGAGAGCCACAATAGCAATATTGGAATTTTTATTATGATGGGAATTTTATTTCAAATCATTTTAGAATTTTTTTCCAAAGGTGCCGAGCACGGACATGTACATGGGAAACCAAATATGACTCATATTCCGTGGTTATTGTTTGTAAGTCTTTGTATACATGCTTTTCTAGAAGGTTTTCCTGTGGGCCATCATCATGATAATCTAGCCATCGGAATTGCTATTCACCATTTACCAATCGCAATTATCTTGACAACCTTTTTTATTAATTCTCATTTGAATAAAAAAGCCATTTTTGCCTTCATGCTTACTTTTGCTATAATGACGCCACTTGGAACTTTCGTGTCGGATTACGTTCCCCTTTTGAGCAATTACCATATCGAATTGACAGCTGTAGTAATTGGGATTCTATTTCACATTTCCTCTACCATTATTTTTGAGAGCAGCGAGGGACACAAATTCAACATAGCCAAAGTGTCTATGATTGTTTTAGGTATTATCTTGGCCTATTTTCTATAAACATTATCAAGGTATAGCCATAGTATACTGATTATATTAGCTTTTTATTTTTCGAAAATTCTAAAAACGCAGTAAAGAACATTAATTAACCATTTTATTTCTCGGTAGATTAATCTCGTGGGCCTGCGGATAAGGTTTACGACTTGTACTGCTCACGTCTTCTTTAATACGCTGTTGCGTTATAAATTGATGGTCTTTGGCATCTGAATATCTTGGATCAGGGATAAAAGGCAGTTTGGCCATTTTTAAGATTGTCATTGTCGGAAAGTGATAATCGACCTCAACAGTTCCTAGAAGCAAATAACAGCCTCCTCCTTGAAAAGGATATTGCTGCAAATTATCTGGAAAATGGGCCGTATCAAAATAAGTTCCTTCGACATCTACCCAAGTACCAAAGAACATAGTCCCTCTAGCAGTAGGAACTTGTTTTCTCGAAATAAGGTAACCCAACATACGCACTTGCTTTTTATGATACTGTGTCAAATTATTTGCCATAACATCCCCTCGAAAGTAAGTTTGTAATAATTCAAAAGGTGTGAATGAGGTAGGAAATCCCAAAAGTTCAATTTCGTCAAAAGCATCTTCAAAACAAGAACGTTCTAGTTTGGGTAATTGGTACTCCTTGACCGACTCCTGCAATAATAACGTTTGATGATCGGCCGGTGCAGAATTAAACAACAAACTTGCCAGAATAAGCAATTGATTTTTAGTTTTTTCTGTTTCTCGAAAGGCACCAATAAAAATCAATAATTTAAGACTTTCTAAACCTACTTTTATTCGATTACAAAAATTTTCTAATGAAAGATAAGGACCATTATTCTCTCTTTCAGTTACTATTGCTACAGCTAACTTCTCGGGTAAACCTTGCAAATGCATAAATCCCAAGTAGACATCATTGTCAAATAAGGTCGTAGTGATTTCGCTCTTATTTACACATGGGTTGTGAATTTTAGCGCCCGACATTCTCGCTTCGTGTACATAAACTTCTGTTCTATAAAATCCTCCTTGGTTGTTAATTACGGCAACCATAAATTCAATAGGGTAATATACTTTTAAATACAAACTTTGGTAACTCTCTACCGCATAAGATGCCGAATGTGCCTTGCAAAAAGAATAACCTGCAAACGATTCTATTTGTCGGTAAATTTCTTGACTTAACGTTTCTGAATGCCCTTGTTGAGCACAACTTGCAAAAAAATGATCTTTTACTTTTTGCAAAGCACTCAATGACCTCCCTTTACCACTCATGGCTCTTCGCAAAATATCGCCATCTGCCGCAGGCAACCCTCCGTAGTGCAAAGCTATTTTGATCACATCTTCTTGATACACCATAATACCATAAGTTTCGCCCAATTGCTCTTCAAACACTTTATGAAAATATTCAAACTGACTGGGATTATTATGTCGGAAAATATATTCCTTCATCATACCAGACTTTGCTACCCCCGGTCGAATGATGGATGATGCTGCTACCAGCGTTTTAAAGTTATCACATTTCAATCGACGTAATAATCCACGCATTGCGGGACTTTCGATATAAAAACAGCCTATTGTTTTTCCTACTGCCAAAAAGGTATTGGCTTTTGCTTCGTTTTTTGATAGAGAAATATCTCGAATGTTAATTTGGATCCCTCTATTTTTGGCTACCAATTTTACCGTATCATCAATGTGCCCAATACCACGCTGACTCAAGATATCAAATTTTTCAAAACCAATTGCTTCTGCGACATGCATATCAAAAAGTACGATAGGAAAACCTTTTGGAGGCATTTCTAATGGTGTATAATTGGTAATAGGTTCTTCTGAAATAATGATTCCACAAGAATGCATGCTGCGCTGGTTGGGGTATTTTTCTAGTAGCATGCCGTACTCCTGCACCTCTTTTACGATACTATTGCTTTGCTGTAAGTTCATCGGGTTTTTGGCCAGATGGTCTAATTCCTCTTTAGGTAATCCAAAAACTTTACCTACCTCTCTAAATATTGAGCGGTATTTGAACTCTACATTGGTACCACAAAAAGCTACATTTTCATACCCATAACGATTGAAAATATATTCCAAAATTACATCTCGCTCTTGCCAACTCCAATCAATATCAAAATCAGGTGGGCTCTTTCGATTAACATTCAAGAAACGCTCAAAATACAAATCGAGTTCTATTGGGCAAATATCTGTAATACCCAAACAATAAGCAATAATAGAATTGGCACCACTTCCTCTACCAATATGCAAAAAACCGCGACTATTGCTATACCTAATGATGTCCCAAGTGATCAAAAAGTAACCGCTAAATTGCAATTCATCAATAACCTTTAACTCTTTTTGTACCCGTGCCAAAGCAACTTTATTAGCTTTTCCGTACCGCCATTCCATACCTTGTAGCGCCAAAGTAGTAAGTAGAGCAATATCACTTTCGGAAGAATTGGTATAATGTTTTTTATTTTTTGGCGTTTCAAAATTATATTCAAAGTCGCAACTATCAATAATCATTTGCGTATTGGCAAGCAATTGTGGATACTCTTTGTAAACCACTCGTAATCGTTCCTCTGAAACCATTACTTCTGTGGCCGTAGCGATATCGGATGGTTTCAATTTTGACAACAAAACATTATTATCAATCGCTCTTAGAATTTTATGAAGTTGGTATTCTTTTTTGGTTCGAAAAGTCACAGGTTGCAGCACCACCATTTTGTCTAAATTTCCTTTATAACCAAATAATTGTCCTACTTCTTCGGGACGAATACCTATATATTCATTCGCTTTGAGTGCTATTGGTGCTTTCGCGAAAGCGTAAATTACAATCACCGATTCAAATGCAGGAGCTTCAAGAGGCAGAGGTGTCTTATCGAAATTATGTTTGGTCAAAAAACGATTCATCTCTGCTAGTCCGCTGGCATTTTTTGCCAAACCAACGTATCGAAATTCGTTGTCTGAACGAAAATCAATACCTACTAAGGGTTTAATATTTACCTTTTTGCATTCGATAATAAAATCATAAATACCTGTCACAGTATTGATATCTGTCAACGCCATAGCTTGAACCTCTGACTGAACAGCTTTTGCTATAAGATCGTCTAATGGTATAGTACCATAGCGTAAGGAATGAAAAGAGTGACAGTTGAGATACATGATAATTTTTTATTTTGTTCTAAATAGCTACAGAATGAGATTAGTATTTTCGCTTAACATCGATTTCTCAGGTAAATTCGAAAAAAAAATCACTTTTTAAAATATTTCGTTGGGCTCAGGTTTTCGACCATAAGTTCTTGTTTTTAATTACAAAGGGCTTCGACAAGCTCAGCCTGACAAGGCAAACGTTATTTTAAATTCTCTTTTTTAATGAAATTTATTTTTTGAATTTCGACCATCAGTTCTAGTTTTTCACCATAAAAGGCTTCGACAAGCTCTGCCTGACAAGGCAAACGTTATTTTAAATTCTCCTTTTTTTAATGAAATTTATTTCTTGAATTTCGACCATCAGTTCTAGTTTTTAATTACAAAGGGCTTCGACAAGCTCTGCCGGACAAAGCAAACGTTATTTTAGATTCTCTTTTTTAATGAAATTTATTTCTTGAATTTCGACAATCAGTTCTAGTTTTTAATCACAAAGGGCTTCGACAAGCTCTGCCTGATAGGGCAAACGTTATTTTAAATTCTCCTTTTTTAATGAAATTTATTTCTTGAATTTCGACCATCAGTTCTAGTTTTTAATCACAAAGGGCTTCGACAAGCTCTGCCTGACAAAACAAACATTATTTTAAATTCTCCTTTTTTAATGAAATTTAATTCTTAAACGAATGTTGTTTACATTTCCCGCTAATTTTTAGCAGATAACCGAAAAAAAAATCTGCTTACTAATTTATTCTATGAATTTAATCAAACAGAATCCTGCACATCAAACTAAAAAAGCAATTTTAAAAAATCTGTGAAATCTGTGTCTAAATTTTAATCTCTTTACATAACAAATTAAAAATTACGTTTTAGAATTACGTCCTTCGTATTGGGTTTCAAAGCGGCACCAGCGCACCGCATTACGGCATCAAAACCGTAGCGGCTTTTCATTTTGTCCATGGCTGCATAAAGTGATAGCATTTCTTGCGTATCCTCAAAAAGATCAATTTGATAAGTTCCTCGTACCAAGCCACTAAAACGAATTCCTACTAGACGCAACCGCATTCTACGCTGATAAAGTGCATCAAACAAACCCAACACTTTTTGTGTGAGCAAATGATCTGCAGATGTATACGCAATTTTGCATTGCTTGGTCTCGGTATCAAAATTGGCATACCTTATTTTTACTACCACGGTAGAAGTCAGCCACTCTTCCGACCGCAATTGAAAAGCTAGTTTCTCTACCATTCCGCATAAGATTGATTTGAGGTGCGCAATATCAATTGTGTCTTGTACAAAAGTATGCTCGGTAGCAATCGACTTGCGTTCTGTATATGGCTCTACAGGATTATTATCGATTCCGTTGGCTTTTCTCCAAATTTCTACCCCATTTTTACCAATCATGCGTTGCAAAACTTCTGCAGGCATTTCAGAAAGGGTTTGTATGGTTCGAATGCCAATGCGAGACAATGTTTGAAGGGTTACACTCCCTACCATCGGTATTTTTTGAATCGACAATGGATTTAAAAAAGCACGTACCTGATCTTCGGGAATATCCAAATGTCCTTTGGGTTTACCCTCTCCTGTGCCAATTTTAGAAACCGTTTTATTAACCGATAATGCAAAACTTATAGGTAAACCCGTTTCTTTTACTACTCGTTTTGCCAGTTCGTTGGTCCATTGGTAACAACCATAAAAACGATCCATACCGGTGATATCCAAATAAAACTCATCAATACTAGCCTTTTCTGTAATAGGTGATTTTTCCTGAATCACTTCGGTGACGGCATGCGACAATTGCGAATAACGCTCCATATCTCCTTTGATCACTTTTGCTTGTGGGCATAGTTTGAGTGCCATAGCTGTAGGCATGGCCGAGCGCACTCCAAAACGCCTTGCCTCATATGAGCAAGAAGCTACTACCCCACGATCTCCTCCACCAATAATCAACGGAATCCCTTCGAGTTGAGAGTTATTCAATCGTTCACAAGACACAAAAAAAGTGTCCAAATCCATATGTACAATTGAGCGTTTCATTTCATTTTATTTTTTCTTACCACAAAATCACAGAGTAAATTTTAAGCCTTTTTAACAAAAGCTCTAAGCATTTTCGATTTAAAAAACTTTGTCATTTGAACCTAAGTAATACTAAATCCTAGCGCCTTTGCGACTTCGCGGTAAACCATTTTTTCTTTTACAAAATTAGTACAGATAATAACATTTTTTAGTATATTTGTTGTTACAAATTATAACAAAGTCGTTATGTCCTTATTTTCAGACAACATCAGAGCCCTGCGAACGAAACACAATATTTCTCAGGAAAAAGTAGCCAATAGCCTCATGATCACAAGGGGACGCTATGTAAAATATGAAGATGGAACCTCGGAAGCTCCTTATGAGATTTTGAAGAAAATCGCTCAGTATTATCAAATTAGCATTGACTTGCTCTTGTCTGTAGATGTACGAAAAATTGAGGTCGAGGATTTATTAAAGCTCGAAAACAACCGACTTATCTTACCGATCCAAGTAGACCAAATGGGTGAAAATCGAATCGAAATTGTTACTCAAAAAGTAAAAGCAGGTTACTTAAGTGGTTATTCTGATCCTGAATATATTGAACAATTACAGCAAATATCATTGCCTTTTTTAGGAAACGGAAAATACCGTGGTTTTCCTGTAGAAGGCGATTCTATGCCACCTCATCAAGATGGTGATATTATTGTAGGCCGTTATGTAGAACGATTGGGGGAAGTGCTAGATGGTAAAACTTATATTTTGATTACTCGAAGCGAAGGAATGGTCTACAAACGATTGAATAAAAACAAGAAAAATGCTTTGGCAGTAGCTTCTGATAATTATTTCTATCCACCTTATGAAGTCAAAGCATCTGATATTCTAGAAATTTGGGAATACCAATGCAGTATTGCTAGAAGTGATAAAAAAACCGAAGAATTAGAAAGTACTTCTATAAAGAATATGTTTTTTGAATTAAAAAAAGACATATCAGAAGTAAAAAACAGTATCGGTTTATCAACCTAAAAATTTAAAAATACATTTTTCAAAATCATAATGAAAAAGCAAGAATACGCTATAGTAGATATCGAAACCACAGGTGGTAATGCTACACACAGTCGCATTACCGAAATCGCCATTATAATACATGACGGAGATAAAGTAATTGATCGCTGGGAATCATTGGTAAATCCGCAAAAAAATATTCCAGCAGCCATATTTGCACTGACGGGTATTACTAATGAAATGGTTGAAAACGCTCCTACGTTTGAGCTTCTCTCTGATAAAATACTAGAATTATTAACCGATCGTGTCTTTGTAGCACACAATGTTAATTTTGATTATTCCTTTGTTCGTCATCAATTAGAAGTAGAAGGATTAAAATGGACGGCCAAAAAATTATGTACCGTACGTGCAGCAAGAAAAATTAGACCCGGAATTGCTTCGTATAGTTTAGGAAGACTTTGTGAATCACTAGGAATCACTTTAGACAATCGCCATCGAGCCGGTGGAGATGCCGATGCAACCGCCATACTGTTTTCTCGATTACTCGAATGGGATACGGAGGGAGAGATACCCAAAATGATTAAAAAGACAGCTCCCGATCAAAGATTACCGCCCAACCTTCCGCCAGATGATTTTAATCAATTACCAGAGAAACCTGGTGTCTATTATTTTTACAATGAACTAAAAAAGGTAATTTATATTGGTAAAGCCGTTAACCTAAAAAAAAGAGTGGCTTCTCATTTTACAGGTCATAAGATCACGCCTCAAAGGCAACATTTTTTGAGAGACATACACAGTATATCATTTGAAATTTGTGCGACAGAATTGATGGCTTTATTATTAGAGGAGTCTGAAATTAAAAAATTATGGCCCACTTATAACAAAGCACTAAAACGTTTTGAACCTAAATTTGGACTTTTTGAGTATGAAGCTAGGAATGGATACCGCTATATGGCAATTGCAAAAGTGGCTAAAAATCAAAATAGTGTAGAATCATTCAATTCTTTGTACGAAGGAATAATTATGCTTCAAGAATTATCTCAAAAATTTGAAATTGATCAGCGATTTTGTATTTATGGCAATACAAATCAAGGTGAGTTTTTATTTGATGTTGTAGCAGACGCTTTTCCTGACTTCGTAGAACACAATGATAAAGTGCAAGCAGCATTGGAACATTATCTTACCAATCAACCTAGTTTTGCAGTTATAGATAAAGGACGAACAGCAGAGGAAAAAAGTTGTATTTGGGTAGAAAAAGGGCACTTTTACGGCATGGGTTATTTACCATCTGATGTTGCTATAACATCAATATCAGAAGTAAAAGAATATCTTACGCGCTACACCTCCAACCAATACTCGGTACAAGTTATTAATGCATTTGCTCAAAAAGCACCTTACAAAATACAACATTTATAAAATTTAATTTCAAGCGAAATGCCAATTATAGGCTAAAAATCAAACCTATTAGCTTTTTTCTAAACACTAATTCTTAAATTTGAATTACTCTAAAAAGAGCAAGCAGTACGACTTCAAAATTATTGATCAATCATTTAATTAATCCTTAGATGAGTTTAAAAAAATACAACGAAAAGCGCGATTTTGATCAAACTAAAGAGCCTAAAGGAAAAATTAAAAGTTCAAAAAAGGAGCTTGTTTTTGTAGTTCAAAAGCATGCAGCTTCTCACTTACATTACGATTTTCGACTGGAAATGGATGGTGTTCTAAAAAGTTGGGCAATTCCAAAAGGTCCATCTTTAAATCCAGACATAAAGCATTTGGCTATTTTAGTAGAAGATCACCCTTATGATTACAAAAATTTTGAAGGAGCTATTCCAAAAGGCAATTATGGTGCGGGTCACGTGATTGTATGGGACAAGGGTACTTATTCTCCAATCGAAAATGAAAATAGTGAAGAAAACGAGAAACTCATTTTAAATGGTTTTAAAAAAGGGCACCTTAGCTTTACATTGCATGGAGAGAAACTTAATGGGGAATTTTCATTAATTAAGTTAAAAGGAAAACAAGAAAATGCGTGGTTATTAATTAAGAAAGAAGATTCTTTTGCTTCTACAGAAGAAATTCTAAAAAATGATACTTCAGTATTATCAGGTTTAACGCTTGACCAACTTGCTAAAAATGAAAAATCTCTAACTAGCATAGATTTAACTTCTGAAAATGAACCAATGGAAATTGCGTTTCAAAGCCCCATATTGGCCACCACAGCTACAACAGCATTTGACAATAAAGAATGGATTTTCGAAAAAAAATATGATGGCTATCGCACGATTGCGGTAATAGATAAGAATGAGATTAATCTTTTTAGTAGAAATCAACAATTGCTTTCGAAAGATTTTCAACCGATCACAGACGATTTAAAGAACATCAACCATTCAGTCATTATAGATGGAGAAGTTGTAATTGAAGATGAGAATGGACAGTCTAACTTCCAGATGCTGCAAAATTATATCAAAACAGGAAAAGGCGAGCTCAAATACTATGTCTTTGATCTACTAAATCTAGATCATAATGATCTTCGAAATTTAAAATTAATAGAACGAAAAGAGCTGTTGCAATTACTACTTGAGCAAAATAAATTGTCAAAAACTTTCTATTCGAAACATATTGAGGAAAAGGGTATTGCTTTCTTTGAGAAAAGTACCGAGTTAAAAGAAGAAGGTATCATGGCCAAAAAAGCTACTAGTACTTACCTCACAGGAAAACGAACTGCAGATTGGCTAAAGATTAAAAATCACTTACAAGATGAAGCAGTTATAGTTGGTATTACAAAATCCAAAAATGTAACTGATACTTTTGGGGCACTACTTTTGGCACAATATTCAAATACTAATTTAAAATACATTGGGAAATGTGGAAGTGGTTTCACTCAACAAAGCCTAAAAGATTTATTCAATACGTTTCAGCCTTATTTTACCGACAAATCTCCCTTACCAGAAAAAATTTCTATTCGTGAAGAAATTCAGTGGTTGGTTCCACATTTTGTTTGTTCTGTCAAATTTTCTCAATGGACAAATAATAAAAGACTTCGTCATCCTGTTTTTCTAGGAATTCGAACGGATAAAAATTTAAAAGATATTACAACTGAAGACCAAACAGATAATATTGAAAATCAGTTAGAATCGACAAAGAAAGATAAATTCCAGAAAGGCAATACCAATCTAGAAGTAAAAATTGGCGGACAAGTTTTGAAATTGACCAATTTAAATAAAATATATTTTCCAGAGCAAGGGATTAGTAAGGGAGAGATTATTCATTATTATAGTGAAATTACTGAACTTATCCTTCCCTACTTGAAAGATCGTCCTGAATCTCTAAATAGATTTCCAAACGGAATTGACAGTCCCAATTTTTATCAAAAAGATATTGATACCGATAAAGTACCTTCTTGGCTAGCTACACAAAAAATAGTTTCTGATTCTAACAAAAGTGAAATAGATTATTTGATCTGCAATGATAAAGAAACATTAATTTATATGGTGAATCTAGGTTGTATCGATTTCAATCCTTGGAATTCAACTATTCAAAACCTAGATAAGCCGGATTGGATGGTTATTGATATTGATCCCGATAATGACAATTTTCAAGAAGTAATAGAAACAGCATTAAAAGTTAGAGAGGTCTTAGATAATCTGGAAGTCGAAAGTTATTGTAAAACATCTGGAGCATCTGGAATGCATGTGTATGTGCCACTAGCAGGAAAGTATAGTTACGAATCTGTAAAAATATTTGCAAATATAGTGGCTCGCGAAGTGCAGTCTGGCCTACCTGATATCACTACTTTAAATAGAAGTATAAAGAAGCGAAATCATAAAATTTATATTGATTATCTTCAAAATAGAAAAGGTCAAACTATAGCCGCTCCGTATTCTGTTCGCCCACATGTTAGAGCAACAGTATCCACTCCATTAGAATGGAGTGAATTAAACAATACGTTAAGACCTAGTAATTTTACGATAAAAAACGTTTTGAAACGCTTTGAGAAAAAAGGGGATATTTGGAAACCCGTTTTAGGGGATGGTATTGACATGAAAAGTATTATAGAAAAATATAATGCCTAGGAGGATTTTTTATTTTCTAAACTTGCTTTCAACATTTCCATCAAATCATCTTTTTGTTTGTGCACTACTTTTAACTCGGGCTTTTTAGTTTTGGTGCCCTTACCTTTGGCTTTTATTATTTGCATTAACTTCTTAGAGTATTCATCTTTATAAGCAGAAATATCAAATTTCTCTGTTAATTGTTCTATCAATTTATTGGCCATATCCAATTCCTTTGCTGTTGTTTTCTTAGAAACAGCCGGAAGTTTTAAATCTTTGGTATCTCTAATTTCCTGTTCAAATCTTATTTTATTGAGTACAATTACATTTTTGTATGGTTTCAATATAGCAAGAGCTTCTTTACTTCGCATTACAAAACTTGTAACCCCAACTTTTCCGCTCTTTTGCATGGCATCACGTAATAAGGCATATGCTTTGGCTGCTCCTTTATCTGGCTCTAGATAATAGGGTTGCTCGTAATACAAACTATCAATATCATCTTCAAGAGTAAAGCTCAAAATATCGATTGTTTTACTTTTAATTGCATCGGCTGCTTCAAAATCTTCATCATCCAATACTACATACTTGTCATCAATTTTAAAACCTTTAACAATATCTGAATAGGCAACTTCTTTGCCCGTATGCTCATTGACACGTTTAAACTTTATATTTGCATGATCTTCTTTATCAAGCATATCCAAATCTAAGGTACTACTATCAATAGCCGAATAAATTTTTATTGGAATATTAATAAGTCCAAAACTAATTGCTCCTGTCCAAATTGCTCTCATATTAATTATTTTTATATCATTAATTGCCACAAATAAACTTGGCTTATTGCTTTTTAAAATTATGTAAATATTTTAAGTTAAGATGGCATGGACAAGGAAGGTCGATATTCCGAAAATCACATGTGCTATAAAAAGTTGCAAGTAATAGCCCTCTAAGTCAGTTGGTGGTTTTTCTTTTGAAAGTGTGAACATTATTTTCCAACCCAACATACCAACAGTTCCAATTATAACTCCAAAAATCAATCCTGAAGTCAGAGTAATATTATACCAATCCCATTCTAACCATACAGGTAAATAATAACCTAAAACAAAAAACAAACCGATAGCATAATGGAGCAACCAACTTGCAATCACCTTGATTTTTGGCGTAAATTGCAAACCAAATACTAAAAAAATAAATTGCAATAAAACTGGTTCCTTAAACAATTTACCTGTTAATACGGATATCATATAACTAAATAATGTCATGGTCGAAGTAGCTACAATAGATGCTATAATTATTTCGATTGCTATTTTCATACTAACTTAATTACATTAATAATGATATTGATTTTCTGATAGCCTCTTCTATTCCTCAAGCCTTAACTCTGAATCCATAAATTTCCCTGTACATATAGTTCCTTGTTCATCCTCCCATTGTGTAATGACATTTTCGATAAACTCGGGTTCAATGTCCACTACTTCCATGATTTGATTACTAAATTCTCGTTTTACTTTTTGACCTTTTTTAAACATAGTAGTAGTGATTATAAAATTAATAGTCATGTTTAGATTGCATCTAATTGATAGGATTATAAAAATAATTCATCAACTGATAAAACAAATTTAAAGATTTCAACAGTTTGATTACTTATATTTTAAAAACTAATAATTATATAATTACTGCCTATATTTAAAACAAATAACTAATATTCAAAATTTTAAATTTCCGTAGTACATACAGAAGAAGTTGAGGAACTACTATTGATGATTGTTATGAAGAAAATGTAAATGAAATTATAAACCCAAAATTTTTCTAATTACTTTTTTTAAGTCATCAAAATTATATGGTTTAGTTATGTAATACATAACGTCTAAGTCGGAGGTTAAATTCTTTGATTCGTTGGGAGATGTAGAAAATATAATTATGGGTATATTGACTGTTGCGAGATTATTTCTAATTGCTTTTAAAAGTGAGCAACCATCCATTTGAGGCATATTAATATCTAATAGAATTAGATCTGGCTTTAGTTTGTTATTTTTCAATTTTTCTAAGGCTTCACATGGATTATTAATAGCCAAATAAGAGGCTTCACAAATGGATTGTAATGCCTCCTTAAAAAATTCACAATCGTCCAAATCGTCGTCAATATGTAATATCGTATTGTACTTCATAACATCTACTCTTTACTAAAAGTGGAATCTTGATTATCAAAATTAATTTTAAATATTATCTCAAATAAAAATAAAAAAAAATCTTTGAAATAAAAAATTTAAATGTTTAGAAACAGTTAAAAATATACTTTAAAGTAAGAAAATCGCAAAAGTCGTTTCTACTACTACCATTTTTTTTATTTCTCTAAAATCCTATTAATTAAAAACTCCCTATCGTTAAAAAACAATAGGGAGTTTACCTTTTTAAACTTTTCAATTGAACTATCTATAAATGTTAGTTCCGCGATTACTTTTCCAATTTTCTTCTAGGTATCCGGCATCATCGTCATTTCTTGGGTGTACTCCCAAAACAACATGTCCGTCATTGATACCAGACTCATATATTTTGGCACGATCTTCAGGAATTCCTGATCCTACTAGTGCTCCAATAAGTCCACCTGTAATACCTCCTGCTCCTGCTCCTGCAAGTCCCGCAGCAATTGGTCCTGCTATCACCAATCCTAATCCTGGAATTATGATACTTGTTCCCAAAGCCGCTATAACCCCTACAATTGCACCAATAGTACCACCTATCGCTGAACCTGTTCCAGCTGTTTCTGCAGCTTTAGTACCTAATTCAGACGTATCATTTACATCGGAATAATGTTTGTTGCGTGTGTCATCCGACATCATCAAATTAATATCGTCTTTTGCGTATCCGCGCTCATGAAGTGCATTATAAGCCCTTTCTGTACTTTCGCGATCTTCAAACATTCCAGTTAACATCGGTAGTCTATTATTTGTCCCCATGTTTTCGTCTTTTAAATTTTCCATAATTATTTTATTTTTAGTGTGTTAATCCGTATACAAAGTTGTAAAAACTATCCAAATTTTATTTTATAGGAATCGTGTAAAAATTTATAAAATATCAATATTATTTATACGACAATCTTAATTTTATCTATCTTTTTATATATATTTGCAATAACCGTGTACGCACACACATCAAACTACACTTTAATTTTCAGCTCGATAGAGTTTTAATTTATAAGTACCTTAACATCCTATCTCGATCATTACAAATCAAAATAAATCAATATGAATACATCATTTGACCTTAGCGGAAAAATTGCACTAGTTACCGGAGGCGGTGGAACTTTGGGCGGAAATATGGCATTGGCCTTAGCACAAAATGGAGCTATAGTTGGTGTAATGGGAAGAACTCTCGAAAAACTTGAAGAAATGGTTGCTACTATTGAGGCCAATGGAGGGCAAGCATTTTCTATCGCAACTGATGTTTTAAATGAAAGCGACTTAGAAAAAGCTAAAAACTTTATTATAGAAAAATATGGTAAGCTAGACATCTTAATCAATGCCGCTGGCGGAAACATGCCCGGAGCTACAATTATGCCCGAACAAGATTTCTTTAATGCAAAGCAGGAGGATTTACAAAAAGTACTGAATTTGAATGTAATGGGTACGTTTTTACCTTCTAAAGTTTTTGCAGAGTTATTTGCGATACAAAAAAATGGTGTTATTATAAATATTTCTTCGGCCGCAGCAGATCGTCCTTTGACACGAGTTGTTGGTTATTCGGCTTCAAAGGCGGCAATCGATAATTTCACTAGATGGATGGCAGTAGAAATGGCCACAAAATATGGAGAAGGAATTCGTGTAAATGCTATTGCACCAGGATTTTTTATAGGAGAACAAAATCGAAAACTTTTATTAACAGACGAAGGTGACTTAACAACTCGTGGAGAAACTATCATTGCACATACACCTATGGGACGTTTTGGAAATCCAGATGACCTCAACGGAACTTTAATTTGGTTGTGTAGCGATGCTTCAAAATTTGTTACCGGAGTAGTTGTTCATGTAGATGGTGGTTTTGGAGCAAAAAGCATCTAATCCACATCTTTTAAAATTTTTAAGAAAAAAAATAAAAACATACAAAATGGAACAAACATTAAGATGGTTCGGACCAAATGATCCCGTTTCTTTATCAGATGTAGCACAAATGGGAGCTACTGGAATTGTTACTGCATTACACCACATTCCTAATGGTCAAGTTTGGGAAGTTGCGGAAATCATGAAGCGTAAAAACGAAGTTGAAGCTGCCGGATTGACATTATCTGTTATAGAAAGTATTCCTGTACACGAAGACATCAAAAAACAAACAGGAAACTATTTAGAATATATAGAAAATTATAAGCAAAGTATTAAAAATCTAGCACAATGCGGAATCTACCGTGTATGTTACAACTTTATGCCTGTCTTAGATTGGTCACGTACCGACCTTTCTTATGAAATGCCAGACGGTTCAAAAGCCTTACGCTTTGACAAAACTCAATTTGCTGCATTTGAATTGTTTATATTGAAACGTCCTGGAGCTGAAGAAAATTATTCTAGTGCACAAATAAAAGCGGCAACCGCTTATTTTGAAGGAGCAACAGAAGATGAAAAAAAGAAATTACAGCAAAACATATTAGCTGGTCTGCCAGGTGCTGAAGAAGCGTATACAGTCGAAGATTTCTTAATCACACTTGCTGCTTACAACGGAATCAACAGCGAGAAATTAAAAGAAAATTTATTTTTTTTCCTCAAAGAAATTATTCCAGTTGCTGAAGAAAATAAAGTTTTAATGGCAATTCATCCTGATGATCCACCGTACGCTATTTTAGGTTTACCTAGAGTTGTTAGCACCGAGTTAGATTTAATCGAATTAATGAGAGCTTACGACTCACCTTCAAATGGTTTTACAATGTGCACAGGCTCTTATGGTGTGCGAGCAGATAATGATTTGCCTGGAATGATAAGACGACATGGAGACAAAATGAATTTTATTCATCTACGCAGCACACAAAGAGACGCAGATGGAAATTTTTATGAAGCAAATCATTTAGAAGGTAATGTGGATATGTATGAAGTAGTGAAAGCTATTTTAGAAGTTGAGAAAAAAAACGGTACTAATTTACCAATGCGTCCTGATCATGGCCATCAAATGTTGGATGATTTAAAAAAGAAAACAAATCCAGGATATTCAGGGATTGGACGCTTACGTGGTCTTGCTGAATTGCGCGGTCTTGAAATGGGAATAAAAAGAAGCCTTTAAAAAACTACAATTATGTCACAAACGTTCATTACCGAAGATTTTTTACTACATAATGACGTTGCAAAAAAGTTATACCATGAGTACGCTAAAACGCAACCCATCTATGATTACCATTCGCACCTATCCCCAAAAGATATTGCCGAAGACAGACAGTTTGAAAACATCACTCAACTTTGGGTAGAAGGCGATCATTACAAATACAGAGCCATGCGTGCCAACGGCATTGATGAAAAGTACATAACTGGAGACGCTACCGATTTGGAGAAATTCATTAAATATGCAGAAACAATTCCTTATACTTTAAGAAATCCATTGTACCACTGGACGCATTTGGAGCTTAAAAATTATTTTGGAATTACCCAATTGCTAAATGCAGAATCTGCCGAAAAGATTTTTCATACCTGCAATAAATTATTGACGAGTCCTGCTTTTAGTGTGCGATCTTTATTGAGAAAGATGAATGTCAAGATGGTGGGCACGACGGATGATCCAACAGACGATTTACACTATCATAAGCAATTAAAAGAAGAAGGTTTTGAAATCGCTGTCTTACCCACTTTTCGACCAGACAAAGCCACTGAAATCGAGAAAGGTAGACCTTTTGTAGAATGGATTCAGAAATTAGAAGGCGTAGTTGGCTATTCGATTTTGGATTATGCTGCACTAACTAAGGCTATTGAAGAACGTCATGATTATTTTCATGAAGTTGGTTGTCGCATATCAGACCATGGACATTCTAATTACTATGGCGCAGATTTCACCCTTGAAGAAGTAGATGCTATTTTCAAAAAAGGAATACAGTTGGCTCCTTTAACTAATTTGGAGATCGAAAAATACAAATCGGCACTATTAAACAAAATTGCAACCTTAAACCATAGCAAATCATGGGTACAGCAGTTTCATGTGGGTGCTATTCGAAATAATAATGCTAAAATGATGGAACTAATCGGTCCTGACCAAGGATTTGATTCTATTGGTGATCAAGTTATGTCAGATAACATGAGTCGTTTTTTTGGTCGTCTTAGTATCGAAAATGCATTGACTAAAACTATCGTATACAACCTCAATCCTCGTGATAACGAAATGATTGCTGCGATGGTGGCCAATTTCAACGATGGTTCCACTCCCAGTAAAATGCAGTACGGAGCTGCTTGGTGGTTCTTGGACCAAAAAGATGGAATGCAAAAACAACTCGATGTACTTTCAAACTTTGGCTTATTAAGCCGATTTGTCGGAATGCTAACTGATTCTAGAAGCTTCTTATCTTTTCCTCGTCACGAATATTTCCGCCGTATTCTTTGTAATGTTTTAGGCGAAGAAGTTGAAAAAGGAGAATTACCCAATGATATGAATCTCATAGGTGATTTAGTTACTAGAATATGCAGCAAAAATGCAGTTGATTATTTTACTTTCCAAAAAGAGTAGACTATTCATTTGTCAAACTATTAAACCACTAACTAACCCAAAAAAACTATGAATACCAAAAATGAAACGATTGGAAAATATCGCTGGACAATTTGTGCATTAATTTTCTTCGCCACTACAGTCAATTATTTAGACAGACAAGTATTAAGCTTATTAGCGCCCAGTCTGTCTGAAAAATTTGGTTGGTCCAACACAGATTACGCTAATATTACTGCCATATTTCAATTTGTATATGCTATTTCGATGCTTTTTGCTGGTAGGTTAATTGATAAGATAGGTACAAAAGCAGGTTATTCGATTGCCATTGCGCTTTGGTCTATAGGTGCTATCATGCATGCCTACGCTATTCCGATCGGAACCTCCTTAAATAACATATTTGTTTGGGTAGGAATAGGCGCTGTCCCAGTATCTATTGTAGGTTTTATGTTCTCTAGATCCTTCTTAGCATTTGGTGAATCTGGAAATTTTCCGGCTGCCATAAAAGCAACTGCAGAATATTTCCCAAAAAAAGAACGTTCTCTAGCTACCGGTATTTTTAATTCTGGTACAAATGTCGGGGCAATTTTAGCTCCGTTAACAGTGCCGTGGATTGCTGACAATTGGGGATGGGAAAGTGCTTTCATCATCATCGGTGCTATCGGATTTGTTTGGATGTTTTTCTGGCATTTTTTATATGAAAAACCAGAAAAACAAAAGCGATTATCTGCAGCTGAACTAAATTATATTCTAGATGGTGAAATAGCTGAAACAGCAACAGATAACAGTTTACCAAAGGAAAAAATATCTTGGATTAAATTATTAAAATACAAACAAACATGGGCATTTATTTTTGGTAAATTCATGACCGATGGTATTTGGTGGTTCTTTCTTTTTTGGTTGCCCAAATATCTAGAAGCACAATTTGGATTGGTAAAGACAGATATTACTTTACCTCTAACCGTGCTATATAGTATGACAATGATTGGTAGTATTTATGGAGGTTATTTCCCTATGTATTACATAAATAAAGGATACAATCCTTATGAAGGTCGAATGAAAGCGATGTTTGTCATTGCCTTATTCCCTCTAGTTGTACTTCTTGCACAACCATTAGGTTATCTAACTTATTGGATACCCGTAGTTCTAATTGGTGTTGGAGCATCAGCTCACCAGGCTTGGTCTGCCAACATATTTACAACTGTATCTGATATGTTTCCTAAAAAAGCGATTGCTTCTATCATTGGGATTGGTGGAATGGCAGGAGGAATTGGTGGTGTTTTAGTATCAAAATTAGGTGGAGCTCTATTTGATTATTATGATGCTCTTGGTCATATTCAAACCGGATATACCATTATGTTTGTCATTTGCGCCATCGCCTACTTAACCGCATGGATCGTTATGAAAGCCCTTGTTCCTAAATATGTTCAAATTACTGATTTATAATAGCTAATTAGAGATGAGCCCGAAACCCTATCGGGCTCATTGCTATTTAGACACTTATCATTAACCTTCTGATTAAGTAGATATTAATTCACAATAAGGTATCTTTAAGGTTTACATTAGTCTAACTTCTCTCCTATTTGAATTAATGTCTAATAAAATTTATAATATGAAAAAGATTTATTTTGTCGCCATTTTTGCTGTACTCTGTTCGTGCAAAGTCAAAAATATCGAAGAGGTTAAACTGTACGAATCAAGATACTCCTATTTACTAGAGCAAACTGTCGATTCTATGTCAATACCTAGAAGTATGTCCCTCCAGACAGGTAAAATTCATAAAGTTCAATCAAAAGACTGGACCAGCGGATTTTTTGCAGGTAATTTGTGGCAATTATATGAATTGACACAAAACATAGCCTTTAAAGAAAAAGCAATGCTTTGGACCAGTTTTATCGAAAAAGAAAAGCACAATGGGAATACACATGACATGGGATTTAAAGTGTATTCAAGTTATGGTAAAGGCGCGTCACTAGCTCCCGAAAAAAAAGCAGCTTACGATAAGGTAATTGTCGAAAGTGCCAATACACTAATAACTCGCTATAGCTCAAAGGTACATGCGATTCGCTCTTGGGATTTTAATAAAGACATATGGAGCTTTCCCGTTATTATCGATAATATGCTAAATCTCGAATTATTATTTGAAGCTTCTATTATTACTAACGATGCAAAGTACCGTGACATTGCCATTCAACATGCAAATACGACACTTAAAAATCATTTTAGAGAAGACAATAGCTGTTATCACGTTGTAGACTATGATCCACAAGCTGGTAATGCTAAGTCTAAAGTTACACATCAAGGATTTAGTGATGAATCGTCATGGGCTCGCGGTCAAGCTTGGGCAATTTACGGATACACAATGGCGTATCGTTATACAAAAGATGTGGCCTATTTAAAACAAGCCGAAGCGACGGCTAATTATTTTATTACAAATAAAAATATGCCAGCTGACGGAATTCCGTATTGGGACTTCAAAGATCCATCAATTCCAAATGCGCCTAGAGATGTATCAGCTGCCACCACTGTAAGTTCAGGATTAGTAGAATTATATACCTATACCAAAAACAAAATGTATTTGGACTATGCAAAAAAAGTAATCACCACACTCAATAGTCCTAATTATGTGATTCCGATTACCAAAAAGGGTCCATTTATATTAGACCATAGTACAGGAAACTGGCCTAAAAAAGATGAGATTGATGAGCCCATTGTTTATGGAGATTATTATTTCTTAGAAACATTG
This sequence comes from Flavobacterium algicola, assembly GCF_022399565.1. Taxonomy (GTDB): domain Bacteria; phylum Bacteroidota; class Bacteroidia; order Flavobacteriales; family Flavobacteriaceae; genus Flavobacterium; species Flavobacterium algicola. The sequence continues at coordinate 54,786 of NZ_JAJTUT010000001.1, forward strand.
TTACGATTAAAGGCACTGTAAAAGCAAAAAGCGTTGGTAGAAAATTTCTACCAACGCTTTTTTTTACAATCTTATATGTCCCTATACAGAGCCAAAAAGTTTTGACTAGGTTTTCTTTACGTATTGCGTGATAATTACAATAGTTTGTCCATCTACTTTTCCTTCAATATATTCTGCATTTTCATGATCCAAACGAATATTTCTAACAGCCGTTCCTTGTTTGGCAACCATACTAGAACCTTTGACTTTTAAATCTTTAATAAGCACTACAGAATCTCCGTGTTCTAGGATAACACCATTACTATCACGATGTATAATTTTGTTTTCATCTTCTTCTCCTTCACCAGTTGCCTGCGCCCACGCAAGAGTGTCTTCGTCAAAATACATCTGCTCTAATAATTCTTGAGGCCAGCCTGCAGAGCGCAAACGGCTTAACATTCTCCATGCCACAACTTGTACAGGAGTATGCTCGCTCCACATACTATCATTAAGACATCTCCAGTGATTTAAATCTTCATTTCCGGGAGTTTCGATTTGATCAATACAAGTAGTACATGCATATATACTCTCGTCTAGTCCTCCTTTTTGAGTTGGTAAAACAGTATATACTTTCAAATTTTCTGTACTAGTACAAAGTTCACATTTTGATCCACTGCGTTTAATTAATTCTCTATCGATGCTCATTGTTATGTTTTAAGTTGCTAATGTACTAAGAATTTTAGTTTCTAAGTTTTAGACAGCTATTTTTCTATATTCTAATATTATTTGTTTGTTACGACTACCGCCGAAGGTACTAGCTTTTGATATTCTCCTTTATTACGTATAACATCACGCACAATACTTGAACTGATGTAAGATGTGCTTGCGGCAGTTAACAGAAAAACTGTCTCTATTTTTGACAAATACCTGTTGGTATGCGCGATAGCCTTTTCAAATTCGAAATCGGCAGGATTACGCAAACCTCTCAATATGAAATTAGCATTTATTTTTTGGCATAACTCGATTGTCAAACCTTCATAGGTAATTACCGATATTTTTGGTTCGTCCTTAAATATTTCTTCGATAAATCTCTTTCTTTCTTCGAGTGAGAACATGTATTTCTTTTCGGCATTGATACCTATAGCGATTACAATTTCGTCAAAAAGCGGCAGAGCTCTCTTGATAATGTCTTCGTGACCGAGTGTAATTGGATCAAAAGAACCTGGGAATATAGCTTTTCTCATTATTGAAAGTATTGATGTATATTTTACAAAGGTAAAAGTTTAATTGGAAAATGCGATTTTATGACTTTCTAATCGTTTTTATGGCTCGTACCCATTCTTTTTTCTCGCAATTCTCGCAGGTAGCACCGTTTGTGGTTACCTCTTGAATGTTTCCGCAAAAAGAGCAAGCATACTTTCCTGTTTCGCTTACAACCTCTGATTTTTTATTGTACAATTGAGGCAACACAGGTAAGCCATATTTCACTTCATCATCTGGATAGTAAAATGCACTAATTTCACCGTTTGTCTCTATATAAGCATTTTTGATTTGTCCTAAATGTTCGATGGATTTCATTCTTAATTCTAGGAAAAATTCATCTTGAGCAAGCGTTTCCTTTTTAAAACTCTCTAATGAAAATTCTCCTTCTTCGATAATACATTGTGTTTTACCTTCCATAAATTGCTCAAATCTAGGACTAACACCTGTAAGCCAAGTAATGCATTTATAAAAGATAATAATAACTAGCACTACGACAATTGCCGGTAGCAAACCAACATCATCATACAACATAGGATCGCCTGCTGCAGAACCTAAACTAATGATGATGACTGTCTCAAAAACAGAAAGTTGTTTGACACCTCTTTTTCCTGCTATTTTTAATGCCAAAAGCAAGACTGAAAACATAACTACCGACCGAAACAAAACTTCTAGCAAAAATGCAGGCGGTAAATCATTTAATAGTACTCTCTTCCATTCGAATATCTCCATGAAAAGCTGTTTTATAGTTACAATAATCCGACTCGAATATAAATTTTAGTGATGAATTAAAACGCAGTACTACTTAACTAGATAGAGCAGTTACTTTTTCTCTAAAATAAATTGGAACTGCACTAGTCGGTAAATAATAAACTGCAATTATACTAGAGCCTCTTCAATTGCGTTACCAAATAAATCTTGTAATGAAATACCGGCTACCGTTGCTTGTTGGGGTAGTAAACTCTCGTTTGTCATTCCTGGAATAGTGTTCATCTCTAACATAAAAGGTTCATCGCCTACAATTATAAATTCAGAACGAGAGAAGCCCTTCATTTTCAAAACTTCATACGCACGTTTGGCTATAGCTCCTACTTTTGCAGTCATTTCGTCTGAAATTCTTGCTGGCGTTATCTCTTGTGACTTGCCAAGGTATTTTGCTTCATAATCAAAGAAGTCGTTCTCGGATACAATCTCGGTCATAGGTAAAACGGTAACCTCTCCTTTGTATTTAATAACCCCTACCGATACTTCTGTACCATCAAGGAAGCTTTCAATAATGATTTCGTTATCCTCTTTATATGCTGTTTCAATTGCGATTGGCAATTCTTCAAGTGTTTTCACTTTGGAGATACCAAAACTAGAACCGGCTTTGTTTGGTTTTACAAAACAAGGCAGACCAACTTTTTTAATTATTTCGTCAGTATTGATCGCATCTCCCAAATTTAGATAATAGGAAATAGCCGTTTTGATTCCGTATGGTTTTAAGACAGATAGTAAATCTCTTTTATTAAAAGTTAGAGCCGCTTGATAATAATCACATGCTGTTTGTGGCATATTAATCAATTCAAAATAAGCTTGCATGAGCCCGTCTTCGCCAGGTGTACCATGTATGGCATTGAATACACAGTCGAAAGTTATTTTATTACCATCTACAGTTGTCGAAAAATCATTTTTATCAATTGGATATTCTCTGTCATCGGCATCGACATAAACCCATTTATCTTTAAAAATATGAACACAGAAAGGATTGTATTTGGTGTAATCTAAGTTTTGGTACACTACGTTTCCGCTTATCAAAGAGATTTTATACTCGCTTGAATAACCGCCCATGATGATGGCAATATTTTTCATTTGTTACTATTTTTTACTTTTATTGACTTTTTTTGTTGTTGTTTGATTCAAAAAATGATTTTGATTGTCAACGAGTATTTTATAGCCCCGATAGTAGCGAAAATCCTTGTGGGGGCGGGCTTTATGCCCCCACAAGATTGTAGCGAATAGCGGGAAATAGCTCCTAAATAAAGCAGTCATCTTTTGTTAAACAAAATTATCATTTTTTTTGGAACGAAATAGCTATATCTTTGCGGTATTATAAAAATTAATTTATGAGTTTACCTAAATACCTTACTAGCCGCGTATTTCTTATACAAGCTTTTTTGGCACTTTTAATTATTGTTGTTTTAGCCTATTTGTTGATGCATTGGTTGACATTTACTACAGATCATGGAAATGAGATTACGGTTCCTAATTTGAGCAAGTTGACAGAGGAGCAAGTAGAAGAGAAATTGGATGAATTGGATTTGACCTATGTTATTCTAGACAGTTTAGACTTTAGAAGCGGTTACCCAAAATACAGCGTAGTACAACAAGACCCGTTACCTGGTGCAAAAGTAAAGGTGGGAAGAAAAGTATATCTTAAAATAAACTCTTCTGGCTTTTCATCTGTAAAGGTTCCAGATCTTATAGAGAAAACATACAGAGAAGCTGTTCCTACTTTGAGAGCATTGGGACTGCAAGAAGGTTCAATTACATATATACCGAATTTAGGAAAAGATATGGTGCTAGAGATGCGTAGTAAAGGACGCAACATAAGCCCAGGAGATAAAGTTTTGAAGGGTACTAAAATTGATTTGGTTTTGGGAGATGGAAAAGCGAGTTATGAAGAATTTACACCAACGGACACAATAGAGAGTCCAACAGATGAAATGCCAAATGAACAATAATATAGAGTCGATAGACTTAGAAGAAGAATTATTTGAACACCATCGATTTGAGGTGACCAAAGGTCAAACGCCATTGAGAATCGATAAATATTTAATGGGATTGATCCAAAACGCAACTAGAAATAAAATTCAGATTGCTGCGACGGAAGGTAATATTTTTGCAAATGATATTCCGGTAAAATCCAATTACAAAGTTAAACCATTTGATGTGGTGACTGTGATGTTAACGCATCCTCCTTATGAAAATCACATTCTTCCCGAAAATATCCCGTTGGACATTGTTTATGAAGATGACGTTTTATTACTTGTCAACAAAGAACCAGGATTGGTAGTACACCCAGGTCATGGGAATTACACAGGAACTTTGGTGAATGCATTGGCTTTTCATTTTGAAAATTTACCCATGAATAGCAGCGAACGTCCAGGTTTGGTACATCGTATTGATAAGGATACATCTGGTTTACTAGTTATTGCCAAAACTGAGGCGGCTATGACGCACTTGGCTAAACAATTTGAAGCTAAAACCACAGAAAGAGAATACGTTGCCCTTGTTTGGGGAAATATTGACGAAGAAGGTGGTACTATAGAAGGAAATTTGGCTCGCCACTTAAAAGATCGTATGCAAATGGCTGTTTATGCTGACCCAGAAGTGGGAAAACCTGCAATCACACATTATAAAGTATTAGAACGTTTTGGTTATGTGACTTTGGTTTCTTGTGTGTTGGAGACAGGACGTACACACCAAATACGTGCTCATATGAAACACATCGGGCATCCTATCTTTAACGACGAACGATACGGAGGTCACTTGATTTTAAAGGGAACAACTTTTACCAAATACAAGCAATTTATTGACAATTGTTTCAAAGTATTACCTAGACAAGCATTACATGCTAAAACACTAGGTTTTGTGCACCCTACGACAAAAGAGCATATGCGCTTTGATACCGATTTGCCAAATGATTTCCAGGAATGTATTGACAAATGGAGAGGCTATTCTAAATCGCATGTCGTTGATGACGAAGCGTAAATAGAAGATCTTAATCACCTATCTAATAAATGCAGTAGTGCATGTAGAAAATATAAAAAAGGTTAATTACTTAATTTGATAAGTAATTAACCTTTTTTATTATCGTTTTAGAGAGAAATGACCCTTTGCTTCTCTCCCATCTTCCAACTTTACAGTGTACCAGTAATCACTTGCAGGCAATTGTTTGCTATTGTATGTACCATTCCAACCTTGGCCCAAGGGATTTAACTGTTTTAAAAATTTTCCGTAACGATCATAGACATTAATAATTGTATTGGCGTTAAAAGTGCTGTCTATACCTTTGATGTTCCAATAATCATTATATCCGTCTCCATTTGGAGTAAAGAATTGCGGTGCCCCTACTATATATATCGTTTTTGAATCGAAAAAACCACAAGAACTATTGTCTTTTACGTACACTTCATACTTTCCTGGCTCAATTGAATTAAAAAAATTGGATTCCTGAAATGGTCCAGTACTACCATTAATACTATATAGATTTTGTCCGAGTTCATTTTCTAAAGTTATTGTCACAGAATTTATTGCCGATAAGTCTGTGATTGCTACAGAAGCAATTTTAATATTGGATGTCACCAGAAATGGAATTATTATAGTTGCCTTGCAACTTGGAACCACTGTACTGGCTACTTCGGCAGTTATATTTTGGCTGCTGGTAATAAAGGGATTTGGCAACGGACTAGGTAATGCATTTCCACCCTCATCTTTGTAAGTTACAGTGACATTTGTTTGCGTACCTATAAGAGTATTTTGAAAAGTAGCAGTATCAAATGATGCCTCTTCGTCTAATGTTATCGGATTTATACTAGAAATACACGAAGTGGTTAAATTTGGATTGATCGAAAAGGCTTTTGGAGAAATTTTGTCAATTTCATAAAACAAAGGGTGAATTGTGCCATTGCTTAGCAAATCTAATCTGTACTTTTCTATACCCGGCTGCGTAATGATATTTAAATCTGATTTCGTTTCTCCTGAGAGTATATCATAATTACTAGTAATTTCATTTAACTTGTACCATTGCAAGGAAGTTGTTTGCATAAATTCAAATACAGGATATGAATTGTTAACAGGGGTATCATTGGGGGAATCGTTCCATTTGATCCCTCTATTTTGATATTCAAACTGACCGTAATCTTCGTCATGAATACCACCAATCTCATAAATTTCAGTATCGGGCGATCCATCTCTTCGATCATTTGGCTCACCAGAACTCCAATTGGAATAGGTAAGCGGACTTCCATCAACCCAATACCAACCTGTTTGTGTTCGCGTATCACTGTAATCACTAGCTGAGCCGTATTGTTTTAAACCTAACCAAAAAACTATGCCATCATCACCTATTGCCCCATTCGTAAGTCCACCAATAGCCATTAATCCGTTGTAGACCATTGTCTCCTCATTGGCGCTATTGATTATATACATTGCCGCACCAGGAATACTATTGATGAAAGAATTAGCATCTTCCCAACTTTGTTTTAATCTTTTTACATAATAAGAGGAATTGTCAATACTAGTAATTTTGGTGAGATCAAGTCCTGCCCCACTTGTATTATTCTTTTCAAATTCTTCGTTTGATAAAATATTATTTGCTGTGATTGTAACAGATTCTCCATCACAAATATTCATTGTTTTATTTGCCGTAAGATTTGGTGTTATTTGGTACGCTATGGTTTTAAGCCGTACTCCAATAGATGCGAAAGGATTTGTTTCAAGATAATATTTTTGACCACTAATTAAAGGAGTGCTTAGCGGAATTAAGTTGCCACCTGTTTGTGCATCGTACCAACTAACAATTGATCCAGTAGGTAAGTCAATAACTGTTAAATCAGAAACTAAGTACGTTTTGGTAGATGAATTAATAAATGTAAAAGTAGTTGCTACTTTTACATTTTGAGCCCAACAGTGCTGCATAATTAAAATTAGAAAGCATTGTAAAAATATTTTCTTCAAACGAGATAATTCCATAGTTGTTAAATCGTATTTTATTGAACACAAATATAATTCTTTTGAAAGTTTGAAACCCAGTTTAATAAGAATGAAAACTATTTGAATTTTCATTTTTATTGCAATATGATCCCTTTGGAGACATTTTCTATAGATAACAAACCGATTTCACTTTGCAACTAAGCATTATTCACAATTTTTAGTACATAGCGCTAAAGTATTTTAAACAAATTATTAGCAAAAGTGAAGATTGAAGTTTTTTTCTTCCTTTAAACGACTTTATTTTATAAAATGTCTTTTTGTAGTAATTTTGTAATCAGTTACTTAGAAACTTAATACTACCACGGTATGGGAAATATATTCGATCCAATTTACAGGCAAGGTTACATGGAGGGTTATGCTACTGGATTTGATCCCCTAGGACAATTAAATTATGATATTCAAAATTGTAGTGCATTTTATTCTGGCTTCCTATGTGGCAGATCTGATTATGAAAGATTGAACGGGAAGATAGCAGAAGGCATTCCAAGTAGAATTGTAACAAAGAAAGTGCTAGATGAATTTCAATTAGCAGGAATGTTAGGGATGGATATTGATTCTGATAATTTCACGCACTATCAATTAACCATTATAGAAGATTGGTATAAAAGTGGCATAGAGAATTATGATCTTAATCAGAGTTTATCATTACTATCATTACTTGAAAATGAAGGAATTCAAATGATGTAATTTTATTAAAATGAAAATCCCCTTAACTATTAAATTGTTAAGGGGATTTTCATTTTAATTACTTTTTAGCTACTGCTGGTACTACAGTTTCAATCTGACTTTTCTGGTTGTACAATTCGATCTCTTTTTTTACTAATCTCTGTTTAAGCCAATCTGCAAGCTTTTTCTCGCTCTCAACATTCAACGGACTTTTACTCTTGTAAATTAAAACCGGTACAACTTTTAGACTGTCTGTTTGTTCATTAAAGCTGTGATTTGATATAGCTATATTTACCACCTCTGGAAAAAGTATTTTAATTTCTGCCAGTAGTTCTTTATTATTATAACGATCATCTGCCAATTGCTTTTTCAAGTTTAAAATGGCGACATCTTTCTCACTTAATACTGATTTATTGTATTTAATTTCGTTTAAAATGTCACTTTTCAAATCGGTTGTATCCTGTATAATCAATAATTTAGTATCCTTGATTTCATAAGACTCCAACTTAGAATTAAGTTCCTTAATCTCCTTATCACTAAATTTTTTTGTTAAAAATCCTAATTCTAATTTTTTAGGATTCTGACTAAAAAGTGTTTTCTTGTATAATATTGTAATTCCTTTGTTTGTGAATTCATTTTCCATAAATACATCAACATCATGCTGAAACTTTTTCTGTTCGAAAAGCTGGTAGGCAAAATAGATACTTGGAACGATAAGTATGGTAATCAAGGAACTTATAATGTATTTAACCTTTTTTTGATTGGTTTCTTGAAGCTGCTTTTTTATAGGATATTTTAAATACTTAACTATCAAGAAGGTAGAGATACAAATAAATACGCAATTGATTGTATACAAATAAAATGCTCCTAGAAAAAATCGTACGCTCCCGATCGCTAATCCATATCCTGCTGTACATAGGGGAGGCATTAAGGCTGTTGCAATTGCAACTCCGGGAATAGGATTTCCTTTTTCTACTCTAGTTATAGCTATTGCCCCTACTAGACCTCCCGAAAAGGCAATAATTATATCGTAGAAATTGGGAGCCGTCCTAGATAATAATTCAGGTTGCGTTTCTTTAAACGGACTTATATAGAAGTATAGTGTAGAAAAAAACAACCCAACAACTGTGGCAATTAATAAATTTTTAAGGGATATCTTTAATAAATTAAAATCATATGTACCTAGTCCAAAACCAGCACCAACTATCGGCCCCATTAAGGGAGAGATTAGCATGGCACCAATTATAACCGCCGCGGAGTTCACATTTAACCCTACAGAAGCTACTACAATAGCACAAGCTAAAATCCAGAGATTAGCTCCGCTAAAGGAAATATTCATTTTAACATTGTCTAGAACTTTCGCTCTTTCTTCTTCACCTTGATTAAGGTTGATAAAGCTAATAAATCGACTAATTAGCTTTTCCATTCTGATTTCCTTTGAAAGTTTGTTTAAGGAAGAAGAAACCAATTATACCCGCTATAAGTGATGAAAGTAAAATAACAAATTTAGCATTGTTTATAATTTGAACATCTTCAAAAGCAAGTAACGTGATAAAAATAGACATTGTAAATCCTATTCCTCCTAAGAACCCTACAGCAATAATTTTTTTCCAATTTAGATCTTCTGGAAGTTTACATAAGCCTAATGAAACTGCTATAAAGCTAAAAAGTGCAATACCAACTGGCTTACCTACCACAAGTCCCAAAGCGATTCCTATACTGTAATGTTGTTGAAGTGTCTCCCCAATATTAGAACTCAATACAATCGCAGTATTCGCTAATGCAAATAAAGGTAAGATTAGAAACCCAACTGGTTTATGTAAAAAGTGTTGTAATTTATATGAGATAGATTTCTTTTCTCCGTTTTCAAAAGGAATTACAAAAGCCAATAGTACACCTGTAATCGTAGCGTGAATTCCTGAGTTAAGCATAAAGTACCACATGATAACACCACCTATTAAATATGGGTACAACTTATGAACTTTCATTCTGTTCATTATAAACATAACTAACATTACTCCTAAAGCTGAAATAAGATTGGTCCAGAATATTGTTTTTGTATAGAAAGCTGCAATAACTAATATAGCTCCTAAATCATCAATAACAGCTAATGCTGTTAAAAATACTTTGAGAGATAGAGGCACTCTATTTCCTAATAGGGATAAAACCCCCAATGCAAATGCAATATCGGTTGCCATAGGAACACCAGCTCCTGATTGCGTTAAATCACCAAAATTATAGAGTAAATAGAGGCCCGCAGGAACAAACATTCCTCCTAAAGCCGCAAAAATAGGAAGTAAAGCATCTTTGATATTTGATAATTCTCCTAGGTAAATTTCTCTTTCCAACTCTAAACCAATTAGTAAGAAGAAAATAGTCATCAAACCATCATTGATCCAATATTCAATACTCTCACCACCAACTTTGGTCAACCAAGTATTATGATACTGAACTCCAAAAATTGAATTTGCTAGAATTAGCGAAATAATAGTACAACCAATCAACACAAGACCACTTGACTTTTCGTTATCAAAAAACTCTTTAAACAAATCAGATTTATAAATTTTTTTAATGCTTTTTCTCATAGAAGTTTAATTTGTATCTCGTTTTTTACTGCGTATTAATCGCCTTGTTTTTTTATTTTTTCAAAAATACCGATTTACATATTAATTCCATAACAAAATGTTAGCTTATTACTGTCTTTATGAACAGAAATTTTATTTCAATCGCTCTAATGCGTTTCTAATCTTCTATATCAGTTGAATAGTTTAAATACAAGATTACTTTTTTTTATATAACTATTAAAGAATTCAATATGATTGATCGCTTAGTATTGTTTTCTATTTGTACTTTTGAATAAATTATTTTTACAAATTTGAATTTATCTACAAAGCATTTTTAAATGAAAAGCAATTGTCTCTGACAGATAAAATTCAATTAACTTATCATTATGAAAATTGTTATATCTCCAGCTAAGTCGCTTAATTTTGAAAAAGAATTGCCAACGGCGACTTCTTCGGATTCTCTTTTTTTGAAAGAATCTCGTCAAATACAAAAAGTTTTAAAAACGAAATCACCAGATGATTTGTCAAAACTGATGAGTATTTCACAAAAATTAGCAGATTTAAATTGGGAACGTAATCAAGATTGGAAAACTCCTTTTAACCATAAGAATGCGCGCCCTGCGATTTACACTTTTGACGGTGATGTATACACGGGACTAGATGCTTACACTATACCTTCAAGTAAGATAGATGTGTTACAAGATAAACTGCGCATATTATCTGGGCTTTACGGACTATTAAAGCCTTTGGATTTAATGCAGGCTTACCGACTTGAAATGGGTACAAAAATGCCCGTAGGAGATCATAAGAATTTATACGAATTCTGGAAGCCAACTATAACCGACGCGTTGAATAAAGAACTAAAAGAGAATGAATTATTTGTAAATTTGGCAAGTAATGAATATTTCTCTGCGATTGATACTAAAGAACTTAAAGTACCGGTCATTACTCCCGATTTTAAAGAATATAAAGATGGAAAATTGAAGATAATTAGCTTTTATGCAAAGAAAGCTAGAGGGATGATGGTGCGCTATATTATAGATTCTAATGCGAAAACAATAGATGATTTAAAAGGATTTAATTATGATGGCTATCAATTTGATGCCAATTTATCCAAAGAAAATCACCTAGTATTTACGCGTTAGAAAGTTTTAGGTTGAAATTTATCTATTTTTTGACTTCAATGGTTTTATCATCGTTCCATAAGTTATTCATTTCTTCCAAAGATTTCCCTTTGGTTTCAGGAATGTACTTCCACACGAAGATAGCCGCCAAAACTCCCATCAGACCATAGATCCAATAGGCGAATCCGTGATTAAATTGTGCCAATAAATAACTATTTTTATCCATCATAGGAAAAGTCCAAGACACCACATAATTGGAGATCCATTGTGCTGCAACAGCAACTGCTAAGGCTTTTCCTCTTATATCATTTGGAAAAATTTCTGACAGTAAAACCCAAGCAACAGGTCCCCAACTCATAGCAAAAGCAGCTACATATACCAACATGCAAACCAGAGCAAAAACGCCTAATGATCCTACAAAAAAGGCTGTACCAATCGCAAACATAGCGACTGCCATACCGACTGCTCCAATAATCATTAATGGTTTACGTCCTACCCTATCAACTGTTTGAATTGCTAATATGGTAAATAATAGATTCACTCCACCTACAATGATGGTTTGTAATAATGCTGTATCGGTTCCTGACCCCATGCTTTTAAATATCTCAGGTGCGTAATACAATACTACATTAATCCCTACAAATTGCTGAAAGATAGAAATCAATACACCAATAACTACAACTGCCATACCATAGGAAAATAATTTACCTGAGCGTTCTACTACAGTACTTTTAATTTCTTCGACGATTCTATTTGCTTCTTCGATTCCGTTTACTTTAATCAAAACGTCCAGAGCTTTTTCAGGTTGCGATTTTAACATTAATGATCTTGGAGTGTCTGGCACAAATAATAAAAAGAATAAGAAAAGAGATGCTGGAATCACTTCTGAAGCAAACATCCATCTCCAGCCAATAGTATCTAACCAAGTAGAATCCCCTTGCATAGAAATATAATAATTTACAAAATACACAATCAACATACCAAAAATTATTGCAAACTGGTTCATAGAAACCAATTTACCTCTGCTTTTTGCTGGCGCTATTTCGGCTATATACAAAGGAGATAACATCGAGGCTAATCCTACACCAATTCCTCCTAAGATACGATACATTACAAAAATGTAAATAAAAGTATGGTCACCTTCTCCCAAAGGCTTTATAAGCATCTCAGGAAAGGCAGATCCAATTGCTGAGATCAAAAACAAAACTCCAGCCAGTATCAAACCATTTTTTCGACCTAACTTTTTACTAATTAAACCACCAAAAACCCCACCAATTATACAGCCAATTAATGCACTTGAAACTAAAAATCCTAATCGAGCATTGGCTGCCATTTCATTCAGTCCAAACGGGAGTACAAAGAATTTATCAAGTGAACTGACGGTTCCTGAGATTACAGCGGTATCATATCCAAATAAAAGTCCACCTAATGTGGCGACTAATGTCAACTTCCACAAATAGCTGGAATTTCCTGTTGTTGTATTCATAATTTTAATTTAAATTGGTTTGTTAATAGGTATTGAATAAGACTGGTTAAGTTCTTTATTGATTTTTTTAAATGCTCATGAATATTGAGTTGAAAATAATAGACATGAGCATTTTTCTTTTATAGTTTATTAGTGTTTCACGACTTCAAATTTTAAATATACTGATTAATAATGTTTTCAAAAAATTCTTGTTTGCCACTTTTTAGTTCTAACTCTCCATTTTCTTGAGCAATTTTATACAAATCGGTTAAGCCTAATTTACCTTCCTCAAAAGCTTTACCATTGCCATTATCAAATGAACTGTATCGCTCTTTTCTCAATCTATCGTAAGATGATGATGTGATAATTTTATCAGCTGTAAGCAATGCTCTTGCAAATGTGTCGGCTCCACCAATATGCGCCAAAAATACATCTTCCATATCAGTTGAATTTCTTCTAATTTTAGCATCGAAATTAACGCCACCACCTTGTAAACCTCCTGCTTTTAAGAAAACCAGCATCGCTTCTGTCGTTTCTTGAATATTATTTGGGAATTGGTCGGTATCCCAACCATTTTGGTAATCACCTCTATTTGCATCCAGACTACCTAACATTCCTGCATTGGCAGCCACTTCAATCTCATGTTGAAAAGTATGTTGTGCTAAAGTTGCATGATTTACCTCGATATTGATCTTGAAATCTTTCTCTAAACCGTATTTATGTAAAAATCCGATCGCAGTAGCTGAGTCAAAGTCATATTGATGTTTCATTGGTTCCATCGGCTTTGGCTCTATAAAGAAATTTCCTTTAAATCCTTGAGCTCTAGCGTAATCTCTAGCTTTTATTAAAAATTGCCCCATATGATCTAATTCACGACCCATATCGGTATTCAACAATGACATGTATCCTTCGCGGCCACCCCAAAACACATAATTTTCACCATCTAAGGCTATTGTCGCATCCAAAGCCAATTTTACTTGCCCTCCTGCTCTTGCCACAACGTCAAAATCAGGATTAGTAGCTGCTCCGTTCATGTATCTTGCATTAGAAAAACAATTGGCAGTTCCCCACAGTAATTTGATTCCAGATGCTGCCTTTTTCTCTTTTAAATATTCTGTAATTGTTGCTAGACGAGACTCTGATTCACTAAAAGTAGCCCCTTCAGCAACTAAGTCATAATCATGGAAACAAAAATAATCAAAGCCCATTTTACTTATAAACTCAAAAGCAGCATCTGCCTTATCCTTTGCAGCTTGAATAGGATCTTTCGATTGGTCCCAAGCAAAATTTTGAGTTCCTGGACCGAATGGATCTGAGCCTTGACCACAGAAGGTATGCCAATATGCTATTGCAAACTTAAAATGTTCACGCATCGTTTTGCCAGCGACTACTTGTTCTGGATTGTAATATTTAAATGCTAATGGGTTATCTGACTCTTTTCCTTCGAACTGAATATCCCCAATTCCTTTGAAATATTCTTTATTACCTATTATTGCCATCTTTTATTTATTTAAGATTAATTCTAATTCCTTTTTCCAGTTTTGATATGCTTTCCTGTAAGCATTTGTATTTTTTTCAGGTTTATACGTCATGACATAGTCATTATCTGTTATGTAACTTCCAAATTTTTCAAAATCTCCTTGGTGTAATCCAGCAGCACGAGCAGCACCAATAGCTCCAGTAGTATTGTAAATTTCGATCACACAATTCATTACTGTTGCAATTGTCGTAGAGAAGATGGCTGATCGAAATAGATTATCATTTCCAGCTCGCATTACATTAATAGTAATACCATCTTCTTCCATAATTTCCATACCATAGATAAATGAGAAAGCGATTCCTTCTAAAGCCGCGCGACACAAATGTGACTTGGTATGGTTATTTAAATTAACATTGACAAGTCTTGTCCCGACGTCTTCGTTATTTAACATGCGTTCTGCACCATTTCCAAACGGAATTATAGCAACTCCATCAGAACCGACTTCTATTTCGGAAGCCAAATTATTCATTTCGTCATAAGATGCAACTGCCAAATTATTTAGTAACCATCTGTACTGGATTCCTGCACCATTTATACATAGTAGTTTGCCGATTCTCGGTGCTGCTCCTTTTACATAATTGACATGTGCAAAATTATTTACACGTGCACTTTCTTTTACTGATAAACTTTCCGTTACGGCGTATACAACACCTGACGTTCCTCCAGTAGCTGCTACTTCGCCTGGATTAAAAACATTTAATGAAAGTGCGTTATTGGGCTGATCACCTGCTCTGTAAAATATAGGCGTACCAATAGCTAAACCGCTTTCTTCTGCTCCTTTTTTATCAACTCTAGATTGTAGTCCAAAAGTTGGTACAATTTCAGGTACCTTATTTTGATCAATTCCGTAATGATTCAACAAAATGTCTGCAAGAGTATCTTTCTCAAAATCCCACATTATCCCCTCTGATAATCCAGAAATGGTAGTATTTATAACATTAGAAAAACGATAGGCTAGGTAATCACCCGGAAGCATAAATTTATATACTTGATTATAAATTTCTGGTTCGTTATCCTTAACCCATTTTAATTTTGAAGCTGTAAAGTTACTTGGTGAATTTAGTAGACGGGTATTACAAATATCATTACCAATAGCAGCAAAAGCATCCTTACCAATTTGTACAGCTCTACTATCACACCAAATAATCGATGGCCGTAAAGATTTTCCGTCACGATCAACCAATACAAGTCCATGCATTTGATATGAAATTCCGATTCCTGAAATTTCAGAACTATTTACATTACAATTCTTTAAAAGCTTTTTGATTGCATTGCAGGAATGTAACCACCACTCCTCAGGTTTCTGTTCTGCCCAGCCATTCTTCAGAGCTAGCATGCTCATCTCATTTTCTGGTTCTTGCACTACTGCCAAACTTTTTCCAGTCACACTATCTACCAATGCTACTTTTATTGAAGAACTGCCAATATCAAATCCGATGTAATACATACTTTAAACTTTAAATGATTCATTGATAAGACAAATTATCAATACACAAAACCAACCATACTATGCCGTACTATACGATATAAAAGCAAATATAGAAAAAAATACAATCGGTAATGTAAATGAAATCTATTAATAACTAAGAAAAAATAGTAACGAACTATATTATTAAGTTCAAGTCTATAATAGTATCGATAAGAATTTTAGGTAATTATAAAATAAAGAAATCATTTTAAAATTATAAATAAAAGCAAGTTATAAGATTCAAAATTTTAATGTGGTAATGTGAACGACTGCAACTCTTTTAAATGTTTGTCTTTTTTTTAGTGAAAATAAATATCATTTATCATATACTTACATCTGTGCCAAACTGATAAGGATTACTTTCTAGTTACCCAAAAAAAAAACACCCAATAACAAATGTTATTGGGTGTTCAAAAAAAAATTATAAACTATAAATTAATTATAACCTGCGTTTTGTGTAATTGTAATTGTATTATTAGTATCAAGTTCAATTTGCGGAATAGGCAAGAACATACTATTAGCATTCACCCTAGCAGATAATATTGCTGGTGTAACATTTTCAGCATTATCAGTATAAAATGAATACAATAATGGTTGCATGTCAATGATTAGATGTTGTCTCATAACGTCTACAGCATTAAGTGTTGGCAAAGTAGTACCGTAACGCAACAAATCATACCATCTTTGATTTTCTCCAGCAAACTCCCAACGTCTTTCGTTTGCAAGTGCAAGATTAAACTTAGCGTCAGTATCAATATTACTAGCAACTAATGAAGTCAAACCAGTAGCTCTCGTTCTTACTTTGTTGATATTTACTAATGAGTTAGCATCTGCTCTACCTGCCGCTTCAGCATACATTAACAGAACATCTGCATATCTAATAATAGGAAAATCAAATTCTGAGTCATTTCTCACTGTTTGTGCTGCATGAAATTTAGTGTAATATAACTTTCTAGGCAAAGAAACATCTGCAGATTGTCCAACAAATGCTCTACGACCATCCGTAGCATTAAATGAATTATATAACTCTACAGTTGGTGCATTATCACCTTGATTACCTGTAACAGTTACTCCTCCTGTGGTTGCAGCAGGTGCAAAATCACAAGTGAATGGAGAACCTAAACCAATATTTCCAGATTTGTAACGTATCGTAAATAAAATTTCTTTGTTTAATTCATTTGTAGTAGCATATACTCGAGCAGCAGTTGATTCTAAATCGTAACCACTATTTGCAATAATATCAGTTGTCAAAGCTAAAGATTCTGCTTTGCGTCCTAATGTTAAATATACTTTTGCTAATAGAGCCTTAGCTGCCCATACATTTGCTTTTCCAGCATTTGTAGCAGTGATACTACTATATTTTGCAGAATTACCATTGGCAATAGAACTCAAAAGATCGGCAATAATTAGATTATAAACACTGGCTTGAGGTGCTCTGTTTAAAATTGAAGCATCCGAACTAGCTACTGGCTCATGCACTAAAAATACATCACCAAAAAGACGAACTAAATTAAAATAGTGGTAAGCACGTAAAAAACAAGCTTGTGAAGCTACATCTTTAATATCCGCAGCTGCTATAGTGGTAGCGTTTGCACCATAAACAATAGCAGTACCATCGTAATTAACATTCATTTTATTTAAAAGAATATTGTTGTTTTTGATATTTACATAAGTATAGTACCAAAAGTTTTTCAAATTTGTATCATTTGTGCTTACAAAAAAAGCATCATAAGACAAAAAGAAAATATTATCTACAGAAGTAGTAGCGATTTGATTCATCGCTGTGTTATCAGATCGTAACTCTGTAAATTTCCACTCTTCTGCCGCCGGTGCTCTCATACCTGCATAGCAAGCATTAAGAGCGATATTTAATTCGCCAGCAGTAGAAAAGAATTCTACTTCGTTAATATATGATTCTGGTAAAATTTCAAGAAAACTGTCACTACAACTCGTTAAACTAAAAACTAAAGCACCAATTAATAATTTATATGATTTCATATCTAATATTTTTTTTAAAATTAAAACTTAACATCAAATCCAAAAACCAAAGTTTTAGGAACTGGATACCCACCTCTATCATAACCTGTGATTAATGAATTAGCATAAGTACCAGAAGATTTTCTACTCTCAGGATTAATACCTCTAAAGCTTTTAGCTGTATAATAAAGTAAATTTTGACCCGTAAAATACATTCTAAATTGGTTCAATCCTATTCTCTTAACCCATTCATCTCTTAATGTATACCCTAAAGTAACTTCTCTTAAAGCTATATATGATGCATCATCAATACCGTAATCTGTTTGAACCCATTGTAAACCTCCATTTGTTTCATAAGGAGTTTTTCCGTCACCAGGATTAGATGGACTTATCCAGTGATTAGCAGTGTAACTTAACACTTGTCTCTTAACTTCAGTATATCCAGTATCTCCTTGGTACATTTGAATACCTTGAACACCTTGAAATCCAAATGATAAATCTATTCCTTTGTATTCAAAGCTATTTGTAATACCCCATGTAAAATCAGCATAAGGGTCTCCAATTACAGTTCTGTCATCAGTAGTAATCTTACCATCACCGTTAACATCTACAAGTTTTAAACCTCCTGGAGTTAATGTTCCAACACTAACATTTGCAGCTGTAAATCCAGATTCATTAATTTGATCTTGTGACAACCAAACACCATCTGTTTTATATCCATAAAACTGTACCAAAGGTTTACCAACTTGCGTAATGTATTGCTCACCTCTCTCACCTGTTTGTGGTGTTTCAGCCAAACCACCAAAATCTTTCAATTTTAATCTGTTAGAAGCGTAGTTAGCAGAAGTAGTCCATCTGAAATCTTTTGTTTTAATATTTGTTGTAGACAATTCAATTTCATGACCACGATTTTGAAGACTACCAACGTTAGACCACTGTAAAGCAGTACCAGTAAATAACTGATTATTTGTTTGTAAAAGTAACTTATCAGTATTTGACTCATAAAAATCAGCTGATACATTTATTCTATTTCTAAACAAACTAATATCAAGACCTAAATTTGCAGAAACTGTTGTTTCCCAAGTAATATCAGGATTAGCTCCTACTGTATTTATAGTTACTTGACCAGAAGCTGAAGTTCCCGTACCTGTACCTGTAACATAATTAGAAGTCTCTAAAGTATTTAAATAAGGATTAAAAGCATTGGTTGTGTTTGGTAATTTATCTGTACGATTATTTCCCGTTTGTCCATAAGCAGCTCTTAAATTCAATTTACTAATTACATCAGATGATTTAATAAAATCCAACTTTGCTAAATTTGCTCCGGCAGATATAGATGAAAAAGTTCCCCATTTATTACCCGGTCCAAATTGCGATGCACCATCTCTTCTTACAGTAGCAGTTAAGTTTAAAAAATCATCATATGAGTACACTAATCTACCATAATAAGACAATAGGGCTGTAGCATTTTCCACTTCTCCTACAACTGCTGAAGTTGAAAGACTATTTGCCAATGTAATTGTTGTAGCGTTATTAAAAGTTCTGATATTATCATTTGCATATCCATTACCTTGGAAACTAGAATAGTAATAATCTGTTCTCTGTGCTGAAAAACCAGCTAATACATTAAATGAATGCTTTTTAAAATCTTTAACATAGTTCAAAGTATTCTCAGACAGTAAATCTCTTGTATTATCTCTTGTATAAATTGCGAAATTGGTATTTGTTTCTGCATTTGCATTTGTACCAACCCACTGCATTCTATCAGTATATTTAAAATAAGCACTTGCCGTTGTCTTAAAAGTCAAAGCTTTAGTAACTTTATAATTTAAATCAAAGCTAGATTGAATTCTAAAATCATCTTGATCATCATCTTGTAAATTCAACACTTTTAAAGGGTTGATACTAGACGTAGTCCATGGATTAGTAGTACTTGTACTTGTGTACATTGTACCGTCAGGCAATTCATAATTTGGAAAAACCAAACCATAAAAATGTTGTGGATTCACGTAGTCTCCTACCTTCAAACTAGAATATGCTCCAGCTTTTTGAACAAAAGCCAAAGTTTCGGCAGTATATGTAATTGGCATAAAACTTGGAAACCTGTAGTAATCTCTGTAATCATTTGCAGGTCTTTGCGTTTTACTATAAGTAGGAGCAATATTAACTCCCAATGAAAGTTTACTATTCAAGTCAACATTCATTTTAACTCTGAACTGGTATTTTTTATAATTACTTTTTTCTACCATGCTTTCGTCTCCATTGTAACCTCCAGAGATTCTGTATGTAAATCCTTTTCCTCCACCAGCAGCACTTAAACCAATATTTCTAAAAGTTCCAGTCCTCAAGAATTCATCTTGATAATCTACTCCTTCACCTCCAAGATACAATTGCTCGAAGATATATTGTTTTTGAAAACCAGTAGCAACAGCTGTTGAACCACCAGTCCATAATGGATCAGCTTCTCTCAATGCTTTCTCTGTGTACAATTGTCTCACATAATCTGATGTAGATTGAATGTCGTATGTTTTGTAAGCACTTTTAAAACCGATTGCATTAGTAAAACTATAAGTGGTTTTTTTACTACTTCCGCTTTTTGTAGTTACCAAAATAACTCCATTTGCCCCTCTAGAACCATAAATAGCAGCAGAAGAAGCATCTTTTAAAACAGAAACCTCTTGTACGTCAGCCATGTTTATAGAAGCCAAACCATCATCAATAGGTTGACCATCTACTACAACCAAAGGATTTGGACTAGCATTTACAGAAGCTTGACCACGAATTCTAATTACTGGCGCTTCACCAGCCGCAGAAGAAGTGTTTTGAATTTGAACACCAGCGATTTTTCCTTGTAGAGCTTGATCTACTCTAGAAACTGGTAATTGATCCATTTTTTCATTCTTGTAACTAGAAACAGAACTTGTAACATTTGATTTCTTTAAAGATCCATAACCTACAACAACTATTTCATTAAGTTGGTTATTTGCTTCAGCTAAAGAAACAGTAACTGTTGTATTCTTACCAACAGTAACACTTTTTGTTTCAAATCCTAAATAAGAAAATTTTAGAACTGATTTAGCACCGTCTGCCATAATCACAAATTTTCCATCAAAGTCAGTAATTGTACTCTTACCATCTACCGTTACAGTAGCGTTAGGAATAGATAGACCCGTATTATCAAGTACTTTTCCTGAAATTTTAATCTTATCAGTTTGAGCATTCATAATAGATGAGAAAACTAAGAGAAACATTAAAATCGTTTTTTTCATAATTTAATCCGTTTGTTAGTTATATTTTATTTTTCATTTTTTAGCTAACCAATTCATATCTACTACAACGTTTGAAATAAAATTAAAAAATCTCTTTTTCAAACTAAGCAACCAAAGTGGTAAACCAATCAATGCGCCAAAATTATATTTTTTTATAGTAATAAAAAAGGCTTATTTTCACAAATTATAGAAACGGAAAAAAAATACATTTTTAATTATTTTAGGTTATTTTTTTTAAAAATAAAACACCCTTTATCATAATATTAAGATAATTATTCAAATAAATATGCAGTATTCAGGTGACAAAAGTTTAATAGTAAATAATTTTGAATGAATTTACTCTCTAAAACGAAAAAACATAAGTAATTTTACATCTGCAGTTATTCACTAAAACGATTAAAATAATTATAATCATAAATAAAGGCTAAATAAATAACCATTAGTTCATTACAAAGAACCTATTTATAGTAATAATGCAAAAGTCTTGCATTATTCTAAAAAAAAGCCTCTATAAAGAGATTTTATAGAGGCTTTTTATTAAAATATACAAATTAACTATAAAATATAGTCAGTATTTATGAAATTAGATTCTTTTCCATCCAACAATTCTTGTAAAATAGAATTGTTATAATCGTTGTCTTTTGAAGCAACAAATGTGCGTATTGAAAATGAACGAAGTGCATCGTGAATACTTAAAGTTCCTACTGCGGAATCTTTACGGCCTGTAAAAGGAAACACATCTGGACCTCTTTGACAAGAGCTATTCAAGTTAACTCTACTTACTAAGTTTACCAATGCATCAATAAGCGGTGCAATTGTTTTTACATTTTTACCAAAAAGACTTACTTGTTGACCATAATTAGATTCAGCCATATCATCAAGCGGTTCCTGAATATCCTTAAAGGTTAAAATTGGCACTACTGGTCCAAACTGTTCTTCTTGATAGACTCTCATTTCCTTATTGATAGGAAACAGTACAGCTGGAAATATAAAATTTTCATAATGTTGACCTCCCTTAGCATTAATAATTCTTGCACCTTTACTTGTAGCGTCATCAATTAATTCTTGAATGTATGCAGGTTTTTCTTTTTCTGGAAGCGGCGTTAAAGAAACACCTTTTTCCCAAGGATTACCAAAAACTAAATTATCTACTCTCTCAGAAAAACGCTTATTAAATTCTTCTGCAATTGATTCGTGTACGTAAAGTACTTTTAGTGCAGTACAACGTTGTCCATTAAAAGATAATGTTCCAGCAAGACATTCGTTAATTGCTAAATCTAAATCTGCTTCTGGTAATATGATAGCAGGATTTTTTGCTTCTAAACCTAATACCAATCTCAAACGGTTTTTATTAGGATGTTGGTCTTGCAACGCAATAGCAGATTTACTATTACCTATCAATGCCAGAATATCAACTTTACCAGATTGCATTACTGGAGCAGCGACTTCTCTACCTCTACCATATAAAATATTAATCGCCCCTTTTGGAAAACTATTTCTAAAAGCTTCTAACATTGGCGAAATCAGTAATACACCATGTTTTGCTGGTTTAAAAATAACAGGATTCCCCATAATTAAGGCTGGGATCAATAATGAAAATGTTTCATTAAGTGGATAATTATAAGGTCCTAGACACAGTACAATTCCTAGAGGGCTTCGTCTCACCATTGCATTTACACCTTGTACCTTAGAAAAATGTGCACTACGACTGTTTAATTCTTTATAACTATCAATCGTATCGTTAATGTATTCAACAGTACGGTCAAATTCTTTCTCAGAGTCTCCAAGTGATTTCCCTATCTCCCACATTAAGTATTTTACTACCTCGGTACGAGTTGTTTTCATTTGTTTCACAAATTTCTGCATACACTTGATACGGTCCACCACCTTCATAGTAGGCCATTCGCCTTGTCCCTTATCAAAAGCTGCAGATGCAGCATCTACTGCCTCCATTGCTTCTTTTTCTCCCATAAATGGAATCGATCCTAATAATGTAGGCCCATATTCTGCTGTAGATGAAATTGTAGAGAAAACAGCCGTTGTTTGTCCTGTCCAAGCTTTTAATTCACCATTAACTAAATAAGTATCTTGATTTAAAATTTCTTTTATTTGGTATTCTTCTGGAATTGCATTCATTTTTTTTTGTTTGGTTACTGTTTTTTGTATTATTCAAAAATCAAAAAAGAGGAGTTACCCTCTTTTTTAACTATTCTACTTCTCCATTCCATTCTAGCATTCCGCCTACTAGATTATATGCGTGGTCAAAACCTAATTCATTCATTATTTCGCACGCCTTACCGCTCCTAGCTCCAGAACGACAATATACATAATACTTTTTGTCTCTGTCCAATGCTTCAATCTCCGTAATAAAGTCTTGACCTCTGTGAATATCAATATTAATTGCTTTTGGAATCATTCCTTCATTAACCTCATCCTCAGTTCTTACATCTAGAATTACAACATTTTCGTCTGATTCTAACTGAGCAACCCAATCTTCTTGTGATAAATTCATAATTCTTTGTTTTTTAAGTAAAAATACAATGTTTTTACAAATTAAAAAAGACTTATTTTGGGAATATTGTAATTACGAAAACGTATTAGTTAATACAACTTCTTGATTTATAATCTATTAAAGAATAATACGAATCTAACGAATATTTGTTATAAAAATAAAATGAGAGATAATTACCAAAACAGCAAATTAACTTTGGATAGCTTTTCTGAAATTAACATTGAGAAAGAAACCAAATGCTTAATTTTACGTACCTAAATAATTCGAAGTATTTCTAAACATAAAATTTTAACTTATACAATGCAGCATTTCCTATCCACATTATTCCCTTCGTTTGCTAGCGATCTAATTCTGGCAGTAGAGCAAAATGCAACGATTAAAAGCGTCCCAGCGGGTGAAGTCATTATGAGAACGGGACAGTATATTAAAACTACTGTCCTAGTAACAAAGGGAAGAGTAAAAGTATATCGTGAAGGCGAAAATGGAGAGGAATTTTTTATGTACTACCTACAACCG
Organism: Flavobacterium algicola; assembly: GCF_022399565.1. Classification (GTDB taxonomy): domain Bacteria; phylum Bacteroidota; class Bacteroidia; order Flavobacteriales; family Flavobacteriaceae; genus Flavobacterium; species Flavobacterium algicola. The sequence goes on from NZ_JAJTUT010000001.1 coordinate 78,883, forward strand.
GGACAAGCCTGTGCTATTTCAATGATCTGCGCAACAAAAAGTGAAAAAAGTCAAATAATGGCAAAAGTTGTCGAAGATGCCGAACTCATCATGATTTCGTTATCATTAATGGACCAGTGGATGATGGAATACCGCTCTTGGTATGAATTTGTTATCGAAACTTATCGCAGTAGGTTTGAAGAAGTATTGGAAGTGGTCGACAGCATTGCTTTTAGAGCAATGGACGAGCGTTTAGAATTTTACCTCAAACGTTATAAGGATGCGTGTGGTTGCAGCATGTTAAAAATATCGCATCAAGAAATTGGTACTGAACTCAATACATCACGTGAAGTGATTTCGAGATTATTAAAAAAGATGGAGCAAAGAGGATTGGTAAAATTACATCGCAATAATATCGAACTCATAGCTATTAAGTGATGCAGTGTGATAAATGTTACTGTACACCTTTATAATAAATTTGAACTTTGTAAGAAAAACAAATGGAATATTTAGGATACTTTGCATCGATTATAATCGGACTCTCATTAGGACTAATCGGAGGTGGTGGATCTATTTTAACCATACCCATTTTAGTTTACTTGTTTAAAGTTGATCCTGAACTAGCTACCAGCTATTCCTTATTTATTGTGGGGGCCACATCCCTATTTGGTGGATATAGTCATTACAAATTAGGAAACCTCAACCTCAAAACTGCAATTTACTTTGCTGTACCTTCTATTGTTTCTATATTAATCATTCGTGAAGTTATATTTCCACAAATTGCAGCTACATTATTTACCGTAGCCTCGTATGCAGTATCCAAGAATTTACTCATTATGATTGTATTTTCAATTTTAATGATTGCTGCTGCACTCTCTATGATAAAAGATAAAAATACGGTTGTTAAAAATCCTAAAACCAACTTTTTACAACTAGCTTTCATAGGTTTTCTGGTAGGAATAGTTACTGGATTTCTGGGAGCTGGAGGTGGATTTTTGATTATTCCCGCCCTTTTATTCTTTGCAAACCTTCCGATGAAACAAGCTGTTGGGACTTCATTACTAATTATATTTATCAACTCTGCAATAGGTTTTGCAGGTGATATCTATATAGGAACACCTGTAGATTATAGCTTTCTATTTTTGTTGTCCGGAATTGCTTTTATTGGGCTTTTAATTGGCGTTCAACTATCAAAAAAGATCGATGGTAATAAACTTAAACCAATTTTTGGATGGTTTGTACTCGTTATGGGAATTTACATCATTACGAAAGAATTGTTTTTTTAAAAGTAATGGATGCCTACCGAACTTTATTCTATTTTATATCGAAAATTCGCAATGAAATAGCTAAATTAAAATCCCAGCACATTTACAGTTTATCTTCTATGCAAAAAAAATACCATTTATTATAATGATTTCTTGATCAATTTATAGTCAATAAAAAAGCCTTAACTATTACGAATTAAGGCTTTAAATATTTTATAAGGTGTTAAATGGAAACTTATTTTATTTCCACGTTATATTTAAATTTTCAAATTTACCCGTTACTGTTCTTGGAATTTGAATATGAGAATACACACCTAATGTAAGTACTCTTATCAACGGAATTTCTTTATCGAAATTTTTAAAAGTTATAGTAAATTTCATCGGAATGTCTGTGTAGATATTTTCAACTCTAACAGTTCCATCTGCTAAAGCAACTAGATAAGTTCCATGCTGAACGCCTTTAGGATCGATTGCTGCCGCACTCACAACTTGTAATGCCTTGAGCATTTCGCCTTGATTCGTATATAGCCCTTCAATCACTACTGTATTGTTTTGCTTATCTCCCGTTACCGAATTGATCTGATATTTGACACTTTCAAGTTCTGCTTGAATGGTGCTTGTGGTTAAATGTAAAGCATCTTTGTAATATACATTTTCTTTTGTAATAGCAGAAATTTGTTGCTCCTGAATCGCTACTTTTTCTTTTAGTTTTTGTAAATCGGTTTGCGCATTAACGCTGGTCATTGTAAAAATTCCTATTACTGCAATTGTGTTTCTTATTGTTTTCATAATAAAAGTGTTACTATATGTAATTTAAAAATTTAATGTTTTGTATCGCTTGCGTGAAGGATGGTAGCGGCATCCTTTTTGGGTGCTTTTTTTTGCACCAAAAAAGATATAGCGTACAGCCTGACCCACTCCCGACACTTCGGGCTTAGTGGGGCACGCCCGAATTAATGTTCCCCATATCCTACATCATCCATTTTACCACTGAATACCTTATACTGTATGATAAAATAAGCGATGACTAAAACGAATGCAATTGCAAACCAATAAACTCCAACCGATAATGCATAGGGCTCATTGGCTACGTTATAGATTGTTAATGATGGATTGATACTGTTTGTTGAAGGTAATACTACTGGAAAAATTGAAGCAGTAGTCGAAGTAAAACCTCCTACCAAAAACAGTGTAGAAAATACAAACCCAGTACCATCTTTTTTAAAATTTTTGACTCTAAACAGACCGAACAATCCTATAAAAGTTATTAAAGGAAAAATAAACAAAATGGGATTTTCTATGAAGTTATGAAATGGATCCTTCTCGATCATATGCCAAACTGAAAGTGAAATTATTACAAGTCCAAGGAGAACAAAATTGAGCTTATAAATAATCTCTTTTAATTTAGGGTTGAGATCTGAACTAGTTTTATAAATTATCCAGTTAGCACCATGAATCATCAAGGAAACAACGCTCACTACTCCCAAAAAAAGAGTAAACCAATCTATAATACCAAGTTGTGAACTTTGAGGGCTAAAACTACTGTTCCATAAGGGTAAAAAGAAATAATGCGGTTCTTGAGTAGAAACGCCATTGACAACCATTCCCAAATTTACGCCTCGAACTACGTTACCTAATGCCATACCAAAGAACAATGCCAAGAGTAAACTAGCAATACCAAATGCTTTATCCCATACCGCTTCCCACATATGGTGCTGGAATTGCCCACGTAATTCTAACCCGATTGCTCGGAAGATTAGTAACCATAATATCATAATTAATGGTAAATAAAAACCACTAAAAGAGGCGGCATATAGGGTTGGAAATGCATAAAATAGAATACCCCCTCCCGCTATTAGCCATACTTCATTGGCATCCCAAAAAGGACCAATTGAATTGGTGATAGCTTTTTTCTGTTTTTCTGTTTTCGCAAAGAATAGGTGAATGATTCCTGCTCCAAAATCATATCCATCGAGAACCACGTAAGTTCCCAAAATAACGATTAATACAACATACCAAAAGAATTCCATAACTAAATAATTTTATATTTTCCTGACTAATTCGGTTCGATATTGATTTTATTTTTAAAATTTTAATGCTTTTCTGGTTCTGGCCCTTTGTAAATTATTTTACCAATAAGGATAGCAAACAACATTCCGAGTAAGGCATACAAACCAACAAAGCCCATCAAAGTAAACAACGTATTCCCAGATGAAACGGTAGGAGAAGCACCATCTGCGGTTCGCATTAAATTATAAACCAACCAAGGCTGACGTCCTAATTCTGCAGTGTACCAACCAGTGATATTGGCGATATAAGGAAACGGCATCATGAACATAAATGCCCATAATAACCATTTGGTTTGAAAAAGTCTTCCTCGCATTAATTGAAAAATAGCCAATAAGGTCATTCCGATAAATAAGGTTCCTAGACCAACCATGATATGGTAAGCATAATACAATCCTGATATGTTTGTTGGATGCGTATCTTCTGGAAATTGATCCAACCCTTTTACCTCTGTATTCCAATTTCCGTAGGTTAAAAAGCTCAATACATTTGGTACTGCAATTTTATTATCTAGTTTTTTATCTTTAACATCCGGTTGGCCAATTAATACAATTTCTGCCCCTTTCTCTTCAGTATGAAAAATCCCTTCCATAGCTGCAAACGTCACAGGCTGATACTTTACAACATTTTTAGCTAATAAATCTCCTGTTGGCATTGCCACTACTAAACTAGAAACCAGTCCAAAAACAACCCCTGTTTTTAAAAATAATTTTCCGTACGAAACATTGCGATTATTTAGAATATAAAAAGCACCTATACCAGCAACCACAAATGAACTCGTCACCATAGAAGCAGCTTGATTGTGAAGATATGATGGCCACACCCACACATTGGTAAACAAAGCACTAAAATTGGTCAATACGAATTTCCCGTTTTCGAGTATTTCATATCCAACTGGATGCTGCATCCAAGAGTGCGTTGCAATAATTAAGTAGCCACTTGCCCATGATCCTAAACAGATTAACAAACCAGTAACAAAATGCCAGCGGTGCCCTAGAATTTTCTCTGCAAAAAGGAACATTCCTAAAAATGATGACTCTAAGAAGAAGGAAAACATTCCTTCCATCGCTAAAGTCTGCCCTATTATTCCACCTGTAAGTTCTGAGAATTTAGCCCAATTTGTACCAAACTGAAACTCCATCGGAATACCCGTTACTACTCCCATAGCAAAATTTATAGCAAAAATACGCATCCAAAAATGTGTTGCTTTGTTATAATGAGGATCGTTTGTCTTTAAAAATCTCCATTTAAAATAGACTACGATTAACGAAAGTCCCATTGTTAACTGAGGAAACAGATAGTGAAAAGTTATGGTAAATGCGAACTGCATTCTATCATAAAACAGCATTTCTTCCATGAGGGAAAAGGTTTTAATTATATCGTGCAAATTTAACCCAAAGAGTTAAGTTACCCTATTTAAACAACCCTTAAATTTTATTTATTTTCACTTTTACAACTTAAATTAGTTATGTAACATTAGTCACTATGTACCTCATGATGATGCTTTATCTTTGTAGTAATAATTCTAAAAATCATTACAATGCAAATTGAACAAATATACACAGGATGTCTAGCACAAGGAGCTTATTACATCACATCAAATGGTGAAGCAGCTATTATTGATCCATTACGTGAAACAGAACCCTACATTAAACGTCTAGAGCGAGATAAGGTTAAATTAAAATATGTTTTTGAAACTCATTTTCATGCCGATTTTGTTTCTGGACACGTAGATTTAAGCGAAAAAACGGCCGCTCCCATTGTTTATGGACCAAACGCAAATCCTGAATTTGACGCGATCATTGCTACAGATGGCCAACTATTTCAAGTTGGTGACATCACTATCAAAGTCTTGCATACCCCTGGTCATACTATGGAAAGCAGTACGTACTTATTAATTGATAAGAACGGAAAAGAAAGCGCTATATTTTCTGGAGACACATTGTTTATAGGCGATGTGGGACGTCCTGACTTGGCACAAAAGTCGGCCTCAATGACTCAAGAAGAACTCGCTGGAATTTTATTCCACTCCTTACGTGATAAAATCATGACGTTGCCAGATGATGTAATCGTCTATCCTGCTCACGGAGCTGGGAGCGCTTGTGGCAAAAACATGAGTAAGGAAACCACATCGACTATTGGTAATCAAAAAGAAACTAATTACGCATTGAGAGCCGACATGACTGAAGAAGAATTCATTAAAGAACTTACAGATGGACTCTTGCCTCCACCCGCTTATTTTGGAATGAATGTAGCGATGAATAAGCAAGGATATGAAAGTTTTGAAAATGTACTAAATAACGGAATGCAAACTATCAATGTTAAGGATTTTGAAGCCGTTACTGCAGATGCGGGAGCATTAATATTAGACAGTCGCGACAACCAAACTTTTTCAGAAGGTCATATCCCCCAATCTATTAATATTGGCATAGATGGTAGCTTTGCACTATGGGTAGGCGAATTAATAGTTGATGTGAAACAACCCATTATTTTGGTTACAGAAATTGGTAAAGAAGAAGAGACAGTAACTAGACTAAGTCGCGTAGGTTTTGATAATCTGGTGGGGCATTTGGATGGTGGTTTTAAAGCATGGAAAAATGCAGGAAAAGAAACAGATACAGTAAATCGTATAACTGCAACTACTTTTGAAAAAGAGGTTAAAATTGGAGAAAGTAAAGTGTTTGACATTCGAAAAGAAAGTGAATACAAAGCAGAACACTTAGAAGATGCTTATTTAAGACCGTTGGCAAATATCAATGATTGGATCGAAGACGTTAATCCAAAAGAACATTTTTACCTTCATTGTGGTGGTGGATATCGTTCTATGATTGCAGCTTCTATATTACAGTCTAGAGGTTTTAGAAACTTTACCGAAATTGATGGAGGATTTGCTGCAATTGCAAAAACTGATTTACCAAAAACTGATTTTGTATGTCAAAGTAAAATTTTGAAAAAGGATTAATATTATGTATTTTTAAAATTCAAAAGTCAAATTATACGTATATGGGTTTTTTATCAAAATTATATTTTTGGAAATGGATTAAATTAGGAAAAAAGAAGATAACAACAGAACCTGTAGTAAAGAAAAATAAAGTTTTAGAGACACTCAAAAAGGATTTAATCTTGAGAGAGCGACTTGCTTTGCAACGTACTATATTAGCAAATCAAAGTACTTTCTTAGCTTTTTTGCGTACCTCGATGTATTTTTCGATTGCCGGTTTAAGTACACGTAATCTACTCGAGATCGAAAGAAGTTTGCTCATTGAGATTGTCTTTTATGGCACTTCGTTATTTATTTTGATTTATGGTATTACAAATTTCTTTAGGCACAAAAGAATGATTAGTGATAATTATAAACATATTGGCGATTATCAATTAGAATATTATGAATAGCGATTGTAATAACTGCGCTCATGGTGAAAATTTTTTAAAGCAAGACTATTGGGATACACTTTACAAAACAAATCATATCGGTTGGGATTTAGGTTGTGTATCCCCTCCTATTCAAACCTTTATTGATAATTTAGCAAATAAGCAGCAAGCTATTTTAATTCCCGGATGCGGTAACAGCTATGAGGCTGAATATCTTTTGATTCAAGGATTTACAAATGTTACAGTAATAGATTTTGCTCCAAGATTGATTACTCATCTCCAACATAAATTTAATGGAAATCCAAACATAAATATTATCCTAGGAGATTTTTTTGAACATGTTGGAAAGTATGATGTAATATTAGAACAAACATTCTTCTGCGCCTTATCTCCTAAGTTACGACAAAAGTATGTTTGGAAAATGCACCAGCTACTGTCAGATGGCGGAATATTAGCGGGATTATTATTTGACAGAAAATTTGAAATTAATCCCCCTTTTGGAGGAAGTAAAAAAGAGTATCGATTGCTTTTTAAAAATGAATTTGAATTTATCACTTTTGAAACAGCAACTAATTCTGTTATGCCAAGAGCAGGCGCAGAGTTAGCTATCTGTTTTAAAAAAAAGTAACACAGCACATATTAAAATCTACTAATCGTTAATAGTACAAAAATAGTGTATGAAAAATTACTTTAATAAGCTATTTAAAAATGTCAGTATAAGTAGCAACCATGCGTCTGTTATAATGGAAATTAGATTTTGAATTCTTTTTAACCGAAATACAATCATCTAATAGCCTTAATGGAATTTACAAATAAAATCAATTATGATGAATATAATCTTAAAAAACTGGCATACAATGCGCTGGATTCGTCTTGCGATTGCTGCTTTTATGATAGTGCAAGCCGTACAGTATCACGAACTTCTATTTGGTTTTATTGCTGCATTTTTTTTATTTCAAGCTACTTTCAACACGGGATGTGCATTAAATGGATGTGCCGTACCAACTTCTAAAAAACAATAGTTATGAGTAATTTTCAAGATATCATTAATTCAAACAAACCGGTATTGGTTGATTTTTTTGCAACTTGGTGTGGACCGTGCAAAACATTAGCTCCAATACTGAAAGATGTAAAAGATAATTTAAAGGACGGAATTTCGATCATTAAAATTGATGTCGATAAAAACCAACAATTAGCCTCTCAGTATCAAGTAAGAGGTGTTCCTACTATGATTTTATTTCAAAATGGTAAACAGCTATGGAGGCAATCTGGTGTTGTGGAGAAACAGCAGATCATAAGTACAATCCTTCAAAAAATGGGATAAGAGGTTCGAACATAAATATTTAGAAGATAGGCAGTAACAACTACTTACGCAGTAGTCATTAATAGTTTTGCAGTTTGGAGTTATAAAAAAAGGAACTAAACACTACACCATTTTACAATAATTTCTTCTAAATCTTTATAAATTATTGGCTTAGACAAATAGTCATTCATACCGCTTTGAAAACATTTTTCCTTTTCTCCTACCATAATACCGGCGGTCAAGGCAATGATTGGTGTGGTAGCATAGCCTTTTATTGTTCTAATTTCTGCCGTTGCTTCATAACCATTTTTCACTGGCATTTGAATATCCATAAAAATGACATCAACCTGTTCTTTCGCGCAAATTTCGACACCCAATTTACCATTCAGAGCTTCATAAATTGTAGCATTAGGCATTATCTTTTTGATTAAAGTTCGAGCCAAAAGCATATTAATTTTATTGTCTTCGACTAAAAGCACTTTTTTGTAGTGTGAAATTTTTATGGATGAAGTAGGTACTTTACTTTCGACAGTAGAAACACTAATTTCTTTGTATAGCACCTTCTTGAAGGTAACTGTAAAGAAAAAATCACTTCCTTCGCCTGTTTTAGATTTAAGTTCTAAATGACTTCCCATCAAATCAAGTAATTGATTTGAGATGGTTAGACCAAGTCCTGTACCTCCAAATTTTCTACTAGTTGAATTATCCTCTTGTACAAATGATTTAAAGATTTTAATATTGTTGTTAGATTTGATACCTATGCCCGTATCCTTGACCGAAAAGCGAACTTGTACGTGATCATCCTTGTCCACCGGCAATGCAACCACCGATAACTTTACTTCTCCATTATTAGTAAATTTCAAGGCATTACCAACAAGGTTTACTAAGACTTGTTTAAGTCTCGCAGCATCAGTTAAAACAGCTATTGGAATTTTATTATCGAACTCACTTATTAAATTAATTTTCTTTTGGACGGCTTGATAACGAAATGAATCGATTGTTTGATGGCAGAGCTCCGCAAGATTGACCTTCTCCATTTCGAGTTCGACATTTCCAGATTCAATCTTAGAAAAATCAAGAACATCATTAACGATTCGCATCAAACTATTAGCTGATTCATTTACTGTACTAATATATTCTGCTTGAATCTCTTTTGAATTTGTTTCCTTCAACAGTGACGAAAATCCGATAATACCATTAAGAGGAGTTCGTATTTCATGACTCATATTTGCTAAAAATTGCGTTTTTGCTTTGTTAGCAAATTCAGCTTGTTCTTTCGCTTTTTTAAACGCATTTTGCATCAATCGCTTCTCAGTGATATCGATAATACTGAAAACAACCTCAACAATATCTCCATTTTCGCTCCATAGTGGAAAACCATTAATCAATACCCAAATTATCTTCTTTGCCGACGGCCTTTTAATTCCAATCGTTAAATTTTTGATTGGATTATTTGTTTTTAAAATTTGATTTACTAAATGTTCATTTTCCAGAATAGCTTTCTTATTTTCATCAAAAAAGAGTAGACTTTCAATCGTTTCTTTTAATTCCCCTTTGTCTACAAGTGAAATACTCAATAATTCTAAGATTTTGTTATTGCTTGTAATAATCGACTTGTCAGGACTATATACTACTATAGCGGCCTCCAAATTACTTAATAATCCTCTGTATCTCTTTTTGCTTTTAAGTAATGACTCTTCTGTCCTTTTACTTTCGGTAATATCTCTAGAAAGGCAAATAAACAATGACTCTTCAAATGTCTCCCCCTCCATTTTTGAAATTGAAAGTTCAAACCAGTGCGTTCCAGCAGGTAATTCTAACCAATATTGTTTACCAGTTGATATACTCTTCTCATTAGCTTCAATAAGTGCTTTTTCAATTATGTCCGCTGCGTGCGTTGGTAAGATATTTCTAAACTTCTTATCAATGAATTCTTTAGACGGAACAGTTAGCAGATCTTGTCTATGTGAATGGTAGCTTTTAATTATTCCGTCACCTCCTATTTCGAATAATAAATCGGGTAGCGCATCAAAAATACCTTTTAAACGTCCGTTAACTTTTTTAAATTCTCCTTCTGTTTTTTTAATATTTGTGATGTCCATCATGGAACCGAGAATTTTTATCGGCACTCCATTTTCATCTCTTACGATAACATCTCTTTCGTAAAAAATCCCGTAAGTACCATCATTTTTTAAAAATCTAAATTCTGATGACCAGTAATTTTTATTTTGATTTAAAATAGTTTCAAATGATTCTATAACTTGTTCTCGATCCTCAGGATGCAGTCTTGAACGCCACAGTCTTTTGTTTTCCTCAGCCCCAAAGCTGTCATCATAAAATCCTAAAATTTCATTGTAACTTTTGTTATGCCAACTACTGCCTTTGATTAAATCCAACTCAAAAACAATATCATTTGTTGTTGTGGCAATCTTTTCAAATCTGTCATTGGTCTTTCTTAACTCACTTTCAATTTTTTTATTTGCTGTTATATCAGTTGTCGTACCAATATATCCCAATACTTTTCCATTAGAATCTCTTTCTGATACAGCTGTTCCTAAAACCCAAGTCGTTCGGCCGTCTGATTGTTCAAAACGGAATTCTGCAGATTGTTCCTGTCCAGTTTTTATCAATGCATCCCAAGCCATTCTAACCAGAATCTTGTCTGTATTATGTACGGAATTAAACCAACCCACTTCATTAATTTCTTCGAGTGATAGACCTAATATTTTGCTTATATTAGAATTAATATATGTTATTTTGCCTTGTAAATCTGCTCTAAAAATTCCAACAGGCGATACTTCTGCTAAGGTGTGATATCGTTGTTCGCTTTCAATAAGCTCTCTTTCCGTCTGCTTCCTTAATTTTTCTTTTTCGAATAATTCTATTGCAAAAGAAACATCCCCAGTTGCTTCTTTTAATAATGCAACTTCTTCTTTATCAAAAAAATTAGTTTCACCATAAAAAAACAGTAAAAATCCAGCAACTTTATCAAATTTAATGATTGGGAGTGCCATCGCCGATCGAAAGCCACGTTTTATTGGTTCTTCTTTCCAAGAAGCAAGATCGGGATCATTCTCTATATCATTACAAATAACAGCTTTCCCCGCTCTCAAAAGATTTCCCACGCCATTTTTAGCGCTGTATTCCTTTCCAGTATTAACTATAGATTTTAAAATTTGAAAATATTCTGCATCACCACCGGCATACATTGCCATCTCAAACTTATCTGAGTCAGTATTATATAAACCAACACAAGCCATTTCAAAATCACCAATATCCACAGCTATATCGCAAGCTATTTTAAATAATTCATCTTGATTAGTTGTCTGAACAATCATTTGATTGATATGACTGATAAAATGATAGAGTCTACTTACCTTAAGGACTTTCTCTTTTGCAATAATCTTATCGGTTATATCCGTTATTACTCCATGACAAATTACTGTACCCTCTGCCTCAATAACGGGTAGAGAATTAACTTCATGCCAAATCAATCCCTTTACAGGATGATTGTAGCGGTACTCATGTTTTAGAGGAACAAATTCTGAAAAAGTTTTTGCGATCTTATCTTTGAGTTCTAGAAAGTCTTCTCTATGTATACTAGAAAAAATTAAACTAGGATCTGCTTCGATTTCATAGTATTTAAAACCACACAGGCTTTGTAGAGAACTACTAGCGTAAGGAAAACACAACGAGCCATCCTTATTTTGTCTCATCGAATAAATCATACCTGGAGAAGCTGCTGCAATTTTCATGAACTTATCACGCTCCAAAGTCAAAGCCTTATTGGCATTAATTAATTCGGAAACATCTCTTAAGTTGACTACAATACCTCTTACATCAATGTCATTAATCTTATTTACAACTGTTCCCTCTAGCCATAACAAATGTCCGCCTTTGTGTTTAATTTGCAATAAAATTGGAATCAATATATCTGGATTATCAAATGATTCTCTAACTTTCTTTTCGAAATAATCGTACTGATGGGAATCTAAAAAATAGGAGATATCCATTCCATGAATTTCGTCATTTTTCCAGCCTGTGATTCGTTCTGCCGCAGCACTACGAAAAATAACGTTTAAATCTTGGTCTATAATAGATATGAGCTCATCATTATTTTCGACTAAGGCTCTAAATCTTTTTTCATTAAATTCTAAGTTACTGGTAAGCTCTTTTTTATTTGTGATATCTTTAAATAGTACAGATATTCCATTTGGAGAAGGATAGATATGGTTTTCATACCACAATTCACAAGTTGGATAGAATTGTTCGATAGAAATATACTTTTGAGTTTCTAGAGACTTATGAAAAGCGGTATAAAATGCTAATTCTTTACTTTCAGGATAGAGTTCCCATATACATTTACCGATTATTTTAGTATGGTCACAACACAATAACTCACCCGCTTGATGATTCATGTAGGTATAACACCAATCATTATCAAATGCGATAAATGGTTCAGTGATGCGTTCAAAAATTGAATTTTGAAATCCGCCTACTTTATTTTCAATATCATGGTTGTGATTAAAATATAAGCTTGAAAGTTCCTTTTCATGCTTTAAAGCCAAAATAGCTTCTTCCAAAGATGTTATTTCATTTTCCAAATCTTGGTAAGTCGGCTTTTTTTCTTTCATAATTTCATAACTAGTTGGCTCTTAATACCCAATTTCAAACACCTTAAATGTACTAAATTTTTTAAAATTAGAGTGCATCGCAAATTACAAAATTCCTTAAATTTTGTTAAAATCTTAAATATTTGTATATACAAATGAAATAATAACTACATTTGTACCTACAAATATTTAACGATCTAGTTATGAACATTGAAGAGATTACAAAAACAACAAAAAATTTAAATGATACTACCAAGATCATTTTGAATATTTTGTACACCGAAAAAATTATTTCGGAACAGTTTGGTGAAATTCTTAAACCTTATGACTTATCAAGCGAACAATATAATGTACTACGAATACTAAGAGGCCAAAAAGGAAAACCTGCCAACATGTTTCTTATTCAAGAACGAATGGTAGCTAAAAAAAGCAACACCACACGTTTGGTTGATAAACTCTTATTAAAATCATTTGTAACGCGCCAAGTATGTCCAGAAAATAGACGCAAAATTGAAGTATCGATAACTCAGAAAGGATTGGACACGCTCACTGAACTAGAACCAAAAGTTAAAAAGCACGAACAATCTTTTGTTGACAATTTTAGTGATGACGAATTGCAACAACTAAATTATTTACTAGAAAAATACAGAAACATATAAACACAAATCATGAGTACATTTTTAGAAAATCAAAATTGGAGATACGCTACAAAGAAATTTGATGCATCAAAAAAGATAACAGCCGAGGATTTAAACTTTCTTAAAGAAGCTATACGCTTAACGGCCTCTTCTTATGGACTTCAACCTTACAAGGTTTTTATTGTTGAGAGTCCAGAATTAAGAGCAAAAATACAACCTGTAGCCTGGGGACAAAGTCAAATTGTAGATGCTTCTCACCTAATCGTTTTTGCAAACGTAGTTAGTATTTCTGAAGAAGAAATTAATCAGTATGTTAAAAATATCTGCGAGACCAGAGACTTGCCTATTGAATCAATGGCAGGATATGCTGATTTCATGAAATCAAAAATCTTATCTTTACCTGAGGATAGTAAAAACATCTGGTCTTCAAAACAGGCGTATCTTGCAATGGGAAATTTAATGAATGCGGCAGCCGAGAAGCAAATTGACGTTACCCCAATGGAAGGTTTTGTGCCCGAACAAGTAAATGAAATTTTAGGATTAGACAAATTAGGATTGAACGCAACTCTAATTACAACTGTGGGCTACAGACATGCTGAAGATGTATCACAGCATTACAAAAAAGTTAGAAAATCGCAAGAGGAATTATTTACTACACTATAATTATTATTTAAAATCAAACACATGAAAAATTTAAAAGCAATTGCATTATCATTGGTAGTTTTATTTACTACCGCAACTATCAACGCTCAATCTAAGAAAATTGATGTTTCAAAAAGTTCTATTAACTGGGTTGGAAAAAAAGTTACAGGTCAGCATAACGGAACTGTAAACTTTAAAGATGGTTCATTATTATTTAAATCGAATACCTTAGTTGGTGGAAAATTTACTGTAGATATGACATCTATTACAGCTACAGATCTTAGCGGTGAGCAACAACAAAAATTTAATGGTCATATCAAATCAGAAGATTTTTTTGGAACCGAAAAATTTAATACGGCTGCATTAATGATTAAAAAAATCAGTACCAAATCAAAAGATAATTACACCGTAATTGCTGACTTAACAATTAAAGGAAAAACTAGTGCTGTAACTTTTGACATCGCTGTTAAAGGAAATACTGCATCGGCTAATTTCAATGTAGACAGAACCAAATATGATATCAAATATGGTTCAGGAAGCTTTTTTGATAACTTAGGAGATAAAGCAATTTCAGACGAATTTGAATTAGCTGTAGATTTGAAATTTTAATTCCATTTATTACGTTTTGATGATATTGGTCAATTTAATTGTCGTTTAGACACTATTAGATCGAAAATAGCAATACCAGTTTTATAATTTATATTTGACCTTAACCCCGACAGTTCCTGTTGGGGTTATTTTTTTATAGTACCCTATTTACCTGATTACAAACATTATACATTTAAAAATTCATATTGATTTTAATACTATTCTAGTAGTTTTATTGTAACTTTGAGAAAAGCACATTATCCATTTGCTAAATTGCGAGCACCTAGCTTATAATATATTAGACAAAAATTCTAGTAAATATATAATTACTGCTGAAGCTTGAATATAAAATGTAATGTCACAATAGACGAATTTTTTTATTCTTAAGGATCAATCCTTATCTCTTCTGTTTCATAGAGCGCGCCAAAATTATAAATGTTCAGTCTAAGGTTTATTTCCATACCAAAACAGTTAATAATCTAAAATCATTATTATGAAAAATCTCAAACTTTTATCAATCATCCTACTTATAATCTTTTCATCTACGGCCGTTGAAGCTCAAATTAAAAAAATTGATGTTACAAACAGCAGCATCATCTGGACAGGTAAAAAGATTACAGGTCAACACGAAGGAACTATTAAGTTCAAAGAAGGGACACTTACCTTCAAAAACAACAAAGTAGTTGGAGGAAGCTTTATTGCCGATATGACGACCTTAAACAATACAGATCAAACGGGTAGCTCAAAGGCAAAACTAGAAGGGCATTTAAAATCAGACGATTTTTTTGGAGTTTATAATTTTGACACAGCCTTGTTAAATTTCAAAACTGTAACAGACAAAGGAAATAATAACTATACCATTATTGCAAACCTAACAATTAAAGGGCAAACGCATCCCATTATTTTTGAATTTGCGGTGAATAACAATACTGCAACTGCTGATCTGAAAGTAGACAGAACCAAGTATGACATTCGATATGGATCTGGAAGTTTCTTTGACGACTTAGGCGATAAGACTATCTATGATCAATTTGACTTAAAAGTTAACTTGGTGTTTTAAAACATTTAAAATTTCAGTTCAAATGTACTTTGAGACTAGCATAGAACTAGATTTTTCTTTTATAAGTTAATATAAGCGTGAAATTTTCACACTTATTTATTTGAAAAATCAAAATTGATTTCTATATTTGTATCAACAAAATAATTATGATCTCAATTACAAACAATACTTGGTGGTGGAACAATTTACGTCAGACGTCGTGAACAAAGCTCCTATAGTATTTAGTAAACTATACATATAAAAAGGCTTGTCATCACGACAAGCCTTTTTTACGTTAATTTCATTACTGTTTTACAACTATTAATCATTAAAAAATTTTCTATTGAAACCCTTTATACTCAAAACTCGTTATAAGCAAATTCTAGCAGATACCATTACACCTGTTAGTGTATATCTAAAAATTAGAGATAAATTCCCAAATAGTCTATTATTAGAGAGTAGTGACTATCATGGCAATGACAATAGTTTCTCGTACATCTGTTGCAATCCTATTGCATCATTTAAAATAGAAAATGAGACAATTTATAAAAATTATCCTGACGGAACGACAGAGACGATCGCAATCGATGCCACAACTAATATTCCAAATACTATAGAGGAATTCTCTAAACAATTTAAGTCAGATAAAAATGATTTTAAATTCATTAACAATGGCTTATTTGGATATCTCTCTTATGATGCCGTTCGTTACTTTGAAAAAGTAAATATTTCGAAAAAAGAAAATAGCAATACCATTCCTGATGTTTATTATGCTGTTTACCAGAATATCATTGCAATAAACCATTATAAAAATCAAGCATATATATTTTGTCACAGTTTAGATGGTAAAAATAACATTCCTGAGTTACAACAATTGCTGCAAACAAGAAACCTAGCTACCTATAGTTTTTCCAGAGATGGTGAAGGATATTCTAACCTAACAGATGAAGAGTTCAAGCAAAATGTAGCATTAGCCAAAAAACATTGCTTCCGTGGAGATGTTTTTCAACTTGTATTATCTCGTCGTTTTACTCAAGGATTTAAAGGAGATGAATTTAATGTTTATAGAGCCTTAAGAAGTATAAACCCCTCCCCTTACCTTTTCTTTTTTGATTATGGAGATTTTAAAATATTTGGATCTTCACCCGAAGCTCAAATTATTGTAAAAGATCGTAAAGCAGAAATTCATCCAATTGCAGGGACATTTAAACGTACAGGCGATGATGAGAAAGATGCCGTTTTGGCTAAACAATTGTCAGAAGACAAGAAAGAAAACAGCGAACATGTTATGCTAGTTGATTTGGCCAGAAATGACCTAAGTCGTCACGGACATGATGTAAAAGTCGACCGTTATAGAGAAGTACAATTCTTCTCGCATGTAATCCATCTGGTATCTAAAGTAACAGGTCATTTACATGACAACGCTACAACGATGCAAGTTGTAGCCGATACTTTTCCTGCCGGAACATTGAGCGGTGCTCCAAAACACAGAGCAATGCAATTAATAGAACAATACGAAAAAACAAATCGTAATTTCTACGGTGGAGCTATAGGATTCATGGATTTTGAAGGAAATTTTAATCACGCTATAATGATTCGTACTTTTTTAAGTAAAAATCATGAATTACACTCGCAAGCAGGTGCTGGAATTGTTGCTAGCTCTGACGAAGAAAGCGAAATGCAAGAAGTCTACAATAAATTAAGAGCTTTAAATACAGCTTTGGACTTAGCAGAAACAATTTAAATAAGAATATTTCGCCTTTTAGCAGACCACAGCTAAAGCACAAATAAAAAACGACAAAATGAAAAAGATATTAGTTATAGATAATTACGATAGTTTCACTTACAACCTAGTGCATTATCTAGAAGATTTGAATTGTGAAGTTACCGTTTATCGAAATGATGAATTTGATATTGATGAAATTGCTCATTTTGATAAAATTGTACTTTCTCCAGGTCCTGGAATACCAGATGAGGCTGGTTTACTAAAAGCTGTAATTTTGAAATATGGACCAACTAAAAGTATTTTTGGTGTTTGTCTCGGACAACAAGCAATTGGAGAAGTGTACGGCGGAACACTTTCGAACTTAGACAAAGTGTACCATGGTGTAGCTACAAATATTAAAACGATAGTAAACGATGAGATTTTATTCAAAGATTTGGAAAACGAAATCGAAGTTGGACGTTACCACTCATGGGTTGTTGATCCTACTTTACCAGACGTTCTAGAAGCAACATCATTTGATGAAAACGGTCAAGTCATGTCTTTACGTCATAAAACGTATGATGTGAGAGGGGTACAATTTCATCCTGAAAGTGTTTTGACACCAAACGGGAAGAAAATGCTAGAAAATTGGGTAAATGGTTAATTTGCCATAAATAGTTTTTTTAGTATCGTAATTGAAGACAATGGGTAAAAGAGTCTAATCCTTATTCATTACAATCTAAAAGTCACATTATGAAATATCCAAATTTCCAACTTGTAATTCTAATTTTAATTGTTTGTTGTCTTGCTTCTTGTCAACATAAAAAAGAAGCAAAGCAACAAGTTACTGATTATGAACAAAATAGTATCAACATTGATCTCGTTGCATTATTTGAAACTGCTAAGCAAGGAAAAGATACCGTAATTACTGTAGTTGAAGATCCTGTATATCACAAAATGAAGAAATACAAGGCAGTTAGTGCTTTGTCGATATTGAATAATGTAGAGCGGTTTTCTAAAATAGATATAGCCAAAACCAAAATAGTTTTTGAGTGCAAAGATGGTTACAAACCCGAAATGCCTCTTCAACTATTTTTAACAGCGCAACCGTTTATTGCTTATGAAGATTTGGATGCTACTGAAGGAGCAAAATGGGAAACCATTATAAAGAACGGAAATAAGATGGATGCAGCTCCTTTTTATCTAGTTTATCCAAATGCATCACCAAAGGATAGTCGTTACAAATGGCCCTACAATTTGATTGGGATAAAATTGGAACCACTTTCAAGCTTAGATAATGTGTTGTATCCAAAAGATGATCAAAAGTCAATTGTGGGATATAAGTTATTTCAAAAATATTGCATTACGTGCCATGCCATAAACGACATTGGTGGAACAATGGGTCCAGAATTAAATTATCCAAAAAGCGTAACCGAATACTGGATTGAGGATCAATTAGTGAAATATATAATTGATCCAACAAGTTTTCGACATAAGGTAAAGATGCCAAAATTAGAAATAACAAAAAAAGAATCAGAAGAAATTGTAGTTTATTTAAAGTATATGTGTAGACATAAAAAAGAAAATTAAACTGTAATTAAATTAAAGTAGCAAGCTGAATTAGTGTTATAGCAAACTTGCATCAAAAAATAGAAATAGAAATGAAAAATACATTAAATCGATTAATTAATCACGAAATATTATCTAAAGAAGAAGCTAAATCTATTTTGGTCAATATCTCAAGCGGTAGTTATAATGCTAGTCAAACAGCAGCTTTTCTAACAGTTTACATGATGCGTTCGGTTACTATTGATGAGCTAGCAGGTTTTAGAGAAGCTTTATTAGAATTATGTATTCGAGTAGATTTATCTGAATTTAATACAATCGATCTCTGTGGTACAGGTGGAGACGGAAAAGACACTTTTAATATTTCGACCCTAGCATCATTTATTACTGCTGGTGCGGGAGTGAAAGTTGCTAAACATGGTAACTATGGTGTTTCGTCTATATCAGGTTCTAGTAATGTGATGGAGAAATTAGGAGTGAAATTTAGTAACGATGCCGATTTTCTGAAAAAGTCAATCGACCAAGCGGGAATCTGTATTTTGCACGCACCTCTTTTTCATCCAGCTATGAAAAATGTCGGGCCCATACGTAAAGATTTGGCTGTAAAAACATTTTTTAATATGTTGGGGCCAATGGTAAATCCTTCTTTTCCACAAAATCAAATGGTGGGTGTATTTAATTTAGAGTTAGCTAGAATGTATGGTTATTTATATCAAAACACAGCTGCAAATTTCACTATTCTACATTCATTGGATGGGTATGACGAAATCTCTTTAACCTGCCCTACCAAATTTATAACTCATAAGAAAGAAGGTGTCTTAAATCCATCTGACTTTGGAGTTCGAATACTAAAACAAACTGAAATTGCCGGTGGGAGTTCGATTGATGAATCAGCTCAAATGTTTACAGCGATTATTTCGGGCAAAGGTACCGAAGCCCAGAATAATGTGGTTTGTGCCAATGCAGCTATGGCCATTGCTACGGTATCAGGATGTACACCGCTAGAAGGTTTTGAAAGTGCGAAGGAAAGCTTATTTTCAGGTAAAGGATTAAATGCCTTAAAAAAATTACAAGAATTGAGTCTTTAAAACAGAATTATGGCTTTCGAATTAAAAAATGTAGTTCCGTGGGGCCGTAGTTTAAACGAATACAAACTGCTCTTTAACTTAGATGATTTAGATTTAAATAAAAAAATAATCAGCTTTGGTGATGGTCCTGCCAGTTTCAATTCAGAAATGCATGAACTTAATAAAGTAGTGATTTCAATAGATCCAATTTACAAGTTTTCTAAAAAAGAAATTGAAGTTCAAATTACAGAAACAAAATTTGCTGTAATAGAACAAATGAAACTTAATCAAGATAGTTATAATTGGAAACATATAAAGAATATTGAAGAACTAGAATGCATTAGAATGGGTGCCATGAATAAGTTTCTTGTAGATTTTGAGCTAGGTAGAAACCAAAAAAGATATATTGATCATGAGTTACCTGAACTAACGAGTTACGATGATCTAGAATTTGATATAGGTTTGAGTTCTCACTTTTTGATACTCTATTCTCAATTAGGATTAGATTTTCATTTGCAAGCTATTACAGAAATGTTACGAGTAGCAAAAGAAGTCAGAATATTTCCGATATTAAATTTAAGTGGAGCAAAATCAGAAGTTTTAGATGACATTTTAAACCATTTTTCAAAACACTTTCTAGTTAATATTGTGAGTTGTGAATATGAATTTCAAAAGAAAGGGAATCAAATGGTAACCATTAAAAGAAAATTATAATTTTATACAAATAGAAATCAAAAGACCGATCGTCTCAAAATTGTTACTTAATAAATTCAAAAATGGAATTGTTCCCTCTCATATCATTACTAATCGTTTTATCAGCAACTTTTGCTTACATTAATTTTAGGTATTTAAAGTTACCTAATGCAATTGGGCTTATGCTGGTTTCCCTCCTCTTCTCTTTAGGAATTATTGGTGTGAGTTACATCATACCCTCAATAGAAGAAAATGTAGAAACGGTCTTAAAGGAGATCGATTTTAGTGAATTATTACTTGAAGTGATGCTGAGTTTTATGTTATTTGCTGGTGCAATTCATATTAAGTTCAAAGACTTAAAAGCTGAAAAATTAAGCATCATGTTATTCTCAACTATTAGTGTTGTGATAAGTACATTTATCGTGGGCTACGCTAGTTTCTGGCTTTTGAACTCCTTTAATCTTGATGTAAATCTTATTCAGTGCTTGCTGTTTGGAGCATTGATTTCGCCAACAGATCCTATTGCTGTTCTAAGTATTTTAAAAACTGCTGGGGTGACTAAGTCGTTAGAAACTAAAATTGCAGGAGAATCTTTATTTAATGACGGTGTAGCCGTAGTTGTCTTTATAAGTATTTTACAACTAGCCAAACCCGATGCTGATGTTTCTATGCTAAGTATAGCAACTGTATTTGGGCAGGAAGCAATTGGGGGTATTATTCTAGGTGCTGTTGTAGGTTGGGTTGGTTACAAACTAATTGCTAGTATCAATAATTACAATGTCGAAGTTTTAATTACACTTGCTATCGTTATGGGTGGTTATTCCTTAGCACATTACACACACGTTTCAGGCCCGCTCGCTATGGTCATAGCTGGGCTTATTACGGGGAATCAAGGAAAAAGATTAGGAATGTCTGACATTACCGCTGAATATGTAGACAAATTTTGGGAGCTGGCCGATGAGATTCTAAATGCAGTGCTTTTTGTTTTAATTGGTCTTGAATTATTAATCATTAATACAGATAGAAAAATTGTGATTATTGGACTTATTCTTATATTCATCGTTCTTTTAACGCGTTACATATCAGTTTTAATTCCTTCTCTATTTATTCGATTAAAAGAAGAAATCAGTCCCAAAACCGTTTTAATACTAACTTGGGGAGGATTAAGAGGTGGTATATCGATTGCTTTGGCTTTATCTATACCTTCCGAATTAGGAAAAGATATTTGGGTAACAATAACTTATATTATTGTTTGTTTTTCTATTCTAATTCAAGGACTAACAATTGGTAAATTCGTAAATTTGCTTAAGAGTAAGTAACAGCAATAGAAATTCACTCAAGTAGTGAACAAACTTGAATCAAAAAACAAAACGTCAATAAGATTAAAATGAATATTCTAGATAAAATAATTTTCGATAAAAAAAGAGAAGTTGTTCTTAAAAAAGCAATTATCCCCGTTTCACAATTAGAGGCTTCAGTGTTTTTTTCGAAAGAAACTATTTCGCTTAGCCAAAACTTAAAAAATAGCGCATCTGGTATTATAGCAGAACACAAGCGTCGTTCGCCTTCAAAATCGGTGATTAATCATGGTTTTACCGTAGAAGAGGTTGTAAAAGGATATGAAGCTGCAGGAGCTTGCGGAATTTCAGTTTTGACTGATGGTAAATATTTCGGAGGATCCTTAGACGATTTATTATTAGCTAGAGCATCTGTTTCAATTCCTCTATTGAGAAAAGAATTTATTATTGACGAATATCAAATATTGGAAGCGAAAGCTCATGGAGCCGATTTAATACTACTTATCGCTGCCGTTTTAACACGTGACGAAATTAAAGCGCTATCTGAGTTTGCCCAAAGTCTTGGTCTAGAAGTTTTACTAGAAGTACATAACTTTGATGAATTAGAAAAGTCAATAATGCCAACTTTGAACATGATTGGTGTTAACAACCGCAATTTAAAAACATTTGAGGTTAGTTTAGATTTCAGTAAAGAACTAGCAGATAAAATTCCAAATGACTTTGTAAAAGTTTCAGAAAGTGGTATCAGTTCAGTTGAAGCGATTAACGAATTAAAACCTTACGGATACAAAGGGTTTTTGATTGGAGAAAACTTCATGAAGACAGATAATGCTGGGAAAGCTGCAACCGAATTCATTACAAAACTTCTTGTTGCAAATAAATAATTATCATTACTCCTATTCGAATTAAATAAAGATTCTTAAAATAACAAGAACTAAACAATATATAAAATGAAGATCAAGATTTGCGGAATGAAATATCCCGATAATATACTCCAAGTAGGTACACTGCTACCCGACTATATGGGATTTATCTTTTGGGAAAGATCGACTCGTTATTTTGATGGAACGATTCCAGATTTGCCAAAAAGCATTAAAAAAACAGGAGTTTTTGTTGATGAAACAATTGATGAAATAGTACGGAAAGTAATATTATATGATTTGCAGGCTGTACAATTACACGGCAACGAGTCTGTTGCCTTTTGCATCGAATTAAAAAGCAAATTAAAAAACAGGACAGAAATCATTAAAGTTTTTTCTATCTTAGACGACTTCAACTTTGAAGTGTTAAAACCTTATGAATCAACATGTGATTACTTTCTTTTTGATACAAAAGGGAAACTTCCTGGCGGGAACGGAACCACATTTGACTGGAAGGTGCTTGAAAATTACCCCTCTACTAAACCTTTCTTCCTAAGTGGCGGAATTGGATCTGATGAAATAGAGGCCGTTAATGAAATAATGAAGACCGATTTGCCAATTTATGCCATTGATGTAAATAGTAAATTTGAAATTGAAGCCGGATTAAAAAATATAGAGGCACTACAGTGTCTCTCAACAATAAAATAAAGACGCATCACTTTGCTTCTAATAAAAAAATAAGTAGAAAATGATATCATATAACGTGGATGAAAAAGGGTATTATGGCGAATTTGGTGGTGCTTACATCCCAGAAATGCTATATCCTAACGTAGAAGAATTACGTGAAAATTACCTTCAAATTATGGCTGAGCCAGGATTTAAAGCTGAATTTGACCAATTGCTAAAGGATTATGTAGGACGCCCTAGTCCTCTATATCATGCAAAAAGATTATCTGAGAAATACAATACAAAGATTTACCTCAAAAGAGAAGATCTTAATCATACTGGTGCCCACAAAATCAATAATACCATTGGACAAATTCTAGTGGCTAAGAAATTGGGGAAAAACCGTATCATAGCCGAAACTGGTGCGGGACAACATGGTGTTGCGACTGCTACCGTTTGTGCCTTAATGGGATTGCAGTGTATTGTTTACATGGGCGAAATCGACATTAAACGTCAAGCGCCAAATGTGGCTCGTATGAAAATGTTGGGTGCAGAAGTTCGTCCTGCTCTATCTGGTTCACGTACTTTAAAAGATGCCACCAATGAGGCTATTCGCGACTGGATTAACAATCCTGTAGACACCCACTATATTATCGGATCAGCTATTGGACCACATCCTTATCCAGATATGGTAACGCGATTTCAAAGTATAATTTCTGAGGAGATCAAATGGCAGTTGAAAGAACAAGAGGGACGTGAAAATCCTGATTATGTAGTTGCTTGTATTGGTGGTGGTAGCAATGCCGCAGGTACTTATTACCACTTTTTAAAAGAGCCAGAGGTTGGTATTATTGCCGTAGAGGCAGCTGGTAAAGGAGTAAATAGTGGGCATAGTGCAGCAACCAGTAAGTTAGGAAAAGTTGGTGTGATTCACGGTTGTAAAACATTACTAATGCAATCACCAGACGGACAAATTACTGAACCCTACTCCATATCTGCAGGATTAGATTATCCGGGAGTTGGACCTATGCATGCACATTTGGCCACATCAGGAAGAGGTGAATTCTTCTCATTAACAGATGATGAAGCCATGCAAGCTGGTTATGAGCTCGCACAACTTGAGGGAATTATTCCCGCAATTGAATCATCACACGCATTAGCAGTTTTAAAGGAGAAAAAATTCAAACCTGAAGATATTGTCGTAATTTGCCTTTCGGGCCGTGGCGACAAAGATTTAGAAACGTATATAGATTATTTTAAATTATAGTTGGGCGTTACCGCAGAAAAGCGGTCGGGCTGTGCGCTATATCTTTTTTGGCTGAAAAAGCCCAAAAAAGGATACCGCTCCCATCCCTAACGCGCCCATAACAAAATTTGGTATTACATTAAAAAAACTCATCATGGCAAAATTATTCGCATACGGTTCATTAAAAGATCCAGATATCCAACAAACAATTTTTGGTCGTATTTTAAAAGGTACTCCAGATACTTTAATTGGATACACATTAACTCATATCGAAATAGAAGAGGAATTTGGAATGGTGACTTACCGTATCATCACCCCAACCGAGAATTTAACAGATATCATCGTTGGTTTAATCTACGACATCACTGATGAAGAGTTACAACAAGCAGATACTTACGAAGGATTGCATTACAAGCGTCTTGAAGTTCTACTAGAATCCAATCAAATTGCATGGACATTTACCGCAACCAACTAGATAAAATTGCACACCTATTACCATTTTGGATAAATAAAAAACCATGAACAGAATACAACAAAAGTTACAAGAAGATAAAAAAATTTTATCCATCTATTTTTCTGCTGGATACCCAAACAATAATGACACTGTTTCCATCATAGAAGATTTAGAAAAGAATGGTGTTGATTTAATCGAAATTGGATTACCTTTTAGTGATCCATTGGCAGATGGTCCTACTATTCAAGAAAGCTCAACTACAGCTTTGCGAAATGGAATGACTACAGAAGTGTTGTTTAACCAATTAAAAGACATACGTGCTACAGTTTCCATACCCTTAATAATTATGGGGTATTTCAACCCAATTCTGCAATACGGCGTAGAAGCATTTTGTAAAAAATGTGCAGAAACTGGAATTGACGGGTTAATCATTCCTGATTTACCTGTAGATGTTTATGCAGATGAATACCAAGAAATATTTGAAAAATACGGTTTGATTAATGTATTTTTAATTACACCACAAACATCAGACGAGCGTATACGCTTTATCGATAGTGTTTCAAATGGATTTATATACATGGTAAGTTCTGCAAGCGTCACAGGTTCACAAACGGGATTTGGAGATACTCAAAGCGAATACTTTAAACGAATTGCTAGCATGAATCTTAAAAACCCACAAATAATAGGTTTTGGAATCAATAATGCCGAGACTTTTAAACAAGCTACAGAATATGCAAAAGGAGCTATCATAGGTAGTGCATTCATCAAATACCTAACTGAAGAAGGTACAGCTAAAATCGCTGATTTTGTAAAAGCTCTAAGATAAATTTCAAAAATATAATACTAGCGTCTACTTTCTTAAAAACAGGAAGTAGACGCTTTTTTATTTAAAAGAGTGCGATAATCTGAATAATCTTTAGTTAGGACAACTGCAAACCTAACTTAACATACACTTCTTCAAAATATAAAGAAATGGAAATGCAACTTCAAAAATCATAAATATCTATGTAGAAGACTTACAATTATAGAAATAAAAACTAGGGTACAAAAGATAAAAAAATTAACTTAGCAATCCATCTTCGCTAAGTCTAGTCATATATAATGATGAACCGCGAGCGATAAATTAAAGCCCATCTATGAAAGCTAATTTGAATTCTGATACCATAGCTATAATTGCGATTAGTAAAGATGATATAATTTATCAATTTAATAAGGGTGCAGAAACTTTGCTTGGATATAGCGCCTCTGAAATGATTGGATTTAAAAAAAAGAATTCATTTTTTGCAGCAGAAGAATATGAGATTTTTAAAAATGATGTCAAGGCACAGTACCATGAAGAAAACTCTGGACTAAGCGCTTGTAAAATTTTGTCAAAGTACAGTGGGTACGACTCTAGAGAATGGACCGTAATTAGGAAAGATGGATCAACCTTTGTCGGTCGATCTACATTAACTCCACTAAGAAATGAAAATGGAGAAGATTTTGGTGCCTTAAGAATTATTCAAGATATAACTGACCAAAAAAAATTAGAATCAGAGCTTTTACGCAAAAATCAGGTGCTTAACGATGCTGAGAAAATAACAATGATGGGACATTGGCAGTGGAATATTGTCACAAATAAAGTTACTTGGTCTAGCAACTTGTTTAATATATTCGAAGTCGACAGCAATGAAAATCTGAATTTTGAAACTTATTTTAGTTTTGTTCACCCAGACGACAAAGAAATTGTAGATGCCTCATTCAAAAACTCAATAAAAGATAAAAATTTTTACGAGCTACTACATCGTATTATCTCCACTGGAGGTAAAACAAAATCAATTCAGCTGTTAGGAGAAGTAATTACAGATAGTGAAGGTCAAGTTATTGAGATCATCGGTACTTGTCAAGATGTAACGCAGCAAAGGATGGCCGAAATCAAATTCAAAGGGCTGTTGGAATCTGCGCCAGATGCAATGATAATTGCCAATGATGCAGGTAAAATTCATTTGGTCAATAAACAGGCAGAAATCTTATTTGGTTATGCATCGCAAGAATTAATTGGCAAACCTGTAGAATTATTAATTCCAAAAAAATATAACAATCATCAATCACATCGTAGTACGTATTTCGAGCAACCTAAAATAACGAAACTTGGTGATGGACGTGAACTTTTTTGCATTAATAAAGCTGGAATGGAAATTCCTATTCAAATAAGTATAAGTCCTCTTAAAACAGAAGAAGGAATTCTAGTATCTGCTACTATTAGGGATATTACAGTTCAAAAAAGAGCTGAGAGAAAAATAATAGAAGCCAATGAAAATCTGGAATTATTAGCAAAAAAACTTACCTCACAAAACGCTCAATTAGCTGAATTTGCACAAATAACGTCACATAACCTGCGCGCTCCTGTAAGCAACTTAAATTCATTATTAGACTTGTACAAATGTGCAGAATCACAAGAAGACAAAAGCATGATAGTTGAAAAATTTGAGACCGTTACGCATCACTTAACCGATACACTAAATACTTTAATTGAAGCATTACAAACCAAAAATGAATCTTCAAAAAAATTGGAAGTGCTATCTTACCAAGAAATACTTCAAAAGACGAAAGAGATTTTAACTGCTCAAATTTTTAACACGAAAGCTACAATTACTTGTGATTTTGTGAATAATCCTAATATTAAATTTAATAGAGTATATTTAGAAAGTATTTTTCTTAATTTAGTAAGCAATGCCATAAAATACAAATCAAATGATAGAAATCCTGAAATTTTCATTGAATCGATTGTAGAAAATGGAGTTCATAAACTTATTTTCAAGGACAATGGATTAGGTATTAATTTGGATAGACATGGACATAAAGTCTTTGGTTTAAATAAAGTCTTTCACAGGCATCCAGATGCTAAAGGAGTTGGACTTTTTATGACCAAAGTACAGATTGAATCTATGGGTGGTAAAATTTCAGTAGATAGTCAAGTAAACGTTGGCTCTACATTTAGTATTAATTTTAATGTATAAAGATGAATAAAAATATTATTTTTTGTATTGTTGATGATGACGATGTTTATCAATTTACTTTAAAAAGAACCATACAGTCACTCAATCTAGTAAAGGACATTATAACTTTTTCCGATGGCGAAGAAGCATTAAATTTTGTAATCGAAAATCTAAAAAGAGAGGACGAATTACCAGATGTTATTTTATTAGACATAAATATGCCGATAATGGATGGTTTTCAGTTTATGGAAGAGTATATAAAACTTAAACCAAGATTAGCAAAGAAAATTACTATATATATGGTTTCATCATCTGTTGATATTGCAGACATTGAGAGATCAAAAAAAATAAGCGAAATTTCCGATTATATAATCAAACCTATAAAACCAGGCGAGATCCAATCAATTATTGAGAAATCTATATCGGAACAAGGTGTTTAGAACCTACAACAAATAACAGTTTAAGATGAACTAGTACAATGTATTCCTCATCAAATTAATTCCAGATTAAAATATAAATAAAAAGGCTGTCTATTACTAGACAGCCTTTTTGATATTTATAGAGTAATGATTATTGTACTCCCGGTAAATCTCCACCTTCTTTCGTAGGTAAATTAGAATGTCCCATTAGATACAAATCAACTTCTCTTGCAGCCTCACGACCTTCAGAAATAGCCCAAACTATCAATGATTGACCTCTTCTCATATCTCCCGCAGTAAATACGTTTGCTACATTAGTTTGGTAGTTGTTGGCTACGTAATTGCTTCTAAAGTCAGTTTTAAGACCTAATTGCTCTGCCAAAGTTTTTTCAGGACCAGTAAACCCTAACGCTAATAACGCTAGATCACATGGCCAAGTTTTCTCAGAACCTTCAATTTCGATTAATTCTGGTCTTTGTCCTGGAACAATTTTCCATTCAACGGTAACTGTTTTTAATGCAATTAATTTACCCGCAGCATCTTTTACAAATTCCTTAGTATTAATCAACCAGTTTCTGTTAGCACCTTCTTTATGAGAAGAAGATGTTTTAAGTTGCAACGGCCAATAAGGCCATGGCGTTGATTCGCTTCTTCCTACCGGAGGTTTTGGCATAATCTCAAAGTTGGTTACTGATTTCGCACCATGACGATTTGACGTTCCCACACAGTCAGATCCTGTATCACCACCACCAATTACGATCACATCTTTACCAGTAGCCATTATTTGATCTTCGATTGTTTCACCAAATACCACTTTTGTTTGTTGCGTCAAGAAATCCATTGCTTGCACCACTCCATCAGCATCAATACCAGGGGTAGGTAAGCTTCTTCTTTCTGTAGCTCCACCACAAAGAACAATTGAATCAAAAGCTTTAAGATCATTAATATCATAGTTTACACCAACATTAGTGTTTACTTTAAAAATAATTCCCTCTGCTTCCAATATAGCGACACGTCTGTCGATAATTCCTTTTTCCATTTTGAAATTAGGAATACCGTAACGCAATAAACCACCAACTGCATTATCTCTTTCAAAAACAGTAACAGTATGACCTGCTCTGTTTAATTGCTGCGCTGCTGCCAATCCTGCAGGTCCAGATCCAACAACTGCAACAGTTTTACCTGTTCTTGTTTTTGGAGGTTGCGGCTTGATCCATCCTTCTTTAAAGGCGCGTTCAACAATATTTTTTTCTATATTCTCAATAGATACTGGCTCTTCAATAATTCCTAAAACACATGCTTTTTCGCATGGTGCAGGACACAAACGTCCTGTAAATTCAGGAAAATTATTGGTAGAGTGTAATATCCAAGATGCTTTTTGCCACTCTCCTTGATGTACCATGTGGTTAAAATCAGGAATTAAATTTCCTAATGGACAACCACTATGACAAAATGGAATTCCACAATCCATGCAACGAGAACCTTGACTTGTAATTTCAGCTTCACTCAAAGGAACTGTAAATTCGTTATAATTCCCTACACGTTCTTGTACTGATGTGTATGATTCATCTATTCTTTCGAATTCTTTAAAACCTGTTACTTTTCCCATTGTATTATGCTGTTAATTCTTCTACCATTTGTTCTTCAGTTTCTAAGCGTTTAAGTGCTTTTTTGTATTCAGTAGGCATTACTTTTACAAAATTTGCTAAACTTACGCTCCAATCTTTCAATAAATCAGCTCCTCTAGTACTGTTCGTATAAAGGACATGTTTTTCGATCAATTGTTTTAACTCGTCTGCTTCTGTTCCCTCGATTGTTTCAAAATCAATAGTTTCTGTGTTACACAAACCATTTTTGAATTTGTTTGCTGGATCGTATATGTATGCGATACCACCACTCATACCTGCTGCAAAGTTTCTTCCTGTTGTACCAAGAACGACTACTTTACCACCAGTCATGTATTCACAACCGTGATCACCCACACCCTCAACTACTGCTGTAGCTCCAGAGTTACGTACTGCAAAACGTTCTCCTGCAATACCGTTGATGAAAGCTTGTCCTTCGACAGCTCCAAACAAACAAACGTTTCCTACGATGATATTATCAGCTGCAACAAATGTAGCGGTAGCTGGTTTCTTGATGATTAATTTAGCACCAGACAAACCTTTACCTAAATAATCATTTGTATTACCTTCAACTGTAAAAGTCAATCCATGTGCACTAAACGCACCTAAACTTTGACCGGCAGATCCTGTGAAATTAATATTAAGAGTATCTTCAGGTAAACCTAAATGACCATATATTTTTGAAATCTCATTACTTACAATAGCTCCAACCGAACGGTTGATATTGCTAATTGGGTAATCTAAAGTCATCTTTTCTTTTCTATACAATGCACGGTGTGAATCTTTCAAGATTTGGAAATCCAAAACATTCTCTAAATTATGATCTTGTTTCTCTGTATTTCTTACTGTCAAATATTTGTAAGTATCTGGTCTGTGTAAGATAGAAGATAAATCTAAACCTCTTGCTTTGTAATGTGTAATCGCTTTATTAGAATTGATTTTGTGCGTTTGCCCAATCATCTCTTCCATTGTTCTGAAACCTAATGAAGCCATAATAGCTCTTAACTCCTCAGCTACATAAAAGAAGAAGTTAATAACATGCTCAGGAGTTCCTTTGAAATTCTTACGCAATGTTTTATCTTGAGTTGCAATACCTACTGGACAAGTATTCAAGTGGCATTTACGCATCATGATACAACCAGAAGCTACAAGTGGAGCAGTTGCAAAACCAAACTCTTCTGCACCTAATAATGCAGCGATAGCAACGTCACGTCCTGTTTTCAATTGTCCGTCACACTCAACAACGATACGACTTCTTAAATTATTTAAAACCAATGTTTGTTGTGCTTCTGCCAATCCAAGTTCCCATGGAAGACCAGCGTGTTTCAATGATGTTAAAGGAGATGCTCCAGTACCACCATCATAACCTGCGATTAGAACAACATCTGCTTTTGCTTTTGCAACACCAGCAGCAATGGTACCAACACCAACTTCAGAAACCAGTTTCACATTGATACGAGCTTCTCTGTTTGCATTTTTCAAGTCAAAAATTAATTGTGCTAAATCTTCAATAGAGTAAATATCATGGTGTGGCGGAGGCGAAATCAATCCTACAAAAGGAGTTGAGTTACGAGCTGCAGCAATCCAAGGCAATACTTTTTCACCTGGTAATTGTCCACCTTCTCCAGGTTTCGCACCTTGAGCCATTTTAATTTGAATTTCTTTAGCACTAGATAAATAGTGAGAAGTTACTCCAAATCGTCCTGAAGCTACTTGTTTGATAGCAGAATTACGACTATCACCATTAACATCTGGTTGGAAACGAGTTCTATCTTCTCCACCTTCACCAGAATTGGATTTACCACCAATACGGTTCATTGCGATTGCTAAGTTTTCATGTGCTTCTCTTGAAATAGATCCGTATGACATTGCTCCCGTTTTGAAACGTTTTACAATATCGGTCCAAGGCTCTACCTCGTCTAAAGGAATAGGGTCAAGATTATCAAACTCGAACAAACCACGGATGGTCATCAAACTTGTTGCTTGATCATTTACTGTTTTAGCATACACATCGTAACTGTCCTGATCACTCAAACGTACTGCTTGTTGCAATTTGGCAACAGTAGTAGGATTGAACATATGTCTTTCTCCATTACGTCTCCATCTGTACTCCCCACCAATATTTAATCCTAAACGGTTTGGAACTAATACATCTGGATAAGCGTACTGGTATCTTTCATTAATTTCTTTTTCAATTTCATACAAACCAATACCTTCAATTCTAGAAGCTGTATAAGGAAAGTATTTTTGAACAAATTTAGAGTTGAAACCAACAATCTCAAAGATTTGAGAACCTCTATACGAGTGTAATGTTGAAATTCCGATTTTATTCATGATTTTCAAAATACCAGAACCAATCGCTTTATTAAAATTATCAACTGCTTTTTGCTCACTAATATTTGTAATGAATCCTTCTTGCACTTGCACACGAATAATTTCATTAACCATATAAGGGTTAATTGCACTTGCACCGTAACCAAATAATGTTGCAAAATGGTGTGGTTCACGTGGCTCGGCAGACTCGATAATAATATCAAAGTAAGAACGCTTACGCAAACGGTTCATTTGGTGATGTACATAAGAACAAGCAAGTAATGCCGGAATTGGAGCAAAATCTTGGTTTACACCTCTATCAGATAAGATAATGATGTTTGTTCCTCTCTCAACTGCTTTTGTAATTTGAATAATGATATCATCCAAAGCATTTTCCAAACCATTTAATCCTTTATCTTTTCCATAAAGTATTTCGACAGTTTCAGCTTGGAAGTTACCAATTGAGATATTTCTAATTTTCTCTAAATCGTCATTAGAGATAACTGGATTCTGAATTCTTAATTTTCTACATTGTTTGCTAGAGATATCAAAGATATTTCTGTCTTGTCCTAATGCCAAACTAATATCAGTAACAATTTCTTCACGGATACCATCCAAAGGAGGGTTGGTTACTTGAGCAAATAATTGCTTGAAATAGTTAGGAATTAATTGTGGTCTGTCTGACAATACTGCAAGAGGCGTATCAATACCCATAGAACCCAAAGCTTCTTTACCAGCTTGAGCCATTGGTACAATCATTTCTTGAATATCTTCAAGCGTATAATTAAACAAACGTTCTCTTGTCTTTAAATCAATAGTTTCAATTGGACAAACCTCTGAAGTTGCAGGAACATCTTTTAAGTTCAAACGGTACTGCTCTAACCATTCTTGATATGGTCTTTCAGATACAATTTTACTTTTGATCTCCATATCGTTGATGATACGACCTTCATTCATGTCTACAAGAAACATTTTTCCAGGCTCTAATCTACCGTGACTTTCAACATCAGCAGGATCAACTTCAAAAACACCAATTTCTGATGCCATGATCAATTTACCACTTTTAGTTACTGTATATCGAGAAGGTCTCAAACCATTACGGTCTAATAACGCACCGATGTAGTCACCGTCTGAGAATGGTACAGAAGCTGGTCCATCCCATGGCTCCATAATACAAGCATTGTATTCGTAAAATGCTTTTCTCTCATCAGACATGGTTTTATGTTTCTCCCATGCTTCAGGAATCATCATCATCATTACTTCTGGCAATGATCTTCCTGTATGTGTTAATAACTCAACCACCATATCCATAGAAGCAGAATCTGATTTTCCTGGTAAGATGATTGGGAATAATTTTTCTATTTGTGGTCCAAAGACATCACTTTTCATGATTTCTTCACGTACACGCATTCTACTTACGTTACCACGTAAGGTATTGATTTCACCATTTTGACACATGTATCTAAAAGGTTGTGCCAATTCCCATGTAGGCATTGTATTGGTAGAGAAACGTTGGTGAACTAACGCTAAACGAGTTACTAAATCTGTTTGCTGTAAGTCCGTATAATAAGGTCCAATATCTTCAGGCATGATAATACCTTTGTAGATAAGGGTTGTTGTAGATAAACTTGGTACGTAAAAATAAGCGCTTTGAGAGATCTTAGATCCTATTATAGCGTGTTCTGCAATTTTACGTGCAGCGTATAACTTCGCTTTAAAAGTAGCTTCGTCAATTGCCTCCGATTTTCCAACAAATAATTGTTCAATAGCTGGTTCTGATGCCAATGCGATTTCACCTAGTTGACTAGAATCTACAGGAACTTCTCTCCATCCTAAAACGGTAAGTCCTTGCGCTTTGATTTCTTTTTCAAATATGTCTTTACAGAAAACGTACTGGTTTTTGATTTTTGGTAAAAATACCATTCCAACAGCATACTCACGTGCTGCAGGTAGCGTGAAATCACATACTCTATTGAAATACTCATGTGGTATATCAATTAAAAGTCCTGCTCCATCTCCTGTTTTTCCGTCAGCACTCACACCACCACGGTGCTCTAATTTTACGAGAATTTCTAATGCGTCATGTATGATTTGATTCGTTTTCTCCCCCTTAAGGTTACAAATAAAACCAGCTCCACAGTTTTCATGCTCGAATTCTGGCAAATAAAGGCCTTGTTCTTTAAGTTTCATGCTTGATAATTTTTTTTTACAAAAATAAAGATTTCATTGTATATATGGAGTTGAAAACGTGGTATTAGCTGTATTTTTATAATAAAATCATAATAAGTGATGATATTTGTCAATAAGCAGTATTTTTAAGCCTTGTATTGGCAAAATGATAATTATAATAGTTTATAAAAGCCAATATTGAACATTTTGTGACAATTTTGTGATTTTTGATTCCATATTTAGTAGGATTTAAATGAAGCTTAACATAATAACAATTCTTATTTAAGATCGAAAATGGCGTTTCCTTTTTTTTTAACATAAGTTGCAAAATAAATGATTTTTAAATTTTAAAAATATTTCTCTCTTAGAATGTATTTTGTTACTTTTGTTGCACTTATTTATTCTGAAACAAATTCAGAGTCCAGATAAAATCTATATTATGAACATACACGAATATCAAGGTAAAGAAATTTTAGCTAGTTACGGAGTTCGCATACAACGCGGAATAGTGGCTAATAACGCGGTTGAAGCTGTAGCTGCTGCAAAACAATTAACTGCTGAAACCGGTACAGGATGGCATGTTATTAAAGCACAAGTTCATGCAGGTGGACGTGGAAAAGGTGGTGGAGTAAAATTGGCAAAAAACTTAGAACAAGTTGCTGAAATTGCAGAACAAATCATCGGAATGCAATTGGTAACTCCTCAAACTTCAGCTGAAGGGAAGAAAGTTCACAAAATTTTGGTAGCTGAGGATGTTTACTATCCTGGTGAAACTGAAGTTTCTGAATTTTACGTTTCAGTACTTTTAAATAGAGGAACTGGTCGTAATATGATTATGTACTCTACTGAAGGAGGAATGGATATTGAAGAAGTTGCTGAACATACACCACATTTAATTTTTACTGAGGAAATTGACCCAGCTGTTGGATTACAAGGTTTTCAAGCGAGAAAAATTGCTTTTAACTTAGGTCTTTCTGGTGCTGCCCTTAAAGAAATGGTGAAATTCATCGACGCTTTATACAAAGCTTACATCGGATCTGATGCTTCAATGTTTGAAATCAACCCAGTATTAAAAACTTCTGATAGTAAAATTTTAGCAGTTGATGCAAAAGTTGACATTGATGACAATGCATTATACAGACAAGTAAAAATCGCTGAAATGCGCGACGTTCGTGAGGAAAATCCAATCGAAGTTGAAGCAAAAGAAGTTGGATTGAACTACGTAGATCTTGACGGAACTGTTGGATGTATGGTAAATGGTGCTGGTCTTGCAATGGCAACTATGGATTTAATCAAGTATGCTGGTTTTGAACCTGCAAATTTCTTGGACGTAGGTGGAACTGCTGATGCGAAACGTGTTGAAACAGCTTTCCGTATTATCTTGAAAGATCCTAACGTAAAAGCGATCTTAATTAACATCTTTGGAGGTATCGTTCGTTGTGATCGTGTAGCTCAAGGAGTTGTTGATGCTTACAAAAACATGGGTGACGCAATTAGAGTGCCTATTATTGTACGTTTACAAGGTACAAACGCTGGAATTGCAAAAGAATTGATTGACAACTCTGGAATGCCGATTTTATCAGCGGTAGAGTTTCAAGAAGCTGCAGATCAAGTTAAAAAAGCACTTTCTTAATTGAAAATATAATACAACTAGAATCCTAGTATAATTATAATATTAATCCTGAGCGAAAGCTCAGGATTATTTTTGTTTTAATTCGAAATCAAAATCTAGGTTACGACATTGTTAAGACACATCGACGATTATCACATGCAGAATTCTGTGTATTTGAAGTAAATCAATAAGTATACTTCAGCGATTCCAAAATTTAATTACAGGCCTTTCATATTTTACGGATTACTATTTTATAAGATGTTTTTGTGCTCAACTTTTCAAATCTTACCAATACGTTAAGCTATCAACCACAACGATTCATACCTTGAATAACTATGTACATTTGAATCGAAAAAGTAAAAAAGTCAAATGTAAACAGTAAGTAATGAGAAAATTATCCTTAATAATTGTATTGATTGTTCAAATGTATTCTCCAATGGTATCGGCAGCGAATATGTTGCCAAAGAAAACATATTCTAGAATAAATAGCGAATTAGCAACACTCTTAAATCCTTCGTCATCTGATAATGAACTGGAAAGTGCTACAATAGTAAGAGTAGTTTTCAAGATAAATAATGATAATGAAATTATAGTACTGGATACCGATTCTACAGATGAAAATTTAAATGAATTTATAATGAATAGTCTACACCTTAAAAAATTAAGTACCGATGAACTATCTGTCGACAGCGAATATATTTTTAAAATAAACTTTCGATCGTAGTGCATATTAATAAGAAGTAAAAATCCTAAGACTTAAGACTTAGGATTTTTTGCTTTATATCTATATTAGATTTTTTTATACTGATCAGAGATCATTCTACATGCGCATAGAAAATTACAATCAAAAATTACTTTCGACAAGAACGATATTAATTTCTAAAAATTTAAATCACATTTCTTTTATAGATTGCAATCTAAAAAATTTGCTGGTAAGAGAAATTGTAAGAGTTGATACTATCAGTCAATTATTGATTTTTTAAATACAGTCTTGAAGTGCATTTTCTAAATTAATGTATTTAAAACGAAATCCCAGTTTTTCAATCTTGCTCGAAGAAACTCGTCTCCCTTCTAAAATAATTACAGACATCTCTCCTAGTAATAATCGCATCATGAAACTAGGTACTGCTGGAAACCACATTTTATAACCTAAAACTTGTGTCAATGTTTTTGCAAATATCTTATTTGTAGTGTTATCTTGAATAGTGGCATTATATGCTCCATTCATTGCAGGATTCCGCAATCCTTCAAGATAAATAGCACACAAATCATCAATGTGAATCCATGGCATATACTGCTTTCCTGATCCAATTGCAGAACCTAAACCCCATTTGAATAGCGGTAGCATTTTTTCAAGAAAAC
Source organism: Flavobacterium algicola (assembly GCF_022399565.1). Taxonomy (GTDB): domain Bacteria; phylum Bacteroidota; class Bacteroidia; order Flavobacteriales; family Flavobacteriaceae; genus Flavobacterium; species Flavobacterium algicola. Next base: position 116,422 of record NZ_JAJTUT010000001.1, read on the forward strand.
CACCATCTTTACCCAATGCCAAACCTGTTCTTACCTTGACAACCCGATTTGCAAAAGGAGAAATAGTATCTGCCGCAGCTTCCCATTTTTGGCAAGTCTCTCCTAAGAAATCATTATAAACATCGGTATTTTCTTTGCAGATTTTCGAATCGGTGATAGCTCCATAAATACCTACACCAGAAGCTGATATAAAAGCTTCTAGTTTTTTGTTGTTTTTTTCTAGTACAGTCTTAATCAGTGCTACTGGCGCTACCCTACTCGTTACAATATCTTTTTTACGTTGCTCAGTCCAACGGCTACCAGCAATATTTTCGCCAGCCAGATGTATAATAAAGTCGGCATCTAACACTGCCTTTTCATCTATAATACCTTTGTCTACGTCCCAGACATAATAGGAAATCGATTGTTCATCTACTTTTTTAGATCGGCTCAAAATACTAATTTCAAATCCTTTTGCAACCAACAATTTTGTAAGGTGGCTCCCCACAAAACCTGTTCCTCCTGTTATTAAAACTTTCTTTTTCATTTTGCTTTATTTTATAAATAGTGACTATTCTATTTTACAATACCTTCCTTATAAGTTGCTATTGCACGATCACGTGCAAAGGCATGCTCAACCATGGGTTCTGCATAACCCAAATCGAACTCTGGTATCCATTTCCGGATATAAATTCCTTTTTCATCAAACTTTTTTAACTGGATTGCGGGATTAAAAACTCTAAAGTATGGAGCTGCATCGCAACCCGTACCAGCAGCCCATTGCCAATTCCCTACATTTGCAGAAAGATCGTAATCTAATAATTTTTGTGCAAAATAAGATTCTCCCCATTGCCAAGAAATCATTAAATGTTTGCATAAAAAACTGGCTACTACCATACGCACACGATTGTGCATATAACCAGTTGTATTAAGTTGTCGCATTCCAGCATCTACCATCGGATAACCTGTATTTCCTGAACACCATTTTTCGAATTCAGCTTCGTTGTTCCGCCATTTGATTCCGTCATAGGAACTTTTAAAGTTTTGCGTTACCACTTTGGGGAAATGAAACAAAATCTGCATGAAAAATTCTCTCCAAATTAATTCAGATAAGAAAACAGCATTGGTCTTTGCAGCCCATGTAACTAGTTTTCGAATACTGACTGTACCAAATCGCAAATGTGGCGATAGATAAGAAGTGGTATCAACAGCAGGAAAATCACGGGTGTCGTGATACGTTTTAATTTGTGTTAAATTATGAGGTTTAACTTTAATTGCACTCTCAACAAAACCGATATGTTCTAATGTAGGAAAATCAAATTTAAATTTATAGAAATTAGAAAATAACTCTTCTGACTTATATTCTATTAAAGCGCCATCAGTTTTAAATTTTTCCAACCATTTATTTTTAAATGGTGTGTAAACGGTGTACGGCAACCCATCAGATTTTGTAATTTCGCTCTCCTCAAAAATCACTTGATCTTTAAAACTATGTGCTATACTAACATTTTCTTCTAGTGCATTTGCTACTGCCAAATCTCTCTCGAGTGCATAAGGCTCGTAATCTTTGTTCCAGAAAACTTCTTGTATGTCATACTCCTGCATCAAAGTATTCCATACTTCTTTTGTTTTACCCTTCTGAATATTTAAGGAACTACCAACAGTGCTCAAAGTAGTATTTATAGTGGACAATGACTCGTAAATAAATGTAACCCTAGCATCATCTTTTGGTAATTGTTCTAGAATTGCTTCATCAAAAATAAATAAGGGAATTATAGGGTTGCTAGATTGTAAGGCATTAAACAAGCCTATATTATCTTCTAACCTTAAATCTCTTCTAAACCAAAAAAATGAAACCTTTGCTTTATTCATTACTTATTATTAAATATTTGATTAACTGCTTTTTCTCGATAAGCAAAAATTTCATTTAATTTACTTTTTACCATTAGCGTATTCATCATTCGACCTAATAGACCTAACGGCAAACCGTAGTGAACTACATCTGTCATCTTTACCCCTTTTGCCGTAGCTTCAAAAAAATGTTTGTGATGCCATAAAGCATAAGGTCCAAATCGTTGTTCGTCTATAAAATAGCTTTTATCTTCTACCACAGTAATTTCAGTCACCCAAGGTAATTTTATGCCCAATAAAGGCGAAACTTTATACTGTATAATTTGACCCGCATACATATTTTTACCGTCATAATCTGTGATTTGAAATCCCATTGTATCTGGTGTAATTTTCTGCAAGTTTTTTGGACTCGAAAAAAAAGCCCAGCATTCTTCTAGAGTTGCATCAACATATTGTACTGATTCTTTTTTGTATAGTTTCATAATGCGGTATTGATTTGAATTTAACTTTTATCTTTATATAGCGGCAATATTTTGTAATCACGTTAGATTTTTAAACGCACTATATATTTCTTTACTCTAGCAAAATTTTATATTTATATTAATTCTCCTCAAAAAATATAATCCTCTATAATGACGATAGGTTTGCGTGAAGGATGGTAGTGGAGCTCTTTTATATCTTTTTTTTTAAAGATATAAAAAGCGGGAACGGACAGCCTGACCCGCTCTCAACAGTTTGAGCTTGAGCGGGGCACGCCCAAATTAAACTGTATTTAAGAGTATGCGGAACTTAATAGAAAATAGAATTCCTAAAATCAACAACTAATATACTAGCTGCATTGATTAATTGAATAAGAAGCCAGTTAATTAAATTCCTACACATTATCATCTATACCTCACCCATCTATGTAAAACTGAAGAAGCTACTGTTTAAGCAACTGTCGATTTTGTATTTCTTGATTTGTAATATTTAAAAGGCACGAAAAGCATTCCGAAACATTCTCCTTCTTCTTTTCCTAAATGTTTATGGTGTACTTTATGTCCTTTTCTCAAGCCAACCAAGTAAGGATTTTGAGTGTTTTTAAATAATTTAAAACGTTGGTGAATTAAAATATCGTGAATCATAAAATAACAAAAACCGTACAAGGTTATTCCAAGTCCGATAAAAAACAAATAATTAAAACCTGCATTTGCTCCAAAATAAAAAAGTACTATACTAGGAATAGCAAAAATTATGAAGAATATATCGTTTCGCTCAAATACATTTGCGTACTTAGGTTGGTGGTGGTCTGCATGAAAATACCACATAAAACCATGCATTACATACTTATGTGTCAACCATGTAACACACTCCATGAGTAGAAAAACAGCTATTGTGATTAAAAATGAAATCATTTTATTTATATTTTTTAATTAATTTATCGTTAAACTAACTTCAATTTATAGGATACAAAAGATTTAGCTAATAATCCCATTTTTGAATAATTGGAAACTCGAATCCTTGTATTTCCTATTTCGTGTGATGGTGTATTTTCTAACTTATGCAACAACTTCTTGTAATAAACGTAAGCCGTATATACACCAAACTTTGCTTCTATTGGTAACTTTTTAATTCCTTGATGAGCGATTCTAAAATCCTCTTCGATTTCGTCAATGATTGCTTTTTTACTCCTTTCATCAAATGACTTTAAATCAACTCCAGGAAAATAATTTCGATTTAGAATTAAATTATCATCTTTTAAATCTCTTAAAAAATTCACTTTTTGAAAGGCTGATCCTAAACGCATCGCTTCCATTTTTAACGCTTCATATTTTGCATTATCTCCTCTGACGAAAACTTTTAAACACATCAAACCAACAACATCTGCAGAACCGTAAATGTATTCATTGTAGTCTTCTTTGTTATCGTAGTTAAGTTTTATTAAATCTAACTTCATACTCTTAAGAAAAGACTGCACTAAGTCATCGGAAATATTATTCTCTCTTACCGTTTGCTGAAAAGCATTTAATATAGGATTAAGACTTATACCTGCTTCAAAAGCTTTGTAATATTCTTTTTCGAAATCATTGATAAGAGCTTCTTTATCGTATCCATGAAAAGAATCCACAATTTCGTCAGCAAATCGAACGAAACCGTAAATACTGTATATGTCATTACGTATACTTGGTGATAACATGTAGACCGCCAATGAAAACGATGTACTATAATTTTTAGTGACTAACTTACTGCACTTAAACGATACGGTATCAAATAAATTCTTCATTTTTACGATTCTAAAAATTGATTAATAATTAATTCAGAAACTAACTTCCCTGATATTAAAGCAGGTGGAACTCCTGGACCTGGCACGGTTAATTGTCCCGTGAAATATAAATTTTGTACTTTTTTACTCTTTAATTTAGGGCGTAAAAATGCAGTTTGCAATAAGGTATTAGCCATTCCGTAGGCATTACCCTTGTATGAATTGTACTCTGACACGAAATCATTTTTACAGAAAGACTTTTTGTAAACGATATTGTCTTTTACTTTTTGTTGCGTAATGGTTTCAAACCGATCAATTATTTTATTAAAATAAAGTTCTCTTAATTCTTCCGTATCGGTTATACCTGGAGCAAGCGGAATTAAGAAAAATGCCGATTCCATTCCCTCTGGCGCAGCAGTTTTATCTGTTATCGAAGGGAAATTGGCATAGAATAACGGATTTAATGGCCATTTTGGTTCGTCATATATGTCTTTTGCATGTGCATCAAAATCTACATCAAAAAATAAATCATGGTGGGCAACGTTCTCAATCTTTTTATTAAAACCTACATAAAACAAAAGTGAAGAAGGCGCAAATACTCTAGTTTCCCAATACTTCTCTGAATATACTCTGTATTGCTTATCAAGTAATGTCTCCGTATGATGATAATCGGCACCACTCAAAACTAGATCAGAATTAATTCTTTCCCCGTTCACAATAATTGCTTTTGCTACTCCGCTTTCTACGATAATCTCTTCTATATTTGAATTCGTTTTAAAAACAACTCCTAACTCTGTAGCCAAACTTTCCATAGCTCGTACCACATCAAACATTCCTGTTTTAGGATGCCATGTTCCTAGTCCAAAATCTGCGTAATTCATAAAACTATAAAAAGACGGTGTATCAGATGGCTTGGCACCAAGAAACAAAACCGGAAATTCTAAAATCTGAACTAGTTTTTGGTTCTTAAATTTCTTGCGAACATCTCTTTTGATAGTACTAAAAAATTGTCCTAATTTTTTGGTGGTTTCTAATGTTACTAGTTCTAACGGAGAAACTCCTGGACGGTATACTAAATCTTTGATGGCGATATCATAATTACTTTTGGCATCGGCAATAAATGCACGAAGGTGATCACCACTTCCCTTTTCTACTGATTCAAAAGTACTTACGATTTGTTCCAAATTATCTGCGATTGCTATAAAATCTTGTTCACCGTAATATACGTTATACGCGGGAGAAAGTTTTACCAAATCATAATAATCGGTAGTTTTTTTACCAAAGTCGGCAAAAAAGCGTTCAAAAACATCAGGCATCCAGTACCAGCTCGGGCCCATATCAAATGTAAAACCTTCTGCTTTAAATTGTCTGGCTCTTCCACCAATACTATCATTTTTCTCAAAAACAGTTACTCGGTGACCTGCTTTGGCTAAATAACTAGCCGCAGACAATGCAGAAAAACCAGATCCTATTATGCTAATATTTTTTTTCATTTTTTCTCTTAGAATTGAATCATCTAAAACCCCCAATTATAATTTTTGAATTAATTCTAAAGCAGAATCAAAAACAGTTATTTTGCTAGACAGCGTATTTTTATCTAAACTATTTGCTAATCTTCCTAACAACCAAATTTCTGATTCATCATCTAAAAGTTGCTCTGTCATCTTTGCTACATACTCATCAATATCATCTAAAACGGGTTGTACCGTAAAATAACAAACAAAAATTATATTTGAGAAATGTTTTTTTAAATCTTTCAAATTTTCAATTGGCAAACTTTCACCCAAATAAACAACTTGATAACCTTGATTGGCAATCTCATAGTTAAGATACAACAGACCTAAATCATGAATTTCGTTCAATGGTAAAGATAACACAAACGTTTTATCAAATTGTGTTCTTTCTTTCAACTGAGCGTTATGAATGTTCAGAATTATTTTTTGTCTAATTAAATGACAAACAAAGTGCTCGTGCGCTGGAGAAATTGTATCTGTCTGCCATAAATGACCAATCTCCTCCATGAACGGTATAAAGACTTCGACAAATATTTGTCTAAAAGTTTTCTCTTGTGTTAACCAATCGTACGTTTTCACAAAAAGCTGGTAATCAAAATTCATCATAGCTATTTTGAATGTATTAATAGCATGATTTTTAGCGTTTTTTTCTGAGACGATTGTACGCACCATCGATGTAATTTCATCTTCAGCGTAGGTTGAAATCTTCGAGATTTTGTACCCATACTGATGTAAGAAATTAATATTTAAAAGTTTTTGCAAACTTTTTAAATCATATATACGAATATTGGTATCGGTACGAAGCGGTTGAAACACCTCATATCTTTTTTCCCATATACGGATGGTATGTGCTTTGACACCTGAAAGATTTTCAAGGTCCTTTATACTGAAAGTGGTATTTACTTTGTTTAACATATTTGCTTAAATGTTAAACAAAGATAGTTTTTTATCGCATACAAAACAAAAAAGTATTTTTTTTGTTGCCAGGTATAGCCTTATAAGGATTTAAAAGAGACCTAACAAAATCGTAAGTTGCTGAGTTATTACCTTTGTTGCAAAAGAATAAAGAAAAATGCAACTGTAATCTTAACCCAGTTGGGCAGGGACAAATTCATTTAGCTTATCTAAGTCTAGTATTGTTTTGGAATGATCGAAATTTCTAGTGTACATTGGTATAAATTTCGCTCCATACACAATCTCTTCAAAAACGTAAGAGGTTCTCGCAGCTACGGTGCTACTAAACATATCATCGAATGTTTTGACATAAACAATAATTTCACCATGAATTGTTTTAAAATCACTTTTACTTAATTGATACAAGGGGCTTTGTTCGTTAATAGGATGAACCAAGGTCCAGCTTAAATTAAGCGAACTAACCTTTTGCATTTCTAAATCTAGAGTATAGAATTTATTAATCATCTCTCCATTCTCTTCTATACTCATACCTAAAGTCATCTTGGCTTCAGCATCTGTAAAGTTGGTATTCTTAAAAGGTACCATTCTTATCATTAAACCAGATATGCCCTCATATGGAGCGATTACTGCGTTGTGAGAAAACTTTAAAAAAGCGGTTGGTTTACTGAAGCGCCCAAAGAATAAACCCGTGGCTATAGCAAAACTTAGCAAACCTATAAGCGCTTCTGCAGCAGATAGTGCACTAGTCAAAAATCCTTTTGGACTAATATGCCCATATCCCACCGTAGTAAATGTTTGTGCGCTAAAGAAATATGCTTTACCAAATTTCCCCCAATCAGAATCGGAAGCTGCAATACCGTCAAGATACTCTATACCGATGGCAAAATAAATTATTGCAAAGAGCAGATTGATAACTACATAGAAAGCCAAAACAATCCCAATAAATTTCCACATAGGCATCTCAATCAAAGTATGATACCAGCTAATGCGGTTTAAAATATTCATACCTCTTTTCTCGATATTGGCTACTCCATTTTTATTAACAAAACGACCACCATAACTACTTGAATTAGTTCCGAAACCAGTACTACGATCTGTTTTCGCTGTTAAATTAATTCCCTCAAATAGCGCCATAATCGTTTTAGTTTGCTGTAAAAATAGTTAAAATAGCGATAAGAAGTAGAAGCGCTTGCAATATGGTGAGAAGCTAAATTTAAGTTACATAACATCAAACCTTTTCGAAAACTAAAAAAACGAGCTGAAAACAACCCTAAAACAAGTGATTTTCAATATCTTTACCTATCTACCTATTAAATACTGTTTAACATATAAAGTGTAGATTTAAGCAAATCGAGGATTTAAGAGTATACTAATTAATACACAGTCGCCTTGGCTTTGATCCCTAAACAAGTGTTGCTTTTAAATAGTACTTCTAGTTTTAAAATTGCAGTGCAGTATTAAAATAGTTTATAATCGAAATTTTTTACATACTAAATTACAATTATGGAAAAAATCAAAATTGCCATTCCGATAGATTCAATATTACTCAAAGGAAAGTTAGTTATTCCTAAAAATGCAACAGGCATTGTCGTCTTTTGCAACGGATGCAGCTCCACTAAACTAAGTACAAGAAATAAAATTCTATCAGAATTAATTCAGAAAGATCGTATTGGAACATTGGTTTTTAATTTACTAACGGAAGAGGAAGAAAAAAGGTGCGAAAATAAATTTGACATTGATTTATTGGTAAGTCGTTTAATAGCAACCACAGAATGGCTGATCCAAAATAAGTCTACCAATCAGTTGCCTATAGGCTACTTAGGATCAAATATGGGAGCAGCAGCTGCAATGAGAGCGGCGGCATACTTTGGAAAAACAATAAAAGCAGTAGTATCAAGAAGCGGAAGACCTGATATGGCAGTCGATAGCTTGTCGCAGGTCACTAGTCCAACTTTACTAATTGTAGACGGAATTGATATACCTATTATCGATCTTAATAAAATGGCCTTTGACGAACTGCAGTCAGAAAAGGAAATGAAGATAATTCCGAAAATACCGACTACTATTAATGAATCCAAAAAATTACACGAAGGCGCGGAAGCAGCAATATCGTGGTTTCAAAATTATTTTACATTAAAAGAATAATACCATCCTTCGATAATCAAAATTGGAACACCATTAAATTTTTAGAAAAAAATGCCAATCAAATGCATGTATAAGTCTGCATTTAACTGGCAAAAGAATGTTAGATATTTATAATGAATTGATAAATGTCAAAAGAGCTTGACGTTCGGTTTTTGATAATTGCTTAAATTGTGATTTGGCATAGTCAGCTTCACCTCCATGCCATAAAATAGCTTCTTCTACGTTTTTCGCTCTTCCATCATGCATTAAAAAGGTATGCCCATTTACTGTATTAATTAAGCCAATTCCCCATAACGGTTGTGTTCTCCACTCTTTACCTGTGGCTAAAAAATCTGGAGTATTGTCTGCCAAAGCGTCTCCCATGTCGTGTAGCAACATATCAGTGTAAGGCCTAATTATTTGATTGCGCAACGCAGTAATTCCATACGTACTACCTGTCGTTATTTTGGGAATATGACAACTTGCACAGCCGATTGTTTCGAAAGTTTTCTTACCCGATAAAACTGTCGCATCTGTATAATTTCTTCTAGCAGGAACAGCCAATGTACTTGCATACAATACGACCTTATCAAAATTACTAGTTGTAATCTCTGGTTCGCCACCATTTGGTATTGCACTACCATTTACAGATGCTGGAATATTTTCGTTAGGAAACAGTGAAGTAGTAATACCCATATCTCCAGAAAATGCTGCTGCTACTTGCTGACCAATATTTGGTTGATTGGCTTTCCATCCAAAACGACCCATTTTTGTCGAATTGGAAGCTACATCGTAAACATAGTTTGCTTTACCTGAAACTCCATTCTTATTGTTTTGGCTTATGAAAGCTAAAATTGTAGCCTCTGGAATCGCTTCCAGCAGTCCTAAACCAATTACCTGATTTGCAATTCTAGGAGACACTTGCACATTGGATGCCAAAGCACCAAAACCTAAATTTCCGATGACGTAATTCGGTTTCTGTAAAGTCACAGTAGTTCCATCAGCATACGCTTCTACAATAGGACTGTAAGTAATAGTATAAGTCCCTTTTGTTGTTTGTCCTAAAATGGCATTATCTTGCAATTGGCTACCATAAATAGGATCTGGAAGTGAGGCACCATTCGCATCCATTCCTGGTAAACTTAAACGAAGTAAGAGACCGTGACCAGTTTCATTGTCTGCGTATTGTGGTCTTCCGCGTCCGTCTTTAAAATGACAGCTCGAACATGAAATTGCATTAAAATAAGGTCCTAAACCATCTCTCGCTGTTGTTGATGCAGGTGCGATTACCCAGTTTTGCCTAAAAAATGAATTTCCGATTCCAAAATCAGATTGTTCATCATAGGAAATAGTGGGTGCAAAAAAACCAAAAGCCTCTTCGGAAGTATTAAACACAGTTGCATCTCCACCTGAGTATTGTTCCCCATCTTCGGCCGATAAATCAATGTACTCTTCATCTGAAGAACTACAACCCAGCAGCTGAAAACAAAAAACTACTATACTTAATTTTATAAAATTTCTCATCATATTTAAAACAGAAAAAAGTGCTCCGTAGAATAGAAGCACTTTTATATTAATGTTAGTTTTATTTAACTGTTTACAAAAATCCCAATTTTTGTCGCACCGTCTAATATATTCTTAGCTAAATTTTTAATTGCTGTAGCGGCAGTTTTTACTTTTGCACCTTCTGTAGAAGCCGCTCCTCCCGAAATTGCGTAGTCAAATGGAGTTGCGATAGCACTCACTGCAGAAGTTGCTACACCAATTTGAGCTTGTGCTTCATTATATGCAGTAACGTCTTTTTGATTTACTAAATCCTCTAATGAAGGACCGTCAATATTTGCGTATTTTCCTTGGTACACATTTATAGCACCCTCTAAGTTCAAAGCAATATCTCTGTGTGTGTTATCACTAAAACATGAGTGTTCATCTTCTTGATCTTGATTTCCAAGTGCTACTTCCATACGCTCTACTGGCAATTCAGCAGAAATTAAAGTAGTTATTCCTCTATACATATTTTTAATTGCATCATCTTCGCTTAAATTTAAAAAAGTAGTGCGATATGCTCCTCCCGATTTCCACTGATTTGCTACGTATAATAAGTGATCAGTCAACAAATCAGCACAAACCTTTAAATAAGTTGCTCTTCTAGTTTGATTTAATGCTGTACCATTAATAAGTACATAATCAGTATAAAGTCTTTGTCCCGCTATTTTTTCTGATGGAGCAGTCAAATCTTGACCCCAAAGTAAAAATTCGATAGCATGATAACCAACTGTAACATATTTCTCGTTGTCATTTTTACCGTTTTCTCCTTCCAACACCTCTTTGGATATAGTCGGATAATTGATAGGATCATTTATAATTCCTGCAGTCGCATTACCGTCCACATAATCGATATAATTCTCATCTAGAGGCCAAGAATTGATAAATCCTTCTGGACCATCGGCGTCATCAATTGGTCCATCAGCAAATCGAAATGTTTCAGTTGTACCGTAGCTTTCTCTTGCTGTTAACCATGTGTTTTTGGCAATTGTAAAGTTAGCTGCTGTAGGAGCAGAAGTAAATGTGTTTATAGCAGTTTCCATTTTAACCGCATCCTCATATGCTTGCTGGTAATTTGCATAGGCGATATCGGCATAATTCTCTATAACTTCTTTCTTTGAGACCGCACCGTCATTAGTATTATCGTCATTATCACAAGAGATAAAAAAGGCAAGAGTTCCTAAGATTAATGTACTTTTTAAAGCTGAAATATTCATTTTTAAGGTATTTAATTATTTAGAATGATTTAACATAGCGCAAAACTATGCGTTAATACTTTCTTAACCAAATTTTATTTAGATTTGTTTTAAATAAAAATAACTTACAAAAATTATCTTTAAATAATCTAAATAAAGTTTGCGAGACTGAATGTGGATGTTATCTTTGCAGGAAATTATTCTTATTCATTCTAAATAAATTAATATGACGCGTTCTAATTTACTATTTACTGCAATAGCCGTAGCAGGATTATCGTTAACATCTTGTAGCAGTGATAATGATGACAATACTACAAACTACACTGTACCAACAGAATATAGTTTTGAAAGAAATAGTACTACCTCTGTAGATTATTCAGGACAAACAAGTCGCCTATTAATGTTGGAAGAAATGGGAGCTTATATAAGTGCTGCCGCAAAAAATAAAACAGTTGCAGACGTCACGGTTTTATCTAATATGTATAGCAATACTAATAACGCATTTTCAAATACTGACTTGAATACTTCTGGCAAGCAACTTAAGGATAAAACTGCAGCATCAAAGGATTACTTTTCTACCTTCTTAGGTGGTGGAAGTACTACTGAAAAATTAGCTGTTCAGTTATTTTTTGAAACACAATTAGCAAATGCTTTTAAAGCAAGTGCATTGCCACAAGTACAAGCTTCAGCTGGTGTGTCAGGAGCCTATTTAGATGGAACATCCAGTCGTCTTTTTGCTGCAAACGGTCTAGAACCACAGCAAATACTTTTAAAAGGTATGATGGGAGCTAGTTTTATGGATCAAGTAGTAAACAATTATTTGAGTACAGCAAAGCTTGATGATGCTATGAACAAAGACAACAATACCAATAAAGTTCTAGAAACAGGATCAAACTATACTACTATGGAACATAATTGGGATGAAGCTTACGGATATATCTACGGAGCAGGTGGATCTAAATACTGGGATAGTTATATAAACCAAGTTAATGCTGATACCGATTTTAATACTGTTGCTGCCGACATTAAAAATGCATTCATAAAAGGTAGAGCTGCAATCGTTGCCAATGATTACACCACTAGAGATGCTCAAATTAATATTATAAAAGCAAAATTGGCTATTATACCTGCTGTACGTGCCGTATATTACCTTCAAGAAGGTAAAGCTAAATTAGCTACTAATAATGGAGCTGCTTCTTTTCATGCTCTTTCAGAAGGATACGGATTCATAATGAGTTTACGTTATACTAACAAGCCAGGTACAAATGCTCCTTACTTTACAAAAACTGAAGTTGACACAATCCTAAGCAACTTGACAAAAGGAACAAACGGCTTATGGGATGTAGATTATTTAAATGCTAATCTAGATGCATTATCACTACAAATTGCTACCAAATTTGGATTTACAGTAGCACAAGCAGCCACTGTTAACTAATAAAACAATATGTGAAACCAAGGCTAGACTTCTAGTCTTGGTTTTTATACTTTTGCACAAATTTTTAAAAGAGAATAATAAAGTCGCTGCTGTAGTACTTTTAACTTTATAGCAACTTATCTAATAACAGAATTTCTCTTTAAAATAAATAGAAAACTTATGAAAAAAATATTCTTTCTAATAAGCGTTATTGCATTAATCGCAGCTTGTTCTTCATCAGACGGTGAAACAACAACAAGTAACGATGGCTATGACAGAACCGCTCTTTTAACACATTGGGCTAATGATATCATTATTCCATCTTACACAAACTATCAAACCAAGTTAAATATAGTAGCTTCCAATACTACTACCTTTACAACTACACCCACAGAAGCAAACTTAGTTGTTCTTCGAGCTTCTTGGTTAGAAGCTTACAAAGCATTTCAATTTGTTTCTATTTATGGTTTTGGTAAAGCGGAAGATATATACTTTAAAGAAAAAAACAACACCTACCCTACTGATGCAACTGGAATCAATACCAACATTATCAGTGGTACTTATGACTTTAATTTGATATCACAGTTTAGCAAACAAGGATTACCTGCTTTGGATTATGTCTTGAATGGTTTGGGTACGAGTGATGCTCAAATTGTTGCCTTTTACACTGGTACAAACGCTGCTAAATACAAGAAATACCTAACTGATCTTGTTACAACCTTAAATACAAATAATGATATTGTCCTGAATGACTGGACTAGTTATAAAACAACCTATATTGCCAATAATGGAAATACCATTACAAGTGCAGTTAGCATTACTGTAAATGACTTTATTAAAAACTTTGAGAAAGAAGTTCGTGCAGGTAAAGTAGGTATTCCTGCTGGTGTATTTTCTGGTGGTACATTATATCCAGAAAAAGTAGAAGCCTTTTACAAAAAAGATGTTTCAAAGATTTTATACAATACTGCCATCCAAGCTTCACAAGATTTTTTTAATGGAAAGAATTTTAATGATGCGACAACGGGTCCTGGATTAAAAGAGTATTTAGACAATCTCAATGTAGTACGTAGTGGTCAAAATTTCAGTGATATTATTAATAACCAATTTACAGCAATTTATGCTTCGAATGCACTTTTGAGCGACAATTTTGCTACTCAAATAAGTACAAATAATAGTAAGATGATTACCGCCTATGATGTAATACAGCAAAATGTAGTCTACTTAAAATTGGACATGATGCAGGCACTTAAAATTACTGTCGATTATGTAGATAGTGATGGTGACTAGTCGATCATGAATACAACTAATATTATTACCAATTAATTTATGTTTCAAAATTATTTTAAACAATATACATCTGCCGCAACGCTAGCCTTTTTTAGGCTAGCGTTTGGTTTAATGATGCTTTTGAGTTTAATACGTTTTGCAAGTTATGGGTGGATTGAAAAATTTTATATTACTCCTCAATTTCATTTTACCTATTATGGTTTCGAGTGGGTAAAACCAGTCGGAATATATACTTATCTAATTTTTATAATTTGTGGCATTGCAGCATTTATGGTTGCCGTAGGTTACAAGTACAAATGGGCTATTGTTAGTTTTTTCTTGAGTTTCACTTACATTGAACTTATGGACAAAACAACCTACCTCAACCATTATTATTTTATTACCATTGTTAGCTTGGTACTTTGTTTCTTACCTGCTAATTGTTACTTTTCTGTAGATGCGTATAAAAATGATAAAATTCGTTTTCAGCGTATTCCTCGTTGGAATACAGATATTTTAAAAGTCTTACTCGCTATTGTTTACATTTATGCTGGTTTGGCCAAGCTTAACTCTGACTGGCTTATAGAAGCGATGCCTCTAAAAATGTGGTTGCCAGACAATACCAAAATTCCTGTTCTAAGTTATTTACTGAATCAAACTTGGGTGCACTATGCGTTCAGTTGGGGAGGTATGATATATGACCTTGCAATCGTATTTTTAATGCTTAATAAAAAAACACGCAAATTTGGTTTTTTCTTAATCGTCGTTTTTCATGTTTTGACTCGTATTTTATTCCCTATTGGTGTCTTCCCGTATGTAATGATCATCAGCTCTTTGATTTTTTTCGAACCTACATTGCACAAAAAAATATTGGCCTTTGTTGCCAAATTATTTTCTGTTAGTCTTGTTGTTTTCGAAAATGGGAAAGATAAAGTTCAGCAATACACTTTTTTCAACCGTGTGCAATTAGGATTCTTAACGTTTTTTATGGCTTTTCAATTGTTATTCCCTTTTCGCTATTTGTGTTATCCAGATGAATTATTTTGGACTGAAGAAGGCTACCGCTTTTCCTGGCGGGTAATGCTTATGGAAAAAGCTGGTTACACTGAGTTTACAGTGTCTGACAAAAAAAATCACAAAAGTATCAGAATCAACAATACCCACTTCTTAACTGCGTTTCAAGAAAAGCAAATGGCATTTCAGCCGGATTTCATTTTAGAATATGCTCACTTTTTAAAAGAATATTATCAAAAACAAGGTTTTGAAAATCCCGAAGTACACGTAGCAAGTTACGTTGCGCTCAACGGACGATTAAGCCAAAAATATATAGACCCATCAATTAATTTAGCAAAAGAAAATGAAAGCTTTAAACACAAAACTTGGATTCTCCCATTTAATGACACCATCAAAGGTTTATAGAGTACTGCTATTTTTATTGTTTTCGATCAATAACTTTGCGCAACATAAAATTTCTGGAATTGTCACAGACAACAAGGGGAATAAACTAGCAATGGTAGAAGTTTTTAATAAAACAGCAGGCTCCAAGGCATTCTCGAATGCAAGCGGCCAGTTCGAATTTAATTACCAAACCAAAGGTAGTCATGACTTTGTATTTTTCAAAAGTGGATACAGCATAGTAGAACAAATTAGCATTACGACAGGAAGCCAATTGACCATTGTTCTCTCAAAAATCAATAATTTGTCGGAAGTTATTATTCGAAAGCAAAACGACAGAGTACAATCTATTCGTAAATTAAATGATATCGAAGAAACCGCTATCTATGCTGGTAAGAAGACAGAAGTAATCAATATCGAAAAATTAACAGCAAACAAATCGACCAACAATGCCAGACAAGTTTTTGCGCAAGTAGTTGGTTTGACGATTAACGAAAGTTCTGATGGTGGTTTGCAATTAAGTATTGGTGGCCGAGGATTGAATCCAAACCGTACCGCTAATTTTAATACACGCCAAAATGGTTACGACATAAGTGCTGACGTTCTTGGTTATCCAGAAAGCTATTATGCCACTCCAACAGAAGCACTAGAAGAAATTCAAGTAATTCGTGGTGCTGCTTCATTACAATACGGCACACAGTTTGGTGGCTTGATCAACTTTAAATTAAAGACACCTTCATTGAAGCCTATTGAGGTGGTCACACGCAATACCATTGGCTCATATGGATTGTATACCAATTTTACTTCACTGAGTGGAACAACAGGAAAATTTAGTTACTATACCTTTTTCAATTATAAAAAAGGAGATGGGTACCGTCCTAATTCTGATTTCGAAAGCAAAAATTACTTTGCCAACTTAAATTACAAATTTAACGAAAAGACATCCCTACATTTTGATTACACTTATTATCACTATTTAGCGCAGCAAGCTGGAGGATTAACAGATGAACAGTTTAATGAAGACCCAACACAAAGTAATAGAACCCGGAACTGGTTTGGAGTTAACTGGAATTTATATGCCTTACGCCTAAAGCATAAATTTGATGATTCTTCGGACTTTTCTTTGCAATTATTTGGTCTTGACGCTAGCAGAAAAGCATTAGGTTTTAGAGATAACCGAATCACAACTCCCGATCCTATGGCAGAACGTGATTTAATCATCGGTAACTTTGTAAATTGGGGAGCAGAAGCACGTTATTTAAAACGTTATTACATCGGTGATCAAAAAAGTGCCTTTTTGATTGGTGCTAAATATTATCAATCTCGCAATGGCCAATTACAAGGTCCTGGTAGCTCTGGTACTGATGCGAATTTTAATTTAGCGACAGATGAATATCCGAATTATTTATATCAATCTGATTTCTCTTTCCCTAACTTAAACTTAGCTGTATTTGGTGAAAATATTTTTAAAATAAATAGCAATTTCACAATTACTCCTGGTTTTAGAATCGAAAAGATTAGAACCCAAGCCAAAGGCACCTATAAGCAAATCAATAAAGATTTAGCTGGGAATATAATATTTGATGAAACGATAGAAGAAGACATCATTAAAGACCGAAATCTCTATTTGATTGGTGTTGGTTTGAGTTACAAGCCTAAAAAAGGAATGGAAATATATGGTAATGTCTCTCAAAACTATCGTTCGGTAACTTTTAGCGATATCTTTACCGCTAGCCCTAGTCAGGCAGTAGATCCCAATATAACAGATGAAAAAGGATATACATCAGACATTGGAATAAGAGGTAATATAAATCAAAAACTATCTTTCGATACTAGTATTTTTGGATTATACTACAATAATAAAATAGGGGAATATGATGGTACTAATGCTTCTAACCAAATTGTAAAAATCACTGCCAATACAGGAACTGCGTTTACCTATGGTTTTGAAACTTTACTGGACTGGAATATTGCTCGAACCTATTTTCCAGCAAGCGACAATTTTAGTTGGAATGTATTTACCAACTCAGCAATTACTGGTTCAACGTATCTAAAATCAGATATTCCAACAGTAAATAAGGGTGACAAAGTTGAATTTGTGCCACTTTATAATATCAAGACAGGAACAAGTGTTGGTTATAAAAACTTTTTATCTAGTTTGCAATTCACCTACGTGTCTTCGCAATTATCTAGTGCGAGCAGCAACTCTTCCAACAATATTCTCACTGGAATTTCAGGAAGTATTCCTTCTTATTATGTAGCCGATATTTCGACTTCTTACAAATGGAAAAGTTTTAAATTAGAGGCTGGTATCAACAACTTCACAGATAATAGTTATTTTACTCGTAGAGCAACTGGCTATCCTGGGCCTGGAATTATACCATCAGACAGAAGAACATTTTATGCTACTATAGAATACGTATTTTAAATAAAAACAACAAGAACTTAAACCGCTTGATACTTAACTAGTATTAAATTTACAAAGTCAGTTTCAAGTGGTTTTTTTTTTATTTTTACAATCTAAATTGTTATTTGCAATTCTATAACTAATACTCAAAATCCTATAAGATTTCCAAATGTGACTTATTCTATATTTGCAACAGATAATGCAATTCAATTTGTACTAAACCTTAGTACTTGAGCTATTCTACAATTTAATAGATGGCTTATTATCGAATAATCAATTAAAAATATATTATGAAAACAACTGGAATAATACTCGTAATTATTGGTGCCATAATGATGGTGTACACTGGATTTAACTATGTAACCAAAGAAAAAGTCGTTGACATCGGACCAATCGAAATCAACAAAGAAGAAAACAATCCCGTAAGTTGGTCTCCAATTATTGGTGGAATTATACTTTTGGGCGGAATTGTATTGGTAGCTACTGATTCAAAAAAATAACAACTTTACTTTAAACTGGTGTGGATCATTCTAAAGTAATCAAATGCTTTTAATAGTCTAGTTCCATACCAAGAGAACATTTCACCGTCAACAACTATAAATTGAGTTGTAGGCAGATCAGGTTGTAATTCATAGCCGTCTTCTTTTTTGAAAGGAAACGGCTCTGAAGACAATAAAATTATTTCGGGACTGGCTGCTACTAATTGTGGCACCGTTACTTCTGGATATCGAGCAATATCACCAAACACATTTTTAAAATGATTGAGTTGCAACAACTCATCAATATAGTTGGTAGAACCTGCAACCATGTACGGATCTTTCCAAATAAAATAGGCCACTTTCTTTACAGGCTGTGCTTGAATGAATTCTTTAAAATTTCGCAAACCATAAGCCAATTTATCATTCCATTTTCGAGCTTCCACACGGCGATTGAATAATTTTCCAAAATCATCAATCATTTGAAAATTGTCAGCAATGGTTACAATATCCGTCACCCAAACTGGACAAATTTCGCTTAGTTTATCAACGATTTCTTTAGTATTTTCTTCTTTATTGCAAATAATAATATCTGGCTCTAGTAAGCGTATTTTTTCATAATGTACCTTTTTAGTTCCGCCAACTTTAATCTTTGTAGATTTTAAGTGATAGGGATGTACGCAGAACTTCGTGATTCCAATAATTTGCGCTTCTAGTCCTAAATCATAAAGCAGTTCTGTTTGCGAAGGAACTAGTGAAATAATACGTTGGGGCACTTTTTCAAAAGAATGTTCTGTTCCTAATTGATCTGTCATTATTATTTCTTTGAATTTATATAGGTAGATAGATGAAAATTATTCATTTCTTATGTAGTGCAAATTTATTGCTTCATGATTGCTTCCATTTCTTGCTGCATCTTCAGTGCTTCAACCCTAGCTTTCTCGGCGAAGTCGGCTCCGTTAGAAGCGTATATAATTCCTCGAGAGGAGTTAATAAGCAACCCTATATTTTTATTCATACCATATTTACAGACTTCAGAAAGGCTTCCTCCTTGTGCCCCTACTCCTGGAACTAGTAAAAAACTATCAGGAACTATTTTACGAATTTCTGTAAAGTACTCTGCTTTGGTAGCTCCGACTACATACATAAGATTTTCACTGTTTTTCCAAGTTTTAGAAGTTTCTAACACTTGTTTGTACAATTCTTTTCCTCCAACATTTAATGTTTGAAAATCAAAAGCTCCTTCATTCGATGTAAGTGCCAACATGATGGTATGTTTGTTTTCGAAAGCTAGAAAAGGCTCTACAGAATCTTTACCCATATAGGGAGCTACAGTCACACTATCAAAATTTAAATCTTCAAAAAAAGCTTTAGCATACATAGTAGATGTATTTCCTATATCTCCACGTTTAGCATCGGCAATTGTAAAAATATCAGGGTAATTATCATTGATGTAATTGATCGTTTTTTGAAGTGAAATCCAACCTTTAATACCGTAAGCTTCAAAAAAAGCAATATTAGGTTTATACGATACACACAAATCATGCGTAGCATCTATTATAGCCTTGTTAAACTCAAAAATAGGATCTTCAAGTGCTAATAAATGTTCTGGTATTTTGTTCAAATCTACATCTAGGCCTACGCATAGAAATGATTTTTTTAACTGAATTTGGTCAAGAAGTTGTTGTGTTGTCATCTGTAGTTATGTTGTGCCACAAATTTACAAAGTTTAATCGTTTTTAATATGTATTCTGTAATTATCTACAAAAATTCTATAACGAACTACAGGCCATATAGATATAAATTTACAATATCAAATATCAAAATTATGAACGCGATACTAATATTTCACAAAATAGCAATGGGAGGATATAACTTAATGGTATCCACCTTTACAAATGACTTATTGATAAATGCAACACAGTCAAATTACTTTGAAATGTTCTTGTTGTCATTGACAGTCGAATGCAAAAACGTAATTATCCCTAATAATTTTTCGATGTTAGCGATGATTGACTACGACAAAATTAATTTGCTCAAAAATTCATTGAGTCAAATTAAACTTGTTCACTAAACTTTACTTTAAAAACAGTAGCATCAGCAATACCATAAATTATATTTCCGTTTGTTGGTGCTATAAAATATTTACCTGTAAATGAACCGAAAGCAGGTAAAATCATTTGGTTTGCTGTCTGAAAAAAACAAGCCAATTTTAAATGCTGCCTACCAAGACCAAAGAGTTTAACTCCTGGATGAATGTGTCCGCAAAAATTGAAATAACCATTTGTTTCAACAGGATGGTGCGTCAATAGAAAATCATCCAAGCGTAATTCGGGTATAACCGCTATATCTAAATCCAAATAATTTTCCTTCGCTATCACGTCATGGTTTCCTTCGATAAGAATAATTTCTTGACGAATGGATGTTGTCCAATCTGCAAATAGCTCCCATTCGGCATTTAAAATACTATGAAATAAATCACCCAAAAAAATAATTTTCTCTGGATCGAATGATGCGATTAATGTATCTAAGTTGTTGTAATTTTCGTTAAGCAAAGCTCTAGGTATTGCAATTCCGTGTTTTCGAAAATGAGCTACTTTTCCGAAATGTACGTCCGAAATTAATAGTGTTTTTTTATCATTCCAGTAGATAGCACCTAGATGGTGAAGTGTAAAAATTTGATTCCTTATGGTAATATTCATATTTATTTTAAACTTTCATATAACTAGCGGTCATTTTTGCAATTCTGTCTGCTAGACTTTCACTAGATAATTTTTCTCTTAGCCTATCTGTAATTATCGGAAAACTAAAAGGCGTTGGTTTTTCACAATTTTTCACAACTATTTCCTGATTATTAATCCGTTCCAAGGCTTGCAGCAATCGACCTTCTTCTAATTGGTGTTCGAAAGTTTCTATGTAAGCTTGTTGCAGTAGTAAATTATCGGGTTCATAATCCCTAAAAACTTCAAACAGTAATTGTGATCCATTTTGCAAATGTTTTGTTTTTACAAATTTGCCTGGCATCCCTGTAAATAAAAGCCCCGAAATCACAGCAATATCTCTAAATTTTCTTCTGGCCATTTCGGTTGCATTAAGGCTTTGTTGCAGATCTTCATGCAGGTAGTCGGCCGTAAATAGATTGTTATCAAATACTGACTCTAAATCTATTTCCTGATCCGAAAGCAGTTCAAAACCATAATCGTTATAAGCCAAAGAAAAAGTTATTGGCAAAAGTAGTGAAATTCGATAAGACAAAACACTTGCCAAAGCTTCGTGTACAAATCTACCCTCAAAAGGGTAAAAAACCGCATGAAATCCTTCTCGAGTTTTGAACTTCTCGATTAAAAATTGATTGTCGTTTGGAATAATACTTTCTTTTTTCTGTCTCGAAAAGACAGGTTCTAGTGCTTTTAGCTCTGGAGTCATGTTGCCGCTGTTGGCTGCATATAGTTCAGCACGCAACATTTCGCTCATCTGAGCAGAAAAAGACATTCTTCCTCCCATCCAGCTGACAGTTTTTGCCGTTCTCTTTACAGAAGCTTTTCGAACTAACACTTGCATATTTTTCAAAGCGTAAAATTCTAATTTTTTACCACCAAACACAAATGTGTCTCCCTTTTGCAGTTTTGAAGCAAACCACTCCTCTATAAAACCGATATAGCCACCACTTACAAATTTAATACTTAGAACAGCATCGCTCACAATTGTACCTATTTGCATACGATGTTGCATTGCAGTTCTACGACTATTTATCTTAAACAATCCTGCTTCATCAATTTCGACTTTTTTGAATTCATCATAGCGTTCCAAACTTTGACTTCCGTTGGTGATAAAATTAAGAATCCATCGCCAATTGTCTGCTGTGATATTTTGAAAACAAAACGTTTGTTGCACTTCCTTATAAATATCATCCGGATAAAAACCATCAGAAACGGCTAACGTATTGAGATATTGAATCAGTACATCATAACTATTTAAATAAGGAACTCGGTCTTCGATTATATTTTTTTCAGCAGCGTTTTTCAATGCCGAAGCTTCAATCAATTCCATCGCGTGAGTGGCCAAGAAATAAATAACACTTTCTTTACCCGGTTGGTGTCCACTTCTACCTGCTCGTTGTAAAAATCGAGCAACACCTTTGGGACCACCAACTTGGATGATCGTTTCAACAGGTGCAAAATCAACTCCCAAATCCAAACTTGAAGTACAAACAACAACTTTTAGATCCTCATTCTTTATTGCATTTTCGACCCAAACCCTTGTTTCTCTAGCTATACTACCGTGGTGCATAGCCATCTCACCAGCAAACTCTGGGTATTTTTCTAACAAAGCTTGAAACCATATTTCACATTGCGACCTGGTATTGGTAAATATAAGTGTGGTTTTACTACTCTTGATAATTTTGGCTACCTCGCGCATCAAATGCAACCCCATATGACCCCTCCAAGGATAGGAGTCTATCTTGGCAGGAAGTATTGATTTTACAGTAATCTTTTTATGAATATTCGCTTTGATTAAAACAGAATTTTCTAGTGCTTCAGTTTCATTTCCTAATAATACTTTTTGAGCCAATTCAAGATTACCAATCGTGGCTGAGATCCCCCAAACTCTCATTTTGGGAGCGACAGATTTTAATCTCGATAGCGCCAATTCCATCTGTACTCCACGTTTTGTTCCTAAGAGTTCGTGCCACTCATCAATAATGATGGCAGTGCAGGAGCCGAATATTTTTTCATATCCCTTGGTCGCAATTAATAATTGTAAACTTTCTGGAGTCGTGATCAGTAAATCGGGCATTTTGGTTTTCTGCTTTGTACGTTCGCTGGCAGTGGTGTCTCCCGTACGTACTCCAACAGTCATTTTGGAATCCAAATCATCTGCAACTCGAGAAGCTGCTTGCTTTATTTCTGCAGATAATGCTCGTAGTGGTGTAATCCAAATTGCTTTTAAACCTGGTTTGTGTTTGGTCTTGTAATCGGGATTTTCATTAATATAGTTGAGAACGATAGGCAACCATAGCGCATAAGTTTTTCCGCTTCCAGTAGGCGCGTTTAGCAATCCATTCTTCCCTTGTAAAAAGGCATTCCAAGTTTGCTTTTGAAACGGAAAAGGTTTCCAATCTTGTTGGTAAAACCAATCTTCTGCGATATCGATTAATTTTGTTCTGTTCATTTAGTTTTAGATTATCATGCTTTTCAAATCCTCGATTGTATTTGCATCGGCTATTTTTTTATCTAATCTCCATCTCAATATACGTGGGAAACGAGTGGCAACTCCACTTTTATGTCTTTTGGAAAAAGCAATACCCTCAAAACCTATTTCGAACACTAATTGGGGAGTTACGCTTCGTACTGGTCCAAATTTCTCTACTGTATTTTTCTTTATAAAATCGTCTACTTTTCTAAATTCGGCGTCTGTGAGTCCCGAGTACGCTTTGGCAAAAGTGACAAGCTCTTTTTCTCCAGCTTCATTCTCCTGCCAGAGCGCAAAAGTATAATCGGTAAATAAGTTGCTACGTCGTCCGCTTCCGCGCATCGCGTAGGTCAAAACTGCATCGATTACTAGTGGCTCTAATTTCCATTTCCACCAATCTCCTTTTTTTCTACCAACCTGGTACGTCGAATTGGTTCTTTTGATCATCAGTCCTTCACTTCTTTTTTCTCTGGCTAGCATTCTCTCGCTTGCAACTTCATCCCAAGAAGCAATTGTTGCTCGTTCGGATATAGAAAAGGGAATTTTAGTCTCTTTTACTGCTTCATACAATTGTTCTAAAAGTTTTCGGCGAAATTCATACGTTTCATTCCTAATATCTCTCCCTTCCCACTCTAGAATATCATATGCTTTTAAAATCACTGGATTGCTCTCTAATAATTTTGCAGATACCGTCTTGCGTCCGATGCGTTTCTGCAAATCATTAAAAGTACCTATCTCTCCATTCGAAAATGCTAGAATCTCTGCATCTATGACTGTTCCATTTGGAATAACGCCTAGAAAAGCTTGAAATTCTGGATACTTATCGGTAACTAATTCCTCTCCTCTAGACCAAACAAAAATTTCGTCCTCACGTATAATTGTTTGCGAACGGATACCATCCCATTTGTGTTCAATTGACCACTCCTCCACTTTTCCCAAATTCTCTACATCTCCTTCAATAGGATAAGCCAAATAAAAAGGATAAGGTTTTGATAAGTAATCACTACTTTTTTCATCTAAGATTAACTCTTGAAAAGTGATTTTATTTGGATCCCAGTTACCCATCAATTTATAAGCCAGAACATCTTCATCAACATCTTCTGCCTTTGATAAGGCCCTTGTCATTAATTTTTGACTTACCCCAATTCTAAAACTACCCGTGATTAATTTAGTAAAAACAAATCTCTCATAATAGTTTAGAGCCAACCAATTTTGTTGTAAATAGGCTTTCTTCTCTTCTTCTGGCTTTTTCTTTAAAGCTATAATTTCCTCTAGATACTCTGTTAAACTTTTATCAGAATGTTCTTTTGTGGTAGGAATTATCAAAGCTATTGTTTCTGCTAAATCCCCGACAATGTGATAGCTTTCCTCAAATAACCACATCGGAATATTGGCCAATTCATTGGCCCAAAGTCTTAGGAGCGTTGTGTTTACTGGTCTTGGTGGTCGACGATGTGAAAGGATTGCAATCGTCCAAACTTTATCCTCTGGCGAAGCTTGTTTAAAGTACGTAGTTAGTGCCGCAACCTTAATTGTAGTTTTATTGGTACTGTCTAATGTTTTTATTAAGTCGGCAAAATTTCTCATAAATCATGTGTAAAAAAAGGATTACTCTTCCGTTTTATCAATTTCAGATAATTCTCCTTCATATTGTGTTTTTTCCGTTCTGGCATCGTATCCTAGCTCCCGTAAGTATTTCGAAAAAATATCAGTATAACCGTGGGTACAGATAACTTTTTCTGCTCCGGTAGCTTTTATGCTATCCAGTAAAGAATACCAATCGCAGTGGTCACTTAATACGAAGCCTTTGTCTACAGCTCTCCTCCGCCTTGCTCCGCGAAAAGCCATCCATCCACTGGCTGATCCAGTGACAAATGGAGTCATTTTTCTGATCCAAGTACCTCCATGTGCGCTTGGAGGAGCTAGAACTATATTCCCTAATAATTCTTCTTTTTTAGTTTCACGTGTGATCAAAGTTGTTTTAGGAAATTCAACCATTGGTCTTAGGACATTCGTCATATTTTCGATAGAACCATGTGTGTATATTTGACCAATTTCTGGGTTTAAATATTTTAATAATCGTTGTGCTTTACCTAATGAATAACCAAATAATATAGATGTCTTACCTTCTGCTTGATTTTCTAACCACCAATTATTGATGTTTTCCATTACCTCTGCTTGTGGCGTCCATTTAAAAGCTGGTAAGCCAAAAGTACATTCTGTAATAAAGGTGTCGCATTTGACTACTTCATATGGAACGGAAATACCATCGTCTTCAGTTTTATAATCTCCTGTAAATACCCATACTTCCCCTTTATGTTCAACTCTAACTTGAGAGCTCCCAATAATATGACCGGCAGGATGTAATGAAAATTTCACATTATTAATAGTAAAGGTTTCATTCCATTCAACACCAGACACATTGATTTCACCCAAACGATGCAGAATAATTGGAACATTGGTTTTATGTGTAATATAGTTTTTATGGCCCCATCGGGAATGGTCTGCATGCCCGTGAGTAATAATTGCATTGGTTACAGGCTTCCACGGATCTAAATACACATCTGCAATAGCACAATAAATGCCTTTGTCATTAAATGCTAGTAATGGGGTTGTCATAATAATATCGATTAAGTAATCAAAAATAACATTTTCTGTTCGGGTCAAATTATACCTTTCTCTAATTATTTTATTGAATTCCAATATCATAAAAGCAAGATGTTTTTGCTCTACTTATAAGAATAAATGCTGCAATTATTAACCACATAGAAATTTTATAATGAACCTAAATAATTCTGTAAAACTATAAGTCCACTACTACAATATCTTTGTTAAGAGATAACAATTAATAATTAAACATATCAAAAAATGGATACTAAATTAGGAATGCCGCAAAAAGAAATGAAGTCAATTGTTAAAAATCTTACTACAGTTTTGGCGAGTGAAATGGTCTTATACGTAAAGACAAGAAAATTTCACTGGAATGTTGCCGGAACTAGTTTTATGGAAATGCACAAACTTTTTGAAGGTCAATATAATGAACTAGAATTAATCATTGATGAAGTAGCAGAAAGAATCGGAAAACTTGGTGAAAACGCTATTGGTACAATGGCAGAATTCACAGATCAATCTATACTTGATGAATGTGCTGAATACAAACAAAAAGAGGCAATGGTTCAAGAGTTACTAGAAGATTACCGAACAATGGTGAGTAAAATTCGTGAATTTATCAAAGAAACAGAAGAAACGGATGACTTTGGAACTGCTGATTTCTTGACTGGAATTATTCAAAAACACGAGGCACAAGCTTGGATCTTGAGAAGATACAATAACGATAACAAATAATAGAAATACAATATAAATTTAATATTAGAAATTATGAATAATCAAGAAATTAAAGGAAACTGGAACGAATTAAAAGGTAAATTGAAGCAAAAATATGCTGATCTAACAGATGATGATTTGCTATATGCCGAAGGAAAAGAGGACGAGATGCTTGGGAAACTAGAGCAAAAATTAGGTAAATCAAAAGACGAAGTTCGTAAAATGATTGCCGACCTATAGTCTAAAATATTTCATGCTTGAAATTAGAAGCCTATTGATTTTTAATTCTTATTTTTAAGGAATTAAATCCAATAGGCTATCTTATCATATAACAGACACTCATACTATGGCAGTTAAAAATCATTATGCGCTAAACTTATTAGGGATTTCTTTAATTGTGCTCATCGCGTACTTATTACAGGATTTTATAATTCCTTTAATTTTTGCAATTATATTAAGTGTCTTAATATTTCCGATTGTACAATTTTTTGAAATAAAATTGAAATGGAATCGAATCTTATCAATTTCACTATCTATCATCATTTTTTCGATAATAGTATTTGCGGTTTTTATTTTAATAGGTATACAGTTTGAAGACATAATGAGTAAGAGCAGCAAATATTATGTACAAATAGAACGAAAAGTTACGCCAATGCTTCGAGATTTAGAGCAGTTACTAGGAGTAAAAAGCAGGGATTTTGTAGGTGGAGGAGATCTCAAAGCCAAAGAAATCGTCAAACAAAATTCTAGCAAAATACTGCAGTTTTTGACTAAGTCCGGAGGAATACTTGGAGATTTTTTCTTATCACCCTTGTATATGTTCCTTTTTCTATTGTATCGCAATTTTTTGGTGAGCTTTATATATAAGATAACAATCGGATTTACGACCAAAGCAAAGATGCGTCATATATTGAGTCAACTGTACATCGTACAACAAAACTACCTACTTGGTTTAGTTAGCGTTATGGTAATTGTTGGAATTCTTAATAGTATAGGATTACTAATATTGGGAATCGAATTTCCCTTTTTCTTTGGTTTCCTTTGTGCTTTATTGTTACTTATACCTTATATCGGTATTATTATTGGTTCAATTTTACCCGCGTTAATAGCGTTAGCAACCAAAGATTCATATTGGTATGCTGTTGGGGTGATTGGAGTTTTTGGTTTTATTCAGTTTTTAGAAGGTAACTTTATAACACCAAAAATTACAGGAAGCAAAGTTTCTTTAAATGCTTTTGTCTCCATTTTATCAATTGTGCTTTTCTCCATGTTGTGGGGTATACCAGGAATGATACTAGCATTACCAATAACAGCCTCTTTAAAAGTAATATTTGACAATTCGAGGCATATGAAAGGAATTGGATTTTTACTAGGGGAAGCAAATGACAAGTATTTTAGTACTAGAGTAAAAACAGAATGAGAATTATAAATAATAGTCTTACAAAAAAACTATCAAATAATATTATTTAAAAAACAATAAAATATCTAAAGGAGACTTAGATATTTTTGGTTAATTTCGTAACAAAACACACAATATGAAGGTTTTTATCAAATTTGATTTCAACAGTATCTGCAATAGAATATTAGAAGAAAAACTAGACGAATCCCAAATAAAATATAGAATATTAGGATTTGGTGAAGTTGAATTTTTAAGTGCTGTCTCTGAAGAACAGATTAAAAAATTCACTGACTTACTTCATCCTTATGGAATTACAATTGTAGAGAATCAAAAAACTATTCTTGTTCAAAAGATTAAAGATTTAATTGTCGAAATGGTATTTACTGAAGATGTTACTGTCAATGTAAAAAGTTCTGTTTACTTGGCAGAGAAATTAAATCACAGTTACGGTTATTTGTCTAATTTATTTTCTGAAGTGACTTATACTTCTATTGAAAATTTTATTATTTTACAAAAAATTGAACATACAAAACAATTAATCATTAGCGGTCAGTTGTCATTGACAGAGATTGCTTTTAAACTTAATTATTCTAGTGTAGCACATTTAAGTTCACAGTTTAAAAATACTACCGGAATTACACCTTCAGCTTTTCAAAGAATTATTAAAAAACGTCGAGAAATCGCTTCTCAAAACCAAAATTACTAAAATATGCAACACGATTCTATACTTATAACATTGGCAGACGATGATGAAGATGATAGATTATTCTTTACAGATGCTTTTGATGAGCTTAAAATTAATACAAAAGTCAACACTGTAAACAACGGAAAGGAATTATTGAATTATTTGAATCATCCCGATACAATTTTACCCAATATTATATTCCTAGATTTAAACATGCCTATTTTGAATGGAATGGGTTGTTTGGAAGCTATTAAGAAAAATGATGCTTTCAAAAATATTGCTATTGCTATTTATTCGACCTCATCTTCTGAGAAAGACATTGAGAATACCTTCGTGTTAGGTGCCAATATCTATATTAAAAAGCCAAGCAATTTTAATGATCTCAAAAAGATATTATCAGATGTAGTTGTAATCAATTGGCAGTACCATACCAATGGATTGAACAAAGAAAACTTTTTACTACGATTATAGTTCATGAAAAATAACAGATATAAATCCTCCGTTTATCACAAAATTATATTTGCTGTAAGCTTGACAGTTTTACTGTTTATAGCTGTTATTACCGTGAAACATATTAAGAATATCTCAGATTCTTCTAAGTTGCTAATGCATACTTATGAAGTTAACTTAGAGCTGGAACATTTATATTCTTACATTAAAGACTCCGAAGAAAGCATGAGAGGATACATGATTTCTAAGGATAGTCTTTATTTAAAGCCCTACCGAACAGCGACCAAAAATGTCAATAAGTCATTTATTTTATTAAAACAACTTACTGAAGACAGTCCGATTCAAGCCAAAAAAGTAGAGGCGTTGTTTGAAATAATCGACAAACGTTATCAATTTATTGATAATTATTCTGATGCCAATACGACCATCGTTAGCCGTCAAGATTATTTTTTCAAGAAAAACTTCAGAGAAAGCACCGAACTTCTAGCTAAAATTAGAAATAAGTTGAACGAGATGATCGCTTTGGAGGAGATGTATCTAAAAAATCGCAATCAACTCTACAAAAATCAAATTTACCTTACCCCTATTCTAACTCTTAGTATAATTTTTATTACGCTATTAGTATTAATTTTTGCATACTATAAAATAAATAAAGATGTAGAACGATTACAAGCTGCTAATATTGAATTAAACAAATCTCAATTTTTAAGCTATCAAGCAGAAATATTATCGGAATTTGGAACATGGGAATGGGATTTAATCGAAAATAAAATTTCCTACTCTGATAATTTTTATCGAATTCTAGGAACCGAACCGCAGTCGTTTGAAGCTAACGACGAAAATTTCGATCAATATGTTCATCCGGAAGATA
Source organism: Flavobacterium algicola (assembly GCF_022399565.1). Taxonomy (GTDB): domain Bacteria; phylum Bacteroidota; class Bacteroidia; order Flavobacteriales; family Flavobacteriaceae; genus Flavobacterium; species Flavobacterium algicola. The sequence continues at coordinate 146,671 of NZ_JAJTUT010000001.1, forward strand.
AGGACAAAGTAAGCTCAATCGTTGATAATATCTTGACGAACAAAGAGCTTCCTTATTCATACTTTCGAATCATTCGACCAGATGGTGAAATTCGTTTATTGAGAGCGACGGGTAAATTGTTTACTGATAAGTTAAACAATCAAACAATTCTCGGAGTGACAGAAGACATTACCCTTGAGGATAATAAAACCAAATTATTACAACAAAATTACAACGAGCTTAAGATTTTTGAAGAATCAAGCAAGCAAGCGGAGATATTAGGTAAATATGGTAGTTGGGTAATCAACTACGATACGATGGAGTATATATTTTCAAATAATCAATTTAGATTACTAGGATACGAACCGCAATCTTTCAGTCCGACGGCAGACAACTTTTTGGAATTTGTATATGCTGAGGACCGACACTTTCTTGTAAATGCGCACGAAAAAGCGCAAGCTGAGCAAATTTTCCCTTCGATAAGTTATCGAGTGACCCGTAAAGATGGCGAAATTAGAAGGTTCAAATCTAATGCAACATCATTTACCGACATTACAGGAACAAGAAGTATGATCGGTACTACGCAAGACGTAACCGAAGACTTCAATAAAAGTTTGCAATTAAAAGATAGAAATAGAGAACTAGAGCAGAACATAAAAGAATTAAATGAATTTAACCATGTTGCCAGTCATGATTTACAAGAGCCATTGCGTAAAATTCAGACTTTTGTTTCTAGAATTAACGATAAGGAAAAAGACAATCTTTCGGAGTTTGGAAAAGAATATCTAACTCGAATCGAAAATGCATCAAATAGAATGCGTGTACTTATCAATGATTTATTGCAATATTCTAGAACAAGTAGATCTGACACCAATCTTGTACCAATTGATTTAAATGAAGTATTTGCTGATAGTCAACTTGAATTATCTCAAATTATTGAAGATAAAGGCGCCACAATTACCAATAGTAATTTACCAGTTATCAATGGAGTACATTTCTTAGTTCAACAGTTATTTTCAAATTTGCTAAGCAATGCTATAAAATATTCAAAGGAAGATGTAGCACCCGTAATTAAACTAACATATTCAGAGGTTAGCGCAAAGAGTGATAAACTAATTGCAGAGAAAAGTAATAAGCGATATTACAAATTTGAATTTGTCGATAACGGTATTGGTTTTGAACAGGAACATGCCGAGAAAATATTCTTACTTTTTAATCGCCTCCATGGTAAAACAGAGTACCAAGGTACTGGTGTTGGATTAGCTATCTGCAAGAAGATTATAGAAACTCATAATGGTTACATTTACGCAACTAGTACTCCAGATATCGGAACGACTTTTACTTTTTACATTCCCGTTTAAATTATAGAGCGATTAACTGCGTTCTTTTACTTGATATTTATTAATCTCATAGACATCCCTGTATATACTATATACATACCCCTCACTACTTATATTAGCTATGCTTTTTATTCAAGTGGGAATTATGTAAGTCATTGGATTAAAACTGTAATACATGCATAGATACTATCTCTAGATTTGTACTAAAATACAGCCATGAAAAGAATACGTCTTTCAAATATAATATTATTCACTTTTATTTTGATTGCGACGACTACGTTCTTTTCTTGTCAAAATATCAAAAAAGATGCTTTGAACGTGAGTATTCAAGAAATGAGTCCGGATGTGACATCTACCTTAGACTTCAATAGTCTCTCTTACTTGAACGAAGCCAATAAAAAAGTTATAGATATTAGTTCTATGATTTTTTATCAATCTAAACACGTGCCCCATCTAAAGTTAATTTTGAAAGTAAAGGAAGATCATCAAAGAAATGATCGAGATTTTAAAGAATTAACTAAAAAAAATCTAACAATCGTTCCAAAACCTTTTTACCAATTAAATTTGAATAAAGATTCTTTGGACAGCGAAAATTCGACTAATTATTTGGTAAAACTTTTAATCAGTGAAATCAATCTACAAATCAATTTACTCGAAGACATTAAAAATTCTACAACAAATCCTGAGTTCAAAACTTTTGCAGAAAAATCTGCTTTACTGATGAAGCAAAATAGCAAAATGTTGGGAACTACTTTTAAATTGAAATCAATATGAAATTATCAAAAGAATACTTTAAAGCATTATGGGAAGTAATTAAACAAACTATAGCTTCCTTCTTAGAACACAAAGTCATGAAGATGAGCGCATCTCTAGCATATGTAACAATGTTCTCCTTGGGACCTTTATTATTAGTTATACTCTACCTTTCTGATATCTTTTTGGGAAGAGAAGCCATTGAAGGTAAAATATTTGGTCAGATAAAAAGTTTTGTTGGACCTTCTAGTGCTGTGCAAATTCAAAATATAATTGAGAATTTGTCCTTATCAAAAAGTAGTACAATGGCGGGAGTTATCGGAGTCGTTACTTTGCTTATTGGTGCTACATCTGTGTTTGCAGAAATACAAGATTCAATAAATACCATTTGGGGCTTTAGACCTAAAAAACAATCCGGAATTTGGCTTTTTCTTAAATCGAGATTATTATCATTTGGGGTAATTGGTAGTTTTGGTTTTATATTACTGGTATCTTTAGGTGTATCTGCTATAATGGACGGACTTAGTACTCACTTTTTCTCTCTATTTTCTGATACACTCTACTATTTAGTATACGTACTTAATAGTTTGATTACTTTCGGAATTATATCATTGCTTTTTGGTGCTATCTTTACTATTCTACCAGATGCGCAAATTAAATGGAGACAGGTGCGATTAGCCTCATTCGTTACTGCAATTTTATTTATGATCGGAAAATTTTTAATATCCATCTATATCTCCAATTCCAATATTCAAGATGTTTACGGTACAGCCGGATCTTTTGTTGTAGTAATGACTTGGGTTTACTACTCATCCGTAATCTTATATTTTGGGGCCGAGTTCGCTATGAATTATGCCGTACAGTTTTCAACACCAATTATGCCATCAAAACATGCAGATATCGTTCATGCAATGCAAGTTGTTTCTAAAGAGCGAAATTTACAAGATGCGAAAAAAGAGAAAGAAAACATGGCGCAAAACCCTTAAATACAACATATTACCAATTAAATCAATTAAGCTCCTCTACAACTGAGGAGCTTTTTTTTGGTTATTTTTCGACGAAATGGTAATTCTATAAAACATCACAAATATGTTATAACAGCAAATATCGGTTGCTGTTGCATCTTTGTAATGTATTAACAAACAAAATAAATTTTTAAAAAATATGAAAAATTCAATTAAAACAGTAGCAGCCCTAGCATTACTAATTGGACTAGGATCAACAAGAACACATGCACAAGTAAATACTGGTGACGCGCAATTTGGTGTAAAAGGTGGTGTAAATTTCTCTAATATGTATACAGAGGATGTTGATGATAATAATGTATTAACTAGTTTCAATGCTGGTGTATATGCATTACTTCCTATTACAGATTTTGCTGCCATTCAAGCAGAGGTACTTTACAGTAGAAAAGGATCTGAACTGGTTTATGACAATGCATTTGCATCTGGAACGGCAAAATTCAAATTGAATTATATTGAAGTACCAATCTTGGTAAAGGGAAACATTACTAAAAATTTAAGTGTTCATGCTGGACCATATGTGGCTTATTTAATTGATGCAGAAGTTTCGGGAGAAGGAACATTTGATGGATCACAATCCTACGATAATGATGACTTTAAAAAGTTTGACGCAGGTTTATCTGCAGGTATTGGACTTGACTTTGACAGAGTTGGATTTGGAGCACGTTATAACTACGGTTTAACGACTGTTGGTAAAGAGAGATCAATTGCAGGAGTAGAATACACAGTTCCAGATGGAAAAAACAGTAATGTAAGCGTTTACATGACTTTAAAACTTAACTAAATACAATAACCTAAATAATAGAAACTATGTCAAATTTATTATATCTAATTGCAGTAATACTTATTATATCATGGGCACTGGGAGTGTTTGTTTATAGTGCGGGATCATTAATCCATGTTCTATTGGTAATCGCTTTGATAGCTATCATTTTAAGAATAATAAGAGGAAAAGGAATTTAAACATTTAAAAAAAAACATTATGAAATCAAGTAACACAATATTCGGAATATTAGGAGCAGCAGCAATAGGAGCAGCATTAGGAATCTTATTCGCTCCAGAAAAAGGAAGTGAAACACGTGATAAAATTGCGAAAAAGTCAGCAAAGAAAACTGACGAGATCAAAGCAAAAATTGATCAACTTAAAGATACTATCAACAATAAGTATCAATCAACTTTGCACAAAGGAGAAGAGTTCGTTGAAGATGCAGAATCAGAAATGAACAATATCAAGAAAATGAATAAACAAGTGTTGTAAGCACCGTACTGAAAAGTACAGCAACACCAATTTATCACACCTAAAATCAAATAACATGAAAAAAATTCAATTATCAGTTTTTATCGCCGCATCAGCAATCTTCTTTACATCTTGTAAAGATGAGACGCAACAAAATGCTGAGAAGAAAGTAACAGTTTACAATCAATATGTAGATTCAATTAGCAATATTGCTGAAGAAAATGCAAGCGAAAACTGGGACGCTATCGACTCAAGATACAATCAGATCAAAGATGAAGCAGATTTAGCAGTTACTACAGCTACAGATAAAGATAAAATCCAATCTGATCTTGATGAAGCGACAACAAAATACAATGACTTTAAAGCCAAGGTAGTTGCGAAGAAGCAAGATGCTAAAGATACTTATAATAAATCTTTGTTTGGAGATAGTTATGTAAGTGATGACATGCAATTCATGTGGGTAAACAAAGATAACATTCATTCTGTATATCAAAATTTTGTTCACACAGTTGAGAACAATAAAGATAAATATTCAAGAGAAGAATGGGATCAAATCAAAATAGCTTATGAAGCACTTGACAGCCGTAAAAACACTGTAGAAAAAGAAGGGCTTTCAGCTGAAGACAATCGCAAGATTGCAGGATTAAAAATCAAATTTGCACCAATGTATACTGTAAACCGTATGGGAGCAAAATCTGAAGAAAATGCAGCAGCTAAACAATAGTTTGGTATTTAAGCAAAAAAAAGGAGCCAAATGGCTCCTTTTTTTATTTATTATGCTCGTAAATTATTTTATTTTACAAGTATAATTTCAACTCTTCTATTTTCAGCTCTACCTGCAACTGTTTTGTTTGATGCAATAGGTTTGTCGATACCGTATCCTTCAGATGTAAGTCTATCAGCACTAATTCCTTTAGCGATTAAATAATTTTTTACTGCCGCAGCTCTATCTTTCGACAATTGTAAATTTTTAGCGGCGATACCTGTACTGTCTGTATATCCTTCTAATTTAAAATTAGTTGCATTGTACTCATTCATTACTTTTACAATTTCGTTTAATTTCGCATTAGAAACTTCTCTAATTGTAGATTTACCTGAATCAAATAAAACTGCTTTTGAATAACTGTTAAGGTTTTTAATCACTTCAGCTGTCGCTTCTGGACATCCTTGGTTTGCAATAGTACCTTTTACTTTTGGACATTTGTCATCTTTATCAGCAACTCCATCTCCGTCAGTATCTTTCCAAGGACAACCGTTATTTTCCATAGAACCCGCTACAGTAGGACATTTATCATCTTTATCCAATACACCATCTTTATCTGAATCCAAATAAGGACAACCTTTATTCTCAACAGGACCTGCAATATTAGGACAATCATCTGCTGCATCTTCAACTCCATCTCCATCAGTATCTGTAATAACTACAACTTCCTCCACTACTTCTACTGGAACATCTTTAGTTCTTTTTTGGTAAACTGGAATTTTTAATCCTAAATGGAAATCAACCGATTTAGAATTATCCGAAATTATGTTCGAAATAGCCGATCCAGATCCGATAAAGAATACTCCTGTACGCAATCCAACTCCAACTTGTGTTTGCTTGCTGTAATCCATATAAGAAACAGGAACATAAAAACTAAACCATTTTGACTCAAAACGAGGTGTAACACTTATTCTATTTGCAATACTGTTTTGATTTAAATCATTACTATCAACAACGCCTAAATCACCATTTACATTTAAGTAAAATTTATTGTGAATGTTCCAATCTATATCTGCATGTAAAGCAGTTGGTAAATAAGACCTCACTTTACTATTTGTAGTTGTTGGAGTAAATTCCCCTTTCATAAATTCATCAAAGTTATCGTAACCATCAAAATCATTTTGAGAGAATGATCCATTTAAGTTATAGTCATTACGAACTCCTTTATCATATCTCATAGAACCTAAATCGGTCACAGAGAAACCAAAACGAACTTTGTATTTGTTTACATCTTTTAAATTATTGATATCTGCTCTAGAAGCATCATACTCTGGTCTCCACTCGTAAACCAAACCTAGATCAACACCAAAACCTCTTGATTTAAAATCTACATCTATCTTATCGTTGGTGGCAAAATCTTGACTTGAACCATAAGTTGCATTACCTGTAGTAACATAAGTATCAGAGAATGGATTTCCTGTCTCAATGTATTGTGCCGTTACATTATCACCACGAAAATGATAGTTAGCAACACCTTGTAAATATTTGGCAGTAATACCTCCTTTTAAGAAGTGTTCGCCTCTTTGCATCAAAACTGCTGCATACGAAATCCCAACTTCTCCCCAAGAGTTACCCACTGCATTTGGACTACCTAATGAAGTAGAAGGAAATGAAACACTATCGTCTTTTGTCAAATCATTTACCACTTGCCCATTAATGCTATGCACATTTACAAATGCTCTAGCTCTTGTAAAAACAGCTAATGAATGTTTTGGAGCAATGTTAAACATTACCGATGGTCCCATGATATCGGTATTGGTAACCGCATTGTTATTATTTGAAAAAGATTTTCTAGCTTGTGTATCAAAATCAAAGTCAGATTTTAAGGCATCAGATAAACTTACTCCGTAAGCATCATTGTTTACCGACGAACTAATCGAAAATAAATTAATATCTGTTTTAAAACGAGAATCTACAATCGATGCGGGATTAAATAAAACTCCTTGCACTCCTGCGTAGTTATCGTGCGTATAGCCTAAATACGATTGTGCATTTGCGGCCATAAAACTTGTAAGAGCAACAATTCCTAATAAACTTTTTTTCATTTTTTTTGAATTAAATTCAACTTAATTAATTGGTATATTTTGCGCAAAAGTATGAAAAATTTAACAAATTTTAATGACAACTTTCCTATTATTAAAAAGTTAACCAAAACCTAACCAAAAAAAAATGCCATACTGTACATACAGTATGGCATCTCTTAAATATATATAGCTCTTAATTAAAAGACTTCACTAGCTTCTTTTAATTTCTCCATGTTATTTACCAGTTGAAGTTCCTCAACAATTTTCTGAATATCACCATTCATAATATTTCCCAGATCATACAAAGTCAAACCTACACGGTGATCTGTTACACGACCTTGTGCGTAGTTATACGTACGAATCTTTGCCGAACGGTCACCAGAACTAACTTGAGAAGTACGTTTGGTAGCATCTTCAGCTTGTTTTTTAGCTAACTCTTGTTCGTATAGACGAGAACGCAATACAATAAATGCTTTGTCTTTGTTCTTGTGTTGTGATTTTTGATCTTGACATTGTGCTACCAATCCCGTAGGAACGTGTGTCAACCGTACTGCCGATTTGGTAGTATTTACAGACTGCCCACCAGGACCAGATGAACAGAAGAAATCGACACGAACATCATTCATATCAATTTGCACATCAAATTCCTCTGCTTCTGGCAAAACCATAACTGTAGCTGCAGAAGTGTGTACACGACCTTGCGTTTCTGTTTGTGGTACACGTTGCACACGGTGAACACCCGCTTCAAACTTCAAAGTACCATAAACATCCTCACCTGTAACTTCAAAGATTACCTCTTTAAAACCACCCGATGTACCCTCATTCATATCCACTACAGAAGTTCTCCAACCTCTATTCTCACAGTATTTAGTGTACATACGGAACAAATCACCAGCAAATATACTAGCCTCATCCCCACCCGTACCTGCACGAATCTCCACCATGACATTCTTAGCGTCTTCAGCATCTTTAGGGATCAACATAAATTTGATCTCTTCCTCTAATTCTGCCAATCTTGTCTTAGATTCATCAAGTTGCATCTTGGCCATTTCGGTCATATCTGCATCGCTACCGTCAGCGATTATTTCGTTTGCCTCTTCGATATTAGCCATCAAGAGCACATATTCGTCTCTCTTTTCAGCCAAAGCTTTCAAGTCTTTGTATTCTTTATTTAGTTGTACGTAACGTTTTTGGTCAGAGATCACATCCGGCTGAATAATCAAATCCGAAATCTCATCAAAACGCTGCTTTACTATTTGAAGTCTATCTAACATATCCTTAGTCCTTTATTTGGAGTGCAAAAATACAAAAAACTATTCAAGTTTCCACTTTCCTAAATTTAGTTTTTTTCAGGAGCTACTTCCAGCTATCCGCTATATCTTTTATTTAGAGATTGCGCTACCGCTCCATCCCAAAATAAAAAGGATGCCGCTCCTATCTGGGCTATGAAACTATAGAGTGATACAGATAGTTTATTAATTCCAATTTACAGAATACTAGTGTTACAAATTTCCAATTAAGCCCATTCTTGTCACGCTGAAAGCGTCTAAACGCAAGTAACTCAAAGTGCGCGAGATTCCTTCGGAATGACAAACTATGCGGATTAATAATATTAGAAAAAAACCTATTTATTGTGAATTCTCATTTACGCCCATTCTTGTCACGCTGAAAGCGTCTAAACGCAAGTAACTCAAAGTACACGAGATTTATTCGGAATGACAAACTATGCGGATTAATTATGGAAGCAAAAACTTTATTATTACAGATTCTCAATTACGCCCCTTCTTGTCACGCTGAAAGCGTCTCAAAGCAAGTAACTCAAAGTGCGCGAGATTTCTTCGGAATGACAAACTATGCGGATTAATTATAAATACAAAATACTAGTATTACAAATTTCTAATTACGCCCATTCTTGTCACGCTGAAAGCGTCTCAATTAAAACAACTCAAGGTGTGCGAGATTCATTGGGAATGACAAACTATGCGGATTAATTATATCAGAAAAAAACCTATTTATTGTAAATTCTCAATTACGCCCATTCTTGTCACGCTGAAAGCGTCTCAATTAAAACAACTCAAGGTGTACGAGATTCATTCGGAATGACAAACTATGCGGATTCATTATATCAGAAAAAAACCTATTTATTGTAAATTCTCAATTACGCCCATTCTTGTCACGCTGAAAGCGTCTCAATTAAAACAACTCAAGGTGCGCGAGATTCATTCGGAATGACAAACCTTAAGGATAATAGCAATCAAATGTTCATTAAAAATTTTAAAGACCATACTAGACCTATAACGACTTAATCGACAGCAACTTCATAACATCTTCATTCTCTTGCATAATTGCATGTTTTAGGGCAGTATTTCCTCTGCTGTCCTTAATGTCTTTATTGGCTCCTTTTTTTAATAGGTAGTCAACAATATCTGCATGACCAAACGTACTAGCATAAATCAAAGCCGTTGCGTTGTTATAATTCTGCTGGTCTAGGTTGGCACCATTATCAATTAATAACTTTGCGATTTCAAAATATCCTTTAAAGCAAACTCCCATTAATGCATTATTTCCTGACAAATCTTTTTCATTTACAGATGCACCTTTTTTTAACAAGTAAACTACAGTTTCAACATGATTGTTATAACTAGCTAGAATTAATGGTGTAAAACCTTTATTATCGGCACTGTTTAAAACCTCTTTATTTGCTTTTAAAAGAGTTTCCAATTCTGCTGTGTTTCCTGCTCTAGCAGCTTCAAAAATTGTTTGTGCTTGTAGTGAGCCAGTAAATACCAAAAATAATACTATTGCTAATTTCTTCATTTTTATCTAATTAAATAAAGAGGAAGTATTGCTACTTCCTCTTTGTTATGGTTGTATATAATTTAGTTTATAAAATCTTTTTGAGAAAAACCCAAAGCAGCAGCAACTCTCATTCCGTAGTCGCTATCGGCTCTGTAGAAATATGTAATCATCGTCTTCTGGATCGTTTTATCAGTTACTTGACCCAGATCACCTACCAAGTTTTTAATTAAATTATCTTGTTCATTTTTCGACAATGCTCTGTAGAAATCACCTGCTTGCGCAAAATCATTTGTTTTAGAAATTTTCTTTTGAGTGATTGTCACAGCTTTTAATACAGTTTCAGATTGCTTGTACTTTGCATCTTCTTTTAATGCTACCTTGTTACTCGGTTGGTAATTAACATCAGGGTTTATGAATTTTTTATTTGCAAAGCTGCTATATCCATCAGCATTGTAATTTAGAGGTGCATCTAATGGTTGGTTTATTTTTAACTGCTGAAAGTTTCCTCCTAACCTGTGTCTTTGCGTATCAAAATAAGAAAACAAACGACCTTGTAACAACTTATCCTCTGAAGCTTCGACTCCCGGAATCAAATCTCCTGGCGAAAAAGCAAGACTTTCTACTTGTTCAAAGTAATTTACTGGATTTTGATTCAAAGTCATTGTACCGATTTTTATCTTTTCTATTTTATCTGCTGGCCAATCTTTTGTAGCATCCAAAGGCCAGAAATCAAATGACTGAAGATCTTCTGGGGCAATCATTTGCACGTATAAATCCCATTGAGGAAACTTTTTATCAGCTATATCCTTTCGTAAACTTACCGTAGCATGTTGCCAATCTTGCGCTTGTTGTTTGGCTGCCTCCTCGATGGTTAGGTTATTTTCACCTTGTTTAGAAACCCATGAGTATTTTACATAAGTCACTTTCCCTGCTTCATTAACCCATTTAAAACCGTGAACACTACTTCCATTCATAAACTGATATCCTTTTGGAATTCCTAAATCGGTATACAGTCTTGTAATCATATTTGTGGCCTCTGGAACATTCGAAAAGAAATCAAAAAAACGATTGGGATCTTGCTTATTGGTTTCTGGAGAAGGTTTTAAAGAATGTACCATATCCGGAAATTTCATTGCGTCTCTAATAAAAAATACAGGAAGATTGTTTCCTACAATATCATAATTCCCTTCTTCTGTATAAAATTTAACAGCAAATCCTCTTGGATCTCTTGCCGTTTCAGGTGATCCTTTACCATGGATTACCGTAGAGAAGCGTGCCGCTAATTCTGTTTTCTTCCCTGCTTTCGAAAATAAAACAGCTCTTGTATATTTTGACATGTCTTGGCTCGCTTCAAAATAGCCCGATGCTCCGGCGCCCCTTGCATGTACAACACGTTCTGGTGTACGCTCTCTATCAAAAGCCGCTAGTTTTTCGATTAAATAAGTATCTTCTAATAATACAGGGCCGTACTCCCCTACTGTTTTTGAGTTCTGGTTGTCGCCCACCGGAGCACCACTGTTGGATGTCATCATTTGGGCTGTGCTCTTGTTTTGAGCAATTGAAGCCAAGCCTATCGATAAGGCTAATGCAGAAAGTAGTAATTTCATTGTCTTTAATTTTTATTAGGTGACAAATATCTTTCGGTTTTACATATTAATCAAATTAATAATTTTTATATTTGTATTAATAAAATCAATATAATGACTTTACAACAGTTAGAATATGTAATCGCTCTAGATACTTACAGGCATTTTGTGACCGCCGCAGAAAAATGTTTTGTAACACAACCTACTATTACTATACAAGTTAAGAAACTAGAGGACGAAATTGGGTTTGCGATATTCGACAAAAGTAAATACCCCCTGCGCCCTACAGAACTTGGCGAAATGTTTGTACGAAAGTCAAAAAGTATTTTACGAGAGGTGAGTGATTTAAAAAATATGGTCAGCACTGAACTTAATAATATCGAAGGCATTTTTCGAATGGGAATAATCCCTACTATTTCACCTTACCTGATACCACTGATATCTGGTGCTTTTTCTGAAAAATATCCTAAGTCTGTTTTAAAAATTCAAGAAATGCAATCGGATGCGATCATTGCTGCCTTGCAAAAAAAAGAAATTGATATTGGTATCCTAGTTACTCCTTTGAGCGAGCCTTTTATAAGAGAGGTAAATTTATACAATGAACCCTTTGTTTATTATGGACAACAAAATGACGCGCTGCAAAAAGCAAAGTCAATTTCGACTCAAGAAGTAGAAACACTCGATAATGTATGGTTATTAGAAAATGGTCACTGTTTTAGGAATCAAGTATTAAATATTTGCAACAATTCAAATAACAACAAAAGTATTCAGTTTCAAAGTGGCTCTATCGAAGCGTTGAAGAAAATGGTAGACAATTATGGCGGATTCACCCTAGTTCCAGAAATGGCTGTTCACAAGAATGATCTAGGTTGCAGCATCCCTTTTGAAGAGCCAAAACCGGTCAGAGAGGTTAGTATTGTAGTGCATCATTCTTTTTCGAAAGATCTACTTATTGAAGCATTACGATCAGAAATTCTTGATAAAATTCCTAAAGACTTCATTCAGAAAAAGAATTTCATGAAAATCAATTGGAGGTAATTTAATCTCATCTAATAGGACTGTCAATACAAATTTAATAATCCGTTTGTTTGATACCGCTATAAGATTGAAAAAGACTGTTAAGAAAAGGCCAAAGACGACAATCTTTCTGTGTCTTACTTTATGAATGTTACCTTTGCATAAAAACAAATTAAATTGATGATTATTTTTGACGAGAAAAATGCTCCTGTACAACTAGATCCAACCTGGCTAACCGATTATTTTAATATTGAAGCCTATGTTGCTGCTTACATAAACCTGCCTATTCTAATAATGGTATTGGTATTTGTATGCTTTGTTGCTTGGTATTTGACCAAGAAAATAGTTGTTGGTTCTATTCATAAAATATTTTTGAAAACCAAAGTTACTTGGGATGACATTTTGGTTGAAAAAAGAATTTTTGATAAGCTGGCTTTAATTGTGCCTGCATTAATCATTATTTTTGCCGTTCCTGTTGTATTTGGTCAATTTCCTACGATATCAAAATATGCAGTGAATCTCGCCTCAGTCATGCTAATAATGGTAATCATTTGGGTGATTAATGCTGTACTAGCCGTTTTTAATGAAGTTTTATCGCAATCTCATATCTTTAAGGATAAACCAATTTCAAGCTACATTCAGGTACTTAATATCATTGTGTATTTTGTGGGTGGAATTCTTATCTTATCATTACTCCTAGGTAAAAGTCCGTTTTACTTTTTAGGTGCAATGGGTGCGATGACGGCAATTTTATTATTGATTTTTAAGGACACCATTTTGGGATTTGTCGCTAGTATCCAAATGTCAGTATATGACATGGTACGTGTAGGTGACTGGATTGCCATGCCAAAATATGATGCAGATGGAGACGTAATGTCAATCAATTTAAGTACTGTAAAAGTTCAAAATTGGGATAAAACAATTACCACCATTCCCACTTATGCTTTTATAAATGATTCCTTTAAAAACTGGCGCGGAATGAGTAATTCTGGAGGACGTAGAATCAATAGATCTATTTATCTTAAGGTGAGTAGCTTTTGTTTTTGTGACGAAGAAATGCTGGAACAGTTCAAAAAATACACGCTTATAAAAGACTACATTTTAAAGAAGGAAGAGGAGATTAAAAATCTTAATGCTTCATTGACTGACGAAAGAGCAAATCCCGTAAACGCCATTAGCTTGACAAATGTTGGAGTGTTCCGTGTATATGCAGAGAATTATATTTTATCAAATCCTCATATCAATAAAGATATGACCAATATGGTGCGACAATTAGACCCAACTTCAAAAGGTATGCCTTTGGAAATTTATTGTTTTACCTACGAAAAAGAATGGGTGAAATTTGAACAAGTGAAGTCGGATATTTTTGATCATCTATTAACCATTACCTCCGAGTTCCATTTGGAAGTTTTTGAAGAACCTTCTGGAAGGGATTTTCGAACATTGACTGAAAGTAGAAAGTAATGTGCTGTTTTTTCGATCTACAACTTTCAATTTTATATTACTTATAAGTTTGTAAGAACAGCATTTAGAATGTATCTAGTAGTAAAAGCGATAGAATTGTAGCTTTTTGAATAATTCATCTCTTTCGAATAAAATAAAAAATGCTTCGCCAATCCAAATAAAATCAAATATTTACCTCGGTAATGGCAATTCAACTTTAATGTATTAGTTAAAATAATATTAAGCTTTTACAATTAAATTGCACACAATCTAATTGTACACTATCTTTGTACTATCAAATTATCAAAATGAAAGACCAGTTACATATAAGCGAGCAAGTTTGTTTCCCGGTTTACCTATTTGCTAAGGAAATTATAAGTCAGTACCGCCCTTTACTAGAAGCGCTACAACTTACTTATCCTCAGTATTTGGTCATGATGGTTTTATGGGAATGTGAAGAGCAAACAGTCAATCAAATTGGAGAAAAACTACAGTTAGACAGTGGTACTCTCACTCCACTATTAAAAAGAATGGAGCACAAAGAATTTGTTGATCGAAAAAGAAGTACAATCGACGAGCGTATTGTAAACATCACATTAACTGAAAAAGGTAAAGCTTTGAAAGAGGAAGCGGCATCGATCCCAGGTCAACTCATGGAAGCAATGAATTTATCAGTAGAAGATCTACTGGTTTTGAAAAATATAATAATTAAAATATCAAAAAAATGAAAACATTATATACAACACAAGCTACTGCTACGGGTGGTAGAAACGGACAAGTAAAAAGCGAAAACGGAATAGTTGATTTAGAAGTAAGAATGCCAAAAGCGTTAGGTGGTAGCAATGATGATTTTGCAAATCCTGAAATGCTTTTTGCAGCAGGATACTCTGCTTGTTTTGATAGTGCATTAAACTTGGTTATCAAAAAAGAAAATATTGAAACTGGTGCAACTACTGTTTCTGCAAAAGTAAGCATTGGTCAAAACGACAATGGTGGTTTTGGATTGGAAGCGGAATTACATGCTAATATTCCTGGTGTAACAATAGAGGTAGCGCAATCGCTGATTGAAAAAGCACATGAAGTTTGTCCTTATTCTAATGCGACAAAAGGAAACATGCCAGTTAAATTGACCGTTTCAAACGACTAAAAAAATATTTTTTTAACACATAAATAAACATTATAATGGCATTATTAGAAGATTTGAACTGGAGACACGCAGTAAAAGCATACGACCCAAGTAAAAAAGTAAGTCAAGAAAATATAGACAAGATTGTAGAAGCAGCACGTTTGGCACCTACATCTTCTGGATTACAACCTTTCAATGTAATCGTAGTAGAAAACCAAGAATTAAAAGAAAAATTGGTTAAAGGTGCATTGAATCCAGAATGCATGAGAGACTGTTCTCATGTTGTGATTTTTGCAGGTTGGGACCGTTATACTGCTGAGCGCATTGACAAAGTCTACAACCATACAACTGATGAGCGTGGTCTAGAGAGAGGACGTTTTGGAAGTTATACTGATAAACTAAAAGAAATTTACCTTGCACAACCTGCCGAAGAAAATTTTGCACACATCGCAAGACAATCTTACATCGCACTTGGTTTAGCACTTGGTGAAGCTGCAGAATTAAGAATTGACAGTACTCCTGTTGAAGGTTTTAACAACGCAGTGGTTGATGAAGTTTTAGAATTAGAAAGATTAGGATTAAAAAGTATTTCCTTAATGTACGTAGGATATGCTGATACTGCTAACGACTGGATCGCTCCAATGAAAAAAGTGAGAACACCAAAGGATGAATTTGTAATTGAGTTTAAATAATCCCGATTTATTGAGATTTAGACTTTATTAGTCATCTTCAAGCTTCTTTACTATAGAAAAGCCTGGATCAAAACCCAGTTTTGACCCAGGTTTTTCGATTATCGTTCATCATTACAATTGCATTTGGTTTCATCATTAAACATGTTGCAACCTTCAGTTTTATTTAAGTTATCCTTGCGAATAGTGTTAGGATACCAACCTAAACTTTATACCTATGAAAACAAATAATATAAACGACAAACACACTGCATATTCCATTTTGGATCTTGCTATTGTGACCAAAGGAAGTTCCTTTAAAGAAACAATACAAAACACAGTATCACTAGCGCAAAAAGCAGAAGAATTTGGTTATACGCGCTATTGGTTGGCCGAGCATCATAACATGCCTGCAATAGCTAGTACTGCCACCTCTATACTAATTGGCCATGTTGCAGAGGCGACAACAACTTTGAAAGTGGGTTCTGGTGGAATTATGCTACCCAATCACTCGGCTTTGATTGTTGCAGAACAATTTGGTACATTAGGAACGATGTATCCTAATCGTATCGATTTAGGTTTGGGTAGAGCTCCGGGAACGGATCAAATTACTGCTCGCGCCATTCGATCTGATTTTATGGATGCCGCTCAATCTTTTCCAGAAGAAATTGAGAGTATTCAAACTTACTTTTCGACCAATAATCAAAATGCAAAAGTGAGAGCCCCAATAGCTGAAGGAGTTAATGTGCCCATCTATGTTTTGGGATCTAGTACCGATAGTGCACATTTGGCGGCTAGAAAAGGACTGCCTTATGCTTTTGCAAGTCATTTTGCAACAGCACAGTTACTTCCTGCTTTAGATATCTACCGTAACGAATTTATGCCTTCGCCAGATCTTGACAAACCTTCTGTAACTACAGGAATCAATGTTTTTGCTGCAGATACAGATGAAGAGGCCGAGCGCATGGCAACTTCCTTTATAAAAATGATTGTGAGTCTACTTACAGGTGCAAAAAGAGAAGCGCTTGACGAGCCGGCTGAAATGACAGCAGAACTGAGAGAGACGCTTGCACACCCAACAGTACAACAAATGACGCGTTATACATTTATCGGGTCAAAAAGTAAAGTAAAAAAAGAATTAAAAGAATTTATAGACAAAACAGGAACTGATGAATTAATCATTACAACCAATTGTCACAATCAAGAGGCTAGAATACGATCTTACCAACTAGCCGCTGAGATCATTAATGAGTTGAATGAAGAAAAATAATACCACGATTGCCTTCTAAAGTAAATGCCACTGACTAAAATAAATTAGTTAGTGGCATTTTTTTTTATTGTAAGATCGTAATTATTACAACCTGCTTAATAATTCGGCTTTCTTTTTTTCAAATTCATCAACCGATAAAATATTTTTATCTTTTAATCCTGCTAACTTTTCGATCTTAACAAAAATATCTTCTTCAAAATCATTTTGAATGTCGGATGTTGCCGCAGTTGTACTCGGCTCTAAGTTCATAGGCTGTTGCTGTTGCTCCTCTTTATAAATCGGTGCAGCTGCTGCTGGTCTATTTTCACCACCCGAAATAATAGGTAATGTACTTAGATTTACAGTTCCGTACTGACTTGTAAAAGTTACCGAATAATTACCACCTTGCTGTTGTCCTACACCACCAATATGATGATCTAGCGTATCAAATACAGTTACTTTTCCGTTTTCTTGAATCGCAAGGCGACCAATAGTAGAGAAAACTGCATAATTAGTATTGTTTTGACTCCCAGTAGAATTAGGAACGCCCAAATCTCCCCACCAATTTGCCGATGAATGAAATCCGTTTTGATTCTCTTGCTTCGGTAAAGGCACATATTGAATAGCTCCTTGATTAATCAAATTAGAAAGATCAATACAAAGACCATTAACGGTGTTCTTAAGTTGATTGTTAAACATATCACCAACCATCGTCATGCCACCTTGCATCCACTGCCCGCCACCACCAAGTTCTGGAATATAAAATTGTGCCATTGTTCCATTACTTCTCATAAGTGCTTGCGTCAATTCTGTAACAGCATTGGCACTAACTCCATAACGATTTGCTACATTCATCATGTTTTGAAAACTAGCATCTGTGAATATTGCATTCATATTATCTCTCTATCATTAAGTTATAAAAAATGTTTGTCTAACAATTTTCATGCAAAGATACCCTTTACAAATGCCAAATGGATTGTTTTAACTTTAAGTTTATAATTCTTTTTAAATTTAGAAGCTTTACAGCTAGCCTCTTAAAACAAAAAAGAGCTCGCATGAAGATCATTTACATTTTCAATTTAGATCGTGACAGTATTGAACTTAGTAAATATCTTGTATTTGGTATTCCATTTCGTTAAATTTAAAATAGTCTCCTTTTTTTAATCCTCTCATAGCAGCGTATATTGGAGCTCTAGTAGAAATACCAAAAATAGCTTTTCCTTCTACTTCAATTTCCTCTATTGATACGCAGATATATATTGTAATCTTATCAGTTACGACCAACGCGCCTGGTTCTACAATAGTACATTCATTTTCCGGATTCAAAGTTTCTAGAAATTCCATTTCGCGTAAAGCAAAATCCAATTCTTTACCTACAGCATTGTATAATTCTACTTTACCAGCGGCTCTTCCTTCCGTTTGGCTAGGAGATTGATTGGCTTCAAGCACATCAGACTTCATCGAATCGATTCTATTTTGAAAACTATCTATTAGTTCTGATTGTTTAAGCAAACAAGCATCTTGAATTAGATTTTTTGAAATTGTCATTTATTTAAATTTTAATTAGGTTAGTAGTAGCACTTACTATAAATATAACACATTTTTGACCACTAATATGAATTACCACCTTAAAATACATTTCATCTTACAAAACTATTTTAAGTTTCGTTATCTATTTATTTAATATAGAATTTTATACTTCCTTATATAAAGTAAACCGAGTTATACCCTTTTTAACCAATAAAATTTCTTAATCTTGCTTTTATGCTCTACCTACTAATTATTGGCAAGAGAATTAATTCTACCGCAAAACTATCATGTTCAGACATCAAGGAAAAACAAGGACGTTAGACCACAACAAAAAGATTGCCTCATTGCTTTCGTTTGTGGCAGGGATTGTAAACGTCGTTGGATTCTTATCTGTGCAGCGCCTAACCACTAATGTCACGGGACATTTTGCTTTTTTTATTGACGAAGTTTTCAAACTCCACTTTTCCGACAGTCTTATTTACTTTCTGTATATTTTATTTTTCTTTATGGGCTCATTTTGCTCCAATTTATTGATTGAATTAAGCACCTCAAAAAACGAAAAATTTGCATTTGTTATTCCAACTATTATCGAAAGTGCAATTCTTGTTTCTGTTGCGTTTTTGGGACAGTTCATGATTAAGGACTATGCAAATATGATAGCTTTTAGTTTACTATTTGCCATGGGGTTGCAAAATGCCTTGGTAACACGAATCTCAAATGCAGTTGTGAGAACCACACACTTAACTGGTCTATTTACAGATCTTGGTATCGAAATTTCGCAACTTTTTTTTTACAAGCAGAGAGAACAGCAAATCAAATTACGCTCCACTATACAATTACGACTGCGAATTATTACATTTTTCTTTCTAGGTGGATTTATTGGAGGTGTTTGTTACTCATACTTTAATTTTTATGTACTGCTCATTCCTGCATCGATGTTGTTGATTGGACTTTACTATGATCATTTAAAATTTCAACTATCAAGTTGGAAACACCAATTTGACAATAAATAAATTAGTTGGGTCGAAATACAAAATTTATAAGTTAATTTTATTATTGAATTAAAATAGGTAGATTTGCCTTGTAATTTCGATAAAAAAACACAATTAGATAAAGTAGTTTTCTATCAAAAATTATATCAATAAAAAAACTGACTTAGTACACCAGAAAGCTTACCAAATTGTAATGATTTGATTCACAAATACCTAAACCAAAATTAAAATTATGTTTCATAAAGAAGGAGCCAAAACGATTTTATTCGGAATTATTTTTACCGTTGCCGCATTATTACTTTCAGATCAATTTGTGACAACATTTTGGTTGCAGAAACTAATCCAAATTAGTGCATTTTTAATTTTAATTATCATTCTACAATTTTTCAGAAACCCAAAAAGGGCAGCTACACTAAACGAAACACATGTTCTCGCTCCTGTAGATGGAAAAGTGGTAGTTATTGAAGAAGTTTATGAAGCAGAGTATTTTAAAGAAAAACGCCTGCAAATTTCGATTTTTATGTCTCCTATAAACGTGCATGTTACACGCTATGCCGTAAGTGGATTAGTAAAATTTAGCAAATACCATCCTGGAAAATTTTTGGTTGCTTGGCACCCAAAAGCTAGTGAAGAAAATGAAAGAACAACAATCGTAATCGAGAACAAATCTTTTGGTGAAATTTTGTACCGTCAAATTGCAGGAGCGCTAGCGCGTAGAATTGTAAACTACGCCAAAGAAGGAATGCAAGTGGAACAAGGAACTGATGCTGGATTTATTAAATTTGGTTCAAGAGTAGATATCTTTTTACCTATTGGAACTCCTATTAATGTTGTTTTAAATCAAAAAGCTATTGGGGGCAAAACTATTATTGCATCAAAATAATCATGAGTAACAAAGATCTAGAAACAAAATTTCAAGAAGCGCTATTGGTAGCACAAGAAATGTCTCAGTCTTCATTACCACAAGATGTACAATTACGACTGTATGCTTATTACAAGCAAGCTACTTTTGGCACCTTAGACACCGCTCAAGTTAATAATACTTTTCATCTAAGAGATGCTTTTAAGACCAATGCTTGGATGCAGATAAGCCATATATCGGCAGATGATGCCAAATTATATTACATCGAAATTATCAACTCACTCGTAAAAAATAACGATTCCAATGAAAACGAATAATTTTTTTATAGTAAGTACTGCTTTTCTATTTTTGCTGCTTTCGTGCAACAAAAAAAAATATACCGAAGTTGTTGAAGTACCCTTACCTACAGCACAAGAAAAAATAACAATCGGAATGCCCGAAGATGTCTCAGCAGAAGAAGGTTCGTTCTTGATGGACAAATTGCCTTATGCGTATGATGCATTAGCTCCTACCGTTTCTCCACTTACCTTAGAAACGCACTACTCTAAACATTACCTAACTTATACCAATAATTTTAATAGAGCAGTAGCGGGAACTGGCTTAGAAAATCTTTCTATTGAAGAAGTTTTATCAAAGCTGGATACCAATAATGCAGAATTAAGAAATAATGCTGGTGGCTTTTACAATCATGGTATGTACTGGAAATCGATGGCTCCCAATGCTGGTGGCGCTCCTACAGATACGATAGCATCTGTAATAAATCGAGATTTTGGTTCGTATGCCAATTTTAAAACAGCATTTAAATCCGAAGCTAGTAAACAGTTTGGATCTGCTTGGGTGTGGCTAATTGTAGATAAAGCAGGAAGATTGCAAATCACTAGTACGCAAAATCAAGATAATCCATTAATGCGTAATGCATCTGTAAAAGGAACCCCTATAATTGCATTGGACTTATGGGAACATGCTTATTATCTAGGTTATCAATACCGACGCAGAAATTATATTGAGTCTTTTTTCAATGTTCTAAATTGGGCAAAAATAAACGAAGCCTACTTAAATAGTACGAGAAGAAAATATTATTAAATAGGAAAATGGATAGTGAGTAACTATCCATTTTTTTATGCTGTAATTTGTCTTCTTATTGTAATTCTAAAATATAAGATTCCAAAGGTGCCAATTGCATGGTTACAGTTCCTTCTCCATTATTAACTTCAAGTTGTAGCTTCGCTTTTTTGTATAATTGATCTGTCAATTTGTAATTGCCATTCTGTAAGTTCCATTTTTCAATGACTAATTGTGGTACTTTGAGATTGAAAGAACTTGTGATCTCATCTGAAAAATTTGTCACGATGATCAATTTCTGACTATCAGACCAGCGGGTATAACTGTAAATCCCCGTATCGTAACCATCAGTTTTGTAACGATTGGCAAATTGTATCTCTTGAAAATCGCCCATCACAGCAGAACTTTCGAGTATAAAATTTAGTAAGCGCTTGTAAAAGTCTCTCAGTTTAGTTTCGGTTTCTGTTAGTTGGCCGCCATCAAACTTGCCGTCATTCATCCAGCGTTGGTGACTTGGCACTCCAACATAATCAAAAATTGAAGTACGGGAATGTGTACCAAAACCTCCATTTTCATTGGCAGCTTCGCCCACCTCTTGTCCAAAGTAAATCATCACGGGAGCGGCACTTATGGTTGCAGAAACCACCATCATCGGCTTTCCCTTCTCCCCCGAGCCAGCAAATTCTGGACTTGCAATGCGTTGTTCATCGTGATTGTCAAGAAATTTAAGCATATGCGGACTTACATTCCATAAGTCATACTGAATCTGCGTTAATTCATCTGGCCAGGAACGTCCTTGAATAATGTCTTTCAATTTATCATATGTACCAACTTTATCATATAGGTAATCCATTTTACCCATTTTGATATAATTGTAATACAAATCTGGATTGTAAACTTCGGCTAGTAAAAAAGCCTCCGGGTTTTGCATTTTAATAGCCGAATTCATGTAGCTCCAAAACTCAAATGGAACTAATTCCGCCATGTCGTAGCGAAAACCATCTACTCCTTTTTCAGTCCAGTACAAAGCAATATCTTTAAACTTATGCCATGAATCGGGTACATCCTTATCTGCCCAAAATTCAAAATGCGTTTCATATGATACTGTATCATAACCCCAAGGCAAATATGGAAAGTCTACTTGGCCGTCTGGACGTACACCATAATTAATTTTTGCTGTCTCGTACCAATCGTTTTTATCAGGCTTTGCCATTCTAGAGCCATTTCCCGTCCATTTCGCTGGTGATTCGATAAAAGGAGTGTCTAATAAATGATTTTTCTCACCACCCAAGGGAGGCTCGATATCTGGCAACTCAAATTTTGAATCTTTGATATAATAAAAGTTATTGTCCTTGTGATACGCTACAGTTGTATCATCATCGATCCCAAAATCTTTGACTCCTTCTGGATTTGTTATACCCTCGTATTTACGTGCGACATGATTAGGAACAATATCAATAATAACTTTCATTCCAGCCTTATGAGTACGAGCAATCAAATCTTCAAATTCTCGCAAGCGGTTGGCTGGATCAGTTGCCAAATCAGGATTTACATTGTAGTAATCCTTTACGGCATAAGGAGAACCAGCACGTCCCTTTACTACCGATGGATGATCATTGGAGATTCCAATATTGGTGTAATCATTTATAAGTGCGTGATGAGGAACACCCGTGAACCAGATATGAGTAACACCCAGCTTTTTGATTTCGCGCAATGCTTTTGGAGTAAAATCTTTAAACTTCCCTACCCCATTCTCCTCTATAGTTCCCCAAGATTTATTGGTTGTATTGGTATTTCCAAAAAGTCTAGTAAAGACATGGTAAACTACTTTTTTAGTATTAGCATTATTATCTTTTTCTATTTTCATATCTAACTAATTAGGTCTGTTGTCTATTTTTTCGCCATTAAATTAATGCCATCACATTCTATTTTCTAAATATAAGGCTTTCTAAAATTTTTCATTCTATGCTGTACCTTATTTTTTAATTATCAATTTATAATATAAACCTAAGCTGCTGTTGATCAATTTTATTAAAAATATCGGCCATTCTTGATACAAATTTTTAAAATATGTTTTATTAGTGCTTTTGTTATCTTAAATTTGAAAAGGTTTTAAGACAATATTTTGTAGTCTTAAATAATTATAGATTTTAAAGATAAAAGTATGGCATCAGGAATTTTTCTACTATTAGATGATATCGCAGCACTTATGGATGATGTTGTGGTAATGAGTAAAATCGCTACCAAAAAAACTGCCGCAATATTGGGTGATGATTTGGCTGTCAATGCAGAGAAAGCTTCTGGATTTGTGTCTTCTCGTGAAATTCCAGTACTATGGGCTATTACCAAAGGATCGCTTCTAAACAAATTGATCATATTGCCGTTTGCCTTTGTTCTAAGTTACTTTCTACCTACATCGATAATCGTAATTCTTGCTTTAGGTGGTGTCTATTTGGCTTATGAAGGTGCTGAAAAGATTTACGAATTCTTTTTTCCTCACGAGCATGCTGCAACCGCGGTTAATAAAGACAATTTATCCGAAGCAGAAATTCTTGCATTGGAAAAAGATAAAATAAAATCGGCCATCATTACTGACTTTATATTATCAATTGAAATTATAATTATTGCTTTGGGAGAGGTACTCGAAAACACTTTTACGACTCAAATCATGGTTGTGTCTTTTATCGCAATTCTTGCCACCGTAGGAGTGTATGGAGTGGTAGCGCTAATTGTAAGAATGGATGATCTAGGAATAATATTGACGACCAAATCGAGTAAACCTTTACAAACGACTGGTAAACTCCTAATAAAAGCACTTCCAATTGTTATTAAATCTCTTGGTTATATTGGTACTGTTGCTTTATTTCTTGTTGCTGGTGGAATTTTTAAACATAAAATCGCCTTTTTTCATCACTTTTTGGAATCACTTCCTAGCACCGCTAGCGAATTTATATTAGGTTTAGCAATAGGGTTTGTTGCCTTAGTAATAATCGGTG
Source organism: Flavobacterium algicola (assembly GCF_022399565.1). Taxonomy (GTDB): domain Bacteria; phylum Bacteroidota; class Bacteroidia; order Flavobacteriales; family Flavobacteriaceae; genus Flavobacterium; species Flavobacterium algicola. Next base: position 171,119 of record NZ_JAJTUT010000001.1, read on the forward strand.
GTGCAAAATGGAGCTGGACAAAGCTATCTGGTAAAAAAGCATAATAATTTTAAAGTTAATAAAAGAAAAACCATTAAAGAATAGCTGCAATATTAAAATTGCAGCTATTCTTTAATGGTTTTAAATTATCTGAAATATTAAGCTAGTTAATCTTTAGTGCATTCGATTATTATTTTTTCTTCTTCTTGGCAGCTCTAATTTTCAACATATTTCTGTTTACAGAACCATGAGTTTTCTTCTTAGTTTTTGATGGTCCACCCAAGTTGACTTTGGTATTCTTCTTAGATTTATCATGAAAAGCTCCATCTCCATCTGGTTTTTTCTTTCGAACAAACTTAATAACTTGGCGTTCTTTTTCGGGTTCGATTAACTTAACTGAAATTTCTACTTCTTCAGGAAACTCTTCGATCAATAGTTCCATATTCATTAAAACTTCAACCTCAACCTTAGCTTCTTCTTCTCTTGGAGTTATAAAACTTATTGCTGTACCTGTAGCATCAGCACGACCTGTACGTCCAATACGGTGCATATATAATTCACCTGCTTCTGGCATTTCAAAATTGATAACATGTGTAATGTTCGAAATATCCAAACCTCTCGCCATGATATCTGTAGTAATCAATCCACGTAGATTTCCAGCTTGGAATTCTGCCATAGTTGTCAAACGGTAATTTTGAGATTTATTAGAGTGAATAACACCAAATTGACCTTCAAAATCTTCTTCCATACGTTCGAAAACCATATCAGAGATTTTTTTATTATTCACAAAAACAAGTACCCTACTCATGTCTTCATTTGTAGCTAATAAATGTTTTAGTAAATTTATTTTTGTATTGAAATTAGGAACATTATATGTAATTTGTTTAATGTTTTCTAATGGAGTACCTGATGCAGAAAGCGTTACCTCTTCGGGATAATCAAAAAAGTCATTTAACACCGCATCAACTTCATCGGTCATTGTTGCAGAAAACAAAATATTTTGACGTTTTACTGGCATCATTGCAAGTAAAGCAGTCAATTGTGTTCTAAACCCTAAATTTAACATCTCGTCAAACTCATCAATAACTAGTTTTTGAGTTTCTTCAAAACGAATGACGTTGTCTAAGGCTAAATCCATCGTTCTACCGGGAGTACCAACAAGAATATCAGTTCCCATATACACATTTTTTTTCTGTGTATTGATATTTACACCTCCGTAGATACCTATAGTACGGACCGACATGTATTTGGTTAATTTTTCAATTTCATCTACTACCTGCACAACCAACTCCCTTGTAGGCACAAGCACAACAAGTTTTGGCGTATGGGTTACATTAAATTTATACAGCTTTAATAAAGGCAATAAATAAGCAAAGGTTTTACCCGTTCCTGTTTGTGCAATTCCCATCATATCGCGACCAGACATGATTACTGAAAATGACTTTTCCTGTATAGGAGTTGGAGTTACAAATCCCAAATCATCAATTGCTTTTTGTACTGATTTTGGAAGATTAAATTGCTCGAAAGTGCTCATAAAACGTATATTTTGTGCAAAGATACATTAAAATAACTAGTTCGCAGATGTAGGTGTATTCTAAAGCACCAAATCAGAAAAGATAGGTTTAAATAAAGGCTTAAATACTTTATTATTTTTATTTAATTGGATCACTGTTTGAGTAATTCTTTTCGAAAAATAAAATTTCTATGAGTAGCTGTCTAACCCTTGTTAATTTTCTTATTTTTCGAATAATTTCATGATTATCATTTTACAAAAATCAAAAACAAGTAGTATATTTGAGCGTTATTTAAGCCGATGAAAAAAAATCTAATTTCTAAGATTGCTCTTCCCATTAGTCCGAAGGACACCTATGCAAAGAAATTAGTATTTGCAAATATGAAGCTTGCGCTGCAGATCAAAGAGGGAATTAAAAGAGCTAAAGAATTGGCACTTGTCAATAAAGAGCTTGCATTTCAAAATGAAGAAAAGGAACGTCGCGCCGCAGAATTGGCTATTGCAAATAAAGAACTTGCTTTTCAAAATCAAGAGAAGGAAAATCGTGCAGCAGAATTGGCTGTTGCAAATAGGGAGCTGGCTTTTCAAAATCAAGAAAAAGAAAATCGTGCATCCGAATTAGCCATTGCAAATGAGGAATTAGCCTTTCAAAATCAAGAGAAAGAAAAGCGCGCAGCTGAATTAGTGATTGCAAATGAAGAACTACTTTTTCAAAATAAAGAAAAGGAAAATCGTGCAGCTGAGTTAGCCATTGCTAATAAAGAACTTTTATTTCAAAATCAGGAAAAAGAAAAACGCGCGGCTGAATTAGTACTTGCTAATGAAGAACTTGCTTTTCAAAATCAGGAAAAAGAAAAACGTGCATCTGAATTATTGATTGCCAATAAGGAACTAGAGGCATTTACCTATATCTCAAGTCATGATTTACAAGAACCTTTGCGAAAAATTCAGACTTTCTCGAGTAGAATACTTTCTGATGAACTTCAAAACTTATCTACAAAAGGAAAACATTCCTTTGAACGCATCCAACATTCTGCATTTTACATGCAAACTTTGATTAAAGATTTGTTGGCTTATTCACGCACTACAGCAGTTACAAAAAACTTTATTAAGAGCGATCTTAAAGCGATTATTAAAGAAGCTCTAGAAACATTAGAGGATGAAATACAGAAACAAAATGCAAGCATTGTTATTGATGCCGATAGTGAATGTGAAGTTATTCCATTTCAGTTTCGTCAGCTGTTACAAAATTTGATTGGTAATTCACTCAAATTTCATAGTAGAAATAATATTCCTCATATTATCATTCATACAAGTTATATTTCGAAGAATGATGCTCTCCATTTAGGCCTGCCTCAGCAAATTGAATATTGCCATTTGAAGGTAAGTGACAATGGTCTTGGTTTTGATGCGCAATACAGCGATAAAATATTTGAAATTTTTCAGCGCTTGCATAATGATGCTGGTTACGAAGGAACAGGTATCGGTCTGACGATTGCTAAAAAAATTATAGAAAATCACAATGGAATAATTAAAGCATCAGGAGTTGTAGATAAAGGAGCTGTCTTCGATATCTATATTCCCACTCATCAATCATAAAACGATTTTATTTATAATCTTTTATGCATTCCTTATTGCTCTTTGTATTTTATAAGGTACTAATGGTGTATTACTATATTTTAACTATGACGCAACTTTGATTTTAAATCACCTTCTATAACTTCAAATCTTGATTTAAAATGCTGATTATATTAATAAAAAAAAATCTAACTCTGCTACCACATGCATGCGGCTAACAGAGTTAGAAATTATTGTTTTGGAAATATAAAATAAATTGGTGTACAAAAATTATATCGTGAGCAAATCACTCCACTTATTTAGATTCTTGTCTACCTTTTATTTTTTTATAAATGAAATATTAGAAAAATATTTCTCAATCATAAGGTAAGATATTGGAAAAAACATAAAAGGAATCAAGTAAAATATTGATATAGACTCTGCTCCTGAAACGTTTGATAATAAATTATCAAAAGAATAACCAAAAAAATCTGCTCCTAGATTAACAAAATTAGTGTACTGGTATTTTGCCAATGCAAACTGTGCGATAACTAATAATGAAAATAGAATGTGTATCGACATTTGTGCAATTGGTTTTTTTAAATATCCAAACAGAAAATAAATTGGATAAAGTAAAATAGCGATAAGTAATACTGATTCGATATCGGCAAGGACTGAAAAACCAAATGACATCAATATATTTGAAGCAGAAACTCCAGAAAATATTTTAGATATTACTTCAAATAGACTGCTTATCCATAAAGTTACTATTAGTGAAATAGCTAGCGTAAAAAATGATGATTTAATACAAAGTTGTAGATTTTTTTTCATGATTTGGGGAACGTTTTAAATGTTGCTATAATTGTAGGTGATTATATTTAGGATCATAAATAATCCATATTCAAATTTAATTATTCAAATGTAGTAAACAACAAACAATATAACCGATAAAAAACATAAAAAATCGATGAAATACATAAATTGACTTAAAATAATAACTAAATCTTACAAAAAAATAAATAATATAAGTAGTATGTTATCAAAAATCATTGATTAAAGAGTGGGAAATTCTGAATTTCAAATACAAAAGACTTTAAAAATTTTTAATAGGAACTAAAAACCTTCGAAAACCCCTAATCCAAAAAGTGCAAAATCATATTTAGAAGGATCTTTAGCATCCAATTCACGAAGTCGAGCATCTAATTCTGCCAAAGCTTTGGCATCATTTTGTTTACGAGTTAGCAATCCTAATTTTCGAGCAACATTTCCAGAATGCACGTCTAATGGACAAGAAAGGGCCGCCATAGAAACTGTTTTCCATATACCTAAATCGACACCTTTTAAATCTTGACGACACATCCATCTTAAGTACATATTAATTCTCTTCGCGGCAGAGTTATTTGATGGGTCGGATACGTGCTTCTGCGTACGGCTCAAATGCGGAATTTCAAAAAATGTCTTTTTAAATTCAGATATACTCGTTTGCATAGAATTTGGCTGTTGATGCTTTGCAAATACAGACTCTAATCCATCATGATTTTGGTAAATATTCTGCAGACTTTGAATAAAGAAGGCAAAGTCTAGATTATTAAATGTTCGGTGAACAAAAGATTCCAAACGTTCTAAATCAGTATCCGTGTGTGACATTACATAATCATAGGGTGCGTTGCCCATCATCTCCATCATGCGGTGGCTATTTCTGATGATCATGGTACGATTTCCCCAAGCAATGGTAGCGCTTAAGAAACCTGCTATTTCAATATCTTCTTTTTGAATAAATAAATGCGGAATTTGCACGGGGTCACTATCAATAAAATCAAGAGTATTGTACTGAATAACTTTTTCGTCTAGAAATTCTTTTAGTTCTGTCTGGTTCATTTGAATTTCTTTGCGTAAAATCCGTCTTTTAAATTAAGGGTTCTCATTTGTGGATAATAACCATAATTATTTTCGAAATAATCGATCACTTTTTTGTTGGTCGCTGGTAGTGGTGCGCTTCCTACCTCCCGAAACAAATCATTTTTTATTGGAAAATAGTAGCTAAGATTGTCTTTTTCTATTCTTTCAAAATCTATTTGCAAGTTACTATTTGTATGAGGGATAATGAAATTATCAAAGGAAAATGTTGAGTTGTATTGCAGTTTGGGGTTAATTTATTAAGAGCCTTTTCTCGAAAAACGCATGTAAACCTAAAACTATTTAACTAAACCATAATCATCTAGCCATTTTAGTATTTAATTATAGAACAATCTCTAGCTAACAATAATTCCGTCGGACATTATTAATTTTCTATCGGCCATATTTGCAAGTTCTTCGTTATGTGTTACGATCACAAAAGTCTGACCGAACTCATCACGCAACTTAAAGAACAGCTGGTGTAAATTTTCAGCAGAAACGGTATCTAAATTTCCAGATGGTTCATCTGCAAAAATTACAGCAGGTTTGTTTATCAATGCTCTTGCTACAGCGACACGTTGTTGTTCTCCGCCTGAAAGCTCATTAGGTTTGTGGTTGATTCTATGTGATAAACCTAAATAATCTAACAATCTTTTGGCTTCAATTTCTGTTTCCTTTTTAGGTTTATTGGCGATAAAGGCCGGAATGCAAACATTTTCTAAAGCTGTAAATTCAGGTAAAAGCTGATGAAACTGAAAAATAAAACCTAAATTAAGGTTGCGAAATTTAGATAAATTTTTATCATTCATCTCTAAAATTGATTCTCCATTGATCATTAGAGAAGCTTCTTTTTGTGTAGCCGGATGATCTAGCGTGCCTAATATTTGCAGCAGCGTTGTTTTACCAGCACCAGATGCACCCACAATCGATACAATCTCACCTTTTTGGATATGCAGATCTACTCCCTTTAAAACTTGAAGTTGATCGTAATATTTATGTAAATTTTTAGCTTGAATCATTTGAATCCGTTTCAGCAAAGAAACAAAGATTTTATAGATTAACCATTCTTTTTAAGATCATAAAAGATAAATTTTAGTTAAAAACAACCTGTAAAAACTCTAGAATGAACTAAATTTGATTAAAATTAAATAACCCATTATAATCCTTAATTGCAGACTAATATTAGTTGTTTGTAATAACTTAACTATCATGAACGAAAATATAAAAAACGAAATTGCTATTTTTGGTGGAGGTTGCTTCTGGTGTACTGAAGCCGTATTTTTGCAACTTAAAGGTGTGACATCTGCCCTACCTGGATATATTGGCGGATTTAACCCAAATCCTACGTACAAAGAAGTTTGCACTGGTGAAACAGGCCATGCCGAAGCGATTCAAATTGATTTTAATCCAGATGAAATATCTTATGCTAAATTACTTGAGATATTTTTTGCTACACACGATCCGACTACATTAAACCGTCAAGGAAATGACATTGGTACACAATATCGAAGCGAAATATTTTATGTGAATGAAAATCAAAAAAAATTAGCTGAAGCATATATTGAATACTTGACAGAAGAAAAAATTTATCAAGATCCAATCGTTACTAAAATCTCCGAGAGTTCTACTTTCTACCATGCAGAAGATTACCACAAGAATTACTATAACGGTAATAAAGAGCAAGGTTACTGCTCTATGGTTATTACTCCAAAGGTGAATAAATTTCAAGAAAAATACAGTGACCTTTTAAAATAAAAGAAGGGACCTAATTGCATAAAAAAACCACAGTCAAAACATTTTATCGTTTTAACTGTGGTTTTTATATTTCAAATAATAAGTAACTTTAGCTTATCAAAAATTCTTATAACAATGAATGCTAAATTAAATAAACCCGCAATACAGCCTAATAAAATTTATTACCTACTGCTAAGTTTGCTATTTGATGGTATCGGAATGCTTTCTTTTACCATACCTTATCTAGGCGAATTCACAGATGTAATATGGGCTCCCTTATCTTGTTATATCATGGTAAAAATGTACCGAGGTAAAGTAGGTAAAATAGCAGGAATCATTGGGACTATTGAGGAATTAATTCCGTTTACCGATGTGATCCCTACGTTTACTCTCACTTGGTTGTACCACTTTTATATTCAGAAAAAAGGAACTTCAACTATAAAATAATGTTTAAATTTCGGTAAAAACCAAACATACTGGAGAACACAATTCGATCTTCTTACCGGTATCGGTTAATTTTCCTGTTTCTTTATCTCTTTTAAATATGATAACGGTGTTTGTATATTGATGACCAATTAATAAAAAATTACCTGTAGGGTCAATAGCAAAATTTCGAGGACCATCACCTTGAGTCGAAATTCGTTCTACAAATTCTAAGTTTCCGTTTTTTAATATTTTGAAGCAACTAATATCATTTGCAACTGCTCTATTGGTTGCATAAAGAAATTTTTCATCTGGCGAAATATGAATATCTGCTGCAGAAAATTCGCCCTCAAATCCAGGAGCCAATACAGTTTGCTCTTGTTTTAAGGAAAGTTTTCCTTTTTTGAAATTGAAGACAGATAAAGTTCCGTCCAATTCATGAAGTAAATATAATTTTTTTCCGTTTTTACTAAAAACGAAATGTCTTGGTCCACTACCCGACTTAATATCATTCGCAACTTTCAACTCTAAAGGTTTCTCTTCGTCAGCATTCACTACATAAGAATAGACTTTGTCACTTCCTAAATCTGTACCTAGTAAATATTTCTTATCTGGTGAAAATTGTACCATATGCAAGTGTGCTTTTTCTTGACGTACCACATTTGGACCTTTCCCAATATGCTGCTCCAACTGCTTTACTGCCGATAAACTTCCATCGTTGTTTTTTTCGAAAGCTGTGATACTTCCTCCACCATAGTTGGCAGTATAAACAAATTTGTCATCATCGGTAATGTAGCACGGATCTGCACTAGTCGTTTTTTGCTGGTTTAATAAATTCAATTTACCTGCTTTACTATCGTAACCAAATGCCGTGACGGCGCCATTTGCATTATCTGAATTTACAGTATATACAAATTTATTATCGCTTGATACCGTTAAGAAACTTGGATTAACGATCTTCTCAGATTCTGATCGGAATTTAAAATCTCCAGTTTCTGAATTGAATTCATAAATAGAGACTCCATTACTATCACATTGCGCATTAAAGGCACCGATAATTAAATTGTATTTGGTCGATTGTGCCTGCATAAAGAAGCCGCACAGTAAAAGCGGAACTACAGAAAGAGTTTTTCTCATTGTTTTTAATTTTTAGTAATGCTAAATTAAGCATTCCTAATTTATTTTATTGGTAAAAGGGCTCATTGAATTCTAAGTTAAGACATAAAAAACAGTTAAAGTTATTAGAATTTGGTTCGGCCTTTCTATTGATTTCTACTTTGAACAAACACTTGACTTTCTTAAATATTTGAAATAAAACCAACTAGATTCAAAATTCAGCTATAACATCTAGAAACAAGCGATTTCGATTGCATTTAAAAAAAGAACTTTTACTTATTCAAAACTCTTTTCAAATTTGTATTTTTGGAGAGTTGATTACACGCTTCCTTAGTTTTCGATAATAAAATGAAATAACAAATGCAATTTAAACATCCTGAACTATTATACTTTCTGTTTTTATTGATTGTGCCTATCTTGGTACATCTATTTCAATTGAGACGTTTTAAGAAAGAATACTTTACAAATGTTCGATTTTTAAAGGCTTTAACTATACAAACCCGTAAAAGTGCTACCATAAAAAAATGGTTACTTCTTGCCACCCGCTTACTCCTTTTGGCTTCTATAATTATCGCTTTTGCGCAGCCCTTTTTTGAAGCCACTGACAGTAAAAATAATTCGAACGAATTGTATGTAATTTTAGACAACTCTCTTAGCATGCAAGCTAAAGGACAGAAAGGCGAATTATTAAAACGTGCTGTTCAGGAGTTGCTGGAAAATATTCCTGAGGAAATTACATTTTCGCTTTTGACAAATTCGGAAACATTTTGGAACACTTCAAAAAAAGAAATACAGTCAGAATTGCAAAACTTAGACTATAGTGCTATCCCGTTTCAAGCGGAGTCATTACTTACACAAGTGCAAGCTCATAAATCAGTTTATAAAAAAGACATTATTATAATCACCGATGCAATAGGATTGGAGAAAAAGCAATTACAGATTATTAAAAAGGAAGATAATGCCTATTTTATTGTTCCGAAAGCGGAGCAAAAAAATAATATAGCCATCGATAGTGTTTATATCGAAGAAACATTAGAAAATTTCTATGATATTAGAGTCCGATTAACAAGCCAGGGAGATCCCAATCAAAAGAGTTCGATTGCGATTTATAATGGAACTAAGCTAATTGCAAAAACCGTAGTTACATTTGAACAGAATAAAAAAACGATCCCTTTTACTATTCCTAAGCAAGACTTTCATGGTAAGGTTTCTATCGAAGATAATGGACTAGCATTCGATAATGACTATTTTTTCACAATTTTACAACCCAAAAAAAATGCCGTTCTAAGTATTGGCGCTCTAGAAAAAAGCAATTTTTTAAGCCGTATATATACTGCAGATGAATTCAGTTATAGAAACAGTCTACTTTCTTCTTTAGATTATAATAGTATCGAAAAACAAGATGCAATTGTATTAAACGAAATTGAAACAATCCCAACCGCGTTGCAAACTACACTAAAATCATTTGTGCAAAAAGGCGGTAATTTAATTGTAATTCCTGCAGCCACAGCTGCAATCGGGAACATTAATGATTTTTTAAAACTTATTGGAAACATCCAATTGCAACCTTTGGCCAAAGTCGAAAAGCAAATTACTAAAATTAATTATGGACATCCTCTATTTACTTCAGTTTTTGAGGGTAAAGTAAGTAATTTTCAATATCCAAAAACTAATACAAATTTTGAAATTGTAAGTGGTAACTCTATCGCATTTTATTATCAAGATGGTAGTAGTTTCTTGACTTCAGTAATAAATCCCACTAATTCCGTTTCAGTGTTTTCGGCTCCCTTAAATAGTAGCAATTCAAATTTTCAGCAGTCGCCATTAATTGTCCCTGCTTTTTATAAAATGGCAACGATGCATGGCAATAATGCAATCAATGCGCGAATTATAGGAGATAGTGAGCCTTACTTAATAGAAGCAGAGTTATCCAAGGATGCTATTTTAAGTGTAGGTAATAAAGGTGAAGAATTTATCCCAACGCAACAAGCTATAAATGATAAAGTCAAATTGACCTTTAACGAATACCCAAACAAAGCGGGGAATTTTGAAATTTACAGCAAAAAAACTCCTCTAGAAAATATTAGTTTTAATTACAACCGAACTGAAAGCCAATACACTACCGCCAATGAAGCAAGTTTGGATGGGTACAAAACAGTAGAATCTATTTCTGCAGTGATCAGCCAGTTACAAACCGACCGAACAGACAGCGTGATTTGGAAATGGTTTGTTATCTTTGCACTGCTTTTTCTTTTGTTAGAAATGGCAATTATTCGATTTTTGAAATAAAAAAACAGCACTTATCCTATGAAAATTATCCTCAGAAACGCAAAAATTATCGACCCTCAAAGTACATTCGATACTCAAATTGTAGATATTTTAATTGAAGACGGTATACTTTCAAAAATAGGAACTTCACTCCCCAATCCCGATAACATCAAAGAAGTACAACTTGATAATTTGCATGTTTCACAAGGGTGGTTTGATTCAAGTGTATCACTTGGCGAGCCAGGTTTTGAAGATAGAGAAACCATAGGAAATGGTCTTAAAGTTGCTGCCAAGAGCGGATTTACAGCAATTGCTTTGCAACCCAACTCCTGTCCTGTAATAGATAATCAATCGCAGATCATGTTTGTAAAAAGTAAAGCTTATGGTAGCGCTACAGAACTTTACCCAATTGGTGCATTGACCAAGGGAAGCGAGGGAAAAGATATGGCTGAATTATTTGATATGAAAAATGCTGGAGCTGTAGCCTTCGGAGATTATAAAAAAAGTCAAGACAACGCCAATTTATTAAAAATAGCTTTGCAATACGTACAAGATTTTGACGGACTTGTAATCGCTTTTCCGCAAGATGAAAAGATTAAGGGGAATGGGGTCGTTAACGAAGGTGTAGTTTCTACCCGCTTAGGATTAAAGGGAATTCCAAATCTTGCTGAAGAATTACAAATAGCACGCAATTTATTTTTATTAGAATACACTGGTGGAAAAATGCATATCCCAACCGTATCTACAGCCAAATCGGTTCAAATGATTCGTGATGCAAAAGCCAAAGGTTTGCAGGTTACTGCCAGTGCAGCGGTTCACAATTTGGTTTTTACCGATGAGAAATTAGAAGAATTTGATAGTCGCTACAAGGTAAGCCCACCATTAAGAACTGATATTGACCGCAAAGCTTTGCTAGAGGGTGTTCTGGACGGAACTATAGATATAATCACAACAGATCACAACCCAATTGACATAGAACATAAAAAAATGGAATTTGATTTGGCAAAAAGCGGAACTGTAGGTCTCGAAAGTGCATTTGGTGCTTTGCTAACTATTTTGCCTCTAGAGGTCGTAATCGATAAATTAACCTCAGGAAAAGAACTTTTTTCAGTTCCAACACACACAATTGCCGAAGGAGCAGTGGCTAATTTAAGTTTATTTAATCCTGAAGGAAAAAATACTTTTAGCACTGCAAATATACTTTCAAAGTCAAAAAATTCTGCTTTCTTAGGAATGAAAACTAAAGGAAAAGCATACGGAATTTACAATCAAGGACAATTAATCTTAGGAGAATCATAATGAACGCATCTGTAGAGAAAGGCAAATCTGCCGCAATAGCAAGTTACATTTTAGGAATTGGCGTATTTATCGCCATGTCGATGAATGCAGAAGACAAAAACACTTTTGCTTCCTTTCATATTCGACAAGGGTTAGGATTAACACTTACCTTTATCTCCCTTGGACTAATCATTAGTAATTTTGACAATTTAATGATCTCGTCCTCCATGTGGATTTGCGTCTTTGTACTGTGGTCTTACGGCATTGCAACCGCTATAAAAGGCGAAACAAAACCAGTTCCATTACTTGGTGATCTTTACCAAAAATGGTTTATCTCAATCACATAATAACATGAAATTATCTTTAGAATACCTCATCAGAGAACCAAAAACAAAACTTGATAAAAATCCGTTAATCCTGTTACTGCATGGTTATGGAAGCAACGAAGCCGATTTATTTTCCTTTGCATCAGAACTTCCAGAGGAATATTACATCATTTCGGCGCGTGCACCTTATGACATGCAATATGGCAGTTATGCCTGGTATGCTATTAATTTTGATGCTGACGAAAATAAATTTTCTGACCTAGTTCAAGCGCGCGAATCTCGTGATCTAATTGCAAACTTCGTTGAAGAATTGATCGCTAATTATCCTATTGACAAAGACAACATTAGCTTACTCGGCTTTAGTCAAGGTGCTATATTGAGCTATGCGATTGCATTATCACATCCTGAAAAAATCAAAAACATCATTGCATTAAGCGGTTATGCCAATGAAGAAATCATGGAAGAAAATTACGCAAATAATGATTTTAGCAACTTACGTATTTTCCATTCTCATGGAACGGTAGATCAAGTAATTCCAATCGAATGGGCTCGCAAAACGGGTCCGTTTTTGAAAAATTTAAATATTGACGCCACTTACAAAGAATACCCAGTAGGGCACGGAGTAGCACCGCAAAATTTCTTTGATTTCAAAAATTGGTTGACAGAAAGCAAATAATTTGGGCGTGCCCCGAAGAAAAATCGGGTCGGGCTTTCGGCTATATCTCTCCGTTTCACTGCGAGGATACCGCCTCTATCCCTCACGCAAACAGCAGAAAATAATCACATTATACATAAAAAAAGAGCTTTACATTTATAAGATGTAAAGCTCTTTTAGTTTATTTAAAGTGTAAATTATATTTAATTAGTACTTGCTTTAACTGGACATCCGATGGCTTTGGTGAAATTTGGACTTACTTCTTTTCCACTCTCAATCGCGTTGATGGCATTTTCTACATATTTTACTTTTGCATCAGCTGCCGATCTTGCATTGTCATCAATCGTCCCAATATATTTTACAACTAACTTTTTATCTAATAAAAATACATGTGGTGTTCTTAAAGCACCATATTTAGGATATACTTTTTGACCTTCATCAACCAAATATGGAAAAGTAAATCCTTTCTCTTTAGCTCGATTTTGCATCGCTTCATATCCTTCACTAGAATTTTCTGGACTATTAGGATTAATTGCAATTACAGGATATCCTTTTGGTGCATACTCATTGTTCAATGCAATCAAACGATCTTCGTACATTTTTGCAAAAGGACACTCATTACATGTAAAAACTACAACGAATCCCTTCGCATTTTTATAATCTTTTAATGAAACCATTTTACCATCAACATTTTTAAGTGCAAAATCTGAAGCCGTATCTCCAATTTTATATCCTTTCATTTCTGCTAAGGTTTCATTTTGCTCTGGGCTTCCACCACCACCTGGTTTTCCGTTTGGTGGGCCGTGTCTTTTATCGCCTTTGCTATCTGTAGTTTGCGCAATACTGCTTTGGCAAAAGAAAAACATACTTAATGCAATTGAAGCTAACGCTATTCTAAAAACTTTTTTGTTCATGATACTTTGTTTTATTTTTGTGTTATTGTATTATTCATTGCTTGTTCCAACTCCAAGACGCTTTGAAAATCTTTCTCATGATATGACCGATTATTATCATTATATATGATCGTAAAAGGAATTGATCCAGACCATTGTGGATCTATTTTATTAATCCAACTATTCGCATCTGGATCATCTAATACAACGACTTTTGAAGTAATTTTTTTTCGAACTAAAAATGGTATTAATTTAGTATTGATATCTTCGGGAAAATCCATACTAACAAGTAATAATTCGACATTTGAATTGTTTTTTGCATATTCTTCCAGATAGGGGAGTTCTTTTACGCAAGGTGCACACCACATTGCCCAAAAGTTCACAATTTTTATTTTATCACTTTTTTTATGCAAAAGTGGTTCAAGTTCGTCAAAATTATAAACTAAAATAGGAGTGTTTTTCTTTACTGTATCGGATAGCTTTTGATTTACTATTATTTGTTCAACCTTGTCAAAGGTAATTTCCCGTTTCATTTCTTTCGAATGCACTGCATTAGCAGTTAGTAAACAAATTAAAATTAATCCCAGATAACGAATCATAATAAAAATTTTTAGGCATTAGAATTTATCGCCTATTTACTTAGACGAAGGAACATTTGGATTCATTCGATTCAATTTAAAATAAATATAGTATTTTATTAATCACTAATTTAATTAATTGATTTACAAGTAACTAAATATCATTAAACATCAAAACTTCATTCGAAGTCGCTAATAAAGCTTACAAAGCAGTAAAATTAATTGTGCTTATTAACAAATTATTTATCTTGCTATTTGATAAGCACTTTTTCGTATGCTCTTCTGGGGCTGCCTCTAAAATAGACTTCACCACAGTGTTGATAATCAAATTTTTTAAATAAGGCGATCATTGCTTGATTATCAAAATTAGTATCAGCTTTAATGCTGTAGATTTTACTATTTATTGCAAACTCTTCAATAAACTGTAGCAACTTTTTGGCTAAACCTTTACCTAAGTGATTCTCTGAAATAGCCACTCTGTGGAATACAATAAAATCGCCATTTGTCAACCACTTCCCCTCGATGTTTTGATATTCTGGTTCATCGTTAATGAGCAATGCCACGTAGCCAACAATCGTTTTCTCTTCAAGTAGAATATAAGCAGCATCTTTTAGAATATCATTTTGTATCACAGTGGGGTTGGGATAGCCATCTTGCCACTGATTGCTTCCGTCTGCTTTTCTGCGAGCAATTGCGTGCTGTAAAATGTTCCATATCTCAGGTATTTGTTCTGTTGATGCTTTTTGAAATTGATGATTCATGAGAGACTTTTTTATTATAAATTTGTGGGTATTCCAACATTAGCTACGAAGAAAAACCCCATTAATAGTAATTACTAATGGGGTATTTTTTTAAAACTGTTTCAATTAGATAATTGTTTCTCGTCGCTTTTTTTAATGTAGGGAAGAAAAAGAGAGTCATACATTTCTCTAACCATTTCAACTATGTCTGAATCTGTATTATGTTCGCTTCCGCCCTCAATAGGTGGTTTAGGATCATACTCTAGATCAAGCATTACAATTTTTGTATAATTGTCTCCCGCAATGTCGCGAACTATGGCCAAACTCATATCTATACCTGCAGACACACCTGCACTTGTCCAATATTTTCCACTGTTGGTATATCTTCTGTTGACAACATTAATATTAAATTTATCTTTCAAAAGTTTTTTTCCATACCAGTGCGTCGTAGCTTCTTTGCCATTTAACAATCCAGTTGCAGCAAGAATCCAAGCTCCAGTGCAAACACTGGCTGTGTATTTGGAAGTTTTATCAATCTCTTTGATCCAGTTTAATAAGACAGTATCTTTGGTCAAAGCATAGGTTTCATTCATACCGCCGGGAATTACTAATATATCTAACTGCTTTACGTCATCAATAGATTTTTCGCACTCTACCTTCATTCCGTTCATGGTAGTAATTATTCCTTTTTTTCTACCTACAAAAAAGACTTTCACTCCCATTAGAGCATTGAAAACATGAAACGGTCCCATTGCGTCCAAAACGGCATAGTTATCATACAACAGAATTCCCACTGTCTTGATAGGAACCTTTGGTTCTGGATACATTTCAGCCATTAATTGCTCATGGCTTTTGACGGGCTTTACAGTTTCTTCTTTTTTATTATTACACGATGCAACCAATAGCATCAATGCAAATGACATCATTATTTTTTTCATTGTTTAGTTTTAAAATAAAGAGCAATATATTATAGTACCTTAGATGTTTATATTAAAATTTTGTTGATAATGTAACTCCCAACATTCTTGGACTTCCTAATAAATAAGAACCATAACCCCAAGCCAAATAGCGAGCATCATTGAGATTGCGAACCCAAAAAGCAAGATCTACCTTTTTGCTGGTAACACCTACCCTAGTATTTATCATTCCATAACCCTCTTGACTTTCAGTATTTTCAAAATTTAACTGATATTCACCTAAGTAACGGTATTCACCTCGTATGAAAGCGATTATATTTTGTTTTGATTTTGTAAAAGGAATATTATATTGTACTGCTAACATAGATTGAAAATTTGGGTTGTAAATAGCCTTATTCCCTTTGTAATCCTTAACTGTAAATGTTATATTATCAAATAATTCTAATTTTTTATACTTGCTATTTGAGGTGCTTGCTGTCCATTCTACTTGTAAATTTTTTATAGGGATGGCTACAACTTCTGCTTCAATTCCTAAATTGTTCATATTCCCAACATTTAGCGTAGCATAATTTACACCATCACTACTAGTTGTAACTTGTTGGTCTTTTTGCTGAAAATAGAAAGCGGTAAGGTTTAGTTTTAATTTATTATTGAACAGATTGTTTTTACTTCCAACTTCATAATTATCTGACTTTTCTGGGTCAAAAATGGGATTATTTGTATTATTGAAATTAAAGCCCCCAATTCTAAATCCTTTTGTATAAGACGAATACAAAATTGAATTTTCGTTTATTTTATAATTCAAAATTAGTTTTGGAGTAAAAGCGTTAAAAGTCTTATCTACTTCGGTATCATCTGATAAGATTGTTTTAACATCGTCTTTTACCAAAGAGGAATTTTGGGTCAATGCCCTGTCCTCTACATCATATCTTACACCAAAGGTTACATCAAGCTTAGTAGTAAATTCATAAGTTGTTTGACCGTAAAAAGCTGCTCCTTTATTATTCCTCAATCCATTTGTAATTGTAGTGTAAGGCGCTGTAGAATCATACAAAGTATAATCTTCTTCATAAAAAGTATTATATACAGTTGTCGTTTTTTCGGCGAACAAATAAGAACCCACAGTCCATTTTAGCCTGCTATCACTGGCTGGCGACGAAAATCGAAATTCTTGAGTAAATTGTTTAGATTTTGTAGCATTTTGACCGCTGATTAATTTATCGGCAGTAAAATCGTAATCAAATTTTCCTGGAAACCATATTTCAAAATTGATTCCAGCCGTTATAGATGAAAAATTGAATTTTTCACCAAAGTAATTTATCGACATGGAGGTGTTAACATTACTCCTTTTTTCGGTATTATCATAATTACCAAATGCTTGATAAGGCTGTTCTAGTGCAATGCTTTTTGAAGTCACCCACGGGTACGCCCCTTTATCTGTATTCCCTTCCGAACGTACATTTAAGCCCATTGTCCATTTATCAGAGAATAAATATTTTAGTCCAAAGTTACCGCTGAGTGCTTTTCTACTGTCAAAATCTTTTGTATTTAGTGTTCCATTTTCATATATAGAACCGCGCTTGTTTAATTGCAGAGCCACATCCATAAATAATTTATCTTCAACCAATGGGGTATTAAAACCAAGACTATATCGTTGCTGTTCGTAATTCCCTAAATCTACACTAGCATATCCAGATGTATTGTTGGTTGGATTTTTGGTAACAACATTTAAAACACCACTAAATGAATTTCGACCGTATAACGTACCTTGAGGACCGCGAAGAATTTCTATTCTTTCGATATTATTAAAATTTAGAGGCGCAGAGTAAAAGTCAAATTGGTAAACGCCATCTACATACGTGGCTACTGCTTGTTCTGTTGTAAAGCCCATCGCGCCTCTAAAGTTGAGAAAATTAGATCCCGAACTGTTACCATGTTCAATCGTAAAAGCGCTAGGAGCTAGTGCTGTAATATCTGTAATATTCCACACTCGATATTCTTCCATTTTTTTTGCATTTAGCACCGTAACTGCTATTGGTGTCTTTTGCATGTTACTTTCTACTTTATCAGCAGTTACCACTACTTCTTCCAAAGATTGAGATTCATCAGACAATACTACAGCAACGTCTAAAATTTGGTTTCCAATTACAACTTGCTGGACTTTGGTCGCATAACCCAGTGCGCTAATTTTAAACTGATATTTACCCGAACTTAGAACTAGAGAAAAATTTCCTTCGGAATCTGCAACGGCTTTAGTAGAACTATTCAATACAGAGACCGTCGCATAACGAATTGCTTCTCCTGATTTTGAACGGACTGTGCCTTTAAGATTTTGAGCAAAACTGCTAGTTGCCCATAGACATAATAATACAGTAATGATATTTTTATATAGCATTGTGAGATTTGATTAAATTTATAAATATAATAGTGAGGCATATTACATAATAATGCCGCGATTCACTTTGAAGTAAGTGAATCAATCTGTGAACTGAGCATTCACAAAAAAATTATATTAAATTTAATTTTGGAGGTCGAAAAATCCCATCTAGATGTAAAAAACTAAATTGTAATAAAAAATTGCTAACAGGTTGGTTCCTTTTTTTGAAAAAATAGTGACTTTCTATTCTAGTGTAGACAGGTTGTATATAAATTGAAATTTCTATTTTTTCTTTCTGAGATTTCGGAATTTGCTTGCTTTCTTCATCTTCTGCTTTCTTCAACCTTTTAGAAAGTTGACAATTTCCTTGACATTTGTTAACTTTAATTTCTTTCTGCACGCACAGATTTGCGGCAATATATTGTTGGTTTACTTTAAAATCAATATAAATCCACATCTTGCTGAAAGGTTGCAAGAAGATGAGACTTACTAATACTATGACTGTTGTCTTTTTCAAATCGACTGCAAGTTAGATTTTTAATTTTATTTTATTTCACAATCTTACTTTTTTACAAGGTTAAATTATAAATAAATATATACTGATGCCATACAATTACAGTACATCACAAACTAAGGCAATTAAAGTTAAATGCTACTTACAATTTTCCCAGCATCCATATGAATAATTCGTGTTGCTAATATTTGAGCTTCAGCGGTATCGTGCGTTACCATGACAAAAGTAGTAAGGAACTTTTTATGGATTTTTTTTACTAGATCCTGAAGATTTGCTCGTGTCTCAGCGTCAAGAGCCGAAAAAGGTTCATCCATTAGTACAATTTCGGGCTGGTGTGCAATTGCTCTTAAAATACCTACTCTTTGACGTTGACCACCACTTAGTGCATCTGGAAATTTATCTAGAACTTCTTCATCCAAATCAACTAAAGGTAACAATTCTTGAATACGACGTCGGCAATATGCTTCATCGTACTTATTCAGTTTCAGACAATAACACATATTTTGATACGCGGTAAGGTGCGGAAAGAGAGCTCCTTCCTGAAGTACATATCCCATTTTTCTTCGCAATTGGTACATTTCCCATTGGATGCTATTTTTGCCAATAATTTCAATCTCTCCCCCATCTTGCGTAATCAGACCATTAATTAAACGTAATAAAGTAGATTTACCACACCCACTTCTACCGGTGAGACAAATAAATTCGCCTTTCTCTACCGTACAAGAGATGTTATTTAAAACGCTTTTGGCCCCATAGGAAAAGCTTACGTCTGTAAAACGTATAATCACTGAACTACTCATTTAGGTTGCTTTTTAAATGTTGAAGAAATAATTTTGCTACAGTTTGTGGGTCTTTCTTTTGTACTTCTACTTCATAATTTAACTGCATCATTTTTTGAGTAGTAATTTTTTGATTTAGCTGTGTTAGTAAATTCTCTAATTGTGGGAATCTTTCCAGCACTTCTTCTCTAACTACTATACCAGCTTCATAACTGGGGAAATAATTTTTATCATCTGTCAAGACTTTTAAATTAAGGGCTACAATTTTTGCATCTGTAGTAAAAGCATCAATAGCATTTACCTTTCCTTCTACCATGGCATTGTATCTTAAATTTATATCCATTTCATGAAGTGAAGCAAATTTGAAATTATATTTTTTGACCAATCCTTTGTAAGCATCAGAACGCTCGAAAAAATCAAATTCGGCTCCAAAATCGAACTGATTGCTATAATTGGCTAAATTCGAAAATGTATTAATATTAAATTTTTGAGCCAAACTATCTGGAATTGCAAGTGCATAAGTGTTATTAAATCCAAGTAATCCCAACCATTTCATATTGTAGTTCTCTTGATATTTCTTTTGCATGAGTGTAAAGTCGACCTGATTATTTGAAGGTAATTTTTCATTAAGTACATTCATCCACCCAGTTCCCGTATACTCTACATATAAGTCCAGTTCTCCATTGGTCATCGCAGGATGAATGTTTGTTGTTCCTCCACCAATTCCAAATTTTCTAATAACTTTTATATCTGTTTCATTCTCAATTAACTGTGCTATTATTTCACCCAATATAAATTGCTCACTAGTTGGTTTGGAAGCAACCGTAATTGTATTTGACTTATTTGATTGTGAAGGCCAGGTGTAAACTGCAGCCGCAAAAAGAACTACAAAAAGAACCACCATATTTAAATATACTATTCTTTTTTCTCTTTTTGAGGCGTTATTGCTTACCACTCTCACAAGCCTATTCTCAAAAACGCCTACCCATTGATCACTTAAAATAGCCATGAGCGACACTCCAAGTGAACCTGCCACAATCATAGGAGTGTTCATTGTGTTAAGCCCTCTAAAAATGGCTTGACCCAAACCTCCCGCTCCAATTAGCGCAGCCAGACCAGTCAGTGCTACAAGCATCACAGTGGTTATGCGCAACCCTGAAAGTATTGCTGGCAAGGATAAAGGCAAGTATATATCTTTGAAAAGCTGATACTTATTAGCACCCATTCCTTTAGCTGCTTCGACAATATCGGGTCGTACTTCAGCAAGGCCTGTATAAGTACTTCTCACCATAGGTAATAAGCCATACAGTAACAATACGATTAACGCATTTTTTAACCCAATTCCAACTAGCGGAATTAGCAAACCAAACATTGCAATTGATGGTATTGTATACAAAAAATTTACCAGCGGTAAAATAAATGTTCTCGATTTGGCCGAGTAGAAAACCCAGACACCCAATAAGAATCCAATTACAGTGGTTATTGCCAATGCACCAAAAGAAATTAATAGGTGCTCTGACAAAAGCTGCAGGAAATACTCTTTTCGATCGAGAAGTATCATAATGGAATTGTATATTATTTATGTAATGAAGTTGTCTTATGTGAAATGATGTCGTATCTAGTTCTAATCACACAAATTTTTAATTTAAATTAATGTAACAATAGAAACTACTGTAGTATTAGTACAGTTCTTTCCACTTTATCTTTTTCTGTATTTCCTCAAAGCTATAATCTCCAATTTGCAAAATTTCACCCTTTTCATTTATATAACCTTGCTGTTCACATGAAATTGAAAAATGATGACATCCACCTTCCTCTTCGTGATTACCCCAAGGTATTTTTTCACAATTTCGGCCAATTATTGCTTTGCCCTTATGAAACGATGTTACCATTTCAAATTGAGGTTGGATAATGATTTTACCGCTGCTATCTGCAAAACCAATTTTGTTTTGATCATCTACAATCCGTATTTTATTTTCTATAAGTCCATCAGGTGATGGTTCTCCTATAGAGGTATTATAAACTTTAAATAAGAGTTTTTCATTGATATCAATTGCACACCAGCCACTCTCATCCCTCATACTAAAAATCGCAAAATTCTCATAATCATTTCCATTAAATGAAAATATGTATTTAGAAGAATCGAGTTCTTTGACCATCTCCCCTTTTTCGTTAACAATATGATAAATAGACTTATAGTTTAAAATATCTTCCTCATATATTTTGAATTTCTTTTGCGCATTTGCAAAAGCGAACATAAACAGAATTACTGCTATAAAATAATTTTTCATTTTCTAATTTTCTTTATCACTATTATTTCCATTCTATCAAGACATCTATTTCAAATAGCAATATACCAAAAATAGCGCTAATGACTGTTTCATTTTATCACAGATTAATACTCTAATTGAAAGTTATGATTTAAATTTTTTGACTGGTTAAAAAAGTTTAGTGAAGTTATTATTTTACGAAGAGTGAAATTCTTGAAAATACGGCGCAGTAACGATAACTAGCATTTATAGAAACGTTAAAAATTTAGTGAACCAATTAAATTTATATAACGATATTTCATAATTACAAAAGGCTGCGTTAGGGATAGCAGTAAATAGCCCACAAACGAGCAAAGCGATAGCGGAGCTAGTTGAGGACTTGTAATGAATAGCCCGACACCCATAAAATAAGGGTAGTTACAATCTACTTTCCCTTATTTTATGGGTGGAACGCCCAAATTGATGAATTAACTGGTCTTTGAGAAAGCTATTGCTCAAAAAAAAGCTCTAAATACTAGACTACGTACTTAGAGCTTTTAGATAAATTGTTTATTATTTTTGGTATAAAAGGGACTGAATTACTTCAAAAGATAATGTTTGGTCCTCGTTTACAAAATACTTGAGCAATGCTTCGCCCCATATTTCGCCATCGCTATAATCGACTATAATCCATCGGTGATTGAGAATTTTAATTTTATTAATCACAAATTTATTAGCGCCTATTTGATCTTGACCCGTGTATGGATTTCCTTTTGGATTGGCATTTAAGTCCATTAATCGTTCTTTAACAAAAGGTATTAATTTTTCATACTGAATCATTTTTTCTTGATCGTCGCTATCGAAATAGTTTTGAGCATTTTCGTTATTGTCTAATGAAAAATAGTTAGCATCTGATAGTTTGGTGCTTACGGATGACAAACTGTCTTTTAACTTTTTGGTCACTCTTGTATAGCGTTCCTGCTCAAATTTAACTTCTGCGGCATAATAAGCGTAGGTAAAAATATTGGTAAGGACTAGTAGAATAAAAACATAGAGTAAAAATGATCTTTTCATTTCAAAATTTAATTATAAAGTGATTTCTAAATTATCGTAAGCCAGAAAAACATTTTCTGGTAATTTTTTTTGTACTTCTTCATGAAAACCCATCAAATGACTGATGTGTGTTAGGTAAGCTTTCTCAGGTTTAACCAATGCGATAAAATCTAAGGCATCTTGCAAACTAAAATGAGAGAAGTGATATTCTTCACGCAGCGCATTTACAACCAATACTTTTAAATCCTGCAGTTTTGCAATTTCTTTTTTTTCAATAGTTTTTATATCAGTCAAATAAGCAAAATCATCAATTCTATAACCAAAGACTTGAAGGTTTCCGTGCAAAGCATCAATAGGAATGATTTTTTTATCACCGATCATAAATGGAGCATCATTGTTCACTTCTATTGGCAGTACAGAAGGTGATCCTGGGTATTTATCTTCGGTTTTAAAAATGTAATCAAAACGCATTTTTATATTGTCGAGTACTCTTTTATGAGCATAGAATGGCATTTCACCCATTTTGAAATTGAAAGGGCGAATATCGTCTATACCCGCAGTATGATCTGAGTGCTCGTGTGTAAATAATATAGCATCGACTTTTTTGCAATTGGCTCTCAACATTTGCTGTCTAAAATCGGGTCCACAATCGATTACAAATGAGTTATCATCCCATCGAATCCAGATGGACACACGTAGCCTTTTATCTTTACTATCTGAGCTCAAGCAGACCGGATGATCACTACCAATAATGGGAATTCCTTGAGAGGTGCCGGTACCTAAAAAATTTACTATCAAATCTCTTTCATTTTTTTACAAAAATAACATTAAATCCCTTTCATTAGTTATCAATTTCATTAACTTTGTGACATATAAGCCAATTTTACATAAAAAAAATGGGTACTGAGATAAAATTAAAGGGTGACAAAGTCATCGAGCAAATACCTTCTATCAAGGACAAGGCGCTTCGCATCAATTTAAACGAAAATATTTACGGAACTTTTGCCGAAATCGGCGCTGGTCAAGAGACAGTTAGGCACTTCTTTAGAGCAGGTGGTTCATCTGGAACAATTGCAAAAGCAATGTCGGCTTACGACAAAGACTTTAGTGATGCTGTTTACGGTGATGAAGCTGATGGACGTTACGTAACCGAAAGTCGTCTTAAAAAAATGCTTTCGCATGAAGTTGGTTTGATTGAACACAGATTAAATCGAGAAAAACATCCTAACAAAATGTTCTTTAGTTATGCAAATACTGTCGCTACGATTGATTTTGCAAAACAATTTAAAGGTCACGGTTGGGTAGGAATTAGTTATCAGATTGAACCTGATGAGGATTATAACGAAATTATACTTCACATTCGTTTTAAAGAAACTGATGTTCGTTTGCAGCAAGAAACCCTTGGAATTCTAGGTGTAAATTTAATCTATGGTGCTTACTACAAATACAACGACCCAAAAAAGTTATTACGCTACCTATATGATCATCTAGACAAGGATCAATTGGAAATAGATACTATCAATTTTTCTGGACCTCGCTTTGCAGATGTCGACAATAGATTGATCAGCTTACAATTGGTAAAAAACGGAATGACAGATGCGGTAATGTTTAATCCACATGGGAAAAATATTTTGCCTGCTGCAATCTTATACAAGAAAAATATTCTTGCTCTAAGAGGTAGCTTTAGACCTGTAACCAAGGTTAATATGGATATGTACAAGAAATCCTTGAACATGTTCCTGCAAGAAAATAAAGTAGACGAAAAAAACACGCTGGTAATTTTTGAAATTACACTATCTAACCTGCGTTCTGATGGTGAAATTGATGAACGCGATTTTATGGACCGAGCGGAATTGCTTTGCGCTTTGGGACAAACAGTAATGATTTCGAATTTTCAAGAATACTATAAAGTGGTTGAGTACTTCTCTAATTATACCAAGGCTCGAATGGGACTTGCTATGGGAGTAAATAATCTAGTTGATATTTTTGATGAGAAATATTACCGTCATTTAAGTGGTGGCATTTTGGAAGCTTTTGGAAAATTATTTTTCCGTGATATGAAAGTTTTTCTATACCCAATGCTTGATGAAAATGGTGAGATCGGAACTTCACAAAATTTAAAAGTACATCCAAGAATGAAAGAGCTGTACAAGTTCTTTAAATTTAATGGTAAGGTTATTGATATTGAAGACTATGATCCAGATAACTTAACTGTTTTCTCGAGAGAAGCTCTTAAAATGATTCAAAATGGAACACCAGGATGGGAACGTATGTTGCCAGACGGTATTCCTGAAATCATTAAACAAGGACAATTATTTGGATATGAATCTACCCCATTCATTGAAGAGAAAAATTAGTTGATTACCAAATAAAAGCAAGCGTATTTATTACTCTTGCTTTTACATTATTATAATTTTTGGATATTAATAGTGTCCATAGCCCAAAAAAAAAGTATTCTGAAAACCTACAGCCTACACCGACTTTATTTACTAACGTTATTCTTTGTATTGACCTCCTTTTGTTCATTAGCAAAAAGTGTATCATCACCCCCGATTGATAGCACTGCTATAAAAGAACGATTGGAACTACAGTTGATGGCGGAATTTACCAACAATCCAATCGTAACTTCTTATGAGACTAAACGTGATACTGTGCTATCAAAAAAGGTTATCTATGAAGAAAAAATAAATTCCATTGTAACTTATAAGATATATCACGACGGAACAATTAATAAAATCATTCCTTCACTAATTGCAAAGCAATTCGAAAATAAGTACCGTTACATCTACGTGGATTCAAAAGGATATAAACACAATTTAGGTGATTTTACTATCCACAGAACTCAAGTCTATCGAGGCGAACCGGGAGAAATGATCAACCTTATTGACTTAGAAGAAGTGCCTAAATCCTACAAAAAAGGGACTCACCAATATCATTTTATTATGGATTCTCCACGCTCTTTTGTAAACGAGCAAACATTGGCTAGCTTCTTTGGAGCAATGTTGGAAGTAAATTACCTTGATATTGGATGTAATGGTTTCAGTCACGAAGATGGGTCGTCTCGACCTAGTAGAAGTCATATTAACGGTATTAATGGTGATTTTAAATACCTTCGAACTGATAAATCAATCGAATGCGGATCAGGCACAAGCCTAAACCTTATCAAGGAACCACAAGCTTTGGATTTTGACAGACAAAACAAATGGAATGATGCTTTGTACAAGTTTGGTTGGAAAGGAATGCTGGGCTGGACAGTTACGATTGACAATGAAACGAAGTATCTGAATAACATCACTCACAAAACGAGTAATCACTACCACCACTTGCACGTTCAAGAATACGAACCTGAAATAAACGAAATCCAACAATGAAAAAAATTATCTTTTTTATCCTGACTCTAGTGTTTTTTTCTTGTAAAAAAGAAACTGCAGAGTCAACACCATCTGAAATAGCGACTACTAAGTCTGATAGTATTGTATATGCAACTAGTGATTTTGAACCGCATTTAAAATTTGATTCTGAATTAGTCGAATATGATCTTACTGGTCTTAAAGACCCGAAGAATTTTACAGCGCAAGAACTTGCTTTTAAAGTCAAAGAAAACGATTATAACTTTAACAAGTCAGCCGATTTTAAATATTACACAACTGATACATTCGATTTAAATGATGTAAAATATGAAATTATTGCCTACTCTACTTATGGTGAGAATGATGCAAAAGTAGCAAATCTACAGTTGAATAGTTATGTGTCAAACAAGCAAGTTGATGCTGTCTTACTAGATTGCAGGTTTACATTTGAAATAGAATATTATCGCCACTTTGAAATTAAGAAAGATGGAAGCATTATCATTAAAAAGTTTGCAATCGACGGTTTGCGATATAATGAAGCAGGAGACATTATTGGTAAGAAAGCAGTGAAAGATACTGTTACCGATATTGCCAAATATAAAATTAATACCAAAGGTCAATTTATAAAGTATTAATTTTCATGACTTGAAAGCATAAAAAAAGTTCTAAGATATTTTTAGAACTTTTTTTATGGAATATAACGAAACTCTTATTTTAAAATTTGAGCCGCATGTTCTTTTGTTTTCACTTTTTCGATAACCTCCTCTATAATTCCGTTTTCATCAATTATAAATGTCGTTCTATGTATTCCGTCATATTCTTTTCCCATAAATTTTTTGGGTCCCCATACTCCAAAGGCTTCGATAACTTTTTTATCTTCATCAGCTAATAACGGAAAAGGAAGTTCGAATTTTTCTTTAAACTTGGTTTGCTTGGCGGCAGAATCGGCGCTTACTCCTATTAAAGCATAATTCTCTGCCTCGAATCGTGCAAAATTATCTCTTAAATCGCAAGCTTCTGCTGTACAACCCGGTGTACTCGCTTTAGGATAAAAGAATACCACCAATTTTTTTCCAGCATAATCTGCTAACGTATGCGCAGTACCATCTTGATCAATTCCAGAAAAATCTGGAGCTTTATCACCTTGTTTTAATGTTGTCATTTTTATTTTTTTTAGTCTCTATTTATGGAGTAGTTACGGCAATTTTTAAAAATTGAATATGGATTATTGCCAAAATCCTTTCTAATTATCTACTTCAAACAATAGTTTATAAATTCGAAATAAATCAAATTACTATTGTTCTAATTATGCATTATTAATTAATGTTGCTTTTCGTTTATTGGAATTGACTTTCAATGTAAAAAGCGGTATTTTTACTTTTTTATAAAACTACAAAAATGACCAAGCAAGAACGCGTTACATTTGTTATAAATACGTTAAAAGAATACTACCCTTCCATTCCAGTACCATTAGACCATAAAGATCCATATACACTTTTGATAGCGGTATTGCTATCTGCACAATGTACTGATGTACGTGTCAATCAAATTACACCGCTACTTTTTGCCAAAGCAGACAATCCTTATGATATGGTTAAATTGAGTGTTGAAGAGATTAAAGCTATTATACGCCCTTGTGGACTTTCGCCTATGAAGTCTAAGGGAATTTACGGATTGTCGCAAATTTTAATTGATAAACATGGTGGTGAAGTTCCGCAAAGTTTTGAGTATTTAGAGGAATTACCCGCTGTAGGTCACAAAACTGCAAGTGTGGTAATGTCGCAAGCATTTGGCGTACCTGCATTTCCTGTAGACACACACATACATCGCTTAATGTATCGGTGGAATTTGACCAACGGAAAAAATGTACAACAAACAGAAAAAGATGCTAAACGTATTTTTCCTGAAGAGACTTGGAATGATTTGCACTTACAGATGATTTGGTACGGGAGACAATTCTCACCAGCAAGAGGATGGGATTTGGAGAAAGATATTATTACCAAAACAATTGGTCGCAAAACAGTTTTAAATACTTATTATAAAAAATAAAAACTTCACTTACTTGAGCGATCAAATAAGTGAAGTTTTAAAAAAAAATAAAACAAATCTTAGTTAGAAATTATTTCAAAATTATTCTCATTCCCCTTCATAATTGTCAAAGCTTTTGAATAATTTAATAAAAAAGAGATAATTTCTTTTTTTGGTTTCATGCCCTTTGGAGCATGATTTTTCTTAGAGTAAATTTTTGCCATAACGTTATATAATATCTTTATACTACAACGAGGCATTTTATTTAATATTGTTTAATTGGTCAAAACAATTTGATGTTTTTCAATTACTTTTCTCAAATTTAAAAGTGCATATCTCATTCTCCCCAGAGATGTATTGATACTTACACCTGTAACTTCGGCAATTTCTTTAAAACTCATATCTTGATACATGCGCATCAGCAATACTTCTTTTTGATCTTGAGGTAACTCTTCTAAAAGTCGACGAACATCATCTTCAACTTGCTCACTTATGATTTGTGACTCTATATTTGGAGAATCATCAGACATGATTGAAAAGATAGAAAAGCTTTCTGTTTCACGAAACATTGGCATTTTTTTATTTCTTCTAAAATGATCAATAATCAAATTATGAGCGATACGCATAACCCACGGAAGGAATTTTCCCTCCTCGTTATATGAATCATTTTTCAATGTCTTGATTACTTTAATAAAAGTATCTTGAAAAATGTCATTGGATATATCTGCGTCTGCAATCTTGGAGTATATAAATCCGTATATTCTTGATTGGTGTCTTTTGATTAATATTTCCAAGGCTTTTTCGTTCCCTGTTACATAATCTTTAACCAATAAAGCATCTGTTTGTTCTATAATAGTAGCCATATATAATACTTCTTAGTGTCTTGAAATTCTGAGTAATTTTCTAAAAAAGTATTTTTGTAGTATAGGCTAGTGCTTTTATTATGTTAAATATTGCAACAAATTTAACAATTATTAATTATAAAAAACAAATTATTGCAATTAAATATTTTTCTTTAAATGTATTAGGCTGTCAAATTGAGATTAAAGATTTATAGTTTAACTCTAAACAGATTCAATATAATTTTTCAAAAGTAAATAAAATAAAGGCAAAAGGAGCACATTACATGGAAACTCTCCTCTTGCGATTATTAAATACCTCCTGTTCAAATGTTTAAATTTTATTGAATTTGATATATAGTGTAAGACGACATTAGTACGTCTATTCATTTATCTTCCTTTTCTACCTTCTTGATTCGAAAATATTTTCGATTTAAAAATGCTAGTTTCACTTTATCATCAATCGGTTTAGGGTAGCATTTGATCTAATTTAAACCCATCATATCCTCAATAAATTAGGTAAACTTGTTCTTTAATCTGTACATGATAGTACTGTTAGTTTTGTAAGACGAATAAATGAACTCTAGAATTTCAATAGGGCTAATTTTATTTTAATGTTTACAATTTTATCGAATTGCTATTTAGTTAGACTCTACTTTACTGATTTGGATTTTTTTGATACTTTCGATTCCATCTTTTTAGTAGGACTATTATTTTGATATACTCTGATATAATCAATTTGCATTCTGCTTTCGCTAAAATCAGAAGGAATTTCACCTGCCACTCCTCCTAAAGCTATATTTAAAAGTATATATTGTTCATCAACATACGGCCATGTCTCCGCATCTTTAATGGATGGGTTATAGGTATAGTATAGAACACCATCAAGCAAAAATGAAATAGCGTTTGGTGACCAGTTCATGGAGTAAATATGATAATTACGATCAATATCTGAATTTGCAACTGCTCCTCCTACATTGATTGTCTCCCCATGAGATGAAGGTGTGTGTAAAGCACTTTGAATATAGTTAATAGGATGTGATCTAGTAATACCATGTTCCAAAATATCAATTTCGCCACAAGCTGGCCAATTTACTGTTCCTTCTGTCGAATCAAAGTATCCTCCGTCTTCATTTACATTTTTACCCAACATCCAAATTGCAGGCCAAGTTCCAGCAGCAACTGGAATTTTTGCTTTTATATCTACACGTCCGTATTTAAATGCAAATTTAGAATTTAAACGAGCCGAAGTATACTCTTTTGTTACTCCTTGATTTGTGTAATTTTCTTTTTGTGCCACTAAATTTAGTACTCCTGCCTGGACATACGAATTACTTGAAAGATTGGTATAATGTTGTACTTCATTATTATACCAGCTTCCTCCTGCAGGTAATTGTATTTGATGAAACCAATTATTTACATTAAGTGCTCCATCAGTATTAAATTCGTCTGACCATACCAAATCTTTATAGACCACGTCTACTTGTGCAAGAGTGATCTGAGAAGTAAGGGCAAATAAAAATAGAGATTTATATAGTTTAATTTTCATGCTAATCATTTATTTATTATTTTCTTTTGATGAAAATTTTTTCAACGGATTATAAGCTATTTTACATACTGAAAATCAGCATCCATTGTTTTCACAGAACTTCCTCCAACAAAAAGTTTAAAATCTCCTTCTTCAGCTTCCCAAATAGAATTGGCTGTGTAGAATTCAATCGTTTTTTTATTTATTGTAAAATGTACTTTTTTAGTCTCGTTTGGTTGTAATACGATCATTTCAAAACCTTTCAATTCTTTTACCGGACGCGTTACAGAAGCAAAAATATCTCTGATATACAATTGAACTACTTCCTTACCTGTATATTTACCTGTATTTTTTACATTGACAGTTACTTCTATACTTCCTTCAGCAGAAAATGATTTCTGATTGAGTTCTAAATTCGAATATTCAAATTGCGTATAACTCAACCCATAACCAAAAGGATACAAAGGCGTATTTTTCTCGTCACTATAGTGAGACCAAAAAACACTTTCAGGTTCATTCATCACTGGGCGACCTGTATTTTTGTAATTGTAATAAATAGGCACTTGTCCAACGTTTCTAGGGAAAGTCATTGGTAATTTACCACTAGGATTATAATCACCATATAGTACTTGAGCAATTGCATTTCCGCTTTGTGTTCCTAAATGCCAAGCCTCAACAATCGAAGGAATATTTTCATCTGCCCACGGAATTGCCAAAGGTCTTCCGTTATTTAAAACCAGCACAATATTAGGATTTACCTTGTAAACTTGCTCTAATAATTCTTGCTGTACTCCTGGCAGACCAAGATCAGTTCTACTTCTACCCTCTCCTGATTGCAGACCGTGCTCTCCTAGAACCATTACCACTACATCGGCACCTTTTGCAGCTTTTATAGCTTCTTGAAATCCACTTTTATCGGTCGTATTGATCTTCGTCTCCCATACAAATTCGGTACGTCCTTCGGTAACATTAGCACCTTTTACATAAGTCAATTGGTTGTTTTTGTATTCCTTCATCCCTTCAAGAACGGAAACAGCTGTTTCATCGTCAGCAGCAATACGCCAGCTTCCTAATGGACTTGTTTTATCATTTGCCAAAGCACCAATTAAAACTACTTTTTGACCTGATTTTTTAAGAGGTAAAAGTTGTTTTTCATTCTTCAAGAGAACAATAGATTTCTTTGCCATTTCTAGAACACCATCATGAAAAGCTTTTTTACCAACAGTAGCTTTCTCATAATTTTCGTCACAGTACAAATATGGATTATCAAATAATCCCAATTCGAATTTCACTTTTAAAATTCTTCGAGCGGCATCGTCAATTAAGCTTTCTTCTACCTTTCCTTCCTTTACCAGTTCGGCTAAATGAGCAACATAAGCACTAGACTCCATATCCATATCTGAACCTGCATTGATTGCAATTTCAGCTGCTTGTTTGTTATCCTTTGCATAACCGTGAGCAATCATCTCGTTGATTGAACCCCAATCTGAAACCACAAAACCATCAAAATTCCAGTCTCCTTTTAAGATTTGCCTTTGCAAATATTTATTTCCAGTTGCTGGTATTCCGTTTAATTCGTTGAATGAATTCATAAATGTTCTTACTCCTGCATCAACCGATGCCTTGAAAGGAGGAAATACAATGTTTTGTAAAGTAGACTCTCCGACGTCTACAGTATTGTAATCCCTACCAGATTCGGCAAAAGCATAGCCCGCAAAATGTTTTGCACATGCCAAAATTGTATTCTTTGCTGTTAAATCTTCACCTTGAAAACCTTGGATGCGTGCTACAGCTATTTGACTTCCTAAATAAGGATCTTCTCCTGAACCTTCCATAACTCTACCCCAACGCGCATCACGTGCAATATCGACCATAGGTGCAAAAGTCCAATTAAGTCCAACTGATGCTGCCTCTTCTGCAGCAATTGCTGCCGATTTTTTAATTTCAACTAGATCCCAACTTGCTGCTTCGGCAAGCGGAATAGGACTAATTGTTTTATAGCCATGAATCACATCGAAACCAAAAATAAGTGGAATACCCAAACGGGTTTCTTCCACTGCAATTTTTTGTAATGCTCTTACGTCTATAACACCTTTTACATTTAACATAGAACCTACTAATCCATTTTTAAGGTCCTCGTATTTCTTAGCTGCTTGCCCCTCTTTGGGTGTTGGCCCCGTTATTTCCCAAAAACCATTATATTGATTAAGTTGTCCTATTTTTTCATCCAAGGTCATCAATTTCAAAACTGAATCAACTCGTCTATCGAGTACATTATCTTTTGAAAACGAAAC
Organism: Flavobacterium algicola; assembly: GCF_022399565.1. GTDB lineage: Bacteria > Bacteroidota > Bacteroidia > Flavobacteriales > Flavobacteriaceae > Flavobacterium > Flavobacterium algicola. Next base: position 204,003 of record NZ_JAJTUT010000001.1, read on the forward strand.
TTTTGATTGGATAATTTTATTGCTGCAGCTTAATACAATGATCGAAGTAATGACAAAGGATACCGTTTTTACTATTCTCATCTGATCTTATTTTTATATTTAAAAGGCCGAAATGAATCGACCTTTATTATTCTTTTTACAAATTATTATTGATAAACTCTTACATAATCAACCTCCATAGCCGCTTGGCTAAAAGTAGAAGCGATAGCTCCTCCAAAACTTCCTCCCATAGCTACATTAATAATCATAAAGAAATCTTTATTGAATGGTAATGTGCTGTTATTTGCAACTGTATGAAAAAGTACGTCGTCGACATAAATTTTTACAGAAGCAGGACTCCATATCGTTTTGTAGATGTGAAACTCTGTTGAAGCATTGGTAATAGTAGTTGTATTTCCGTTTCCATTTCCTCCCGAATTATTAGGATAATGTAAAGTTCCGTGAATAACATTTGGTTCATTTCCTTTGTGCTCCATAATATCAATTTCGCCACAACCAGGCCAAGTATTTGTTGCATAGTCTGAGCCTAACATCCAGATTGCTGGCCAAGTACCTCCACCTGCAGGTAATTTTGCTCTCACTTCTACTTTACCGTATGTGAATTTAAATTTCCCTTCCGATTTTAATCGTGCAGAGGTATAACTACTCCCTACCTTTTTGGCAGTAATTTTTAATGTACCAGAAGAAACGATCACATTATCACTAGCACTAGTATAACTTTGCTCTTCTGAATTACCCCAACCGTTGGTACCTGTTCCTAAATCATAGGTCCACTTTGCACTATTTGGCGCACCGGCAACATCAAATTCATCAGACCAAACTAATGTTGTATAATCTGCAGTGGTAGTTGTTTGTGATGGTTTTGTAGTTGTAAAAGTATGGTACCATACAATTCCAGAATCATTCCCCATAACTGCTCTAACCACCATTCTGTTTTCAGTTAATGATAATATTTCATAGGTACTTTGTCCTATATAATACCCCATAAAACCACCATCAGAGAAAGTCATTAATGTACCTCTTGTTTGGGTTGCGGCATTAGGATTTTTAGTAACAAAAGATTCTGAAGGACTTAAAGAAACTGCTTTTGTACCCGTAACTGCATATGTTAAACAAGCATCATCACTGCTCGTTCCACCTGCAACACTTGCGTAAGAGGCATTAAAGAATGTGCTTCCGCCATTGTCTAGGTTAAATTTCAATAAACCGTTAACCTCAGAGAAAGTTAATACATTCTCGTATAAACAACTACTACTTGCAGCACTTGCTTTTTCAAAAGCAGCCGCTTGGTACCAAAATCCATAATAATTTTGTGACGCATCAGCTGTGTTTGGACCTACTCCTAAATGTCCAACTTCTGAAGCGGAGAAATACCATTTTTTTGAAGTACCGCCACTCAATAACTCAATAGCTTCATCATCACTAAAGGTGCTTAAGACCGTTACATCGATAGTTGAATTAGACGCTACTCCAGCTTTACCCGATGCAATGACAGTTACGGTGTAGGTATTGACACCAGTAGTTGTGAATGTTTTTTCGAAAGTTCCGCTTGGTGCAATCTCTGACGAACCATCGGGGAAAGCAAATTTATAAGAAATAGCATCATCTGCTTTTACTGTAAATTTTACTTTACCAGAACCGTCACCATTTGGTGCATCAGTAGTTTTACCTACTAGTTCATATCCTATCTCCAAATTTGAAGGAGCAGTTAAATCTCCAAAAGAATAATCATCTTTGGAACAGTTTACCATCAACAATAATGTAAAAATGGTAATTGTATTTATTAATATCTTTTTCATCTTTTATCTTTTTAGTTGGATTGAATTATATCATCAAAATAATAAGTTGTTCCTGTACCTGCATTACCAAAATCAAAAAACAAAACAACGCGTTGGTAGGCATTTGCATTTACTATCGTCGGAAAATCAAATGTTAGTTCTTCCCAGCCATTAGCAACTGTCGACGTAGCATCTACCTCAACACTAGTAGCATCTGAAGCAACCTTTTTCTCTAGTTTTAATTTTACAATGATTCCTGCTTTTGGTGACCACACTTTTATTTTGATCTTTTTCATAATTGCAAAATTGATCGAATTATCTAAGTCCAACGCACCACCTGCCCAAACTTCTGAACCAGCACTTTTAACTAGTGCTGACACTTTTGCCGATGTATTGCTACCTTCAATCTTAGGATTAGCTATAACTGTTGTCGTAGCACCACCAAAATTTCCGTAAGCGTAAGTCAAATTAGTGGACTCAAATGAAATTGGCAAAACCAATGATTCTTCTCCAGTAACCAATTCAATATCATCATAATAAAAGTCAGATCCAGAACCTGCAACGCCAAAATCGAAAAACACAACAACTCTTTGGTAGTCATTTGCATTATTAATTCCAGTAAAATCAAAACTCAGTTCTTGCCAAGTATTAGCAGCTGTCGTAGTCACATCTTTTTCTATACTAGTAGCATCTGTAGCTACTAATTTTTCTAATTTCATTTTTACAACAATTCCAGCTTTAGGCGACCAAACTTTCATTTTAATCACTTTTTTAGTCGAAAAGTCAATTGGTGCAGCTAATTCGATAGTCGAACCTGCCCATACTTCTGCTCCGGCTGATTTTGTTAGCTTAGCTACTTTATCACTTCCATTTAAAGTTCCGATACTTGGATTATTTGCACTTACCGAAGTAGCACCACCAAAGTTACCAAATGCTGGGATCGCTGTTTCAAACGTGATAGGTAAATTAATCGGGTTTGAAATTTCAACTGTTTGATTAGTGGTTGTAGTAGCTACACCACCACTCAAAGCAACAATTTTAATAGTGTAACTACCTACAGCTGCGTAGGTGTGGGTAATTACTTCACCCTCCATAAAATCAACAGGAACTTCATTTGCAACCTCTCCAAAATAAACTTGAAAAAAGGTCTCATATTTTGCTGTTGCTTGTACAGTAATACTAAAATTATCGCCCAAGACTGAGGCAACTGCTGGGGTCACATCTTCTGGTGCTCTAAAAGCCACCTCAACTTTTTGAATCACTTCTGTAGATTTACCGTTCACAGTAGTTCCTGTGATAGTTGCGTTGTAAACACCTTCCTTATACACATGATCCACAGTACTACCTGGACTCACATACACTGGATCAGTCGTAGTATCACCATAATTGATGCTAAACTGTGTAACACCTTCTCCACGTGGTAGAAAAGTAACTTTACCTGTGTTATCTTGTGTAACAGTGGTCAATGCAGAAATATTTGTTGGCGCCCCCAATGTGTCGATGTCGAAAAGATCATTTTCTGTTGAACAGCCAAATATTATTGCTGCCACTAAAAGACTTGTTATATATTTTATATTTTTCATGATAGTGTTTTATGATTAGTAACCAGGGTTTTGTGCCCAATTTCCACTTGCAAACTGAATCTCTTCGATAGGTATCGGAAAAAGTTCGTTTTTACCAGCAGTGAATCCAGGAATTTCCTGAGCTGCTTTACCAGTACGAACCAAATCAAAGAAACGGTGACCTTCGCCAACTAATTCTAACCTTCTCTCTGCCCAAATAAAATCTGTCAGCGTTGCTCCAGAAGCTGTTATATTGTGATTTGAATCTCCATAAGCACGACTTCTTACTTGATTTAAGAAACCTCTAGCTTTACTGTCATCCAATCCGCCTCTATTGTTTGCTTCTGCTGCCATCAATAAAACGTCTGCATAACGAATTGATCTGTAATTAGCTGGATTCGTTAAATTCAAATCTCCCGCTGCAGTAGCGCTTCTTTTTCTTGGAATGTATTTTCTATTATAGTAACCAGTATGCTCATAACCTTCTCCATATGTCGCTCCAGTTTTCAATGCCCAGTCTTTAATATCTAGGATTGCTACCTCTTTACGGTTATCACCAACTTCAAATGCATTTGCAATTTTTGCAGTTGGTAAATTAAAACTAAACCCTGATGTAAATACAGTCCCTACATAATTCCTAGGTCCATTAAATCCAACGGCCACATTACCCTCACTGCACTGCAAGCATGAAAATGCTGCTCCTTCTACATCAGTATATTGTACTTCAAAAACAGATTCTACTCCGTTTTCACCAGCTTCCTCAAAAAGAGTATTGTAATCGGTAACTAGCGAATATTTTTGTAATGCAATACAGCTATCAAATGCAGCTGCTGCTAAAGTGAATTTTTCTTGATACAAATAGGCTTTTCCAAGTAATGCATAGGCTGCACCTTTGCTCACTCTACCAGTTTGCGCCGGAGTTGCAGCCAAGTTTGCGGCAGCATAAATTAAATCTGCTTCAATAGATGCGTATACATCTGCTACAGAAGAACGTGGAATCACTTTTTCATCTCCAATGCTAAAACGAGCATCTCCTTTTAAAGGAATACCACCAAACCATTTTACTAATTCGAAGTGATAGTAAGCTCTTAAAAAACGAGTTTCAGCCAAAACCTGAGTTTTACCATCAAATTCCGTTTTGTTTTGAAATTCTAAAATGTAGTTGGCTCTGCTTACACCAGCAAACATCCAGTCCCAAATGTTCTTCAAATTGCTGTTGGTTGGGGTATGAATCATATCATCGATTTGTTGAAAACCGATAACATCTGTTTGACTTTCACCACCACATAATGTATTATCAGAAGCGATTTCTCCCAACATTACATTCACGTAAGTAGATTGCAAAAGGTCATAGGCTGCTACAAGTGCATTATTATAATCGGTCTCTGAATTAAAGTAATTTTCAGAATCAATTGAATAAACAGGTTCACGATCAACAAAATCATCACTACACGAAACGGTAAGTAAAGAAGATATTGCAACAACTGTTATTATTTTATATATATGTTTTTTCATTTTTTTTGGAATTAAAAGTTAACATTTAAACCTAACAAATAAGTTCTAGAATTTGGATAGAAACCATTATCAATCCCAGCACCTATAGGAGATTGAGAAACGTTATCACTGTTTGTAGGTCCAACCGAAGATCCTGGATCAAAACCTTTATAGTTTGTAAATGTGTAAAGATTATTTACTCCCGCATAAAAACGCAGTTTACTTATTTTGACTTTTTCGGTGATTTTAGAATTCATAGTATATCCTAATTGAATATTTTGAATTCTTAAAAAAGAAGCATCTTCTACAAAATAGTCAGAGAAAACATTGTTTGCAGTAGCACCTGTTGTTACTCTAGGAACTGAATTGCTAGTCCCTTCACCAGTCCATCTGTCAAGGACGTAAGTTAGACGGTTGGCATCTGATAATGTTCTTTCATAATTTCTTACCATATCATTCCCTACTGATGCATATGTATATAGAGCGAAATCTAAATTTTTATAATTCATTTGCACATTGAAACCCATTGTTGCTGCTGGAATTGGATCACCGATATTTGTTCTATCGTTAGTATTAATTACACCATCACCATTAACATCCACATAGCGAATATCACCAGGAGCAGCATTGGCTCCTAATGCAAGTTGTGATGGGCTAGCATCAACCTCAGCTTGGTTTTGGAATAATCCATTGGTTTTATATCCAAAGAAGTAACCTATTGGTAAACCTGCTTGCATTCTAGACGGTGCTGATTGCCCTACACCAAATGAACCACCTTCGATAAATCCTGTTCCATTATTTACTGCTAGTACTTCATTCTTTAAGAATGTAACGTTATAACCAACACTCATACTAAAATTGTCTGTAAATTTATTTTTGTAATCAATAGCAAATTCAAGACCCGAATTACTTACTGAACCTGCATTTATAGTAGGTGAAGAAGCACCAGGAGCACTGCTACCTGTAATTCCAGAAACTGGAATATTTGGAATTAATAAATCATCACGAACATCATTAAAATAATCAACAACAACAGAAACCTTATTATTAAATAATTTAAGATCTAGTCCTATATCTAACTTTCTAGCAGATTCCCATTTTAGATCAGCATTAGCCACTTGACCAATCGCAGTTCCATTTACCAATGAACCATCAAAAACATAGGTTGCTTCTCCTGCCAGTAAGCTTACATAACCGTTTGGTTTAATCTGATCGTTACCTAGCGTACCGTAACTAGCTCTTAATTTTAAGAAACTGATTTTTTTATCCTCTCCAAAAAATCCCTCATCAGAAATTACCCATCCTGCAGTAAACGAAGGGAAATAACCAATTTTATTACCTGGTCCGAATTTGGTCGAAGAGTCACGTCTTAACATTCCTGATAATAGATATTTTCCTTTAAAGTCATATTGCATTCTTCCAAAGTAAGAAAGACGTCTTTCGTCATAAGAGTAAGAACTGTTTGTTTTTGCCTCTAGAACTCCCGTAGTCAAAGATATATCTGCATTCTCCCAAGAGTTATTTGGTACATCATATCCTGTAGCATATAATCCGTTACCCCATTCTTTAAAAATGGTACTACCCAAAGTAGCAACAAAATTGTGATCTTCAATTTTTTTAGAGTAGGTTGCGAAAGCATCAAATGAATAGTTGTTATCATTGATAGCACCCTGAGTAACTGAACTTCTTACTACATCAAAAACTTTTCCGCCATAACCAACTTCTTTAGCAAAAACGCGAGATTTAGTATTCGATGTATTAAATCCCATAGAACTAGAAAGTGTTAATCCACTAGTTACTTTATAATCTAACCCGAAATTTCCGTTTAGTTTTTTAAAGTTGTTATCGTTGTACGTATTATCAATTTGTGCCATCGGATTGATAATCTCATTTCCTAAGCCCGTTGTACTTGGTACTAAAGTAAAGTCACCATTTGAATCTCTTACACTTAAAGTAGGAGGTGCATTTAAAGCATTAAACAATACAGATCCCAAACCATTTTCACTTAATGTCTTACGATCAAAATAAGTGTAAATCACATTGGTTTTCAATTTTAATTTATCGCTTAAGTCTGCCGTCAAAGCAACTCTAGCTGTATTTCTTAAAAAACCCGATTTACTTTGTCCAACAATACCTTCTTGATCTAAGTGAGATCCACTCACAGAATAAGTCATTTTCTCAGATCCTCCAGATACAGACATGTCATGATTGATTATTGGTACTCCCACACTCAATACTTCATTTTGCCAATTGGTACCTTTACCCAAATTACTTACACTAGCATAAGGCAATGTTTTACCTCCATTGGCATAGCTTTCGTTCAATAATAAGGCATATTCAGTAGCGTTCAGCAAGTTTAAACTTTTTGCCGCCTCTTGAAAACCTACATAAGTGTTGTAAGAAACTTTTGTTTTAGAATTTTTCTTACCCGATTTTGTAGTTACCAAAATAATTCCATTGGCACCAATTGTACCATAAATTGCCGCTTGAGCATCTTTTAATACAGTAAGTGATTCTATATCATTTGGGTTTAATAATCCTAATTCACCTACGTAACCATCGATTATAGTAGTTGGTCCATTTTGACCATTGGTAGCGATACCACGAATTCTAATATCTAAAGACGCACCTGGAGAACCAGATTGAGTAGTAACATTTACACCAGAAACTGTTCCTTGTAAAGCTTGCTCGATTTTTACAGGTTTTAACATTTCTAATGTCTTGCTGTCTACCACAGAAACTGCTCCAGTTACCTCTCTACGTTTTTGACTTCCGTATCCAATAACTACAACTTCATCTAAACTTTTGGCATCGCCCTTCATTATAATATTCAAAGAGGAGTTGTTAGCTGTTACTTTATACTCAACAGTTTTAAAACCAATAAAAGTAAAAAGAATAGTACTTCCTGAAGGAACACCTTTTAAGCTGAACTTTCCATCAAAATCTGTCGTTGTACCTTTATTTGTATTCTTGATTTGAATATTTACTCCTGGGATTGATAATCCTGAATCTTGTTCTTTTACAATTCCGCCTACATCAAAGTTTTGGGCAAAACCTAAAGTAGAGAGAAATAGAAAAATCATTAATAGATAATTTGATTTCATATTTAGTTTGTTTTTTAGTGAATTATAAAATTAGTCATACCCTAGTAAGAATACCTTAAAAATAACCATTACAAAAAACATACAAAGTAAAAAAAACACCTTTTAACTGATAATATCACAATTACCTCCCGTAAATCGTAGGTTTTCAGTTAATAGGCTTTTGTTAATGAAAACAAAAAAACCACAATATTGTCTTAATGTTGTGGTCTTGTATAGTTTTTTGAAGTGTATAGGAGCTAAACTATACAGATATTATGTATTCTACTAGCCCTTGTTCGTGCAATAAATCCATTTTTTTGCGCAAACGATACCTTTTGATCTCTACACTTCGAACTGAAATATTCAAAAGTGGTGCGATTTCTTTTGATGATAAATTCAATCTCAAGTAGGCACATAGCTTTAAATCGTTTGGTGTTAAAGAGGGATGAAGCTCTTTGATTCGTCGGAGGAAATCTTTATCAGTTTTAGCAAATGCTTCTTGAAACACGCTCCAAGAATCTTTACCAGTTATATTTTTATTAATTGTAGAGATAACCGATTTTATACTTCTACTTCCGCTTTCGGTAGTGTTTTTTAAATCTTCTTGTATAATAGCTAACAGTTCGTTTTTACTATTAACATGCATTGCAGAAGCTGCCAATTCTTTATTTATTTCATCGACATTCTGAGACAATTGTTCATTTTTAAGGCGCATCAATTGTTGCTCATTCTCCAACTCTTTAATTTCGAGCAATAAATTATTTTCTTCAATTAATTTTTCTTGTTGTTTTTTGTGATAGCTATTGTATTTATTAAGAAACAACTTTACACCAATTGCTAAAAATATAAGATAAATAAAAATTGCAAAATTCGTTCCGTACCACGGTTTCGAGATGGTGAATGTGTACGATTCTATTTGCTCTAGATTTGAATTGGCAAATTTGGCTTTGACTTTAAATACATACTCTCCTGAAGGTAGATTTTTAAAACTCACCGATGACTTAACATTCCAATCGCTCCAATTATCTTGAAACCCTTCTAATATGTATTGGTACTCCGCATTTATGTATTTGTTGTATTCTGGAACCGTAAAATTTATACTAATATTATTTTCATCATGGTGAAATTGACCATCATTTTTAATCTCATTATCATGAACCTCTCCATTCTGTACATTAGATGATACATTTGTAATTAACATTTTATAATTTTTAAAAACTAAGTCTTTAAAATTCATTGTATAATACCCATCTGTAGTTCCAAACAAGTAGTTTGATGCAGATAACTGTGTGATATTTTCATAACCCAACATAGAATTCGTTAGTGAAACCGGAATCGGAATACTGTTCTGCTTCAAATGTTTACTTAATTTGGCAGTAGAGTAATAGTTGATATAATTTTTTGAAAACAACCAAATTCTGTTGCTTTCATCCACTATCATTTTTCCAGAAGTATAATCGTCTTTTTCGAAAACAGAACTTAGAAGTGGCTCTTTTTCAAATGATTTTGTTTTATTATTCAATTTAAACACACCTTCTTTATAGGCGTAGTAAATGTCATTATTAAATTTTACCAAACTGGCATTTTTCCCTTTTGTTGGATTTTTATAGGCTGTGATTTTATTGATGTTTCTCAAATTTGAGTCAGTTTCTAAGCGAAATACACCTTTGTATTCGTGACTAATATAAATTTCAAAAGCATCTGTAATTTCAAAATATTTTGTCGAATAGTCAAAGCCTTTAATTTTATTTCGAAAACGCCATTGATTGTTGTGCTTCTCCAAGACCGATACTCCATAGTAATTACCTTGTAGTAACAAATTCTTATTACCTGGCACTGGTTCAAATTTCCAAGTTCCCGATTGCGCAAAAACTGTCCTTGCTTCCGCTCCTTCGATTATGAAAGTTCCGTAATCGTGCCCACAAAATAAAGTGTTATCATAGATAAATAAGTTCCAGACCTGACCTTTTGTGCCTTTTACAAATTGAAACTCATCATTACTTTTAAAATTTTTGACAAACAGACCTTGATTGGTTCCCACATACAATTTACCGTTGTATAACTGAGAGGTATACACGGTTCCTAGAATCCCCGAGTCATCAACATAACTCTTTATAGGTGATTTTAAATTGATGCAATTAATACCGTTGTCAAGTCCCACCCAGATGTTCTTCTCGTCATCCTCATACAAACACAAGGCTGTATTATTACTCAAACCTCTCCTTTGAGAGATATGGTATTTCAATTTTCCTTCATTCGAAATAATAAATATTCCGTTAGAAACTGTACCTACACAATAACCATCTGCAATTTTCTCACAACTGTACACCCTTCCTTCATATAAAGACGCATCAATTTCTGTGGTAAACTTGGTAAATACATCATTGACCAAAGTGTAAAAACCTTTACTTTGAGTTACTAGAAGAAGACCTTCCTCTGTAGAAAAAGTATTTACAATGCTATTATTCTGCAGTTTTTGGCTGTTAGCAATCAGCTTACTTTTGCCTCCTTCAATTTCATACAGTCCTTGATTATGAGTTTGAAAGTAAATCGCTGTTTCGGTTTGAAACGATTTTACAATCTTTGAACCAGGTGCTATAATTTTAAAACTACCTGTCTTACTGTCATAAATATAAATACGATCGAGTGATTGAAAAACAATCCACTGTTCATAGTTTAAAATATTCCAAAATTGTTCGTCATCCAGTATTTTCGACTTGATGTAATTACTAATAGAATAATATTTCAAAAGACCTGTAGGTTGTCGTTTCCAGTAACCAAAATCCATGTAGCTTCCAGTATAAATTCTATCATTCACAACTTTTACAGATCGAATAATTGCATCGTTTGGTGAGGGATATAATTTCCAGGAAGAACCATTAAACTCAAGCAATCCTTCATTATTAGCAAAAAATACAAATTGATTATCATCTTGTGATATCATCCAATTTTGATTTCCTGCACCGTAAAGATTTGGACTATAATTTACGATGGGAGGTAAATCTTGGGCATGAGATAGTAGGATTGAAAAAAAAGCAAAGAAAGTGGTTAATAGCGTTTTCAATTGGAGATTTATTTTGGTAGTTTGAGATTGTAAATTTAGTATTAAAATGAATTTGCTAATTAAAAACAAATACATAATAACTATACAACCATAAATTAGTGATTTTTGAACAACTATCGCTCAATTATTTAACCTTTTTTATGATTTGTTGATTCCTAATTGTCTCTCCAAAAATGCTTACTTTTGTATAAATTACATTTTTTTATGCAAGTTGACCTTTCTACATTAGATCCAAAGAAAAATATTATTATAAAAGGTGCTCAAGTACACAACCTTAAAAATGTTGATGTCGCAATACCTAGAAACAAATTGGTAGTAATCACAGGACTTTCGGGCTCCGGAAAATCCAGTTTGGCGTTTGATACTTTGTATGCCGAAGGGCAACGTCGCTATGTAGAGAGTTTATCTTCCTACGCACGTCAATTTTTAGGGCGGTTGGACAAACCAAAAGTCGAATACATCAAAGGGATTGCACCTGCAATTGCCATAGAACAGAAGGTAAATACCACCAACGCGCGATCTACGGTGGGAACTTCTACAGAAATTTATGATTACATAAAATTATTATATGCCCGTATCGGCCGTACCTATTCACCGGTATCTGGTGTTGAGGTAAAGAAAAATACGGTAACCGACGTAGTAAACGCTGTCAAAACTTTTGAACCCGATAGTAAATGGTTGCTTATTGCTCCTATTTTCCTCGAGAAAGGTCGAAAATTAGAAGAAAAACTAAAGGCACTATTGCAGCAAGGTTTTGCTCGTGTTTTGATTGATAACGAAATGGTACGTTTGGACGACTTACCAGCAAAATTACCGAAAAAGGAAATTCTTTTAATCATTGACCGTATCGTGGTAAAAGATGAAGAAGAATTCTACAACCGTTTATCTGATGCTGTGCAGACAGCATTTTTTGAAGGAAAAGGAGTTTGCCATTTACAGGAAGTTAGTACAAAAGAGCGTTTCACATATTCGAACAATTTCGAAATGGACGGAATTACCTTTTTGGAACCCAACGTTCATTTATTCAGCTTTAATAACCCTTATGGTGCGTGTCCCGTATGTGAAGGATACGGAAATATTATCGGAATCGATGCTGAATTGGTTATTCCCAATACTTCCTTGTCTGTGTATGAAAGCGCTATTTTTCCTTGGCGTGGTGATAGTATGAGTTATTACAAAGACGAGTTGATTAAGCATGCCTATAAATTTGATTTCCCCATACACAAACCTTTTTTCGAACTTACCAGCGCACAGAAAGATTTAATATGGACCGGAAACAGTTATTTTGAAGGATTGAATGATTTCTTTAAAGAATTAGAAGCTAAAAATTACAAAATACAAAATCGTGTCATGCTCTCTCGTTATAGAGGTAAGACCAAATGTACTGTATGTAAAGGTAAACGTTTGCGAGAAGAAGCTAATTATGTCAAGATAAACGGCAAAACAGTTTCAGAGTTAGTAGACTTACCAATTAAGCATTTGGTGGCCTTTTTCGAAAATATTGATCTTGACATCTACGAGAAACAAATAGCCAAACGATTACTAATCGAAATCAATAATAGGCTGTCCTTCTTAACAGAAGTAGGCTTAAGTTATTTAACATTAAATAGAAATTCATCAACCTTGTCTGGTGGTGAATCCCAACGTATCAATTTGGCAACCTCTTTAGGGAGTAGCTTAGTTGGATCAATGTACATTCTTGACGAACCAAGTATTGGATTACACCCCAAAGATTCTGAACGACTAATCAAAGTTTTGCTGTCTTTACGAGATTTGGGTAATACAGTAATAGTTGTGGAGCATGACGAGGATATTATGAAAGCTGCCGATATGATTATTGATATTGGTCCTGAGGCAGGAACCTTTGGTGGCCACTTGGTCGCACAAGGTACTTATGAGGAAATTTTAAAATCATCATCTCTAACTGCGCAGTACCTCAACGGAGATTTGGCGATCGAAATTCCTAAAAAGCGGCGTTCCTTTAAAAATTATATTGAAATCATTGGTGCCCGCGAAAATAATTTACAAAATATCAATGTAAAATTCCCATTGGATGTTTTAACGGTTATCACAGGAGTTTCAGGTAGTGGAAAAAGTACACTGGTAAAGAAAATTCTTTTTCCAGCGATGCAAAAGAAACTCGATAACGCAGGAGAAAAAGCAGGACAGTTTACCGATATCAAAGGTTCGTTCTCACATATAAAACACATTGAGTATGTCGATCAAAATCCAATTGGTCGTAGTTCACGCTCCAATCCTGTGACCTATATTAAGGCTTATGATGATATTAGAGATTTGTATTCCAAACAAAACCTATCCAAGTTAAGAGGTTATCTGCCAAAGCATTTTTCCTTTAATGTAGATGCAGGTCGTTGCGAAACTTGTAGTGGGGAAGGAACGATCAATGTCGAAATGGTTTTTATGGCCGATGTGCAGTTGCCATGTGAAACTTGTGGCGGAAAACGATTTAAAAAAGAAATTTTAGAGGTCCAATTTGAAGGCAAAAATATTCATGATATCTTGACTTTAACGATTGATGATGCGGTTGCATTTTTCGAAAAAACAAAGCAAACCAAAATCACTCAAAAGTTAAAACCACTGCAAGACGTGGGATTGGGTTATGTACAATTAGGCCAGTCCTCTTCTACCCTATCTGGTGGTGAGGCACAGCGTATCAAACTAGCTTCCTTCTTGGTAAAAGGAGCGACAAAAGAAAAAGCTTTATTTGTTTTTGATGAGCCAACAACGGGATTGCATTTTCACGATATTAAGAAATTAATGGCCTCTTTTAATGCTTTAATCGAAAAAGGACATTCGATATTAGTGATAGAGCACAATCTTGACCTTATAAAATGTGCCGATTACATCATTGATTTAGGTCCAGAAGGAGGAGAAAATGGTGGACAACTATTAGCAGAAGGAACACCTGAAGAAATAGTAAAAAGCAAAAAATCGGTTACAGCTAAGTATTTAAAGGAGAAGTTGTAACAAACAAATAACTAATGAAATTGATTTTTAGAAACATACGCTTTTTTTTATAACTTTAAATAAAAATTTATTTTATGAGCAATCTAAAAAAAGAAGACATTAGTCAAGAGGTATTTGATCTGTATGATGATTATGCACACAACAAAATAGAACGTCGACAATTTATTGAGAAGTTATCGTTGTATGCCGTAGGAACGGTTACCGTAGGTTCTCTTTTGAGTTTTATGTCACCCAATTATGTAGATACTGTGACGGTGCCTAAAGATGATCCTAGAATAGCATCCGACTATATCACTTATGATTCTCCCAAAGGCGGCGGGGCTATCAAAGGATTACTTTCTTTCCCGAAAGACGGTGAAAAGAAACTTCCTGGGGTGATTGTAGTACATGAAAACAGAGGACTTAATCCGTATATAGAAGATGTTGGTCGTCGTACAGCAGTCGAAGGTTTTATTAGTCTTGCGCCAGATGCGCTATCCCCTTTAGGTGGCTATCCAGGAAATGATGATGAGGGACGAGAACTGCAAAAAAAGCGCGATCGTGACGAAATGCTCGAAGATTTTATAGCAGCCTATCACTATTTAAAATCGCATCCTAAATGCAACGGCAAAATTGCAGTAGTTGGATTTTGCTTTGGGGGATGGATTTCAAATATGATGGCCGTTAAACTACCCGATTTATTGGCTTCAGTTCCTTTTTACGGAGGTCAACCTACGGCAGAGGAAGCTAAATTGATCAAAACTCCATTACTATTACACTACGCCGGACTTGACACTCGTGTAAACGAAGGTTGGCCAGACTACGAAGCCGTATTAAAAGCAAATGGAGTCGAAAATACGGCTCATTTCTACGCCAATGTCAATCACGGTTTTCACAACAACACTACACCAAGATACGACGCTCCCGCAGCAACTCTAGCGTGGACAAGAACTATTGATTTTTTCAAAGAAAAACTGGGGTAATCTTATTTTTATTTTAGGATTGCCCCTCCGTAAATCCCCAAGCTTCGGGATGCTACAATTCCTTGTTCTTCCTTCGTCAGGCTGCGCTGCTATCTCTCGCACATGATTTAATATGTGATGATGTGTTAATTACTTTTTTTCGTTTTGTAGTTAATTGTTTATATATTTGAGGAAAGATAAAATATGGAGATTGTCATACGTATCGGCCTATAGTTGGATGGCTTTGTATGATTTTGTTGCACATATATATTAGTTGGTGGCAATTTTAAAAATCCGCAATTCTAACGAACTATTTTTGTAAAGACCAATTAAGAAAAAGAAAATATGGAAACGAACAGAAGACTTTGGCTGAAAAAAATTGGAATTGGAGTGGCTGGTATTGGACTTACAAGCTTCAATTCATTTGCTTCTCCTCTTGCATCAGAAAATTTAATTAATAGTTTTGAGAATGATGCTAACTTAATTTTTTTACGCTCAAATGAAAACCCATATGGCCCATCTCCCTTAGCAAGGAAAGCATTTGCGGAAAATGTGAATATTAGCAACAGATATAACTGGGACATAGAAGCACAAATAATTTCTGCTATTGCGTTAAAAAATAGTGTTAAAAACGAAAATATATTATTGGGCGCTGGTTCAACCGAAATTTTAGACTTAGTCGCAAAATTTGTGTCATTAGACAAAGGAAATTATGTAATCGCTGATCCAAGCTATGATTATTGGACAGTTACATTAGAAAATTTTGGTTTAACCAAAAATAAAGTGCCACTTACAGCCGAAAAGAAAATTAATCTAAGAGCTATGTTGGAAGCTGTAAACCAAAATACGAAACTTGTTTATATCTGTAATCCAAATAACCCAACAGGAACAATTTGTGAAAGAGAAGCATTAGTAGAATTTGTAACAAATATTTCACAGAATACAATTGTATTAATTGATGAGGCATATTTGGACTTTACCAAACAGCAATCTCTTAGCAATCTAGTTTATAACCACAAAAATATTATTATCGCTAAAACATTTTCCAAAATGTATGGTTTAGCTGGAGCACGTATTGGGTATGCAATTGCAGACAAAACATTAATTGAGAATTTGTCAAATTTGCAATCCAATACAAATAATAGCGTTAGTGTATTATCAAAACTTGCGGCCATTGCTTCGTTGAAAGACGATAAATTTGCTACAAATTGCTACTCACTAAATGAGAATGTAAGACAATTTACTATCAGCGAACTCAAAAAATTAAATTGTGAGTGCATTTCTTCTAATACAAATTTTATCTATTTTTCACTTGCAAAATACAATAAGGATTATTTCAAGCAATTAGAAGATAATAATATTGAAGGGGGAAGAATATACGAAGAGCAAGGAAAATGGACAAGGATTACAGTTGGAAAAATGGACGAAATGAAAAAATTCATCAAAGCAATTCAATAAAAACAGCCACCAACCGCTGTTTTTGATATAGCTGGAATGTAGTGGAATTATCGTTCCGCATCAAGTTTTTGTTAAGCCGAAAATTGAGCGGTTACGAACTTCCAGCCATCTCAAAGTGGCAAACCGTCATGCGACATCAAATCGAACGAATCTAAATTAAATGAAAAACATTATTTTAGGAATTTTTATTGGCCTAACAGCATCATTTTTAATATTAAACCGAATTCCGTGGTCAGAGTTTTTCTCTATTACTGTGCTAAAGGCCGGTTTTACAGTCTTCTTAGCTTTAATTGGAGGTTTAATTGCACTCTATCAAGTTAAAGCGAATGTAATATCAAGCGCACGGATTAAGTGGATTGAGGAATTTAAAACGAATATTGCAGAATATACGTCTATGACTAATGAAGTAATTTTTAGTTTTCGAGAACACTTTGAAAGTAAAGATCTAGATCATCGTTCTTTATATCATCAAAAATATATGGACGTTTCACACAAAGTGGCTATTGTTAGAGGGAAAATTTATTTAAACTTGAATCTTGATGAAAAACCATATAAAAGTATTTGCAATATAATGACCAATATTGAAAAATTAACTTTGCATACAAACTTAGAAAATATCTGCCAAGAAGAAAATTACGATGAAATAAGTGATCTATTTAATGACCTAAATTCAGCAACATTTAAAGCGATGAAAATCGAATGGGAAAAATCAAAAAAGCTAATTAATTTTAATTGAACATATATCAAGACGTCGCATAACGCACGCTACAACGGATTTAGGCAATTGGCTTAATGGAAAATTCGTTTTGTAGTTGTGATAATTTGGCAAATCCGAAGAATGGGCTTGATTTAGTCCCAAACCCACTGTAGTGCCAAGACATTGGCAGATATTATAAACCCAAAACAGAAAAACATGAAATGTAAATTATTATTATTTTCTTTATTTTTAATGACTAATGCTTTTAGTCAATCAAATTATTATATCTCTAAGAGTAACGATACTATTAGATGCGAAATTATATGGTTTACTTCTAAAAAGTTAAAAGTAAACGTTAATGGTGAAGACAAAAAATTTTCACCGAAAGACATAATGTCTTTTAATTTTAGAGGAAATAAATTCGTTTCTTTAATGAATGATTACAATAATTTTTATAAAGAAATTATATCAGGAAAACTATCATTCTACAATGTTTTTGGAAACAATGCTTATGACGGTTCATCAATAATTTTTCCAATTATGGTAAAAGATGATAAAATAGTATGGTTAAACGTAATAAATCCAAAAGAAAGAATTGCAAAATTAATATCTGATTGTCCAGAATTATATAATGAGTGGGTTGAGGGTAGTAAATATTCTCTTAAAGAAAAGGAAGCTATTGTCAATGCGTACAATGAATGTGTATCAAAAAAACATTAACATCTTCCAATCGAGTAGACTGCTCCGCTAGAAACTAACGGAGTGCGCCTCTCACACCACCATACGTACGGGTGACGTATACGGCAGTTCGCAAAGCGATGGGTTGAGTTCAATGTAAACATCTGTCAAGGATTGATAGCCTTTTTGCCTTAGGCGTTTCAAAGTAATGGTTGAACCTAAAATAAGACTTTGCGCAATGCCCAACCGCCTTTACGATTGCGACTAATTGCATAAGCATGGTCTTAGTCAACTCCCGATCGTATGAGATTCGTTCTCTTTCTCCCCGTTCGCACAATTATCTACCCGATCACGCAAGTTTGTGCATACGTTCGCGCAGCTATTTATCTGTGACTGTATCAAATAACTAATAGTAAACTCTTGATCGAGCTACCGTGGAAGATCGCTTATCTGTTCAGTATCGCTCGAGACATACTTGTACAAAATGAAAATTTGAAGTTCTCAGCGGTAAATAAATGCATCTCGACTGTGCTCGATGGGACAGACGCACATCCACAACAAGACGATTTGTCAAGTCGAGCGCAGTCGAGACTCTCATTATACAGGTATGCGCAAATCACCGCGTAGATGATTCATACAATCCGTTTTAATTCCTATTTTGCTTTAGCGAATCTATACAATCAAAAAATTAGTATAAATCCGTGTTTTCGCTTTAGCGAATCTGTTTCATCTGCGTTCCCTAAAGCAAAGAAGGAGTTATCTATAAATAAAAACACAAGCTCCTTAATTGATTTAAAAAAAAGTACCGTACCTTTAAAAAGAGTAGTATTGCTTACAACATAACACCTCAATTTAGTATGAATTACCAAAATATTGCAGCTTCGACATTTAATGATGATACTGTTATTCAGATAAAACAATCTAACATTGCATTTGGTACAACATCAAAAAACAACGGGACTTTGCCAAACCCCGCCGAATTATTTTTAGGCTCTTTTGCATCCTGCATTTTAAAAAATGTAGAACGATTCTCTGAACTGATGAAATTCACCTACACGGAAGCCACGACTGAAGTCAATGCTGTACGACTTGAAAACCCACCGAGAATGGATAATATTGAGTACAAAGTAGTCATCCACAGTTCAGACGGTAATTTAAATACTACCCTACTCAAAAAGAATATTGAGAAACACGGTACCATTTACAACACAGTAAAAGCAGTATGTACTATAACAGGAACTATTAGTATTGTTGACGTTTAGAAGACCTATTACATTTTTCAGCTTTCCAAAAAATTAAAAATATTTAATACTAATACAATGAATTACAAAGCAGTTATATTTGACTTAGACGGAACCTTAGTCAATTCACTACAAGATATTGCAAGTGCTACAAACAAAGTTCTAACTAATAATAATTTCCCTACTCACCCTGATGAAGCCTACAACTTTTTTGTCGGAAGCGGATTAAGAACAACTGTCGCTAGAGCACTACCGCCGAACAGCAGTACTGAAGCTGAAGTAGACCGCCTTTATGCTCAGATGATGGAAATCTACAGTCGCGACTGCACCATTTCGACCAAACCATATGACGGCATTGTAGCAATGCTTGATCAGTTGAAAACGCAAGGCATCAAATTAGCAGTGTTATCAAACAAATCAGATGTGTTAACCAAAAAAATAGCATCGGAAATATTCCCTGACTATTTTGAAATAATACAAGGTTTGAGTGTCGAAGAATTAAAGAAACCCAACCCAACCGTAGCACTGCAGATGGCACAGCAATTAGGTTTACAACCTAGTGAAGTTTTATATGTTGGTGATAGCGGTGTAGATATGGAAACGGCAGTAAATGCTCAATTTTATGCGTTTGGCGTACTTTGGGGTTTTCGACCAAAAGAAGAATTAGAGGCCACAGGTGCGCAAATCGTAATTGGTCACCCTTCCGATTTACTACAATTATTTTAAAAGCTTACTAGTCTAGATTACAATTCTTTTGTTTCATTCGAATTAAAATGTTTTTATAATTAAAGGGATTACTTTTCCAACTCACACATCATAAAATAGTTACACCATGAAAATTTTACTTACTGGCGCCACTGGATACATCGGAAAAAGAATATTACCCGCTTTAATTGAAGCTGGCCACGAGGTGATCTGTTGTGTGCGCGATGCAAGAAGATTTAATCCTCCTGCATCGATCAAGAGTAAAATTTCGATTATCGAAATAGACCTTTTAAGTCCCAAATCGTTAGAAAAAATCCCAGCAGACATTGATGGTGCTTACTACCTAGTGCATTCGATGTCTGCTTCTTCAGATTATGAAACTTTAGAAAAACAATCGGCTATTAATTTTTGCAAAGCCTTAGATAAAACCAACGTACAACATGTTATCTATTTGAGCGGAATAGTCAATGAATCTGAGCTTTCACCTCATTTATCCTCGCGCAAAAATGTCGAAGAAATACTTGCTAAAGGAAGATACCACTTTACAGCGCTTAGAGCAGGAATTATAATTGGTTCGGGTAGTGCATCCTTTGAAATCATTCGAGATTTGGTCGAAAAGTTACCCTTCATGATTACGCCCAAATGGTTGATGACCAAATGTCAACCCATAGGTGTAACTGATGTTATTCTATTTTTAACCAAAACTATTTTCAACCCCAAAACTTTCGATCAAAATTTTGATATCGGTGGTCCAGATATTCTTACCTATAAAGAGATGTTGTTGGAATTTGCAGACGTCCGTAATTTAAAACGTAGCATCGTGATTGTTCCTGTAATGACGCCAAAACTATCTTCCTACTGGCTGTATTTTGTTACATCAACCTCTTACAGACTAGCTTCTGCGCTAGTAGATAGTATGAAAATTGAAGTCGTTTGCAGAAATCATGACTTAAACAACATATTAGGTATTGAGGCCTTAACCTACAGAGAATCTCTAAAAAAAGCATTTCTTAAAATTGATAGCAATTCCATTATTTCTAGTTGGAAAGATGCTTATGTGAGTAGTGGAAATACTATGGCAATATCCGATTTTATTAATGTGCCTACGCACGGCTGTTTTATTGACCGTCGCAAAAAAGCAATTATTAATCGTGAGGCTACCATCAATAAAATATGGAGTATTGGTGGAGTGAACGGTTGGTACTACGGAAATTGGCTCTGGAAATCGAGAGGCTTTATGGATAAAATTGTTGGTGGCGTAGGATTACGTCGAGGACGTACAAACGTTAATGCACTTAATGTAGGTGATGCGCTCGATTTCTGGCGTATTTTGTATGCAGACAAAGAAGAAGGTAGACTTTTGCTTTATGCCGAAATGAAATTACCTGGTGAAGCTTGGCTTGAATTTAAAATTGAAGACAATAAACTAACTCAAACAGCAACCTTTCGACCTTTAGGACTTGCTGGAAGACTTTATTGGTATGCCGTACTCCCATTCCATGGTTTTATATTTGAAGGAATGTTAAATGCGCTTACCAAAGTGGAACAATCAGTAAAATAAAAAATATTTTACGCTCGTCGACTATTTTCTCACTTTCTTAAGTAATCCATCAATCACACCATTAATTTCGGTCGAAATCACAAATTTATAATTCAGGTACAAATACACTACTGTAACGATTATTGATTTTAAAGCAATTCCGATTAAAGGATACAGCGGAAATTCCCAAAAATAAAAAGCTACAAAGAGTATTGCAGTCAAAATGATCGATGATATCGTTTGTTTGGAAAAAGGATATAAATCCATACGTTTCACAACAAAAAGTAATTTGGCCAAACTATATAAAGTAATCGATAACAAAGTAGCAAAAGCAGAACCCGTAATACCGTATCTCGGAATAAAATACATATTAAGTACCACGGTCAAAAACACTAATAACAATCCCAAAAACAAAACCATTCGGTAGTATTTTGAGTTAAAAATGATGGCATTATTATTTCCTAAAATTAAATCAAAATATTTAGAGAGTCCAATCATGAAAACAACTCCGATTCCACCACTGTATTCTTCGGGTACAATTTGGTACAATTGATTGATGTTTACAAAAATACACAACATCACAAAACCACCTACGACTTGTAAATTGATAGACGTTTTTTTGTACAAGCTATTCAACTCGTCATGTTTGTCTTCATGCATTAATTTGGCTGTAATAGGATACACAATTTGATGCATCGCGCGACTAGGAACAGAAATTACTAAGGCAATATAAGTGGCAACAGAATAGTATGCTATATTATCAATTTTCATATATTGATTCAACATCAATTTATCGCCATCAAGTAGCAAATTGGCAACACTACCCGAGAGAATAATATAAAAAGTGTATTCTAAAATCTCCTTTACATTAACTGGAATAACAAATTGAAAATTGGGCTTTTTAATTCGAAAAGCGTACCACATGGTAACAATCAAGGCAAGAAAGTAAATCGCTGCTGTAATGTAAACAAACTCGATAGGTGTAATTAATTCGAAATAAACAGCCATCGTTGCAAAGAATGAAAAGATTCGTAGACCAACCTCTTTAATAAAATTCCCAAAAACCGAGTGCATGTGCACACGCGCCCATGCATAAAAAATTTCAAAATAAGCCATACATAATCCCACAAACGGAATCAACCAAATAAATTCTTTAACTACAGGATTCTTCTTGGTCACAAAATAGATGATTGTATCGAAATAGAACAAACCAATAAGTCCCAAAGGAATGCATAAAAGCAAAGGAAAAAGGACTGTAAAGGACAAAAAGCGTTCCCGTTCCTCTTCCGTTTTATATTGAGAATAGTATTTAACTAGGGTGTTTTGCATGCCAATTGCAAATAAAGGCATAATCACGTTGGCAGCAGATAACACATAATTGGTAACTGCATAGTAGGTTGCACCGAGGAAAACTGGATATAAATACAAAGTATTTATAGCTCCTATTCCAAAACCCAAATACGTAATTATGGTATTCTTTAACGACTGATTTAATACTACTCCCATGCTTTATGTATGCTTGCCAAGTGGCGTTGCGTGCTGTTATTGATTAAGAATTGTGACCAATTCTTTCGTTAAGTTTTTTCTAGAATATTTTTGTAAACCCACTCCATTTGATTGTAATTTACCTTCTAAAAACTGATTATAAAAGGTCAAAATTAGTGTTTTTAATTTCTCTTTTTCTGTATATCTAAAAAATACTCCAGTATTGGTTGCACTTATAATTTCAGCAAAATCTGAATCTTGTGGTCCAATGGCTATGATTGGTCGATTGGATACCATATATTCAAATAGTTTCCCTGGAATAATACTTTTGGTGTCTTCAGAATCTATTTCGATAAGTAACAAAACTTGCGATTTCTTTTGATGCATAATTGCCTCATCATGAGATACATATCCTAAATTATTCAAATAAGTATTTAATCCCTTTTTCGAAATTGTTTCTAACACCTCCTGACTGACAGCACCAATCAATTTAATTTCGAGATTCTTATCAAAACCTGGAACTTCGGCGATTAATTCGATCAAGCTTTCCCATAAGATAGTAGGATTTCTTTCTGATAGAAAAGAACCAATATGTGCTAGACTAAATTTTGTGTCCAATATTTGATTGGCAACCGATTCGTTATCATAACCATTTGTAATTACCTCAATTGGTCGCTTGGTAATCGTTTGAAATTCGGTTTTGGTGGTTTTGCTCGTTACAATAATTTGGTCCGCAGCATTTAGTATTTGATGTTCTAACTTCTTGTGTCTTTTGGCAGCAAAACTTGACAATCGCAACGATTTATGATAACCTATAGTGGTCCAGGGATCACGAAAATCGGCAAACCATTTAACATCTAACTTTTGTTGTAAGGCAAGACCAATTAAATGCAAGCTGTGTGGTGGACCTGATGTTACAATGGTATCAATATTATTCTCTTGAATGTATTTTTCTAAATAAGCCACAGAAGGTTTTACCCAGTACTTTCTTGCATCTGGAATAAATAAATTACCACGAATCCATAATAAGATTTTATCTAATGTACCCTGCTGCTTTTTATTCGGAATAATGCCCGAACTAATCTTTTTGGTTTTGTTTTTCGAAAAAAATGAGGCCAATTGGTAGGGTTCAAAAATAGGCTGTTTTATGATAATTGCCTCTTTAGAAACTTCACTTACCAACTTTTGATCTACAATAGGATAGGTCGGATTTTCAGGAATATAGACTATTGGTTGAATACCAAAATCAGGTAGGTATTTGACAAACTTTAACCATCGCTGTACACCTGGACCACCTGCAGGCGGCCAATAGTAAGTGATAATAAGCACCTTCTTTAGCTCTTTTTTTCCAGAAACGAAATTTTCCATCTTATTTATTTCCTTCGTTCGAGCTTAGGTAACGTTTTCTTTCAAAGTAAACACCACTGACCAACAATAAGAAAATAAATGCATAACTGATTAAAGTAATCGTGCTACCTGTTTTAATAACTTGAGGCTCAAATTTAAATTCGATTGTATGCTTTCCGGCTGGCACCATCATAGCTCTAAGTACATAATTTACAGGAAAATGACTGGTCAATTCACCGTCAACATAGGCATTCCATCCTTTTTCATAGTAAATCTCAGAGAATACAGCTAGACCTTCGTTTGATGTTTCAGCTGTGTATTTCAAGTAATTAGGCTTATACACATTCAGCGCTATTGTTCCTGTAGTATCTAGATTTCTTTTTAAACGAGCATTCTTAAATTTTGAACCGTATTTCTGAATATTAAAAATTGCAGCCGTTTTCGTGTCAAACTTTTCTAGAGACTTCATTTCGTCATTGGCCTTGTTTACCAGCTTAACATCATGAACAAACCAAGCATTACCATTTGCATTGGGATTGCTTGTTGGAAATTCATTTCCTTCTTTATCCGTTTGAATCACATATTTTACATTCAACATGTTTAAAACCTGCATGTTGTTTTTTGAAATTTGATAGTCAAACAATTGCTGCATTCTTCTAGGTTTGGCGGCATGATATCCACCAACCGAATTATGAAAATATGATGTTCTTGCACTAGAAAAATTACCACTCACCTCAAAAACTCTATAGTGCGTAGTGTCTTTTAAAATTTCAATATCTGAAGGGGTTTCTTGAAAAGGAACTGCCACTTCTCTACCGCTTACAAAATCTGACGCGGCAACATATCTTTTATCTACAAAAAATAAGTCAGCAACCATAAACAACCCTACCAATATAATCGCTGTATTTTGAGCCAGTTTGTTTTTGATAACCATCCAGAAGATACCAGCAACTACTAATATAAAAAATCCAGAACGCAAAAGATCTGCACTATACAAACTCTTTCTATCAACCTTCAACGCATCTACAAAATCTGGACCGTACGATTCCATAAAGTAGATATCACTACTTCCTGAGAATTGAAACAACCCTTTAGACAAAAATAAAATTGCAATAAAGCCAATACCTACTAATGTAGTTTTGATAAGTCCGTACTGTTGTTCTTTTTTATCTAATGTGAAAAAAGATTGCAATCCCATAATAGCAAGTACCGGAAAGCACAGTTCAAGAATCACCTGAATTGACGATACTGCTCTAAACTTATTATACAAAGGCACATAATCAATAAAAAAATCTGTCAATATCGGAAAGTTTTTTCCCCATGAAAGTAATAGGGCTACTACTGCTCCCGATAAGAAAGCGTATTTAATCTTTCTCTTGTCTATAAACAAAGCCAATACCGCCAAAAAGAAGACCACGATACCAATATATGCAGGCGCAGCTACAATCGGCTGATCACCCCAGTAGGTTGGCATTCCCGATACAAAATCAGCTGCTTGGTCAGCAGGCACACCCTTGGATATCATAAACTGGTACATATTACTATCTGTACCTACGTTTTCATTATTAGAACCTCCAAAGAGACGTGGCGCAATAAGATTAAAACTCTCAGAAAGTCCGTAACTGTATTCGGTTATATAATCTCTAGACAACGCACTTGAACTTGTATTAGGAGAACCATCTGGATTAAAACTTAATTCACTCTTACCTCTTGTGCTAAAATCAGCATATTCAGAAGTAGCCAATAAATTGGTAGCATTGGCTCCAATAGCTAAAATTCCAGCGACTAGTAAAACCCCGAATGATTGTATTAATGAAGGTAACTCTTTAGACTTGAAAGCCATATAGGTATAATAACCTGAAATTATCAATGAAAATATCAATAAATAATAGGTCATTTGAAAGTGATTGGCATTGATTTCTAATGCGGCAGCAAATAAGGTAAGCAAACCACCAACAATAAATCGTCGTTGGTACACCATAATCAAACCAGCAATTACCAGTGGCATATAACCAATAGCATGTGCTTTGGCATTATGACCAACTCCTAAAATGATAATAAGATAAGTTGAAAATCCAAATGCAATGGATCCAAAAAAAGCTTTGAGCGGATCAATTTTCAAGACCAATAATAGACCGTAAAAACCTAGAAAATATAAAAACAAATAATCGGCAGGGCGTGGTAGAAATCGAATAGCATCATCCAAAGCTCCTATGTAATCATGCGGATACTTTGCACCTAGTTGATATGTAGGCATTCCGCCAAAAGCAGAGTCTGTCCAATAAGGTTCTGTATGAGTTGAAGCTCTAAAATCGTTTTGTTCCTTGGCCATACCCGTATATTGGGCTATGTCAGATTGAAAAATTTGTTTTCCTTGTAGAACAGGATAAAAATAAACTAGTGAAACAAGGATAAAACCAAATATGGCAAGTACATGCGGATAAAACTTCTGTATAATTTTCAATGTTAGAGCGTATTTATAGGTGGTTGTTCGAAATATTTGTGAGCAAATTTAATCTATTTCTTCATAATCCACATAATCCCCTACTTTTTTAGTTTCCTTAGGGTTTTTGGACGTCGTAGGTTGATAGTAAATATCGTTACTTGATTGCGTTTTATTCCAAGAAGGCTCTTGTGGTCTTTGTTGTTGATTAAAGTTTGTGCCCGCTTTTTCTACTACTTTTTTTAAGACCAAAGGCAAAAATAACTTTACCAAAAATTTAAAAACATAGTAAAAAGCGATAATATAAAATAAAGTTCTTATAAAACCTGTAAAAGAAGCTATTTCCATAATTGATTAATTTTGTACAAAATTAGCAAATCATACGGTCAAAATTAAACTATCGTCCTTAAATTAATGATAAAATATAGTACATTTGAATTTCTCGAAGCTATTAAACAATTAAAAATAATGCTATGCACCAATTAAAAATTGCCTTTCTGCTGGCTTTTACCTTATTTCCTTTGGTTCATTATGGACAATTTACTGACGAAATAAACTCTAACAGACCTGGTAAATCAATGTCTGCTTTTGCAGTGGGAAAATCGATTTTTCAGGTTGAATCTGGTGTTTACGGTATCAAGGAAAATCACAGCATACTCGAGTACGATGCCAATGGTATTGGTGTGGATCTCACATTACGCTACGGAGCGTTATTAGAAGAATTAGAATTTATTGCGGAACTACAATATCAGAATGAGACATTTTTAACTCAGACGATTAGTACTAATAAATCAGCTCTTAAGCAAACGGTGTTTGGAGCAAAGTATTTAGTATATGATCCTTTCAAAAATTATGAAAAGAAAGTAAATATCTATAGCTGGAAAGCGAACCATTCTTTCAACTGGCGTCAGCTTGTACCTGCAGTATCTGTTTTTGTCGGTGCTAATTTTACGTTCTCAGATAATCCATACTCCTTTTCACCAGAGTCGAGCATCTCTCCAAAAGTTATGTTGATTACTCAAAATCATTTTGGTGATGGAAGATGGGTATTTGTTACTAATGTTATTGCTGATTACCTTACCACAGAATATCCAAGCTATGGTTATGTACTTACATTAACAAGAGGGTTCAACAAAAAATGGTCGGGATTTATTGAAAATCAAGGTTTTAAAAGTGATTTTTATAGTGATGCGATCGTACGCGGTGGTGCAGCTTATTTGATCAATAATAATTTACAAGTCGACGCTTCTATCAGTTCTAGTTTAAAAACGACTCCATCTATTCTTTATGGTGGTGTTGGAGTTTCATGGCGATATGATGCAAATTACAAAGAAGTACATATCAAGCTAGACAAGCAGAGCGGAAAAAAAACGAGCTCAAAAGCGACGAAGAAAGCAGCAAAGAAAGCAGCCGAAGCTAAAAAAGAGTAATAAAAAACAATCTACATACAACTACATGATTACTATTCAAGAAGCAAAAACTAAAAAAGAACTAACTGCTTATATCAAATTTCCATTTGAACTATACAAAGACAATGAGTTCTGGATTCCACCAATCATTGCAGATGAATTAGAAACTTTTGACAAAACAAAAAATCCAGCATTTGATAACGCTGAAGCTTATTTTTATGTTGCTAAGCGCGATAATAAAATAGTAGGTCGAATTGCAGCGATTGTAAATTGGGAAGAGGTAAATAATCAAAAGAAAAGCAAAGTACGATTTGGTTGGTTTGACGTTATTGATGATATTGAAGTAACCAAAGCATTGCTTGAAAAAGTGTATGAACTAGGACGCAAAAACAATTTAGAATATATCGAAGGTCCGATGGGGTTTTCTAACTTAGATAAAGTCGGAGTACTTACAGAAGGGTTTGACGAATTGGGAACAATGGTTACTTGGTACAATCATGCGTATTATGCTACTCATTTCGAGAAACTAGGTTATGTACAAGAAAAGGAATATATCGAAAGTAAATTCCCTTTTGCGAATGTAAAACTTGACTATTTTGACAAAGCTCAAGAATTAGTTAAAAGAAGGTACCAGTTAAAAGAACTTAACTTTACAAAGACCAAAGATGTCTTACCTTATGTAGATAAAATGTTTGACTTGTTTAACACATCTTATGCTAACTTGTCTTCGTTTGTAGCGATCACAGATGTGCAAAAAGAATATTTTAAGAAGAAATACATCAGCTTCATCAATCCAGAGTATATCAAATTTGTTGAAGATAAAAATCAGAACCTAGTGGCTTTTGCAATTGTGATGCCTAGCTTTTCTAAAGCGTTACAAAAAGCCGATGGGAAATTGTTTCCATTTGGTTTCTACCACTTACTTAATGCTCGAAAAAACAGTAAAGATGTTACCTTCTACCTGATTGGCGTTCATCCGGATTACCAAAGCAAGGGTGCTCACGCTATTATCTTTAAAGAATACCATACTACTTTCACAAAAAAGGGAATTCAAAATTGCATACGTACACCAGAATTGGCAGACAATCATGCAATTCACGCCATTTGGAAAAATTTCGATCCAAAAATTACTTGTCGTAGAAAGACATTTAGAAAAGACCTTACCAAATAATATCTACTTCTATAATTACACATAAAAAAAATCCATTAGTCAAGACTAATGGATTTTCTGACTTTATTCTAGTTCAAAATTATTCTTTGCAAGCAATTTTATTGTAAACTACGTTACCATCAAATTTCAAATTGCTTTTGTCTTTAAATGCTACTTTACCATTCATATCCACTGTGTGACCATAACCCTCCAAAATGGTATTTGCGTCTTTCTTTAGGAACACTACTTCTTTAACAGATGTCTTTCCTTCAGATTGAAAAGTATAATCGGCAATAATGGTATCGCCTCTCACATTTCCAAGTAGAGTTCCAAAATTCTTATCTTTTTGTTCGTATGAATAATTTAATTCACCTGTAAACTCGTTGATACTATTTACATCTACAGTAAGTGTAATGGTATCTTTTTCTATAATAGCTTGATAACATTCTTTAGTTGTAGTCTCCATTGGTGCCGGCTCTGTAGCGATAGGTGCAACAACTAACTCTTGTTCATTATTGTTCTTGCAAGATGTCAAGATGGTTATAAAAGCAACGCTGCAAAATAAGTATAAGGTTTTCATGGTTTATTATTTTATGGTTTATAAAAACAAAATTAGCCATTAAACACAAAAGCCATTCATACAATGAATGGCTTTTGTTATATAATTCCCATAAAGGAGCTACATAAACCTATAATTCAGCAGCGTCTAAATCAACTTTAGTTTTACTTGCAATTTCTTTATAAGTACCGTTTACTAATTTCTCACGAATAGCTTCAAATGAAGTTAAAGTAAGATCAATGTCAGCTAACGAGTGTGATGCAGTAGGAATAACACGCAATAAAATAATTCCTTTTGGAATTACAGGATAGATTACAATTGAAAGAAAGATACCGTAGTTCTCTCTCAAATCATTAACCATTACCATCGCTTCTGGTACACTTCCTTCTAAATATACAGGAGTTACACAAGTATTTGTATCACCAATATTAAATCCTTTAGATTTCAATCCGTTTTGCAATGCATTTACATTTTCCCAAAGTTTGTCTTTCAACTCAGGATGATTACGCAACAATTCCAAACGTTTCAAAGAACCGATTGTTTGAATCATTGGTAATGCTTTTGCAAACATTTGCGAACGCAAATTGTATTTTAAATAATCAATAATTTCTTTATCTGCAGCAACAAATGCACCAATATTGGCCATAGATTTTGCAAAAGTAGAGAAGTAAACATCAATTTCATCTTGTACTCCTTGCTCCTCACCTGCTCCAGCACCTGTTTTACCAAGTGTACCAAATCCGTGTGCATCATCAACTAGTAATCGGAAATTGTATTTCTTTTTCATCTCTACAATCTCTTTCAACTTACCTTGTTGACCGCGCATTCCAAATACACCCTCGGTAATAAAAAGAATTCCACCACCTGTTTCTGATGCAATTTTCGTTGCACGTTGCAGGTTTTTCTCCATACTTTCGATGTCATTGTGTTTGTATGTAAAACGTTTTCCGCTGTGTAAACGTACACCATCAATAATACAAGCATGACCATCAACATCATAAACAATAACATCATTTCTAGTTACCAAAGCGTCAATAATAGACACCATTCCCTGATAACCAAAATTCAATAAATAAGCTGATTCTTTCATTACAAAAGCAGCTAATTCATTTTCCAATTGTTCGTGGTATTTTGTGTGACCGCTCATCATACGAGCACCCATCGGGGCAGCCGCACCAAATTCCAAAGCAGCATCAGCATCTGCCTTACGTACTTCAGGATGATTTGCTAGACCTAAATAGTCATTCAAACTCCAGTTCAAAACCTCTTTCCCTTGAAACTTCATTCTCGGTCCCAAATCACCTTCTAATTTCGGAAATACAAAGTAACCCTCTGCTTGTGAAGCCCATTTTCCTAAGGGACCTTTATTGTTTTGAATTCTTTCGAATAAATCTTTTACCATAATATCTAGTAATAATTTTAATTTTAAGCGTTTGCAAAAATAATTATTTATATTTTATTACCGCCTTATAACACCATTTATTTTTTTGGAGCTATTTCCAGCTATCTGCTTTATCTTTTATTTTGACTTTTCGCTGCCGCTTCACGCCAAAATAAAAGGATGCCGCTCCTATCTGGGCTATGACTTTCTAACGATGAATCATCATTTATTATTAAAATTGTACTTTTTACGCTTCTCTTATATCCGGTTGGTAACAAAAAAAGATGTAGTTCACATTATAAATGATTACAATACCTAAGTAAAAAGAGGAAGTAAATAATATAATAGAACGGTATTTTGCAATCCTTTTGTTTTATCAGTTTCAATTCCCCTCATAATTACATACATATAAAAACTATTTCATCATAAACTACATTAGTATTTTGCACACCTATGATAAAGCAATTTTTTATAAATTGGCACCGTCTTAATCGCTATAGTAAAAGCAAACACATGAGGAAAAATTTGCACAATAGAACTGACCTATCAGAAATTCTCATTAGAATCGAATATTTATCAATAAATTCTCAACACTTATGGGGCACAATGGATGTAGCGCAAATGTTAAGTCATTTAAATACTTTTCTTGAAACATCTCTAGATATTAACCATCCCAGGCGACTATTTCTAGGAAGGTTAATCGGGCCACTGTTTAAAAAAAGATACACTAGCACTAAAGAATTTTCTATAAACAGGCGAACACATAAAAATTACATCGTCACAGAGTTTAGAAATTTCGAACAAGAAAAATCAAAAGCAATTACGCTTTTAAATGAATTCTGTGGGGGAGGAACAGTAAAATGCACAACTAAACCTCATTCCTTTTTTGGTTATTTAACCCCCGAAGAATGGGCAATTGTACAATGGAAACATTTCGACCACCATTTGAGACAATTTGGAGTTTAATAATTTTTTCATTTCGATTTACCAAAAAACGCAATCAATTTTAGGTGCACTACTTTAATCTATAAAATGTGAGATAATTAATCTATATTTAATGCCACAAGCAAATTAACTAACCATCATTTAAGTGAAACATTAAATAGTAGAATTTATGATTACAAAAACATCCATTACCACTTTTCTCTTGACCTTATTTATTTCGAGTTTTACATTTGCTCAAGATACCCAAGAATTAGAGGCTGAGCAAGCAATTAATAAAAAACTAAATGGTGCCAACCCGCTAGCTGAATTAATGAAGACCACAAATTCGTCATTAAAAGAGGAACTTAAAGGCGTTCATCCTAGAGTATTTTTGATGCAAGCAGAAATTGATGCCTTAAAAGACAAAACCAAATCGCAAAAAGAACTTTGGGAAACTGCCCTCAGTAGAGTTCGAGCATTGACCCTAGAGCCGGCACCGGCGCCTGCCCAAGAGCGTAGAGTACAAAATCAAGTTGGACTCGGAATTCCGGAAGCAGCTCTTGCTTACAAAATTACGGGAGAAAAAAAATACCTAGATGCCGCCAAAAAATACATGGATGTAGCGTTATCTTACAATGTTTGGGGATATGAATACAACAAACCCGATGTTGATTTGGCTGCAGGGCATTTATTGTACGGTCTAGGATGGGGTTATGATTTATTATACCATGATCTAACGGTCGCAGAACGTGAAAAATACAAAGCAAAACTTATAAGGCAAGCAAAATTATTGTACGATTTCAACAAACCAGTACCTGGCAAAACCGTTGCTTATAGTCAAAACCACACCTACATCCCAATGACTGGTTTGGCTGTAGCTGCTTATGCACTTGCGGGAGAAACACCAGAAGCAGCCGAATGGGCAGCACTGTCACGAGCTACTTTTGAGGGTGTTTTGGGAACTTATTCTGAGGACGGTTTTTATTATGAAGGTGTTGAATATTGGATATTTGCAACACCATGGCTTATTCACTACATGGATGCACAATTACACGCCACGGGAGAAAACTTATACGAATCTGCACCTGGTTTAAAGTTAATCCACAAATACATCGCACATACTACATTACCTGGAGCTGATTTTTACTTTGATTACGGAGATACTTATACTGGTGTTCTCACTAGAACCAAGCAGAGCGAAGACTATGATCGCGAACGCATAGACGGCCATTTTCAATCTAGTTATAATGTACTATATCAACTTGCTACAAAATATAAGAGTAAAGAGATACAAGGTGTTGCAAAATGGTTAAAAGACAAAGGTCAAGTCAGCGCCGAAGAAATGTGGTCGTTCATTTGGTTTAATCCAACTATAGAAGCTACTCCAATTGAACAACAAGCTACTTGGCATTATTTTAAAGATAATGATGTTATTTTTTGGCGTTCAAGTTGGAATGACGATGCAACGGCATTCTCCTTTAAATGCAGTCCTCCAGAAGGTCATTCGGTTATAAAAAAACAAGAGAAATTTCCAGAATGGAGATTAAATAACGGTCATGCACATCCAGACGCAGGAAGTTTTATCATCTGGGCGGATGGAAAATATCTAACAGGTGATTCTGGTTACGAAGGCCTTACCATGACCCAAAGTCACAATACTTTATTATTTGACGGTAAAGGACAAAATAATGAAGGCGCTGGTCATGATGTTTTTTATGGTATTCCTCATGAGCGGTTAAATAAGATAAGAATTATTAATGCAAAATTGACTGCCGATAAGGTTTTTATTTTGGCAGATGTGACAGCTGCATATGAGCCTGCAATAGGCGTTAAGAAGTTTACTCGTAATTTTGAATTTACAGCTCCTGGAAGCTTTACAATAACGGATAATATCGAAACCAATTCACCAAAAATAATCACTTCATTATTACATGCCGACACTACTATCAAACAGCTGACAGATACCACTTTTGAATTTGAACCTACAAAAACGAGTTTAGTCGCAGCGATTATTGTCCCTAAATCTGTTGAAACAAAAATGGACAGTAATGTGTTAACGGCACCAGGAAAACCAGGCTTTGTTGATAAAGGAGGAGAAGAAGAAAGAGGAAAAAAACTAGCCATTTCAACAAAAGAGAAAGTAACTAAAACAAAATTTATAATAAATTTGAATATTAAAAAAGAGAAATAAACCTTTCATTATTGATTAGTAAGACATTACAAGTTTGATTTTTAAATTTGATATATTGATCTAAAAACAAAAGCAGTAAAAATTGAATATCAACTTTGAAATTAAGAAAAACTGCTGTATTCTTGCAGCCCTCACCTACCAACTCAAATTATGAAAAAACGTGTAAGACTTTATAATTTTATTATTGACTCCCTTATTTTCTTTGTATTGGTGTTGTTAGCCGCAATTATTTTACGTGACATTATCGATCAAAAGACACTAAGGTACATTATGATTGTTTTTTACTACTTTTATTATTTAATATTGGAATCTGTGTTTGGGCAAACTATTGGTAAGATGGTAACCAAAACAAAAGTAGTCGATGCGATGACTGGTGAGAAACCTGCTTTTATTAAAATTGTAGCAAGAACAGTGACTAGACTAATACCAATCGATTTTTTATCTTATTTATTTGTAGTAAACGGAATTCACGACAAACTTTCAAAAACAATAGTAACACGAGTATAATTTAAATTTAAAAAAAATGAAAAAAACAATTGCAATCGGATTTGCCGCATTAATGATGACTAGCTGTGCAACCGTATTCGGAGGAAAAGTTACAGAGCAACAAAAAACAAAACCTGCTGCTGGTGAGCCACAAAGACAAGTAAGAATTGGAGCTTTAATTGCCGATATCGTTCTATTTGCTCCATCATTAATTGTTGATTTTGCTACAGGAGCAATTTACAAACCAGCACAATAACGTCTGAGGTGATTTTTATCATCATTGACATTTTAAATTAAACTAAAGACATAGCCTTAAAGCTATGTCTTTTTTTTTAGCAATAATTTTGATTCGTTTTTATTTAAATTTTACATTAGTTTATAATATATTGTACAACCAAATAAAATACAAAATGAGTTTTTTCAAACAACTATTTAATACAAAAGAAACCAAGTTAAGAGATCATAAAGATTTTTGGAATTGGTTTACTGCAAACGAAAAAAAGTTTTATTCTGTTGTAAAGAGTGGAAAGAATACAGAAAATGAATTCTTTGATAAACTTTCTCCAAAATTAGAAGAGCTTAAACCCGGAATTTATTACGTAGTTGGAATTTCTAAGGAAGGCGTTGTCGATCTTGTACTTACTCCAGATGGCGTGTTGAAAAATATTCTTTTTATTGAAGAACTCGTAAATGCAGCTCCTGCACTCCATAATTGGAAATTTACTGCATTAAAATCAGCAATAGCAATCGAGAATTTAAGTATTAAAATGGCTGACTTTACTTTTAATAATGAGAACCTGTCCTTCTACCCCATTGAACATTCGAACCAACCAGACGAAGTAGATATCGTAATCGTTTACCACGACTACAAAGAAGAGTATCAAACCATCATTGTAAACGGCTCTTTTGTATTTCTTGATAATTATTTGGGAGAATTAAAATCGGTCACCACAATTGATAATGCTGTCGTTATTGGCAAAGATGAAGCGACAAAAGAATTAATCCCGATAGCAAAACTACAAAGTTACCTTATATGGCGAGAAAAAGAATTTATTGAGAAATATGAAGGACTGCGATATAACACAGAAAACGACAGCTTTTCAAGTTTGGAAGCTGAGTTAGATAATGGAAACTTTTTGATTGCAACAATAAATGCAACGCTCTTAGAATGGGACAGCAAAGCGTCGCATCCTTGGATTTTGCAAGTAATGGTTAACTATGACGGAAATAGTAACAACGGTATGCCAGATACAACTACTTACGAACTCATGAACCAAATGGAAGATGAAATAATGGATCAATTAAAAGATTTTGAAGGCTACCTCAACATAGGTCGCCAAACTGCCGATAATTCGAGAGAGATTTACTTTGCCTGTCAAGAATTTAGAAATCCCTCTAAAGTTTTAGATCAAATTATAAAGAAATATGATGGTCAACTTGCTATAAATTATGATTTGTATAAAGATAAATATTGGCAATCTTTTGAAAGATTTAGAATGAACTAAACAATACCTTTGACAGACAGCAATCTCACAATTAACTAGAAGTAAATAATTAGCACAACCAATAATTCTTTTGAAATAAAGTTATAAAACTAATTCATCAAACAGTCGTTGTGCTGTGACTTCTAGGTCATCGCACAAACCAGAATGGGGTCTAGAGGTTTGAATAACAGAACTACGAACTGCAGTAAGCCATCGAAAACGTGATGGAATATCCATCAATCCGATAGGTCCACCGTCTTTTAATCCATGTCCAACTTTTTCAAAAGCATTAATATTATTTTGAATCTGTTCTACATCAGCTTCGATAGAAAGGGAAAGTATTTTATCTACAGGAACTTTATGGAGGACTTTAATAAATTTAGCTTTTTTACAAAACAGAACAATCCCTACATTTAGGAACTCTTCGCGCTCTACCCTAGGCAAAACACGAATCACAGCGTACTCATATAAGTTTTTCTCGTGCATCTTGGGCTTCCTTAATAAAAATTTCTGAATGTTTTAATCGCGTAATTAAGAATTGCAAATAAATCGAGCGCAACTCTTCCGGACTCTCCTCTGTATCTTCCCATTGCAACCAATCTTCTGGAATAAGGTTTACTATATCTGTCAATATTTGATCTGTCAATATAACTTTAAAAGCGGCATCTACTTCTGTCAATTGACTTGCTTGCGGTAACAAAACGTGATCTTTGATCAGCGCAAACGGACTCTGAGCATGTTTTTCCCAATTGGTCCACGAATGATGAAAGTACAGGCAAGCACCATGGTCTATAAGCCATAATTCTTTATGCCAAATTAACATATTTGTATTTCTAAAAGTTCTATCAACATTGGTAATATAAGCATCCAGCCATACAATTTGAGAAGAAGATAGTGGATCAACAGTTGTCACAACGGGATCAAAATTAATAGCACCCGATAAAAAATGCATTGCCAAATTTAACCCTTGACTGCCTTGCAATAAATCTTGAATTTCCTCATCACCTTCAGAACGACCAAAAGCTTCATCGAGATTGGCGTATACCAGCTCAGGCATTCTCAATTTTAAAGCCCGTGCAATCTCGCCACCAATTAGCTCCGCAATCAAAGCTTTCACTCCGTGACCTGCACCTTTAAATTTGAGTACATATTTAAAATCATCATCAGCCTCTGCCAATGCAGGCAAAGAACCTCCTTCTCTCAAAGGTATGATATACCGAGTTACATTAACGGTACGAAGATTAAATTCACTTTTCATATACAGATTTTATTGAATTACAAACTTACAAATAAGAAAAATGGAATTTGAAACTTCTCAAATCATTTTTATTCAAAGATTATTGAAAATTATTCAATGCCTAATTATACTATTCGAATAAAATATAAAATTCTGCGTTCTTTAATTCATAAAAAATAACTGATCGATGATCGTGAAAAAAGTATGGCTTTTAGAAAGTATACGCTATCTGCTAAGAAATAATTAACTTTTGTCCTTGATTATATTCCTGTATCTTTGAGCATCATTCATAATCAAAAAAATGTCACAAAACGTCCCAGAATTAAAACTTGCTGTCCTTATTGATGCAGATAATGTACCTTACAGTAATGTAAAAGGTATGATGGAAGAAATTACCAAATTTGGTACTCCAACTACAAAACGTATCTACGCCGATTGGACTAAACCAAATGCTAATGGATGGAAAAGTGTCTTGCTAGAGCATGCCATTACTCCCATTCAACAGTATAGTTATACAGTAGGAAAAAATTCTTCAGATTCTGCCATGATTATTGACGCAATGGATTTGCTGTATTCGTACAAAGTGGATGGTTTTTGTATTGTATCTAGCGACAGCGATTTTACAAGATTAGCCATTAGACTACGCGAATCTGGAATGAAAGTTATCGGAATAGGAGAGAAAAAAACTCCTAATTCTTTTATTGTAGCTTGTGATCGTTTTGTTTATATCGAAGTGCTGGATGGTGCGATCAAAAAGAAGACCAAGAAACCAAGCGCGTCAAACAATTCCTCTGTTATAAATGCTAAAAAACAAGCACCTCCAAAAACTTTAAACACAATTGATGTTCAAACTATTGACCTCATAGAAGATACTATTGAAGACATTGGTGATGATAGCGGTTGGGCTTTTCTAGGAGATGTAGGAAACTTAATTGTTAAGAAGAAACCAGAATTTGACCCAAGAAATTATGGTTTTTCTAAACTTACTCCTATGTTGAAGTCGCTAACAGATATTCTAGAAATAGACGAAAGAGACTCTGATAAAAAAGGAATTAAGCACGTTTACGTTCGACTAAAAATAAACTAATTTAGTCCACTCCAAAATTATATTTCAAACATGAGAAAGCAATTTTTTATTTACGGATTGATACTTTTTATCATTACCGCATTGGTTTACTATTACTTAAAATTAGGTTTTTTACTGCTTATAGTGTTGCCTATTATCTTGATCATAGGATTCTACAATACAGTACAGAAAAAACATGCCATTTTAAGAAACTTTCCTGTTTTGGGCTATGCTCGGTATTTGTTTGAAATGATTGCTCCAGAAATACAGCAGTATTTTATCGAGCGTTCTACAGATGGAAAACCATTTTCTAGAAACCAACGTTCTCTAGTATATCAAAGAGCCAAAAATATTGATGCAAATACTCCTTTTGGTACCCAGTTGGATCTGAATCAAAGTAGTTATGAGGGTATCAAACACTCAATTTTTCCCGCGACGGTAAACGAAGAGCTTCCTCGCGTCTGGATTGGTGGACCGCATTGCAAACAAAAATACAGTGCCTCTTTACTAAACATATCTGCTATGAGCTTTGGTTCGCTTAGCGAAAATGCTGTTAAAGCATTAAATATTGGTGCTCATAAAGGACAGTTTTATCACAATACAGGTGAAGGTGGTCTGACTGATTTTCATTTACAAGGTGGTGATGTAACTTGGCAAATTGGTACCGGTTATTTTGGCTGTCGTACTCCTGACGGAAATTTTGATCCTGAAAAATTTAAAGAAAAGGCCAACCTTCCCAATGTTAAGATGATTGAGATAAAATTATCGCAAGGTGCTAAGCCAGGACACGGTGGTGTGTTACCAGCTGCAAAAAACACAGAACAGATTGCAAAAATAAGAGGTGTTGATCCCAACATCACTATTTTCTCGCCACCATCACACAATGCATTTAAGGACGCAAAAGGTTTAATTTCATTCATTGCTGAATTGCGAACATTGTCTAATGGAAAACCTATTGGATTTAAAATGTGTATTGGTGATAGTAAAGAATTTGAAGATGTATGTCACGAGATGATTCTGGCAGATTGTTATCCAGATTTCATTACAATTGATGGTGCAGAAGGCGGAACAGGAGCGGCTCCTTTAGAATTTTCTGATGGTGTAGGTATGCCTTTTGAACCTGCACTTATTTTTGCCAACAAGACATTGATCAATTTAAATATTCGTGAAAAAATCCGCATTATTGGAAGCGGAAAAATCATTTCGGGCTATTCTATTTTGCATGCTGTGGCCCTTGGTGCCGATTTATGTAACAGCGCAAGAGGATTCATGTTTTCTCTTGGATGCATTCAAGCATTGCGTTGTCATACCAACCAATGCCCAACTGGAGTAGCGACTCAAGATAAAATGCTGATGAAAGGTTTAGTTGTTGGCGATAAATCAGACAGAGTCTATCATTTTCATAAAAATACGCTTCATTCTGCAAATGAGCTACTTGCTGCGACCGGAAAAACTACTTTTGATGATGTAGATATAAATATTTTCATGAGAGGTGACGAATTCAATCATTTATCTGATTTGTATTTCCCTGACAATTTATCAAAACATACATCACTTTAAAAAAATACCTGCTTACATTCAATCTATTATTTTGATTAAATGCAAGCAGATTTATATTTTACTACGTATTTAAGCTGAAACTTCTTTACATGAGTTTAATTGCAAACACTTAGCAATTGACTGATACAGTTCCTCTTTATTAATTGGTTTACTGAGATAGTCATTCATTCCTATCTCAAATACGCGCTGTTTTGTTGTTTCCATAACATCTGCGGTTACTGCAATTATAGGTACATTACTATTTAGCAAACCTGCTTTACCATTTCTAATTGCCGTTGTTGCTTCGTATCCATCCATAATCGGCATCTGCAAATCCATTAAAATTATATCGATAGTTTGATTTCTTAAGATCTCTAATCCTTCCTCACCATCATTAGCGAATACAAATTTGGTGTTTTCCCACTTTTTCAATAGCATTTTAATTACTAATTGGTTGATCGAATTATCCTCTACTACAAGTATAGTCCTTCCTTCTAAATCGTAAGTCAAAGGTTTTGTTGTAACAATTTCCATCTTCGCATCAGATACAACATCATAATCTAAGGTTACTACACAGCAAGTTCCTTTATTAGCATAGCTATTCAGTGAAATTGTTCCTCCTTGCATATTAACCAAAGTTTTCACGATATAAAGTCCTAATCCTAAACCTCCAAATTTTCGTTTGTTATCAATATTATGTTGCGTAAAAGAATCAAATATAGTATCCATTTTATCTTTTGAGATTCCAACTCCAGAATCAGATATAGTGAGGATTAAACTAGCTTGACCTTTTGATTTAGGTAGTGATTCCACTTCAAATTTCACAAAACCTTCAGAAGTAAATTTTATAGCATTACTTACAATATTATTAATTATTTGGACCAACCTAATTTCGTCACCGCAAATCATTTCAGGAAAGGTGCCGCTTTTCTTAAATATAAATTCCAAGCCTTTATCCTTTGCTCTTAGCTCAGCATTATTTTTTGCTTGTTCTATTACAGAAAGCGGACTAAAATTTACTTTATCCATTATAATTTCCTTTCTTTCGATCTTAGAAAAATCCAGAATATCATTTACAGAACTCAGTAAGCTATGCGATGAATATTTGATTACCTGACAATTTTTCTTTATCCTCTCATCGATGACTTCACTTGAAACAGAGTCAATCAAATTCATAATAGCGTTGAGCGGTGTTCTCAATTCATGGCTTATGTTTGATAAGAAATACGTTTTTAAATCATTCATTTCTTGCGCCCGAACCAAAGCTACGCGGTTCAATTCATTTCGTTCGTTCCTTAAATTTCGAATTAAATTAGCCATAGATAGTGATAAAAATATCACCTCAAGTCCAGTACCAAACTTGGAACTATTTTGAATTAGAAAAGTGTTGGGAAGCAAACCGAAATTATTAAGAATGAAAATTCCAAATCCTGAGATTAAAAATAAAATACCAGTTGCAAAAAAGGCATCTACTTTTACTTTCTTACGCATCAAGGATATGATAGCGCTAATAATAAGCACCAATATTAAAAACCCAATAACATTTGCAATGGGGTAGCAATATGACAAGGTTGCTGGAATAAAAAGAATAAAGAGTATAAGCAAAAATGCAAATAAATACAGTACTCGAAATGATTTATATATGAATTGATTATGTTGTCTTATTCTTAAAAATGCTTCACTGTATTTACCTAATAAAACTCCAGTTCCCATGGCGAAAATTAGAACAGCGTGTTGCGAAATCCACCCACCACTTGGATCTATATATTTATAGAAGTAACCATCTAACGACAACTGCATCATTCCGACAAAGAATACGTAAAGACTGTAATATACAAATGTAAGCTCTCTAACTGCATAGTAGAAGAAGAAGTAAAGGATTGCAGCTATAAAGAGAATTCCGTAAAATATTCCGAAAATAAATTGCTCAAAAGCGGTGTCATCGTTAAAGCGGTCAGCACTAGTTAAAATTAATGGCATTTTTATCACCTCACCATCACTCTTTAAATGAAGGTATAATTCTAAATTTGCTTTTGGTTTTACTTTTAGTTTAAAAATAGTTTTGTGACTAGAGTAATCCCTTTTATCGAACGGCATTCTGTCACCACTTACAGATTTAACAATAGTACCATCTTGTTTATCAATAACGTACAACTCTACTCTATCAGTAATAGGGCGCGCTGTTTCAAAATAATAATCGAGAGTTTCAGTGGTTGCATTCTGCAAAGAAATTTTGCTCCACCAGTAATTGTCAGTAAAACCTAAATCGTCAGATCCTGACTTTAAATCAGTTGGCTTATAAGTATCAAAATCTTTTATAATGGTTTTGATAGAAATTTTTTTCTGTCCTACATCGATGACAGAAGCATAGTTTTGAAGTGAAACCTTTTGAGGAATAGCATCTTGTTGAATAATATACTGAGATTGAGACGTCGCAAAACACAACATGAAAAAAAACAGTATAACAGCATTACAATTAGACTTGGGGTAAAATAATTGCATAGTAGTTATTTAGGATTTAATACATTTACGAAAAAAAAGTACGTACGGATTTAAAAAAAAGTAAACATCATATAATTTAAAGTTAAAATTAAAAACACAAGATACTAAATTTCGATTCTTGACGTTGTTCAAAATTTATTAATTTGACCACTATAAAGTAAATATTACAATTAATTAGACAAAGCTTACTATCATTATGGTTTAATTCGCCTCTATTAGAACTAAGAATCTATTTGTCATTTTAGTACTTCATTTATTAAACCTTGTATATTTAGGCACTTGGACACAGTCTTATATAAAAGTAATTTGTCGATAGGTTTTGACAAGTAATCGTTCATGCCAACCTCAATTACTCGCAACTTAGTAACTTCCATAACATCTGCAGTAACCGCAATGATTGGTATATCATTATTTTCAGCGCCAGCTTCACCACTTCTAATAGCAATGGTGGCTTCATACCCATCCATAACGGGCATTTGAAGGTCCATTAGAATTAAATCAATTTTATTATTTTTAACAGCTTTCACACCTTCCTCCCCATTATCTGCAAAAAGTACATTTGTATTTTCCCATGACTTAGTAATCATTTTAATAATCATCTGATTCATCTTATTGTCTTCAACTACCAAGATTGTTTTACCACCCAAATCATACTCCATAACCTTATTTTTCTCAACTACCTGCTCATCGACTTCTACTATATCAAAATCAAGAATGATTTTACAGCTGGTTCCTCTACCTATTTCACTTTGAACAGAAAATTTACCGTCTAACATAGTTACCAATTCTCTAACTAGAAATAATCCTAATCCTCCAAACTTTCTTTTATTATCTATTTTATATTGAGAAAAAGAATCAAAAATACTGTCCATTTTATCACTTTCTATTCCGACTCCTGTATCAATAATTAGGATAGATATTTGTGCTCTTCCGTCCTTCATCAAATGAGATGAAATATCAAAAGTAATTACTCCTTCTGCAGTGAATTTTATAGCGTTGCTTATCACATGATTGATAATTTGTACAAACTTTTTTTCATCGCCAGAAATAAATTTGGGGAAATCATTAGACGCAACAAAATTAAATTGTAAACCTTTCTCCTCAGTACGGCTTTGCGCACCTTCTTTTATGACCATTAAAGTTTTTAAAGGATTAAAGATTACATTTTCAATTTTTAACTCGTTCTTCTCCAATTTAGTAAAATCCAAAATATCATCAATTGAGTTTAATAAAATTCCGGAATAGTTTTGAATGTTTTCGCATTTATCAATAATATCCTTATCGGTAGTTTTTTCAGAAATATATTTACTAAAATTCGTTATTACATTTAATGGAGTTCGTAATTCATGACTTATATTACAGAAAAGATAACATTTTAAATCTTTCATTTCTTGAGCCTTAATCAAGGCCATTTTTCTTAATTTATCTTTCGCTTGCCTTAACTTAAATAGAATAAGAACCTCCTTTATTGTAAATAAAATTATTGTGAGCGATATACTAATTTCTGTACTTTCTTTTACTAAATCGGTTGCAGGCAAAATGCTATAGACCTTCAGACTATAAGTTATATATCCCGTTATAAGCGTAGCGAGGCCGAAAACAAAAAACAGTTCTAAAGAACGACCTTCTTTCTTATTCATAATTATTCCTATTGCGATTAAAATAAAAATTACAAACCCGAAAGTTGTAGCGATCATCAAAAAGACATTTGCATCATAAGGAAAAAGGCATGATATAGGGAATAGGATAATATTTAAAATATAAAATATCTGAAAAAACAAATACAATGGTTGGTTGTTTTTCTTGACTTTTAATGAAAGTTTACCAAATTTTGCCAAGAGTAAACCCGTAATTATAAGAATCAATAAAAATAAGTTATTAATTTGAGTGCTAGAGATGGCATTAAAATAATTAATAAAATAGCCATCTAGCATAAAAGGAATAAATCCACTAAATAAAATAAAGAAGGACAGAACAAGGATCTTAATACTGCGCATTGCAAAATACAAAAACAACATAAATAAGGAGAACTTAATGAGAAGCCCGAAAACCAAACCATCAAAAAATATGTTTTGTGCCATAGTCGTGTAAAACGATTTATACGTATACAATTTAATAGGTACACCTACGACCCCACCACCTGAATTATAATGAATATATAAACTAAGATTAGCAGTTGAAGCAATATTGAAATCAAAAAGAATAGAGCTACTATCTAATATTTTTTCCGTGCTAGAAATTGATACGTTTTTTAATCACTTTCTTGGTTTTCTCATCAACAATATACAATTCCACTAATTTGGTCATCGGCGTACCCGTTTATAACAAGTACGTTAAAGTTTTTTCTGTCGCATTTTGTATGTTTACTTTCAGCCAATAATTATCATTCGAAAAACCAAAATATTCTTGATCTACAGGATGCAGTTTAAACTTTATAGTTTCAAATTGAACCATTGCATCAGTCAGGGTAATCGCATTATCATGAAGATTAA
Organism: Flavobacterium algicola; assembly: GCF_022399565.1. Classification (GTDB taxonomy): domain Bacteria; phylum Bacteroidota; class Bacteroidia; order Flavobacteriales; family Flavobacteriaceae; genus Flavobacterium; species Flavobacterium algicola. The sequence goes on from NZ_JAJTUT010000001.1 coordinate 248,927, forward strand.
GCACTGTTGCAAAGTGATGTAAATCAATATCATTTACCAAATTATTCTGCTTGATCACAAATTGAGAATAACTATTTGAAAACACCATCAGTCATACTATAATGAATTTCATAAAGTAGGGTTTTTTATTAAGATTGCGGTTAGCTTGCGCAAAAGTAATTCAGGAACTAAATGTTTAAAGATTATATCGATATGAATACGAATAACTGTCGATGAGTAGTGCAATACAGTAGCTAAGTTGTCAAAAATAACAAGCAATATTTGCTAGAAAACTCTATTGAGAATACAATTAGACATCTCAATACTATAATTGAATAATTCAATTTTTCTAAAATAATGTACCTTTGGGTACTCACTATAAAATATAATTATGCAACTAGTATTTGCCTCCAACAATAAAAACAAAATAAAAGAAGTACAACAATTATTACCGTCTACTATTCAAATCCTAAGTTTAGCAGAGATTGGTTGCCTTGAAGAAATTCCAGAAACTGCCGACACAATTGAAGGAAATGCAATTTTGAAAGCCAATTACGTAACAGAAAAATATGGTTACGATTGCTTTGCCGATGACACAGGACTTGAAGTAGACGAACTTGATGGCGCACCAGGAGTGTACTCTGCACGTTATGCAGGAGAACCTACAGATTCTAATGCTAATATGGACAAACTACTTTTAGCATTAGAACAAAAGAAGAACAGAGTGGCGCAATTTAAAACTGTTATCACACTCAACCTTAACGGAAAGCAAACACTTTTCACCGGTATTGCAAAGGGTACAATTACAGAAAAACGATCTGGTGCTGCGGGTTTTGGATATGACCCAATATTCAGACCTAGCGATTATGAAGTAACTTTTGCTGAAATGTCATCAGAATTAAAAAACGAAATAAGCCATAGAGGAAAAGCGACACGATTATTAATTGATTATTTGAATAACATAAAATAACTATTATTCGCATCTATTTTTATAAATGTTTTTCATTCACCTGACTATCAAAGAACTCTAAAAAATAGAAACTGATAAAAAAACCGTACTAATTTAAGATAACTTTCTGATAATCAAATATCAATAAATCATTAAAACTTAGCGGATCATTAGTATATCTGAAATATTTCTAGTACTTTTGCACCCTATTTAAAATTACATATGAATAAATTTGAACAATTAGGATTGAGTGAATCGTTACTGAAGGCGATTTTAGATCTAGGATTTGAAAATCCGACGGACGTACAGGAGAAAGCGATTCCCCTATTATTGGAAAAAGACACAGATTTAGTTGCGTTGGCTCAAACAGGGACAGGGAAAACGGCAGCTTTTGGTTTTCCAGTCATTCAGAAAATTGATGCTGACAATAGAAATACACAGGCGTTAATTTTATCTCCAACACGCGAATTGTGTTTACAGATTACCAACGAACTTAAAAACTACTCTAAATACGAAAAAGGTATTAATGTGGTAGCAGTTTACGGCGGGGCTAGTATTACAGAACAAGCAAGAGACATTAAAAGAGGAGCGCAAATTATTGTTGCAACTCCAGGTAGAATGCAAGACATGATTAATAGAGGATTGGTAAACATTACTCAAATTAACTATTGTATTCTTGACGAAGCAGATGAAATGTTGAACATGGGATTTTACGAAGATATCGTAAACATCCTATCAACTACACCTGATAGTAAAAGTACATGGTTGTTTTCTGCAACTATGCCAGCTGAGGTAGCTAGAATTGGTAAACAATTTATGACTGACCCAGTTGAAATTACAGTAGGAGCTAAAAACTCTGGTTCTGCAACGGTTTCTCACGAATTTTACTTAGTAAATGCACGTGATCGTTACGAAGCTTTAAAACGTTTGGCCGATAGTAACCCAGACATTTTCTCTGTGGTTTTCTGTAGAACTAAACGCGATACACAAGCTGTAGCCGAAAAACTAGTAGAAGACGGATACAGTGCTGCTGCATTGCACGGAGATTTATCTCAAGCGCAACGTGATGGTGTAATGAAATCTTTTAGAGGTCGTCAAATTCAAATGCTTGTTGCTACTGACGTTGCAGCTCGTGGAATTGATGTTGACAACATTACTCACGTAGTAAACTACCAATTACCTGACGAAATAGAAACTTATAATCACCGTTCTGGCCGTACTGGTCGTGCTGGTAAATTAGGTACTTCTATCGTTATTGTAACTAAAAGTGAATTGCGTAAAATTTCGTCTATCGAAAGAATCATCAAACAAAAGTTTGAAGAAAAAACAATTCCTTCAGGAATTGAGATCTGCGAAATTCAATTGTTGCACTTAGCTACAAAAATTAAAGACACTGAAGTTGATCACGAAATTGACAACTACTTGCCTGCAATTAACAATGTACTTGAAGATTTGTCGAAAGAAGAATTGATCAAGAAAATTGTATCTGTAGAATTTAATCGTTTCATCAACTACTACAAAAAAAATAGAGATATTTCTACACAATCTGGTGACAGACGTGAAAGAGATAGCGCTCCAAGAGAAGGTGGTAATGCTGGTGGTGCAACTAGATACTTTGTAAACATTGGATCAAGAGACAATTTTGACTGGATGTCATTAAAAGATTACTTAAAAGAAACATTGGACTTAGGTCGTGATGATGTCTTTAAAGTAGATGTAAAAGAAGGATTCTCTTTCTTTAACACAGATCCAGAACATACAGATAAAGTTATGGAAGTATTAAACAACGTACAATTAGAAGGACGTCGTATTAATGTTGAAATTTCTAAAAATGATGGTGGCGGAAGACGTGACCACAACGGAAGAAGTTCTGGTGGTGGTTTCGGTGGCGGAAGAAGTTCTGCTCCACGAAGAGAAGGTAACTTTGCTCCAAGACGTGAAGGTTCTGGTGGTGGCGGTTTCAGATCTGACAGAAACTCGGCTCCTAGAGAAGGTGGTTTCGGCGGAAGAAGTGCTGCTCCAAGACGTGAAGGTGGTTTCTCTGACAGAGCACCAAGAAGCGAAGGTTCATCTGATAGAGCACCTAGACGTTCTGAAAGCTTTGGTGATTCACCAAGACCAAGAAGACCAAGAAGAGATTAATTACTTTTGTTAATTTTCTTGTAATTATACAATGAAACTACAAAATATTTAAAGCTGATTTATTACTTTTAGAGTCTTAAATCAGTTTATGAAATATTTTGTAGTTTTCTTTTTTTTACTATTATCCATATCCACTCAAGCTCAAGAGTCTACTATAACTCAAAAGGTTACGGGTTATATTTATAATGACAATACTAAACTTCCTTTGAATGACGCCAACGTCATCAATATAAATAAAGTAAGAGGCGCTCAGACCGATCCTAAAGGTTATTTTGAAATTGATGTGCGTCCCAATGATACTTTACACATCTCATTATTAGGTTTTCAATCATTGAGAGTAAAAGTTACCAATGACTGGTTAAAGAACAAAGTAGCCAAAATATTCTTGACTGAAAGAGCTATAGCTCTAGAAGAAATTGTAATCAAACCATTTAACCTTACCGGTTACCTTGAAGTCGACTCAAAAACTATTCCCCTTAAAGAAAATTTCCGTTACAGTATTTCTGGATTAACTAGTGGTTACGAGACTGGTGAATATTCACCCAATGCTTTTAATAAAATTTTAGGTTCGATTTTTAATCCTGCCGATATGCTTTACAATGTTTTTAGTAATAAAGGAAATGAATTCCGAAAACTAAAAGACATGAAAAAAGATGACACTGTTCGCAACTTATTAGCTTCTAAATTTGATCGTGAAACGCTAGCAGTACTCTTAGGTCTGGATAAAAAAGATATTCCCGAAATTTTACAACGCTGTAATTATTCCGAGTCTTTCATACAAACTGCAAATGATTTACAAATCATGGATGCAATAAGTGGTTGCTATGAAGAATATAAAATTTTAAAGAAAGTAAAATAAACATCATAAAAATAAATTAAAAGTCCTCAAGTTGATCTCCAATTTGAGGACTTTTTTTTGTTTACTTATTTTAGACAAATTTTCTATTAATCGATTGAATATTTTGATTTAGGTACGGAAACTGGAAAAATAACTAGCAAAACAATTTTCGCATTCCTTTATTAATTACATTTACTCAAAACCCACTAACCCAACACTACTATGTCAAAAGGTCAAGACACTAAGAAAACAGTCAAAAAAGAGCCAGCTAAGACAGCTAAAGAAAAAAAGGAAGAGAAGCGCGATAAAAAGAATGCTCCTAAAAGAGATTAGCAATTACTAGTTAATTGCATATTGTAATTTTCATCATGAAAATCCGCAACTAAGTATAAAGCAAAAAATGCGCAATTTTCTCAAATAGCGCATTTTTTGTTTATTTTTTTATTTTGAAATTATCTTCTAGCGTTAAAAAATTCCTCCAAACTTTCACAGTAAGAGAGATCACCATCATATTGCGGGTATTGTGACGCTACGCTATCAAATGGATCTGTAAAACCTCCTTTAGCATAATCTTTCATTCTTAAACACAATGCTTTAAATTTACTTGTCTTCGCATTTGCAAAAGCCAAATCATAGTAATATTGAGCTTTTTGAGCATTTTGATATTCTATTTGATCAATATATGATTCATCATCACCATCGCCGTATGAGCTCGAGAATCTTCGCATCATCCATGAGTTTCCAGCCTGTGACATATTAAGATAGCAATTGGCCACCAAAAAATAATAATAGTCTCGATCTTTGGTATTTTGATTGCTCGCCAGGTTCAAATATTTTATTAAATGCTGCGTTACAGATAATTTAGTAACCAAGAAAGACTCCTGATGTTTAATAAATTTGTCAGTATATTTAAAATCATAAAATGGATTGGAGTCAAAAGCATAGTTTTCACCCATCGTTCCACGCTCCCACCCGTTATAGTTGTTTTGCCAGTAATCATTACCCATTGCATAAAATACGGCATAAGCACGGCTTAAATCGTTTTCACGAATATATTTTGTGCCCAACAAATCCATCAAATATTCTTTATCCTTTAGTAACGAACGATACATTTTCTTCTCAAAATCAGTAAAAGACCCTTTGCTAATTCGATCCACGATCCTTTGTAAATCATTTGGAGTATACACAAAATCCAAATAATCGAAATAGGTATAAAATACTTTTAGATTACCCGAATTTTCTAATCGATTGCCTTGCCATTCAACCTCTCTGCTATAACCATCATAACTGGACGGATTTGCCAAAGCAATTAAGGCTAATCCATCTGCTTTATTATTTAAGAATTCTAATTCTCTTCCCAAAGCAAATAAAAATCGGTTATCTGATTGGTATTTCAAAATTATAGACTGCACAACTTCTGGAACAATTGCTTTATTTATTTCTTGATTCGAAACCAAGCATAATGCTTTTATCTTCTGAATCTGATCGAATGCCTTTTCATTTTTGTACTGTATTTCAGAGGATGCAATTGCAGCAAGACATTCATCGTACTTTTTAGTCATGAACAATAACTGAATTTTGGAAGCCTTCACTAGCATTGGATTCTCAACTGTAGATAGCGAAATACCAGTAACAAAATCTAACACTTCCTTCGCATATAACCGATCTTCCTCTGATCTTTCGCGCAATAAATTGGTCGTTGCTATTTCTGAACCGTTAAAATAAGTACTCGCAAAAGCAACCGATGGTAAATAATTGGTGTAGTAGGGAGTGTACACCCAATCTTCAATTTTATTTATTTCACGAAGCAACAAAAAGCTAAAAATTCTAGACTTAGGATCTCTTGCATATATTTCTTGTAAAAACGTCAAATTTTTATCTACTTTTTGTACCGAAGCATAGGCATATACATTTGCACTATCTTTTTCGGTTAATGCTTGACTTAATGTTTTTTGCAAATCAAATTCCTCACCGAAATAGTAATAAGTTGCCCTTTTTTTTCAGCAGAATTTGCCATCACACTAGCTATTGCTACAGCGGCATTATCTTTACCAAAACAGTCAAAATACAAACTCCAGTAGTAGAGGTAATCTTTTTTTCCATTTTTAAATTCAGTTTCAAATAACGAATGGATTTGATTATACTCTTTAGCATAGTAGGCTACTCGTATTGCCAAAAATGCATACTTTCGTTTCAAAAAAATATTTTTCTCAACCTTGTAATGCTGCAATAATCGTTTTAAAAATGCATCACGATTCACTTGAATTTCAGCATCATTTCGCTCCCAAGCATCATACAACTCAGCAGCATTAATTACTTCACTTTTTTTAGCCATAGTTAAATACTCCAAAACAGCAGTTGCTTTTGTTTGATACAAATAATTTATAAAAGCATTTGGTGAATCTGGATGTATGTCTGTTAGCTTAGCATCATACATAAAAGTATTGATTGCATCGATAGGAACTTTTTTACCTAGAAATTGATGCCAATCGGCAATGTTCGACTCATATCCAAACGTACTTGCGCTACTGTCGCTGTATAAATTGGCATTGTAGTTAAAGGCAGCAAAATCTTGATAGTCAAAATAACTGGGTAAGAATAAGCAATAGCGTACATCTTCCCCATAGGGTGAGTATCCACATGCGGCTACTTGCTGCAAACTACTTATTAAAAGCGCTGTAAATACTAGAAATTTCTTCATTGCTAAATTGTTTGAATGTTCCCTTCTTTAAATCAAATAAACTGATGGTAGTTTCTCCATCAAAAACTACATTTTCTTTTATCACAGCAATTGCTTCTTGCAATTGAGTAGTACTTATCTCTTCACTTTTAATTTGATCACCCGCTTTTAAATAGGTTGAATAGTTGATAGTTGTATCGTTTTGCACTTCGTACCATAATGGTTTTACATTTTTGGCAAACGACTGAACTTCCTTGGTTGTCAACTGAAGCAACGATACAAATTGATTGTTTTGGTACAGCTGTGACCAATAAAAAACAGGCAAAGCCACGTCCAGCGGCAATTGATATTCTGTTTTGTGGTTTAAATATTTTTTTAACTCCTCAATATCTAGAATCGAGTTTTTTCCTTTTTCGCTCAGTGGTTTAATCAAATTATAACACATCAACATTGCTCGATCTACAGGTGGCACTCCCATAATATCAGGATATTTATACGGATATAAGCGTAAGGTACAACTCAATTTTTTGCCCGAAAGGGATTTGATTTTCTTCAATAAATAAAAATATTTATCCTTTGTGGTTTTGGTCCAGTCGCAATCAATCTGGATTTCGTCATATTCAAACAAGACTTCCTTGTCACCATAGTCGTCTTTATGGTACTTATCAATTAAGAACACAATATCGTCAGCCAATTTATCCAATTTCTTTTCATCATTGTATTGGAAGATGCCATTTCGAATAAAAATAGTTGGAATAATTTTTACAGAATCTAGGTCTCGCAATTCATAACTACTCAATTTATTTTTCTCATACGGAAAGTTGCCCTGCACATCATTATAATCTACTTCAAACAATTTCACATACAATTTATGTACGTTAAGATCCTTCAAATGTTTACTCTCTGTTTCTCCCAAACCGCTATTGCTTTTCCAAAAATAGAACGCAGGAGACACCTTTACTGGCTGACTTTTCTCTTTACAGGAAAGAATAAGAGACAACACAAAACCAATCAAAAACACTTTTTTCATATACGACATTCTTTACAAAATATTATTTCAAAAGTACAAATTCACTTTCAATTCTTACAAAAAAAACTCGCTTATTCCTAAGCGAGTTTGATATCCTTTGTCTTTCCGATTTAATACAATCTATTATACTACTTTACAGGAATATTAGCCAAAACAGCCAATAAGAATTTCCAGAATTTTTGTGAAGAGGAAATACTCGCTCGTTCATCTGGGCTATGTGCACCTAGAATTGTAGGACCGAACGAAATCATATCCATTTCAGGATAATTCACTCCCAGAATTCCACATTCTAATCCAGCATGACAAGCAGCAACGTTTGGTTTATCACTATGTAATTTTTCATAGATAGGCAATAATGCTGCAAGAATTGCAGAATCTGGGTTTGGTGTCCAGCCAGGATACGCGCCACTAATTTCTACTTCGCATCCCATCAACTCAAAAGCCGACTGTAAGCTAGCTCCCAAATCATACTTAGCAGTTTCTACAGAAGAGCGTGTCAAACACATCACTTCTAGTTTACCACTTCCTACTGTTACGATTGCAATATTATTTGAAGTTTCTACCAAATTATCAAAATCTGCACTCATACTATAAACACCATTGTGGGCTGCATACATAGAACGTACAAAATAATACTGCGCCATTGACGGCATCACATTCTGTGGCGTATTCTCCAATTTCTCAAAAACTACTTCAAGATTTGAGTCCATAGTTCTCAACTCGTTTTTCACATCATTGACTACTTGTTGCATATCAAACTCAAAAGCCTCATCATAAACCGAAGCAATTATTACCTCTGCAACGCTCTCTCTCGGAATCGCATTGCGTAAACTTCCTCCTTTTATCGTTGAGATCTGCAATCCAAAATTATCAAAACCATCAAATAAAATGCGGTTCATAATTTTATTGGCATTACCCAAACCTTTGTGAATCTCCATTCCAGAGTGTCCACCATTTAATCCTTTTACTGTAATTCTATACCCTACAGAACCTTCAGGAGTTGGCTCCTCATCATATTCAGCAACAGCAGTAACATCGATTCCACCTGCACAACCAATTCCGATTTCGTTATCTTCTTCAGTATCCAAATTCAGTAAAATATCACCCTTTAAAATACCCGCTTTTAAATGAAAAGCACCAGTCATACCTGTTTCCTCATCTACAGTAAACAATGCTTCGATTGCAGGGTGCGGAATATCAGTACTTTCTAGTATTGCCATAATCGCAGCAACACCAAGACCATTATCTGCTCCCAAAGTAGTACCTCTAGCACGTACCCAATCTCCGTCAACATACATTTCAATCCCTTGGGTATCAAAATCAAATACGGTATCGTTATTTTTTTGATGAACCATATCAAGGTGGCCTTGCAAAGTTACCATTTTGCGATCTTCCATTCCTGGAGTAGCAGGTTTGCGTATAATCACATTTCGAATTTCATCTTCAAAAGTTTCAAGACCCAGCTGCGTCCCAAAGTCTTTCATGAATGCAATTACACGTTCCTCTTTTTTGGACGGACGAGGAACAGCATTCAAATCTGCAAATTTATTCCACAAAGCCTGTGGTTCTAGGTTTCTTATTTCTTGACTCATATTAAAGTTGGAATTTTACATTTAAAAAAACAAAGTTACAAAGTTTAAAAACAACGCTCCCGTTTGTTCAAGATAATTTGGGCGTGCCACTAGTATAAAAAGTGGCTAAAGCTAGTTTGCGCATACAAAGCCCCTTTTTATACTACTGTCGGGCTTTCGGCGCTACTGCGGTATCTTGCCTCTATCCCTCACGCGACCCGGCACGCCTAAAACCGAGTCATTATGAGATCGAGTCAATTTCCGTTCAGAAAAAAAAATCAATGGTGACACACTCATCAAGTAGAACAATTACATGCAGTCTACGTATCTTTATCTTTTTAAAGCATTCGAAAAAAAATAACAATGGCACGAAAAAACGACAAAGAACATAGCGATCAAATGCAACCTACTGCAACAAAATCATCCTTTGCACCCATTTCTAACCCTACTATCGAAATATTGATTTTGGGTTCCTTACCCGGCGACAAATCCATCGAACTCAACGAATACTACGGCCATCCGCGCAACCGATTGTGGAAAATATTAGCTACAATTTCCCACCTAGCGATACCTGAAAATTACAACGAAAAATTGGCGCTCATAAACCAATTAAAAATCGGACTTTGGGATGTAGCAAATAATGCAAATCGCACTGGGAGCCTCGACAGCGCCATAAAACACGAAGAGCCCAATGATTTGGATAATTTCATAATTAAGCATCCAAAGCTTAAAATCATAGCCTTCAACGGTAAAACCTCTGAAGCCCTTTTCAATAAATATTTCGAGAAAAAAAACACAATAACTTATCTCTCTCTACCAAGTACAAGTCCCGCCAATGCGAGGTTTACCTTCGAAAAAATGTGCGAAGCATGGCAAGCTATTTTACAGAAATAATATATTTAAATTGTGAAAATAGATTAATATACCATATAGGTAAGACTAATTTTTTTGATTAAAATAAAAAAAGAGGCACTTTACCACAATCCTAGACAAAAGAAGCTTTATCTTGTCTATTCTAGATTACAAAATGCTACTACATGAATAATAAAATACAATTAAAAGATGCTATCTCGATCGGAATTGGGGGGATGGTTGGTGGGGGGATTTTTGCAATTTTGGGACTTGCTGTATCTTTAGCCCAAGGTGGAACACCTGTTGCGTTTTTACTCGCTGGAATCGTAGCACTAATTACTTCCTATAGTTATGTTCATCTATCTAAGACCTACCCGAATAGAGGCGGAACGGTAAAATTTATCAACCAAGGTTTCGGAATTTCAATTTTTAGTGGTGGTGCAAATAATTTATTATGGGTAAGTTATATTATCATGCTGTCCTTGTACGCTTCGGCATTTGGTTCCTATGCGCCCAACCTATTTCAAATCACTGCAGATAAAAATATTGACTCACATATTTATGCTAGTCTAATAATTATCGTAGCTACAGCTATTAATTATTATAGCATTAAAGTAGTCGGCAAAATAGAATCCTATGCAGTAATCATCAAGCTTATTATTCTTATTGGCTTTATTGGTTTGGGAATTTATGGTCTTAACGGGAATGCTAATATTTCCCAGCTCGCTTTCTCAAATTGGGAATCTCCTGTGAAACTATTTGCTGGCGGAATGATTATTTTTGTTGCTTATGAGGGTTTTGAGTTAATTGCCAATGCTGCCCCAGACATTATAGAGCCCGAGAAAAATATTGCCAAAGCCTATTACTATTCGGTAATCTTTGTCATCCTACTTTATATCATCATTGCTATTGTTACTGTGGGCTCACTTCCTTTTGACAAAATCGCCACTGCCGAAGATTATGTTCTGGCCGAAGCTGCCAAACCTATGTTGGATCAAATTGGTTTTTCTATTATAACCGTTGCTGCATTAATTTCTACATTCTCCGCGATCAATGCCTCATTATTAGGCGGTAGTCGCGTGAGTTATGAAATAGCCGAAGATGATGAATTACCGCATCATTTTTTATCAAAATTGTGGGGGCAGCCCATAGGTTTACTTATAATGGCTATTGCTACTTTAGTTTTGGTTAACACACTGGATTTAGAAAGTATATCGACAGCAGGGAGCATTGGTTTTCTATTCATTTTTGGAATCGTTAATTATGTAGGCTACAAACTTTCTGAGGAAGTCAACGGAAATAAAATAATTCCTCTTGCAGGAATGCTACTCTGTTCATTAGCTCTGGTTATTTTGATCCAGCAACAATTAAGTTCAAATGTTATCGGAATTGTAATTGCTGCATTGATAATTGCATTTTGTTTTATTATCGAATGGCTTCATAAACATTATAGCAAGCCTGAAAATGAAATATCTAATTAGCATTTAAATGAGTCAGTCTATAAAACGAGAATCTATTTTAAAATTTCGACTTAGAAAAAAATAAATAACATGTTATATTTACATAAAAATCGATTCGTGAAGTCAAAATACCTACTCCCTTTTTTCTTATTCGTACAAATACTTTTCTTAAAAGTTATCGCCTTTTTTCCAGAGTGGATTGAAATCTATTACAGCAATGGATTGTACCTCTTCATTTCTAAGACAGCACGAATTTCACTTGGGTCTTTGCCTTTTTCTATTGGTGATTGTTTATATGCTATTTTAATTCTATTTGTATTAAGATGGTTTTATAAAACGAGAATGACATGGAAGCTGTATTGGAAAAAGAATGTATTGACCGTTTTGAGTTTTCTTTCTGTATTCTATTTTACATTTCATCTCTTATGGGGGCTTAACTATTACCGGGAACCCTTATTCGAAAAAATGAATATTTCACGTGATTATTCAGATGCTGACTTATTGGCTTTTACCAAAAAATTAATTTCGAAAACAAACAGCATTCAATATCAAATAACACAAAATGATAGTGTAAAAGTGACTTTTCCTTATCCGCATGATTCGCTTTTTAGCATGTATAAAAACGGTTACAAAAGTTTAGCTAAGGAGCACCCTTTTTTTAACTATGAACATAAGAGCATCAAAAAATCGTTATTTAGTCTGCCTCTCACCTACATGGGTTTTAGCGGTTACCTCAACCCTTTCACCAATGAAGCTCAGGTAAACGATCTAATGCCACTGTACAATTTACCCGTTGTAATTACGCACGAATCGGCACACCAATTAGGCTATGCGAGCGAAAGCGAATGTAACTTTATTGGATACTTGGCTTGTGTGAAAAATAATGATATTTATTTCCAATATTCTGGATATAGCTTTGCACTTCGTTACTGTTTAGGGAACTGGAACAGACGCGATGAAAAAACATTTAAAGCTTTGCTAAAAACAGTTCATCCTGGGATTTTAGAAAACTACCAAGAAAGTCAAGACTTCTGGGAAAGCTATCAAGGTCCCATAGACATTGTTTTTCACGCTTTTTATGATCAATTCTTAAAAGCAAATCAACAAACAGAAGGAATGGATAGCTATAGTAAGTTTTTAAACTTACTGATTAATTATGATTTAAAAACGTAATAAAAGTAAATCTTTAAAACCTAATACTCATCACTGGTAAACGTCACAAAACTTTTCTTTTTGAATGGTCGAATAATTAAGCGACTTTCTCTATCAAAACGAATGTAATTATACACCCAATTTAAAAATACAACAGCTTTGTTTTTAAATCCTATTAAAGACAAGAGGTGGACAAACATCCAAACAAACCAAGCAAAAATACCATCGAAATGAAATTTAGGTAAATCTACCACAGCTTTATTGCGGCCAATTGTAGCCATAGAACCTTTATCGTTATATTCAAATGCCTCCATTGGTTTTTTCGTAATATGACGCATAATATTTTCTCCTAGAACTCTTCCTTGTTGTAAGGCTGGTTGTGCCATCATGGGATGTCCTTGCGGAAAATCTGTAGTTTCCATACAGGCAATGTCACCAATTGCAAATAGGTTCTCATAACCTCTTATTTGGTTAAATTCATTCACCCTAATACGGGAAGCACGCTCCATCAATGATTCCAGTGGTAAACCTTGAACCAAGGCACCTTGAACTCCAGCAGTCCATATCACGGTGGCAGATTCAAATGTCAAGTCTGTATTTGTTGTTACTGTATGTCCATTATAATTTTTGACACGTACATTTTTCCAAATAGTAACCCCTAACTCTTTTAAAAATTTCTCTGCAGCAAGAGAAGATTTTTCACTCATAGTATTCAATATATGATCTCCACTTTGAATTAAGTTAATTTGCATTTTAGAGATATCTAAGTCGGGATAATCTTTTTGCAAGACAGCTTTTTTCATCTCTGCCAAAGCACCTGCCAACTCTACCCCCGTTGGTCCACCACCCACTAGAACAAAATTAATAAGGCAATTTCGTTCTGCCTCTACTTTGGTCAATACGGCTTGTTCAAAATTTTCTAAAACCAAACTACGTATATTAAGCGCTTGCGGAATATTCTTCATTGCCATGCTATTACGCTCCATCTCCTTATTACCAAAATAATTGGTTTTCGCTCCTGTTGCCATGACCAAATAATCAAATGACAACTCCCCTATTTCGGTAATTACTTTCTGATTTTGGGTATCTATTTCCTGAACATTTGTGAGTCTAAAATAGAAATTCTTATATTCCTGAATCACTTTTCGCAATGGATATGCTATAGAACCCGCCTCTAGACCGCCCGTTGCTACTTGGTACAGCAAGGGCTGAAAAGTATGGTAATTATTTTTATCAATTAGGACGACCTGTACCGCTTGTTTTTTTAATTTCTTGGCTAAAGCTATACCGGCAAAACCGCCACCAATAATGACAATACGGGGTAAAGTTGAATGAGGTATATTCATATATTTCTATTTTAAAACAGCATCTACTAGGTTTAAAGTAATTGTCGATTCAACCCCTTAATTTCTGAATACTGTTAGTATTATTACTTTTTTGCGATATGTAATTTAAAAATCGGACTTAAAATACGTCCGAAAGCATTCTAGATATCATATTTACGCAATTTATTTAATCGTTCTTGTTCCTCAAGATCTTCTATCGAAATAACATTTAAAAAAGATGGATGTTGCTCAATAGCATATTCCACCTTTGCAACAATGTCCTCTATCGATTCATTATCATAGTCAATTACAAGAGGTTCTTTAATTATAAAAGACTGAAGTATTCCTTTTTTCTTGATCCTCAAACCTTTTTTATCGAATGATCTCCTAAAACCATCGATCACAATTGGCACTACGATAGGTCTGTGTTCTTTTATGATATGAGCTGTCCCTTTTCGAACTGGTTTAAAAGCCTTTGTTGTACCTTGAGGAAATGTTATCACCCAGCCATCATCAAGTGCCATCTTAATGTTTTCTGTATCATCTGGATTGACATCTTTTTTCTCGCTCACATCAACGCCCTTGGCACGCCAAGTACGCTCCACAGAGATAGCACCTGCATAAGCCATCAGCCTTGGAAGTAATCCAGATTGCATTGTTTCTTTGGCAGCAACATAATATATATTTAATTTTGGTTGCCACAAATAACATACATTCTTTATACTGTCTGTTCGTCCGCTCAAACTAGCATTAAAAACATGGAACATTGCAACCACATCAGCAAAATAAGTCTGATGGTTGGATATAAATAGCACATTGGTATCGGGTAAATTTTTAATAAACTCAGAACCTTCTATCTTTAATTCATTAAAACCTCTGTAACGTCGGTGTGTAATCGCTCCGAATATGCGAATCAACCATTTTTTTATAAAAAGGATGTGTCCAAAAGGATTTCGTTTCAACAAACCCATAATTATCTTGATTTTTAAAATATTACCTCACAATGTAGTGATTTTTCATCAGCCTACCGTTATATACCGTACCATCTCAAATTACAAAATTTCAATAATATCGGCTCTTCATCTCCGTAATTTTTATAATTTGAAGATTGTATATAAACTTGATTACTTACTGACAAGCAGTTACCGTTTTTATAACTTCTTTTAATTCACTTAAAATCATTGCTGTTGCTCCCCATACAATTTGTCCATCTATTTCAAATGCAGGTACTTCAATCTCCTTGGCATACGAAGTTGTTAGTTTGACTTTGACCACGATCTCATCACTTAAAAATACAGACAGCGGCATCTCAATTACCCTTGTCACCTCGGTAGGATCTGGAACAAACGCAAGTTCTTTGTAGCTGATTCCCAAATATGGATGTACCATAAAATTACTTGGTGGGATATAAATTGGCGAAAATTTCTTTTTGATAGTGAGGAATTTGGGATCAATTCCAATCTCTTCATGAGTTTCGCGTAAGGCTGTCTGCGCAAAATCAATATCTACTTCTTCAAACTTCCCTCCCGGAAAAGCAATTTGCCCCGAATGTACGCCCTCATATACAGGGCGAACAATAAGAACTAAGTGTGTTTCATTATCTTTTGGATAAAAAAGCAAAAGTACTGCTGCCGATCTAGGTTGAAGCTTGTCAATATCAATATTCAAAAGTTCATCCATACGTTCTAAAGGAGCCATTTTGGAGTGAGCAGCAGTTGCTGGCAAACTTGTAGCAACTATATCTGGAACAATTTCTAAAAAATAGCTGAAATCCATAATCAAATCTTATTTTTGCAATTCGTAGTAACGATAAATATAGTTTAGAAAACTACAGTTCGCAAATTTTGGTTCATCAAAACGCAGATAGAAATGTACAGTAAAGTAGAGTCACAGAAAATAAAAAGAGAGTTTTGGATTAGTTTTGCCGATAAGTACCCGCGAAAATGGGTATTGTACGATACTAAAATTAAAGATTTCTCTTTTAAATTCTTTGTAGATAATAAGAAAGCACAAGTTTTAATTGATATTGAGCAGCGAAGCGCCGAGAAACGCACTGCTTTTTTTGATAAAATTGTAGCTTTAAAAAACATCTTAGAAGAAGAGTTTGTAAAAGATTTAGTTTTTGAAAAGGAATATGTTCTCGAAAGCGGAAAAACTATCAGTCGTATATGGGTTGAGATACAAGGAGTTGGTTTTAGTAATCGCCATCATTGGGACACTATTTTTGATTTCTTTTTCGAAAAAATGAATGCTTTAGAGTTATTCTACCTAGAATATGATGATTTCATCAAGGATATCGACTAACTAAATTTGATTTTCTACCTTGATCATTTATAGATTTTTTTCTAAGAATTTCGTCACTAGTAAAAAAATCATGATAAATAAGTTCTATACATTATGGACTGAAGCGAATCCTTTCTGTGTAGATCGTTTTAAGATCGAAGACATAGCATAAAGCCCTTACCAAAGTCTGGGAATCAGAACGTCTCACTCTCAAATCAAAAAATAAATACCTAAGCGTTGAAAATATTGTAAAGAATAATTCGATCACCATAATTGATATACAGTTGTTTTCGATTATTCTGATTTTTTCTAGTGATGATCGATAGCGTACAGCTTTCTCCATCAATGTTTTTACAAACAAAATTATAGACAATATCAGTTTCATTTTCTTCTATAGGTACAAAAGTGACGATATCATACACTTGTATTATGCGAGAATAAACAACAATCCTTTTTTTATTGGTATCTAAATTTACTACTAGATTTACCAGCTCCAGATTGGACCATGCACCCCATTTTCCTCTTTCATTTTTCTCTAAAACACTAACTCCAGAAGTTGTGAATTTATAGGATTGGCTATGTAAATTTTGAAATCCAAAACTTAGAAAAAACAGCAGAAAAATTAATTGAATTGGGGATTTTTTCATATTGATCTTAAAATAGTTGACGATTGTGCAACTCCAGTTGTAATAGCGAAGATATAAAAAGAGACGTTATTATATTCAATTCAAAAAATTATAGTTTTATAATTTTTCCTGACTTGGAATAGGAATCAAATTCTAATTTATAGAAGTAAGTACCCTTTGTTAGTGATAGTAAAGAGACTGATTGATCTGGAACGAGATTATGTTGCTCCAAAACTTTATTCCCTACAGCAGAATAAAAAGCGATAGATCCATCTTTCATAGTATCTGGAAACGAAATACGAACTAAACTTGTGGATGGATTTGGATACAAATTGACATCCTCGACAATCGCAAATGGATCTGGTAATTGAATTCCTAATGCCAGATTAAAATTCGGAATTCCGTATCCATATTCTGGTGTTGGAGTTGTAAATTTATCTGAAGAACCATAAATTAAATCTTTAATCTGCTGATTGGTCTTATTGGGGAATGCTTGCCAAATACAAGCCACCAAACCTGCAAAAATGGGTCCTGAAAATGAGGTCCCGCTTGCAGATATAATATTTCCGTTCTCATCTGCCAAAACATCAGATTGCCCTTGGGCCATTACATCTGGTTTTACACGACCATCAAAAGAAGGTCCAATTGAACTAAAGCTAGATCTTTCTCTTCGGGGCGTTACCGCTCCTACAGCAATTACAGAAAAAGCATCTGCAGGTGCCCCAATATGAGGTTCTTTTTCAGTCCCTTCGTTGCCAGCTGAAGCAACCACAATCATCCCTCTTGAAAAGGCAATATTAGCTCCTTTTGAAATAAATGTAGCATCCCCAGTCATGTCAGCATATGTTAAATCATAGTTAGGATTGCTGTGACCACCAAAGTACCCCAATGAAGTACTTATAATATCTACGCCAAGACTATCTGCTCTTTCTGCAGCTTCAACCCAAAGTGATTGTTCTACTGGACTTTCTTGAGTATTGTCCTCTGTTACAAAAAGGTAATACGACGCATCTGGTGCAGTACCTACCAGTGCATTTTCTTTATATCCTCCCATGCTGGATAGCACATAAGTACCATGATGATCACCAATATAATAATTATCCGTTCGTGCGACATAATTATATCCGCCTAAAATTTTGTTATTATCTCTTAATCTTTCAAAAGGTTGAGCAGTATTCACGCCCGGAAAACCTGCATCCAGAATCGCTATTATTTTTCCTGATCCTGTATAATTTTGTTCGTGCAGTACATGACCATTCAACATCTTGATTTGATTGTCTGAATTTCCGTAGGCGAAGTTTGCACTCGTGTTTTTGTATTTAGTCTCGTTTTTTAATCTTACAGATTTAGCCGTTTTTGAATTTGCCGTAGGAGTATTTAAAGATTTATTTGCAAAATACACCTCTTTTACAAAAGGTAGAATTGTTAGGGCTTTGATTTGATCAAATGATCCTTGAATATGCAAAGCATTTAACCATTTTGACTTAGCTTTAACTGTGATTCCGTCTGCTGCTTTAATCTGTTTGATAAAGTCTTGATCTATCGGAATGTCTTTATAATCGATGGCGATATTTTGATTTGTACGTCTAACAATTGCTCTTTGAGATAACATTGTTGTCGGCGCTGCAATATAAGTTAGCTCATTTGATTTCGCATTAAAATATACCCACGCATCTTCTTGAGCAAGAGCGCTTACTGAAATAAAAAGCAGCATTATAGATATAATATTTCTCAATTTGAAAAAAAATAAAGTGTACTGCCAAATATAACAAATAAACCCTAATTTTCTACTTTTTAATAAGCAATGTAAAAATAATAATATATATTTTTTAAGATACTGTAAATTTTTACGAGATTACTCCCGAACCTAACAATTCTTCACCATCATGCCATGCTACAAATTGCCCTTCAGTAATTGCAGATTGAGGTTCTTCAAAAGAAATATACATTCCGTTCTCTAGTTGATTAAGTGTCGCTTTTTGCAAAGGTTGTCTGTATCGAATGCGTGCCATTACCTCTCGAGTCTCTCCAATTTTTAACGCTAAATCTTTACGTATCCAATGCACTTCATTTTGCTCCACAAACAATGCCGATCTAAACAATCCTGGGTGTTGTGCTCCCATTCCCGTATAAATAGTATTGGTCTCCACATCGGTTGCAATAACAAACAAGGCTTCTTTGGTACCACCTACGTTCAATCCTTTGCGTTGTCCCACAGTAAAATAGTGAGCACCTTGATGTTTCCCGACAACTTTCCCCATTGCTGGATTGTAAACTAATTTATTTGAAGAAGCAATCAATGCAGCAGCATCAGTTAAACTGTGATCTTTTTCAATTGAATATATAGGATCTGCAGCATCAATTTGAATAATCAAACCTTCTTTGGGTTGCAATTTTTGCTGTAAAAACTCAGGTAGACGTACTTTTCCAATAAAACAAAGACCTTGTGAATCTTTCTTCTCTGCAGTTACCAATTCCATTTCAGATGCTATTGCTCTTACTTCTGGCTTTGTTAATTCACCAATCGGAAATAAAGATTTTGAAAGTTGCTCTTGTGACAGCTGACAAAGAAAATACGATTGATCCTTGTTATTATCTGCACCTGCCTGCAATTGATAAATAGTTTGACCGTCCTTTTCAAATTCAGATTTACGGCAGTAATGTCCTGTAGCCACATAGTCAGCCCCTAGACTTAATGCAATCTTCATAAAAACATCAAACTTTATTTCGCGATTACAAAGCACATCTGGATTTGGAGTACGTCCTTTTTCATATTCGTTGAACATATAATCAACGATCTTCTCTTTGTACTGTTCACTTAAATCAACTGTTTGAAAAGGTATCCCTAATTTCTCGGCTACTAACAATGCATCATTACTATCCTCTAACCATGGACAATCATTGGAAATAGTTACAGAGTCATCGTGCCAGTTTTTCATAAACAGACCAATAACTTCATAACCTTGCTGTTGCAAAAGGTATGCTGCAACACTTGAATCTACTCCTCCTGAAAGACCTACTACGACACTTTTCATTATTTCCTGCATTTTTTATGAGGGTGCAAAGATACGACGTTTTTAATGTTTATCTTCCTTAACTAGTGTTAATTCAACAGATGGAGGTATGATTTGATTACGTATTAAGTGCTACAATATAACATTAAGGAAATAGTCAGGATACAATTAATATAAAAATGTACGCAACCAATCTGGTATGATTGTATCTATAATTTAATAACATGTTTATCGAACTAAAAGGAACGTCAGAACTAAGCTTTGATGCATTACAAAATAAGCCTTACCAAAATAAGTAAATTATAGATATGCGAAAATAAAGAGTGCATTAAACAAATTAAATCAATACACAACTATGAAAAAAGCATTACTTATTATCGCATTGGCAGGAATTTTATTTTCATGCGTAAGCACAGAAGACACTATCTTAAGCACTACTGGAGTGTCGCTGCAGCAAAGTTCAGAAAACTGGAATGATTTAAAAAAAATAAAAGGCAATTCATACAACTACGACACAGCTACAACTTCATGGACGGGGACTAATTCTGTAACACAAATTATAGTTGTGAACGATAAAGTAACAGCTAGAAATTATGAAACATTCACTATGAATAGTCAAAACATTAAAATTATTACTAACAGTTATTTCGAAGATAAAAATAATTTAGGCAGCAATATAGAAGGTACAAAACCAGTAACAATCGAAGAAGTTTACAGCGATTGTTCTCAAAATTATTTATCTGCAAAAACAAAAGATAACATGGTAATATTTAAAACCGATTCAAACGGAATCATAAATACTTGTGGATATACTATAAAAAATTGTCAAGATGATTGTTTTGTAGGTATAAAAATCACTTCTATATTATGGAATAATTAACAACGTAATTAAAACTGAAAAAAAACTTATTATTTACTGCTATTCATTTTAGAACTTTGAGGTAAATTCATGTTGACTTCTTTACTCAATTTCCCATCGTTATAAAACTGCCAAATACCTACTTTTTTTCCATTGACATATTTCCCTTGGGATACAATTTTTCCATCAGCTTCTTTATAAGTTGCTTTACCGTTATATTGACCGGCAGTATAAAAAACCTCTTCTAGAACAACATCATTCTCAGAGTATTTTTTGTAGACACCTTCCTTAATTCCGTTTTTATAGTTGGTTTCTTCAGCAATCTTGCCGCTCAAATAAAAAACAGAACGAACACCCTCTAATTTTCCGTTTTTGTAATTTTCGGTAGTCATTACAATAGGAGATGCTTGGTGATAGTACTTCCATAATCCTTCAAACTGTTTATTTAATACCTTACCTTCACTCACCTTATTTTTTACTTGATCATAAAATATAGTATAAGCACTACCATCAACACTTGAAAATTCTCGGGTAGCAATCACTGATCCTACCTTGGTATCATCAAAAAACTTAAAAGTCCCAGTTTCTTTTCCATGTGAAAAGGTTCCTTCATACTTAGGTCTCTTCGAATCTTCATAGACTCCTTTCCATGTTCCGTCTTTTTTACCATTGGAATCTATTTTATTAAAACTTTGACCCAAAATAGAAGCGCTTAACATCAACATTATAATAATATATTTCATACCACTGTTTTTTAAATTCTAGTTTTAAAATAATATTTAGTTGTGCAAAAGTAAACTGAATTTCTTTGGAACCATAACGAGACTACTAATTATTTATTTTAACTATTGTCTGAAAATATACTTAAATCATTTAAATAGATTATACATATATTGGCAGCGGTTTTCTAAAATAAATTCCTGAATTCACATAATGTTAATCCAAAAAAAAAGAGGAGAAAATTCATTGAATTTTCTCCTCTTTACTATTTTAATTAAGTTTTATTTCTTTTTCTGTTCCGCTTTCATAGCTTCTTGTTGTGCCATCACATCTTGTAATTTTTGCTGGAACTTACTTGGCTTTTTAGGCTCTTTTTTCTTGTTTTCTTGAATCTGAGCGTGAATTTTATCTTCATCTACAATGTAGTTCTTGATTACCAATAACAATCCGATAGAGATTAAATTAGAAATGAAGTAATATAAACTCAGTCCTGATGCATAACTATTGAAGAAAAATAACATCATCAAAGGAGATACATAAATCATGATTTTCATCATTTTTGCCATATCTGGCATACCTTCTTGTTGCGGTTGTGCCATCTGCTGGTCTCCAGTTGTCAATTTCATATAAAAGAAAATAGCAATAGAAGCTAAAATCGGAAACAAACTAATATGATTCCCATATGCTGGTATGCGGAAAGGCAACTCATAGATTGAATCGAATGATGATAAATCATTTGCCCAAAGAAAAGGTTTTTGTCTCAACCCTATCGCCGAGGGAAAAAACTGAAACAAGGCATAAAATACTGGCATCTGTAACAAACCAGGAATACAACCAGCCATTGGGTTTACCCCAGCTTTGTTGTATAATTTCATGGTTTCTTGTTGCTTTTTCATTGGGTCTTTCTTAAATTTCTCACCCAATTCAGCAATCTCTGGTTTTAATACTTTCATTTTTGCTTGCGACAAAAATGATTTATAAGTCACCGGAGACATCAATAATTTAATCAAAATGGTAAACAAAATAATTGCCCATCCATGTTCCATAAAAGCACTTAAGAATCCGTATAATGGAATAAATGCATGACGGTTAATCCAACCGAAAATCCCCCATCCTAATGGTACGATCGCTTCTAAGTTTTTATCATACTGCTTTAAAAGTGTATAATCCGTTGGTCCAAAATACCAATTCATTTTTTGATCAATCTCACCATTTTTAAAAGCCAAAGGCACAGTAGCCTTAAACTGCTTCGTAAAAGTAGTATCTACCTCTTGATCATCTACTAAATTATTAGAATACAACTCTGCAGTTTCAAAAGGCTCATTACTCAATAATATAGAAGAGAAAAAATGCTGTTTGAAAGCGATATATGAAACCTTTTCTGGGTTATCTGTTTTATCATTTCCTTGTCCTAAATAATCTGTTTTACCATCTTCGTATTCAAAATACATTTCGGCATAACGATTTTCATAAGTAATACTTTTTTCATTAGCATAGGTTTTCAAGTCCCATTCTAAGTTCAACGGTTTATTGGTAATTAAAGCATTATTCAAACCTTGAGATTGAATTTCAAAATCCAACATATAATTATTTGCTTTCAATACATATTTATATTCCAAATACGCATTGTCTGCTGATTTTAAACGCATAGAAAGAATTTGATCCTCTCCATTTTTTGTTAATGTTGGTTCAAAGAATAAATCTTTAGTATTTAAAGTATGATTGTCCTTAGTAAACAATTGAATATTTAAATTCGAATTGTTATCCTTTATCAATTCTACTAGTTGACCTGAATCTTTTTTAAATCTCGTGAAATTTTTCAAAGATGCTTCAACTATATAACCCCCTTTATTAGCAATTTTTAAAGTTACCAAACTATTTTCGATAGTAGTATAAGCGGCTTTCGCAGAAGGTAAAGTTGCAGAATACGCAAAACTACCTAGTGACTTTTGTAATTTAGCTAATTGCAATGTATCCCCAGGAACTGAAGCTGCAAGTGAAATTGTTTTTGCAACTTCTTTTGCTTTACTAGCTTCTTTCGTTACCAATTCTTTCTGAGCTTTTTCTGCTTCTATTTTGGCTTCATCTGGCTTATTTTGGTACATTATCCAAATTAAAATTCCAAATATCAGTACAAAACCGATTAACGAATTGGGGTCAAATTTTTTTTCTTCCATTATGATTTATAAAAAATGTTTAAAATATAAAAATTCCGCTTCTAGAGGTAGAAGCGGAAATATTAGTAATTATTTCTTTTTTGCTTGTACAGCCGCAGCTATAAAACTTACAAAAAGTGGGTGTGGTTTTACAACTGTACTTTTGTATTCTGGGTGGTATTGAACTCCGATAAAAAATGGATGATTTTCTATTTCAACGATTTCTACCAAACCTGTATCTGGATTTACACCAGATGCCTTTAATCCTGCATCTTCTAGTGCTGTCAAATATTCGTTATTAAATTCATAACGGTGACGGTGACGTTCAGAAATAGTTGTTTGTCCGTAAATTTTGTATGCTAGCGTATTTGGCTTGATTTCACATTGCCAAGCTCCAAGACGCATCGTCCCCCCTTTTTCAGTTACCGTTTTTTGACTTTCCATCAAATTTACGACAGGATCTACTGTTTCCGGATTCATTTCGGTTGAATTGGCATCTGAAAGTCCTAACAAATTTCTTGAATATTCAATAACTGACATTTGCATCCCTAAACAAATTCCGAAAAACGGAATATTGTTTTCACGCACATAGCGCACAGCAGCAATTTTCCCTTCGATACCTCTTTCTCCAAAACCAGGAGCAACAAGTACACCATCTAAATCTTTGAATTTTTCAGCAATATTTTCTTCGTGGATATGCTCTGAGTGAATAGAAATTACATTCACTTTTGTCTCGTTTGTTGCACCTGCGTGAATAAACGCTTCCAAAATTGACTTGTAACAGTCTTGCATTTCAACATATTTACCAATCAAACCAATATTAACGGTATGCTTTGGATTTTTGATTCTTTTCAAGAAAGTATTCCATGATTTTAAATCTGGAGCAACTTTTTTTGGTAAATCTAATTTTTTCAATGCCACAATATCCAATCCTTCTTCAAGCATTAAATTTGGCACTTCATATATAGTAGAAGCATCGATAGATTGAATAACTGCTTCTCTTTTTACATTACAAAACAAAGCCAGTTTGTTACGAATTTCGTTTGAAATTTCGTGTTCTGTTCTACAAACTAAGATGTCAGCTTTAATTCCGCTTTCCATCAACGTTTTTACAGAGTGCTGTGTTGGTTTGGTTTTCAATTCCCCTGCAGCAGCCAAATAAGGAACCAAAGTCAAGTGAATAACAATTGCGTTGTTTTCTCCCATATCCCAAACCAATTGACGTACTGATTCAATATAAGGTAACGATTCAATATCACCGACAGTTCCACCAATTTCTGTAATCACGATATCATAATCACCAGATTTTCCTAGTAATTGCATTCTATCTTTGATTTCATTGGTGATATGAGGTACTACTTGCACTGTTTTACCAAGAAATTCTCCTCTTCTCTCTTTTTCAATAACTGAAAGATAAATTCTACCTGTCGTAACATTATTGGCTTGTGAAGTAGGAACATTCAAAAAACGTTCGTAGTGACCTAAATCCAAATCGGTTTCAGCTCCATCATCTGTTACATAACATTCTCCGTGCTCATAAGGATTTAGGGTCCCTGGATCCACATTCAAATAAGGATCAAACTTTTGAATTGTTGTACGGTATCCTCTGGCTTGTAACAATTTCGCTAAAGATGCTGCTATAATACCTTTTCCTAATGAAGAAGTCACACCACCGGTAACAAAAATATATTTCGTTTGATTCATTCTGTTATGATTTGTATTGAATTGTATAAAAAACGATGCAAAAATACGATTATAAATTGGGATTATACTAATTTAGAAAAGAGATAATTCGGAAAATCACCAATTATAGAGCAGATCTAATTAAGTATAAAAACCCTTATTTATTTAACTAATTACCTTGGTTTTGGATATCTTTTTTTAATATTTCGTATCAATTCCTCCAAGCCATTTAGTTTTAATTCGTAAATCAATTCGAGCTGCTGCCCTAATTCACCTTTCGGAAAACCTTTGTTGTGATACCAGACCACATAATACTCGGGTAAATCAATCAAAAAGCGACCTTCGTATTTACCAAACGGCATTTTGGTATGCGCCAGTTTAATGAGCTGTTCTTGATTTTTATCCATTTATGATTTTTGACTGCGCAACGGTGCGCAAGAGGAGGATGAGAAATTACACTTAAAATAACATCCCTAGATTAAGACCAAAACTTTTAATTAAGCATTCCAAAATCTAAATTTAGATTCATCAATTGTACTGAAACTAAAATTCAAATTCTATAAAGCGGCAATTAATAAACTTAATTATAAACGGACTAAGACGAAAATTTATTCTTCGTCTTCGTAAAATTCATCATATCGCGCTGGAATTTGAGGATCAAAAAGTGGACATTTGAACTCTTCCATCACGTTCACTAGGGAGTCCATTGTTTTTCCTTGGGTACCGTAGCAGTCAATGGAAACACTTTCGGGAGTGGTTTTAACTTGAAAAGCACCTTTCCCTTTTGGGTTTTGCCAACTATTGTCATCTACTTTTTCCCAATCAGAAAAAACAGAAGCGATGCGATTAAGAATTACTTGTATAGGTAGCACTTCTAATCCTTCGACAGCCTGATCTTCAATCAAGGCTTCATACACTAGTTGATGATTAAGATACACTTCTTCTTGATATTGCCAAAAAACGAGTTCGTACATGCTTTTTTATTTTAGTTTTTAATTGCAATTCTCCCTTAATAAAGAAGCATTACTTCAATTCATCAACTGAACCTTGGACCAGATACTATTGAAAACCCTGCTAATACCAAGGTTTATAAGTAGTAAACTATCATCTCACAAAGCGTCAGAATCAGGAAACAACTCTTAGATCAATTAATACTCGAAAGTACCGTATTCACTAGTTATTGTTAATTTCTTTTCGTCTGCTGCTTCTACTCTACCTACAATTTGAGCCTCCACATTGAATGATTTTGAAATGGCAACAATATCTTGTGCAACATCCTCAGGAACGTAAAGTTCCATACGGTGACCGCAGTTGAATACTTGGTACATTTCTTTCCAATCTGTTTTGGATTGCTCTTGAATTAATTGAAACAAAGGAGGCACTGGAAACAAATTATCCTTGATAATGTGAAGATTGTTTACAAAATGCAAAATTTTGGTTTGTGCTCCACCGCTACAGTGCACCATTCCGTGAATATCAGTAGCATTGTATTTGTCTAAAATCGTTTTGATGATTGGCGCGTAGGTACGTGTTGGCGAAAGCACCAACTGTCCTGCATCGATAGGTGAATTTTCTACCGCATCAGTTAATTTCACTTGTCCTGAGTAAATCAAATCACTAGGCACAGCAGCATCAAAACTTTCTGGGTATTTGGTTGCTAAATATTTTTCGAAAACATCGTGACGAGCAGAGGTTAAACCATTACTCCCCATTCCGCCATTATATCCTTTTTCATAAGACGCTTGACCAAAAGAAGCCAAACCAACAATAACATCACCTGCTTTTATGTTAGCATTATCGATCACTTTGTTACGTGGCATGCGCGCCGTAACGGTAGAATCGACAATGATAGTGCGTACAATATCACCCACATCGGCAGTTTCTCCACCAGTTGAATGTATGGTTACTCCAAAAGTAGCCAATTCTTTGATTAATTCTTCGGTACCATTAATGATAGCCGAAATAACGTCAGCTGGAATCAAATTTTTATTTCGACCAATAGTTGACGAAAGCAAAATATTATCGGTTGCACCAACACATAATAAATCGTCAATATTCATAATCAATGCATCTTGCGCAATCCCTTTCCATACCGATAAATCACCTGTTTCTTTCCAGTACATATAAGCCAAAGACGATTTTGTTCCAGCTCCATCTGCGTGCATGATCAAACAATATGCTTCATCCTGAGTCAAATAATCAGGTACTATTTTACAAAATGCTTGAGGAAATAATCCTTTGTCAATATTTTTTATAGCGTTATGCACATCTTCTTTGGATGCCGAAACCCCGCGAAGGGCATATCTTTTTGAAGTATCTGAACTCATGAATTGTGATTGTATAAGTGGTTTTGACCAACTAGTTTGCGTGCGCAAAGATAAAAAAAATAATAGATTTTCGATTGTACTATTGGCAAGGTTACTATCCAAGAAGCTAGATTTTTTGATTATAAGAAATATTAACAAAGTTTTTGTTTAACCTTTTCTATTAATGATTAAACATTTTGTATCTTTACTCAACAATTAAAACAGCTAGTAATCATGCCAACTAAAAATATTAAAACAGACAGAGAAACTATTATTTCAGCATATATGGAATATACGTTGGAAAATAGTAAAAAACCAGAATCCGTTTACCTATTCACTAAATCGGCATCCATTACTGAAGCTGATTTCTACAAAGAATTCGGTACACTGCAAGCAGTAGACAAAGAAATTTTTACTTTATTTTTTTTAAAGACTATTAATTTAATCAATAAAGACCCTGCTTTTGTAGCTTACGAGACTAAAAATAAATTACTAAGTTTTTATTTTACATTTTTCGAAATGCTAACAATGAATCGTTCCTACGTTTTATTGACTCTGAAAGAGCACAAAAACATGTTAAAGAATTTATCCCAATTAAGCCCACTGCGCAATGAGTTCAAGAATTTCATTGGCGAGATCATGGACGACACTTACTTGTTAAAACAAGAAAAAGTTCAGGAGATTCAACTTAAAGGTCTAAAAGAAAGTGCATGGATTCAATTCTTACTAACGCTCAAGTTTTGGATGGAAGACGAATCTGCAGCTTTTGAGAAAACAGATATATACATTGAGAAATCAGTAAAATTAAGTTTTGAACTAATTAACATCGCACCACTTGACAGTTTAATTGATTTTGGTAAATTTCTTTTTAAAGAAAAAACACAAAGAAGGTAATGAAAACAATAGATAAAATTCCAACATCAAAAATTGAGCGCGCTACTAAATTGGTCCAAACTGGTGCCAAAGTGGGTGTCAATTATATCAAATACTATGGTGAAAAAATGATCAATTCTGATCTTACCAAAGACAAATTAAACGAGAGCAATGCTGCAGACATATACGATGGCCTTAAAAATCTAAAAGGTAGCGCGCTTAAAGTAGCACAAATGTTGAGTATGGATAAGAATTTCTTACCGCAAGCTTATGTGGAGAAATTTTCATTGTCGCAATTCTCTGTGCCTCCACTTTCAGCACCATTGGTTTTGAAAACATTCAAAAATAGTTTGGGAAAAAATCCTAATGAAATTTTTGACGAGTTTAACGCTAATTCTGTTAATGCAGCAAGTATAGGTCAAGTACATCAAGCAAAAAAGGATGGTAAGAAATTAGCGGTAAAAATTCAATACCCTGGTGTTGCTAATAGTATTTCATCTGATTTGGCCATGGTAAAGCCAGTTGCTATCAGAATGTTTAATTTGCAAGGAAACGATTCTGATAAATATTTTAAGGAAGTTGAAGACAAACTTATTGAAGAGACTGATTATAATTTGGAATTAAAGCAAAGTCAGGAAATTGAACTTGCCTGTAAGCACATACCCAATTTGGTAATGCCTCAATATTATCCGGAGTATTCATCAGACAAAATATTGACTATGGACTGGATGGATGGCGTACATCTCTCTGAGTTTAAAAATAATGACCCAGTTATCGCCAATAAAATAGGTCAAGCACTATGGGATTTCTACATGTTTCAAATTCATAATTTAAGAAAAGTACACGCAGATCCACATCCCGGTAATTTTATGATTGATTCTCAAAACCGATTGATAGCAATTGATTTTGGATGTATGAAAATCATCCCTGAATCATTCTACATTCCCTATTTTGAATTAGTAGACCCAAATGTGATTAATGACCCAGTTGCTTTTGAAGAAAAATTATTATTGTTAGAAATTATAAAAAAGGATGATAATGAGAAAGAAAAAGCTTATTTCACAAAAATGTTTTATGACTTGCTGACCTTATTTACTCAGCCATTTCAATCAGAAACATTCGACTTTTCTGATGCTATTTTCTTTGATCAAATCGCACAATTAGGAGAGCGCTTTGCCAAGGATACAGAGTTAAAGAAAATGAATGGTAGTAGAGGATCAAAACATTTTATTTATATGAACAGAACCTTCTTTGGTCTCTACAATTTACTTTTTGACCTAAAGTCGACAATTATTGTCAATCAATATAATAATTTGAAACCATGAAAACTATCTTAAGTACTATCGAAAGTGATCGCATTATCGAAATGGCTTGGGAAGATCGCACCACATTTGACGCTATTTTTATGCAATTTGACCTAACTGAAAAAGAAGTTATAGAACATATGCGTCTGGAATTGAAGCCATCAAGTTTCAAACGTTGGCGCGCACGAGTACAAGGAAGGAAAACCAAGCACGCTAAGTTGAGAACATTTATAGAAGGGCGCTTTAAGTGCAGTAGACAAAGGCAAATAACTCAAAACAAAATATCAAAAAGATGAAAAATATATTAATAGTTGGTGGTAGTAAAGGAATTG
This sequence comes from Flavobacterium algicola, assembly GCF_022399565.1. Taxonomy (GTDB): domain Bacteria; phylum Bacteroidota; class Bacteroidia; order Flavobacteriales; family Flavobacteriaceae; genus Flavobacterium; species Flavobacterium algicola. Next base: position 279,061 of record NZ_JAJTUT010000001.1, read on the forward strand.
GAAATGCTATTTTATTACAACAATTAGAGAACAATAAAATAATAAATATAAGTAGAACAGCTCCAGAAATCACTCACGATAACTTAACACATTTTTCTGTTGATATAAGCAAAGAAGAATTACCAGAACTCGAAAGTTTGGACAGTATTGTTTATTGTCCTGGTACGATTAATTTAAAACCAATCACGGGTTTAAGTTTAGATGATTTTAGACATGATTTTGAGGTGAATGTTATTGGGGCAATTAAAACGATACAAAAGTATTTACCCTTACTTAAAAAAGGCGATAAACCAGCTATTGTATTGTTTAGTACTGTGGCGGTCAAATTAGGAATGCCTTATCATTCTAGTGTTGCCGCATCAAAGGCAGCGATTGAGGGTTTAGTAAAATCATTAGGTGCTGAACTTGCTCCCACAATTAGGGTAAACGCTATTGCGCCAACTATTACAGACACTACATTGGCGGCAAATATTTTACGAAATGATCGCATGAAAGAAAATATGGTAGAAAGACATCCTATGAAAGGTTATCTTAATAGTGAAGAAGTAGCATCAATGGCGGCCTTCTTACTGTCTGAGCAATCCAAATCAATGTCTGGACAAATTATACCCATGGATTACGGAATAGTTTCTTTTAAGATATAACTTTAAAGGAAGTTCGATAACTTTCTCAAGTCATACATTCCAGAGCAAATTAAAAACCACAATTAAGTCAATGAAAAATGCTTGTCCAGACTGACAAGCATTTTTTTTTTAAGAAAAGTTATAAATTTAAATATTATTTGGCTGCTAATAACTGTTTTGTCGTTTTAACAATATTATCAGAGAGGTTTGTTAACCATATTAACTGCTCAATCACTAATTGTACCTCTTGCATTTTATGTTTAAAATCAAGTTCACTCATGTTTGAGCCTTGATTTAATTCTTTAGCTCGAATATTTCTTAACTCTGCAAAATTTCGAGATAATTCTGCTGGTGCTATTGCCTCTGGAACTTCGGAGTTATTTTGATGTAATAAAGAAATAGCGTAATCTAATTTTTTTGTAATTTGATCTATGGCATCGTTAAATACATCAGATGCTTCAGTTGTTTTGTTAGACTGAGTATAAGTTCCTAATGAAGCTGCAGAAGAGAGTAAAGCATTATTCAAAACCGTTAGTTTATAAAAAATTTGTAAGTTGTTCTGCTTTGATTTTGGTTCTTGAATCATTCTTTGAAAAGAAGCCATCAAATTTCCAACACCTATAAACGCTTGGTTTCTAGCTAGACGATAGGATGTTGAAACTTCTTTTTTGCTATTATACAAAGCTGAAAATTCCTTTAAATAATTGCGGTTGGCCTCCAATGATTTTTCAAGATAATCTGGTGTATTCAAAAACTCCCAACTTGGCCACAAAAAATAATTTGCCAAAATAGCCAAGGTCGCTCCCACTATTGTATCCAAAATGCGGTACTGAATTAAATTCTCTACATCTGGAGACAAAATAGAAAATATAAAAATCACATACATAGTGATAAAAGTCGTTCCTACTCTATAGTTGGTAGGATTAAAAGAATACCCTAACAACATGCAAACAATTGTCAAACAACCCAATATTGTCGTATTTGGGGTAAGAAAAAGTATCGAAAAAGCAATTACTCCACCTATTGCAGTTCCTAGAAAACGATTATAAGTACGCTCTTTGGTCAACCCATATCCTGGTCGCATAATTACAACGATAGTAAGTAATATCCAATACACATTTTGGAAGGGTAATATTTTTCCAATCAAAAAACCAACCATGATTGTTATAGTGATGCGTAATGAATGTCTAAATATAGTCGATGAAAATCTAAAGTTTTCAACCAATGTATTGATAGGATAATAATGATGTTGAATTAATTTTTCTAAATCTTTATCCCTACCTTTTAGATCTTTAATATTTACTGTACTCGTAAAAGCACGTTCCAAAATTTTAATTTTTTCTACCTGTTTCTCAGCATAATGAAGCATTGTAGCAAGCATCAAAGCACCTTCGATAGAATTTATTGCACCCAATTCTGCTTTGTACGTTTCAATAGCTGTTTCAAGCTCTTGCAAATTATCTATTAAACTATGTTCTGACTGATAGCTCTTTTTGTCCAATATACTTTTGGAAAGGTCTTTTAATGTCTTGGATAATTTGTATGCCAAATTTTGATACGTAAGAAGTACCACCGGATGATCATCAAATTTTTGATGCAGTTTATTATGGTCGAATGAGGTAGAAATTGCCAACTCCATTATTTCGACCAATGACATAAAAGACAATAACATTTTTCTATTCTGATTTGAAGAACCATAATTTGTTCTATTTCGAACCAAAATCTCTCTTATATTTTCATGAATAGAGTTAAGTTCTACTTGCAAATGCAGTTGTTTCTTGGTAATTTCTTTTCGATCAGAATTGATTTTCCACAAATCTCCTCTCAATTTCAAATACTTAGAGGTCAACTTAATACACTCTGCTATTTGTAGCTCCACATATCGATTTGGCTTTATGTAGTAGAATAAAATGGATATTAAGAGATAGAATAATCCACCAATCAGCAACAGTCCAGAGTGCCTGTAAATCGCCATTCCTGTGTTGATATGTGCGAAAGATAATGATACGGCTACCAAAGAAGAAAACGCAACCATGGTGGCGCGCTGGTCATAGGCGGCAAACATAGAAACGGTAAATAATATTAGAACCAACGTAGGATAAAATATCCACGGAAATGGATAGGATAAATTAATCAATAAGGTTATTCCTGATATAATTAATATAGATACAATAAGACCGTTGATTTTGTGTTTTAATATGCTAGGAACGTCGCTTGGAAATACAAAAAAGGCACCAAGAGCAATTGTAATACCTGTTCTAATATCCCCTAGATACGAAAATAATAAAGCAGGTAAAACACCTGCAATAGTAATCTTTAACGCATTTGTAAATTCGGTACTCTCTGTAAATTTTTGGATATTTGTAATCATAAAATATAGTTCCATACAAAAGTATGAATTGTAAAAGAGATTTCTCAAACAAATCTTTACAGAAATTAGATAATAACGTTAAAAATAATCATTTGTATCGATGAGTTTAGTCCTTGTCCATTTTTTTACTATTTTTGCCTTTCGTGCCAAAATTTAGAAATAGAAATTCTAAATAGATTGATGAATACTAAACAAAAAACAATGATTTTACCAATTATAGGATACGGAGATCCAGTATTACGCAAAGTTGGAGTTGATATAACTCCTGAGCATCCTAATCTGAAAGAAACTATAGCAAACATGTATGAAACGATGTATAATGCATCTGGAGTAGGACTTGCTGCACCACAAGTAGCCTTGCCATTGCGTATGTTCGTTATAGATACAACACCATTTAGCGATGATGAAGATTTGGAAGAAACCGAGCAAAAGAAAATGAGCGGTTTTAAAAAAACTTTTATTAACGCAAAAATGATTGCTGAAGAAGGTGAAGAATGGGTATTTAATGAAGGTTGTTTAAGTATCCCAGATGTACGTGAGGATGTTTACAGAAAGGAAAGAATTACAATTGAATACTGCGAAGAGGATTTTGTCATGAAAACGGAAGTTTTTGATGGTTTGATTGCAAGAGTAATTCAACACGAGTACGATCATATTGAAGGAGTTTTATTTACAGATAAAATATCATCTCTTAAGAAACGTATGATTCAGAAAAAATTAAAAAATATAATGGAGGGAAAAACTTTTCAAGATTATCGAATGAGATTTTTTGGTAAAAAAGGAAGGTAGATTTCAGTTCTGACAATACAAAAAGAATAAAATAAAAAGTAAAAAATATCAAAATGAATTTAGAAAAAATTTTATCTATTTCTGGTAAGCCAGGTTTATATGTTTTAAGAGTACAAACACGCACAGGTTTTGTAGCTGAATCATTATCTGATGGTAAAAAAATCACAGTCAATCTAAAAAGTAATGTAAGTTTATTATCTGAAATTTCAATTTACACTTACGATGGAGAAAAGCCTTTGACTGAAATTATGAACAGCATTGCTGCAAAACACAATTATGAAAAAGCAATCTCTCACAAAGAAGATAACGAAACCTTATTAGCTTACTTAAGAGAAGTTCTTCCTGATTATGATGAAGATAGAGTATACGCTTCTGATGTGAAGAAAATTTTAAACTGGTACAATACTTTACAAGCAAAAGGATTGGCAGTTGAAACTCCTGCTGAAGAAAAAGTAGAAGATGTTGCCGAAACAGAAGTAAAAGAGTAATTACTTCAATTACATAAATAAATCCTGCAATCTCACTATGAGATTGCAGGATTTCTTATTTTTACAAACGAATTTCCTAATAACTACTTATTAAAATACAATTCTGATGAATTCAAGAGAAAACCAGTTAAAAGCTTTTAACAGATTACTAACGATAATGGATGAGTTACGTGAGCAATGTCCTTGGGACAGAAAGCAAACTATGCAAACGTTACGACATTTGACTATTGAGGAAACTTATGAATTGGGTGATGCTATTTTGGATAACGATTTAAACGAGGTTAAAAAAGAGCTCGGTGATGTACTATTACACATTGTTTTTTATGCTAAAATTGGAAGTGAAACAAATAATTTTGACATTGCTGATGTGTGTAACGAAATATGTGATAAATTAATTCATCGTCATCCTCATATTTATAGCGATACAGTTGTGAAAAATGAAGAAGAAGTAAAACAGAATTGGGAAAAATTAAAATTAAAAGAAGGTCGAAAGTCTGTCTTAGAAGGTGTTCCTAAAAGTCTACCTGCCTTGGTAAAAGCTGGAAGAATTCAAGACAAAGTAAAAGCGGTTGGTTTTGACTGGGACGAAGCGCATCAAGTTTGGGATAAAGTAAAAGAAGAACTAGAAGAATTACAAGTAGAAGTAAAAGCAGGAGACCAAGACAAAATACAGGACGAATTTGGTGATGTGCTGTTCTCAATGATCAACTATGCGCGCTTTCTAAATATCAATCCTGAAGATGCATTAGAGCGTACAAATAAGAAATTCATTAAGCGTTTTCAATACTTAGAAAGTAAAGCTGGTGAACTAGGAAAACCATTAATGGATATGACATTGGCCGAAATGGATGTTTTTTGGAACGAGGCCAAAAAATTATAATATTAAAATAGAATACTAAATGATAAAAACTTGCTAAGTTACACGCTATTCGAAAATAAGCAGTCCGTCCAGTGGGTAACATTCATTCATGGAGCTGGCGGAAGTTCGGCCATATGGTATAAACAAATTCGAGATTTTCAAAAGGAATTTAATGTTTTATTAATTGACTTACGCGGACATGGAAATTCAAAAACGAATGCCAAAACAATTGCTAAATTTACCTATACCTTTCCAGAGCTAGCAAATGACATATTACCCGTCCTAGATAGCCTTAAAATCAAAAAATCTCATTTTGTAGGGATTTCATTGGGTACTATATTAATAAGACAACTGGCAGAAATGTATCCAGAGAGAATACAAAGTATGGTTTTAGGAGGAGCGATTTTAAAAATGAATTTTCGATCTCAGATTTTGATGAAGATAGGCAATCTCTTTAAGTATGTCCTACCCTATTTACTACTCTATCGCTTATTTGCTTTTATCATAATGCCAAGAAAAAATCATAAAAAATCAAGATTACTTTTTATAAATGAGGCAAAAAAATTGTACCAAAAAGAATTTATAAAATGGTTTAAACTTACGGCAGAAATTAATCCTCTTCTGAAGTATTTTAGACAAATCGAACTTAATATACCTACTCTATATGTGATGGGTGAGGAAGATTATATGTTTTTACCTTATGTCAAAAATGTGGTTGCAGATCATTACAAGACAGCCAAACTACATATAATTCCACAGTCGGGACATGTGGTAAATGTAGAGCATCCCATAATTTTCAATAAGGTTGTTATAACTTACCTGAAAAGTGTAGAATAAAAAAATGCCGCTATTCAAAAAATAGCGGCAATCTTTTAACTAACCAAAACCAAATAATAAATAACCAATTTATTACTCTACAAAGGTGCATCATATACAATGGTTTTGCTGTTAATAATAAGTTAGTTTTCTGTTGTTGAATAGTTAATTGTTTTAACTTAAATTTTAATTCAAGTACTAATCGATGACATTCACAACTTACATAAAATATTGTATTCAATAAATATATATAGATTAATAAGAGAAGAGATAATGAAAATTATTATGTTAAAATTAAAAAATGCCGCTACTCAAAAGAATAGCGGCATTTTTTTAACTAACCAAAACCAAATAATAAATAACCAATTTATTATGATACAAAGATGCAACATCTTCATTGTTATCTTTGTTAACAATAAGTTATTAGTTTACTTGCAATAGGTTAATATTTTCAACAGATTTAGGTAAACAACTATTTATCAATGTTAAAGCCACAAAAAGTTGATGAATAATTAAGTTACAAAATAATGGCTGTTGCTCTAAAAGAATAGATCCTCCAACAAATATATAATATACTCGCTGGAGGATTTACTTCTATCTAGAAATTATTCTTCAATTATTTTCGAATAAATGCTATATGATTTAGTTTTTAATAGAAAACAACAGTTTTATTTCCGTAAACCATCATTTTTCTTTCGGTGTGTAATTTAATAGCTCTCGCTAAAACAATACGTTCTAAGTCTTTTCCTTTCATGATAAAATCCTCCACCGATTCAACATGCGAAACGCGACTGATATCTTGGCCAATAATCGGACCCTCGTCTAATTCCTCAGTAACATAATGACTTGTTGCTCCTATTATCTTAACTCCTCGCTTGAAAGCTGAATGATAAGGCTTAGCTCCAGGAAAAGCAGGTAGAAATGAATGATGAATATTGATTATTTTATTTTCATATAATGCAATCAACTTTGGCGTAATGATTTGCATGTAGCGTGCCAAAACAATAAAATTAATACCGTGCTCTTTCAGTAATTCGATCTGTCTTTTTTCCCCTTCCTCTTTGTTATCCTTTGAGAAAGGAACATGAAAGAATGGAATATTAAATTGTTCTGCTATTGGTCTTAAATCCTCATGATTACTTATAATCAAAGGGATTTCAATATTTAACTCGCCAGAACTATAGCGTCCCAAAATATCAAACAAACAGTGCGTATATTTAGATACAAATATGGCCATTCTTGGTTTCATACCTTGGTTATGAAACTCCCATGACATACCAAAATCCTTAGCAATACTAGCGCTAAAATCTTCTTTAACAGATGCTACAGTATGTTTAGGATTTGTTAGTTCACATTCTAACCTCATAAAGAATACCTTTTGCTCCATAACCACGTGCTGGTCTAGGTATAAAATATTTCCTTCTACTTTAAGAATAAAATTGGTCACAGCTGCAACAATCCCTTTTTGATCATTACAGTGAATAAGTAAGGTGAAATTTTCCATTAACTATCAGAAATTGTTTTTTTATTTATTATCTTGAATAGCAAATACACTTTTTAACAATGTAGATGTTCTTGCGTTTATATTGGTTCTGATATCTTTTTCCTCAACAGCAATCATTTTAAAAACACCACTCATCGCTTGACTTGTAACGTAATCATTCAAATCTGGATTAACCTTACTCACTAGCGGTAAACTATTATACTTTGTAATTATGTTAGACCACACCTTGTCTGCTCCTACTTTACTGAATGAATTTTTAACAACAGGATTAAATTTTGCATATAAATCTGTTGAAGTTGTGGATTGTAAGTAGGCTGTTGCCGAATTATCATTTCCTAAAAGAATACCACGTGCATCATTAAAAGACATATTGGTAACCGCATTGACAAATATAGGAGTCGCTTCTTTTACAGCGTCTTCTGCAGCACGGTTGATTGCTTTTAATCCTTCATCAGCAAGAGAACTTAATCCAATTTTACGTAAGCTCGAATCTACTTTCTGTAATTCTGCTGGTAAAAGAATCTTAACAGCTTCGTTTCTGTAAAATCCATCAGTGGCTGTAAGTTTTGTTACTTGCTCAGTAATTCCTTTATTCAATGCTTCTTTTAAACCGCCAGCAATATCAACAGTACCTGTAGTTGTCTGTGGTAACTGACTTGCAATTTGTTGCAACTGTGCGCAGCTAGAAAAAGAGATAAATATTATAAATAAAAGAACATTTTTCATTGAGATGAATTTTACCATGATTTGTTAGTTTTAGAATCTTGCCAAAAATACTATTTTATTCGAAAACATCCCCTCTTAAACATTATTGTTTCCTCTTATAAGCTAGAATCTATCTGAATTTTAGCAGCGAATAAAAACTTTGGCACAATAAATGAATAATACTAATCAAATAACTATAAAAAATAAAGTCATGAAAAAAATAATTTTACTTTTTTCCCTATTTGGGATATTAGCATTACAGAGCTGTACTGTACAAGACGATTTTAGCAACGATTCAGATACTATAAGTGAAGTATTTGAAGTTCAGAGAACATTTAATACATCAAACAACTTCGGAACTATTATCGAATTAAATCCCTCCATATTTAATTCAGATGTAGTGCTAGTTTACAGACTTAGCGATGTATTTGAAGGTCAAGACGTTTGGAAATTAGTGCCCGAAAGTTTTTACTTTGAAAATGGCACATTAGATTTTGGATATCGATTTGATTTTACGAGAAATGACATCAACGTGTATATGGTTGGAAACAATTTACAAAATGTCGCAAATGAGTTTAGAGTCAATCAAGTATTAAGAATTGTAATTATTCCCGGAAGTTTTTCAGGAACAGTTGATACAAGTAATTATAACGAAGTAATATCAGCCTTGAAAGTTCAAGACAAAGACATTCAAAAACTTGAATTGTAAAATTCAATATAAGAGTAGAAAGAGAGCCCCATGGCTCTCTTTTTTTTTTGACCAATTTCTGCATGAAATTTTAAGCTGCATATAATAACACAATAATACCATTGTTTTATAGGGGTCAAAACAAACCATATAGTTATTTGTAAATAAATACTTAATAAGCTTTTTTTTACATCCTACTTTATTATTTTTACTACATTCGAATAGTTAAAATTATGTAGAAAAAATTTCCTAGAAACTACAAATTCTAATTATTAATATTTAAATATAAGAGTGGATGAAAAACATTAAAATTATCGCTTATTGTTTGATCTTTGTTTCCTTTACAAATAAAATTGTAGCACAATCTCTGGAACTTTATCCACAAGTTTGGTTTAACGAGCAAGACGCAAAAGATAAATTGGCTATTGGAACAGCAACCATAAGTGGAACAGCATTTACGAGAGAAGTAAGTCGGATACAAGGACAAAGTCAAAAGCACAAAGCGAAAGCAAACACTAAAGTACTCTTGTTCCCGATGACTGAATACATAGATGAGGCTACCAAGTTACAGAAGATTGTAGCAGAACAAGGTGGGCGCGTTGTAATGAGCGAAAAAGCCTTTAGTTACCGATTAGAAACCATAACAGATGCAAACGGTAATTTTGTATTTCACAAAATGAAACCTGGCACTTATTATTTACAGTGCAATGTTGAGTTTGTAGGCCACGATGTAGCGCAAAAACAAGTAGGTAGAACAGATTACTATAATGGATACGGATACAGCGGATCATCTGCAATTTACCAAGCATATAATTACTCCTATGATGCAAATCATTTACTTACAAAGTTTGTTGAAGTGAAAAAAGAAGGGGAGTTAATTGATGCAGATTTAAAACCAAATCTTTGGTTCAAAAATTACAAAATAATAGGAGCAACATTTAGCTCAGGTGATAAATGTGGCAGACTCGACGGAAATCCGTTTGGAAAGTGCACAGAATATTACGAGAATGGACAAGCTCGTATCGTTGCTAAGTGGAAAAAAGGAGCGCAAGAAGGTGAAACAATCGAATATTATCCTAACGGTGCTGTACAAGTAAAGTCAAACTGGAAAAACGGACAGAAAAATGGAACTGCTAGTTTTTACAGTAAAGACAACTCGGTCATTAAAACTGAAATTTATAAGAATGATATCCTTGTTAGCACAAAAAACAAATAATATTTAATTTATTTGAGTTTTCACAAATCACTACCTCAATCGAACTACAAATAAATTAATCGTTTTTTTCCCCTTTATTCATTCGCAAGGAAACAACAATACCAAGAATAAGCGATAGAGCGATAAATGCTAGAGAACCCCATTCAGGAATTTCTACGAAATCGTGAATAAGCATTTTGATTCCCACAAAACTCAAAATTGCTATTAAACTATATTCTAAATAACTGAATCTTTCCAGCATATTAGCCAAAAAGAAATACATCGATCGCAATCCCAGTATAGCAAATATATTAGAACTGAAAACCAAAAACGGATCTGATGTAATCGCTAAAATGGCAGGCACACTATCTAATGCAAAAATAACATCCATTACTTCGATAACAATTAACGCTACAAATAATGGCGTAGCCGCTCTAATATGCTTCTTTTTAACGAAAAAATGTTCTCCATTAATTTCTGTAGTGATTGGAGTTATTTTTCGGAGATAACGGTAAACAAATGATTTCTTTGGATTAAACTGTTCATCATCCTTTGAGAAGAGCATTTTCATTGCAGTATAAACTAAGAAAGCTCCAAATATATAGGTAGTCCAAGCAAATTTATTGATAATATAAACTCCAAAATAGATCATGGCACCTCGAAAAACGATTGCACCAATGATTCCCCAGAACAAAACTCTATGCTGGTATTTTTTCGGAATTTTAAAGGCTGCAAATATGATCGCTATAACAAAAATATTATCAACACTAAGAGATAGTTCGATAAGATATCCTGTGATGTACTTTACAGCAGCCGCGGTAGGTTTTAAATTATCCGGATTGGTAACCAAACCACTACCGTATAACCAATAGATCACACCCGAAAAAACGAACGACAAAGCAACCCAAATTGCAGTCCATTTTCCGGCTTCCTTAGAGCTAATTTCGTGAGGATTTTTATTAAAAATTCCAAGATCCAAGGCCAAGAATAATAATATTGCGCTTAAAAAACAGATCCAAACTATCATAATTATGGGTTTTATTAATCTTCAAAGATACTTTTTTTAAAAGAATATTTTTAGCTCAAAAATTGTTAAAATGTAACTAAATTAACTCAAAAAAAAAAGTGCCTTCAAAATATTTGAAGGCACTTTTTATATTTAGAAAGAAATATTACAACGCAGAGTTAACTGTTTGGATAATTCTTGCAGCAATTTTGTATGGGTCACCGTTAGATGCTGGTCTTCTATCTTCCAACCAACCTTTCCATCCTTTTTGTACAACCATCAAAGGAATACGGATAGAACATCCTCTATCAGAAATTCCGAAAGAGAAATCGTGGATAGATGCAGTTTCATGCTTACCAGTTAAACGCTCTTCGTTATGTGCTCCATAAACAGCGATATGCTCTTTAGTTACAGGACGGAAAGCTTCACAGATTTTCTCGAAAGTTTCTCTAGAACCACATGTTCTCAAAACTTCGTTAGAGAAGTTAGCGTGCATACCAGAACCATTCCAGTCAGTATCACCAAGTGGTTTAGGGTGGTATTCAATATAATAACCATATTTCTCAGTCAAACGATCTAATAAATATCTAGATACCCAGATTTCATCACCCGCTTTTTTAGCTCCTTTTGCAAACAATTGGTATTCCCATTGTCCAGCAGCAACCTCTTGATTGATACCTTCAAAGTTAAGACCTGCATCGATACATAAATCAGCATGCTCTTCAACCAAACGTCTACCGTGAGTGTTTTTTCCACCAACTGAACAGTAGTACATTCCTTGTGGAGCTGGGTAACCACCGATAGGGAATCCTAATGGCAATAATGTTTTAGTATCCATGATGAAATATTCTTGTTCGAAACCAAACCAGAAATCATCATTATCATCATTAATTGTAGATCTTCCGTTAGATGCATGTGGCGTACCATCAGCATTCATAACCTCACACATTACTAGGTAACCGTTGATTCTTTGTGGATCTACATAAATAGCAACTGGTACTAAAAGGCAATCAGATGAACCTCCTTCAGCTTGTCTAGTAGATGAACCGTCAAAAGACCAGTTACCTATTTCTTCTAGAGTCCCTTGAAAGTTTTCGTGTTCTTCAACTTTAGTTTTACTTCTTAGATTTTGAGTTGGTACGTAACCATCTAACCAAAGGTATTCTAATTTTATTTTAGCCATAATGTTGTATATTTTTTATGATTTTTAAACAGTGCAAATATAAAGATTTTTTTTAAGTGGGAGAAATTAGGGGGTGTAAATTGCTCTAACGATACTTATTTTTCTGATTCTGTCAATTTTCATAGCTGATAATTTAGATATATTCATTCTGAGGGGGGATAACCGATAATATTGTAAAATGCCCTAGAGAGACATCTTCATTCTTTTCATTACCATAATTTGTTTTATTATATTTGTCCAAATTATATAATTCATCTTGAAATAAGTAAATTTTATGTCAACAATTCGTTTTCAGGCTTTAAGAGAAGCTTCTGCAAGAAAGCCGATTCACTTTGAAGAATCTGGTAGAAAGTCAGCCATTTTTGGTGCAAATGTTTTTAACCAACAAGCAATGAAGCAGTATCTTACATCAGATGCTTTCAAAGCGGTTCAAAGTGCCAATTTGAACGGAACTAAAATTGATCGAAAGCTAGCCGATTATATTGCCATGGGAATGAAAGAATGGGCCTTATCCAAAGGAGTTACACATTATACACATTGGTTTCAACCTTTGACAGGAGCAACAGCAGAGAAACACGATGCTTTTTTTGAAACATCATTTGACGGAAGTGATCCTGTTGAAAAATTTGGAGGAGCACAATTGGTACAACAAGAACCAGATGCCTCTAGTTTTCCAAATGGTGGTATCCGTAATACATTTGAAGCACGTGGTTATACTGCCTGGGATCCTACCTCCCCTGCATTTATATTTGGAACTACCTTATGCATACCAACTGTTTTTATATCATATACAGGGGAGGCACTAGATAATAAGATTCCTTTACTGAGAGCGTTATCTGCAATCGACGAAGCAGCAACAGAAGTTTGTAAATATTTCGATAAAAATGTCAAGAAAGTCTCTGCTACTTTAGGATGGGAACAAGAATATTTTTTGATTGACAAAGCACTTGCCGAATCACGACCAGACATTATGATGACTGGTAGAACCTTATTAGGACACACTTCTGCAAAAGGACAGCAATTAGACGATCATTATTTTGGCGCTATCCCAACGCGTGCTCTTATATATATGAGAGATCTAGAGCAAGAGTGCATGTTACTCGGTATACCGGTAAAAACCCGTCATAATGAGGTCGCTCCTAATCAATTTGAATTTGCTCCTATTTTCGAAGAGACTAATTTGGCTGTTGATCATAATTGCTTGTTGATGGATATTATGCAAAAAGTAGCCGAAAGACATCACCTTAAAGTACTGCTTCACGAAAAGCCATTTAAAGGAGTTAATGGTTCAGGTAAACATAATAACTGGTCGCTAGCAACAGATACAGGAATCAATTTATTGAGTCCTAGTAAAACACCAATGACTAATTTACAGTTTTTAACTTTCTTTATAAACACGATAAAAGCAGTAAATGATTATGAATCCTTGTTACGCTCTTCTATTGCAACTGCGGGTAATGATCATAGATTAGGAGCCAATGAGGCACCACCAGCGATCATATCTGTTTTTATTGGTCAGCAATTGACAAAAGTTTTGGACGAACTGAAGGAAGTAACGAAAGGGAAATTATCTCCAGAAGAGAAAACCGACTTGAAACTAAACGTAGTAGGAAAAATTCCAGAAGTCATTCTTGACAATACCGACAGAAACAGAACCTCACCATTTGCCTTTACCGGAAATAAATTTGAATTCCGTGCTGTTGGATCTTCGGCAAACTGTTCGAATGCGATGACCACTCTGAATACCATTGTTGCAAAACAACTGAAAGACTTTAAAATTGAGGTAGATGCATTGATCGATGCAAAAGCCATGAAAAAAGATGATGCTATTTTTAACGTCTTGAGGGAATATATTAAAAAGTTAAAGAAAATTCTTTTTGAAGGTGATGGTTACAGCCAAGCTTGGGAAGAGGAAGCTGCAAAAAGAGGTTTGAGCAATTTTAAAACTACTCCTGAAGCGTTAAAGGTTAAAATTGCAAAGCAAACACTTGAATTATTTTCAGAAATGGGAATCATGAATCAAGTAGAACTAGAAGCTCGATACGAAATTGAATTAGAAGATTATATTAAGAAAATTCAAATCGAAAGTCGTGTTTTGGGTGATATTGCTACCAATCATGTTACACCAACTGCCATTAGATATCAAAATACATTGATCGAAAATGTTAAAGGACTTAAGGACATTTTTGGAACTGAATTTGAAGATATTGCTAAAGAGCAAATTCGATTAATTAGAAATATTTCAAAACATATAGAAGGGATCAACTCAAAAGTTTTTGAGATGACCAACGAAAGGAAAAAAGCGAACGCAATGATAGACGCACAAGAAAAAGCCGAATCCTATTGCAACAATGTGAAACCTTACTTCGAAATCATCCGAGAACATTGCGATAAGTTAGAACTCTTGGTAGATAATGAGTTGTGGACCCTAACAAAATATAGAGAATTGTTATTAACAAAATAGATATTTTAAAGTTACATTAAAATTTAAATTATTATGGCAAATAGAAGTACTGCTTCTATTTGCCATTTTTTTTTATTTAAATAATAAATATTGTAATACTTTGGAAATACCTGAGCGTTTTACAAACAAAATAGGGACTGAATAAATCTTAATTTATTCAGTCCCTTTTATTATAAACTTAAATTTTAAATTGATGAATCAATTTTATTTTAAATGCAAAGTCTCTGTTGTACTATTACGAATTTGTTCTAATAATTCAGGATTTTTATTTAATTCCTGACCGTATGATGGAATCATTGTTTTAAACTTTGTTTGCCATTCTGATGTTTTTGCTTGGTCCTTAAAACATCTAGTTACTACATCCAACATAATTGATACAGCAGTAGATGCACCTGGAGAAGCTCCTAGTAAAACTGACAAAGTACCATCGGCAGAAGTAATTACTTCGGTTCCGAACTCTAATTTACCACCTTCTTTTTCATCTTTTTTG
The DNA here is from genome assembly GCF_022399565.1 of Flavobacterium algicola. GTDB lineage: Bacteria > Bacteroidota > Bacteroidia > Flavobacteriales > Flavobacteriaceae > Flavobacterium > Flavobacterium algicola. Next base: position 294,242 of record NZ_JAJTUT010000001.1, read on the forward strand.
ATTACCTGAACTCTTTGTCCTGCACGTTCAATTACCCAATCCTTTGATTCGGCACCAGGAACGTATTCACGCAAAGCCTCTATCCTATCCTCTGGAGATTGTCTTACTTGCTCAATTAAATATTTTGTCAGCGGAATGTTCTTTAATCCAGCCATTACCATTGGAACAATATTATCCAACTGAATAGATTTAGGCAAATCTGAATACTTCCCATTTTTCAAGAAGCGTGTTGAAAAACCTGCAAAAGGTCCAAACAGTAATTGCTTCTCACCATTGATCATTCTAGAATCAATGTGCGGAACAGACATTGGAGGTGCTCCTACGCTTGCTTTACCATACACTTTTGATCCATGTTTTGCGATAACTTCTGGGTTAATACATTTCAACCATTGACCACTTACAGGGAAACCACCAAAACCTTTTCCTTCAGGAATATCTGCTTTTTCAAGTAAAGGCAAAGATCCACCTCCTGCGCCAATAAAAACAAATTTGGCATATGCTTTACGTTTTTGCCCTGTGCTTAAATCTTTGATTTTAACTCTCCAAACCTTGTTATCTCTTTGTTTCAATCCGATAACATCGTGATTAAAATACATATTTACACCTTCCATTTGTGCAAGATGAGCAAACATACCTCTAGTCAAATCACCAAAATTCACATCAGTACCAATTGCCATTGATGTTGCTGCTACCTTCTCAGTCTCATCTCTACCTGCCATAACAAGAGGCATCCATTTCTTTAGCTCAGTAAAATCATTACTGTAAATCATTTCGCTAAAAATAGGATTAGCTTGTAATGCTTCAAATCGTTTTCTCAGGTATTTTACATTTTCGTCGCCCCAAACAAAACTAATATGCGGAACTCTTTTTATAAAATTTTCAGGATTTGCAATAATATTTTTCTGCACCAAATAAGACCAAAATTGACGAGAAACTTCAAAAGATTCTGCAATACTAATGGCTTTTTTAGGATCAATGCTTCCATCGCTTCCTTCTGGTGTATAATTTAATTCACAAAAAGCAGAGTGACCAGTACCTGCATTGTTCCAAGCATCTGAACTTTCAGCTGCTGCTTGATCTAATCTTTCGTAAATTTCTATAGTAATAGTTGGATCTAATTCTTTTAAAATTAATCCTAAAGTGGCACTCATTATTCCAGCACCTATGAGAACAACATCGCTATTTGAGCGTATGATTTTATCAGACATAACATAAAAATTTTAAAAGTTCAAAGTTACCGTTAATAATCTGTATTTAAAAGATAATACCGTGGATAAATAGTTACATTTATCACAAAGACCCCTTATTTTATTTGGATTCTAAAAAGGCTTTCGAGATAAATAATCCTGTAACATAATTGTAGCCGAAATTTCATCAATCAAACCCTTATCCTGTCTTTGCTTTTTTTTCAATCCGCTATCAATCATAGTTTGAAAAGCCATCTTAGAAGTAAAACGTTCATCGACTCTTACAACTTTCATATCGGGAAAATGATTTGTAAAATGTGTTACAAACCCTTTGATTATCGAAGCACTTTCTGATGGCGTACCATTCATTTGTTTGGGCTCTCCGATAAGCACTAGTTCTACCTTTTCTTTTAGAAAATATTCTTTTAAAAAAGCGATAGCAGTGGCGCTAGGAATTGTTGTCAATCCTGACGCAATTATCTGTAATTCATCCGTAACTGCAATTCCTGTTCGTTTTTGTCCGTAATCGATTGAAAGAATTCTTGCCATAATTGAGATTTTGTCTTGCAAAGATAACTTTGTTTTCTTACTTAATAATTCAAACAGTAATAAAATGATTTCATGACAAAAACTCAGTGATGAAACTAAAAAATTTAATTCTGATTATTTAACAAATTCATTTTTATTATTACCTAGCAAGGCGTAACAAATCAATTTAAAATCTAAAATGAAGAGGTTCTCAAAAAATCGAATTATATTTGTCTCAAAAATTTTTAAACCATGAATGCATTACAAACAATTATAGAACAAGCTTGGGAAAACAGAGCTTTGTTACAAGAAGAAACAACAACAAACGCGATTAGAGAAGTAATTGAATTACTTGATTCTGGAAAATTACGTGTTGCGGAACCAAAAGGTAATACTTCGACTTCGCTCAGTACAGACTCTTGGCAAGTAAACGAATGGGTTAAGAAAGCAGTAGTAATGTATTTCCCTATTCAAAAAATGGAAACTTGGGAAGCTGGAATATTCGAATACCATGATAAAATGGAATTAAAGAAAGACTATGCTGCCAAAGGTGTTCGTGTTGTACCTGGTGCTTCTGCTCGTTATGGATCTTATATTTCAAGCGGCGTAATCATGATGCCAAGTTATGTAAACATTGGTGCTTATGTTGACGCAGGAACAATGGTTGATACTTGGGCAACTGTGGGGAGCTGCGCTCAAATTGGTAAAGATGTTCACTTAAGTGGTGGTGTAGGTATTGGTGGCGTTTTAGAGCCTTTACAAGCTGCACCAGTTATTATCGAAGATGGTGCTTTTATCGGTTCTCGCTGTATCGTAGTCGAAGGAGTTCATGTTGGTAAAGAAGCTGTTCTTGGAGCAAATGTTTGCTTGACTGCATCTACAAAAATTATAGACGTAACAGGAGATACTCCAGTTGAGATGAAAGGTTTTGTACCGGCTCGCTCTGTTGTGATTCCTGGAAGCTATACAAAAAAATTCGCCGCAGGTGAATTTCAAGTACCATGTGCTTTAATTATCGGTACTCGTAAACCTTCTACTGATTTAAAAACATCATTGAACAACGCATTGCGTGAGTACGATGTAGCAGTATAAATCACTTTAATAAAAGATAGCATGAATATTGGCTTTGAAGCAAAAAGAGTTTTTCACAACAAAACGGGTCTAGGTAATTATAGCCGTGATCTCATTCGCATTCTCAGCCAATATTCTTCAAAAAACAGTTATTTTTTATACAATCCAAAATCTTCATCTGCTAATCTGTTTGAACCTAATGAACAGAATGTATTTGAAAAAAAACCAAAAACAGCCTTCTATACTCGTTTTTACAACCTTTGGAGACAAAAAGGGATTATCAACGATCTTTTGGCAGATAGAATAACACTTTTTCATGGTCTATCTGGCGAAATACCAATTGGACTAAAAAAAAATAAAATCACAAGTGTGGTCACTATACACGATTTGATTTTTATGCACTACCCCCACCTCTATTCTTTTTTTGATCGAAAGATTCACTATTTAAAGTTTAAAAAAGCTGCTAAAAATGCAGATAAAATAATAGCTATTAGTGAACAAACTAAAGAAGATATTATACGCTTTCTAAATGTTGATAGCAGCAAAGTAACCGTAATTTATCAAGGTTGCCATGCAGCCTTTAAAACTGAATATACTAACGCTGAAAAAGATTTAGTACTTAAAAAATACAACCTTCCCGAAAATTATATTTTAAACGTAGGTACGATAGAAGAGCGAAAAAATGCATTCACAATTGTAAAAGCAATTAAGAATATAGATACCACATTGATTATCATAGGTAGAGAAACTAAGTATACTACGATCATCAAAAAATATTTAAAAGATAATAACATTGAGAATAAAGTAATTTTTCTAACAGGGTTAACTACCAAAGAACTGGCTATTACTTACCAACTTGCATCCATTTTTATTTACCCTTCTATTTTTGAAGGATTTGGAATTCCGATTATAGAAGCACTTTATTCCAAAACTCCTGTTATCACCAATAAGTTTGGAGTATTTCCTGAAGCAGGAGGTCCTGATAGTATCTATATTGATCCTAACGATGTTGCTGAAATGGAGAAGGAAATTAAATCACTGCTAAACGATACACAGTTACGACATACTATTGCTGACAAAGGGTTTAAATTTGTGCAAAAATTCAACGATCCTTTACTAGCAAAACAAGTAATTGCTACATATGAAAATGTATTGCAAGATTAAGTTATTGTATCTAATCATTAATTCAATCAATAGCATGTCAAGAAAACTTGGCTATTATTAATTCTAAAGAAAAACAAAAAAATGAAGCCAAAAAATATTTGCTTTGTAAATTCAATCATTCCTTGGGGTGGTGGTGAAAAATGGCACTATGAAAATGCGCTTCTATTACAGGAAAACAAGTATAATATTTCGTTTATTACACGACCTGAATCTGTTTTATTTCAAAAATTGCAACCTAACAAGGCAATCCATTTATTCGGAATAAAAATTGCAAAGTGGAGTGTTTTTAATCCATTGAAAATATTTAAGATTTACAGTTTTCTTAAAGAAAATCAGATTGATACTATTCTTCTGAATTTCCCGAACGATTTAAAAATAATGGCCGTAGCAGCAAAATTAGCCAACGTTCCAAATATAATATACCGTAGAGGTAGCGATATTCCAATAAAATATTCATTCACCAATAAGTTGATTTTTCATAATGCGATTACGCATATGATTGCAAATTCTGTAGCTACTTCAAAATCTATCAATGTTAACAGTAAAGGAAGAGACTTATTCCCTAAAGAAAAAATTAAAATTATATACAACCACATTAATTTTAACAAAGATAACAGTTCGGACACTACACTTTATCAAAAAACCGATCCCGAAGAGCTCATTCTCGGGAATGTTGGTCGAATTGACAAACAAAAATACCAAGAATTTTTAGTTTACGTTTCAGAAAAACTTTTACAGCATGGCGTGAAGCATAAAATCATCATTGCTGGAACTGGAAAATTAGAGACGCAGTTAAAAAAACTCATCGCAGATAAAAAATTAGAAAGTCAATTTATTTTCAGCGGTTTTTTAAACGATGTATCGCTTTTGTATAATACTATTGATTTATTTTTATTGCCATCGCTTTGGGAAGGATTTGGATATGTGATTGCAGAAGCTTCAGCACATAAGAAGCCCACTATCGCTTTTAACATTAGTAGTATGCCTGAGCTGATAGATGATGGAAAGACTGGATTCATTGTTCCGTTAAATGATTTAAACCTATTTTGCGAGAAAATTATCTATTTCTATAAAAATAGATCAGAGTTAAAAACCTTTGGCGAAAGTGCCTATCAATTTTCGAAAGATAGATTTTCGAAAGAAGTAATTGTAAACGATTTTTTAAACTATATTCAAAATTTATAATATCACATAATCATAGCATATAAAAGAAAGCGACCATTACTCTACGATATAATAGGTCGATTTTTTTTTTTACTTTGTTCTAAAACCGTTCGCCTCGTTTATTTTTAAGCATTTGGTCATTGTATATAAAGAAGAATAATACGACCAGTAGAAACCTTCTTTACCATTTAAAATATTACGATCAATTAAATATTTTTTAAAGAAATCGAAATTAGTTTTTAAAAGAATCATGCCAAAAGAATAGCTTTTCTTACCCGCTTTGGACGTAGCATGCAGACTCGTATATTTATTAAATTTATAAAAATAATCTTCTATAGACTTATAACTAAAGTGAACGAAGTTGCTTTTTAATTTTTCTTTTTTACCAGAAACAATAACACTCTCGTGCACAACATTAGCATTAAAGTTACCTCTAGACTTATCGAATAACCTTAAAAAATAACGATTACTTTCGTTTCCGTATTTAAATTTTCGATCAAGAAAAACATGCTGCCTTTTGATAAAATAGGCCGCAACATCTGCATTTTGCTTTGACAAAGTTTGGGGAATTTCCTTTATAAGTTCGGAACTTAAAATTTCATCCGCATCAAGAGATAGAATCCAGTTGTTTCTTGCTTTTGCAACAGCAAATTGTTTTTGAGAACCGTAGCCTTCAAATTTATTATAATATACTTGAGCACCATACTTTTCGCATAAGGCTACAGTATTATCAGTGCTGCCAGAATCTACAACAATAATTTCGTCTGCAAAAGCCAATTTATTAAGACAGTTTTCAATTATTGACTCCTCATTAAGGGTGATTAACACTACCGATACCTTTTGCTCCATGACAATATTTTCTTTATTACTTAATTACTAATACTTATAAATTTATCCCCCTACTCCCGTCTCGACATTGGTACGATAACGATTCGGCTTTATGATTTGATAATTTTGAATAACAAACCATATTTTAAAAAACATATAGTAAAATTAGTATATTCGCAAAACTAAACAATTTATATGAAAGTCGCAGGTTTTACCATTGTACGTAATGCAATAAAATATAATTATCCTATTGTAGAGGCTATTGAATCTGTACTTCCAATCTGTGATGAATTTATCGTTGCTGTCGGAAAATCAGAAGATCAAACTTTAGAGTTGATTAAAAGTATCAAATCGGATAAAATAAAAATTATTGAAACCACTTGGGATGACTCACTTCGCGAAGGTGGAAAGGTCTTAGCAGTCGAAACCAATAAGGCTTTTGCAGCGATAAGCAAAGATATGGATTGGTGTTTTTACATACAAGGTGATGAAGGAGTTCACGAAAAGTATTTGCCAATTGTAAAAAAAGCGATGCAAGATAACCTACAAAACAATAAAGTTGAAGGTTTACTATTTAATTATAAGCATTTCTACGGTTCTTATGACTATTATGCACATGCAAGAAACTGGTATCGAAAAGAAATTAGAGTAGTTCGAAACATTCCTGGAATTACTAGTTACAAAGATGCACAAGGTTTTAGAATTAACGATAGAAAATTAAATGTTAAGCAAATTGATGCCGAAATATATCATTATGGTTGGGTTAAACCACCTGAAGGATATACATTAAAATTTAGGGATTTTAATAAGCTATGGCATTCTGATGAAGTAGTGAATCAAAAATTTAATGAGACCTATACTTTCAATTATGAAAATGCAGGTAAATTATATCTCTTTAAAGATTCTCACCCAAAAGTGATGCAACAGAGAATTAATCAAGTAAACTGGAAGTTTGATTTAGATCCGACAAAAGTAAAAGCAAAAAGCAAAGTAACTTATAAAGTTCTTGATTGGATAGAGAAATTTACTGGCTATCGCTTTTTTGAATATAAAAATTACAATAAAATCTAAAACATTATGAAGCTTGCCATTTTTATATTTTGAATGTGGTAAATGTTTAAATAATAAGGCTTGTTGAATTTTAATATGCATAAAATAGGCTATTAAAATTCAATAAGTTTTTTTCGATAAAAACTGAAAAACAACTAGCTTTACAGTCTGAATAAAAAATTATGATTAATCCTTCTGCTCCTGGCTGGATCGACAAATACTTCATTAAACAATTACCATCCAAGAACGTTTTAAATAATGATACAGACGCCTTTTATCTAAAAGTACGTGAAACAGGATTTATTTATGGACATGTTGTTTCTTTTGAAACGGAAACGCCGATAGAAACAAGAGGGCTAGTACAAAATGAGATACCAAAAGTTGCCTTACTCAACATATTACATGCAACCTATCAGCTGCATCACTTAGAAAACAACCCGCAACACTTTATTAAGCAGGCACTGCAATTTTACGATTCTATGAGTCCGCAGGGTTTTAACTTATTAAAAAAAGTTCTTCCAAACAGCCCTGATGCTATTAATTTGGAAAAAATTATTGATAGTAGAGTTCAGACCAATATCGATATGGTGAGTAAAAACTTTTCTCATATCGTTACCAACGCTTTACTATTTATAGATGTATTGGCTTTTCATCAATATTTGATTCATGGAGTACTACCAGAAAAATACTTAAAGAAAATTGAAGAAGCCGTAATTAGCGTGGTTTCGCTTTCTTTAAAGACAAAAACGAATCAATCAAAATACGATGATTTACTGATAAAACTTTTTGAAGCATCTGTGAGGTATAGCAAATTTTCTAATATTAATGTTCAAAATATAGAAAGTTTAGATCTAAGCTATTTTAGCAGCAAACTAGAAAAGCATTATCTATTAGACATGGCAGGAATGTCCCTATGGAATGATGGAAAAGTTGAAAATGACGAGGCTTATTTTTTATATAAACTTGCAGATAAATTAAATATAGATGAAGATTTTGTGACTGAAAGTATTAGAAGTACTGATTCATTTATAAGTCGTTACAAAAAAGATATTCCATATTTCAATTACTCTAATCCTGTTAAACACTTTTACGACCAAACAACGAAAAATGTTGAAACATTAATTATTCGAAATAAAAACAGATTGTTTAAAGAAATTATGGGCAGCAAAGAGCTCATGATACTTCTTGCGCACTCAACTAAGAGAGATTTAGATGAAAAGGAGAAGAAGAAGGTCAAGAAGCAATTATTAGATATTTGCAAAACAATACCTTCACTAACCATATTTTTACTTCCTGGCGGAAGCTTATTACTCCCTATACTCATAAAATTTATCCCGAAAATGCTACCCTCAGCATTCAACGAAAATTTAGATAATGAATAAAAAAAAAATCGCCTTAAAGGCGATTTTTTCTTTTTATAACTAAAATTTTAATTGATAAACTTCATCTAGCTCAGTGTTAGAACTAATATTTACTTCTAAATCTGTTACATATCCAGAATTTAAACCATAAACCCAACCGTGAATCATTAGGTCTTGGCCATTTTTCCAAGCTCCTTGAACGATTGAAGTTTTAGACAAATCAAATACTTGTTCTTTAACATTAATCTCTACAAACGTATTAAAACGTTCTGTCTCATCTTGTATTGAGTCAAGATAATCTTTATGCAAACGGTAAACATCTTTTATATGACGAATCCAGTTGTCGATAATACCGATTGAAGAATTACCCATTGCAGCCTTTACTCCACCACAACCATAATGACCACATACAATGACATGTTTTACCTTTAGAACATTAACTGCATAATCCAATACACTCAACATATTCATATCGGAGTGTACGATCATATTGGCAATATTACGATGTACAAAAACTTCACCAGGTTTTGCACCAATAATTTCGTTTGCAGGTACTCTACTGTCAGAGCATCCAATCCACAACAATGGTGGATTTTGTCCTTTTGCTAAGTCAGCAAAAAAATTCTCATCGGTAGCTAATTTTGATTCTACCCACTGCTTATTATTCTCTAATATTTGTTTATAAAACTCTTTCATAAATTTATATTTTTATTATTTATTTATTTTAAATCGCATAGTCTTTAACTAGCAATCTTAAAGATTTAAATTATTTATTGAATGTACTGTTGACTGTTTCTTTCTTAATTAATTTTCGCTTGGCAACGTCATAATAGTGTTCCAAGGATACATGATTGGCAGATTCTGGCGAATTTTCTAAATCATATGCATTTTTAAAGCCTTTAAGTTTTACTTTAATATTATTGTCCCTAGCTTTTATTTCCTTAAACTCACTAATCAAATCTAAGATATCATGTGCTATATAAACAGTGTCGTGTGCATTGATAATTACATGAGAGTTGGCAGGGATAGAACTAAGAGTTGATTTTATTGCCGCTTTGTTCAAAAATGAAACTTCTTGCGCCAAATCGATATGAATTACATCACCATCAACATATTCATCTTTCTTGAAACTGTATGCTCTTTTAAGATTTCCTCTTAAAATGAAAATAATACTGATAACCATACCTAGCATAACACCTTTTAATAAATCTGTAGCTACTACAGCGACAAGTGTGGCAATAAAAGGAATAAATTGGTATTTCCCTTTTTCCCAGAAATGTTTAATCGTTGCAGGTTTTGCTAATTTGTAACCCACCAATATTAAAATCGTAGCAAGAGTTGCTAGTGGAATTTTATTTAATAAAACTGGAACGGCTAAAACACTTAACAGCAGTAAAAAACCGTGAATAATAGTCGACATTTTTGATTTTGCACCAGCATTATTGTTAGCAGACGAACGTACTACTACTGAAGTCATAGGTAGACCACCTAAAAGTGAACTTACTATATTTCCAATTCCTTGCGCTTTTAATTCAACGTTAGTATTGGTATACCTTTTCTGCACATCCATTCTATCGGCTGCTTCAATACACAATAAAGTCTCAATAGAAGCTACGATTGCAATAGTCAAACCAGTAATCCAAACCTTTGGGTTTGTGATTCCTGCAAAGTTAGGAGTTATAATAATTTCTTTGAACTCATCAAATGAAGTTGGAACAGGTAGTGAAACGAGATGTGCACTAGAAATAGCAAAACTACTCCCTGTCATTATAAATACTTCATTCAGTGCAATTCCCGAAATTACAGCTATCAATGCTCCTGGAACTAACTTTAATTTTCTTAAAAATGGTACTCTATCCCATGAGATCAGGATAACCAAAGACACAACAGTAATTATAACTGCTCCTAATTGAATGTGATTAAAAACCTCAAAAAGTGATGAGAATGAATTATCCCCATTGCTTTGAACGAAAGATTGATCCCCTTCAAAATCGGCATCATAACCAAATGCGTGTGGAATTTGTTTTAGGATTATGATAACTCCAATACCCGCTAACATTCCTTCAATAACATTTGTTGGAAAATAATTAGAGATACTACCCGCTTTCAAAAAGCCTAGACCTAACTGTATCAGACCTGCGATAAAAACAGCAGTTAAGAACACATCAAAGGCGCCAAAATCGGTAATTGCAGTAAGGATAATTGCTGTAAGACCAGCAGCTGGTCCAGAAACACTAATATGAGATTGACTTAAATATCCAACAACTAGACCCCCAATGATTCCCGAAATAATTCCAGAAAATAATGGTGCGCCAGAAGCCATTGCAATACCTAAGCAGAGTGGTAAAGCCACCAAGAAAACAACCAAACCTGAAGCGAAATCGGACTTAAGGTTGGCAAAAAGATTAATTTTTTTTGACATAATACTATTGTAAAAATTAGAAATAAAAAGTAACTGCATAACGTAATTGGATGCAATCATTTTTAACTTTAAAATCGAAATGTACTATGCTAAGTCGGGAGGGGGGGAATAAATTTTCTTGAGAACCTTATCGTGTTTTGAAAGGTTTTCAGATAAAATAAGACTTGATTTGTGTATTTTGTTCTCTAAGAAATCAAGATTAAATACATACACATGAGCCACCACTTTTACTTCTTTATTCAATGAATGTTCTTCCTCTGAAAATTTATAAAAATAAGACGTATCGCATTTCTTCTCTATTAACGTTATCACTGTTGGCGCTAATAAAAAAGAGACAAATAATAAAAATAAAAGTCTAGCGATTAATTTCATATTGACAAAAGTATGCTTATTTGGAAAAAATCAATTGGTACTATTGTAAAATTAAAATAAAATTAACACATTTCCTAAGTTATACCCTAGACTTTTATTATTTAAAAATCATGCATGATTATGCCAACCACGCTTTCATCATCCATGTTGTCTTTTCTTGCTCGGCAATAAAATCACTCATCATAGAATTTGTTCCTTCATCATTTATAGTAGAAGCTTCTTCTAGAATCTTGCGTTCCAACTTCAATAATTCTGATAATGAGTCCACTATAAGTTGCACTGCTTTTTCATCATTAGAAATATCTTTTCCTACTGCTATAACAGACTTCTCAATATAGTCCTCAAATGTATGCAATGGCACACCTTCTAACGTTAAAATGCGTTCTGCTATACTATCTATTTTTAATTGGGAATCATTGTACAATTCTTCGAACTTTACATGAAGATCAAAAAATCGTTTTCCTTTGATATTCCAATGTAATCCTCTTAAGTTTTGATAATAGATTTGAAAATTAGATAATAATACATTTAAACTTTCTACCATTACCACCGATTCTTGAACAGCTAAACCTATACTATTTGTTTTCATAATTTTCTTATTTAATTTTTATAATTACAAATTTATAAAGAAATACTGCTTTTTTACTATAAGTTTAATTGATAGTTTTTATCTTTGTATCAAAAAATACTATCGATGACTATTACACAACTTAAATATGTGCTTGCGGTCGCAGAGCATAAAAACTTTACACTCGCAGCAGAAAAATGTTTTGTAACGCAGCCTACTTTAAGTATGCAAATACAAAAAATAGAAGAGGAATTAAGTATAACAATATTTGACCGCTCCAAAAAACCCATACAGTTGACTGACATTGGGAGGAAAATAGTCAACCAGGCAAAAAATATTGTAAACGAAGCAGACCGTATTCAAGATATAGTAGAGCAGCAAAAAGGATTTATTGGTGGCGAATTTAGATTAGGAATAATACCAACGATTATGCCTACATTATTACCAATGTTTCTCAATAATTTTATAAAGAAGTATCCAAAAGTAAAACTTATAATTGAAGAGCTGAATACAGAAGAGATAATTACCAAATTAAATAATGGTCATCTCGATGCTGCAATAGCTGCTACACCTTTACTAGAGGAAAAAATCAAAGAAATTGTACTTTACTTTGAGCCCTTTGTTGCTTATATTCCCGAGAATCACATTCATTTTCAAAAGAAGGAAATAGAAGTAGAAGATTTAAATCTTGATGAAATATTGCTATTACAAGATGGGCACTGCTTTAGAGATGGTATTTTAAATTTATGCAAAAACCATAATAATACCGATACAAATCGTTTTCAAATTGAGAGCGGAAGCTTTGAAACATTAATCAAGCTGGCAGATGAAGGTCTGGGCACTACTCTATTACCTTTTTTACATACTTTGGATTTAAAAGAATCTGACAAACTTAAGTTGCGTCACTTTGTAGAACCAAAACCTGCAAGGGAGGTAAGTCTGATATATCCAAAAAGTGAATTAAAAATACAAATCATTGATGCTTTACGCACTACTATAGCTGGAGTTATAAAAGGAGCGATCGTTTTTCAGAATTTAAAAATAATTAGTCCTTTGCAGAAAAAATAAAAAAGGAACACTAAACTGAGTTATGTTCCTTTTTTTAATTTTAAAAAATAGCTCTTTTCGATTGGGGCAAAAAGGGTGGTTATTTTTTTAACAATTGAGAATTTTCGAAAATGTAATTTCTTATTGTTTTGTATAGTAGATTAATTTGAAAGCAATGTTTTAAATTAATTCTCTTCTACACCTGCAATTTACAATTTTATCTTGTTTACAGGATTAAAAGCGCTAAAAAATCGATGAAATACATATTTAATTTTTATAAATAATTGAATTCTTACATAATATGATTTTTTACAAAATCATAATGCATAAAAAAGGAGCCTTATTAGGCTCCTTTTTTTATTGATGTACAATAAGTAAACATTGTTTTAGTTCTGGTTTCTCTATTACAAACTCGAATAGCCATTCCCGTAACTCATCTAATTCAAATGGAAGTAAGGTTTTAATAGCTTTCTCTAACTCCTTACAAAATAATAACGGATCGAAACTTACTCTCTCGAGTATGGATTTCGTGTAATCAAACATTATTTTAGACATAACTAAGAAAATTGTTGTTTATAATATAACTTGGAGTAAAAATACATTTTTTACAAATAAGACTTACATTTTTTAACTTAATTTTAAAAAACATTGGCATTTGGATTATTTTGTATATTCTTTGTTGCCCTAAACATCTCTCTCTTTCCGGGAGGTCCGGCCAATTTCTCAACTTTAAAACCAACTTCGATCATGCTTCTTTTTACTACTCCTCTAGCAGCATAAGTTACCAAAGTGCCTTCTTTTTTTAACGAATTATACATTCTTTGAAATATATCGGTACTCCACAATTCGGGCTGCACACGATAACCAAATGCATCAAAATAGATGAGATCGAATTGCTCTATATCATCAATTTGCTCAAATCGCTGTTGTCTTTTTGTCAAGGAGAAAGCAGAATCCATCTCATTAATTTCACCCCACTCCCCTGCATGCATACTATCAAATACAGATTGAAACTCATTAGCCTCTAATTCATCAACGTAATTCATAGCTTGCAACTCCTCTTTTGTGATTGGAAATGCTTCAACACCCGTGTATTTAATGGACTGATTCATTCTCTTACTCTCAATAAAAGTGATAAAAGCGTTGAGTCCAGTTCCAAAACCGATTTCTAAAATAGATACAGATTTATTTTCGAATAAAGCCAACCCGTTTTTAATAAATACGTGCTTAGCTTCTTGAATAGCGCCATGCTTGGAATGGTAATTTTCATTCCATTCCTTAATATGAATTGTAGTTGAACCATCCTCTGTTCTAATAATTTCTCTTTCCAAAATTGTATTTAAATTAAATTGACGCTTCAAAATATTGAAACAGTGTAAAATTAACCAAAACTAAAACACATAATTTAAAAAAAGCAAAAATATTTAGCTATTCACTACAATTGAACATAGTTTGCCGAAAATTATTAAAAGATAAATAATAAATAATATTAGGCTATTTTTAATAGCAATACCACCACTTTATTATACTTTTTTATTTAATTTTGCTTACACTTAAAGCTAATTGTAAGTCGCAACTATAAAATGTACTAACAAATTGTTGCTTTAGAAATAACAAAACAAAACATTACCCTATTATGAGTGCAACTCAAGCTAACAAAATTGAAATAATCAGAGCCGAAACTTCAAAAATCAATCAAGTGGATTTTGACAACCTAAGCTTTGGTTCTGTCTTTACAGATCATTTATTGGAGTGTGATTTTACAAATGGAGAATGGCAGAAGCCCGTCATCAAACCTTATGCACCCTTTTTGTTAGATCCATCAGCTCGCGTTTTTCATTATGGCCAAGCTATTTTTGAAGGCATGAAAGCATATAAAGACGAAGAAGATTCTATATGGCTTTTTAGACCTGATGAAAATTACAAGCGTTTTAATACATCTGCAACTCGTATGGCTATGCCAGAAGTACCTGAAGATGTTTTTATGGATGGATTAAATGAATTATTGAAAATAGATCACGAGTGGATTAAAAAAGGATTAGGTAATACATTATATGTACGTCCATTTTTAATTGCAACTGGCGAAGGAGTGATTGCAAATCCTTCTGAAGACTATAAGTTCATGATTATCCTTTCACCTGCAAAAGCTTATTATTCTGGTGAGGTAAAGGTTTTAATTGCTGAACACTTTAGTCGTGCTGCAAATGGTGGTATCGGTGCTGCAAAAACTGCAGGAAACTATGCTGGACAATTTTATCCAACGGCTTTGGCAAACAAACAAGGTTTTCAACAAATCATTTGGACAGATGATGCCACACATACTAAACTAGAAGAAGCAGGTACGATGAATGTATTTTTTAGAATAAAAGATACATTATTAACTGCTCCTGTGAGTGAAAGAATTCTTGACGGTGTTACTAGAAAGAGTTTGATTGATATGGCGAAGAAAGAAGGTATAGACTTAGAGGTAAGACCCGTTTTGGTGTCTGAACTTGTTGAAGCTTTTAAAAACGGAACTTTAAAAGAAATATTTGGAGCAGGAACAGCAGCTGTAATAAGCCCAATTTCTGGATTCTCATACAAAGAAGAATACTATGAATTACCAAAAGTTTCAGATTCTATAGCGTCACAGTTAAAAGAAAAACTAACAAACATGCAACATAAATTAATCGAAGATACGTACGGTTGGACGGTTAAAGTATCTTAATTAATTTTGGATCATAAAGGCAAAAGAGCGATTTTCATAATTTGAAAATCGCTCTTTTTATTTGTCAAATATTTTAGAAAAGTCAGGCTTAAAAAAATTAGGCCCTTTCATCACCTTTCCGTCCTCTCGATAAGTTGGGTTTCCATTATCATCTAATTTACTCATATTACTTCGCTGAATCTCATCAAACACCTCTTCTATCTTGTGCTGTAATCCATGTTCGATTATAGTGCCGCACAATATATACATCATATCACCAAGCGCATCTGCAATTTCTACTAAATCATCATTTTGCACTGCTTCCAAATATTCCTCATTTTCTTCTTTCATTAGATTATAACGAAGAATTTTCTTTTCCTGAGAAAGATTAGCAATCGGGAATTCACTGTGTCCTATTTTGAAAGCGGTATGAAATTCTTTAACTGACTCTAACTGTTTTTGCATAATATTTAACTAAGAATTGAATAAGCAAATTAGCAACAAATTCTATACAATTGCGTACTTTTACAAAAAAATTACAACTATGTTTAGTTCAGGACAATTAGTATTTGCCGTTTGTTTTTTTGTTGCTTTTGTAATCGCAGCGATCTACTCTTACCGAAAAGATTTAGCATTGCATAAAATTTACTATAAAGGTAATTACAAAGTACTTATTGGTTTTCTTACCTTTATCGGACTACTTTTTGTTATAAAAGTATATTTTAAAAGGTAAAATCTTTATTCTAAAATCTTTTACGCATCATTAAATCAATAGCCTGCATATTTTAAATTAAAAATATGCAGGCTATCGTTTGATTTAAAACCCTTATCTTATCCTTTTAGTTGTTCTCGGTACATTGCAAAATTCATTTTTACTTTGTCATCAAGTTCTGGCTCTTTTATATCAGTGTACTTTTTCATCTCTTCCCAAATAATTTTTGCCACAATATAACGAGCCATATCTTTATCATCAGAAGGTATTATGTACCAGGGTGCATCTTCTTTCGCAGTCTTATTAATCGCTTCCTCATAAAACTGCATGTATTCTTCCCAATGTTCTCTTTCCTTTAAATCTCCTGGCGAAAATTTCCAGTGATGCTCTTCGTTTTCTAATCTTCGTAGTAAACGTTTTCTTTGCTCCTCTTTGCTCATGTGAAAAAAGAATTTTAAGACAATTGTTCCATTCTGGACGATGTGTTTTTCAAAGTTATTAATTTGCGTCATTCGATCTTCCCAAAATTGTGGCGTTATATCATCGACACTTTCGATTCCTGGTAAATTTTCATTTAAGATGTATTCTGGATGCACACGAGTTACCAATACATTTTCATAATGTGTTCTATTAAAAATAGCAAACTTACCTTTCTCTGGTAGTGCAATATAATGGCGCCATAAGTAATCGTGCTCCAATTCAGTCGAATTGGGCGTTTTAAAACTATGCACCACCACTCCTCTAGCATTAAATTCTTTGAAAACCTCTCTTATCAAACTATCCTTTCCACTGGTATCCATTCCTTGCAAGCAAATCAATACTCCGTAGCGATTGTGTGCATACATAATATCCTGCAGCTCACTTAGCTTCTCCCGTACATCATCTAACTTATCTTCCTTATCATCTTCACTCGCTTTATTGTTTAGATCGGTAGGTAGCTCTTGCAATCGTATTGGGGCGGTAACTTTAAAGTCTTTTGGGTCTATTGATTTCATTCTATATAATTTATTGATTCTAGTAAATATAATAATTTTTCAGGAGTACAATTTTACGACTTATTAATTATTGTAAAATTATAGTCAATAAAGCTAAAACAAAAAAGAGGCTGTCCTATTAAGAACAGCCTCTTTGCTTGACCTCAGTAGTAGAGATTATTTTTTTGCTAATGATGCACTCATTTCCATAGAAATAGCAGAACGCTCCATTTTCAATTTACCAGACATTGTTTCAACCACAACAGTAGTTTCTCCAAGTTCTGATACTCTTCCGTGTAGACCGCTTTTAGTGATGATTTTATCACCTACTTTTAAAGTACTTTCAAATGCTTTTTCTTGTTTAGCTTTCTTTTGTTGTGGTCTAATCATAAAGAAATAGATTACCACAAACATTAATAAAAAAGGAGCAAATTGATTCAATTGTTGTAACATGATTTTTATTTTTAAAAATTAATATAAATTACATTAAACCGCGACCGGTTTTCATTAACGTTTTATTTGTCGTCATTTCTTTTACCAAGTTATCAAGAATACCATTGATAAACAAACTACTTTTTGGTGTAGAATATTCCTTTGCTAATTCTAAATACTCATTCAAAGTTACCTTTACAGGAATAGAAGGGAATTTCATAAACTCGCAGATTGCCATTTTCAAAATTATGGTATCCAATTCTGCAATTCGATCACTATCCCAATTTGGTGTTTTATCAGCAAATTGTTTTGCAAGTTCTTTTTCATTTAAGACTGTTTTTCTAAACAAATCCTTTGCAAAATCCTTATCCTCCGTATCTTTATATACTTTAGGCACTCTAAAGTTATCATCTTCGATTGGCTGCAATCCTTTCAATTGCTTACTAATTAAAGTATTTACCAAAGGAATATCGTCAATCCATGTCAATTTATCATCTTCTAGATGCTCATATAATTTCTCGTTAGGAGCAATTACATTTACAAATAAATCAACAATAAGTTGTTTATCTTCCTCAAAAGATTGTTTTGGGTTATTCATATAATCGATATAATATTGACTTGCTTTTACAGCTGTCAGCAATAACGTTATATAATCACCGTTTAAATACCAAGAATCAATTTTACGCGTTTCCATACCAATACTTAGCGAATTATTTTCTGCTAAGATTTGAAAAACAGCATTATTGATAAATTTATTGTTGGGATTTCTTTCGGCAGAAGTTGCCAAGTGTTTCAAACTTGATTTATGCAAAAATTCAGATTCTTTTTTACAAATTTCCATTAATGAGGAAACCATGGTAAGATATAAATCCTGAATACTGTCTATACTGAAAAAAAGAAATTTCTCTTCTTTCTCTAGATTATCAGAACCATTTTGATGCATCGCATAAATGGATTGCATTACTTTGACGCGAATGTGCCTTCTGTTTACCACCTTGTAAGAACTTTTAATTATTAGACCGCAAAAGTAGTTATTCCTTTTTTAAAATAAAATTTAAATCTCAAAAAAGTAGCAAAACAGTAATTTCAAGATAAAGATCTGGAGCACAGTATATAAATTTAACAACTCTCCTCCTGCTCTACACAGTATCTTTTTTTATTATATATCGTTACTCTCCACAAATAAAAGGATATTTGCTGCGATCAGGACTAGGTGAGAAAAAATTAGAATACAAGGTACTATTTCAGAAAAAAACTGTAGCATATCTACGCAGATATATTCAAATTAAAATATGAAAATTCGAAGACATTGATAATTAATCACTTTTATAATAATAAAAGTAACTGTATTTTCTTACCATATCATATTATTTAGTAAGTTTAATTATTATTTAACCGAATTAAAATTAAACCTATTTACAAAAAATCACATCCATGTCAAAACAATTATTACTTGCTCTTACAGTGGCATCGGCAATCTCGAGTTGTTCCTCCAAATTAAATCAAATAAAAAATGATAAGAGAGAAGGAAAATGGATTACGACAGACACTTTTGCGACTATTTATACTTCAAAAGGCCGATTTCAAAACGGAACCGAAAAAGGCAAATGGAAATACTATGATGATGATAAGCTGGTCAAGATGGAAAAGTATCGTAAAGATATATGCAAAACCACCTATTATTATCCTAACGGTAAAATTCGAAAAGAAGGCAAAACTAAGTTTGAAAGTGATTCTATCGAAAACCACTGGTACTATATCGGAAAATGGTCTTTTTACAAAGAAAATGGTAAACTGGACTCCATAGCTATTTATAAAAAAGAAAATACAACCGATATTCCGATAAATTCAACCGATTAAAAAAAGATTTTAATTTTGCGTTATTATAACTCAGTACCAATAATTTTATCATTGCGAGACCATTCACTCCAGGAACCCACATACAAATTAGGTATTGTCAGACCCGCATAATCCATAGCTAATAAAGTGTGGCAGGCTGTAACACCCGATCCGCAGTGAACAGTGACATTTTCAGGCTTTCTATTCCCTATTAAATCTTGGTATTTTTCTTTTAACTGGCTTGGTGGCAAAAATAAATTGTCCTCATTTAAATTCATCGAAAAAGGCACATTAACTGCACCTGGAATATGTCCAGCAATTAGATCGATTGGTTCGCTTTCTCCTCGATAACGGTAATTTTCGCGAACGTCAATAACTAGGTAATTTTCATCTTCTGAGTTTTTCGCTATATCATCAATCGCTACTGTTCCTAGTTGCCAATTTGTGAAAGGATAGTTACTTACTCGTACCGGCTGGACGATTTCATTATTAGCTGAAAATCCAATTTTTTCTGCCGCCTGCATTCCCCCATCTAACACTTGCACTTTTTGATGTCCTATCGCTCTAAGCATCCACCAAAATCTCGCTGCTGCATTCGCTCCATTTTTGTCGTCATAAACAATAACTTGAGTACTAGGAGTTATACCTATCGTCCCTAGTAATCTAGCAAAATCTTCAATTTCAGGCAAGGGATGCCTGCCTCCGTTTGCAAAATCTTCCTTAATCTCGGATAATTGACTATTTAGATCTAGAAACAATGCATTATCCAAATGCTTTTCATCATACAAGGTTTTTGCATTAGGGCCTGTAGTCACAGCAACCAATACGAAGTTTTCATGATTATGTAGTGCTAATAATTCAGAAGCCTGAATCAAGGGTACAATTCTATTTTCCATGTAGATGTTTTGTTTTAAAATCTAATATACAAAATAGAAGGTTTAAAAAAGGAATGAAAAGAAAAAAGTATTAACATCAATTGCAGTGACTATTTCGAGTTAAAAAAAGAAATTTTGAAGGAAAGATTGACAGAAGTGAACATATAAAAATTAGTATTACATATTATCTACAACACTTTTATCTACTAATTATACTGCATTTACCTGCGAGCTGAAAGAAGCCCTTTATAAAGTCAATTTTACAAAGGAATACAACTTTAGTTTAACAAATATTTGTCTTTAATCTTTTATCTTTGCTAATTGAATCGGTTTTATTGTAAACCCATTTATATAGTAAAACCCTTTAGCTGTCGCTTAACCATGAAAGAATTAGGTTATTTAAATAAATATTTTTCTAAATACAAATACCGTTTTTTATTGGGTATTTTGTTCACCATAGTCGCTCAAATTTTCATGCTGTTTACACCCAAATTAATTAGTCAATCATTTGAGGCAATTGAAAATTTTTCAAAAGACAAATCAATATCAAACGAAATGATTCAAAGTGAGTTAATCAATAACATCTTATTGATTATCGGTACTACAATTATTGCTGGATTTTTGACTTTTTTAATGCGCCAAACATTAATTGTAATGTCGCGTCATGTTGAATTCGACTTAAAGAATGAAGTTTTTAAACAATATGAGAATCTCTCTCAGAACTTTTATAAAAAAAACAGGACTGGGGATTTAATGAACCGCATTAGCGAGGATGTATCGAAAGTACGCATGTATGTAGGCCCAGCCGTAATGTACACGATTAATACCCTTATTCGTTTTGCAATCGTAATACTGTATATGTATAATGTATCACCCTTACTTACATTATATACGTTACTACCGCTGCCCCTACTTTCCTATGCTATTTTTAAGTTGAGCTCAGAGATTAACAAACGCAGTACCACTTTTCAGCAATATTTATCAAAAGTTTCGAGTTTTACACAAGAAATATTCTCAGGTTTAAGAGTTATAAAGGCCTATTCTTTAGAAAACCAGCACCAAGATAATATGGTGGGCTTGGCGCATGAAAGTAAAAGTAAAAGTTTGGATTTAGCACGAGTACAGTCATTGTTTGGACCATTAATGATGGCCTTAATTGGAATAAGTAACTTAGTAGTTATTTATTTTGGAGGACTAATGTATATAGAAGGTACTATAAAAAGTATTGGTACCATAGCAGAGTTTATCTTGTATGTAAATATGTTGACTTGGCCAGTCGCTTCCTTAGGATGGGTTTCATCTATGGTACAGGAAGCAGAAGCTTCTCAAAAAAGATTAAATGAATTTTTGAAAATTGAACCAGAAATAACAAATACAAACCCTGAGCATTCCAAAGTAGACGGAACTATTGTATTTGATAATGTGAGCTATACTTATGAGGATACTAAAATTAAAGCTCTTAAAAACATCAGCTTTACAATCAAAAAAGGAGAAACTCTAGCGATATTAGGGAAAACAGGTTCTGGAAAATCCACGATATTATCTCTGATATCGAGAATTTACGATGTTAGCTCAGGTACTATAATAGTTGACGGACAAGAAATCAGCCGATTAAATTTATATGATCTGCGAAATAGTATTGGAATCGTACCCCAAGATGCTTTCTTATTTTCAGATTCGATAAAAAATAATATCAAATTTGGTAAAGAAGATGCTACTGATGAGGAAGTAATTCAAGCTGCAAAAAATGCTGTAGTACACAAAAATATTATAGGCTTTAAAAAGCAGTATGAAACTGTTTTGGGTGAACGCGGAATTACATTATCTGGAGGACAAAAACAGCGTGTTTCCATTGCGAGAGCCATTATAAAAAATCCACCAATTTTACTTTTTGATGACTGTCTTTCAGCTGTTGACACAGAAACTGAAGAAGCTATTCTAAACAATCTTTTTGAAGTTTGCAAAGACAAGACTACTATAATTGTAAGTCACAGAATTTCTTCTGCCAAAAATGCCGACCGAATCATTATTATAGATGAAGGTAAAATAATACAACAAGGTTCTCATAACCAGCTTATAAATGAGGAAGGATATTATGCTTCGCTGTATTTAAAGCAACTTTCAGAAAAAGAATTGCTTTAATTGTTGTTTAATAACTATTTTTTTAAGATTTTTGATTACGATTTAATAACCATAAATTGTTAGAAAGGATTATGAGAGAAAATGATATACTAGAAAAAGAAGAAATTTTTTCTAAAGTTTTACGTGCGGGAAGAAGGACTTATTTTTTTGATGTGAGAGCTACCAAAGCAGATGATTACTATATAACAATTACTGAGAGTAAAAAGTTTACAGAAGAAGATGGCTCATTTCACTTCAAAAAACATAAAATCTACTTATATAAAGAAGACTTTACCGCTTTCTCTGAAATTCTGGAAGAAATGACATCCTACGTACTGAACCACAAAGGCGAAGAAGTTATCTCTGAAAGACACCAAAAAGATTTTAAAAAAGAATATAGTACAGAAAGAGTCGTAATGAGCGAAGCCGCTATACCACACACTTCTAGTTTTACAAATATTGAATTTGATGATATTTAATCATTTTCGACTATAGTAGAATTATCATAAAAATGAGCTCGATATTGTATCGGGCTCTTTTTGTTTTTACTAGTTCCATTTGAATAACATATTTATTCAACTTAAAAATTTTAGAAATAGCAGCATACCACTTATCAATTGTGCACTGCCTAGCCCTATTTTAACATAATAACAACAAAGGTAATTGTGTGAAACAGTCAAAAACTTTTAAATTGCAAAAAATTAAAAATTTCATATAAAAACAACACTATGAACACAGATTTCTTCTACAAAATCGTACATAAGTACGGAGATTTATATGCCGAAAAAATCATCGCTTGGCTAATGTCGAGCGGTATCAAGGTGCTATTTATTATAATTGTATCTATTATCATTCATAAAGTACTCACCAGTTTTATCGCAAAAGCTGTTCGTATTGCCATTCGACCTGAAAAGCATCAATCAAAAGATTCTGAAGAGAAAAGAGAAAATACGTTAATTCAGATTTTCACCACTACATCCAAAATTGCCATTATAACTATTAGTTTGTTAATGATCTTAAGTGAATTTGGAATCGAAATTGCACCAATTATCGCTGCAGCAGGAATCGTAGGTTTGGCTTTTGGTTTTGGAGGACAATACCTTATACGAGATGTAATTACAGGTCTTTTTATCATTCTAGAGAACCAATATCGCATTGGTGATGTTGTAAAATTTGACACATTGAGTGGCGCTGTTGAAGACATAAGCTTACGAAAAACAACTTTAAGAGATATGGACGGAACTGTACATCATATTCCACATGGAGAAATTAAAACGGTGTCTAATCTATCAAAAGACTTTTCCAAAGTTAATCTTGATATGGGCGTAGGATATAGTACTAATTTAGACCACCTTATTAAGGTTATTAATGAAGTTGGAGAAGAACTTGCTCAAACTTCTCCTTTTAAAGAGTCAATTTTGAAAGCGCCACAATTCTTGCGCGTAAATGATTTTGCAGACTCTTCAATCGTCGTTAAAATAGTAGGTGAAACATTAGCTAGTAAACAGTGGGAAGTTACCGGTGAGCTTAGAAAAAGACTTAAAATCGCATTTGATAAGGAAGGAATTGAAATTCCATTTCCACAACTAGTCGTTCATCAACCAGAAAAATAATATCAAAGCTTTGTTCTTATCGGACAAAGCTTTTTTTTTGCCTTGTATGCTAGTTGTCCAAAATTAACAAAGACTTGAATTCACTTTATAATTAAATCATGAAATGGTAGGTTAGTATTTCTTATTTTTGTTAAAAATGTATTTTTAATTATCACTTTATGATGACTACAGAACGTAATGACCGACCAAATTTATTAATAGTTCCAGGATTGGGCGGTTCAGGAGCTGAACATTGGCAGCAATTGTGGCACAACGATAACAGTAATTCAATAATTATCAACCAAAGCGATTGGGACAAACCTATACTAAAGGATTGGCTCGATAATCTAAATCAAACTATTGAATCACTCACTCAACCTACTTTACTCATTGGTCATAGTTTAGGCTCAATCTTGATCACTATCTGGGCAAATCAACATTATAACGACAATATTATTGGTGCATTAATTGTTGCGCCTGCAGATGTTGACTCTGCAGAACATACTCCAGATATCATTAGGGATTTTGCTCCAATACCTCTTCAAAAACTAAAATTCCCTTCGCTTGTAATAACCAGTACCAATGACCCGTACGTAAGTGTAGAGCGAGCGACTTTCTTTTCTGAAAAATGGGGAAGCGACTTTGTGTCTATTGGTCTGAGGGGACACATTAATACACTGTCAAATCTTGGACAGTGGGACGAGGGGAAAGAGCTATTATCTTCTTTCATAAATAAATTAAAATCTAACTAAACCATCCACTTACTAATTTCAATTTATAATTACTAAATAAATTCAGGTTTTACCCACTATTAAGGTAGCTTTTTCATAACTTTAAGAATTAAATTATAAAGTCATGTCTAGAACAGAATCCAATATGCTTAGTCTAGGAACTAAGGCACCCGATTTTTTATTGTATGATGCGGCAACCCGAACTTCAAACATTTCGTTCAATGATTGTCGCGGTGAAAAAGGAACACTAGTTATTTTTATCTGCAATCACTGCCCCTTTGTGCATCACGTTATGGAAGAAATTCTAATGATTGCTAATGATTATAGAGTACAAGGTATAGGCATAGTTGCTATATCGAGCAACGATGCACTTAGTTTTCCTCAAGATGGACCTAGATATATGACTGAGTTTGCCTTTGAGAATAGTTTTGAATTTTTCTATCTGTACGACGAAAGTCAAGAAGTTGCCAATGCATACCAAGCAGCATGTACGCCTGATTTTTTTCTATTCGATGCTCAGGACAAATTAGTATATCGCGGTCAATTAGACGATAGTCGCCCTGGAAACAGAATTCCGGTAAGTGGTAGCGATTTGCGCGGAGCAATTGATGCTGTCCTTTATAACAGAACGATGAATCCTGTTCAAAAACCAAGTATAGGCTGTGCAATAAAGTGGAAGCAGTAAAACTGGTACCTAAATATAATTGTTTCCATCTGAAAGATTTCCTACTTTTTCAAAATTAATTCGGGTAAATTAGCATTCAACCACTTGTATTTACTTAATATTAAGATATGTGTTGCCCCCTTTAATACGATACAATCTTTTATATTTTTGATTGGAAAAACGTCATCTGCATCCCCGTGAATATGAATAATTCCCTCTACAGGTTTAACTCTATTCCACAAAACCACTTGTTCTACTGCCCACTCCAAATAATATATATCTCGAACAGAAAGGAACTTTTCATAAAGTTTTAATCGCTGATTTATCTTTTCTCCAAAAGAAAAACGGGCAAGGTTTTCTAGGTTAAGTATTAAGTTCATCGGAATGAGTTTGTAAGCCTTTGTCGATTTTGCAAGTTTCATTCTCGTAGGAAATTCCAAACTACTTTTGACACTAGATATTATAATAATTTTTCTAACAGGGATGTGCAGTGCCATCTCTTGAACTAAAATTCCACCAAATGATACCCCTATCAAAACTGGATTAGGGTGTTTAATTTTCTTTGTTATACGAAGAGCATAATCCGATAATGATTCTTTTAATAGGGGGATTTCCCACTCCAGAAAAATTACTTCAAACTCATCAGGGAGCGCAATACGTTCAAAAATTAAGGTGCTAGCTGCCAAACCAGGCATAAAATAAACAGGGATTTTGCTCATAATGGTAAGTACTATAAAAATGTCGTTGTATTATATAAATTTAGCGCTTTAATAGTCAATACCAATCTATTCACAGCTGTTTTTATGAATACTTTCTGTTTCATTTATAAATCTTCATATTTATTTGGAACGGAAATTTAGTTTCAAATGAACAAACCAAGCACTTTGTTAAATCAGCCACAAACGTTGCTCTTTGATAATCAAATCACTAACTTTGTTACACTGCCTTCATTAATTTTTACATTCTATTATCTAGAGTAAAAAATTTAGATCATCCTGCAATTAAATTATACTTTGATCATGAAGCGATTATAAAGTTCAATTACATTTTGAAATATTAACCGTTATATTTAAATTATAAATGGAACATTTAAGTACCTTAGAAATTAAAGACAATGCTTTCGCGAGACAATTCGAAACTATTACTACGGAAGGATTAGTAACTATTGAATATTCATTTCAAGAGCGAAAAATATTCTTAACTAAAGTCAATACTCCCGAAGGATTTGAAAATAAAGAATTCATTTACCGCTTCTTAACAGACATCATGGCAATCGCCATTGAACGAAAATTAAAAGTGGTTCCCATCTTACCTGAAATTGTTGTTTTCTTCAAGAAAAATCCAGAGTACAAAGAATTATTACCTCCAGGAATTCGACTATAAAAAAATAACCGCCAATCAAGCCGATTCATATCTTATAAATCATTTTTATTGGCGGCTATAATTTTAGGATGTACCTAAGACAGGTATTCTTTTATTTTTCAATTTCTCTCATACTTTCCATTTTCTTATTTGCTAAGAATCCAGTGATGTCCTCAAAATGTTCAATAACTCGCTTGTTTTTAAATTCAAATACTTTAGTAGCCAAACCATCCAAGAAATCCCTATCGTGAGACACTAAAATAAGTGTACCATCAAAATCACGCAGTGCATCTTTGATAATGTCCTTGGTTTTCATATCTAAGTGATTCGAGGGTTCATCCAGAATCAATAAGTTTACAGGTTCAAGTAGCAATTTGATCATTGCTAAACGCGTCTTTTCACCTCCAGAAAGCACTTTTACTTTCTTGGTAATATCATCTCCTTGAAACATAAATGCTCCTAAAATATTTTTGATTTGTGTTCTTACATCGCCAACCGCGATATCGTCAATAGTCTCAAAAATAGTTGCATTCTCGTTTAATAAAGAAGCTTGGTTTTGAGCAAAATATCCAATTTGAGCATTGTGACCAATTTCTAGCACACCGCCGTCGATTTCTAGCTCTTTCATGATTGCTTTAATCATAGTCGATTTACCTTCACCATTCTTCCCTACAAATGCAACTTTTTCTCCTCTTTCGATAACAATATTTGCATTTTTAAACACAACATGATCTCCGTACGCTTTGTCTAATTCTTTTACAATAACTGGATATTGCCCAGAACGTGCAGCTGCAGGAAATTTCAGTTTTAAGGCGGAGTTATCCACTTCATCAACTTGTACTATAACTAACTTCTCTAACATTTTGACACGCGATTGAACTGCATCTGTTTTAGAGAAAGTTCCTTTAAAACGATCTATAAAAGTTCTGTTGTCAGCAATCATTCTTTGTTGCTCGTCATACGCTTTTTGTTGGTGTACGCGACGGTCTTTTCGCAATTCTAAATAATGAGAGTACTTTGCCTTATAATCATATATACGTCCCATCGTTACTTCGATTGTACGATTGGTAATATTATCTACAAAAGCTCTATCGTGGGAAATCACTACAACTGCTTTGGCTTCATTGATTAAAAATTCTTCTAACCATTGAATACTTTCAATATCCATGTGATTGGTAGGCTCATCTAGTAAAATTAAGTCTGGCTTTTGCAAAAGTATTTTAGCCAATTCGATTCGCATTCTCCAACCTCCAGAGAATTCAGAAGTTTGGCGTGTAAAATCTTCGCGTTCAAATCCTAAACCAGTTAATATTTTCTCTACTTCAGCTTCATAATTCACCTCTTCGATCGCATAATATTTCTCACTTAAGTCAGAAACTCTTTCGATCAATTTCATATATGCATCACTTTCATAATCAGTACGAATGGTCAATTGCTCATTAATTTCATCAATCTCGGCTTTCATACCCAAAATTTCGCCAAAAGCTTTCGATGTTTCCTCCATTACGGTAGTGCCATCTGTTGTCAACAAATGCTGAGGCAAATAAGCTACAACTGCCTCTTTGGGAGCTGAAACACTACCCGTAGATGGCTTACTTTGACCAGCAATAATTTTTAACAATGTTGATTTCCCCGCACCATTTTTACCCATTAAGGCTATTTTATCATTTTCATTTATGGCAAAAGAAACATCACTAAAAAGAGTGGTTCCTCCAAATTGTACCGAAATATCATTTACTGTAATCATGCTATATTTATAAAGAGTTGTAACGTTTTTTGAAGCGGCAAAGATAACAGATTTAATCTTCGAAATCCAATAAAAACAAAAGCTTCTCTAATCAAAATAAAACTGATACAGAGAAGCTTTGTAAGTAGACTATCTAAAAAACGAACCTATTGTTTTTTATTTATTGTATGCCAAATATGGGCATTTGAAACACCAATATCATCTGGATCAAATACGGGATCTTTACCTTCTTTTAATTGTTTTTCGTAATCTTTCAATGAATCTAAAGCTGGTTTTTGCAATAAAATAATTGCGATGATATTAAACCAAGCCATAAGACCAACTCCGATGTCTCCTAATCCCCAAGCCAGTGAGGCTTGACTTATTGACCCATACATAATGACAAGCATCATTACTACTTTTAAAATATGCGAATAAATAGGCGATTCAAATTTTCTAGTTAAATATGAAACATTAGAATCAGCTATATAGTAATACGCTAGAATAGTTGTAAAAGCAAAGAAAAACAATGCAACAGCTACAAAATACCCACCAAAACCTGGAAATACTGTATCCATGGCGCTCTGTGTAAAGGCAGGACCTACGGCCACATTTGGTAATCCTTCGTATAAAAATTCAGGTGCGCCTGCTGCACCAAAATTAGGATTTTGAACATTATACATTCCGGTAATTAACAACATAAAACCGGTAGCCGTACAAACAAATAAAGTATCGATGTAAACCGAAAATGATTGCACCAAACCTTGTTTTGCTGGATGTGAAATTGCTGCGGCAGCAGCAATATGAGGTGCAGTACCTTGTCCTGCCTCATTTGAATATACTCCTCTTTTAACACCATACTGAATAGCCATTCCGAAAACGGCACCAAAACCAGCCTCCATATTAAAAGCACTTTTAAAAACTAATGCTATCAAAGATGGTATTTGTTGAAAATCAACAATTAAAATAATTAGTGCCAAAATAATATACCCGACAGCCATAAAGGGAACCACATACTCTGTGAATTTGGCTATACGTTTAACTCCACCAAAAACAATGGTTGCAAATATTATAACCACTAATAAACCTGTTTTCCAAGTATCAATTTGAAATGAATTTTCGATTCCAACAACGACCGAATTAGCTTGTACTCCAGGTAAAAATAGCCCTGCGGAGATTACCGAAACGAATGCAAATAAAATTGCAAACCACTTTACGTCCAAACCTCTCTCTATGTAGTATGCTGGACCTCCACGAAACTCTCCTAAATGCTTTTCTTTATAAATTTGCGCCAAAGCCGCTTCGACATAGGCCGTACTAGCACCTAAAAATGCTACTACCCACATCCAGAATAAAGCTCCTGGCCCACCGAAAGCGATAGCTGTTGCTACTCCTGCAATATTCCCAGTACCTACTCTACCAGCAAGAGACATTGCCAAGGCTTGAAAAGAAGAAACACCAGACTCGGTACTTTTTCCGTCGAATAATAATCGAACCATTTCTTTTAACTTTCGTACTTGCACAAAGCGTGTTCGAACCGAGAAATAAAGCCCCGTACCCAAGCACAAAACGATTAAAGCATTACTCCAAATAATATCATTCAACAAACCTACAACTTCTTCCATATAGTAAATATTTATTCTTCATCAAAAAAACAACAAAACATCGGTTTTTCAAATAATTTTTCAATCTAATTACTTCAAATCTTTATTTTATTAGAGTTATATAATTTTTTACTGCATAAATAGCAATAGCATTAAGATTTTAACAAAATTAAATATCAGTTCTCTACTTTTTAGCTTTAGTAAATTTTGAGATTTATGTTGCTATCAGTCATATGAAATGAAAAAGCCATAAACTAATTGATATTAAATCTTAGTTTATGGCTTTATATATTTATATTTTAGAAATTAGTCTTTTCTCCACTTTTTAGTTTCTTCAAAAACATGCTCTAATATAGCAGCTTCTTGCTCATTAAATTCCAAACCTCGGCGTCCCATTACGATTCTTGCTGTTTCAAATGCTTTTTTGGTCATGTAAGTTGTAAATCCTGAAGCACCACCCCAAGAAAAACTAGGAACAAAATTTCGAGGAAATCCAGTTCCAAAAATATTGGCGCTTACTCCTACTACTGTTCCTGTATTAAACATTGTATTGATTCCGCATTTACTGTGATCTCCCATCATTAAGCCGCAAAATTGCAAACCTGTTTTGGTGAAACTTTCAGTTTGGTAATTCCAAAGTTTCACTTCATCATAGTTGTTTTTCAAGTTAGAATTGTTGCTATCTGCCCCAATATTACACCATTCTCCTAAAACAGAATCACCCAAAAAGCCTTCATGTCCTTTATTTGAATTTGCAAAAATGACAGAATTCTTAACTTCTCCCCCTATACGAGAAGCTGGACCAACAGTTGTTGCGCCATATATTTTTGATCCCATTTTAACTATTCCTTTTTCTCCTAAAGCAAAAGGACCACGAATAACCGTATTCTCCATTATTTCTGAATCCTTACCAATATAAATCGGACCGCTAGAGGCATTAAGAGTTACGAACTCAAGAACAGCTCCTTCTTCTATAAATACATTTTCTGGTGCGATAACATTGACACTTTTAGGAATAGGTTGCGATTTTCTATCTTCGGTTAAAAGTTCAAAATCAGCACGAATGGCAGCATCATTTTTCGAAAAAATATCCCAAGGATTATTTACTGAAAGGATATCGTATTCAAATTCTATAATTTCATAGTCATCAAAATCAATTTGCTCTTGATTTTCGCCATAATAAAAAGCAACTACTTCTTCTCCTTTAAAAATAGCTTGATTAACTCCTAGATCACTAATTAATTCTACCAACTCAAAATTTGGCAAAAAGGAAGCATTAATCATTACATTCTCCTCTAATTCTACCATG
Source organism: Flavobacterium algicola (assembly GCF_022399565.1). Classification (GTDB taxonomy): domain Bacteria; phylum Bacteroidota; class Bacteroidia; order Flavobacteriales; family Flavobacteriaceae; genus Flavobacterium; species Flavobacterium algicola. The sequence continues at coordinate 325,631 of NZ_JAJTUT010000001.1, forward strand.
GGATATTTATCAGCCAAATATTCCTCTGTCAAGGTCGTCGTGGTAGATCCTAAATACATTTCCCATTTTTGACGAATAGTTAGAATTCCGATTAAAATATCAGCCACGGGACGGGTAAAAGTAAAAGGCAATAAAGCATTTCTAGAAGGACCGTCAAAAAGGATATAGTTCATTTTATAGAGTTACAAAGTTATAAGGAACCAAAGTTACAAAGTTTTTGGTTTAATTATCTCCTGATTTCTGGATTAACGATAAATTGACATCAAAAAATCGATAAGAAAAGAGAGAATAAAAATTACAAAATTAATTTATTATAGTCCATAAAAAAAGCCCCGCAAATTGCGAGGCTTCTTATATTTTGAAAACAAATTAAATTATTTAATATGTTTTGCGTATTTAGTTTTAAATTTATCAATACGTCCAGCAGTATCAATAAGTTTGTTTTTACCTGTGTAAAAAGGGTGAGAAGTTCTAGAAATCTCCAATTTTACAACTGGGTATTCAACACCTTCGTGTGTAATTGTCTCTCTAGTATCTGCAGTTGATTTTGTAATAAAAACTTCTTCGTTAGACATGTCTTTAAAAGCAACTAATCTGTAATTTTCTGGGTGTACACCTTTTTTCATCTTGTAAATCTTTTATTTGTTTTGATTATAATTGCTTTGCGGCTTTTCTTTTTTACAGAAAAGGTATAAACAGCTTACAACCTTTTATTTTATATTGTATTAATTTGAGGATGCAAAAGTACAATTATTTTTCAATAAACAAATCTTTATTTGTTTATTTTTTATTCAACGCCAAAAATAGAAATATACTCCTTCATAAATAGGGATTTGTTATATTTGCAATCTAAACAAAAGATATCGTTAAATGGTTAATGAAATAATTAAAAAAAATAGCATCACCTATGGTGTTATAACAGGAATCACTTTATCATTCATTACTACTATAATGTATGCTGTTAACTTAGAATTATTTATCGCATGGTGGACTACACTCTTAAGTTTTTCGGTTTTCATAATAATCCCAGCTATTATGTTGGTTAAGACCAAAAATGATCTAAATAATATTTTCCCTTTTAAAGAGGCATTTACAGCTTATTTTATCACAGCACTAATTGGCTTAATTATTTCGGTAGGTTTTAAGATGGTACTTTTCAACATAATTGACCCTACTATTAAAAGCTCACTTTTAGAACTAACAATCAATTACCTAAAGAGTACATCTACAAAATTCGGTGTTCCAGAATCTTCTTTAAACGAAATGATAGCTAATTTAAGAAAAACAGATCCATTTTCCATTGTTGAACAACTTAAAGGATCAGTGGTCAATCTCTTTTTCTGTGCGATATTGGGTTTAATAATGGCAGCTTTTTTCAAATCAAAAACTACATCATAAGATAACTAATGAATTTATCTATCCTCATTCCTCTTTTAAACGAAGAAGAATCTCTTAAAGAATTATACCATTGGATCATAAAAGTGATGCAAGCTAATCAATATACCTATGAGGTAATTTTCTTGGACGACGGTAGTACCGATAATTCTTGGTCGATTATCGAAGGTTTTTCTCAAGTGAACCCAAATATCAAGGGAATTCGTTTCATGAAGAACTTTGGTAAATCACAGGCATTGCACGCCGGCTTTGCACAAGCAAAAGGTGATGTTATCATAACTATGGATGCTGACTTACAAGATAGTCCAGATGAAATTCCAGGATTGTATGAAATGATTACAAAACAAAATTTTGATTTGGTTTCGGGATGGAAAAAGAAACGCTATGATTCGGTCGTTGCAAAAAACATTCCATCAAAACTATTTAATTGGGCTGCTCGTAAAACGTCGGGGGTACAATTGAACGATTTTAACTGTGGCTTGAAAGCGTATAAAAACATAGTAGTCAAAAATGTAGAAGTTTCGGGAGAAATGCACCGCTACATTCCCGTTTTGGCAAAGAATGCTGGATTTGGAAAAATCGGAGAAAAGGTAGTTATTCACCAAGCTAGAAAATACGGAGAGACAAAATTTGGAATGGAACGTTTCATTAATGGCTTTTTAGACTTGATTACCATTTGGTTTTTGTCTAAATTTGGCAAACGACCTATGCATTTATTTGGTGCAATGGGTTCTATTATGTTCCTAATCGGATTGTTGTCGACGACTTATATTGGTTTTTTAAAACTTTACCATGTCTATAATGGCATGAAATATAGTTTGGTTACTAGCAACCCGTGGTTTTATATTGCATTGACAACTATGATACTTGGTACACAATTGTTCCTCGCTGGTTTCCTAGGTGAAATTATATTAAGGACGAAAAATAACGAAGAAAGATATAAGGTTGCAACAATGGTTAATTTATAACTATTGTCCTAGTCCTAAATAATCACGAAGCGTCGGGAGAAATCGTTTTACAGCTTTTTTCTGCTAGAAAATGATCGAACTTACCGAAGCGTTAGGAGCAGGATAAATGCCTAAAAAAGATACTAACAACTAAAAACATACAATAAATGGAAATCAAACAAAACATTTTGGATGCTGCCAACGAGTGGTTGAGCCCTGTTTTTGACGCAAAAACACAAGAAGAAGTACAAGCTTTGATTGCTAATTCTCCAAAAGAACTGGAAGAGAGTTTTTACAAAAGTTTGGAATTTGGGACGGGTGGAATGCGCGGAACAATGGGTGCTGGAGACAACAGAATCAACAAATACACGCTTGGGAAAAGCACTCAAGGTCTTGCTGATTATTTGCATATTGCCTTTCCAAACCAACCCTTAAAAGCTGTAATTGCTTTTGACTGTCGTCACAATAGTGATACTTTGGCAAAAGTCGTAGCAGATGTATTTTCGGCAAATGGTGTTGAAGTTTATTTATTCTCTTCTTTACGCCCTACTCCAGAATTGTCATTTGCAGTAAAACATTTGGGATGTCAGTGCGGAATTGTTTTAACAGCTTCTCACAACCCTCCAGAATATAATGGTTACAAGGTGTACTGGCAAGATGGTGGACAAATTGTTCCTCCAGAAGATGGTACTATTATTGATGTAATCGAAAACTTAAAATACAACCAAATCAAGTTTGAAGCTAATGAAAGCTTGATACATTATATCGACAAGGATATTGACAAAGCATTTATTGACTCTACAGTTGAAAACGCTAGTTTTGATACTCCTGCTGCTGCAAAAGACGATTTAAAAATTGTTTTTACTTCTTTGCACGGAACATCAATAACAGTTACTCCTCAAACCTTGGAGCAAGCTGGGTATAAAAACGTAAATATTGTTGAAGAGCAAGCGGTACCAAATGGTGATTTCCCAACAGTAAAATCTCCAAACCCAGAAGAACCAGAAGCTTTGAAGATGGCAACAGAATTGGCCGATAAAATTAATGCTGATATTGTAATTGGTACTGACCCGGACTGTGACCGTCTTGGAGTTGCAGTGCGCAACAACGAAGGTGCAATGACTTTATTGAATGGTAACCAATCGATGATTTTAATGACTGCTTTTCTTTTAGAAAAGTGGAAAAACGCAGGTAAATTAGACGGTAAGCAATTTGTTGCTTCTACGATTGTTTCTACTCCTATGGTGATGGAATTAGCTTCTGCTTACGGTGTAGAATATAAAAGTGGCTTGACTGGTTTTAAATGGATTGCCAAAATGGTAAAAGATTTCCCAGAATCGAAATTTATTGGTGGTGGTGAAGAGAGTTTTGGCTATATGGTTGGTGACGCTGTACGTGATAAAGATGCAGTTGCTGCTACTTTATTGATTTGCGAGGTTGCTGCCCAAGCAAAAGCAAAAGGAAGCTCTGCTTACAAAGAATTAATTCAGCATTATGTTGATTTTGGATTTTACAAAGAACATTTGATTTCGCTTACAAAAAAAGGACTGGATGGTTTGGCTGAAATCAATAAAATGATGGTTGATCTACGTGAAAATCCAATAAAGGAAATCAGCGGTCAAAGAGTTATCATGGTCGAAGATTACAAAGCTTCGACAGCAAAAAATCTTTTAACGGGAGAAGTAGAAAAACTTACTATGCCTAAAGCAGATGTATTAATTTACTATACTGAAGACGGATCGAAAATTTGCGCTAGACCAAGTGGAACAGAGCCAAAAATAAAATTCTACATCAGTGTGAATACGGAATTGGAATCGGTTGATAAATTCACTGAGACAGATGCTTATTTGAATGAGAAAATACAAAATATAATAACTGGAATGCAATTGAACTAGGGTTCACAACTTTTCGGTAAAATACATAGACCCGACTGTAAATTCACTAAATTTGCAGTCGGGTCTTAATTTGACCACTAACGATTTGAATTACTTTTAAATCTGTTATAAAGTCCACAAAATAACAATACACTATCTGAATGGATAATTTTAAAAAAATCTTCTCTTTTATAATTCCTTATAAAAAATACGCCTACTTAAACATCTTTTTTAATGTTTTATATGCTCTTTTCAGCACGCTTTCCTTTATGTCATTAATTCCGATGATGCAGGTATTATTTGATCAAACGAAAAAAAATACGATTGTTCCTACCTATACGGGTATATGGGAATTTAAAACTTATGCAGAAGATTATTTAAGTTATTTCATTACAAACACTACAGCGACATATGGTGTAAGCCAAACGTTGAGTATAATGGTAGCTGTCATTATCAGTATCTTTCTATTAAAAAACTTGTCTGATTATTTGGCTTTGTTTTTTATTACTTTTCTAAGAAATGGAATTCTTAGAGATATGCGTAATGCTATGTATAAAAAAACTTTAGAGCTTCCGTTGGCTTTCTTTTCAGAAAAGAGAAAAGGAGATGTAATTGCACGAATTTCAGCCGATGTAAATGAGGTTCAAACTTCTTTTTTATCAATACTTGAATTGATTGTAAAAGAGCCTTTGACAATCGTATTTACCATCATAGCCATGCTCACAATAAGCACTCAGCTTACATTGTTTGTTTTTATATTTATTCCAGTTTCTGGTTATGTAATTTCGCTTATTGGTAAGCAATTAAAGAAAAAATCAACCAAAGCGCAAGAAGAACAAGGTATATTTCTATCAACCATTGAGGAAACTTTGGGCGGACTTAAAGTTGTAAAGGGATACAACTCAGAACAATACTTCAATCGTATTTTTCAAGAGTCAACACAACGTTTTTTTACTTTATCTAATAGCATCGGAAACAGACAAAACTTAGCGTCACCAGCAAGTGAATTTATGGGGATTATGGTGATTACCATTCTACTTTGGTATGGTGGTCAAATGGTTCTAATTGACAAAACATTGAATGGTGCTTCTTTCATCGCTTACATGGGACTTGCCTATAACATCCTTACACCTGCCAAGTCTATATCTAAAGCTTCTTACAGTGTTAAGAAGGGAAATGCTGCAGCAGAACGTGTTTTGGAAATTCTTGACCAAGAAAACCCTATACAATCTAAAGAAAATGCCGTTTTAAAAACATCCTTTGAATCGGTGATCAGTATTAAAAATATTAATTTTAAATACGAAGACGAAACTGTATTAAAAGATTTTTCGCTAGAAGTTAAAAAAGGACAAACTATCGCTCTAGTAGGTCAGTCTGGAAGCGGAAAAAGTACCATCGCCAATTTATTGACTCGTTTTTATGATGTTAATGAAGGTACCATCGAAATTGATGGTACAAATGTCAAAGACTTTAACATTCAATCACTGCGTTCTATGATGGGGCTAGTAACACAAGACAGTATTCTATTTAACGATACAATCAAAGCAAATATCTCGCTAGGAAAACTTGACGCTTCTGACGAAGAAATTATAGAAGCGCTAAAAATTGCTAATGCATATGAGTTTGTAAATGCATTGCCCCTTGGCATTCATACTAACATTGGAGATAGTGGAAACAAGCTTTCTGGTGGGCAAAAACAACGCTTATCAATTGCTAGAGCAGTTCTAAAAAATCCTCCAATAATGATCTTAGATGAAGCCACATCTGCCCTAGATACCGAAAGTGAAAAATTTGTACAAGTCGCTCTTGAGAACATGATGCAAAACAGAACTTCAATAGTCATTGCGCATCGTCTATCTACCATTCAAAAAGCAGATGTCATAATTGTAATGCAAAAAGGAAAAATCGTTGAACAAGGAAGTCATGAACAACTTATTCAATTCAACGGAACATATAACAAATTGGTAACGATGCAGTCATTAGAATCATAAGTTAGTTATTTAACTTTGACTATATTTCCTGTTATGTTGATTTAATCATATAGCATTGCATTTACAAATTTACTTTGCTTTGAATGATCATGACTCTTTACAATTTTGACAATATGATTAAATCACAGTAATTAACTGTTTAGCAAAAGAAAAATGTATATCCACAATCCCAATATTAAGTTACCTTCCGATAACGATACTGTAGTTTGGAAATATTTAGACCTGTCCAAATTTTTAGAATTATTACTTTCTAAAAAGCTATTTATGTCTCGTTCGGATAAATTTGAAGATCAGTATGAAGGTACTTTTAGCGAACCTACCTACGAAGAAATTAAAAGACTATCAACTGATAATCCTGACTTTTTAAAATATTACAAAACGCATAGAGAAAAAGTAGCCATTAGTAGCTGGCATATTAATGAGTACGAATCATTTGCAATGTGGCAAATATTTACTCAAAATAGTGAAGGTTTAGCCATACAGTCCACCATCGGAAGATTACAAGAATGCTTAGTCCAAGAGAAAAATTTCACACAACATATTGGCGAAGTAAATTACATCGATTACAAAAAAGAATACATTCCGTTTGACGATATGTTCTTCCCATTTCTATTCAAGAGAAAAAGTTTTCAGTACGAGAGAGAGGTACGTATCCTTACAGATGTAACAGAAAACAATTTAAAATTGAATGACGGCTTAAAAATAAATGTAGACATCAACCAATTGATCGAAACCATCTACATTCATCCCAAGTCTGAAAACTGGTATAAAAATTTAGTAATTCAATTAGTAAAAGAATTAGGATTTGATTTTAATATTGAAAAATCAGATTTAGAAAGCGATATTTTAATTTAAATAGGCTTATAACTTTTAACCTCCCAAGAACTACTAGACAAATCTATATAATTATAATGTAGCACGTCATTTTTATCAAATTGACCATTTTTATTAGTATCCTCAACAGTTCTAAAATACAGACGGTTTTGAGATTCTATCAGGCTCCAATCGATTAACTCTTCTAAGTCAACTGAAATTTTAGTAAAATTTGAACCACTAATATCACTTAAATACAAACTTTTGATATCGCTTGTGTCTAACTTTCCATCTCTATTAGAATCCATGTCAAACAACGTATAAACCAAAATTTTATTTTTAGTTTTATCTGCTATACCACTTAAATAAGATGCAGTTTGAATCAAAATTGCTTTATCTGTTAAAGGTCTGATTGAATCTGAACTAACTTTTTGAAATTTCAAATTTTGAAGATAACCTGTGATTTCATCTTCTCCAAAATTAGAAATGGTGAAACTCAAATCTATAACACTAGAAGATCCATAGCGAGATTTAGTACCTTTTTCATATACTCTCAAATCTCCAACTGGATGAATCAAATAGTCTGTCCCTTCCATCTGTATAGGTAAGTCTGCGATCGCCACTTGAGTTGAATCTAATTTTGTGTACGGTTTGTTTTTATTAGCACCGTCGTAAATTACTTTTGGCTTCTCCACCTCTTCTTTACAACTTGCTACTAATAAAACTAAAACGGCTAAAACAACTATTTTTATATCCTTCATAATATCCTACCTATTAAAACAAAATCAAATGTAAACAATTTAAAAAATGAAATTCTGTTTATTGTTCCTTTTTATAAATAAATTAAACTTTTAAGCTACAATTTCATTGTCATTTTTATATTAAATACACGAGTAGTCATATAGTTTGGTATTCCGTATTCTGACTTTGTATATACATCTCGCACCCAAGTATTGGTTATCGCATTTTGATTATTAAAAATATTAAAAATCTCAAAACCAAGCGCTAGTTCTTTAAAATCTTTAAACAAACCACTGGTTGGTCTAGGCTTAGTACTGTTTATAAATTCCTTGAAGAATCCAACATCTGCCCTTCTATAATCATTTAAACGATTTTGATATAGATAGGGGTCTGCATAGGCAGGAGATCCGCCCGGCAGTCCTGTATTATAAACTAAATTGAGATATAATTTTACTGATGGAATGTTTGGCATGTAATCTTGAAATAGCAAAGCAAACTTTAAACGTTGATCTGTAGGTCTAGCAATATATCCTTTATCAGCACTATTTTCTTCTGTTTTTAAATAACCAAAACTAATCCAAGATTCAGTTCCTGGTACAAATTCACCATTTAAACGCAAATCTAATCCTTGCGCGTAAGCCACAGCATCATTAGCAGCAGCGTAACGAATACGTACATTATCTACAGTGTAAGTATTAACATTTGACAACGATTTGTAATATACCTCTGAAACCAGCTTAAACGGGCGGTCCCACATTTTAAAACTATAATCATTACTTAAAACCAAATGAACTGATTTTTGAGCTTCAACATCGGCTTGCACTTCACCATTTGCATTACGCAGTTCTCTATAAAAAGGTGGCTGATGATAGATACCACCCGAGACTCTAAAGACCATATCTTTCTCCCACTGCGGCTTAATCGCCAATTGCCCTCTAGGACTCACTACTGTTTGTGCCTCCCCACTAGCATTAGTCCCTGCAACCGACCAATTATGAATACGAACTCCTGCGTTATACCATACATCTGCATTTCCTAATTTATCTTTTCTACTCCATTGTAGATACCCAGAAAAGCGATTGATAGAATTATTATTAATAGCCCTAACTGCATTATAAGGAACCAAAGGGCCTGCATAAGATGTGTAAGGCTGATCGTTTGTAGGCAAAAATTTATCAGGAGGATTTATAGCAAACCCAGCAGAATCAATAACTTCCCACTCAATCACTCTATCTCTTATAGATTCGCGAGTGTATTTTGCTCCCCACTCTATTAAATTTTGTTTCCAGTCATGAAACCCTTTGATTTCGGTGTTGCTTATTAAGGCATCCAAATCATTTCGAGCATGATTTAACTGTGAGCCTATACCTCTTGTAAAACTAACATTGCCATAAGTATCAGACCCTATTGAAGTATCTACTTCTCCTAAACGGTATTGTGCTAGAATATCAAAATGCTCCTGCTCTGTAGTATGAAAAAGTGAACTTATAAACTTTAGAGTAAATGTATCTGAAGCTTTAAAAGTAGTTTTAAAAGCTCCAAAATAAGTAGCATATTTATCCTTCTCCTGTCCTTCGTAATATACGGTAAGCGCCATTGGTTTGTCTATCGTACCAAATTTTGTTTCACGCGATAATGGCTGATAATTATAGTTGTTTTGCGATATATTACCCAAAAAGTTAAAGTTCCATTTATCAGATGCATTGTAATTCACATTTGTTTGCACATCGACAAATGTGGGCTTATAATTGGTTTGAGTGTCTTGACTATTGACCAATAAACTATTGTTGCGATAGCGAACACCTGTAACTGCTGTCCATTTTTTATTTTTCGAAATAGCATCCAAAGAGGCGCTACCTCCTAAAAAACTAGCTTCAAAAGTCCCTCTTACTTCCGTAGGTTTTCGATATGTAATATCTAATACTGAAGACAATTTATCTCCAAATTTTGCTTGAAATCCACCTGCAGAAAAATCAACATTTTGAACCAGATCGGTATTGGTAAAACTCAACCCTTCCTGCTGACCCGAGCGGATCAAGAAAGGACGATAAATTTCGATTTCATTTACATAAACTAAATTCTCATCATAATTACCTCCTCGTACAGCATATTGCGTACTTAGCTCGTTATTCGAATTTACTCCTGGCAACGTTTTTAGAATATTTTCGATTCCAGCATTAGCTCCGGCCATTTTTCGAATTAGTTCAGGCTCTATAGTCACTACACCTTGCACTTGTCTTCGATTGTTTGTAACAACAATCTCACCCATTTGTTCTTGTTGATCACTTATGACCACATTAAAATTATAAACTTCAGAAGCTTTTAAACTCAATGTGACTACCGTTTTCTTAAAAGAAATATGTGTAAAGGAAAGCGTTACTTTTTGGTTTGATGGAATTTTTATCGAATAAAATCCATCCGATTTAGAATTGGCATTATAATTTAAATAAGAAATATTTACATTGCTTACTGGCCGATTCTCTTTGTCCAAAATAAAACCTTGTACAATAGCCGATTGAGCGAAAGTATTTAAACTCATTGCAAAGGCAATACAACCAAAAATTATGTTACGAATACTCAAACTATAGTTATTTATTTTTGACTTCTAAAAAAATGAGTTTCAAAGGTAGTCGAATTCCCAACGTTATCAACAACTACCACCTTTAATTCGTTTGCCCCTTCTGCTACAATTCCTTCACTGAAATTATGTGTTATTGTTCTAGTTTTATAATCATATTCAAACAAAGCCCAAACACCATTAAGGTAACCATTGTATGATTTAATTCCAGAACCTGAATCACTAATTGTTAAATCTAATGATTTTTGAGAACTTATCCATTTGCCTTCGATTGACCTTCCTAATGAAATAGTAGGATTTGAAGTATCTCTTGCCAACGTATATCTGCCCAGCGATTTTACTTTTGCAGTATAAATATTTCCTTTCTTAGTAGTATAGTTAAAACCTAACCTTCCTCTCGAATCAACATCTGCAATATACACCTGCTCCTTTTCCGCATCGGTATATTTGTCGTCTTCAACTACAACTGTAAAACTTGAATGCACAGGTGTCATCTCGTCATGTAAATACAAATTATCTCCACGAACATCAAAATTCATATTGAAATTATCATAAAAGGTTCCCGGGGGAAATGTAACAGTCCAGTTGTCTTTCGTAAATATGTTTTCACGTTTTACTTTAACAAAATAATTTCCTTCTACCACTTCTTTTTCGATCACAGCATTAACCATATCATAACTAATAGGTACAGTGATTGTGGTCGTATTTCCAAAAAAATCAGCAACATCAATTTTGTAAACATTGGATAAATTAGGTTTTACATCTACTACACCATTATCACTATCTGCAGTGATTATGCTGAGGGGAAATGGAGTTGTCATGAATAATTTTTGTACACGTTGTCCCGTCTTTCTGTATTTGGGATAATCAATCAATGCATTGATGTATCGCATTTCGTCAAAAGAATACGTATCCATTTGAAATCCAAAACTTGGTTTTCCATTTAGGTATGATTGAATTTTATAAACACCATTCTTACTATAGGATGCGGCATCGTAATCTTCGGCTGTAACTCCAAAACCAATTTTACCATTAGCAACTACTTTATTAGCCAGATAAGAACCGTCTTTTTGTAAAGATAAATTAAGTAATAGCGGCCTTTTCGAATTATTAACTGTTGTATTATCATCAATTGGATATACATATAAAGCGGCAACAGTTGGTTTACGAGTATCATTCAAAACAGAATCGTAACCAAATAATAATGGATTAATAATTTTCTCCGTCTTAGTATCTCTAAATTCAAAATGCAAATGAGGCCCCTGAGACGAGCCCGTATTTCCGGTTAAAGCTATCAAGTCACCTTTTGTTACAGGCAACACATCTGATTTTAAAAAAAGTTCAATTTCAAAAGAATTTTCTTTGTACTGTGTTTTTCTAATATAATCTGCTATTGGGCCCTTTGCTTGTTGCAAATGGCAATAAACAGAAGTATAACCGTTGGGATGATCGATATAGATAGCGCTTCCATTTCCATAAGGAGAAATTTTTATTCTAGAAACAAAACCATCTGCAACTGAGTGTACTTCTACCCCTTCTCTACCCTTCGTCTTTATATCAAACCCCGCATGGAAGTGATTGGGACGTAGCTCTGCAAAATTTCCGGACAGATAAATAGGGATATCGACGGGTAGTCCGAAATAGTTTTTGGGATATTCAGTTTGAGCAATTAAAATAGTGGAAAACAGGAGTAATAAATTATAAAATCTCATTCTTTACATTTTTGCTAAGATAAAAAAAGTAATTCGGATTGCTAAATAAAAAAAAACATAAATCGTAACCAATTACATTACAACAATTTGCCTTTTTTACAATAAAAAAACCAATAAAATATTGTAATAATAAAAACTAATACTAAATTTGTAATATTAAGTAATGAATTAGGAAATAGAATGAGTGTAATTGCAGCAATAATTGATACTCTTGAAAATAAAGTTGAAAAACTGATTCTAAAAATAAAAAATTTAGAAAAAAACACTCAAGAATTACATATCCAATTGACAAAGTCTGCACAAACCATTCAAACTCAGAATACTGAGATTGAAGCGTTAAAAGCGCAAAATGAAACACTCAGGATGGCAAACTCATTACTGGGCAGCGATGAAAACAAAAGAGATACAAAGCTTAAAATAAATTCATTAATTCGCGAAATTGATTATTGCATAGCGCAGCTAGCAGACTAATAAATATGGACGAAAAGCTTAAAATAAAAATATCGATTGCAGACAGAGTCTATCCATTAACGGTAGAGTTCTCTCAAGAAGAAGGACTTAGAAGTGCTTCAAAAAAAATTGATACAATGATTAAGCAGTTTGAAGAAAATTATGCTGTTCGCGATAAGCAAGATGTATTAGCCATGTGCGCTTTACAATTTGCTTCTCAAGTCGAACAGAAACAAATTGACAATGCTATCAACGGAGACGAAACCATGGATAGATTAAATAAAATCAATGCGTTACTAGACGAATATCTCGATAAAAACACGTTCTTTACATTAACTAAGATACTGCCTACATTAGTTCACAATTGGTAAACTCAACACTAACAAATTAGAATGAGCAAGTCATCGCTACTAGAGTACGTCCCGATTCGTCAGGAAAACTTGAACAGTGAGTTAGCTCAAAACTTGTCATACTCGAGTTTATACAAGCAATTAATGTAGGCTTTTTTTTATATATAAATTTTAAACAAACATGGACATAGTAACAATCGTCATCTCAGGGATTATAGGTATTGCAATAGGTTTTAGCATAGCCAAATTGATAGAAAAAAGCAACATCTCTAATCTAATCAAAAACGCTAAAAAAGAAGCTTCTTCGATACTAAAAGACGCTAATTTAGAGGCTGAAAATATAAAGAAAGATAAAATACTTCAAGCAAAAGAGAAGTTTATCGAATTAAAATCAGAACACGAACAGGTTATTTTATCGAGAGATAAAAAAGTAGCTGAAGTAGAAAAAAGAACGAGAGATAAAGAATCTCAAATCTCAAATGAATTATCAAAAGCTAAAAAAATCAACGATGATTTTGAAAGCAAAACAACAGAATTAAGTTCAAAAATTGAAATCTTAGAGAAAAAACAGGTTGAAGTTGAAAAACTACACAAAAGTCAACTACAACAACTAGAAGTAATTTCAGGTTTGTCTGCCGATGATGCAAAAAACCAATTAGTAGAAGGCTTAAAAGCTGAAGCAAAATCAAAAGCAATGTCTCATATTCAAGACACTATTGAGGAAGCTAAATTAACTGCACAACAAGAAGCTAAGAAAATCATAATTAATACGATCCAAAGAGTTGGAACAGAAGAAGCAGTTGAAAATTGTGTATCTGTTTTCAACATTGAGTCTGACGATGTAAAAGGTAGAATTATTGGTCGTGAAGGTAGAAACATTCGCGCACTAGAAGCCGCTACAGGAGTTGAAATCATTGTTGATGATACACCTGAAGCGATTATTTTATCTTGTTTTGATCCAGTGCGTAGAGAAATTGCTCGATTGGCTCTTCACAAATTGGTTACAGATGGTCGTATTCACCCGGCACGTATTGAAGAAGTAGTTGCGAAAACTGCGAAACAAATTGACGACGAAATTATCGAAGTTGGTAAACGTACCGTAATCGATCTTGGAATTCACGGTTTACACCCAGAGTTAATTAAGGTAGTGGGACGTATGAAATACCGTTCTTCTTATGGTCAAAACTTACTACAACACTCTAGAGAAGTATCTAAACTTTGTGGTATTATGGCAGCGGAATTAGGTCTGAATGTTAAATTGGCCAAAAGAGCTGGTTTACTTCATGATATTGGTAAAGTGCCAGATGCAGAAAGTGATTTACCTCACGCTTTATTGGGAATGCAATGGGCTGAGAAATATGGTGAAAAAGAAGAGGTTTGTAATGCAATTGGAGCGCATCACGATGAGATCGAAATGAAATCTTTGCTTTCTCCTATCATCCAAGTGTGTGATGCTATATCAGGCGCAAGACCAGGTGCGAGAAGACAAGTATTAGACTCTTACATCCAACGTTTAAAAGATCTTGAAGAAGTGGCTTACGGATTTAATGGTGTAAAAAATGCCTACGCTATTCAAGCCGGTAGAGAATTACGTGTTATTGTAGAAAGTGAAAAAGTATCTGATGACAATGCAGCTACGTTATCTTTTGAGATTTCGCAAAAAATTCAGACAGAAATGACTTATCCTGGTCAAGTTAAAGTCACAGTTATTAGAGAAACTAGAGCGGTAAATATCGCGAAGTAATCGATACGGTTAAATATAACTACCAACAATAAAAGTATCAAACACCTGCTAAATCTATATTTAGCAGGTGTTTTTTTATGGGATAAAAGGCAGTATAACTTTCAGTTTTAACTATTCTTTTTTTCTAGGATGATAGGTATTCATAACCTCAGCCAAGAAGCTCCTATCCAAGTGCAGATAAACCTCTGTAGTTGTAATTGATTCATGACCAAGCATTAATTGAATAGACCGTAGATCAGCACCATTTTCTAATAAATGAGTTGCAAAAGAATGTCGGAATGTGTGTGGACTAATTTTTTTACGAAGTCCGACCTGGGTTGCTAGGTTTTTTATAATTGTAAAGATCATTGCTCGAGTTAACTGCCCTCCTCTTCTATTTAAAAACAAAGTATCCTCAAAACCTTTTTTAATCGTGATATGAGATCGAATAGCATCTCTATATATCTGGATGTATTTCTGTGCTAATTCTCCAATTGGAACGAATCGTTGCTTATTCCCTTTTCCCGTCACTTTAATAAAGCCTTCATCAAAAAACAAGTCAGAGATTTTGAGAGAGACCAATTCAGAAACACGCAAACCACAGCCGTACAATACCTCTAACATAGCACGATTGCGCTCGCCTTCATTAGTGCTTAAATCAATAGCCGCAATCAATGCGTCAATCTCTTCGATAGCCAACGTGTCCGGAAGTTTTCGACCCGTCTTGGGGCTTTCAATTAATTCTAAAGGATTATCTGTGCGGTAATCTTCAAATATCAGGTAACTAAAAAAACTCTTAAGTCCCGAAATAATTCGTGCTTGTGAACGCGCATTTACTTGTGTAGCTACGTCATATACAAATTGCTGAAGAGTTTCTTCTTTGATTTTTATAGGAGAAACTACAATACCGTTTGCCTGCAAAAATTGACACAAACGTTCGATATCAAAAGAGTAATTAGCTACAGTGTTTTTTGACAAACCTCGTTCTATCTTGAGATACGATTGATAGTTTTTAATATAAGAAGTCCAATCCATCTTGCAAATAAACAACATTTTTAGTCATAAAAAAACCTCTCCAATGGAGAGGTTTTGTATTTCAAAGTGGTTTTTTGCTAGAAAACGTATCCTACACCAAAACTACCTGAAGCGAAAGGATTAGCAACGTTTCCGTTTAAATCAAAGCCAAAGCTTGATACACTTTTAGCTCCTGGAGCATCTACTTTTGCAGTACTATAGCTCAATATATTTCTCAAAGCAAAATTTAAAACTACGCGCTGTGTAACGAAATAGTTCAAACCTAGACCGACACCTGCTGAAACGCCATTTGCTTTCACCTCAGCAGCTCCTATTCCTGCTTTAGAACTTCCGAAATCAACACCTGCATCTGCATACGTTTTAAATCTTTGTCCTAAATCTAAGAAATAGTAACGACCAAAAACACCCGCAGAAAAGTCAGTTCCTTTAGAAGTATCAACGCCAGCTGTTTCAGTTGTACTAGAACCAACACCAACTTGAGCTCCTACAGCGAACTTGTCTGTTAAAAAATAAGCCGCTTTTGGTGAGAAAATAAAAGAATTTGTCTTTACATCAGTATTGTTATTGTTTGTAGAGTTGAAACCTAAATTACCTTCAACCAAAACGTTTCCTTCTGTAAAACCATACTCTTTTGCACTACTGTCTTGTGCATTCGCGAACGTAATTGCCAATAATGCAATTGCAGATAAAATTACTTTTTTCATGTTATTATTTGTTTTTTTTCCCAAATTTAGATAATTAAACAAAGGTAAAAGACTACATTTTTTTTATTAAACACTTATTTAACATTAGGAAAATTACCTCACATTACTAAGTTATTTAAAATCAATAATTTCATTCAAAAACTTAAAAAAACCTTAACAAAATGATAACACAAAATATATACTTCAAAAATACACGTTACTGACTCTGTAATTCATAATCGGAATAGTAATATAATAAGAATATGACATAATTTGTATCTTCAGCAATTACATAACTTTTTTCCTTTCTTGTCTATAGTTCATATTGACACATAGTACCATTACTTTTGTCGTTATGAGTGTATAGTGAATATATAGAAATTTTATTAATAAATGGCATAAAAAAAACCTCTCGTAACGAGAGGTTTTACTTTAATTGTAGACGTATTTTGAAAGCTATTGTAAAATGATAGACATGTCTACACGTCTAGCATGCTGTGCTGATGAGCTTTTGTCTTCTCCTTTAAAAGAAGATAAAATTCTTGCAGCATCAATCCTATTGTTTACAAAAGCATTTTTAACTGCATCTGCTCTTCGCATAGAAAGTTGTTTGTTGTAAGCCGAATTTCCAACTGGGCTAGCCCAACCTTCTAACATAATGTTTGCCTCTGGATATTCGATCAAGATTTGAGTTAAATCTTGAATATATTTAAGGTACTCATCATTTAAAGTTTCTGAATTATTATCGAAATAAACTTGCTGCTTCAAATAAGTTTTATTGCTATTTGACGCGGCACCCACTGGAGCTTTATTTTCAGAAGCTTTAATTTTAGCTTGCAAATCATCCATTTGTCTCTTTACTTTTGACAATTGATTTTTCATTGCAGCTAAGCTATCATTAGCCATTCCATTTCCATTAAAATTACTTACTAATGGTTTAGCATTTCTCAAAGAGTCAATCTTTGCTTCTAATTCTTTTATCTTAGAATTATTACCTGGCACTATGGTCTGTGTACCCACAGTACCCTGAGTATAAGCAGGACTAGCACTAGATCCGCTAGGCAATACGAATGTTGAATTATTTCTACCTGCTCCTAGTGAGCTGTTGTTACCATAAGTAAGATTATCAATTCTTTGATTTAGATAATTTAATTCTCTTAACAACTGCTGGTTTGAAATAGAATTATTACTATAAGTATCAACTTGATTGGCTTGTTGGTATTTTAACCTTAAATCTGCCAAATCTTGCTTAACTTGTCTACTTTCTCTTTCTTGCAATTGAGTTCGTCTCGCCTCAGCAACCGTACTCAAAAATGAGTTCAGTTCTGCTTTTGTCATAACAATGGTACTTTTTTCTGAAGTCTCTTCGCTTTGCGCTAGAAGACTACCTGAAAATAAGATGCACATGCATGGTACCAGTATTTTCATTTTTACTACTATGCTTGATTTCATCATCTTATTAAAAGTTTAATTTATACCCTAAAGATATTTGGTGAATAGAGATAAAGTTGTGTGCTGTGTAATCTGCGTATAACTTACCTCCAAGTACATTAAAAGTTGTGCCTAAAATTACGTTTGGACTAAAAGTACTTTCTCCTACTGCGTCATTATATCCTAAACCCAATCCTACATATGGCTCACCAATGATTCCTTGATTTACTGCAAATGGCATAGCTACATTGGCATTAATACCAAATCCTGTGTCTTTACCTGGAGCAATATATAAGTCTGGCATAAATCTAAAGTTTGAATTAGTAAAATTATAATTTCCTCTAATACCTACGATCATAGACACATCCTCTGCAACAACTACACCTGTGAACAATGACATTCCTTCATTAACAACCAATCCAGTAACGACACCTTGCTTACTATTATCAGAGGTAACTTTTGTGTTACCATCACTATCAGTTTGCACTGTAGTTGGAGCTTGTTGCAAAGTTTGAGGTAATGCAGGTGATTGTTGACCAGAAGAGATTACAACTGTTTTATCTTGACTTTGGTTTTGTGTATCACCAAGGTTGTTGATTTTATCGCTATTGCGATCAACTTTGCTGTTAAGTTCATTCAACTTATCTAGAATTTTTTGAGAAGCATCATCTTGCACTGCAGGAGATAGGTTTTGTCTGTATGTTCCTGTATTAATCTCTAGCAATAATTTCTCTAGACGATCCATACGTTGGTCTGTTGTTTGTACTTTGCGAGAATCTTCATCAACACCTTGAATTACTTTGTCAATCATACTCTCTAATTCTTTCGGCGTCATTTCAACTCTAGACTCATTTACTCTTTTATCTTCGTTGTAAGATTTAGAATCTTTCATATCAGTTCTACGTTTCTCAACTTCGATTGATCTTTCAAGCTCTTTCTTCTCCTCAATAATTTCTACCGCTTTTTGCGTATCATTATTTTTGTAAGCTTTTGCTAATTCAGATTCAAGATCATCTATTCGGTCTTCATAAACTTTCGTTTCAGCTTTAACTTTTTGATCAATTTCATTTTGTAAAATTTGATCCGTATCGTCTGCTTTCTTTCCTAATTGGAAACGTATTCCGGCTGTATACAATACGTGTTGCTTCAATTCGTCTGGAGATACAGTATTTTGTAAATCATCATCAGCACGGTCAGATGTAAACATGAAACTAGCATCACCAAATAATTCAACATTTCTACCTACTGGAATGTTCAATCCTGCACCACCTTTTGCAAAGTATCCAGAAGAAGCACCCGTTAAATTATCTTTACCAACATAACTATCATTTACATTTAAGTATCCTCCACCAACAGTTAGGTAAGGTACTAGACCACGAGAAACATTTAGCTTAGCAATAAAATCACCACCATACATAGCTACATCATCAAAATCAAATGATAACTGCTCATTATTTGTTGCTCTGTAGTAATACCCTCTAATACCTACATATTGATTCAAATCAAATCCAACTTTACCTCCTAAAAGATAAGTATCTCTTAAATTAGTATCATTATCGAAATTAATATAAGCACCAGCAGGTTCAAAAATTAATTTAAAGCCTCCTAATCCTCCTGAATATTTATTACGATAAGCTCTGTCTAGTGGGCTCAATTCTTCTGGAGCACGACCACCTAAATAAAGTTGTAAACCTGCTAAAGCAGACCAGTTAGACATTCTTGAATTATTATCACTTCCTAACAAGCCTTCAAATTCACTTTGATTTGGCCCATCTTGATATAAGATAGAATTGGGATTTAAATTAAAGACCGTATTTTTAACCTCTAAATTTAAAAATAATCTTGTCCCTAGTTTAATTTGAGTTCCTAAACCTAAGTTTACATAAGTCTGTTCCGACTTCAACTCTGTTTGCGGAGCATCGTCTGCATTAATGTCAACAGTTAATTTTTGTACACCGGCACCTAATGTAAAATAAGGTACAAATGTTCCACGTGTTGGAATATTTGCCTTTATCTCTCCACCAAAACGCTCAATATCTACAGAACGTGCATTAAAATTATTGACAAAATCATCTGTAAAAATGTCAAAATTACTAACTGTATTCTTCAAGTCAGCCGATTTTTCATAAAGTCCTCTAAGCTCTACAGACTCTCCAAATCCAAATCCTAGTCTTCCACCATACATAACACCATCTTCGATCGCTGCGTTTTTGTCAAACCAGTTGTAACTTGCAGTTGGCTGCAATGTAACCGTTACATCTTTCATCTGAGCATTTGCGTCAATTCCAAGATATGCCAACGCGCAAATAGTAATAATTTTCTTCATGTTGTTGAATTTAATTTTTATTAAATATTTTTGTCTGTTTTTTATTATAGAAAAAATCATGTTCATTTATCAAAATGCTACCTATTAGTATGATTTTAGAGTGGTAAAATCTTGACATCAATTGTTAATGTTTTCTATAAATAAATTGTTCTACAAAAATAAGCTACAAGGGATTGTTGCATCTTACATAATTACTTTTGAATCTTACATAAGTTTAATGTGTGCTTGACAAATGCTTAATTCCAGGTTATTAAAAGTGAACTAAACCTTAATTATTCTAAAATAATAACATAATATTTAAAAAGTATCCAAATGGGGATTGTATAATATATTTGAATAATTACACAACAAATTTGCGATTTAAGAGTTTTACCTTGCATCGAAATTAACTTCAAATTTAAATTTATGAAAAAGACAATTCTATTCGCTGCATTATTACTTGGTACAACAATGATCTCTCAGGCACAATCGATTCGATTTGGTGTAAAAGGGGGTATCAACTATGCCAACCAAAACGGAACAGATATTACTTTAAATTCTGATAATTATGATACAGAAGAAGCAATAACAAGCTATCACGCTGGTTTAGTTGCTGAAGTTAAATTATTTGAAAACTTTGCTATTCAGCCTGAGCTTTTATACTCTACACAGGGAGCAACGTATAAAAACGCTACAGAAGAATTTAAAAATGAATTGGGATATATTTCGATTCCTGTTCTTGCAAAAATTTATTTAAATAACAGCCTTTCATTAGAAGTTGGTCCTCAAGCGTCGTTCCTATTAAGCGAGAGAAACAAATTTGACTACAAAGAATCTGAAACTTTTGAATTTGCTGGTGTAGTTGGTTTAGGATTAAACGTAACAAACAATTTATTTTTACAAGCTAGATACGGTCTAGGACTTACAGAAGCGAGTAAAGATGCACAAACAAAAAATTCAACATTTCAAATTTCTGCTGGAATTCTTTTCTAAGAAAATCCCAGACAAAATAATACAAAACCGTTCTTTAATTGGAACGGTTTTTTTATTTTTACAAAAATATCAAATATGAAAATTTGCATTATTAACGGGCCTAACTTAAACCTGCTAGGCAAAAGAGAACCAGAAATATATGGTAGCCTTACCTTTGAAGAATATTTTACTAGCTTACAAATTAAATACCCCAACGTAAGTTTTGTGTATTACCAAAGTAATATTGAAGGCGAATTAATAGACAAAATTCAAGAGTTTGGTTTTACATACGATGGCATTATCTTGAATGCAGGAGCCTATACACATACCTCAATCGGAATTGGAGATGCTGTAAAAGGAATTACTACTCCAGTCATTGAAGTACATATTTCTAACACTTTTTCTAGAGAAAGCTTTCGCCATCAATCCTATATTTCCGGAAATGCAAAAGGAGTAGTTTTAGGATTTGGATTAAAAAGTTATGATTTAGCCATCCAATCTTTTTTATAAGAAATAGCATAGTAGCAGAACGAGTTTGAATCCATTTTCTAGCTCGTTTTTTTGTACCTCATCCTGCTATCCGTTTTAGCCCTTTTTCAAAAGTATTTTTTACTAGGTCATTATAGGAGCTTCCGTTGGTCGCTCTATACTTCCCGTAAAAATAAACTTTTTCAGTCGGGGCTATCACTTCTATCAGGGGTATTAAATTGAGATAACACTACTTATTATTACAGCATTATCAGTATTTATTTCAGTTTAATTAAAATCTTTATCCTACAGACACCTCCAATAATCTTCATTACGATATGCCGTTTATAAATAAAATAGTAGCAAGCGTTTTTATTATATTATTCTTTGTTCAATGCAATTCGGTCAAGAGGTATAACGAACACTTGCAAGAACTCGTTACTGTTCAACAATTGCATTCAGATATTGACTACACCTATAAGAAGCTCCAACAATTACATCCTAATTTGTACGGATATGTTGATAAGAAAACTTTGGATTTCAAATTTGACAGTCTTAAAAAGACAATCACCATACCTTTAAAACCAGTTGATTTTTACAAAAAATTAAGCCCTATAGTTGCTAGCGTTCATCAAGGACATACGCAATTATACGGCCCCACTGTTGCATTTACAAAAAAAGAGACGAAAGAGCTACTAAAGAAAGGCCGAGGACCACTTTCTCAATTTGAATTTGACTACATTGATAATAAGTTGTACGTAACTAAAAACAAATCATCAAACAAATCCGTATTAGCTGGAACGGAAGTGCTCGCTATAAATGATATAAATCCAAGTGATTTAATTGCACAGTACACTAATTATTATAGTTCTGACGGGTACAATACAACTTTTAAAAAATTACAAGCAGCCAAACGGTTCCCGGGTTTTTTCACGATAGAAAATGGTATAAAAGATAGTTTAGAATATCAATTTAAATACAAAGATTCTATCTATTCTACAATTATAAGGAGAGCCGAAGCAGATACTACGAAGAAAGAGAAAACTAAAATTGTAAAAACTGAAAATCAAAAAGAAAATTTAAAAATTTTTAAGAAGAAGAAAAAAACAAATGGTTATAATGAAGAGGATAAAAATTTCAATCGCAATTTAGATTTTATGCAGCAAGATAGTAGTGTTGCTCTCATGAAAATTAGAAAATTTACAAATGGAAACTACAAACGGTTCTATAAACAAAGTTTTAAATCGCTTCAAGATCATAAAACAAAAACTTTAATTCTTGACTTACGTAACAACGGCGGCGGAAGGCTTAGCGAAATCACCTATCTCTATACTTACTTGTCCAAAACTAATTTTAGGTTCTTACAAAAAACAGAGGTAGTCTCTAGCAAAAGTTTGCTTAAAGGAGCTTACTGGAATGGAGGATCTATTCCAGTAAAAATTCTGAAAACAATCTTTGCTCCTTTTGCTTATACCTATTTATTACTCACAGTACACAAAGACGATAAAGGAAAAAATTATTACACAACCGAGACAAGACAACGCAGTTTAAAAAATAATGTGTTCAAAGGCGATATTTATGTACTTATCAACGGCGGTAGCTTTTCGGCATCAAGTCTTTTATCGTCAAATTTGAAGGGATCAAATAGAGCAACATTTGTAGGTGAGGAAACTGGCGGTGCTTACAATGGTACGGTAGCTGGTTTTATGCCCGTATATCGATTACCCAATTCGCATTTAAAAATTAGAATAGGTAT
This sequence comes from Flavobacterium algicola, assembly GCF_022399565.1. Taxonomy (GTDB): domain Bacteria; phylum Bacteroidota; class Bacteroidia; order Flavobacteriales; family Flavobacteriaceae; genus Flavobacterium; species Flavobacterium algicola. The sequence continues at coordinate 348,855 of NZ_JAJTUT010000001.1, forward strand.
TATGAATATGAAGCCTTATTATTTGACAACCATTGATGGATACGGTATTTTCCCTGATCAAGAAATTGATCCTACTTTAGAAGACCTACTTACTGGCAGAGATCCTGAGTTAGAGTGGATTTTGGAAGATACTAAAAACGACAATTAGCACCTTATCAAAACTTGTATACATTGTAGAATTTAATTTATTTTGCAGAAATATGCAGTCATTACATCTATACTTTTAAGAACTAGTTCCCCTAGAATAGTAAAGTAGTCTATAATGCTTTTTGTTGCGTAAAGGATGGAAGCGGCATCCTTTTTTGAGGCTTTTTCTGCCGAAAAAAAGATACAGCGTACAGCCTGACCCGCTCTCAAGACATCGGCATTTAGCGGGTTACGCCCAAAATAATTTGGCACTATTAATCTGGTTCAATATGAATCAAGATACTTCCAAGCTTTGGAATTTTTAATTTTAAATGGTCTTGCAATTTATGTGCTAGCTCATGCCCTTCTCTTACGGTAATTTCTGAGTTTACTCTTGCATGCAGATCCACATGATACACCATTCCTGCCTTGCGTATGAAGCATTTTTCGGTTCCCATAATGCCATCCACATCCTTAGCAATATCTCTAATTTCGATTACCAAATCATCATAAAAATGTTCATCCATAATCTCTCCTAGTGCAGGTCTAAAGATCATGTAACTATTATAAACTATGAATCCTGAGGCAAGCAATGCCGCCCAATCATCTGCCGCTTCATAACCTTTACCTAAAATTACAGCAATTGAAATTCCGATAAATGCTGCTATCGATGTGATAGCATCGCTACGGTGGTGCCAAGCATCTGCCTTTAATGACGAACTATTTATTTGTATGGCCTTTTTCATGACCAATCGAAAAGAATATTCTTTCCAGATGATGATGATTCCCAAAACAATTAAAGTCCACGGTTTTGGTAATTGGTGTGGCGTATTAATATTGATAATGCTCTCATATGCAATTACGACCGCAGATGCAATAAGAAAACCGACTACCAAGAAAGTAATTAATGGTTCTGCTCTCCCGTGTCCATAAGGATGGTTGTCATCTGCTGGTCTACTAGCATATTTGATCCCTAGCAAAACTAAAAAAGATGCAAAAATATCTGTGGTAGATTCTATAGCATCTGCAATTAGGGCATAGGAATTTCCGAAAACACCTGCCAGTCCCTTGAGGATAGACAATATTGTATTTCCTATAATACTGAAGTAAGTAGCTTGTATGGCTTGGGTTTGGTTTGACATCTATATTCAAAAAAAAATCGTTTAAATAACCTCTTTGAAATTCATAAAGATTATTTAAACGATTGTATACTCTATTAATTTTATTATTCTTCTCTAATAATGTTTGCTCCAATGGCTCTCAATCTTTCGTCTATATTTTCATATCCACGATCGATTTGTTCGATATTTTGAATTGTACTAGTTCCTTTTGCAGAAAGTGCAGCAATTAATAAAGAGATTCCAGCTCTAATATCTGGCGACGACATTGTTGTTGCCTTAAGAGTAGATTTGAAGTCATGTCCCATAACCACTGCTCTATGCGGATCACACAACATAATTTTTGCCCCCATATCAATTAGTTTGTCGACAAAGAAAAGACGGCTTTCAAACATTTTTTGGTGTATCAAAACATCTCCTTTGGCTTGTGTTGCAACAACGAGAATGATACTCAATAAATCGGGTGTAAATCCTGGCCATGGTGCATCTGCAATGGTAAGAATAGAACCGTCAATATCTGTTTTTACTTCATACCCATCTACATGCGACGGAATGTAAATATCATCTCCTCTACGCTCGATAGTAATTCCTAATTTTCTAAAGGTGTTCGGAATTAAACCTAAATTATCCCAGCTTACATTTTTGATGGTAATTTCGCTTCTTGTCATGGCAGCAAGTCCAATCCAAGAACCAATTTCGATCATATCTGGTAAAATTCTGTGGGTACATCCTCCCAAACTTTCGACACCTTCGATAGTCAATAAGTTTGAACCTACTCCAGTAATCTTCGCTCCCATTGAGTTCAACATTTTACAAAGCTGCTGCAAGTAAGGCTCACAAGCTGCATTATAAATTGTTGTTTTCCCTTTTGCTAGAACACCAGCCATTACAATATTTGCAGTTCCTGTTACCGATGCTTCGTCTAATAACATATCTGTTCCTACCAAACCATCTGTAGCCTCTACACCATAAAAATGATCTTCTCTATTGTAACGGAATTTTGCTCCTAGGTTGATAAAACCTTCAAAGTGTGTATCCAATCTTCTTCTACCAATTTTATCTCCTCCTGGTTTAGGAATATAACCTTTACCAAAACGAGCCAATAATGGTCCAACAATCATAATCGAACCTCTTAACGCTCCACCTTCTTTTTTGAAAGCTTCCGTTTCTAGGTAACCAACATTTACTTCATCAGCTTGAAAATCATAAGAACCATGACCATTCTTGTGAATTTTAACTCCTAAATTCCCTAAGAGTTTTATCAATTTATTGATATCAATAATATCAGGAATATTGTTTATCGTTACTTTTTCTGAAGTTAACAAAACAGCACATAATATTTGCAATGCTTCATTTTTTGCTCCTTGTGGCGTAATTTCACCTTTTAGACGAATGCCTCCTTCAATTTTGAATACTCCCATTGTAGTATGAGTTAAATTTATTGTTTTGTTTTTAGTTCTATTATCACATCAAAAATGACAAGATCACGCTCTTATTTTTGATTATTGTTGTTGTTTTTGGTATAGCTCTTTTTTATATTTTGATTCTTTTTATTTACTTGAATCTTTGGAGCTGTACTTGTACTTATTTTATTTGAAATCCTCTTGTTGGTACGCAACAAATCTGTTGTATTAATCAACTCTTCATCACTTTGCGTCAAGTTTAATTTACCATCGGATAACTCATATAAATGTTCAAAAATTACATCGTCTTTTACGGTGTCTTTGTTCCAACTCAAATACGATTTCTTCATGTGATTGGCAATTACCTTTACTAAGGCACTTTTCATATCACCGTCTTCCCATTTATTGGCTACATCAATCATGTATTTGATATTATTACCATAATACCTGTACTTTGGGTAGTTTTGAGGATATTCTAAAATATCGGGTCTCAATTGCAAAACCTCTCTAGAAGGTATTGGATATGGTGATTCTACATCCAATTTAAAATCGGACATAATAAACAATTGATCCCATAATTTATGCTGAAAATCCAATACATCACGTAAATGAGGATTTAGAGTTCCCATTACTTGAATTATATATTTTGCTGCTTTATTGCGCTCCTCCACATCTTCTATAGCCGTTGCTTGGTCTATTAATTTTTGTAGATGACGACCATATTCTGGAATGATCAAATGCGTTCTCTCTGCATTGTACTCTAAATGGTACACTACATCATTAGCATTCTCTTTTTGGTATTTTGAATTCATAAGTGAATTGTATTTTGAATCTAAGCGCGAGCTTTAATTGGTATAATCAGATAATTTTGTAGCGCAACCCAATATGTTATTTCGCAATTTACAGTGAAATAATCCCCTCAATTGTAGATAATTCGATGTATTTTTCAATGATTTCTTGAGGGTTCTTCATTTGTACATCTACAGAAACGCTAGTAAATTTAGCTGTTTTCGATTGTTTCGTTTTGATTACTGCTCCCATACAGTCAAATGCATCTTCAATTTGTTTGATTTTGCTAGCATCTGTAGGAACGATAAATTTGAATAAGTATAAGTCAGGCCAAGAATTACTTCTTTCTAGCTCTGCTTTTAATCTTTCATAGAATTCTTCCGTGTTATTATCCATCCTCGTTTTATAAATAAAAGCAAATATACGTTTTCAAATGGTAAATAATGACTATGAGATATGATTTTTTGTCAAAACAACAATAATTAGGCACCTCATTATTTTTAAAATACCAAATAGTTTCCTTAATTTTGAACCTTATTTCAAAACTGTGCAAAAAAACATCATCTTACTCATAGGAGGACCTGGAACAGGGAAATCATCCATTCTTAACGAATTGAAAGACAAAGGCTTTTGTTGTTATCCCGAAATTTCGAGAGAAATAACTTTGGAAGCTCAAAAAAACGGAATTGACCAACTCTTTTTAGAACAACCTCTTCTTTTTAGTCAGCTGCTACTAGAAGGACGTCAAAAACAACATCAAGAAGCTACTCAAGAAGCAGATAAAACTGTTTTTATAGATCGCGGTCTGCCTGATATTCTTGCTTATATGCATTTTGCCAAACAAGATTACCCAGAACATTTCACGACGTCTTGCCAAGATCATAGGTATACCAAAATTTTTATGTTGGCACCATGGGAAGAAATTTATGTAATTGACGATGCCCGCTATGAAACTTATGAGCAGGCACTAGATGTGCACCAACATATTGTAGACACTTATAAAAGTTTTGGCTACGACCCTATTGAAGTTCCTAGAGATACAATAGAAAATCGTACTGCTTATATTTTAAATGCGATTCAAAACGAACTTTAATACATTTCGGATATGTCTGAAGCATTAGAAATTCTTAAAAAATATTGGAAACACGATAATTTCAGACCGCTTCAAAATGATATCATCGATACTGTTTTAAGCGGAAAAGATGCTTTTGCTTTACTACCGACTGGTGGTGGAAAATCAATTTGTTTTCAGGTTCCCGCCATGATAAACAAAGGAATGTGTTTGGTTGTTTCTCCACTTGTTGCTTTGATGAAGGACCAAGTGGCCAATTTGCAAAGTCGCGATATTAAAGCGATTGCGTTGACAGGGGGAATCAAATCAAACGAAATGATAGATCTCCTTGACAATTGCCAGTTTGGAAATTATAAATTTTTATACCTTTCTCCTGAGCGTTTGCAATCTGATTGGATTATGGAGCGCATCAAGAATCTCGATATAAATTTAATCGCTATCGACGAAGCACATTGTGTATCCCAATGGGGACATGACTTTAGACCTGCTTATTTAAAAATTTCGAAACTAAAAACCCACTTCCCTACTGTTCCTTTTTTGGCATTAACGGCATCTGCAACTCCACGCGTGAGAGAAGATATTATCAATGATTTGGCATTGGAAAAACCTGTTTTATACCAACAGTCTTTTTCGAGAAAAAACATTGCTTACATGGTTTTTGAAGCAGAGGACAAACTTTTTAAGATTGAACAAATTTTAAAGAAAAACCCGCAGCCTTCTATTATTTATGTTCGAAATAGAAAATCATGTTTGGAAATTTCCTCTCATTTACAATCATTAGGATTTAAGTCCACTTTTTATCATGGAGGACTTACTACAAAAGTAAAGGACAAAAACATGCAACTGTGGATGGAGGAGAAAGCGCAAGTAATAGTCGCTACCAATGCGTTTGGAATGGGGATCGACAAAGCAAATGTAAAAACTGTCATACACATACAGCTCCCTGAGAACATGGAGAATTACTATCAAGAAGCAGGTAGAGCAGGTCGAAATGGAGAGAAAGCTTTTGCTGTGCTGCTCTCAAGCCCATCGGACAGTATTCAAGCAGAGAATCAATTTGTAAAAAATTTGGCAGACAAAGATTTCTTGAACGCTGTCTATCGCAAATTAAACACCTATTTTCAAATAGCATATGGCGAAGGAATTGATGAGAAGTTCAGCTTTAATCTAAATCACTTTTGCATCAAATATAATTTTCCCGTTCTTAAAACCTATAATGCTATCCAATTTCTAGACCGCCAAGGAATTTTGACGATGACTCAAGAATTCTCGGCAAAGATAAGCTTACAGTTTATCATTACATCCAAGGAAGTACTGCGTTATTTGAGTTTAAATCCACATGATGAAGAAATTATGCTTGCCATTTTACGCACCTATCCGGGCGTATACGAAATGGAAACAGCGTTTAACAGCGCATTGATTGCCAAAAAATCAAATAAAACTGAAAAGCAAGTATTGAATGTTCTCGATAAACTGCATGAAAAGCAAATAATTGATTTTCATTCGAAAAATAATGATGCCTCCTTAACATTTAACGAAATTAGAGAGGATGAACGCACTATAAGCCGCGTTTCGAAATACCTGGAAAAGCAAAACGACTTAAAAAGGGCACAATTAAAATCGGTTTTGCATTATGTAAAGGAAGACAACACTTGCAAGAGCAAATTAATTTTAGCTTATTTTGGTGAAAAAGATTCTGATAACTGTGGTATCTGCTCTTATTGCATCGCCAAAAAACCAAAATCAAAAGACTTAAAATCTCTTTCGAATAAAATCATTGCACTTTTAGAGAATGAAGAATTATCCTCAAGAGATTTGCAAAACAGACTAAATACTAGCTCGGACACTCTTATCTTTGTATTACAAGAACTGCTAGCCAATGAGCAAATAGCCGTACAAGCAAACAATACCTATATCTTAAAATCATAATGGAAAAATTACGAATTGTCTTTATGGGAACTCCTGAATTTGCAGTAGGGATCCTTGATACTATTATACAAAACAACTATACCGTGGTGGGCGTTATTACAGCCGCAGATAAACCTGCTGGCCGCGGACAAAAAATAAAATATTCTGCTGTAAAAGAATATGCTTTAAAACATGATCTTAAATTGTTACAGCCCACCAATTTGAAAGACGAGGTATTTTTATCCGAATTAAAGAGTCTTGATGCTAACCTACAAATGGTAGTCGCTTTTAGAATGTTGCCAAAAGTAGTTTGGGAGATGCCCGCTTTCGGTACCTTTAATCTACATGCTTCACTCCTACCTAATTATCGTGGTGCTGCACCCATAAACTGGGCTATTATTAATGGCGAACAAAAAACGGGAGTAACAACCTTTTTTATTGATGACAAAATCGATACCGGAGCGATGATTATCAATGCAGAAACTACCATAGATCCAAATGAGAATGCAGGTCAACTGCACGACCGTTTGATGCACATAGGTAGTACAACTGTAATCGATACTTTAGCTTTGATCGAAAAAGGAAATGTAACAACTACCATACAAGAAGATTCTACTGAAACAAAAACAGCTTATAAACTGAATAAAGAAAATTGCAAGATAGATTGGTCCAAACCGGCAAGAGCCATACACGATCACATTAGAGGATTAAGTCCTTATCCCGCAGCATGGAGTATATTATCTGACAAAAATGAAGAGTGGAATGTAAAAATTTATGAGTCCAATTTAATTGAAGAGGCGCATGAATTGAAAACTGGCAGCATTATTTGTACTAAAAAATCAATAAGGGTCGCTGTCAAAGGCGGTTACATAGAGATCGTAAGCTTGCAATTCCCTGGAAAGAAGCGAATGTCTAGCGCAGACCTTCTTAACGGAATAAGCTTTTCAGGTGAAGCAAGAGCCTTATAACCCGCAAAAACACTGAACACTACACCTTTCCCAATAAAAACAAGCTTATTTATAAACAAAAAAGTTAAGTTATTAACAAATGGCTCTGAAATTATCCAAAACGCTTGCATGCTAGGTATTTCCTGCTAAATTTGTATAGAAAGAATTCATTAACCAACAATTAATAACTTCATATTATGAACAAGTCAGAATTAATCGATGCTATCGCTGCAGACGCAGGAATTACTAAAGCAGCTGCAAAATTAGCTTTAGAATCATTTTTAGGTAACGTAAGTGGTACGTTAAAAAAAGGAGGTAAAGTATCTCTAGTAGGTTTTGGATCATGGTCAGTATCAGCGAGAGCTGCAAGAGATGGAAGAAATCCTCAAACAGGAAAAACTATCCAAATTGCTGCTAAAAATGTTGTAAAATTTAAAGCTGGTGCAGAATTAGAAGGAGCTGTAAACTAATCAAGTTTTCACACTTATAGAAACAAAACCTTCCGTATGGAGGGTTTTTTTTTTACATTTAGATAAGAAAATTTGGTTTTTTTTTATTTTTTTTCTTAAATTTAATAAAAAATTACAGTAATATGATTTCAGAAAAATTAATAAAAGGACAACTACTTATATCTGAGCCTTCTATAATTGGAGATTTATCATTCAATAGATCTGTAATATTATTAGCAGATCACGACAAAGAAGGATCAGTAGGATTTATCATCAATAAACCGCTGAAATATACAATTAATGACCTTGTACCAGATATTGACTCCAAATTTAAGATTTACAATGGTGGTCCAGTAGAGCAAGACAATCTGTATTTCATCCACAACATTCCAGAATTAATTCCAAATAGTGTCGAAATTTCAAATGGTATTTATTGGGGAGGCGATTTTGAATCTGCCAAGCATTTAATTAACCAAGGAACCATCACAAAAGAAAACATTCGTTTTTTTCTTGGATATTCAGGCTGGCATGAAAACCAATTGGAAACAGAAATGAATGCAAATTCATGGATTGTTACTCGAAATATCTATAAAAATAAGATCATTGGTAAATCTTCTACACATTTTTGGAAAGATCAAATCAAAGAATTAGGTGGTGATTACCTAATTTGGTCTAATGCACCTGAAAACCCTTATTTGAATTAAAGTATCACTTCTAAAAACAAAAGGTCAAACAGAATTATTTTGATAATTGCTGTTTCACCTTTGTATGTTATAATTCTCTATTCTCAGAAATGCAATTAGTATTACTTCACTCTAACTTTGCTTATTTTACCACATAGTTCGGCAAAATTTGCTCATTCAATCTTTCTACCAATTCATTGGCCAAATCAGAATTAAAATTCTTCTTCCTATATTTTGTGATTGGCTGAATTCCTTTAATGACATTTGTAATAAATATTTCATCTGCCTTTTGAAGATCAAATGGTGAAATAACTTCTTCTACCATTTCTATAGTAGCAGTTTTTTTCGCTAATGCTAGTATTTGCTTGCGCATAACACCGTTTAAACAGCCTTCTGAAACTGGTGGCGTGATTAACTTAGTCCCAATACGCATAAAGATATTTCCCTGTATTGCTTCAACAACATTTTTACTATCATTTAATAGCAGACAATTGTCTAATGCATTTTCGAAAGCAAAAATACTAGCCGTCGTATTAAGGATTCTGTTGGTTGTTTTAATCGAAGACAGTAATTGTTTCGTAATGTAAAAATCTTTGAACAGATCTACTTCATATGCATCTGAACTTACACTATATTGTTGTTGCTCTAGAGCCGTTGCATGAATTAAATAAGAAACATCATTTGTAGTTGGTAAATAATAACCTCCATCATTTCGATAAACGGTTATTCTCACTCTCGCCGAATCTAGAATATTGTTTGCATCTGCAACGGAAAGCAACAATTCCTCTAAATATTCCATGGTAAAATTCATCGGAATCTCCATACGCACGACACGCATAGATGACATTAATCGAAAATAATGATCTTCTAAAAAGAGAATGCTTCCCTTTACTATTTTTACTGTTTCAAAAACTGCATCTCCGTATAAAAAACCGCGGTTTTGCGTTAAGATATTGGCATCATCTGCCACCATTGTACCATTAAAATTAATCATAAAAAAAGCCCTGAATTTTGTTCAGGGCAAATATAAGTTATAATATACTATTATACTAGACAGAACCTAGTAGATGTTTTAAATCAGAGATTTGATTTTCCCATAGTAACTTTGCTTCATCAATTTCGTCTTCCTCAGCAAAATCTACTACCATAAGAGAAACATCTTTAGTCAACTCATCAACCAAAATATGAATTTCAAAAAAAGTATCAGTGTCTTTATTGTTGTCATCAACCCACTTGAACTTCACTTTTTCTCCTGATTTCTTAGATGCCAATCTTGCTTTTTCTTCTGAATCATTCCAGATAAACGTAAAATACTCACCACGAGAATTCACATTGTCTGCAAACCACTCAGACAAACCAGAAGGCGTCGAGATATATTGGTACAATAACTGTGGAGATGAATTAATTGGAAACTCAATTTCGTAACGTACTTTCTGATCCATGAGGTAATTTAATTTTTTTCGAATATATACATTATATGTTCGAAAAAAAAACGTTTTCAAAAATATTTTTTTTTCTTCACTTTTTGCTTGTGTGCTTTAATAAAAGTTTTATATTTGCACCCGCAACGAACAACAGCCGATCGTTGCATTTTGGCGAGGTAGCTCAGTCGGTTAGAGCGCAGGATTCATAACCCTGAGGTCACGAGTTCAAATCTCGTTCTCGCTACAAAAACAAACCCTTAATCATCAATTGATTAAGGGTTTTTTATTGGTGTAAAGTCTGCTTGGAATTTGAAATATTCTAAGTTTTGAAAATAAACGTACTAGCTGAATGGGTCACGAGTTTATTCGCCGCGTTAAAATTGCTACAAAAACAAATCCTTAATTATCAATTGACTGAGGGTGATTAATCGGAATAAAGTTTTAACGAATTACCGATATTTCAGTCATGTAAATATTTATAATTGCCTCGACGGACAAGAATTCACCAACCTCAGCGAACTCGCTAAGAAATTAAAATTCTAAAAATTAATGATTAGGGAAAACAATCCTTTTTCTATGCCTAAACTTTTAATGCTTTTTTAAACGTACACGATTTGCCTATGAAATCTAATTATTCTGGACCTTATATTTACACTAGAAATGTGGATATAAAAAGATGGTCTACTCTGTCCAAATTAGAAACAGAAGAAGCTTTATAGAAAGAATGGAATCTTGATGAGATTCACAGGACATCAAATTATTAAAATCTTAGAAAACACCTTTTTGATATTGATGCGAAGCTAACCGATGATTATTCGAGTTTACTGCGATAAAATCCCATATCATGATTTGGTTTTTATGCCCTCTATCATCATCTATACATTTTATTCGAAATAAAATCCGTAAATACGTATTACCGTAATGTTATTCATATAATTTTCATTATTATTGTTTTCGAAAGAATTTTAGTGCTTTCACAGCCATTAAAGAAGAAATTTACCTGTAAATTAATATCTTTAGTGCTGATTAATCGGCTAATGTAATTAAATGCTTAACCAAAATCCCGAACAAATAGCACGTGATAACATTGACAAGCAGATCATTGCTTGTGGATGGGTTATTCAAGACAAGAAGAGATTCAATCTTGCGGCTGGCTTGGGTGTTGCTATTCGGGAATATCAAACGGATATTGGACCAGCTGATTACGTTTTATTTATAGATAAAAAACCTATTGGTATAATCGAAGCCAAACGGGAAGAAGAAGGTTTACGGTTAACAACTGTTGAAGAACAGTCTTCGCAATATGCCAATGCTAAACTGCGTTTATTAAATAACGACCCTTTGCCTTTTGTGTATGAAAGTACAGGTGAGGTGACTCGTTTTACGGATTATAGAGACCCTAAACCACGCTCTAGAAATGTATTTACCTTTCACCGTCCAGAAACTTTTTTACAATGGTTGAGCCAAAACGAAACATTACGTGCTCGTTTGCATCATTTACCGACTTTACCTGAGGATGGTTTGCGAGATTGTCAAGTAACAGCCATTACTAATGTAGAAAAATCGTTTAAAGACCAACGACCAAAAGCCTTGATACAAATGGCAACAGGTTCTGGAAAAACCTTTACGGCAATTACTTTTATCTACCGCCTGCTTAAATATGCCAAAGCCAAACGTATTTTATTTTTGGTAGACACCAAAAACTTAGGTGAACAAGCCGAAAGTGAATTTCGTGCTTTTACCGCCAATGAAGACAATAGATTATTTACCGAATTATATGGGGTTACCCGTTTAAACAGTTCGTTTATTCCTAATGATTCCCAAGTTTATATTAGTACCATTCAAAGGATGTATTCTATATTAAAAGAAACAGACTTGGATGAAAGTGCCGAAGAAGAAAACCCAAATGAAAGTCAATTTATTCCAAAAGACCCCGTTCCAGTTGGGTACAATGAAAAAGTGCCGATTGAGTTTTTTGATTTTGTAGTTATTGACGAATGTCATCGTAGTATTTACAATCTTTGGAAACAAGTATTGGATTATTTTGATGTGTTTCAAATTGGATTGACGGCAACTCCTGACAACCGAACCTTTGGTTATTTTAATCAAAATCTAGTTTGTGATTACGGTTATGAAAAAGCCGTTATTGATGGGGTTCTTGTTCCTTATAATGTATTTACCATTGAAACCGAAATCACCAAAAACGGTAGCGTGATTAAAATGGGGGAAAAAGTAGACAAACGAGAACGATTGACCCGAAAAAAGTTTTGGGAAGCGCTCGATGAAGACGAAGTTTATAGTGGTAAAAAGTTGGATAGCGATATTGTCAACCCTAGTACAATTCGAACGATTATCAAAGCTACCAAAGATAATTTACCCGCTATGTTTCCTGATCGTTTTGCAGGGACTTGTCGGGACTTGTCGGACTTTGAAGTTCCAAAGATGTTGATTTTTGCCAAAACCGATAGCCATGCTGAAGACATTATTGATATTGTTCGCGAGGAATTTGGCGAAGAAAATAAATTTTGCAAAAAAATAACCTATCGTTCTGAGGAAGACCCCAAAAGCGTTTTGCAACAATTTCGAAATGATTACTACCCACGTATTGCGGTAACGGTAGATATGATTGCCACTGGAACAGACATCAGACCTTTGGAAATATTGTTGTTCATGCGTGACGTAAAAAGTCGCAGCTACTATGAACAAATGAAAGGACGTGGTACACGCACCTGCTCTGTTGAGGAATTGAAAGCCAAAGGAACGCCGACCGCCAAATTCAGCAAAGACCATTTTGTGATTATTGATGCTATTGGCGTGGAGCAATCTCAAAAAACAGATAGCCGACCTTTGGAAAAAGCACCAGGCGTTTCTCTAAAAGATGTAATTACAAGCGTGGCTATGGGTAACACCTCCGAAGAGATGTTGAGTACGCTTGCCAACCGTTTGATTCGCTTAGAGAAACAGCTGCAAGACAAACATAAAATAGAATTCACCGAAAAAGCCAATGATTTAACCATCAACCAAGTGGTGAAAAAGTTATTAAACGCTCATGATCCAGATATTGTTGAAAGTCATACCACAAAAGTCAAAGGAGAAATGCGTGGTTTCCCTCCAATTGAAATTGAAAAAGCGATTGAAAAAGCAACCCAACAAATGATTGATGATGCTGTAGCGGTTTTTAACAATCCCGACCTACGTGATTTTGTGATTGATATTCGTAAAAAACTGGATCAAATTATAGATGTTGTCAATATTGATACGATTACCAATATTGGCTGGGTAAAAGACCACGATGTGGCAAGTTCCGCAATACTAGAAGATTTTAAAACGTGGATCGAAAACCACAAAGACGAAATCACGGCTTTGCAAATTTTCTATGCCCAAGACTACCGCCACCGTACTTTTACCTACAAAATGATAAAAGACCTAAGCGAAAAACTAAAAACCGAGAAACCATTATTAGCCCCCTTAGCCGTTTGGCGTGCTTATGAACAATTAGAAAAAACAAATGGTTCGACCAAAAGTGAACTGATTGCCTTGGTTTCCCTAATACGCCGTGTGGTGGGAATTGATGCTACTTTAACTAGCTACGACAAAACGGTAGACAAAAATTTCCAAGATTGGGTGTTCAAGAAACAAGCGGGAAATTTGAAATTTAGCGAACCTCAAATGCAATGGTTGCGGATGATGAAAGACTATGTAGCCAATAGTTTCTGTATAGACCGTGACGATTTTGACCTAAGCCCTTTTAATGCCGAAGGCGGTTTGAGTAAAATGTGGCAGTTGTTTGGCGAAGAAACAGATGCGATTATTAATGAATTAAATGCGGTTTTAGCTGCTTAAAAAAGTATAATGATGAAGTTAGAAAAACCAACTGCCAAGATAAAATTTGGGATCGATTATTTTATTCAAGAACAATGTGATGTGCTAAATATGACCAATGTTTCATTCTTAGATAAATTAGCTATTTCAAATGAACAGTATCATACAATCATAGAAAGTAAAGAAGTAATAACAGAAGAATTTGCTACAAAATTAGCTACGCTTTTTACAACTTCTACCCATTACTGGATAAATATTGATCAGAATTACAAAGATTGGCTTAAAAAAAGAATTGATAATTGCTTAACTAATTAAAAATGGCAAATACCTATCATCAACTATACGTTCAAGCAGTTTTTGCAGTCAAATACCGTGATGCGGTAATAAACAAAGAATGGAAAACAACTCTCATGGGAGTTATTGGAACTTTAATAAATGAAACAGGTTGTAAAACCATAATTGTCAACGGAGTTGAAGACCACGTACATTGTTTAATAGGATTAAAACCAGTAGTTTCAATATCTGAATTGATGAAAACAGTAAAAGCAAAATCATCTAAATATATAAACGACCATAATTTAACAAAAAACAGATTTGAATGGCAAGAAGGATATGGCGTGTTTTCATATAGTCATTCCCAAATTGATAATGTGTATAAATACATTGTGAATCAAGAAAACCACCATAAAAAACAATCATTTAAAGAAGAATATTTAGCTTTTTTGAATAAGTTTGAAGTCCCTTATGATGAAAGGTATATTTTTGAGGATTTAAAATGAGTATTTGATTTTAGCTTTATGCTAATGACTTTAATACTAAACAAAATGCACCGAGCCTACGGCTCTTTTTTGATGATGGATTTTCGATATTCCAACTGGACTAAAGTCCAGCCCTACAAGATGTTCCGAGCCGATGGCTCTTATTTATACTGAAAAAATCCTTTAGGCATGAAACATTTTGTAACAGCGTCCCGAAGCATCGGGATTAATTCGTTGAAAATAGATAAACTAAAAGGAAGCCCAGTATTAGAAAATAAACCGAGCCAATGGCTGATAAACACAATGAATAAATCCCGTAGGGATGAACCATTTTGTAACAACGGATTTTAATCCGTTGAAAATAGATAAACTAAAAATAAAGTTCCGTAGGAACGATACATATAAGATAATAAATTTTAAAATAAGGACTAGGTTTTATTTGACAGCATACTATTTTTTTAATACAAAATTAGCCGTAAACCCCAGTATTATTGAGATTTCTTATTTGACGGTTATTTGACTATAACCCAAACTTATTAACAATTTGACTTTAATGACACATAATAAATTACCGAAGGATTGGAAATTGTTCAATTTAATAGAAATAATGAACAATCATGACGGAAAAAGAAAACCAATTAGTAAAGTAGTTAGATCAAAAAGAAAGGGAGAATATAGATATTATGGCGCAACTGAAATTGTAGACTATATTGATGATTATCTATTTGACGGTGAATATCTCTTAATAGGCGAAGATGGTGCAAATTTATTAACCAAGAATAAGGATTTAGCTTTTATTGTGTCAGGTAAGTTTTGGGTAAACAATCATGCCCATGTTTTATCATCAAAAGAAATTACAACAAATAAATATGTTTGTAATTATTTTAATTCACTAAATATATCACAGTTTGTAACAGGTACAGCGCAACCAAAACTTACTCAAGGAAATTTAAATAAAATTAAAATTCCTCTCCCCCCACTAGAAACCCAACACGTTATAGTCTCCAAAATAGAAGAACTATTTAGCGAGTTAGACAAAGGCATCGAGGATTTAAAAACCGCGCAACTGCAACTCAAAACCTATAGACAAAGTGTGTTGAAATATGCTTTTGAAGGGAAGTTGACGAATGAGAATGTGAAGGATGGAGTTTTGCCGAAGGGGTGGGAAATAGTTACTATTGGAGATGTGTGTCATAATGTTGAATATGGATCAGGAACTAAATCAAAAAAAGAAGGTAAAATTCCTGTTCTAAGAATGGGAAACATCCAAAATGGAATATTTGATTGGAGTGATTTAGTTTATTCGGATGATGACTTAGAAATTGAAAAGTACTTATTAAAAAAAAATGATGTGCTCTTTAATAGAACAAATAGCGCTGAATTAGTTGGTAAAACTGCAATTTACAAAGGAGAAAGACCTGCAATATTTGCTGGATATTTAATTAGATTAAACAGAAAAGAGGAACTGATTGATTCAGCATTTATCACATATTATTTAAATTCTAAAGAAGCTAAAAAATATGGAAATTCGGTTAGGAGTTTTGGTGTTAATCAATCAAATATAAATGGTACAAAATTAAAAAGCTATCCATTATCACTACCACCAATCAAAGAACAACACCAAATCGTTCAAGAAATCGAAAGCCGTTTGAGTGTTGCGGATAAAATGGAGGAAAGTATTGTGCAAAGTTTGCTACAAGCAGAGTCGTTGAGACAGAGTATATTGAAAAAGTCGTTTAGTGGGGAGTTGGTTTAAAGTAAAAAAACAAAATTATGATAGATAAAATGATTCGTTGCAAAAACATTGATAATATCAATAAAATAGAAAGTATTCGAGATTGGTTTTATGAGTGTCCTCCCAAAGCGAACTTAAAGCATTGGAGAGATGGACGAAGTGCAAAAGAAACAGCTAAACATTGGTTGCATACAATACCACAACCTTTTAAAGATATACTTAAAGCGCAACAACTAAAATATAAATTTTGTTTTCCTGAATATGAATCAGATTTGACTCCTATCGAAATGGTAGAAATCATGATTTATTGTTATTGGCTGAAGATAAAGATTTGAATAAAATTGTTATTTCAATTGAATCAAAAGTTGATGAGTCATTTGGAGAAACAGTATCAAAACAAATAGCTGCGGCAGAAAAAAAGAAATTAGAAAAACCAACCTCAAAAGCAGTTAACAGAATTAATGAATTGAGAATTGTTCTTTTTGGAGAATTAAATGATAATCAACTTGATTTAAGATATCAATTGCTAACTGCTGTAGCGGGTACAATAGCCGAAGCTAAAAAGCAAGGAGCAAAATCTGCTTATTTCTTAGTTCAAACCTTTATTGAAAAAGTAAATAATAAACATATAAAGAATCAAGATGATTTAAATAAATTTTTGAGTGTTTTTACTAAAGGAAAAGATGCTAATATTGAAAATAATGAGCTATTAGGACCTTTTAAAATAGAAACTAATAATGAGTATTTATCCAGTGACATTGATTTGTGGATTGGAAAATATGAGATTGAGATATAAATCTATGGAATATACATTTGAAAAATATGATTTAAAACTCATTGATAATGAAGACAACACTTGCAAAACAGCATTATTACCAAATAATGGAATTGCACTACTAAAAGAACGCCGTAAACTATATATTATTCATTTTGAAAATGATTTTTTATATGTTGGAGAAGCATATACTTCAATTAAAACTAGATTTCAGAGAGGATGCACTTCTTTTAATTATTTCATAAGGAATAAAAAGACTCGTGGCGGTTATAAAGGTTACAAATGGTTAGACAAAGTAAATAATCTAAAACGAAATTTGACTGTTAGCGTCGTTGTCTTTAATGAAGAATATGATTCTAAAAGACATTTCATAGAAGCTATTGAAGGAGAATTGGTTTATTTAATTCGCCAAAAGTCTGGCTATTGGCCAAAGTTTCAGAATGAGATTCATTTTAGTAATTGTGATGGAGCAAAGGAGATTGCAGAAGATATAAGGAAAAAGGTTTTTAATAATGAGTTGGTTTAAAAATTATACAAATGAATAATAAAAAACTAAATGAAGTTATAGAAGAAGTTATAAGAAAATCTAAATACAATTTAGATATACAACAAATCCATAATATCATTACAACCAAAAATCATAAGACTACATTTGCTGATAATTTAGAACCAACAACAAATCAAATACTTGCTATAATAAAAAAAAACTCTGATATTTTCGGAATTGAAAAAAATCTTATATTCTTAAATAAAAAGGAAAAGAGATTATTACGAATAACTTCCAATAAAAATGATTGGGAAACTCCTAGCGGGCATCGATGGTCATTAAAAAGACAAGGTGACTCTAATACAGCTTATGAAAATCAATATGGTTTTGGAGCTGAAGAATGGTTGTTTAACTTAAGATATAATATTGATGGATTTCAGTATGGATATATTAAAGGGTTATCCGAAGTAAATAATATAAAATTTATTGATTTAGCATATCTTTTTACTATTGACTCTCATACAAAAGAACGCAAATTAATTGCTGAAATTAAAGATATTGAGTTATTAAATAAAGACCATTTAGAACCTAAAGTAATTGAAGTTTTTAAAAATTTCAAAAATGAAATGACTAATGAATTGTTAGATGTAAATGCTGATGTGGCAAATTTCAATCTAATGGAATTCTATCCAATAGTTAGATTCAGAATGGAAGATGCTGAAATATTTGACACTCCACATCTAATAAATGAATTAAAAAACGGTAACAAATATAATAGATTCAAGGCTTATATAATAGATGACAATCTTGAATCATTAATTCAAGATAAATTACTAAAAAGACCTTTTATATTTGAACCTGGCAAAAGGAAAAACATTAATAGCGCTCATACACGAAGTACGAAATCAAGGAAATGTATTATTGAAGGCTTACATGCTAAGATAATTGATGATTTAGAAGTACATCTGAAACCTGATTTTAGCATACGAAAAGGTAATATTTCTATCGAAAAAACACTTTTTGGCGATAGTATTGCCGATCTAGTTGTTAAAAACAGTGATTTATCTTTCACTATTTTTGAAGTTAAAACTTCTCATAATACTCGAAATAATGTTCGAGAAGCAATAGGACAACTTTTAGATTATTCTTTGTGGTACGATAATTTTAAAATAAAAGAACTGGTCATTGTTGCTCCAAGTGTAATTACAAATGAGCAATTAGAATATATAAAACGATTAAAATCAAATTTAAAATTAAAGATTAAATATATACAATACTGTGCTTTTAATAAAGAAGCCAAATTTATAGAAATAATAAAATGAGCAAAGATAATTCAGCAAACACATCTAGTATAGTTAGTAAAGTATGGGCATTTTGTCAAACCCTAAGAGACGATGGTGTGGGCTATGGTGACTATTTAGAGCAATTAACCTATTTGTTATTCCTGAAAATGGCAGACGAATACAGCAAACCGCCACACAATAGACCCATGGCAATCCCTACGGACTTCGCTTGGGACACCTTGATAACCAAAAGTGGTACAGAGCTAGAGTCGCATTACAACATCATGCTACGAGAACTCGCCAAAGAAAAAGGCATCTTGGGGCAAATATTTGTCAAAAGCCAAAACAAAATACAAGATCCCGCCAAGTTATATAAACTGATTGCGCTTATCAATGCCGAGAACTGGATTCTGATGGGCGTGAAAGACAAAGGCGATATTTACGAAGGCTTACTAGAAAAAAATGCCGAGGATACTAAAAGTGGAGCTGGTCAGTACTTCACCCCTCGCCCATTAATCAAGGCGATGGTAGAATGTTTGCGTCCAGAACCTTTAAAAACTATTGCCGATCCTGCTTGTGGTACGGGAGGTTTTTTCCTTGCGGCTTATGATTGGCTGGTAGATAATCGAGATTTAGACAAAGAAGCCAAGCAATTCTTGAAATACGAAACCTTTTTTGGTAACGAGATTGTGGCAAGCACCAGACGACTGGCGTTGATGAATTTGTTTTTGCATAACATAGGAGATATCGATTCGGATAATTTTATTTCGCCTAATGACTCCTTGATTACGGATGCAGGAACACGCTTCGATTATATCTTGGCCAATCCGCCTTTTGGTAAAAAAAGCAGCATGACCTTCACCAATGAAGCAGGTGAACAAGAAAAAGAAGAGTTGACCTATAACCGTCAGGATTTTTGGGTAACAACGAGCAACAAACAGTTGAACTTTGTGCAACACATTCGCACGATGCTAAAAACCACAGGTCAAGCTGCGGTTGTATTGCCTGATAATGTTTTGTTTGAAGGTGGTGTGGGTGAAACCGTGCGTAAAAAACTATTAGAAACTATGGATTTACATACCATTTTACGTTTACCAACAGGTATTTTCTATGCCAATGGAGTAAAAGCCAACGTTTTGTTCTTTGATGGAAAACCATCCAGTAAAGAAGCTTGGACCAAAGAAACTTGGGTATATGATTATAGAACGAATGTGCATCACACGTTAAAGAAAAATCCATTAAAACTAAGTGATTTAAACGATTTTATACAACTGTATAATCCAGAGAACCGACACAAACGAAAAGAAACTTATAATGCCGAAAGCAATCCAGAAGGTCGTTGGAGAACATTTACCTACGATGAAATCATGGCTCGCGACAAAACGAGTTTAGACATCACTTGGTTAAAAGATAAATCCTTAGCCGATTTGGATAACCTACCCGATCCTGATGTTTTGGCATTGGAAATTGTAGAAAATATAGAAGCTAGTTTAGCTAGTTTTAGGGCGATTATTGCTAGTTTAAAGTAGATAAATACAATATCAATTTGACAGCATTATTTTAAATTAAAATAATTTTGATACTTCAGATAGAAGAAAACAATCCCTGAGAATATTAACTTTATCTGAAACTTTGAGTTTTTGAGTAAAGAGATTTGTATTGTAAAATCACATTACTGTTTTATGAAACCAATCAAGAAATTTCCTAGATTGGTAAAAATTTAAAAACCTTCTCAGTATTGGCGAGAAGGTTTTCAAATTTCAACTAGACTCTTTTACTAATGAGCCTTAACTGAATAAAACTTTTTTATTTACAAATAGAAAACTCTAATCAGTAGTAACCGTAAACCCCTTTGCAATTAAGGCATTCTTATCTATAATACCCTGACCAGTAGGCGGAGCTTTGGGAATTTGACCAGTCAAATAAATACTTTTTGAGCCTGTAAAAGTCACTTTAGTTATGAAAAGGTTCAATAACTTGTTAACTTCTGTACTTGATAATGAATTGTAGTACAAAATAGCATCGCCAGGTACTGATATCAATTTTGGCATATTTATACTGATTAATTTTTTATTGTTAATTACGTAAAAAGAATAGCTACCATATATCCCTTTGGTTGCAGTATTGAGTAATGGTAAATCCAAAGTAATTAATGATGTGCCTGAAATGTTTAAGCTACCTGTAGTAAGTGAGGATAAATTTAATGAAGTTAATGACTCTCCTGACAAACTTACATCACCTGTAGTAAGCGATGATAAACTTAATGAAGCTAATGATGCTCCAGTCACACTTACATTACCAGTAGCAAGTAAAGGCAAACTTAATGAGGTTAACGGCGATCCAGATACGGTTATATTACCCGATTTAAGTGATGGTAAACTTAATGAACTCAATAGGGTTCCAGATAAAGTTACATTACCGGCCGTAATTAATGGTAAGATTAATGAGTTCAAAGACACACCTGAAACGATTATATTACCAGTAGTATGTAGTGGCAAACTCAATGAGGTTAATTGTCCACTATACGCGCTTACATTTCCGATTGTAAGCAATGGTGCATTTAACGAGGTTAAATAATTTGAACTAAAAATATTAATTGAACCAAATTTTAAAAGAGGTAAATTTAAAGATGTAATGGAACAACTATTTAAACTTATTGAACTTGCACTAGTAAGGCTATCGAGAGAAACAGACTTGAGTTTATTGTCATTATATATATTGAGACTTGATATACTTTTTAAATCATTTAGATTTACAGTAGTTAAATCCAAATTATCATTAATAAATATTTCCCAGACTGACGTTAAACCACTTAAATCTAAAGTTGTTAATCCTGTTGTATTTGAGATGCTTATATGAGTAGTATTAGCCCCTAATTCCTGAGCAATTTGAGCAGCGGCTTGAGCATTTGTGATGTTTCCCGTTATGAAAATATGTGTTTTCCCTTGGCTGAGTGTAACGGCATTTGTGCCATTTTTTCCATCAATACCATTGACACCATCTTTCCCTGGTTCTCCATCTTGAGTACAGGATACTATGCTAATTGTAAGTATTAATCCTAATATTATTTTTTTCATTATTAAACTTTTAAAATTTACCTACTCTGTTTTCGGTTTTCGACTGTCGTGCATGCTGTGCTTTTTGTTATACATAAATTTGTAAAGCCACTAATTAAATAAACCTAATTACCACCAGCCATAAACTCGATAGACAGTTTTGGGCTGACCTTTACCATAAGCTATTCCAATATCCCGGGCTGCCCTAATTGTCTGTTTTCTCAAGTCTAAATCATCTTGATACTCCTTCATTTTAAAATCCCACTCTTTTTTCTCGTTTTCAAAAATTCTTTTAGCAATTTTATTTGAAAATGCTTGAGCTTCCTTAAAGCAGCTTGCATTAGGATCAATTTGAGCTAGATATTCACTTGCTTCTAATGCCCCTGAAGCATTCTGATTTGAATTCCAAGAATTTGTAGCATCAGCTAAACTAACCCTACATGCTTTATCTATTTGTAATTTGTATATTGGTGCAACAGCATCTATGCATTTGTCATAGCAAACTTTACAAACTTCAGGCACACTTGACAGCTTATAAATAGCTTCATCATATTGGCTTTGGCTACCCAATGATTGCGCATCTTTAATTATAAAATCGCATTTACTGTTGTAGTATTCAACTATCTTGCTCTTACCTCTTTCAATAAAAGCTTGATACCTTGGATCATTGGTTTTCAAGGTTTTTAGAGCAGAAATATAGGCTTTTGTTTCATTTTCACCTGCTCCCTTAACAGTTGTTGAAAAACTTGCAAACTTCGTTCCTTCGATACCGTCTCCAATATATAAAGATATACCTAATTCAAGTGCTTGCATTGGTGGTGCAGTAGGCGTTATATCTTTTGACAAAACAATAATATTTGCAGTTAAAATAAACCGCTCATTAATATCACTACTCCCCATTCCATTTTGCGTCACAATTTGACTTAATTTATTCTCCAACATACTTCGAGCTGCTGCTGGCATATTGTCCATCTGTTGAGAAACATATGAGGTAAGGACAACATTAGCTACCTCTTTACTTTTTTCAGCTGTGATTTGCGCGTAATTACTAAAACCTAATATAATTAAAATAGTCAGAAATATTGATTTCATAGTTTCAGTTTTTGTGTTTTTTTTATCTAAAATGCCCTTATCTTTTCCCTCCAATTACAACTTCTGATTTCCCTAGACCAATTGCACTAGACTCTGCTGGCAATTTATATGTTTTTCTTAGATGCTTTCTAAGATTTGTTGCAAATGCATCTGCGTCAAAAGCGGTTGTTCCATCTTCAGCATAAATTGGAATTCTTACTTCTTTAAATGTCATCATATTAGGAGAAGAATTGATTAATTTATTTCTTCCTTTTACCGTATTAGTTGTTACCCATTTTTTGATATCATCCTTAAGTTCATCTCCATCTTCATTAATTTCATCATTAAGTTTTTTTGGAGAATCATCCCACACTTTAATATCAAGCGATATTTCCCGTCCATTTTCAAACATATCATCAAAATGGGTCATTAATTGACCATTAAAATTATCGATATGCGATAACACAGCAGTCTCCAACATAATAGGAAGTATTGCGCCCATCAATTGATTACCCGTACCCCCAGCCGATGCAATGTTTTTGTTTGTCCCTGCATCAAGACCTTTCAAATCAAATGTTACTGATTTTTTCGGCCCTAATGTATTTACAGACCACGTTATTTCTAAAACAATATCAGGCCTTGCTGTTGCTAATAGCATATCTCGTGGCGAACTGGCAATATTGCTTCCATTAGAATTTGCATCCATATTGTTTAAAGCTTTTTTATCTACAAGATCTTTTAATGAAGAAGCTAGATTCTCCAAAGGGAAACCTCTTTCTTTCATCATATTCTCAATTTTATTGACTACTGAATAAAGATCTGCATTATTATCAAAAGCTTTTTGATAGTCCATTACTTGTACTTTGCTACCCTGATTATCTATTTCAGAAACATATCCGTTGGATACCATCCAGACGTTTGCTGGGAATATCATTATGCTTGGTTTTTTTGCTTGTGAATAAAGCATAACCGTTGAACATAAAAAAGCTATTATTATTCTTTTCATTGTTTTACTATTAAATTATTATTTTTATTCCGTCAGTAATCATTTTTTTCTCTAAATCTGATTTTAGCACTTTCGCAACAATTCCAACTGTTACTCCATTTCTAGCAGGTTTAACATCAGTTTTATTTTGCTTTGTTTCAGCACTTATAAAAGCAGAGTAATCTCCTTTATCTGAAAAAAAAACATTAAAATAAGTTTCCTGTTTCTTTTGAATATTAACTTCTGCTAATAACGGTTTGTTGTCACATTCAGATTTTCCGTCTGTTATTACAGTGAATAAAACAGATTCAAGAGCATTTTTTTTAGCTTGTTTTATAGCTTCTTTTTTATTTACCCCATTTCCCCAAGCTTTCAAGATAATGGTTCCATCCAAATTATTCCCTAAACATTCGGTTTTATAAATGTAATTCCCTGCTATATTTACAGAAGGAGTCTTACATCCAAAAAATATTAAAGAGCAAAAAACAAAAAAAACAATCCTATTTTTTTTTTTCATAACATACCTTTTTTAAAACCCCTTTGAAAGTGATTTAATTATACTTGCATTTTCTAAATCCTTTCTTAATTCAGCAACATTAACCGAAACTATAACCCCTACTTTATATTCTTTCCCAATCTTCATTCTATCTTCGGCTGCAACAGCACCATCCGTTGAAGTAGAAACAAACTTCATATATTTACCTCCATCTGCAAAAAACGGTTTGAAAAAACCTGATTTTTCTTCTTCTAAATTCACATTATTTGCTAACGGATTTTGTCCTGGCACACCCGATTTTCCTGTAAATCCTTTAAAAACTATTCCGTGAACAGCATTTTTCTTAGATTGTTCGATAGCAACCTCAGGCTTCTTTGAGTATGACCACACTTTGATTAAATAGGTCCCTGTTACACCCGTTTGCATAGCCTCAATTTCATACCTCCAAATTTCTGTATCCTTATCAGCCTTCTTCCTTTCTTGAGCAACAACGTTAATTGATAAAGTGATTAAAAGTAAAAAGGTGAAAATTAATTTTGTTTTTGATTTCATAAGTACACTTTTATTTTTATAAATAAAATGCAATATGCTTGTTTAAATAAATTTTCATTTACCTTAAACAGGTATATTGCACAATATTTTTATTTCAAGAATTATCCTAATTTATTTGTCTAATTAACATTCCGGAATAAAATTTATCTCCTCCTTCAAATGTGGTGACATCAATTGCAGGTTTATCTTCTATTTCAGAACCATCCACCTGAACATCAACATATCTATTATCCCAAATTAATTTTTTATCTACTTTGATTGTACCTTTCTTTTTATAGTCGATTTTACCTGTTTTCTGATCCATAATCGCTTCAAGCACTTCGAATTTTTCTCCGCCTTCCAAACCCTCTTTCATCCCTATTTTTGCGGTCAAAGGATTACCAGAAAACAATGGCACTTTAGTTTTAAAAACATCATACTTTTTTTGAAGTTTTGCATAAACATTATCTATATTTCTAGTCACGGATAAATCAATAATTTGATCTTCCGTTCTTTTTTCTTTCAAAGAGAAAGTTACTAAATTTGAAGATTTTTCTGACCCAATATATTCTAATTGGAATAAATCTGAATTATCAAAATTTAGTTTCCTTTCATCTGAAGATGAAGATCCAACTGTTGTTTTATCCACCCACAAGTCACTATAAAATGTATTGCTGATTGATTCATCCCATTTTAATTTAAATAAGTATGAAGTTGTCCACACTGAATATCCTTCTTTTGCAATGTCATATCCTTTATTGGCTAGATTTATAGCTTTAGTTCGCAAAAACTCAACACTAATATTTGAAGCAGCTGTTTGAATTGCTGCATCCCTGATAGCTCTTGCCAGAGGTTCATTCTCAACAAATTTCATTTTGGAAACTACAACAAAAGTGTTATTAATCAATTCCTCGCCAGCAGTTAATATTAAAGCTTTACCTTCATTAGAAGCTTCAGCTGTTTTCATATCTAAGAAGGAGGCATTTATTAATCCTCTTTTTCCAATTAAGTCGATATCGAAAGTCCCGTCTACCTGTCTATCAAACCACTTACCGACTAATTTATTGGCTGTTTTATTTTGTTCAAAATACTTACCTATTAAAATTGGCATATCGACTTCTGTACTATCAACAATACCTCCTGTAGCTTCTGAAACCAATCCTTTGGTAAAACCCCCTAATTTACTCTGCTTTTGTCCAGAGGACTCCCTTTCTTCTTTTGTAACAGTGTATTTTTTAGGATCAAATGATTTTTCACTAAGATTGTGATTGTCGTATTTGTCAGGAAAAGGAGCATTGTTATACGCATTAATAACTTTGTCTTTCTTGGGAAAAGCATCTGACTCCAATAGAATTGTATACAATGAACTTCTTCGATATTTAATATCCTGTAAATCATTATCGGACTGCGCATAAGATACTAGACCGGTAATCAGTGACATTGTAAATAATAATTTTCTTAAACTCATAAAAACGTTTATTTCTTTCCTACTCGTATGGATTTTCAGTAACTCCCCGTTTATTATAGTGGTTTCTGGACTCCACTATTATTAATATTCTTTTAAGCTATTTTATTCTCCAAACGTAACAACATAAAAAACAGAATCATTACGGAAAACCGTAATTAGAGTAAAAAAGTGTGAGAAATAAGTATTACACCATATTTTAATCTTTTTCAAATATGATTGTGGATTGCAGAAACACAGTCAAAAATAATGTTCAAAAGTTTAGTCTTTTGTACAATTATAGAAATAATGTGAAAGTGAAAAATCATAATCAAATTATAGATAACATATTACTATTAAAGTTTCATGGGACAGTTTTGGACAGGGAAAATAAATCTAAATTCACGTACTTATCACAAAAGATCTTAATAATCAATCGATTAATGTTTTGTAATTTGACTAAAGCCTGTTTGAAATCTTAAATATTTTGTAATTTTAAGTAGCTGAATAGTTCACGATTTCGTTCGCCGTGGCGAACTTGATACAAAAAAATCCTTAATCATCAATTGATTAAGGATTTATTATTTTAACGTATTACATAACACCTTCTATGCAGAAGTTTTTCTAAATTTTCAATTCGAAGGTTTCATATCAAATATCCAATCACTTAACCACATACTTGTTCAAAATATACTGGGTCACGGGTTTAAGAGGTTTGTCATTTTGAGGATGTCTACCATGAGTATTAAAGAAATCAATACCTGTTTCTGTTTTGGCATACCAAATAATGGCGACTCCGTTTTTAAAGCACGATGTAGTATCGCATATAGTAATCTTCTGGAGCTCGCATTTACGTTTATCAAAGGGTTCTACATTTTTGAGACTTACCAAAGCATTTACTTCCAAATCACAATTCACTACTTCATAATGATCGTCACTCCATTGCATGCATTGTTTTTCTGGAAAAACAAATCGACTTATTGCAAAACCTAGTACTAAAATTCCACCCACAGCCAAACTAATTAAAAGTTTCCTTTGAGGAAAAGTAGTTGATTTTAAATTTTCCATCACATTTGGATGTTCTTCTGTTTTGGGAACTTTTTTATTTTCGGGTTTAGTTTCAACCAGCTCTTGACTAAGTATACTTAAGTCCGACTTTAAAAATTTTAAATAGGGTCTGGGTTGAAAATCTACTAAAATTGCCGCCATTTCTACCGCATCTCTATCTACTAAATCTGTTTCTCCTTTAAAAAAGTTTTCGATAGGTCTAAACTTATCTGTTAACTCTTTCACTTTCGCACTACAGCTGGGCGTAAATTCGAACTTAAAAAAAGAAGCAAAGACACTTAAATCATTTTTATCAGGACTCTCCTTAAATAAATCCATACATAAATTTCTAAGTCTTGCTCTGGAGGGATTCATCAAATCTGCTGAATGTTTTCCTTTTTCTTCAATTAGGTATTTTGCTTTAATAGCTTTTTTATAATCTTCAAATGTATAGTTTGACATAGGCCTTTTTAGGAATTTCCGGGAATTCTTAGGATTTTCAGGAAAGCTCAGGAACTCTAGGAATTCCTTACTCTTATTGGTTTGAAACCGCCTTTCCTTTGCCTCAGAATTAGTTCTTGTTCTATTTCGCGATAAGAACAAATGTACAAAACTAGTTCAACAAATGGTGTCGCTGCAACTGTATTGCGTAATTATCCGGGAAGTATAATCTATTCTTTACGGTTGAAGCTCACTCCTACTTCCCAAAAAACACTTGGTATCGCAATCATTAAAATCTGGAAAAGTTCCAGACGGCCATACCTATTCCAATTTTTAAACTAAATTAAGATGAAAAGATTTTTTACAGTGGGAGCAATCGCTCTAATAAGTGCCAGCATATTTTCGTGTACAGCAGATGAGACCGTTAACAACGATCAAAAAGCGAGAGTAGATGAAAATAGCATTCAAACAGATAGTACCAATACAACCTACGCAGACTATGGTCCAGGCGACGAACCTATACATGTACCAGAACCTAAATAAAGTACGGTTTTTCGATGTTTATTAAAAAATTATATACTATTTTCGGGGAAAGTATCACTATGTTACGATCCCCGTTTTTATGTTTGTTTATTTTTGTATTCTTTCTATCGTGTCAAGAAGAAAGAGAGACAACCATAAAGTCTACTACTACACCAAAAGAGATTACCTCTTACCGAAAAGAAGGTCTAGCACAATTGCAGAAAGAAAAATTTAATGCTGCCTTTTACAATTTTAATAAATCTAAAATACTTTCGGAGTCCATTAAAGACAGTGCCAATATTGTCTTTAATCTTATTCAAATGGCATCCATTCAACAGATAAATGGTGATTATTACGGAAGTAAAGAAACTATAACAGAGGCACTCCCCTATTTAAAAAAGGAAGATATTTATGCGGCATCAATCAATAATATTTTTGGAATAGCGGCTAAAGAACTGTTTCTCTATGATGACGCCATCTTTTACTATAATCAAGCATTTAAAAATACAAGTGACGCAATTACCAAAGCGGCACCTTTAAACAATATCGCAGTTGTCTATATCAAACAAAATAAATACGATAAAGCGATCAAAATATTAGAATCGATTCTAAATACTAAAAATAGTGCTAAGCTATACCAAACAACAATCGCACGCGTTACCGACAATTTAGGCTATGCCTACTTTAAGAAAAATGATTTCGATAAAAGTATTTTATTATTGAAGGATGGACTTGCTCTGCGTGATACAATTGATGATTCTTACGGAAGTATCGAAAGCAACTTACATTTGGCCGAATTTTATTTGAAGATTGACAAAAGAGAAGCCATTGAGCATGCTGAACAAGCTTATAAGACAGCTACAAAATTTAAAAGTATCGATGAGCGTTTAAAATCTTTGTCTTTTTTAATAACTGTAGATTTTGATTTGGATTATGGTCAGTACGCGCAACAATACATATACTTAAATGATAGCATCACAAGGGTACGTAACAACTTTAAAAATAAATTTGCCAAAATAAAGTACGATTCGAAAAAAGAAAAGAATGAAAATCAAAAACTACGTTTGGAGAAAGCCGAAAATTTGTTATCCATGCAAAGAGCCGAATTTCAGAAAATTCTATTTTTAATTGGATTTGTATTGTTACTTGTAGTCATAGTATACTTACAAAAAAACCATCGAAATAAAACCAAATTATTAAAAATTAAAACGGCATACGATACCGAAACTAGAATATCAAAAGACATACATGATGAACTGGCAAACGATGTTTTTCAGGCTATAACTTTTGCTCAGACACAATCTTTAACAAGTGAAAAGGTTAAAGAATCTTTGATAGAAAAGCTAGATACTATCTACAATCGAGTTAGAAGGATTTCGAGAGAGAACAGCGAAATTCACACAGGAGCAAATTACGCCAAAAATTTCAAGGAGGTCATAGCAACTTATAGCGATAGTTCAAGAAATGTGATAGTGAATAATATCGAAAAAGTAAACTGGGAACAGCTTGATGATATAAAAAAGGTAACTATTTATCGAATTTTACAAGAATTGATGGTAAATATGAAAAAGCATAGTGAGGCCACCTTAATAGTCGTAAAGTTTGACATATCAGATGCTAAAAGTCTTATTATCTATTATTCTGATAACGGAAAAGGTTGCGCTATGGAAGAAATTTCTAAAAATGGTATCCAAAATACGGAAAACCGTATTCTAGCTATAAATGGATCAATTAATTTTGACACGGCTCCTAATAAAGGATTCAAAGTTAAAATAACAGTACCTAATTAATTTAATATGTTTAAAAAAGTAATCGTAGCAGAAGATTTTGATAGTATCAATTTGGGTATCACACAGGCATTACAAGATTTGAATATTGTACATTATGAGCATTCTAAATATTGTGATGATGCACTCTTAAAAATAAGAAAAGCCATAAATGATAATGAACCTTATGATTTACTTATTAGCGATTTGTCATTTAAAAAAGATCATAGAGAGGTAAAGATAGAAAAGGGAGATCAACTTATTGAGCAAGTTCGTTTACTAGTACCAGACCTAAAAATTATAGCCTATTCTGTAGAAGACAAATCATATCGCATTAGATCCTTGTTCGAAAATTCAAAAATAAATGCTTTTGTCCTTAAAGGCAGAAATAGTATTGAAGAACTAAAAAAAGCAATTACGATTCTTTCTAGTTCAGACCAGAATTTTATATCGCCCGAAATGTCCCATGTTTTGAGAGAACAAGATGTTTATGAAATAGACGATATCGACATCTTAATTATGAAACGCCTGTCGGAAGGTACTCCTCAAGATGGTATTGGTACCGAGTTTAAAGCTCTGGGAATTACTCCTAGCAGTAAAAGCACGCTCGAAAAAAGAATTTCAAAATTAAAAGATTTCTTCAAAGCCAATAATACTACGCACTTAGTTTCTATAGCCAAAGATATGGGCGTGATTTAATATCTGAATAAACTCTCATTACTATTTTAATTGATTTATCTTCTTTCGAATAAACCGATTCGCCAAACCACTTCTCTACTACAATTCTAATTTTCGAATTTAGAAATTGTAACTTCTCTACGCTGTACCATAATGGTGATTGTGTTTGTTGCAATCATTGATGGTAGTAGTACTGCTTGATAAAATTTTCGATAAATACATCTGGCATTTTTGATCACGGTTCCCCTCCTACTTTATTAATCAGTAGGAATAATTCTAAACCTCCTAGATCCTCTGACCTAATTTCTAGTAGAGATGTGGCTGTAATAAATACGATACAGCTATTTATATCACTACAAATCTAGTTTTCCTCTACCAATTACACCTTTCATTGTCTTATTTAATGTTTGTGTAAATCATTTAATTTCAATAACATAACTACTTAAAAAGTTCGATCGATAGATGCTTTTTATTTAAAAATGAGTCCATAAATTATAATTCTATAAATCAATCCTCAAATTATATAACAAACTACTATCACAACAGTTGCAACTTTGTACTGCATCAAAACAAAATCTAAAGTAGTGTCAAAAATGCTTTAAAATTCAGAGATGTAAAATAATAAGTTAGACAATCAAGCTTGTAAGGAGCTCCTAAATAAAACACTATGAAAACTTTATCTATCAACACAAGTGATATTACAAAAATATTCGAAGATATCAGATTACAACTAGGTGGAAAACTAGAAGTATCATCTAAAGAATATAAATTGCAAATAGATAATGAAATCGCAACTGGATACGTTTCGGGAATTTCTGTCGAAAATGCGATTTCCTACATGGAGTTTGACATTGTCTTTCATGAGAATGTTTCTCTTTTATACCGATTGTTTCAATCTGGTTGTATTCACTTTGGATATTGTTCGAAAGGAAAACTTACTCAAAACTCAGAAGGGAATACTACTAAAAATATTTTAGGACAGTTTCAAACTGGGATATACTCCAATTCTGCCAATAAAAGTACTTTCTTAAGTTTCGAAAAAAAGGAACATGTAAAAGTTTCTATAGTGACAGTAGATGTACTTTCTGTTACAGATAATGAACTTAGATCACAGTTAACTAGTACTTTTTTGACTGAAAGAGCGGGTTCTGAATTTTCATATGTGGGTTCTTTGAATTTAAAGATTTTTGAAAAAATTCAACACCTTAATTCTATTAAGCAACAAGGATTGGTAAGAAGCTTGCTTACTAATAGTACAATCTATTTGATTTTGGCACTGGAAATTGAGCAACACAAATTTGATTTAAAAAATTCTGAAAACAATGCAAGTCAATTGAATCAAATGGAAATGGAATCGGTAAAAGAGATTTCAGATTTTGTGAGAAACAATCCAGAGATTCAATACAGCCTTAAATATTTAAGTAAAAAATCAGGATTATCACCTTTAAAATTACAAGAAGGTTTTAAAATCCTCCACAATAGAACGGTTACCGATTTTATTAGAAACGTAAGAGTCGAAGCTGCTGAAAATTTAATTCGCAATTCGGAACTTAATATTTCTGAAATCGTTTACACCATCGGACTTACTAGTAGAAGTTATTTTTCGAAAATATTTAAGGCCAAATATAACTGCTGCCCTAAACATTATCAAAATAACCTAGCAATGTCTATGTAAATAGAAAGAATACCCTTTTTTATTATGGGTGTGAGTGATGCACTTTGTTTGAAAATAATGACACAGAAGATGAGAAATAATAAACTAGCAATCGTAGGTTCGGGCCCTACTTCAATTTACTTATTGAAAAAGATATTCGATAATATTTCTCATTTAAGAAATGAAATTACGCATATTACAATTTTCGAAAAAAGTAGCACCGCAGGTATGGGAATGCCTTACCACCCAGAAACCACAGATAAATACAATTTATCCAACATTACATCTGACGAGATTCCAGAACTGCCTCAAAGTTTTGGTGATTGGCTTCGTTTACAAGACGATACTGTCATGGAAGAATGTAATATCGATAACTTACCTATAGATAACACGGCTATATACAGCAGACTAGCGCTGGGAAGATACTTTCACGAGCAATACAATACACTTGTAAGAGAGCTGAGAAAAGAAGGTATAATAGTAACCGAATTAACAAACCACGAAGTAACTGATATCATTTCTCTAAAAGGAGAAAAGAAAGTTACTATAGAAACAAACAATAGTAAGGCTGAACAATACAGTAGAGTAGTAATTGCTACTGGACATAGTTGGAAAGAAAAGGATCAACCTAAAAAAGGGTATTATGCTTCTCCTTGGCCTATACAAAAATTGATTGCAAACGACAAACGATACAATTGCAGAATCGGAATTTTAGGAGCTTCTTTGAGCGCATTTGATGTTGTAACGTCTTTGGCACACCGTCATGGAAAATTTGTAAAAAAAGAAAAAGGTTTGCTTTTTATTCCGAATGAGGATTGTATGGATTTTAAAATCATACTGCATTCTTCGCAAGGTTGGTTACCCAATTTGCAATATGAGCAAGAAAAATCTATTCGTGAAATATACAGACATACTACTAGAGACGCAATTTTGAAACTAGTAGACAACAAAGGTTTCTTAAATATTCATGTGTACTTTAATGAAGTTTGTCGCCCTGCATTGATTGAAGCTTTTAAGAAAGATGAAAATCCTGATTTGATAAAATTATTGGAGGATCCTTCTATTCATTTTGAAGATTTTATAAGCTTGATGACACAAAGAAGAGAATACATTGATTCTTTTCTAGGCATGCAACGTGAAATGGAACTTGCAGAAAAAGCAATAGAGAATAATAAACCAACACATTGGATGGAGACCTTGGATGATTTAATCTACTGTCTTAATTTTCATGTAGAATTACTACCCGCAGAGGATCATCTATATTTTAAAAAAGTAATTAGACCTTTTTTGATGAATGTAATTGCTGCGATGCCACTCTGCTCTGCCTCTATATTGTTAGCAATGTACGATGCTGATTGCATTGATCTAGTTACAGGAAGAGTAAAAGTATTGGATGGTTACGCAGATGACAATAAAACATTGATAGAAATTGATGCTAAAGACGAAACAGATACCATTTCGGCCTTTGATACTTTTATCAACTGCAGTGGTCAAAACAGTTTACAATTCGAAGATTATCCTTTTCCTTCTATGATCAATCTTGGTGCGGTAAGAAAAGCACGTGCCCGATTTAAGAAGCGAACTTCGTTTGCAGAAATGCAAGAACTTGTAGAGGATGATAAGGTTTTCTTTGACAACAATCAGGCTTTTTTATATACCGATGGAATTGACATTGATGCCGCATACAGAGTCATTCGTCATGACGGATCAATTGAACCGAAAATTCATGATGTAACCTTTACACATACAACGGGTGCTAGACCTTACTCATATGGTTTGCAAGCATGTAATGCCACCAGTACCATTTTGGTAGATTCTTGGATTGAGCTAGGGAAAAGTAAAGATAAAACTAGTATTGAAGCCATTACTCAATTGTATGAAAGCGATGAAGATTTATAAAAATTCGATTCGGTCTATTTAAAAGTTTGACATATTTAATAACTCTACTACTATAATAATAAAGTATTTCAATATTGAAATACTTCTCAAAATACATTGTAACAATTAATTAAAAACTAAAATTACAACATTATGGCTAATAACAAAACCAATAAATCGGAATCAAAAAAAGTTGAAGATTTAAAAGCTTCTCAAAAAGATTTTAATGACACAACCATGACCACCAATCAAGGTTTAAAAGTAAATGACACTAATAATTCTTTAAAATCTGGAGAAAGAGGTTCTACGCTACTAGAAGATTTTTTATTACGTGAAAAAATTACAAGCTTTGATCATGAACGTATACCAGAACGTATCGTACATGCTAGAGGAAGTGCCGCACATGGTTATTTTGAATTATACGACAGTATAGCTCAATATACCAAAGCTGGAATCTTTAACGACGTAAGTCGTAAAACACCTGTATTTGTAAGGTTTTCTACTGTAGCAGGTTCAAAAGGCTCTCCTGATTTAGCACGTGACGTACGCGGATTTGCTGTGAAATTTTATACTGAAGAAGGTACTTGGGATTTGGTTGGTAACAATATGCCTATCTTCTTTATCCAAGACGCTATGAAATTTCCAGATTTAATCCACTCTGTAAAACCAGAACCAAATAAAGAAATCCCGCAAGCTGCATCAGCCCACGATACTTTTTATGACTTTGTCTCACATGCTACAGAAACGCTTCACAATCACATCTGGGTGATGAGTGATAGAGCTATTCCTCGTAGTTTTAGAATGATGGAAGGGTTTGGAATTCATACTTTTCGATTCATCAATGACAAAAACGAATCGCACTTTGTCCGATTCCACTGGAAACCAAAATTAGGAGTACACTCTCTTACATGGGACGAAGCTGTTAAGATTAACGGTGCCGATTCTGACTTTCACAGACGTGATCTATGGGACGCAATCGAAGCCGGACAATTTCCAGAATGGGAATTAGGAGTTCAAATAATTCCTCAAGAAGATGAGTTTAAATTTGAATTTGATTTACTAGATCCTACCAAATTAATTCCAGAGGAAATGGTTCCTGTGCAAATCATTGGAAAAATGACTTTGAACAAAAATCCAGAAAATTTCTTTGCAGAGACAGAGCAAGTTGCCTTTTTACCTGGTCACGTAGTTCCCGGAATTGATTTTACAAACGACCCATTATTACAAGGACGTTTATTTTCTTACCGTGATACACAATTGTCTAGACTAGGAGGCCCTAACTTCCATCAAATTCCAATCAACCGCCCAATTGTTCCAACACACAACAACCAGCGAGACGGAATGATGCAAACAGAAATCCCTACAGGGCAAACTGCTTATTTCCCTAATAGTTTGACTGGTGGTTGCCCACATTTGGCAAAAATGGCCGAAGGTGGTTTCCATTCTTACGAAGAGCGAATTGATGCTAAAAAAGTGAGAGGTCGTAGTGAAAGTTTTAATGACCACTTCTCTCAACCTGCACTTTTTTATAGAAGTTTGGCAAAATGGGAACAAGAACATGTTGCTGATGCATATACATTCGAATTAGGAAAATGCAATCAAAAGCACATCAAAGAACGCATGTTATGGCTTATCGCCGAAATTGA
This sequence comes from Flavobacterium algicola, assembly GCF_022399565.1. Classification (GTDB taxonomy): domain Bacteria; phylum Bacteroidota; class Bacteroidia; order Flavobacteriales; family Flavobacteriaceae; genus Flavobacterium; species Flavobacterium algicola. The sequence continues at coordinate 384,849 of NZ_JAJTUT010000001.1, forward strand.
TACTGACTTGGCAAATAAAGTTGCCGAAGGATTAGGATTAGCTATTCCGGAAACCATTGAGCAACCTGTAAACCAAGCTATTGGTGCAGATGAAGAAGTGAGCAAACACCAACCGCCAAAGAAGAAAAATTATCTAGACGCTGCTCCTACGCTTAGCCAAGCCAACACAAAATTTGACAGTATTGCAACTCGACAAGTAGCTGTTTTGGTAGCAAATGGTTTCTCAATGAAGAATTTCAAGAAAATGAGTGATGCATTGGAGAAAGAAGGCGCTATGGTAAAATTAATTGCACCACATGGAGGTACAATTACATGTGATGAAAATATGGAACATCCAGTAGATGCAGCGATCATGACTACAGAAAGCGTTTTATTTGATTCGGTTTATATTCCTGGAGGTAAAGCTGCAGTTGACAAATTGATGAAAGAAGCAAAATTTGTAAAATTCATCAATGAAACTTTAAAGCATTGTAAAGCCATTGCTGCTGATGCCGAAGGTGAAGATTTAATTGATAAAACATTTGTCAAAGATTTCAAAAAAGACAAAGCTGTTTTAATTAATCAGGAACCAAGCAAGTTTATAGACGCAATGAAACAACACCGTAATTGGGACAGAAGTGATCTAGTAAAAGAGATCCCGGCATAATGATAATAGAAGTGCAATCTAGTTTATAAAGTCTGAGTATTTTATAAACTAGTGCATTTCAATTCAGCTTCTCTTTTAAGAATTTTCAATTCAAATTAGTATTTACGGCTATAGTAATTCAACTAAAGAAAATGGATTTACATCAAGTTTTTCTTTTAAAATTTCAGAAGCTAATAACTGAATTATTAAAGACAGATGAAGTACACAGCAAAAGCAATTTCGAAATTGCAAAATCTATTGGAAAGAACATACGAAGCTGAAAAAGGTTTTAAAAGTGCCTCAGAAAATACTGCCAATGTTTTTCTTGCAAAATATTTTGAACGCAAATCGATAGAGAGGTGCAATTTTGGTGAAGAGCTAAACAAGGAGATGAAATTATTTGACATCGAATTGGGAAAAGTTTTGGAACTTGAAGTTGCCATTCACAGAGCCTGGTTGGATATGAAAGAACTTTTTGAACTCCAAGATGGAGCGGAAATGCTTGAAAAAGTATTGCAAGCAGAAAAAGCTGCCATCGAAGAGTATAAAGAAATTCTTCACGAAGCATCTTTACCCTTTGTAACTCATACTATTTTGCTAAAACAAAAAGAGGCAATAGAAACTGATTTACGCACAATTAAAAGTTTGGATGATTTGAAATAAATGGTTATATCTAGAATTTCTTTAAATCATTCTACCCAGTTTGAAAAGAGTTTTAATAAAACTGAATTTTTATTCTTTTGCGTTAAAACCATTATTAATAGTGTTAAAGTATACTTCATAATTAACATAAATTTGAAGTATAACAAAGTGTTAAAGCACAAATAGAGAATTATAATTATTTATTAACTTAAAATATGAAATTATGTTAAGATGGACAGTTACATTTATTATCCTAGCTATTATAGCAGGAGTATTAGGATTCGGAGGAGTAGCAGCTGGCGCAGCTAGTATTGCAAAAGTATTATTCTTCATCTTTTTAGTGCTACTGGTTATTTCTTTGTTTACAGGAAGAAAAAAAATCTAGACTAAAAATTACAAAAGCATACAATCAGTTTAATTATAAACCGTTAAATACAGAAATCCCTTTTTGTTATTTAACGGTTTTAATGTACTTATTATTAGGTAGTTTTAATACCTAAACGAAATTATTAGCAACGATTTATTTATGTAGTTTTATATTAATTTTTAAAGTAATAGTATTATGTCAGTACCTGTCATTCGTAAAAATTTACATTTCAAACCAGACTCTAGTAGAGTTGTAGCACGATTTTTTAATAATGGCGATGCAAGAACTCTTAATTTGGTTCATAGAATAATGGAATTGAGCGAAGAGGAGGTAAAAAAAGAATTGGATTGTATTCACGTTCAATTTGTTCACAGACACCGTAATATTTCAGATATATTTATAAAACATGCTGACAATTATAAAAACCTTTTTCAAAACAACGGCATCAATTATAATGATTTTTCTTTAAATCGAAAATTACTCATTGGCTCTTATAGCACTATGGAATATTCTGTAGAATCGGCCGCTTTGTTTAACCCCTGTATGATTGAAGATTTTGATCAATCGTTTTTAGAAGAGGGAGAAAAAAGAGTTATCATTTCGTTTCGCGCTACGGGCGAAGGTCATTTATCATCGATCGTTTTTAGAAGAGGAATTCTAGATGCATCAAATAATCTAAAGATGATTCCTGTTCATAAACATATCGATCTGCCAACAATCAAAAAGAAGAAAGAATACGATAAAAGTAGGTTTATTGAGAAAATGAAGGAAATGAAAATACCAGAGGAGATATTTGGCCCTTTCATGGATTCCTTACCCGATCGTTTTGAGTATTATAATTTTAAGGAAGCAGTTAGAAAAGTACAATCACCTGACCTAGACGAGCACACTTCTATCTTGTTAAAAGAAATGACTTGGCTTGTAGATTCTTATTATGATATTGAATTTCCAGTAGATTCAAAAATTTCTGGGAGAGCAATATTCCCCATTTCATCCTCTGAAAGCAAAGGTATTGAGGATGCACGATTTGTTCGATTTACAGATGATGATGGTAGCGAGAAAATATACGCCACTTATACCGCATATGACGGATTCACCATCTTACCAAAATTGTTAACTACAGATGATTTTAGGAACTTTAGGATTATGCCCATGCATGGTAATGGCGCACAAAATAAAAATTTCGCTCTTTTTCCTCGTAAAATAAAAGGAAAATACGCAATGCTGGCAAGAGTTGATGGAGTTAATAATTATTTATTTTACTCCGATAGAATTACACTTTGGAACGATCCTATCAAAATTCAAGAACCAAAATACCCTTGGGAATTCACTCATATAGGTAATTGTGGTTCCCCTCTCTACACAGAGGAAGGTTGGCTCGTTATCACACATGGCGTTGGTGCAATGCGACGCTATTGCATAGGAGCTTCTTTACTGGATTTAGAAGACCCAACTATTGAAATAGGACGTTTAAAGGAACCCCTTTTATCACCACTAGAAGAAGAAAGAGAAGGTTACGTACCTAATGTGGTGTACTCTTGCGGAAGCATTATACACAACAACCAACTAATTTTACCTTACGCAATATCTGATTATGCCTCATCTTACGCTACTATAAATATGGACGACCTATTAAAGGCTTTAAAAGCTGATGATTAGTCAATTGCTATTCCATTTTATGAAATCCAGATAAATTTGAAAGTTATTTGCACTATCTTTAAATCATAATAAACAATACGCATCCCTCCCATTCGACCGAAGCATTTACTATTTTCTTACAGTTAGTTTTATTTTCGATAAGAGTAAAAAGTGATTGTATTTAGTCTAATATTTGATTAGGAAAACACCATTAAAATAATTGCTTGAACAGCTTAGCAGAAAGATTGATTATCAGCACTTTTCAATATCTTGACATGTGTCGAAACAAATTTACTGAGCATATATTTGTAATCGATACCTTTTGATAAAGATGCAATAGATTGAAAAAATAGCAATGAAAAATTTTTAGAAGGAAGTCAATAAATCCATTATTTGTCCGTACTATTTCCTATTTAAATACCGATCAAGAACACCCAATAAATTAGAAACCAACAACCCAGAAATCATGAATATTATACACCCAAAAAAAACAAGTCAAATTTTTACGATTTTATTAGTCCTGCTTACTGGAGGATTAATTCTTTCAGAAATGCTAGCCTACTTCTCAGGTGTACTTGGCGCGATTACGCTTTATGTACTTATGAAAGGTGCAATGGCAAAATTAGTAAACAAAGGATGGAAGTCGCATTGGGCAGCAGGGTTCCTGATGTTTTTATCATTTATCTCAATATTAGTTCCGATTGCTGGAGCCGTATTAATGTTGGGAAATAAAATAGGACAAGCTGCTAAAAATTCTGAAAAAGTAGTGACAGCTGTCAAAACACAAATGAAAAGTTGGGAAAACACCTTAGGTTTTAATATTACCGATCAAGTTGATACCGGATCAATTTCTTCAGGAATTACAAACGGTGTCACAAATGTATTAGGAAGTACTTTTAGCACTTTTATTGCAATCTCAATCATGTACTTTCTTCTTTACTACATGCTTGTCAATCGTAAAGAATTGCGTGAAGCATTCTTAGATTATATTCCAATGAGTAGAGAGAATATCAAAATATTAGGTTGTCAAATGCATGAGAAAGTGCGTTCTAATGCTTTGGGAATTCCGCTAGTCGCAATCGCACAAGGTGTCGTTTCCTTAATTGGTTTTCTGATTTTTGGAGTTGAAAGTCCATTTTTTTGGGCGGTTGTTGTAACTATTGGTTCGATGATCCCTTTTATTGGTAATCTACTCGGAACATTACCTGTGTTTATATTAGCCATTTCAAATGGAGACAGTTTTCAAGCATGGGGCGTTTTATTATATGGAACACTAGTTGTAGGTTCTACAGACAACCTTATTCGACTGTATGTGCTACAAAAACTAGATGATGTACACCCTTTAATCACTTTGATTGGTGTTATCATTGGTATACCGATATTTGGATTCATGGGATTGGTTTTTGGTCCCTTATTGATTAGTTTATTTTTAACCATAGTAGAAATTTACAAGAAGGAATACGGCAAAGACCAGGTGCATATTATTGAAGATAGTACCACATTTAAAAATTAACAAAAAAGGGCTCTTGAGCAGTCATTGAAATTCAAATAAATTTATATCATGGAATGGGAAATCATTTTAATGTTTTTGGTAATCGCCGTTACAATTGGCCTTTTTATCTTTGAGGTATTCTCTATAGATAAAATTGCCTTTTTAATCATTGTAACTCTTATATTACTAGGCCTAGTGACACCAGAAGAAGGTGTTAGTGGTTTCTCTAATAGTGCTACCATTGCGGTGCTTGCATTAATGATACTCGCCATCGCCATGGAAGAAAATGGCGTTATCCACTGGTTAACGTCCGGCATGGGTAAGGTAAAATCAATGCCGCTCACCATTATAGCACCAATATTTATGTTTGTAACTGCCAGTATATCGGCATTTATAAGTACAACAGCGGTGGTAATTGTATTTATAAAAATAGTTAATCAGTTATCTGAAAAATATAAAATTCCACAGTCCAAATTATTATTACCAATCTCATTTGCAGGTATTATAGGTGGATCGTGTACGCTAATGGGAACCTCAACAAATTTAATTGTAAATTCTGTTGCAAAAAGCCAAGGCGAAGCTAGAATTGGATTTTTTGAATTTTCACTTTTAGGACTTATTTTCCTTAGTGTTACTATCATTTATCTTACTATTACTTTACGTTGGTTACCATGGGACAAACAGCAAACATTGAGTAAAGGATACAATATTGACAACTATCTTACTAAGGTTAGAATCAATCCTGAATCACAGATTGTTGGTAAAAAAATCCAAGACAGTTTTTTATTCGAAAATCCTGATCTTACCTTATTGCAGTTGACTCGAAATAATAACATACAAAAATCTCCGGGAAAATACATCACACTTAAGGAAGGTGATGAATTACTGTTACTCTGCAATATTGAAAGCTTAACTTACATCAAAGCTGCGGAGAACTTAAAAATCTACGAAGAAAACAATTTAGATTCCAAGGAGTTGAACGAAGAAGCATTTATAGAAGCTAATATTACTGAAGTCGAAGAAGTTGACGAACGTGTTTTTGTTGAACTTCTAATGTTGCCTGGAGCATCGCTTTTAGGCGAGTCTTTAGGAAGTTTGCGCACCTTTATGACGCAAGACGTTATTCCGTTAGCGATTAAGAAAAGAAAGACAGTTCGCAACTTAAAAGGAAGACTGTCGACTAATACTTCTAATCGACTTCAATTGGAAGTAGGTGATCAACTGCTTGTAGAAATCTCGAAAGAAAAAATAGGATCGCTGCATTCTATAGAAAATGTCGTTATACTCAACGAATTTGACAAAGTAAACATTCAGTCTAACTTTAAAAAGTACTTTTCGCTCGGAGTATTAATTATGGTAATTGTACTGTCGGCAACAGGATTGCTATCCATAATGGTGAGTGCATTAACAGGTGTCAGCTTGTTGTTGCTTACAAATAATTTGGATTTAAAAAGCGTTTACAAAAAAGTCAATTGGCAAATTTTCTTTTTATTGGCAGGTATGATTCCGCTAGGATTTGCAATGCACAACACACATGCTGACCAATGGATTTCTGAAAATTTACTAGCCATATTAAAGGGGCAACCTAACTTTATAATCATTGGTGTATTGTTTTTAGTAACCATGCTTTTAAGTGGTGTAGTAAGTAATAATGCTACGGCAATTATTATGACACCTATTGCCATAGCTGTCGCACACGGAATGAGTTTGGATGCGAAACCTTTTATATTATCAATTATGTTTGCGGCCAATTTCAGTTTCTTTACTCCTATGGGTTACCAAACAAATACTCTTATTTATGGAATTGGAAATTACCGATTCAAGCACTTTTTATACATTGGTGGAGTACTGAGTTTTATTTTATGGATCTTGGCTACATTTTTACTAACAAGAATGTTATAAATTCTAAAATGAATTCTTTATCTAAAAAATAAGATGAATGGTTTAAAAAATTATGCAGTCCAAAATACAATCGCGTTAAAATTGAAATCGACTGTGTCAAGAGCGTTGTATATTTTTTTGCAACTTTGATAGACTAGTATTAACCTTAAAATTTAGAAAAGATGATTGATGAATATTCAAAACACGAAAAAGATTATATAGAGATTTACCAGGAAAAAGGATTTACAGCAAATTTTCGCTATGCAGATGGTGCTCTTATCAATAGTGAAACTAAAATAGAATACCAACCCTCAGATATTTACATAGTTGCACAGCATCGTTATGAAGGTATGAGTGATCCAGAAGACATGTCTATTCTCTATATTATTAAAACAAACAAAGAAGAGAAAGGAAATCTATTGTTAGGTTATGGTCCATCGGCAGATTTAGAATTAGCAGAATTCTTTAAAGCTATTCCAGAAGAGAATATCTCCAATGATGAAAACATTAATAATATAACTGAAAATGCTCGTAAAGATTTAGAGAGTTAAACAGCCTACTCGTTTAATTATAGCAATAAAATAGAATTTGGTCAAAAAATTTTTAGCAAAGAAAAGCTCTAAATATTTAAATTAATAATGCCTCTATCTACAAAGTAATCTTTGCTGATAAAGGCATTATTGTTTTTTGTTCAAATTCGATTTGATGAATCAGTCTAGTGACTAATAATATAATTAAAATCATTAACTAAACACGCTACTCCCCTATACTACTACCAAAATATTCAGGAAGTAAAATGGTTTCAAAAATCATCTTCAGGTCGTACTAAAGATGATTATATAGCGTATTTAGATAATAACGGTATTCTGTATTATTAGAAAGCAAATCGCGCCAAATAATAACTTACAGTAGATTCTGATCCCTGGTTCAAATTGACATTATAATCTTCTAGACCATCATGACAACCACCCGTACACGGATTATAAATAATTTGCTTCAACTGATTGTTACCTAAAAACCAGCTAAAAGCAATTTCCATTTTATCATCATATCCTTCTTTTGGAAAGACAGTGTCAAATTGTTTTAAGGCCAATATCGTGTAGGCTACATCGATTGGCTGCTCACCACCGAGACGTGTCGATTTTACATCAACCCCTTTCATAAACCATTTTTTATTTGAAATAACTCTAATAGCATCATCATCAAAAATTTTAGTTAATAAAAAATCAAAAGAGTCTTTTGCTATGCGTTGAAATCTTGGTTCTGCAGTTGCTTTCCAAGCGTATAGTAATGCTTCGGGTAAAACGCTATTTGCATACGTTAAGTAAGGTTCAAACCATTTCCATTCATTTTCATAATTAGCATCATATAAATCAACCAATTTATTAGCAGCGTCTTCTATTATATTTACTAAATTTTGACTTTCTAATTTTAAATTAAGAAAATACAATCCTTTAATAGCAAAAGACAATGCTCGTGGCGAATTAAAATGTACAAAATTAGCAGTAAAGTGATGAACTGCCTCTTTGATATTTTGCAGTAATGTAATGTCTAAATCACGTCCTTCTTCCATTACAGAATATGCATATCCCAAAGCCCAAATTCCTCTACCGTTAGAATCCTCTAAATTCACTTCTTCGTTTTGTTTGGTAAACTTCTGGTTTTTATCAACATAATTGAGAAAGAGACCATTGTCACGCTGACATTTTAAAATAAAATTTGCATAGGTTCTAACCAATTTTAAATCGCTAGGATCTTCAGTTGTTTTGTAATAATCACAAGCTGTGATTAGAGCTCTTGCATTGTCATCTAATGTATACCCTGAATCTAGATCAGGTGTATTTATTTTAGAAAACTGAATAATTCCGATATCAGTTGTCATTTCTTTAATATGACTCATATCTACCGGTGGTTTTCTATATCTTAAATTTATTCTTTTTTTAGTTTGTTCAGAAAAAGTAATAGCGTGCAGTAATGCAGCATTCTCCCATGAGGTAGATGCAGATGCGTGCAAGCCCTTCATTTTCATTTCGTACTTCAAATTTTCGTCATTTAATAAATTATTGACATTTGCCGCCAATTTATTAGAGTCACCAAAATCAAATAACAAACCATTACCTTGACTTAAAACCTCGCGCGCGTGAGGAATGGGAGTCGAAATGATAGGGCAACCACAACTTACAGCATAAGAGAACGTTCCGCTCACTGCTTGATTAGGGTCTTTTGAAGTAAAGATGTAGCAGTCTGATAATTGCAAGTATTCTAATAATTCTGGTAGCGGAACAAATTTATTTACAAATCGAACTTGATTTTCAATATTCAATTCCTTTACTTTCTGTTGTAATGAATTCATGTAGGCATCGCCCTCTTGATTGTAAAGAGTAGGATGTGTTTTACCAACAATTAAAAATAAGATATCAGGATGAACCTTGACAATTTCAGGCAATGCATCCAATGTTGTTTCAATGCTTTTTCCTGGTCCTAAAAATCCAAAAGTAGAAATTACTTTTCGATCTTGAACTTCATATTTCTTTTTTAAAATTGACTTTTCTTGGTGTTTAACCAAATGTGTCCCGTGTGAAATAACTTTTACTTTATCTGGCTGAACTCCATAAGTATGAATTAACAATTCATAAGATGAGTTTGTCATCACCGTAATTGTTGTTGCTAATGAAGCCAGTTCTTTAACATGTGCTTCTAAATCTTTATTTGGGTTTGGTAAAACAGTATGAAAAGCAATGATTATGGGCTTGGTTATCGTTTTCAAAAATCTGACAAAAGCTTCTTGATTGTTTACAAATAATCCAAACTCATGCTGAATCATCACAATTTCCATCTCATTGTCAGCATTTATTTCATTGGCAACAGCTTCAAATGATGCGACACTACTCGTATTAAGTCTTATATAGACCTCATCTCCTTTGTAAATATGCTTTTCGTTGTCTGATTCTAGCGCACAAATTTTGACATCAAAGCAACGTTCAAATTTTTTATCGAGTGCCTTCTTTAGATCATAAGTATAAGTTGCTATTCCGCATTCCCTAGGTGGATAAGTTGCCACCATTAAAATTTTTGGCAAGCTCAATTTCTTAATACCATCTATATTGAATCTCTTCTTCAATTGTGGTTCTCTACTTTTTACAGCCGTAGTAGCGATCGTGGTTTTACTATTTTCATTGTGTTTCATAACTTTCAAAATTTCATTTGACAATAACTTTTGGTCTCTAATAGCTATAATGAAATAGTCAATCACTGCTACATTTCATTAATTTAGGACCACTAAATTACGTACGAAATAAGAGTAGTATTAACCTTAAAGAAATTTTTGTTAATCCAATCCAACTTGTTCTATAATCTTAAATAATTACTTGCCCAAATATTTATAAAATTCTACTTAAAACATTGTATAAAAGGTAGTTAACATGTAATTAAAAAAATCCTATTAGATGTTTTTATCATCCAATTCATTTTCTTCAGTGTTTGTCTCAGCTAGCGGGTGATCCTGCATCTCTAATCCCACAATCTCGATCATAATTACAATGGTATTGTATAGCATTAACACCACTACAATAAGCCCCGATGTTATAATTCCCGAAATTGCGAGCGATGCATAGTATATAAAATTGAACCAATTGGTAGGAACTGCATCGGTTTCTGTGATAGGAAGATTAAGCAATAAAAAAGAGACCACTGAGGCGATAAAAACTGCAGTGTCCAATTTTGCTATCTGTAAGACATTTAGATAATGATCCTTTTTCAATTTTGATTTTGAATCAGAACTAATACTTAATACAGTTAATAGTAATGCCAAGATCGTAGCCGAAGCTAGTGCAATCGTATTGCATAAGGTGTTTACACCAGACAACGATTTTTCGATCAAAACTTTCGCCTCATAGCCGCTTATCTTACCCAAAAGTAAGCTTCCTAGCAAAATAATTATTAGTGAGATAATACCACCCGTTACGGCTCTTCGGGTATAGTTTATTGTTTTCATTGAAACACATTTTAAAATGAATCGGTTATTTTATTTTGTCATTTATATCAAATCTGAATCTTTTAGCGGTTCAGAATTTAATAAGCATCCTCTACTTTTTTTCGCCATCTCCTGTAAGTGTACTTACGACACCACTCTTCACATTTATCCATAAGTAGTTGAAGAATGATTTCGTAGGATCTCTTTCAGCTTCTATCTCGCCAAAACGGAAATCTTTGACATTTTCATCTTCAGAATCTTTTTTGATAAAAACATTTCCAATGGCCGTTAATAATTTATTGACCTTCGAACTATCTTTTCTAAGAATTTCAAATTTAAAATCATCATACTTCATCTTCATCTCCCCTTTTGAAACTGTATTATTACCACTGAATGTAAAATACATTTGTTGTAAAGTACCTTCTGTTTGCACATTTAGGTTGGGTTTAAAAAAAGGATTTAACTCGGCTGCCGGTAAGCGAAGTATGGAACCAGTAACAAACATAGCGTCCGATTTATTATTGACATCGAAGCTCCAATTCAATTCTAGAGGTGCTTTTCCCATGAAGCTCGAGTTAACTTTAATCTCTGTCTTTTTACTTTCTTTCAAATTTGATAAGTGATCAAGCGTTGCATTCACATTCTTAAAAAAAAGTTTTCCAGCTTCTTTGTCTGCTTCTATAAGCTCTGCATAAGAGATATAGGCATTGTTTATTTTAGTTTGTTTTATGTCTAAATCAAAGTTTAGATTTCGTAACGACTTACTGTACAATGATTTTATCGTCTCATCATCTGGTAACATCTTGTCTCGATAAATTTCAAGATTAGGATCTTCTATCCTAAGTGAATCTGACCCTACAGACAGGCGATTATTACCGAGCTGAATAGCGATTTTTTCGAGATTAATTTTCGGTATATTTAATTTTATATAGTCACGTTCCTTACTTAGTTGCTTCGAAAGTTCTTTTTTACTAAATCTAGGGATTATCTGAAAATTTGTAATTACAGCATTATTATCTTCAATGTTCAAACTATCCACTTGAAACGTTTCATAATCGCTACCGCTGGAGAATATTTTTTGGGCTGTTACACTTACATCTGCTAAGTCAAACGGTAATTTGTTCATGGATTTTAGATCAATTGTAGCATCAGAAATTTCTAAATCATAATTTGCGATGGATACTTTGATTGAATCCTTTTTATCCTGCATGATAATTAAATTTCCCTCTGTAATGGTAAAATCATCAATAGTAATAAATTGCATACTTTTACTTTTACTCGATGAATCTTTCTCCTTCACAATTTTCAAATAAGGATAATAGTTAATTTTCGGTTTAAGCAAATTCAAGTCACCCAAAGACAGCTTATTATTAACAAGCAAATTCCAATAGCCAACACCTTTTATTTCTAAAATTTCTAAATCAAGAGTAGTGTGATTTGCTTCTGCATCTTCACTTTTCATTTTAATAGATGCATTATGCAAACTAATATTTCCTCGTAAAACATTCACATCCAAATCAGAATAGGCAACAGATAGTGTAGGTGGTATTTTATTTGCTAGAGCATCCTCAATATATTTCTTAGCCCACCACTGTGCTATAAAAAACCCAGAAATTAAAACAATACCAACTATCAAAATTATTTTATTGTTTCTCTTCTTTAAAAATTCCATATGCTTTAGTTTTTTATATTTTATTTTAGTGATGTCTTCAAAATCAATGATTAATGGTCGAATGATTACTACCTGATCACAATGAAAAACACGCTGTATATTAACGAAGTAAAGAGGAATGCAGTCATTCCTCTTTATTATATTTTAATCGATTTTTCAATCCGATTAGTTCGCTTTCTTACCTTCAGTAATTTCTTCGATGATTTTGGCAACAAAGGCTGGCAAATCTTTAGGATTTCTACTTGTAATTAGACCATTGTCTGTAATCACTTCCTTGTCTTCCCAGTGTGCCCCAGCATTAATTACATCTTGTTTGATACTGTTATAAGATGTCACTGTTCTATTTTCGATAATTCCAGCGCTAATAAGCAACCAAGGTGCGTGACATATAGCAGCAACTGGAATCTCCTGATTATAGAAATCTCTAATAAAGTCAAGAGCTTCTTCAGTAACTCTTAATAAATCTGGATTGATTACACCACCTGGTAATACCAAAGCGTCATAATCGGCAACATTTGCATTCTTAACCAATTTATCTACCGCAATTGATTCTCCCCAATCGTCAACATCCCAACTTTTAATATCACCTTCCTTAATAGATATGATATGAACTTCAGCTCCTTCTTTTTTAAGTCCATTTAATGGTTCAAATAATTCCGACTTTTCAAAACCATCAGTTGCTAGGATTGCTATTTTTTTATTCTCTAATTTCATAATAATTGTTTTTATGATTAACTGTTTTATTCTGTTCATAAAGGTAAAAATACTTAATGGGAATAAGGTGCTTTATCCAATTTTTGATTAGCTTAAAAAATTACATTCATTTGTAACGTAAACATTATCATTATTCTACAAATTGTAATACCATTAATGAAGGAAAAAATTGTGAAAATGTGAATTGTATAAAGTATCAAAAATATTTTGTAATTATTAAACTCGCTTTAGTCTGTTACTTTGTAATATCAATAATTGAGATATAAAAAAGGGATTAAAATTTACTGTTACAATTAAACAATAAAAACGTTCCTACTTTAAAATCTAAAAAAAACTTTTAATAAATAAAAACAAACAAGATGAAAACAGGTAACAAGATTATTAGCGTATTAGGTGGAGTTATTATAGGAACTGCATTAGGAATTTTATTTGCTCCAGACAAAGGAAAAAATACAAGAAAAAAGATTGCAGATAAAGGAAACGATGTTAAAAATGATGCAATGAGTAGTATCAATGATGTATTGGGTAATCTTTCTGAAAAGTGTAACACTTTAATCGAAAAAGGAGAAACTCTAGTACAAAATGGTATTGAAACAGCAAGAAGAGAATATGATGCTGCAAAAGATCAAGTAAAATAAAAATTCACAAAATAAATAATATGGAAAAACTTGCAACAAACATAGAATTGCTTTTCAAGAAAGCCAAAACTTTTGCAGAAATCAATCTAGAATTGATAAAGCTTAATGCAGTAGATAAAGTTGCAGATGTAATTTCATCATTGCTAGCTAGACTACTAGTTATTATGGTTGTTGCAATGTTTCTACTATTTATAAACATTACTTTGGGATTGTATTTAGGTGAAGTTTTGGGCAAAGATTATTTAGGATTTTTAGCTGTTTCAGGAATTTATTTGGTATTAGCATTATTGTTCCACTTTAGAAGGGATCAGGTAGTAAAAGTGCCATTGACAAATGTAATAATTGCAAAATTATTAAAAACTAAAATTGTTGATACTAACCTTAAAGACAACTAACATGGCTGCTTATAAAGATCAAAATACACAGTTAGACCAAAAAATCGCTAATTTGGAGATTGAGAGAAATATTCAACGTATTGAATTGAAGAATCAGCTTCTAATTACTTATGAAAGTGTGAAACCTCTCAATATTTTGAAGGAAACATTGAGCGAAATTAATCATTCACCAGAAACAAAAGTGAATGTTGCAGAAACTGCTCTAAGTTTAGCTGGTGGCTATTTCTCTAAAAAGTTAATCATGGGAAAATCAAACTCATTCTTCAAAAAAATTCTCGGATATGGTTTACAGTACGGTGTAACAAAATTAATTTCCAAAAAAGTTCATTCTCACTATTAAAATAATATGAAAAAATTCACACTAGTACTGACCCTAATTTTTGCTTTATTTTGTACTGTGAGTACAATTGCGCAAGAAAAAACCAATGATTACACTCGCAACTTTAAATATGGAGTAGGATTAAATACTGGATTACCATTTAATGATCCTTACAAACTCAATATAGGTGCAGATGCTCGCGTACAATACAACGTATCTGAAACGTATTCGATCACTTTTACTACAGGTTACAACAATTTGATAGTCAAAGATGGTAAAGACCTGGGATATATTCCTGTAAAAGTGGGGTATAAAACCTTTATTTTCAGCAATGAATTTTATATCATGGGGGAATTTGGAGGCGCATTTTCTACCACTAAAGAGTACAAAGCAAATTCTGTACTATTTTCTCCAAGTATTGGATACGGCATGAAAAATATCGATGTCAGTTTGAGATACGAATTCTTAAAGGATTTTCCAATCATTAAAGACGGTCAAGACGACAATGGACTAGCACAAATTATGGTACGTGTAGCTTACGGATTTGATTTGTAATCTAAATATTTTTCCTTTCGGTTAGATCGGGGAACCAAAATAATTTTCAATTAAGGAAGTATTAAAATTTATTATTTTAATACTTCCTTTTTTAGCGTTTAGGTAAGACATTAAACTTAAATTATACACAGATAATACCAAATGTCTCTATTTTTACTGATAAATGGCATACGACGCCTATTTTTGAGTTTGATATTACTTGGAAATTTACAGCTGAAATAACTATCTTTTAGTTAGAAATAGTTTTCTAAAGCCTTTTATTGCTACAAAGTGATTAAGAGCTATTATTTATTTTTTCTATATTTGTATTTATATTTACTCTTACTATTAAAACAGTCGGAGGTTACATTTATACCTGATTAATTTTAAATAAGTTATCCACTTATTGACGCTTTCAATCATTTTAAAGAACAGCTTAACTGAACATTAAAATTAAATTTGAAATCTTTGTTAAATTAAGTTGTTATAATTATTACGCTTTAAAATAAAATTGTATTCCAATGATTAACAAAATAATTTGATGGATAGTAAAAAAGACGTGCCTTATTTCCTTAGAAATGGTGGTGAAATGGGTGAACTCATTAGAGCCAAAGATTGGAGTACAACGCCATTGGGAGAACCGCATTTATGGCCTCAAAGTTTACAGGTAATGGTTTCGGTTATGCTTGAAAACCCTTTTGGTATGTATATCGTTTGGGGAAAAGAGTATACGCAATTGTACAATGATGGTTACCGTCCAATACTTGGATCTACTAAGCATCCTCATGCTTTAGGTATTAGCTCAATGGATACTTTCCCCGAGATCTGGGATACTACCGTTGGTCCCATGTTTGAAGATGCAATGAAAGGAAAACCAATTAGCTTTACCGATTTACTGCTTCCTTTAGATAGAAATGGCTATTTAGAAAATTGCTATTTTACGTTCTCTTACAGCGCTATTCGATTAGAAAATGGAGAAATCGGTGGTGTCTTGGTTACCGTAATTGAAACTACGAATAAAAAATTAGCAGAAGATGAATTGCAAGAAAGTAAGAATCAATTAGAGTTTACTATTGAGGCTGCTCAACTAGGAACATTTGATTTTAATCCTATATCGAATAAATTCACGGCTAATAACAGATTAAAGGAATGGTTTGGATTAGCCGCTGATAAGGAACTCGAAATCGCAGATGCTTTAAATGTATTGTCTGACCATGATAAAGACCGCGTTTCTGCTGCCATATTATCTGCATTACAAGATACCTCTGATGGTACTTATGACATAGAGTATCAAATTACAAACCCAATTTCAAAAAATCAAATAATTGTACATGCCAAAGGTAAAACTTGGTTTGACGAAAATAGAGTTGCGTATCGATTAAATGGTACCGTAGAAGATATTACCGAAAGAGTAAAGGCACAACAGATAAATGCACAACGGGAAAAAATTAACCGACAAATGGTTGCTGAAGCTCCTATTGGTATTTGCGTAATTGATGCGGAAACTTTGGTAGCAGAAATTGTCAATGATAATTTTGTTACAGTAGCAGGTAAACCTTATAGCACCATTTTTGGTAATAGATATTGGGATGTTTTTCCTGAGGCAGAGTTAATTTATCGCGAGGCACTTGAAAAGGTAATAGCAACAGGAATCCCTTATTTTGCACACGATGTAAATATGATTTTATTACGTCATGGTAAAGAAGAAAGACTGTACTTATCCTTAGTCTACGCACCTGTGAAGGATGAAGATGGTAAAATTATAAAAGTTGCTATTTGGGTAACTGATAATACTACGAAGGAGGAAGCACGAATAAAAATACTAGAAAGCGAAAACAATTTAAAACTAATGATACTTCAGGCACCTGTAGGAATTGCTATTCTAAGAGGTGAAGATTATAAAGTTGAAATCGTAAATAAATTAGGGCTTGAAATTTGGGGAAGGTCTGAAGAGCAGATTGTAAACAAATCTATATTTAATTCCATGCCCGAGCTCAGGAATCAAGGTATAAAAGAATTACTCGATAATGTTGTAAATACAGGTAATCGCTTTGAGGCTACCGAGCTCCCTCTTACATTACAAAGAAATGACTTCTTAGAGCAGTTATATATTAATTTCTCATACGAACCGCTATACGGTGCAGATGGAAAAGTAAGTGGTATCATGGCAATAGGTTATGATGTTACTCAGCAATTTCTAGCAAGAAAAAAAGTAGAAGAAAATGAGCAAAGCATACGCGCCATTGTAGAAAGCGCTCCCTTCCCAATTGCTGTATATGAAAACCGAGAATTGCGTGTTACCATAGCAAATCAGTCCATGATAGATGCTTGGGGAAAAGGTCCAGACATGATTGGAAAACTATATACCGAAATCAATCCTGAATTTGAAAACCAGCAAATTTTTGAGCAAGTGCTTAAAGTATTTGATACAGGAATTGCATTTCATGCCAAAAATCAGCGAGTTGATTTAGTAATGGACAATCAATTGCAAACTTTTTACTATAATTATAGTTTCACACCCGTTTTAGACCCTTCTGGAAATATTTATGGTGTAATGAATACTGCGGCCGATGTCACCCCTTTGCACGAAGCCAAACAAAAGGTTGAAGAAAGTGAGAAACGTTTTAGAGATTCTGTAGAGCAAGCTCCCTTAGGAATTGCAATATTCAGAGGACCGGATTTTATTGTCGAAATGGCAAATGATAACTACCTACTTCTTGTTGATCGAAAAGAACATGAATTTGTAGGTGTCCGATTATTTGATGCTATACCCGAGGTAATCAATCTGGTACAACCTCTTTTTGATGAAGTAATTCGCTCTGGAGAAGCTTTCTTTTCTCCAGAATTACCAGTTGTTCTAAAACGAAAGGGTGTAATGGACCAATGTTATTTTAACTTAGTGTACCATCCTTTAAAAGAAGAAAATGGGGAAATCTCGGGAATAATGGTTGTAGCAACTGAAGTAACCTCAACAGTTATTGCCAAACATGTCTTAGAAGAAAGCGAAAAACATTTTCGTTCAATGATGATGCAGTCTCCAATACCGATGACCATCTTCCACGGAAAAGATCATATCATTAACTCGGCCAACGCGGCCATGTTTAATAATATCTGGCGTAAAAAAGAATCTGATGTAATTGGTAAAACAGTAATAGATGTATTCCCTGAGTTAAAAGAACAGAAATACCTTGACCTTCTTGACAAAGTATTTACAACTGGAGAAAGACATACTGAATACGAATCTGTTGCCTATGTTTTGGGTGATGATGGTATGAGGGAATTTTACTTGGATTTTGAGTACAAACCATTGCTAGGACCCGATGATGAAATTAGGGGAATAATGGTGACCGCCAACGACATCACTGATAAAGTTGATGCTCGTAAAAAAATTGAAGAAAATGAAGAAAAGCTAAACATAGTAATTGATGCAAGTGAACTAGGAATATGGGAAATAAACTTAGAAACTGAGCAAACAATAACGTCTAAAAGATGTCGTGAAATTTTCGGAATCAACGGCGAGGAAGATATTGCTCACAATGACTTTTTAAAATACATTCATCCTGACGATGTATCAATTAGAAATAATGCATTTAAACAAGCTTTTGAAACGGGTATTCTTCGTTATGAAGTGAGAGTAATATGGGCCGATGGAACAATTCATTGGGTAGAAACCAAAGGAAAAGTATTCTATAATGTTGATAATATACACAACCGAATTTTAGGAACGGTACGCGAAATAACAGAGGAGAAGCAGTTTCAGCAATTATTATTAGAACGTGAAGAGAAATTTAGATTACTTGCAGATTCAATGCCACAATACGTCTGGACATCAGGCCCTGACGGAGTTCTTAATTACTTCAACCAATCTGTTTACGATTTTTCAGGTTTAAGTTTCGAACAAATATCAGAATTGGGTTGGATGGAAATTGTGCATCCAGATGATCGAAAAACAAATATGAAGAAATGGCTTCAGTCTATTAAAACAGGTGAAGATTTCTTATTAGAGCATCGCTTTAGAAAACATGATGGTGAATACAGATGGCAATTAAGTAGAGCTGTTCCCCGCCGAAATGAAAGCGGCGAAATCACTATGTGGGTTGGAACAAGTACCGATATCCAAGACCAAAAAATGTTTACATACGAACTAGAAAAGCAAGTAAGAGAAAGAACTAAAGAGCTTAATGAGAAAAACACCGATCTAGAAAAAATGAACAAAGAGTTACAATCTTTTGCCTATATTTCTAGTCATGATTTACAAGAACCTTTACGTAAAATTCAAACTTTTGCTTCTCTAATAAACGAGAAAGAATATAAAAATTTATCCGATGCAGGAAAAGATAAGTTCAGTAGAATGCAAAAAGCAGCCTACAGAATGCAGACGTTAATTCAAGATTTATTGGCTTATTCTCGTACAAATACACAAGAAAGAATTTTTGAAGAGCACAATCTTAGAAATATAGTAGATGAAGTTAAAAGCGACCTCACTGAAGAGTTGATAAGTAAAAATGCCAGTATTGAGCTAGGAGAAATGATAGATGTTAAAATCATTCCGTTTCAGTTCAGGCAGTTGTTATTTAATCTTTTTAGCAATGCGCTTAAATTTACTATTGAAGATAATGATCCTGTAATCACAATTACAAGTCAAATTGCAAAAGGAGCTGATCTAGATAGCAACAAACTTTTAAATGAAATTACCTACTGTCACATTAGATTTGCAGACAACGGAATCGGATTTGAACAAGAATATAGCGAAAAAATATTTGTGGTTTTTCAACGCCTTCATGGTAAAGAGGAACATAAGGGTACCGGAATTGGCCTCGCAATAGTTAAGAAAATTATTGACAATCACTTTGGAATTATTGAAGCTAGCGGGGAATTAAACAAAGGAGCTATCTTTGATATTTACCTCCCATTTTAAATTTGACTATAATTCTAATATACCCAATTGCATAATAAAAAAAGAGCCTTAAATATACTTTAAGGCTCTTTTGCTATTCAACAAAATAATATTCTTGCTATTTAATACCTTTTTAAATCTATTAAATTTTCCTTTACTGGTTTAGAATTCCAGTTATCATGAATGGCTAATGCAGCACCCAAGGCACTCGCCTGTGCCATAGAAGCGGCGTATACTTCTAATTCTGGATAAACATCTGCTAGAAGATTCATAAAGATATTGTTTTTACTAAAGCCTCCGTCCACAAACAATTTCATTACAGGACTGTTATGAATAACCATATTGGTAGAAACTACCTGCTGATCTACGAGATCCATAATGAGTTGATGATAGCCAGTTTCGTAGCTATCAAAATCTGACAATCTGCGTTTTGCAAAAGCACTTTCCTTTAATAGGACTACTACGTCTACCTCAGCTAGTGTATTTGTTTTTTTTCGCAGCTCATCTATTATCACTTTATCATAAACAACGGTTTTAAAACTGTCTAAGGGCTGGTTAAAATGTAGAGCCAATCGCTCAACCTGAATTTCATGCTCATGACCAGAGAATAGTCGGGCCGCTTTCACAGGTTGTTCTGTATATTGCATGTAACACAAACAATCATTTTGAAGTTCTTCAAATGTTAAACGTTGGTCGTTGAAGGGGTTCAAAGAAATACTCCAAGTCCCTGTAGACAGCAATACGAATGGTTCTTTAAAACTGATCGTATACGGAATCATAGCAGAAGAACTATCGTGCAATCCGGCACCGATCGCTAGTCCGTTCTCATCTTCTACAATATGTTGTCCATAATGTAACGGTGCAATTTTGTCGAGTATGTTTTCTTTTTTAAGCCATTTATGGTATTTATTTTTATTGAAATTCCACAAATTAGTGTGACAACCAATACTTGTTATGTCTGTGAAATATTCTTTCGAAAATAAGGAACTTAGATACTGAGGTAAGTTCAAACAGTATTTCACTTTTTCAAAAAGCACTGGACTTTCTTCCTTGATTCTATAAATTTGCATGCCCGAATTTAAGCTTCCTAATACCGGAGAAGCTGTTTTTACTGCAAATGCCTCTTCTCCCTTATACTTGTCATAAAACTGATTTTTCAATTCTACTGGATATTCTTTTAAGTAATTATATAAAGGAGTTAATGGTATCCCTTCTTCATCCACGTAAACAAAACTAGCACCATAAGTGCTGAAATTAATTGCTTTAAGGACATATTGCTTTAATTGTTTGATAGCAGTAAATTCTTCTAATATCCAATTTTTTAGAAGATCGACATCTTCACATGGAAAACCGTCCTCGTCTTCAATTTCTTTAAATTGAACTGATTTCTCCCATACTATTTGATAATTTTCATTAAATAAAAATACCTTTTTATTCGTTTTACCGATATCATAAATTGCGATTACATTCATTTATAATGATTTTATAAACCTGTTGCTACCGTTTTAAATCCTCTTTCGGCGAATAAACCATCTCGAACAGAAAGTTTCCTGTATAATTCAACAGGATTTAATGCTGCTCCAGATCGTAAACGGGCTTCGGCCACAAGAGCACGTACATCTGTACGGTATGCCGTTTGCAAAATTTCTTGCGCTTTTACTACATCATTTTCATTTTGTGCAATTTCTAAAGCCTTTTTATCCACAGATAAAGCTTGAGCATAAGCGATCATGATTGCTTCTACCGATTGCAACAAATCTTCCATAGGATCTTTTACATTATGTGATGCATCTATCATCCAACCTAAGTCGCTTGCATGATTCATTCCTCTGGCATCCATACCTTCTACCAATTCATTAAAAATTAAAAAGAGTTGATACGGTTTTAATGCTCCAGCAGTCAAATCATCATCCCCATATTTAGAATCGTTAAAATGAAAACCTCCCAATTTATCCTCCATCAATAATAATGAAACAATTTGTTCGATATTGGCATTGGGAAGGTGGTGTCCTAAGTCAACAAGCGTTTTTGCTTTGTCTCCTAATTTTTTCACATACGAATAAGATTGTCCCCAATCGGCAACTGTAGTAGAATAAAAATTGGGTTCTGCACATTTATACTCTAAGAATAATTTCCAGTGTGATGGCAAAGCAGCGTAGATTTCCTCGAGACTTTCTAACGTATTTTGATATGCTTTTCGAAAATTCAATTGTCCAGGAAAACAAGATCCGTCCGACAGCCAAACGGTCAGTGACTCCGAACCTAATTCAATTCCTTGTTGAATAACTTCAATATTATGAGCAACTGCTTGTTTACGAATTGCCTTATTTACATTCTGCAACGAACCAAATTTATAAGAATGTTCTTGATTAGGCTGATCCTGAAAAGTATTGGAGTTGACTGCATCAAACCTCAAACCGTGTTGAGATGCTAATGTTTTAATTGCATTATGATCTGTTGGTATGTCCCATGGAATATGCAGAGATATCGCACCTGATGCCTTATTTAAGGCATGCAATAGTCCAACATCCTCAATTTTTTCTTCTAATGAACGGGGCTCTCCACCTCCTGCAAAACGACCAAATCGTGTTCCACCTGTACCCAAAGCCCATGATGGAATCGCAATTTGAAATTCGATTAATTTTTGAATAATATTTTCGGTTTCTGCTATTTCTGATGCTGTAAAGACCAATTTATTTTTATGCGAAACCAATAACTCTTCGTTATGAGAGTCGATTTTATGAGAACCTATTAACATAGCCTTGATTTTTATTGAGTCTGTAATTTAAACTAAAAACTCTTGTTATACTTGAATCCTATTGAATTTCTATTGAAAAGCTTTCTATTCAACTTTGAAATTTTGCTGTTAAAAAAACCTAACGTCCGATAAATCGAACGTTAGATCAAACAAACACTATCTAGTCTCAACTAAAAACTAAACAAACTAAAATTTTTATCTATTAAAGCCCATCGCTACACCACCATCAACATTAAGTGCATTTCCTGTTGATTTACTTAGTAAACCTCCAACAAAAGCAAAACAAGCATTGGCAATATCATCTGGTAAAATAATTTCATTTAATAAAGTACGTTTGGCATAATAGGCTGGCAATTCAGCAACAGTGATACCGTATGCTTTTGCGCGACCTTCAGCCCATCCTCCTGACCAAATATTAGAATCAGAAATAACAGCATCGGGATTCACTGTATTCACTCTAATTTTATCTGCTCCAACTTCTGCTGCCATCAATCGTGTTAAATGTGCTTGAGCAGCTTTTGCAGATCCGTAGCCTGCATTATTAGGCCCTGCAACTACAGCATTTTTAGATACAATATTCAAAATATCTCCGCCGAATCCTTGTTTACGCATTACCTCTATCCCAGCTTTCGACACAATAAATTGTCCTTTTACTAGTATGTCATATAACCTGTCCCACTCTTCTAATGAATGTTCTGCAATTGACTTTGAGATGCTAATTCCAGCATTATTTACGATTATATCAGCACCCCCAAAAGCAAGACATGCAGCATCGAGTGCCTTTGTAGTACTAGTAGCATCAGTAACATTTAGGATAGTGCTAGAAATAGCATCCTTACCAAACGTTTTTATAAAATCGGCTGTGGCGGTTGCCAAACGTTCCTCATTAATATCATTGATGACAACACAAGCTCCTTCTTCGGCAAATTTCTTGGCAATTGCCTTTCCAATTCCACCTGCCGAACCTGTAATTACGGCAATACGTCCCGATAAGGCCTTTGGCTTGGCCATACGTTGAAGTTTCGCTTCTTCTAGCAACCAGTATTCGATATCAAATGCTTCTTGGCGCGGTAATGAGGTATATTCTGAAACTGCCTCTGCCCCTTTCATCACATTTACCGCATTGATATAATATTCTGAAGCCAAACGCGCCATCGTTTTATCTTTGGCAAAAGTAAACATCCCCACTCCTGGATATAAAATCACCACAGGATTTGGGTCACGCATTGCTGGTGAATTTGATTTTTTACAACTAGCATAATATTCGGTGTACATCACTCTATATGCTTCAAATGCAGCAGTTAGTTTTGCTTTTACAGCATCAACATCAGATACATCTTCATCTGGAGCCAGATCAATTACTAAAGGACTAATTTTTGTTCTTAAAAAATGATCCGGACATGAGGTTCCAAGAGGTGCTAATTTTGCTAAGTCATTTGAGTTTATAAACTCTAAAACTCTCGCGTCATCTGTATAATGGCCAATCATTTTGCGCTCAGATGAGCAAAAGCCTCTCAAAATAGGAGCAATTTTTGCCGCTTGAAATTTACGTGCAGTTTCATCTAAACTTTCTAGTTTCTGACCTCCAAAAACGGGACGCTTTTTACCATAATTAGACTCTAAATAGGCCGCACATTTTTCTGTAACTTCCAGCGTATTTACATAGCTTTCATACGACGTAGCTCCCCAAGTAAATAGTCCATGAGAACCTAACATGATACCTTTTAGTTTTTTCCCTTTTTCCTCTGCTTCTAGCAGACATGTTCTTAACTGAAGTCCAAGATCAAATCCAGGACGTTGCCATCCTACCCATCCTATTTCGCCATCAAACAATTCCTCTGTTATTTTTGCACCATCTTTTGCTGCAGCTATTGCAATTGCAGCATCTGGGTGCAAGTGATCAATATGAGCAAAAGGCAAAAAGCCATGTAAAGGTGTATCTATAGAGGGTGCTTTTGAAGCTAAATTAAAAATACAGTGATTGAACAATTCGACCATTTCATCTTCAAATTCAATACCTCGATACACATTTTCTAGATTGCGCAAACGTTCCAAGTATAAAGCAGCACAACCTGATTTTGTCAATGTCCCAATATCTCCACCAGAACCTTTAATCCACATCACTTCTGTGTCAGCTCCAGTTAAAGGATCTTTGTCTGTGATTTTTACAGAAGTATTACCACCTCCATAGTTCGTTAATCTCAAATCAGCCCCTAATAAGTTGGAACGATAGATGAAAAGTGCTACTTCATCTCCTGCAAATTCTGCAGCTTTGGCATCATCCCAAAGGTAGCTTACGTGTTTAAAAGTCATTGTATTGGATTTTGAATTTGACATATTTTAAATTAAAATTAGTACTATGTGAAAATTATTTTATAGTGAATTACCGATTCCGACAAATACGATAGAAGCCAGTATTAAAATTATCCCGACAAGAAAAGTTCTAAAAGTTTTTTTCGAAACTCCCGACCATTCTTTTAAATAGAATCCCCAGAAATTTGCGGTCAAAATGATCGTTGCCATATGTAGAATCCATGAACTAGCACCATTTCCTAATTTACTTTCTCCCATTCCGTAAAAGAAGAATTGTAAAAACCATAATGTTCCAGCTAGGGCCGAAAAAAATATGTTTTTTCGAATAGGATTTTCTTTATCTGTATAGTCGGAAAATGTTTTGTTTTTAAAATTTAGATACATACAGTAAACAAAGTTAGTTGTAAGTCCACCCCATAGTAAAACAACATAAGTAACATTATTTTGAAACAAAGGGTTAGAACCAAGTAAAACAGCTTCCTCTGCCATAGGTTTTCCTGCTTCGATCCCATAATTAAAAAAGGAACTTAAAATTCCAGAAATCACAGCTATTATCAAACCTTTTACAAGATTAAAGTCCTTGTCTTTATCTTCATGTCCTATAGCAAAATCCTTTTCTTTCATCATTCCAGCCTTTCCAGAAAATGCAATACCTACAAGACATACAAGAACGCCAAGCAAAACCAGTTGCCCTCCTGTATTAGAAAGCATATCTGTAAAACTGGTTTTTCCTGCTACAGGATAAAAGTTATAGTATATTGATGGTACAAGAGCACCAAAAGCCGAACAAAATCCTAGTGTAATAGAATTACCCAAAGACATTCCAAGATAGCGCACACCAAGGCCATATGTCAACCCACCAATTCCCCAAATTAATCCCATCAAAAAAGTAAAAGATTTTACAGAGAAAAGTGCAGTAGCTATGATTTCGGTAAAATTTGGAATCGTTAAGTAAGCAGCAATTGGCGGCACTATCAACCAAGAGAAAAAGCCTCCCACAATCCAATAGCTTTCCCAGGCCCAGCCTTTGACTTTTTTATAGGGCATATAAAAACTCCCAGAAGAAAAACCTCCTATAGAGTGAAAAATGAGACCGATTAATGATTCCATAAATTATAAAGTAATTGGTTAATTAGTTATAATTGTAAATAAAGGAAAAAGATTAAAAACAACTGTCCTATACAGTGCTTGTAAAAGAGCTATAATCTTTATTTTTATGTACAAATCAGCCTTTTCTACTGCCATTTTAGAATGACAATAACTGTAATGAGGAATGTAGTGGTGAAAAATTAAATGCTTTCTTCATAATGCATTTAATTGGCGGGAGTTCCTTATATAACAAATAAGAATATAGGTCTCGTATGCCCCGATGAATGTTCTTTTTTTCGAAAAAGGTAAATAATAATATCTGCAGTTTTTGATGGTAACTGCTAGAGCGATCCTCGAAGTATCAGTCGAAAGGGATTTTCTATATGACCTTTATCTGTTTTTAAAACTAAATTTGCTGCAGTCACGCCCATCTGCTTAAAATCAGTTGAGATAGTTGTGAGTCCGTTCATAATAAAACTTTTTAGCGGTGTTTCATTATATGAAATCAATCCGACATCTTTACCTATCGTAAATTTAAGTTCGATTGTTTTGTCTAAAATTTTCACGAGATCCTCTTCCTTAAGATTGATGTAGACCTCACCTGCATTCATAATTTCGTCATCAAGATTATGAATTATTTTAAAATTAAACGCATAATTAAAACAGAAATCTTCAAAACCTGTAGCAATTTCTTTAGGGAAATAACTATCCGCTGGGAAAACCAACTTCAATGTATGGTACTTTGTCAATTGTTCCAATGCCTCAGTTAAAGCGTTTGAGATGTCTTGTTCAAAATTTTCGTATACGGCGGCATAATCCCCTGTGACTCCACTAATTTTCTTACCTACCAAAACTAATTTTTCTTTTGGTATTTGGTCAATCAACAATTGATAGCCATCTGCCTTTTCGACAAAATGGGGGATAATCACGTAATGGGTGTAATCTGTCTTTTGCTGGTTTAAAAGTTTTTTAAACAGTGCATAATCATTATTGTAAATATAAAAATCGATAGCTGCTTTATCTCCTAATGTTGCTACAAACGAATCGTAAACCAGCTTTTTGTGGGCACTTAATTTATTGAACATTAAGAAAATTTTTAATTCTTGAGCTACTTCCGAATTGGCTATAAAATATCCCTTGCCGTGATACGCTTCAAGAATTCCCATTTTCCGAAGTATATTGTACCCTTTCTCAATTGTAACACGCGAAATCTCATATTGAAAACTTAATTCATTAATCGAAGGCATCGCGTCCCCTTTTTTGAGAACTCCTTGTTTTACGGCATTCAGTACTGCATTTACCAATTGTTGGTATTTGGGAGTTGCTGAAAACTCATCGATAGTAAGACTTGTTATTCTGGTTGGCTTCTTCATTGATTTATAAAAGTAATGATTTTAAAATCATCCTCTATTGTTTAGCATTATAAGATATAAGATTTAAATTATTTAGATGGAATAGTCGGTTTTCCTGAAATATAACCATGCTTTTTTAAAAATAAATCAGATTCATAAAGTGTAAAATTAAGGTACATATCATTTCCCTTTTTACTAAAAAAAACACCATTAAAGAAACCGTGGCCTTGTCCCTCGACAGCGATAAGCATGCAGTCATTATCAGCCTCTTTCATTAGCTTGGTAAAACGAACTGCATTCTCAAACGGAACTGTTTTATCCTCTGTACCATGAAATAGTAAAAATGGAGGTGCGTTTTTCTTAATTTTATGGCAGGGCGAAATCGCTGTCTCTCTGCCCGCAACTTTTTTGGATCCGTATCCTTTTATGGTGGTATCTAGTACTGGATTGTAAGCTATTAAAATATTAGGAATTGAGCTAATGGAATGATCTTCGGTAGCATTTTCATAACCTTCTATGAGTGCTGTGCATAAAGCAATGTGACCTCCTGCAGATCCTCCTGCAGCAATTATTTTGTCAGGGTCGATGTTCAATTCTGCGGCATGTTCCCTCACCCATCGTATCGCAGATTTGCCATCTTCGACACACTCAAAAGGAGTGGTATTGTGCACACTTGCAATTCTATATTCTGCAGCAAATGCAGTAATACCACGAGATGCAAAATAGGCACTTTGTTGATAAAACTGACTTGGATTCCCACCTGTCCATCCACCTCCAAAGAAGAAAACAATTGCTGCGGTAGGCTTTTTTGAAAGTTTTGGTTCGAAAGTATGAAGGTATAAGCTATCACCATTTACCACTTTGTAAAGTACTTTTCTATCGGGAACAAATTCCTGACTCGTAGCATTGCAAAAGGAAAAAATACAAAGAAGAACTATAGCTATTAATTGTTTCATAAGGAATTTAGTTGCGAGTATAAATATTGACTTTCAAAAAATAAAGTTATATTTTCACTATTTAGCAAATGCTAGAATTATAAAAATAATACATTTTCTAATCGCATCCTATAATTTGGCTTTGAATAGCTTTTGACCAACATTGTCCTAGTTAAAACACACAATAAAAATTCTTAGTAAAATGAACGCCTAAATATTATTCCGTAGCCAAACGATCTTGATCAAGTTGATCAGACAAACGTTTTTCAATAATAGGAACTATCAATGTTTTACGAGGATTCATTTTTACAAAAGGAAACAATTCGAGCTCTCCTTTCATTAAATCTTCTCTACTCGCATGCTTATTGGTACCTATAAGGGGCTCAGCCTTCGTATCGAATAAATGCTGTTCCTTATCAGCACTTAATTGAATTTTACTTTGAATGACACCTTCGTTAAGTAATTTCAAAAACCCACCTTTTAATTCAATTTCTTTAAAAAGAACGAGGGCCTTGTCTGCAAGTTGTTGAGTTAAGCTTTCTATATAGTAACTTCCATCAGCCGGATTTTTGACTTTGCCAAAATGACTTTCCTCTTTTAAAATTAATAACTGATTACGGGCTATTCTATCTCCAAATTCATTGTCCTTATGGTAAATGGAGTCATAAGAAAGATTTGAAATACTATCTGCTCCACCTACAATAGCTGACATACATTCTGTTGTAGTACGCAACATATTGATATGGTATCCATAAATTGTTTTATTGCGTTTTGTAGGAGTAACTAATAAATGGCAATCTTGATTATGATCGTATTCTCTTGATAATGTTTGAAATAAAATTCGAAAAGCACGCAATTTGGCTATTTCAAAAAAGTAGTTTGTGCCTACCGCTATTTCGAAAACAATTTTAGAATTTATTGAAGGTATTCTATTGAAATACTCATTTACATGAGCCAAACCATAGGTCAGCTGCTGCACCATATTTGCACCTGCATTTTGGTACAAACTCATATCTACGCTAATGTATGAGCTCTTTGTTAGTTTTTTCGACACTGCAATTAAGCTATCAAAATTAGTTTTTTCTGAGGTTGAAAACCAATTTCCATCTCCAGCCAATTTTCCAATTGGATCTAGATTATAATAAATACTAACGTCTTTATCTTGAGTATAAATTTCAATTTTTTCAATAATTAAACTCGATAAGAAACCAAAATTAAAATAGATTGTCAAACCATCTAGTGGCAGACTATCTAGTAACTCTATAATAGCTATTGATTCGTTCTCTATTGTAAAGCGCAAACTGGTAGCGCCACGTTTTAAACTATCCAAAGCACGTTCTATCGACTTACTAACATCGTAGACAAAAATATTTTGACAAATCGAAAATTCATTCTCTGGACTGTTAACCGTATATTTATTTAACAAACTATCCTGATGATAAAAAGGTTTTACCTTAATATCTTCTGGTGAATTCCAAATCATAGTTTCATTATAATCTGCTCCATCCAGTTCAAACTGAATTTTCTGCTTCCATAATTTGGAAGATACCGGATCAAATTCGTCAAAGAGTGGGATTTTCATTATGCGTGATTTTCGATTCAAAGTAACACATTGACTTTAAAACAATTTTAATGTAGTAAGGTAAATAAATAATAAGGATTAAATAATAAAATCGAAAATTACATTGCGAAGATCAATTCTATAAATTAAAATTTAGTCTTTTTCACTATTGGCAATACTGTCCTCTTCAAATTCGATAATAAATATATCTTCATTCTCCTTTTTCATGAAATATTTTTCACGAGCATATTTTTCAATTTGTTCAGGATTTTTCAACTGTTTAATTTGATTTTCATCCTTCAAGATTTCTTCTTGATAATAGGTCTTATTTTCTTCTAATTCACTTATTTGATTATCTAGTAATCGATGATCAAAATAAGAATAATTGTCGAGAAAAATCATCCATGATCCAAAGAACAACAACACCCACATGTACTTGTTAATTATAAGCTTAAACCAGGATTTGTCTTTATAGGGATTCTTCATTATAATAATTTTAAGTAGAGAAAAACAGTTGAAATTAAAAAATCTATAGTAGGTACGAACCGTCTTGAAGCTCTAAAATTACAATAATTAAAGTAACCTTTGATTAATCAACGCACGAACCACATCAATTGCTACACTGTTGTGTGTGTCATTTGGAATTATTATATCTGCAAATGCTTTAGTTGGTTCAATAAATTGCTGGTGCATTGGTTTTAATGTGTTTTGATAACGACTCAAAACTTCATTCATATCTCTACCTCTTTCAGCAATATCTCGCTTCAATCGTCTGATCAATCGTTCGTCTGAATCTGCATGAACAAATATTTTCACATCAAACAAATCACGAAGTTCTGGATTGGTAAAAATTAAAATACCCTCTACAATTAAAACTTTTCTTGGATGTGTACTGATATAATCATCTGTTCTATTGTGCGTAACAAATGAATAAATAGGTTGATTAATTGTTTCTCCTGATTTTAAACTTTTTAAATGACCTACCAACAATTCAAAATCAATTGCTCTTGGATGATCAAAGTTTATTGCTGCACGCTCTTCATAACTTAAATGGTGATTATCGTTATAATAGGAATCTTGTGAAAGAATACCAACCTCTGTTTCAGGAAATTGATTCACGATTAAATTTACTACAGTAGTTTTTCCACTTCCTGTTCCTCCGGCAATACCTATAATTAGCATAATATATTTTTTTCTTGTAATAAAATACAAAAGTAGGAATTAAAACTAATGGAGTTTTAGTTTTGGGATAAATATATTAACATGATGATCTTTCTGCTACTTTTTCAAATCGTAGAGCGAATATAGCTACAATACACGATTGACTTGCGCCACACGTTTTGCGTAATAACTTTCTTTTATTGAAGAAATAATTACACCAGAATTGGAGGCATGAATAAATTTGACATCTCCGTCTAACGATTCTACAACCATACCAACATGGTTAATTTGTCGACCTCCTCTAGTTTTAAAAAAGATCAAATCCCCCTTTTGAGCACTGTCGATTTCAACTACTGTTCCATATCTAGATTGTTCTAATGAAGTTCTTGGTAGCTGAATATCATGTGCACCGTAAGTAACACACATTAATCCTGAACAGTCAAATCCAGCTTTTGTAGTACCTCCCATTCTATAGCGAGTTCCAATATTGTCAGATGCTGTATCTATTAATCTATCAGCAAAGTCTACACTGTATCTTGAACTTGATGACTCTTCTTCAGCAAATGCAGTTGCAATATTCTTTTGCTTAATATCAGCAGGAATATTTACGGCTGTAGCAGCTTGAATTGTTAAAGTAGAACCTACAATTAATTTGTTTTTAATTTTAGGATTAAGTTTTTCCAGTTCCTTTACACTTATTCCAAAATCGTTGGCAATACCATATTTTGTTTCTTTAGGTAAAACAACATGTGTAATTAATGCTTGTGCTTTATTATCTTCAGTTGTCGAAACAACTACTTCCTGTGGAGCTAATTGTTTTCTATCAACAACTACACCCAAACCGTTTTTTGAAGGAATGATTAACTTTTGACCAATTTGTAAACTTTGTTGGTCAAAAAATGAGTTTGCTTTATCTAATTCGGCTACGGTGATACCGTATTCTTTTGCTATACCGTATTTAGTTTGTTTTGCTAGTACTTCATGTTCTACTTCGGCTATAGCAACTGTTGGCTGTGTCACAGAAGTTGGTTCAGAAATGGATGGCGTTTTTTGAATACTAGGTTTTTCTTTAAGTACTGGCGCTTCTGTCTTGACTTCAGCTACCGCCTTTACCTTCTCTTGCAATTCTGGAACATAAGCTTTAACCGGAATAACGATTTTTTGGCCCACTTTCAATTCTGTAGTTTGAAGAATAGGATTAGCTTGGTCGAGCATCGCTACAGAAATTCCGTGATCCTTTGCAATACTGTATTTTGTTTCTTTGGATACAACCTCATAATCTACTCCAGTAGTAGCAGCTTCTTTTTGGTTAACTACCTTGCTCTCAGATTGAGCAGCTACTTTCTCAACTTTGGCTACTTCTGCAACTTTTGGAGCAGGCAACTCTTTTTTAAGGATGTCTTGATTAGGAACAAATTTTTTAACTGGTATTAAAATTTTCTGACCAACTTTTAAATCTTCTGTAAGAAGTATTGGATTTGCTTTATCTAAAAGTGCTACCGTAATCCCGTAATCTTTTGCAATACTATATTTAGTCTGTTTTGCTGCCACTTCATATTCGATACCTTCAAAATTGCTTTTAGACAACTCAGCAACATCTTGTTTTTTCAAAGGGATAAGTTCTGGCTTTGCACTGTCTGTCTTAGCAATCTTTGCTCCCAGAATAGTGATTTTTTGACCTATTTGAAGTCCGCCATCTTTAATAGATGGATTGGATTTGTACAGTTCATCAACCGAAATATTATATTTTCTACTAATACTATAAGGTGATTCTTTTGCAATTACTTCATGAATTACAACTTCAGAGGAGGAAGAAGAAGATGAACTTTTACCAGCCTCTATCGGAATTAATAGCGAGGATTGTATTCTTATTCCGTTTTTAGCCTCAGGATTCAGCTCAAAAATTTCTTTAATGGACACGTTGTACTGCTTGGCTATCTTTGATATTGTCTCCCCTTTTGAAACAATATGTTCTGTAGTTTTTTGCTGTGAAAAAGCAGTAAATCCTATCAATGAAACTGACATTAAAATCCAACTATAACACTTCATAAAATCAATTCGTTTTTGCAATTAAAAAAAGACTAATCTACCTGCCTGAAACAAATAGTTAGTTAATTATTTATACATGTTCAAAAAACATGAATTAACACTATTTTAGGAACGTAAAAATAACCCATTTATGCAAATATCGTACTTTTTTTAACAACTCTTTGCATCGACTTTAACAAAAGGCAAATAAAAAAGCGCTCTGTTTACACAGAGCGCTTCAGTAAAATAAGTAAATTAATCTTATGCTTCAGCAGCAATTAAGTTTAATGCTGAACCAGCAACATACCAACCAATTTGCCCTGCATTATAGGTGTGGTTAGCCAAAATTAAATCTTTAGTACCATCTGCGTGAACAAATTCTACCGTCAATTGTTTTCCTGGTGCAAAATCAACCAGATTAATTATATTAATTGTATCATCTTCTTGGATTTTGTCATAATCATCTTCATTTGCAAATGTCAATCCTAACAATCCTTGTTTTTTAAGGTTTGTCTCGTGAATACGAGCA
Organism: Flavobacterium algicola; assembly: GCF_022399565.1. Taxonomy (GTDB): domain Bacteria; phylum Bacteroidota; class Bacteroidia; order Flavobacteriales; family Flavobacteriaceae; genus Flavobacterium; species Flavobacterium algicola. Next base: position 418,362 of record NZ_JAJTUT010000001.1, read on the forward strand.
AAAGATTTTACCAATACGGCTTTCACTCCTAAGAAACGTGGCTCCATAGCAGCATGTTCTCTTGATGATCCTTCACCATAATTATGATCTCCAACAACTACAGATGGAACTCCAGCCGCTTTATAAGCTCTTGCTACTGCAGGAACTGCATCATAAGTGCCTGTCAATTGATTTTTAACAGAATTTGTATTTTGATTAAATGCATTAACAGCACCAATCAACATATTGTTTGAAATATTATCTAAGTGTCCACGGAAACGCAACCATGGTCCTGCCATAGAAATGTGATCGGTAGTACATTTACCAAAAGCTTTAATAAGCAATTTGGCTCCGGTAATATTTTTACCATCCCAAGCGTCAAAAGGCTCCAATAATTGCAATCTATCTGATGTTTCACTTACTGCAATTTTCACACCTGAACCATCAGCAGCTGGTGCCTGAAATCCATTATCATCTACATCAAATCCTCTTTTCGGTAATTCGTCTCCATAAGGAGCGCTCAACATTACTTCTTCTCCTTTATCATTTAATAAAGTATCTGTAAGAGGGTTAAAATCTAATCTTCCCGAAATTGCCAAAGCAGCTACCATCTCTGGTGAAGTTACAAAGGCATGCGTATTTGGGTTACCATCTGCCCTTTTAGAAAAGTTTCTATTGAACGAATGTACGATTGTATTTTTTTCTCCTTTATCTGCACCTGCTCTATCCCACTGCCCTATACATGGTCCACAAGCATTAGTAAATACTTTAGTTCCCATTTTTTCGAAAGCAGCAATCATACCATCTCTCTCGATAGTATAACGAATTTGCTCCGAACCAGGATTAATACCAAATTCTGCTTTTGGAGAAATTCCATGCTCTACAGCTTGGTTCACGATAGATACCGCACGAGCCATATCTTCATAAGAAGAGTTTGTACAAGATCCTATTAGACCCCACTCTACTTTTACGGGCCATCCATTAGCTTTCGCTTCTTTTTTCATTTCAGAAACTGGAGTTCCTCTGTCAGGAGTAAAAGGTCCATTGATATGAGGCTCTAATTCTGATAAATTAATTTCGATTACTTGATCAAAATATTTATCCGGATTAGCGTAAACTTCTTCGTCACCAGTCAAATAAGAGGCTACTTGATCAGCTGCATCAACAACATCTTGACGACCTGTTGCAGATAAATACCTTCTCATTGAATCATCATATCCAAATGTTGAAGTTGTGGCACCAATTTCAGCACCCATATTACAAATTGTACCTTTACCAGTACAAGACATATTAGTAGCTCCTTCACCAAAATATTCTACGATAGCACCTGTTCCTCCTTTTACAGTTAGAATATCAGCTACTTTTAAGATAACATCTTTTGGAGCTGTCCAACCAGATAATTTTCCAGTCAACTTAACACCAATTAATTTAGGGAATTTCAATTCCCAACCCATACCTGACATTACATCCACAGCATCGGCTCCACCAACACCAATTGCTAACATACCTAATCCACCTGCATTAACGGTATGCGAATCGGTACCTATCATCATCCCACCTGGAAAAGCGTAGTTCTCCAAAACAATCTGATGAATAATTCCTGAACCTGGTTTCCAAAAACCAATTCCGTATTTATCTGAAACAGAAGATAGGAAATCAAACACTTCACTCGACTGTTTTTTTGCAACTGCTAAATCTTTTTCTGCTCCAACTTTTGCTAATATTAAGTGATCACAGTGCACAGTTGTTGGCACAGCTACCGTTTTCTTACCAGCATGCATAAATTGCAATAAAGCCATTTGCGCTGTTGCATCTTGACAAGCTACTCTATCTGGAGCAAAATCAACGTAATCAACACCACGCCCATAGGCTTGCTTTGCTTTGCCATCCCAAAGGTGGCTATATAAAATTTTCTCCGTTAAAGTAAGCGGACGACCAACAATCTCACGTGCAGCATCAACACGACTAGTCATGTTCTCATACACCTTTTTTATCATTTCAATATCAAATGCCATATATGTAAATGTTTTTATTATATTATTTTGATACCACAAGATACAAAAAATAAAAAAAGCCTGAGTCATAGACTCAGGCTTTTTAATATAATTAACAAATCTTACTAATTATTTAACTAATAACTTGTGAGAAGGTGCAAATTGAGTAAGGTTAATCCCTTTTACAGCTGCTTTGTATTCATCCATAGTAGGTGTTCTTCCTAATATAGTAGAAAGTACTACAACAGGAGTTGAAGAAAGTAGTGATTCTCCTTTTTTCCCTTCAGAATCCTCAACAACTCTACCTTGGAAAAGACGTGTAGAAGTAGCCATTACAGTATCTCCTTTTTCCGCTTTTTCCTGGTTCCCCATACAAAGGTTACAACCTGGACGCTCTAGGTATAAAATATTTTCATATCCTGTACGCGCTACCCCTTTTGGAGCATCATCATTAAACTCAAAACCAGAGTATTTTTGTAAAACTTCCCAGTCTCCTTCTGCTTTCAATTCATCTACAATGTTGTAAGTCGGAGGTGCCACAACTAGTGGAGCTTTAAACTCAACTTTACCATATTGTTCATCAATGTTTTTAAGCATTTGAGAAAGAATTTTTAAATCTCCCTTATGAACCATACAAGATCCAACAAAACCTAAGTCAACTTTCTTAACACCACCATAAAAAGATAATGGTCTAATAGTATCGTGTGTATATCTTTTTGAAACATCTGCATTATTAACATCTGGATCAGCAATCATTGGCTCTGCTACTAGGTCAAGATCAATTTCAACCTCCGCATAGTATTTAGCATTAGCGTCTGGTGTCAAAGCTGGCTTCTCACCTGATCTAATAGCTGCAATTCTATTGTCTGCGATCGTAATTAATCCTTTTAAAACTTGATTCGCATTGTCCATCCCTTTGTCAATCATGATTTGGATTCTTTTCTTCGCAATCAATAATGATTCGATTAAAGTTTCGTCCTCAGAAATACAGATAGAAGCTTTTGCTTTCATCTCTGCAGTCCAGTCTGTAAAAGTAAAGGCTTGATCAGCAGTAAGAGTTCCTAAATGCACCTCGATGATTCTACCTTGGAAAACATTTTCTCCTCCGTATTGTTTCAACATTTGAGATTGAGTAGCATGAACTACATCACGGAAATCCATGTATGTTTTCATATTCCCTTTAAAAGTAACTTTAACTGACTCTGGAATCGGCATAGAAGCTTCTCCAGTGGCCAATGCTAGAGCAACTGTACCTGAATCTGCACCAAAAGCTACACCTTTTGACATTCTTGTATGAGAATCACCACCAATTATGATAGCCCACTCATCTACAGTAATATCATTAAGTACTTTATGAATTACATCCGTCATAGCTAAATACTCTCCCTTAGGATCACGAGCAGTAATCAAACCGAAGTCATTCATAAACTTCATTAATCTTGGGATATTTGCCTTAGACTTGTTATCCCAAACTGAAGCTGTATGACATCCTGACTGGTAAGCACCATCAACAATTGGCGAAATAACAGTAGCAGCCATTGACTCTAATTCCTGAGAAGTCATCAATCCCGTTGTATCTTGTGATCCTACAATGTTAACTTCTACACGTACATCTGAACCTGCGTGCAGTACTTTACCTGGAGTAGTTCCTACTGCATTTTTGTTGAATATTTTCTCAACAGCTGTAAGACCTTGTCCTTCGATCGAAACTTCTTTTGATGGAGCAAATACTGGAACGATATCAATACCTAAAGTTTTTGATGCAAAAGTTTGTAGCTTTTTACCAAAAACGATAGCGTAAGAACCACCCGCTTTTATAAATTCCATTTTTTGAGGAGTAAAAGCTTTAGAAATATCTTTTAACTCTTTATCCCCATTATATAATTTTTTAGTTTTAGTATTTATTGTAAGAACAGTACCTGTAGCTACAGAATATGCTTCTTCCAAAACAACATCACCATTTTCATTACGTACTGCATTTCCATTCTCATCAACGACTTTTACCCAGTTTTGAAGGTCTAAACCAATACCACCAGTAACATCAACAGTAGTTAAGAAAATTGGAGAAATTCCGTTTGTACCTGCTACGATTGGAGCAATGTTAATAAAAGGAACATAAGGACTTGCTTTTTTTCCTGTCCAAAGTGCCACGTTATTCACACCTGACATTCTTGATGAACCAACACCCATCGTACCTTTTTCTGCAATTAACATCACACTTTTATCAGGGTGCTGCGCTTGCAAAGCTTGAATTTCATCTTGTGCTTGTGGAGAAATTAAACATTTTCCATGAAGTTCACGATCTGATCTTGAATGTGCTTGGTTTCCCGGAGAAAGTAAATCAGTAGAGATATCTCCTTCACCAGCTATATAGGTAACAACTTTAATTTCTTCTACTACTTCTGGAAGCTTTGTAAAAAATTCCGCTTTAGCGTAACTTTCTAAAATAGCTTCAGCAATCGCACTTCCGCTTTTATAAGCTGCTTCTAAACGAGCTGTATCTGCTTCATAAAGGAAAAATTGTGTTTTAAGAACTTTTGCAGCCTCAGTTGCAATAGCTTCATCATTACCCAATGCCAAATCTAATAAAACCTCAATAGAAGGACCACCTTTCATGTGTGATAACAATTCAAAAGCAAATGCAGGAGTAATTTCTTTTACTACCGATTGACCAAGAATGATTTCTTTCAAAAAAGCAGCTTTTACAGCAGCAGCACTAGTTGTACCAGGAACAGTATTATAAATAAAGAATTTAAACGAATCTTCACGATCTGCGTTGTCTGAATCTTTAATATTTGCAATAATTGCGGTTAGCAATTCAGCTCCATCAATAGGCTTTGGATTAAGCCCTTGACCTTTTCTTTCTTCGATCTCCTGTAGATAATCGTTATAAATGTTCATAATACAAGTCTTTTCAATGTTAAAGGCAATTTCTTTTGATTTTACACCAAAATCTAAAGCCAAACTATGGATGTTTTTTTTTTATTTGTCTGCAAATTTAGTTATTTAAGATGATATTTTAAAAAAATATATTAATGTGATTTTTCCATCCATCAAACATTACAAAATAACAATTTTGACGCTGAATAATTATCAAATAAAACGATTTCAAACGATTTCGATGAAAATTCAATAACACCGTTTCTTTTTTCTAACAAACTAGAAATAGAATGTTAAGTCCTACCCTTTAAGAAAGCCTCGAAATCGTAAAATTTCGATCGAATTCTAAGTTTTGAAAACAGAAAAAGGGAAGCATCCCTAACAGATACTTCCCTTTCTTTTAAAAAATTTATTATTTACTAACTATGCTTAACGCTCAATGCTTTAACAGCTACAAGTCCAAAAGAACCATCATAACTCAAACCTTTGACAGACTGCAAATAATTACCAACTTTAAAGTAGTTACCATCTGTAGCAGTATTCATTTTTTGACTAAACACCAATGTAGTACCTTTATACAAATAAACAGTACTAGCTGTGTACTTAATCGTAAATGTATATTCAGTTCCTAATGCATATCCTTCATAAGTTTTACTACCTCCAAGAACTTTTTCTGTAATGTATCCACTGATTTTCAATTTAACAGCACCTGATTTTTGATTGGCACTACCCAAAAATTGCACTCTAATAATATCATCAACTTCAACACCTGAAGAGTTTTTCTCTGGTCCGTGAATTTGTCCAAAACAAACTACTCCTGTAGATCCATCTTCCCCTTTAGGCAATTGATTTACTTTTACAGTCCACGTCAATGTGTGTGTCCCTGATGAGCCATCCCATTTTGCTTCGTTTCCGCTGGTCATTTCTCTTAACTCTACTCTAGGATTACTAGAAGAGCTAGATGTTTTTAAGCCTCTCCAAGTCTTAAAATAAGTCCAAGTTGCGTCACTATACAAATAATTTGGGTCTTGATACGTAGCGTAAGAAGCTCCAGAATCTGTGATATCATCCCAGTATTTACTGCTCGATGGGCTACCCGTATGCGAATTAATTTTCCAAGTACTAGATTTAATTCCTAAAACAGTCGCTGGGTAATATGTCTTTGCAGTTAATGATGAATTTATAACTGAAGTTTCTGCTACAGCTGCAACAGCTGAATCATTTACTTCATCCTTCTCACAGGAAAACAAAGACATTAATGCTACTCCTAAAAACAGAACTGTTCCTTTTTTAAAATTTAAATCTGCTAGCTTGCTTGCAACTTTTTTTGTGCTCATTGGTTAATTGTTTTGATTGTTAGTTAGTTTGATTGTTAGTTTTACTAATTGGATTCCCAATTTGGTTATCCAATTAATATTGTCAAATATATACAAATAATCAGATAAAAAAACATTAACCTTAAAAATATTCTAAAAATAAAACGATATTGATATTTTGAAGCCTAAAAAATATTAGGAAAAACAGCACATCGCTTAGAAATCAGCAATATGACAAGTAGACATGATTAAATTACTACAGACAATATCATTTACAAATTATAAGGGCGAAAAAAAATTTACTTTATAAACAAATGACGCACTATATTCATGTTGGAGATAATGGATAAATAGGGATACAAAAAAAGCCCTAGTTCGCACTAGAGCTTTATAAAATATTTATAGCGTATTACACTATTTTGCCAATAATCATTTCTTCTGTAATTCCTTCGGCATCGGCCTTATAATTTTTTATAATTCGGTGTCGCAATATACCAACCGCGACAGCTTTTACATCTTCAATATCTGGAGAAAATTTCCCGTTGAACGCAGCATGTGTTTTCGCCGCTAGAATAAGATTTTGTGATGCTCTTGGGCCTGCCCCCCAATCCAAATAGGTATTAATATAATCTGTCGCTAACGCACTTTTGGGTCTTGTTTTACCGACCAAAGTAACAGCATATTCAATTACATTGTCTGCTACAGGAATTCTACGTAATAACTGCTGAAAATCTATAATTTCTTGAGCCGTGAATAAGGACTGAATTTGTACTTTATTATCTGTTGTTGTTCTCTTTACAACTTCAATCTCTTCTTCATAGGAAGGGTATTCCAATTTGACCGCAAACATGAAGCGATCTAACTGTGCTTCTGGCAAAGGATAAGTTCCTTCTTGCTCAATAGGGTTTTGAGTCGCTAAAACAAAATAGGGTAAGTCTAATTTATAATGATGTCCTGCGATAGTTACAGAGCGCTCTTGCATCGCTTCTAATAACGCTGCTTGAGTTTTTGGCGGTGTTCTGTTGATTTCATCTGCCAAAATAATGTTCGAAAAAACAGGTCCTTTAATAAATTTAAATTGCCTGTTTTCGTCTAATATTTCACTTCCTAAAATATCCGACGGCATCAAGTCAGGAGTAAATTGAATTCTTTTAAATTCGAGACCTAAAGCACGTGAAAGTGTATTGACCAATAATGTTTTTGCCAATCCTGGAACCCCAACTAATAATGCGTGTCCTCCAGAAAAGATACAAATCAATATTTGATTGACCACTTCATCTTGACCTACAATTACCTTTGCAATTTCGTTTTTTAATTCATTTCGTTTTTGAACTAAAGTATGGATAGCAGCTACATCTGACATTTTTGAATCTATTTTAAATTAAAAAAGAGCTAGTATTATGAAAACATAAAACTAACTCTTTTTATCTATTTACTAAAAATTATTTTTTCAACCAATTGTTTGTAAAGTCACAATCTCTGTATTCTCCCAAAACCTTAACATAGGTTTCTCCGATTTTTTCATCAAACCATTTTCCGATGGCCTTGATCTGTTTTTCTTTCAAAGCTAAATCTTTAATTTTAATATAATCTTTACCATAATCTGCCGTATGCTCATTGATACGATTAGTAACAGTAATTAATTTATACGTTTTTTTACCTTGCTTTTCTTCATCTATAATAGGTTGAGAAATTTCGTTGTCTTTTAAACTTGAAACCTGACCATACAAAACAGGATCCATCTTTGTTAGTTCGAATCTTGTATCTTGAGTTTTAGGGTTGATTAACACACCACCATTCGCTCGAGTTTCTTTTTCATCAGACATTGATCTTGCAGCATCAGCAAAAGTAATTTCTTTATCCAAAACTCTTTTTCTAATCAATGCTATTTTCTCCTTTGCTTCATCAAGAGATGCTCTTGTTACAGATGGCGCAATTAAAATATGACGCAGTTCTAATTCTTGTCCTTTAATCTTTTCTACATATATGATATGAAAACCAAATTCCGTTTCAAATGGAGCAGATATCTCACCCTCAGGCAATGCAAAAGCGACATCTTTAAATTCTTTTACAAATGGCGTTTTTCTATTCATTTTATAGAAACCACCACTTGATCGTGACCCAGGATCTTCAGAATATAAAACTGCTTTTGTAGCAAAACTAGAAGTTCCGGCTTTGATTTCGTCTCTAAAACCGTTTAGCTTATCAATTACCTTTTGTTTATCTGCTTCAGATACTTTGGGAGTAATCACGATTTGAGCTACTTCCATCTCAGCTCCAAAGGTTGGCAACTCATCTTTTGGAATACCCTTAAAGAAATTACGAACTTCTTCTGGGGTAATTTCAACAGCATCTACAATTTTCTTCTGCATTTCTGAAGTCAATTTGTTTTCCTTCAAAATATCAAAGAAATACGTTTTAAAATCTTCTTCAGAATCTTTTTTATAATAAGCAACTACTTTTTCGATAGAACCAATTTGTTCTACCATGTAGTTCATACGCTCTTCCATCATTCCCTTAACCTCTGCATCGGTCACTTTTATACTATCTTGAATCGCTTGATGCGCATACAATTTGTCTTCCATCAACTTTCCTAACATTTGACATCTTGTAATGTCTTTTGTTGAATTTCCTTGACTAGAAAGTTCTAAAAATGATTTATCGATATCTGAATCTAGAATTATATAATCACCTACAGTAGCAATAATACCATCAATTTTTTGTCTTCCTGTGACAACTTCAGCCTTTTGAACCACCGGTTCTACCTCATTAATAATTTCTTGTGCACTCATTCCTAGGCTAGACAACAACATCAAGAAAAACAAAAAGGCAATTTTAGTATTTACAAATTTCATTCGTAGTATTTTAATTGGCATATTTTAAAATTAAAGGGTACGATCTTACATTAAAGTTATCGTAGTAATAATCACAATCCCCTATCGCGTTCAAATATACGTGATAAGTTGCAGTAAATAAAAATTTATAGACCCGCTAAATGATTAAAACCGAACAAAAATAACAATTCATCTACATATTACAACTTTACCCTCTACTATTAACATAAAATTATCTACAGAAATAATTTGAAGATGCTCCGCTTAATTCTGAAGTTTCGTGAGCAAGTCGGGCTATAATTAACAAATGCTATTAACCGAACTCCTATAAAAACAAAAGTCGAAATTAAGTAATCTTTTATGAAGCCAAAAAGCCGCATTAAAAGAGTGCCACCGCATTAATAATTTGCCGCCCTAACCCCATTCTTGCCATTTCGAACTAATCTTTATAAGTTACAAAATTAAGCCAAGCAAAAAGATACTAGCAGAACATCAAGCTAAAGTTATCAAATCAGTATGAAGTGCTACACTTATAAAAATACTAATATATTCTCTTGCGATACTAGCGTTCCTATGACCTGTGTAGCAAGCGCTACGACTCGTATTCGTATGTATATGAGTACTCGTAGCAGACATGCAGCAGCGGGATTAAAATTCATCTGTGCATTCATAAAAAAAGAGGACAAATTGTCCTCTTTAATTGTTTTGCATCACTTCGTCAATTTCGATGACAAATAATGAATTTATATAAACTGATGCGTTGTATTCATCAATTATTTCATCGGATGGGCTTTGTAACATCGATAATCAAATGAATCACATTTGCATTTCTCTCCATTCTATTTCATCTTTGGATCAGGTCTTTTTACACCAGAAGGAGTATGTACATTTGCAGCTTCTGAAAGAATAGCTCCTTCTTTACCTCCAAATTGCCAGTGATAAGATCCTTTCTCTAATAAATTTAAGAAATCGCCAGGCTTCGCCTCAGTAATATGCTTTGATGAAGTCTTTCCCTCCCAATGTTCTTGTGGAATTACAACTTGTGGAAAATTAGCGGTATTGTCTTCACCAATTCCGGCAATATAGCTACTACCATATTTTATGAGCCAGCCTTCCATTTTTGCAGGATTTCCTGCAGCGGCTATATGTCGGTGCTCTCCTAGCATTTGCCCTGGCAATATAAAAATATCCATAAGCATGTAGTGCTCTTTCTCATTATTTACAAAAGTAATAGATGACAATCCCAATTTGGCAAAGTTCCCTACACCATAATCAGTCACATTGATTTTCTCACGCATTCCTTCAAAAACGGGATATTGATGATACGCTAACAATTGCATCACGGCATCTTTGGCTTTTTCTTTTAGAAAATTGCCGTTACTGTCATAGAACTGCGAGTTTGTAAACTGCAAATTTGAAATGTCTTTAGCACTCGCTGGATTAGCTTGTGCTGTTACCGTACTATACGACAACATGACTAAGCTCATTATAAAAAGTAATTTCTTCATATTTAAAATATTTACATTAGTGTTAATGGCTAATTTACTACACATAAATTAGTTAAACAACTGTTTAATCTTAAGTAAATCTTAAATGTTTGACATAGTGAATAACCAAAGATTAACAACTACTCCTAGATTCTATACTAAATAGATGATTTTTTAAAATAGCTAGCGTAATATAAGATCACTTTATTGAAGTTTCGCAGTGAGATCAGGGGATTTCCCATCTCACTAATTGAAATATTTAGATGTAAAATAAGGCAAATGGTTGTCCTGTTATAGATCGTCGTAGTGGGCGAGTACCAGTGGCAAGTTCCATTGTTCATAATACGAACGTAATGAAAAACTGGCTGTTGGAATTAATTATTGTTTTTTAAATCGAATGTACTTTTCGCCGCAATCAGATAATTTAACGTAATAATTCATTGCATTCCCGTAATTTTGAATGGTTAATTCTTCAGGACTATAATAACATTCTACACCAATATATCGTTTGCCCACTTTTTTTAACTCTTCATACTTTTTTGATTTTTCTAAATCCTCTTCGGGTAAACTAATATCAAAATAATCTTCAGCAAACTCTATTTCGGAAAGGTTTATATATAGGTCTTCTTCTCTTAAAAATGTAACTTTTCCTTTTAGGTTTCTTTCAGTTGAATTATAATTATAGAAATATTCGCCTTTTAATTTAGTAATGCTAAGTGTCAAATTACAAATATCATTATGGTATTCTCCAATAATATTCTTTGGTAAACGAGTTATTTTAATGTCTTTTTTTTCTAAAATTAATGGATATTCTTTTTTACTTTTAAAATTAATCCATATTCCTTTAATACCATATTTATCAGTACTTCCTTTTATAACAGCAGTTGTATCGTTTTTATAATCTAGTTCATATACCACCAAATTATTTTCTTTTAATCTTCCACGAATACTAATATCGATTCCTTTTTCTTTATAGTAATAAAATCCCAAAACTTTTCCGTCATAATTATCCAGGTGAAAACTAACATTTAAATTTTTCCCGATCTTTCCTATATAATTTCCTAAAGAATATTCACTCTTTGTTTTATCAAAAGGTTTATTTTTAGTTTCTAAAGTTTGGTACGTGGCAGTTTTACCTCCTTCTAAATTATCGGTATTCGATTTTTTATTTGAACAAGAAATTAAAACCATGATTGTAAAAATAAATAATAGTCTGTTCATATTTTTGCATGCAACCGCATATAATTATCATTATAATATTCAAATTCAAAGGTATCTGTGAAAACTTTTGGGTTTTTTCCTGTTATTTGTTTCTCATCAGATTTAACTGTTGCTTTTTTTATAGTGTCTTGCATTTCATCTCTTTGATTCTTTACAATTGTTTTGTTTTCACAAGAATGTAAGGTTAAGGAAAAAATTACTAGCGCAAATACTATTTTCATTTTGTAGTTGTTTTAAATTTAATTTCAGGAAATGTGTCCATCATAATTATGCTATCTTTTTTTATTATTCCACCCTCTCTATTAAATTCATATATTATTGTACTTGTTCTTGGTTCTGCATAGCTAACACTTGCACCTAATTCTTTTGAAACTTCATCATAATAATTCCAGTTTGGAGATATAACAATTAATGATTGAAAATTTGGATAAATTCGAGAAAGTATTTCTTGTGGAACTCTTGTTGATACGTATAAAATAGGTGTTTCATTCATTTCAGGGATTGTGACATTAAAAATATAATTTGTGCCTTGATACATTACATCCGCGTCTGTAATTTCTATTACATTTTCAAAAATACTGTCTCTTATCTTATCCGAATGAAATTTATTACTTTGCATAATTGATTTATTTACTTTCTGTGACTCATTTTTACAAGATTGTACAAAGAATAGTAAGATTATAAGTAAAGTTAAGTTTTTCATGAAATTTGATTAGTCTCTTGATTCCCTGTTATATCAATTTTGATTTAATGCGTTTTTGTTCAGCATATCGCATGACGTTTCGGCTGTGAGTTCGGGCGGGATATTGAAGCAAAAAAGCGGATATTACCACAAAAGTTGAATTTAAAAACTACCGCTGAATGTTGCACTTCTACCGGCTGAAGCAAAACCCTTATTTGGCGATGGTGCTTTTGTTATTTTACTTTTTTAAATTTACCATTACTTTTTACAATGTATGTTTCAATTTCGGTAATAGGTTCACCACTCATCCAGTTCCATTCCGTTACCATTATTTTGTATTTGTTTATTTCGCTCGTTTTTTGAAATGCAGACTCTGTTATCTCATCATAAGCAATTTCTAATATATCAATTATTTTATTTTCATTATCTAGAGTGATTAGTGAAGAAAATAATTCATGGTCACCACTTTGGTAAGTAATAGCAATAGAAGTGAAATTTTTAGAAAAAGGAATTTTGTAATTTATTCTGAAATGTTCTACATCCTCTTTTTTTGTTTCAAGTTTAAATAGTTTCAAAACATCATTATGAGGTTTACCACCTTTTTCAAAGTCATCAAAGTTCGTACTGTCAATTATTGGAAAGTTTTTTGTTGGAACATCTTTTAATAAGTTTGTTTTAAATTTAGAAGTTTTTGTTTTTACTTTAATTGAAATGCTATCCTCTAAAACTATTTCCTTTAGTCCATTGTCTTTTTTGTTTTGACAAGATTGTAAAACAAAAACAAGTATAATAAGTTTAAATAAATCTTTCATTTCTGGATTATTGTTTTTTAATAAAAGCTTAAAGTCGATAATAAATATGGTTATCAGTGATAACAAAAAATTAGGCAAAAACGAAACTGAAATTGTATAATTCAATTCATCACTGAAAAGATAAGTACTCCAAGAACTTTCCCTATCAACATAAATTGTGTAATCCCAAAATAACCAAAGAGAAAACAATAATACAAACTCAATCACAATTTTGAGATAATTATTTTTGATTAAGTGGAAAATCAAAAAAAGAAAACTAAAAAAAACACTAGTAATCAAAAAAATTATAAAAGCATCGAAGAAGAAACTGCAATCTAAACAACCACTCGATATCTTGTCAGACAATGTTCCCATTGCCCAATAAATCTGTAAAAATGTAGATAAAAAGATGATGATTGCAACAGACAATATTCGTTTAAATGTTTTAAGTAGTTTCGGTGTAATCAGGTTTGTCATTTAATTATTAGTATGTTGATTTTTGGTAGAATGTTAGTTCTAGCATATCGTACAACGTTATGCCACTTTGAGATGTCTGCAAGTTGATATTCGCTCAGTTTTCGGCTTAAGGAAAACTTGATACGAAACAGAAATTCTACTAAATTCGCAAATGGCGCAATACGTGTGTATAAGGGCGTAACTATATGCGCAAATAATTTCCATTCAATTTATCTTCTGTTTAATGTTTCATTTTAGACAAAGATTGGCTTAAGTATTTTCTGCTTTACGAGTTCTTTCTAAAATATTTTATACAATAATCAATTTTTCCATTCCTCTTTTAAAATACTATAAACATAAGTTCCGTCACTTTCTCCATAGGATTGAATGTTGTAATTTCTTAAAAATCCTTCTTTAACGGCTCCAATTTTTTCTATTGCCTTTTGTGATTTTAAATTTTTTACATCTATCTTGAATTCAACTCTTCTTAAATTTAGAGTATTAAAACAATAATCTAAAAGAAGTGCTTTACAAGTTGCATTTATACCTGTTCCTTGAAATTTTTCACCTATCCAAGTCCATCCAATTTCTAATCTCTTATTTTGAAAACTAAAATTACCAAACATTGTCAATCCTATTGGACCATTATCTTCTTTTTTAATAATTATTAGAGGATAAAGTTCTTTCTCTTTTTTTGCATTTAGACAGAATTTAAAATAATTCACTAAATCATCTCTGTTTTTTACTTTTGCTCCAAATTCGCCTAATTCTTTATCATAGCTTATAGATTCTATTTTGTCGATATCTTCAAAAAATAATGGGCGTAATAAGATTGATTCATTTTCAAGAATCAATTCAGATGAAAAAAATTTTTCTAAATCCATTTTATAATTGTAAATATTATTATTTAGTCTTGTTTTTTTGGTAAGTTTTGATTTTCAACGTTTGGTCGTTTGGCGATGTGGCGGATTAAGGAAGCCTAATCTTTCGGTTAATGCCTGCTTTCCAAGTACAAAACCATCTTTTCATTAAGCCAAATGCCCAAATCCGTTGTACTGGCTGTTACCTGCTGTTTTTTTCTTTACATTGTTATTAATTCTTCTGGGTAATATCCGTATTTCATATAAACTTTACCTTCTTTAATTTCGAAATAAGGTTCTGGATAAACTTTTTCCAATTTTTGATGAGATTGCCAACGAGGAACAGTTATTGGTTCTGCCATATCGACTTTGTGCGGTTCTTTGTTGCTTTTTCTTTTGGTGGTATCAAATTCTTCTAAAACAGGTATTGCCCACTTTCCGTTTTTCATTTTGTAAATTGGCTGATATAGGTGTTTTTGAAGAATTAATTCATTGCAATATTTGCCAACAAATAAAAGAACATTTTCAAATTCATCGTATTTTACCATTGAAGCATGGTCGTATGATACAAAATCAATAATTTCAAAGTTTATATTTTTAGATATTTTTTTTAAGATTCTATACTTCGATTTAGATTTAGAATCCATTCGTATATTGAAGAGTTTAATCTTCGCTTTAGTTTTCGGATCCGTTCCAATAGTATAACAACTTATAGGCTGTTTGACAGGACTGACATCTATTTTTTTTCCGATGAAAATAAATATTTCCGGATTCTTTTCGCTGCAAGGAATAACTTCGTCACATGGCTCAATTTTTTGCGAATATGCAATTTGCAAACTATAAGACAGAAAAAATATAAATACTATTTTCATTATTTTATTTTATAAATTTGCATAATCCTATTAGTATGTTTTTTAGTTAATTAGGGCTCTTTTTTTTGGCAAAATAGCAGATAAAATTTTGCCACTTTGAGATGGCTGGAAGTTCGTAACCGCTCAATTTTCGGCTTAACGAAAACTTGATGCGAAACGATAATTCCGCTAAATTCCAGCTAGCTCAAAATGGTTGCTGGCAGATGTTTTTTATATTCGGAAACCTAATCCAACTTTTAATAAATTTACGTTTGTATTAAATGCAGTATTTGGGATTTCTTTGTCAACTTTCAATTTCACATAGTCATATTGAATGTCTATGAATATTTTAGTAGTTATATCATAAGCAACTCCAAAATTAGCATTGATTCCACTTAGTGTTTCACTTGAACTTGAAACATCAAATCCGTTAATTGTTCCTGAAGCATCAAAAACCATAAAAGTATACCCAAACCCTACAAATGGGTGCAATTTAGTAATTGATTCTATTTTAAGTTCAGAAAAAATTTTTGGTTGAAAAAGATATGATTTAACTTTAAAGTCTAGATTTCCGTTATTATCATTAGTATTATTTACTAAAATTCCGCCATTGATTGATGCTCCAATATTGATATTTGTTATTTCCGAAAATCTATATTTAGCTCCAATATCAATAATTCCAGTGTAACTTTTTTCGATAAAATTTTGACCAATTGGTATCGGGTAGTGCATTTCAACACTAAGTTTCGAATCCTGCGAAAAAGATTTTATTGATAAAATCAATAGTAATGCTAATAATAATTTTTGTTTCATATTGCAATTTTTAAATTATCTACAATGTTATGCCACTTTGAGATGACTGGAAATTCGTAACCGCTCAATTTTCGGCTAAGTGAATACTTGATGCGAAACGGCAATTCCACTAAATTCCAGCTAGCTCAAAACAGCGCTTATGCGATCACATTTTCTATTTATTGAAAATCTTTTTCTGTTATATTTTCGTTATATAATAATTTTATGATCGTAGCTATTTGTATGTTTTCACTTTCGCCAAATTTCATTTCGGTAAAATAAGTTAGGTCATTAAATTTTTTATAATTAGAATAGTAAGTTGTGGAAAATGAATTTTTTTCTGCATTTAATATTTTTTCAGTTTTGGTTAATAGAAATGTAGTTTTGTCGTAATATAAAACTTTTACAAGTCCATTTATTAAAGTAGCTTTTATTTTATTACAATTATTTGACTCGATTTTTTCTTCTCCAATAAATTCAAGATTATATAGACTTGGATTTATATAATCAAGTTCGTTGAAGATGTTTTCCTTGTAATTTTTATCTTTAAATTCTTCTTGGTCTGCTAGTTTTTTTTCTCCTTTATTCAGTTCATAACCAACTTTTCCATTAAACCAATTTTGATAAACTGTTCTTCCTTGATAAACTATTTGAAAACTTCCTTTATTAGGTAGCATCTCTTTTACAATCCAATTAACTTTTCTTCCTTGCATTTCAGTTTCGCTATCAGTATATAGTGTTTTTATACTATGTAATAATTTTTGTCCACCCATTGCATCTATAGATTTGTTTACTATTTCTATTGCTGCATTATCAGATAGTTTTTGAGCATTTGCAAAATTTAGACTTAATATGTGCAATACGAGTAAAATGAATAATTGTTGTTTTTTCATTTCTTTTAATATATTAGATTACTGTTTTTTTATTTGTCGCCCGACGTTATGCCACTTTGAGATGGCTGGAAGTTCGTAACCGCTCGATTAGTGGCTTAACGAAAATATAGTGCGAATCGATAATTCCACTAAATTCCAGCTATATCCAAAGAGTTGTTAGCAGTAGCTTAGTTTTTGCTGATAACTATTCCATCACAAGATTCTTTACTCAAAATATATATTTGTTGATTGTTAATTGTGCTATAAATATATTTATCACTAACGAACCCTAAAAATTTTAAGCATTTTTTGTCGTTAATTTGTGTTTGATTTTTAGAATTTATAACATCAAAATATTTGTTTTCAGAATTATTATAAATTTTTAAGCTGTTAACTTTTCCCGACGAGAAACAAGCAATAGGGAAAAACGTAATAAAATGTCCTATATAATATCTCAAATAAACATTTTTTAGATATACCTTAACAGGAGTATAATTGAAAAATTTATAAAATAAATAGTATGATAAAACTATAGATATTAACGTCCAATAAACTGGATTTTGGAATGGTTTATCGAAAAAAAATTGTATCCCTCCAACAAATAAAGTAACCCAAAGATTAATTGAGGTTATTACTCCCAATATCTTTTGTTTATTAGTAGACCATTCCTCTTTAATTTCAATAAAGTTGTCATTATTTTCATCGCCGTCAAAAAAAGAAATTTGATGAATATATTGTCCGGTAATCATATTTAAAACATAAAAAACTTGCGACAGCATTAAAGGATAAACAAAGTTTTTTGGAATATCATAGAGTGATATTAAACTAAAAACATCTACATCAAAAGTGCTCCAAAAACCTATAAGATATAAAGAACCACAAATAAATAAATAAGTCAATAGAAGAGTTGTTATAGGAATGTTTTTGGTCATTTTTGGTAATTATATGATTAAGTTACTGCTAACATTCTGGCGCTTGGCGAGGTTGGGGACTAAAGATTCGGGATTTTTCGGTTAAACACAAATTTTCCAAATACAGAACCATCTTTAAATTCAGCCTAATACCAAAATCTCTTGTAACGGCTGTTGGCAGTAGGTTTTCTTCTTGTTAAGTTATGTCTTCTTTTATTTTCAGTTTTAAAGTGTTGACAATATCAATAGCAATATATATTTCGGCAATGTCTTTTAAACTTCCAATACTAAAGCTAAATGGTTTTTCTGATTTACGTTCCACATAAAACCTAAACTCTTTTTGATATTCAAATTCTAAAGGTTTTTCAAACAAAGAAATTGTTCGATTTACTTTGTCTTTGTCGTAATATTTAATAAAATTATGCCTGAATTTAACTTTCAATTCTATTAATTTCTCTTCAATTAGAGACAAAAATTTTGCGTTGTCTGTAATTACCAAACAATGAGAACCAAAGTTTTTTATTTTTTCGTCAATTTTAAAATCATTAGGGTTATTCCAACCGTGAGAAGAAATACAATAAAGACTAAAAATATTTCCTAATACAATGTCATATGATTCTCTATATTGTAGAGCTAAATAATTTCCTTTAAAGTTAAGTGATGGAATTTCAAATTGTCCTGGTGGAAGATTTGTAATTTTACTTATACCTTCATATTTGTCACCTCTTAATTCTCCATCTTCAATTTTTCTAAAATACTGTATTGGATTCATAAAAATTGTACCATTATGATATAGGTCATTAATATGTTTTTCTTCCCCAAATTTTAAAAACATTTGTATAGAATGTGTCGTCATTTCTGTTTTTATATCGTTAAGATTCCTGCTGTCCAATAAACTTACTGCCAACGTTTATATGTAAGAATAGTTGTAGGTTTATATGCGAGGATTTTCCCGAAGGAAAATCAGACGTTATAAATACGCAACGACCTTTGATTAAGCACTAAGCCGCAATTATTTTTATACGGTGTTGTGCATATTCTTTATCGTTCTCTAAACATATCTTCGTCAGGTATATCAATGATATTGTCGAAAAACAAACTGCCAAAATCAAGACTTTTTATAATTTTCGCGTTTTCAATGTTTATTTCTTCGTGGCTAAAAGTATATTGTGGGTATTCCCAAATTTCGTATGTAAGTTTTGTTGAATTGCGACAATAAGCACATTTTAAATTCTCTTCCATTTTATAATGCTTTTCTGTTCCCATTTGTCTTTCGGAAATTTCAATACATTCAAATTCATAATTTAAATTTTCTTCAGGGATAGCACTTTTATTTCCACAAGTATTGCATTCATAAATAAGTTCATCTCTATTTCTATTACTGATAACATTTGATATTTCTTCAATTCGTGCATCGGCAATATCAATTTTCAAGAATTCTTTAGCTATATAAACAAACTGTGATTGACTATACATCCAAAATTCCTTTTGATTATTATCTTTAAATTCTTTGATAAGCTCGTGTCTTGGACTTGAAATTCTATTATTTGAATCTTTATCTTTGTAACACCAATCAATTTTTAAGTCATTACTTACAAAAATTACACTCTTATTTTCTTTTTTAGAATACTCTAATATTTGTTTCCAAATTATTAGGTCTCCGAATATTTGAGTTCCTACCTTTTCTTTTTTGTCTTCGTAACCAGGTGGAATCTTAAATTCATATCTCAATTTTCCTTCGGTAACAATTTCCATAATTTTTGAATGAGTGAACTCTTCTCCAACCTTAAGGTATTGTTCAAAAGCTTTTAAAATAGTATCATTTTCATTTAAAGCTTTAATATCTGTTTCTTGCTTCTTGATTTCCTCATTGATGTCTTTATCAAACTGTTTAACTTTGTTTTCAAGTTCTTTTGTAAAGTCTATAAATTCATCAATTTTTTCTTGGGGAAGAAACGGATGTTTTTCAGGTTTCAGGGTATCTTGTTTAATTTGACGAGCAATTTTTAAAATTTGCGATTTGGCTGAATTTAAACTTTTTAACTTTTCGTTTTTTATAGGTTCGTAGTTGTTAACAATAGGCTTTTCAATATTTCCTTTTCGGTTTTTAAGAAATTCATATTGAACGTGATTGGGTATCCATAACCTTTCTTTGAGCTTTGGGAAAATCTTTTGGAAAATTTCTTGTCTTGTCTCTTTCGGATAGAAATAAAAATCGATTAATGCAGAAGTATCAAATATGAATATGGAATTCTGCCAAAGGTTCATTTCTTTATCAGAATTTAATTCATATTCATTAAAAGTTTTTCTATCCATATGAGTTTTTTTTAGATTATGCACAACGTTTTGCCGCTTGGCGAGGTTGCGAACTTCGTAACCTTATATTTTCTGTTAAAGATAAAATTTCTTGCGAAACGTAAACGTGAATTTACCACAAAATTCGCAATCTTGCCAAACGGCGCTTAGGTGCTGCTTTTTTTTAGTCAACAATGCAAGCTTCTATAAAACTTATTCCTAGATTCGTGAATTTGATACTTTCTTTACGAATTTGCTCTTCAAATTTTAAATTTTCAACAGATGTATTTTCAGCTTCTTGAAGCAGTTTCTTTAAATCATTATGAATAGCTGAATAGTCGGAATTTAAAAGACTATCATATTTGTCTAAATCATTTTTATTAATAAGTTTGTTTTCAAATTCGATTAAACCGTTGTGATGTAGATTGTCTAAATAAAGACTTATATTTTTCGGAAAAATCAACTCAACTTCATTTTCTATACCCGTTAGTCGTTCTTTAAAAGGAATATGAATGGCTTCTCTATCTTGAAAAGTATAATTAATCAGATGTTGCAAATCTTGGCTACTTTTTACATTTGATTCTTCTAACTTTTGAATTTCTTCTTTATAACGATGAATGTAAAAACTCAAATAAGGTATTCGTTGTTTTTTATGATAATGAAAAAGAATTTTTGCTTCATCTGCAGATAGATTGTTTAAAATTGTAATAAACACTGGATGAACAAGATTTGCTGTTTCTTCAAAACTTGCTTTTGTCAAAAGGTTTATAAAACTTTCTGAAAGTTCATTTTGTCCAATTTGCGTTAGTTTTTCAATAATTGGTAATCCAACAAATGGTTGTACTTGAGTTAATGTATTACTACTTTGATTTAATTTTTCGGAATATATTTTAAGATTTATATCATAATTTATTCTTGCTTTTTCATTAAGTAATTTTAAAGGCAATAAAATAAGCGTAGCAGTATCTAAAACGGTTGAAAGAGCTTGTCCAACTTTTTGCATTCCAGGTTGAAATAAGTCTTTATAAACTTCCTTGGTTGGTAAATCGAATAGTTTTAATTCCATATAATCTTCTCTTTTTTTTTTAAAACAGCATCTAACGTTATGCCACTTAGCGAGGTTGTGGACTTTTGAAAACGAGTACTTTCGGGTGATTGTAAACGTCAATAAAAACGGTAATTCCACTAAAACCACAATCTGGCTAAATGGTGGTTAGCAGTAGTGCTTTTTTATTGTGTATGTTACTTTAAATTTTCAAATTTCTGCGAACTTTTTACTTTTTCAACTTCTGTTTGTGTTATTATATTTAAAAATAATGCAATTGCGGCAATAATAAATGAAAGTACTGGTAGAATTAATTGAGCCCAAAACTTTATATTTTCTCTATATTGTTCGTTATCTATCTTTAAATATTTTTTATTTGCAAATGCAGTAATTCCATCTGATTTAATAAATAATGCAGGTTGATCAAAATTATTATCATTTCCAAAATACTCAATTTCATTTTTACTTAATAATTCTTCTGACATTATAATAAACTCATCGTATGTAATATTAAGATTTTTTACAATTGTTGAAATCATTACAATTACGTCTAATATATTTCCTTCATAAAATTTTCCTTTTGCATATTCTTTGGCTAAAAGTCCTAGCAATTGATGACGTTTTTTATTCATTATTTCTGTTTTTTAGACGCATTACTGCCAACTTGTATATAAGCGAAACAAACCTTAGCATATACACCCATAATAAGGGAGATTGGTGAAGGTTGTTTCGAACTTAATGTTTTTCAAATATATTTATTTTTTCTTACAAATAACAAAGTTTGCTACTAACTTATCCGCTAATTATAAAGGCTTTATAATGCTATTATAAAAACAAAACATTTCGGGTAGCCTTGATTATCCCGATGAGTCGGGAGCATCTTTTTTTTGTTTTACCCTTTCAGGGTTTTGAACCCTGATAGGGTAACTAGCTACGCCGCTAAGCCGAATTTCAGATATTTTTTATTTCTCCTTTTCAAAAGTAAACTGTAAAAAAGGATTTCTTTTACGGAAAACCGTAAACGGCAAGAAAAAAACATAATAGTGTAAAAACAAACTATCAGTAGCTGATAATCTGGTATTGACCGGTATTGACTTGCAAAAATCGCATCTTTGAAAAACAAAACCTTCATCCTAGCCCTGATAAAAGCGGCATCCTTTTTTGTTTCACCGGGTCAGGGTTTTTATCCCTGACCCGGTGAAACAAAAAAGATATAGCGGATAGCAGGACGAAATGTATTGAAAGACTTGAATTTTATGCTCCTCATAATACATACAACTCGTAGATGTAAAAGAATTGGGCTTTGTTTTTAAATCGCATTTATAAGTAGTACTTTTGCAATCCATTTACACGAATTATGAGCTTTTTAGAAGAAATACAAAAAAGAAGGACTTTTGGAATTATATCGCATCCAGATGCCGGTAAAACTACATTGACAGAGAAACTATTGCTTTTTGGTGGTGCCATACAAGAAGCTGGTGCTGTAAAAAATAATAAAATTAAAAAAGGAGCTACGAGTGACTTTATGGAGATTGAGCGTCAGAGAGGAATTTCTGTATCAACTTCTGTATTAGCTTTTATTTATAAGGATAAAAAAATAAACATCCTAGATACACCTGGACACAAGGATTTTGCCGAAGATACTTTTCGAACGCTTACAGCGGTTGATAGTGTGATTGTGGTTATTGACGTTGCAAAAGGGGTCGAAGAGCAAACAGAAAAATTAGTTTCGGTTTGTAGGATGAGAAATATACCGATCATTGTTTTTATAAACAAGATGGATCGTGAAGGAAAAGATGCCTTTGACTTGATGGATGAAGTGGAGCAAAAACTGGGATTGACAGTTACGCCTCTAAGTTTCCCGATCGGAATGGGGTATGATTTTCAGGGTATTTATAATATTTGGGAGAAGAACATCAACATCTTTAGCGGTGATAATCGTAAGAATATTGAGGAAACAATCGCTTTCTCGGATGTTCAAAATCCAGAATTAGAAAAAATAATTGGCGAGAAACCAGCACAAACTTTACGTGAGGAACTGGAATTAATCGACGAAGTATATCCAAAATTTGATCGTCAAGCTTATCTTGATGGTAAATTACAACCTGTGTTTTTTGGATCTGCATTAAACAATTTTGGTGTTCGTGAATTATTAGACTGTTTTGTTGATATTGCACCATCGCCTCGACCTAAAGAATCGGAGACTCGTTTGGTTGATCCTAAAGAGGAAAAGTTAACCGGATTTGTTTTTAAAATTCATGCCAACATGGATCCAAAACATAGAGACCGTTTGGCTTTTATAAAAATTGTTTCGGGAACTTTTGAGCGTAATAAACCTTACTATCATGTAAGACAAAAGAAGAATTTGAAATTCTCTAGTCCGAATGCTTTTTTTGCAGAGAAAAAAGAAATTGTAGATATCTCCTACCCTGGTGATATTGTAGGCTTACACGATACTGGAAATTTTAAAATTGGCGATACACTAACTGAAGGTGAAATCATGAGCTTTAAAGGGATTCCGAGTTTCTCTCCTGAACACTTTAGATACATCAATAATGCCGATCCTATGAAGGCAAAGCAGCTTGATAAAGGTGTTGATCAATTGATGGATGAAGGGGTTGCTCAATTGTTTACTCTCGAAATGAATAATCGTAAAATTATTGGAACAGTTGGTGCCTTGCAGTACGAAGTTATTCAGTACCGTTTGGAACATGAATATGGTGCTAAATGTACGTATGAAAATTTTCCTGTTCATAAGGCTTGCTGGGTAAAGCCCGATGACGCTAAGAATGACCAATTTAAAGAATTCAAACGTATCAAGCAAAAATTCTTGGCCAAAGATAAATACGGACAACTTGTTTTCTTGGCCGATTCTGATTTCACAATTCAAATGACTCAGAATAAATATCCATCTGTAAAATTATTTTTTACATCGGAATTTGAATAAGACATAATTTCTGAAATAATAAAGAGCCGTCTCAATTTATCTTGAGACGGCTCTTTTATTTTATAAATAGTAAATTATGTTTTTACAATTATTACTTAACACTAAGTTTTAATTGTTTTTGATATACGTCACCACTATCTTTTTTAAATATAATTTTACCCATCACAACCTGGGACTTGACGCTGGTTAATGCAAAGGTGTGGTTGTTACTCCCCGCGTAAAACGATGCTGATTTTTGCAAAATCTGTTTTCCTAAGACATCATAAAGCTGAATTGTAAAATTACCATTTCCTTTTGCATTAAAAGTTAGATTAAGCTCGTCTTTAACTGGATTAGGATATGTGTACACTAAGTATTCGTCTTCGATAAAAGGCGCAACTCCCAATGTACCGCCGGTCGTACATTTTAAACTTTGAATATTGGCAGCTAAAACTTTATTAAACAGTAATACATGTCCTGCATCGTTCAAATGTGTTCCATCACCCGCATCTAAATTGCTTAGGATCTTACCATCCACATCTGCTATATCTGTCCAAAAATTAATTGCTTTAGATCCATAAGTAGTAATAATCCAGTCTCTAACTGTGATTTGATCTTGTGTTTTAACTGTCGCAGATGTTGTAAAGTTTCTTGGTTGCGTGGTAGCTACATATAAAGGAACTGAACTCGCCGCAGCAACTGTATTTATTTCGTTATAATTGTTTTGTTGATTAGAAACCGAATAGCCATTTTCCGTATCATTAGAAGGCATATTAATAATTACTGCAATCGGATTGTAAGTCAAAGCTATGGTTATATTACTGTTCACATCAATTGTTACACCACTTGGAATGGTAGTCGATGTTCCTGTAGGCAACACTTTGTAAGTTGTATAACCACCCTTTCCTAAATTCACAACATTAAGCTGCGTATTCTTTTTATAGAGTTCTTTTTTATACAAATCTACCCAACCATTACCTGGAGACGCACCAATACCTTCAGCTGTAGAAGAACCAATGACCACAATATTACAACTACTGGTGTCATTTGAAATTTCGAATACAGCATCACTTGTATCACTAACAAGAGCTGATGTCGCCCTAATTAAACAAGTTGTTGAAACGGTGGCGGGAACAGTCCAACTATAAGTATTTAATGTGTTTGAAACGGTAGCAATCGGTGTCCATGTAGCACCATTATTAACAGAATATTCTAAATTAACGGATGACGTAAGACTTGCGGAATTCCAAGTTATATCGACAACTTTACCTGCTTGCCAGAATTCACCACCGTTGGGACTGCTAATTGACAAAGAGGGATCTGCAGCTACATAATCAATAATCATCGCGCCCAAATAAAAGAAGCCATTCACATTTGTATTATTCTCACCCTTAGTAACGGTTACAGTCAAAGTACCATCGGCTTTGGGTTTAATTTGAGTAGACGCAAAACTGTTGGCATTGTTGGCAGCGTTTAAATAAATAGTTTTGGTAGTAAGACCTTCAATTGTATATTTTGTTTCACGATTGTCCTTATCTACATATTCAACTCTTGATGCATATATTTTTAAAGACAGTTCTAAATTTGGATCGAAATTAGAGTATTTTACGGCTCCGGTTGTTTCTATCTTATCTAAAAAAGCAGTTGTATTTCCGAAAAAACTATCAGCCGTGGCAGTACTTGGAATACCCAAACTTAGACCTGCTGCTGCTGTTCCCTCAGTATTTACAAAATTAAATGCATCTGTAACTGCTAAATTAATTGCTGTCGTTGTTCCTCCATTGTCTTTTAGTCCACTGATACTTCCAATTGTTGCGTTAGTTAAATTATTCCAGTTACTAGCAGTGGTATTAGTACTACTCCCAAAATCAACCAATAATGCATTATTACTATACACTGGCGTAGCGGTACTGTAGGTAAGTTCGATAGCATTCAAATAGAAAAAGCCAGAAGTATTACTATTACTTGTTCCTTTGGCTATATTTATTACTGCAGTTCCATCAATTTTAGGCTTAAAGGTAATGGTGGCAATGTTGTTCACATTATTTGATGCATCAACAGAAGCTGATTGGGATATGAGTCCATTAACTGTATAGGTAGTTTGTCTATTATCCGCAGGTGATGCATTACGAGATGCAAATAATTTAATTGTATATTCTTTATCGACAAAGAGATTGGTTAGAAGTAATCCCGCTGTTGGATTTGCAGTTCCTCCATAAAAAAAATCGCTTATCGCTGTGCTTGGAAATTTCAAGGTTTCGCTTACAGCTGCAGTATTGCTGTTATTACTTCCAAGAAAATCATCAGTAATTGCGATACTAATACCTGTAGAAGCAGAATTCGAATTCACAAGGTTATACACAACTCCTGATGCAGGGTTGGTAATGTTATTCCAAAGCGGACTCGTCTGAGAATTTTCACTTCCAAAATCAATATTGATTGTTTCAGTTTGAGCCGAAATATTGTTGATGGAGCATAATAAAAATAAGAATAAAAGAGCTTTTGATTTTAATAGTAGATTTGTATACATATCATTAATTTTAAATTGATGTACTAATTTGGGACATTAGTGGATACAAAAGTACTATTTTTTATATAAAAAGTGAAATTTCTCTAATTTTTGAGATTGTGAAGTTTAAATAAATGATGTAAAAAAATAAGACTAATTAATAGCAATGAAAGATGTATTACAGAAAGTAAAAAAGTATAAAAAATAAAAAAGTCGTCCAAAAAAATTTGTGACGACTGTGATATATAATTAAGATTGAAAGTTTATAATACTATCAATTATGATAATGAACTTTCGTAATTAACTGCTTTTTTTAAAAACGCTT
Organism: Flavobacterium algicola; assembly: GCF_022399565.1. Classification (GTDB taxonomy): domain Bacteria; phylum Bacteroidota; class Bacteroidia; order Flavobacteriales; family Flavobacteriaceae; genus Flavobacterium; species Flavobacterium algicola. Next base: position 445,388 of record NZ_JAJTUT010000001.1, read on the forward strand.
TAAGTAACAATCTATTTGGAGCTAAACCAGATGTAATAATTTGATTTCTTGCACTTGTGCTAGCTTCTGTAGAAATAACGGTATTTGGATTTTGTTTAGACCCCATGAACCATAAAACAAATTCCATATTTGCTGATGATCTAGATGTACTAACTTGAGTTGAAGTAGAAAGTGGGGCACTTTCTTCTGATAAAGAATTAGATGTAGTTGATTGACTAAAGGCAGATAAAGAGAATAATAAAACTATAACTAGTGCTTTTAAGTTGAATGATCTTTTTACTTTGCTTGTCCTATCTAATTCTGTCATTTTAATTGTTTTTGTTTAAAAGAAAATTATGTTTCTCTTATCTGACTACAAAAATACAGCAACATCAGAGTCATTAAAAATATAGTCGTTAAACAACTGTAAAACTCGATAATTCACGGTTTTAAGTAAATAATTCGACATGTTTTGACTGTTTTAAGCAAAAAAGAGACTCTAATGATAGAGTCTCTTTGATTGTTTATGCTTGACCTGCTGGTCCAAAGTTTAGAGGAATAGGAACTTGTTCTGTATCCTTTATCTCTCCATGTGCAGCTTCAAAACGTTGAATGTTTTCACCAATCGCTTTCAATAAACGCTTAGCATGCTGTGGCGTTAATACAATTCTTGATTTCACTTTAGCTTTTGGAACACCAGGCATGATGCTCACAAAGTCCAAAACAAACTCTGATGAAGAGTGATTGATGATCGCTAAATTAGAATAAATTCCTTCAGCCGTTTTTTCATCTAGTTCAATATTGATTTGATCTTGTTGGTCTTTCATAATGTAAAGATTTAAAATGAAACTGCTTTAAACTAAAATAGAAAGACTACACGAGGTAATCTTTCTATTTATTTTAGTTCAAAACATATTCTTTATTAATAAATATATTCTTCTTTGTTTGCCATCATATCATTGTAATCTTCTTTAGAACCTACAATAGCATTATCATATTCTCTCATACCTGTTCCTGCAGGAATTCTATGTCCTACAATAACATTTTCTTTCAAGCCTTCTAAGTAATCAATCTTACCTGCTACTGCAGCTTCGTTTAATACTTTAGTAGTCTCTTGGAACGATGCCGCAGAGATAAATGATTTCGTTTGAAGAGAAGCTCTAGTAATACCTTGTAGTACTGGAGTAGCCGTTGCAGTAATAACATCACGTGCAACAACGATATTCTGATCATTACGTTTCAACAATGAATTCTCATCTCTCAACTGACGTGGAGTAACGATTTGACCTTCTTTTAAATTAGAAGAATCTCCTGCGTCTTCAACTACTTTCATACCATATAGTTTATCGTTTTCAACAATAAAATCTTTAGTATGAATCAATTGATCTTCTAAGAATAAAGTATCACCTGGATCTTGTACTCTTACTTTACGCATCATTTGACGAATAACAACTTCAAAGTGTTTGTCATTGATCTTCACCCCTTGTAGACGGTAAACTTCTTGAATTTCATTAACTAAGTACTGTTGAACAGCAGCTGGTCCTTGAATTCTTAAGATATCATCTGGAGTAATAGCACCATCAGATAAAGAAACTCCAGCTCTTACGAAGTCATTTTCTTGAACAAGAATTTGACTAGACAATTTAACTAAATATTTCTTGATTTCACCAAACTTAGATTCAATGATAATCTCACGGTTACCTCTTTTGATTTTTCCAAAAGATACAACTCCATCAATTTCAGAAACTACAGCTGGATTAGATGGATTACGAGCCTCTAACAACTCAGTAATTCTTGGTAAACCTCCTGTAATATCCCCAGATTTTGAAGAACGACGTGGAATTTTCACTAAAACTTTACCCGCTTTAATTTTCTCCCCGTTGTCAACCATTAAGTGGGCTCCAACTGGTAAATTGTAAGAACGGATTAACTCACCATCATTACCGTAAACCAATAATGTAGGAATTAATTTTTTGGCTCTTGATTCTGAAATTACTTTTTCTTGGAAACCAGTTTGCTCATCAATCTCAACCATGAACGATTGTCCTTGCTCTAAATCTTCGTAAGCAATTTTTCCTGTAAATTCAGAAACAATTACACCATTATATGGATCCCATTTACAGATCACATCACCTTTAGCAATAGACATTCCGTCTTTTACAAAAATACTAGATCCGTAAGGAATGTTATGAGTATTTAAAACAATACCTGTTTTCTCATCAACTAATTTCAATTCTGTAGAACGAGATACAACGATATCCACTTGGTTACCTTCATTATCTTCACCTTTTACAGTTTTTAAATCTTCAACCTCAAGTTTACCTGGGAATTTAGCAACAATGCTAGACTCTTCAGATATACCTCCCGCAACCCCTCCAACGTGGAAAGTACGAAGTGTTAACTGTGTACCTGGCTCTCCAATAGACTGTGCAGCAATTACACCAACAGCTTCTCCTCTTTGAGTCATTTTTCCAGTTGCTAAGTTACGACCGTAACATTTAGCACAGATTCCTTTCAACGCTTCACAAGTTAATGGAGAACGAACTTCAACTCTCTCCAATGGAGAAGCTTCGATTGCCTTCATAATAACTTCTGTGATTTGATCTCCAGATTTTACTAATACTTCATTAGTCAAAGGATTGATAACATCTTGCAAAGCAACACGTCCTAAGATTCTTTCTCCTAATGATTCAACGATTTCTTCATTCTTTTTCAATGCTGAAACTTCAACACCTCTAAGAGTTCCACAATCTTCAATATTTACAATAACATCTTGAGATACATCATGCAATCTACGAGTTAAGTAACCAGCATCTGCCGTTTTCAAAGCCGTATCCGCAAGACCTTTACGAGCACCGTGAGTAGAAATGAAATACTCAAGAATCGAAAGACCTTCCTTAAAGTTAGAAAGAATCGGATTCTCAATAATCTCTCCACCACCAGCAGTCGATTTTTTAGGCTTAGCCATCAATCCACGCATACCAGTTAACTGACGAATTTGTTCCTTAGAACCCCTCGCTCCAGAGTCAAGCATCATATACACCGAGTTGAAACCTTGTTGGTCTTCTCTAATGTTTTTCATTGCTAACTCAGTTAATTGTGCATTCGCAGAAGTCCAAACATCAATAACTTGGTTGTAACGTTCGTTATTTGTAATAAGACCCATGTTATAATTTGCAGAAATACCTTCAACTTGAAGTCTTGCATCTGCAATTAATTGTGGTTTTTGATCTGGAATTCTAATATCACCTAATGAGAATGACAATCCACCTCTAAAGGCAAATTTGTACCCCATATCTTTCATGTTATCTAAAAAGGCAGCCGTTTCTGGTACACTAGTTGAATTTAAAACGTGACCGATAATATCTCTTAAGTTTTTCTTAGTCAATACCTCATTGATATAACCCGCTGCTGGTGGTACTACTTCATTAAATAATACACGTCCGGCAGTAGTTTCAATAATTTGATACACTAACTCTCCAGCATCATTAAAATCTTTTGCTCTAATTTTCACACGAGCATTCAATTCTAATCTTCCTTCGTTTAATGCAATATTTGTTTCTTCTGCAGAATAAAAAACTAGATCTTGACCTAAAATTTTCTTTTCTGGAGTAGACAATCTTTCTTTGGTCATATAATATAGACCCAAAACCATATCCTGAGATGGTACCGTAATTGGAGCACCGTTTGCAGGGTTTAAGATATTGTGAGAAGCCAACATTAATAATTGCGCTTCAAGGATAGCTTCTGGTCCTAATGGCAAGTGAACTGCCATTTGATCCCCATCAAAATCCGCATTAAATGCCGTACAAACTAAAGGGTGCAATTGGATTGCTTTTCCTTCGATTAATTTTGGTTGGAATGCTTGAATACCAAGTCTGTGCAAAGTAGGGGCTCTATTCAGTAAAATAGGGTGACCTTTAATTACGTTTTCAAGGATATCCCAAACTACAGGCTCTTTCTTGTCTATTATTTTCTTAGCTGATTTTACAGTTTTTACAATTCCTCTTTCTATCAATTTACGGATAACAAAAGGCTTGTATAATTCGGCTGCCATATCTTTAGGGATACCACATTCGAACAATTTCAATTCAGGTCCAACAACAATTACCGAACGAGCAGAATAATCCACACGTTTTCCAAGTAAGTTTTGACGGAAACGTCCTTGCTTACCTTTAAGGGAATCAGATAATGATTTTAATGGTCTGTTTGATTCTGTTTTAACAGCAGATGCTTTTCTTGTATTATCGAAAAGTGAATCAACCGATTCTTGCAACATACGTTTCTCGTTTCTCAAGATAACTTCTGGAGCTTTGATCTCCATTAATCTTTTCAAACGGTTATTACGGATGATTACACGACGGTATAAATCATTTAAATCTGAAGTTGCAAAACGACCTCCATCAAGTGGCACAAGTGGACGTAATTCTGGTGGAATAACTGGAACCACTTTCATAATCATCCATTCTGGACGGTTTTCACGGTTTAAGTTAGACTCACGGAAAGATTCAACAACTTGTAATCTTTTTAGAGCTTCTGTTTTACGTTGTTTAGATGTTTCATTATTAGCAGAGTGACGTAATTGGTAAGACAACTGGTCTAAATCGATACGTGCTAATAAATCCATAATACATTCTGCTCCCATTTTGGCAACAAACTTATTAGGATCAAAATCATCTAAATACTGATTATCTTGAGGAAGTGTATCTAAAATGTTTAAATACTCTTCTTCAGTAAGGAAATCTAATCTTTTTACAGATTCTCCTTCTGCATTTTTAGCAATACCTGCTTGAATTACTACATATCTCTCGTAGTAAATAATCATGTCTAATTTCTTAGATGGAAGACCAAGGATATAACCAATTTTATTTGGAAGAGAACGGAAGTACCAGATGTGAGCAATTGGCACAACAAGGTTGATGTGACCTACTCTATCTCTACGTACTTTTTTCTCAGTAACTTCAACACCACAACGGTCACAGATGATACCTTTGTAACGAATTCTTTTATATTTACCACAAGCACATTCGAAATCCTTTACAGGTCCAAATATTCTTTCACAAAAAAGTCCGTCACGCTCTGGTTTGTGCGTACGGTAGTTTATTGTTTCTGGTTTTAAAACTTCACCTCTAGACTCTTTCAAGATAGATTCAGGAGAAGCAAGTCCTATCGAAATTTTACTGAATCTTTTTACAGGATTCTTGTCTTTATTATTATTTCTGTTATTCATCATAGTTTTTACTACTGATTTAATTGCAATTGAAAAATTGATTTTGGCAAACATTAAGATCTTTATAATGCTACCTACCTCGGGTTACTTCTCTAAACTTCAATTAATTATTAAAGTGCTAATTATAGAAAGTCAAACTATCTATAAAAAATCGGAACGGTTTACGGGTCTAAATCCAAAAAACTCTTATAAATGAGTAAACAGTTTTCAGGTATTGCTACCTAAAAACTGCATACCACAAACTTTTATTTATTCTTCTAATCGAATGTCTAATCCAAGACCTTTCAATTCATGCATCAATACATTGAATGATTCAGGTAATCCTGGTTCTGGCATAGATTCACCTTTTACGATAGCTTCGTAAGTTTTAGCTCTACCAATAACATCATCAGATTTTACTGTTAAGATTTCACGAAGTGTACTAGAAGCTCCATAAGCCTCAAGTGCCCAAACCTCCATCTCTCCAAAACGTTGACCTCCAAATTGAGCTTTACCTCCAAGTGGTTGTTGTGTAATCAACGAGTATGGTCCGATAGAACGTGCGTGCATCTTATCATCAACCATATGTCCTAATTTCAACATATAGATCACACCAACAGTTGCTGCTTGATGGAAACGTTCTCCTGTACCACCATCATATAGATAAGTATGTCCAAAACGAGGGATTCCAGCTTCGTCAGTCAATTCATTAATTTGATCAAGTGAAGCACCATCAAAAATTGGAGTAGCGTATTTTCTACCTAAATTTTGACCAGCCCAACCTAAAACTGTTTCATAAATTTGACCAATGTTCATACGCGATGGTACCCCAAGTGGGTTCAACACGATATCAACTGGCGTTCCGTCTTCAAGGAAAGGCATATCTTCATGACGAACGATACGAGCAACAATACCTTTGTTACCGTGACGTCCAGCCATCTTATCCCCAACTTTCAACTTACGTTTTTTAGCGATATAAACTTTAGCCAATTTCAAGATTCCTGCTGGCAATTCATCTCCAACAGTAATAGTGAATTTTTCTCTTCTTAAAGCACCTTGTAAATCGTTCAACTTAATTTTATAGTTATGAATTAAATCATTAACCATTTTATTAGTTGCATCATCAGCTACCCATTGACCTTTGCTTAAGTGAGCAAAATCTTCAACAGCGTAAAGCATTTTTTGAGTATATTTTTTACCTTTTGGTAAAACTTCTTCACCCAAATCATTCATCACACCTTGTGATGTTTTTCCGTTTACAATCAAGAAAAGTTTTTCGATTAACTTATCTTTAAGGTCCGAGAATTTAACTTCAAAGTCCATCTCAAGAGATCCCAAAGCATCTTTATCTTGAGTACGTTTACGTTTATCTTTTACCGCTCTTGCAAACAATTTTTTATCCAAAACTACACCGTGTAAAGAAGGAGAAGCTTTTAATGAAGCATCTTTTACATCACCTGCTTTATCCCCGAAGATTGCACGAAGCAATTTCTCTTCTGGAGTAGGATCTGATTCTCCTTTTGGAGTAATTTTTCCGATAAGAATATCACCAGGTTTAACCTCGGCTCCAATTCTAATCATACCGTTTTCATCTAAGTCTTTAGTAGCCTCTTCAGAAACGTTTGGAATATCATTCGTTAACTCTTCATTACCTAATTTTGTATCTCTTACTTCTAATGAGTAATCATCTACGTGAATAGAGGTAAAAATATCATCACGAACTACTTTTTCAGAAATTACAATCGCATCCTCAAAGTTATAACCCTTCCATGGCATAAACGCTACTTTTAGGTTACGACCTAAAGCAAGTTCACCATTTTGAGTAGCATAACCTTCAGACAATACTTGACCAGGAATAACTCTGTCCCCTTTTCTTACGATAGGTTTCAAGTTAATACTAGTTCCTTGATTGGTTTTTCTAAATTTAATTAGATTATAAGTTTTATCATCAGAATCAAAACTAACCATTCTTTCTTCTTCAGAACGATCGTACTTAATTGTAATGATATTAGCATCAACATACTCTACAACTCCATGCCCTTCAGCATTGATTAATACTCTAGAGTCAGAAGCTACTTGACGCTCTAAACCAGTTCCAACAATAGGAGCTTCAGGACGAATTAATGGTACGGCCTGACGCATCATGTTAGATCCCATCAAAGCTCTATTCGCATCATCATGTTCCAAGAAAGGAATCAAAGATGCAGAGATTGAAGCAATCTGGTTTGGTGCAACATCTGTATAATGAACTTCTGATGGAGTAATTACTGGGAAATCCCCTTCCTGACGTGCAATTACAAACTCAGAGGTCATTTTTCCAGAATCATCCATTTCGATATTTGCTTGCGCAATCATCATACCTTCTTCTTCTTCAGCAGATAAGTAAATTGGAGTAGAAACTAAATCAACCACACCTTCAGTTACCTTACGGTAAGGTGTTTCGATGAATCCCATTCCGTTTACTTTAGCATAAACACCAAGAGATGAAATCAAACCAATGTTTGGACCCTCTGGCGTTTCAATAGGACATAAACGTCCGTAGTGCGTATAGTGAACATCTCGAACCTCAAATCCAGCTCTCTCTCTCGAAAGTCCACCTGGTCCTAGGGCTGATAATCTTCTCTTGTGCGTGATCTCAGCTAATGGATTCGTTTGATCCATAAATTGAGACAACTGGTTAGTACCAAAGAAAGAGTTGATCACCGATGATAATGTTTTAGCATTAATCAAATCGATTGGTGTAAACACCTCGTTATCTCTAACGTTCATACGTTCTCTAATAGTTCTAGCCATACGAGCTAGACCAACACCGAATTGTTGCGACAATTGTTCACCAACTGTTCTAACACGACGGTTTGATAAGTGGTCAATATCATCAATATCTGCTTTCGCGTTAATTAATTCAATTAAATACTTAACAATAGTTATGATATCTTCTTTGGTAAGCACTTGCTTTTCCATTGGGATATCTAACTGTAACTTTTTATTCATTCTATAACGACCTACTTCACCTAAGTTGTAACGTTGGTCAGAGAAGAACAATTTATCAATAATACCACGAGCAGTTTCTTCATCAGGCGGTTCTGCGTTACGCAATTGTCTGTAAATATGCTCAACAGCTTCTTTTTCAGAGTTTGTTGGATCTTTTTGTAACGTATTATGAATGATTGCATAATCAGCTTGATTAGCATCTTCCTTATGTAACAAAATAGATTTAACGTTAGAATCAATGATTTCTTCAACATTATCTTTATCGATAATTGTATCACGATCAAGGATTATTTCGTTACGTTCGATAGAAACTACTTCACCAGTATCTTCATCAACGAAATCTTCATGCCATGTATTTAATACACGAGCAGCTAATTTTCTACCGATATATTTTTTAAGTCCAGTTTTAGAAACTTTAATTTCTTCAGCAAGGTCAAAAATTTCAAGGATATCCTTATCTCTTTCGAAACCAATAGCACGGAATAAAGTTGTAACAGGTAACTTTTTCTTTCTGTCAATATAAGCATACATTACGCTATTAATATCTGTAGAAAATTCAATCCAAGAACCCTTGAAAGGAATTACTCTAGCAGAGTATAATTTTGTTCCGTTAGCGTGAAAAGATTGACCAAAGAAAACCCCTGGTGATCTGTGCAACTGAGAAACAACAACACGTTCAGCACCATTTATAACAAATGTTCCGCTTGGCGTCATGTAAGGAATTGTACCAAGATATACATCTTGAACAATAGTTTCAAAGTCTTCGTGCTCTGGATCTGTACAATAAAGTTTTAATCTAGCTTTTAAAGGTACACTGTGTGTTAAACCTCTTTCGATACACTCTTGGATCGTGTAACGTGGTGGATCTACGAAGTAGTCTAGGAATTCCAATACAAAGTTATTTCTTGTATCTGTAATTGGGAAATTCTCCATGAAGGTATTATAAAGTCCTTCATTGCCTCTTTCATCTGATTTAGTTTCTAATTGAAAAAAATCTTGAAAAGATTTAACCTGAACATCTAGAAAATCTGGATATGCAGGAATATTTTTAGTAGAGGCAAAATTCAATCTTTCAGTCTGATTTGTAATCATCAATGGACAAAATTTTGATTATAAAAGTAATTTTTTTGCAAAGGTTATTTCACCTTTACTAAATTCTACAACCATTACATCTTTAAAAATCAATTTAGGATAACTACTTTCTTATTATCTGTTAACTTTTTTTCCTCGTAATGGTGTAAAATATAAATTGCAAAAGTCGAAATAGAAAAGAATATTTTAGACTTTTGTTATACGAAAAATGGTTTAGGTCTTTGAGTGTTAAAACCCAAGACCTAAACCTTATTCTTTAAACTAAGTTAAACTATTTAAGTTCAACTACAGCTCCAGCTTCTTCTAATGATTTTTTAAGACCTTCAGCCTCTTCTTTAGAAACACCTTCTTTAACATTAGATGGTGCGCTATCAACTACATCTTTAGCTTCTTTCAAACCTAAACCTGTAAGTTCTTTTACCATTTTCACAACTGCTAATTTAGAAGCACCAGCTTCTTTCAATACAACTGTAAATTCAGTTTGAGCTTCTTCAGCAGCTTCTCCACCACCTGCAGAAACTACTACAGCTGCAGCAGCTGGTTCGATTCCGTACTCATCTTTTAATATTGTTGCTAATTCGTTAACTTCTTTAACAGTTAAGTTAACTAATTGTTCTGCGAATTGTTTCAAATCTGCCATTTTTTCTATCGTTTTAAAATGATTTGTAAAATTATATTTTGTTTATTGTGCGCTTATTTAATAATATAAATAGAGGTAATCTCTACAAATATTAAGCTTCCTCAGCTTGAACTTCTTCAGCTTGCTCTTCTCCAGCGAATTTGTTTTGAAGGGCAGCGATAACTCTTTGAGCTGGTGATTGAAGTAATCCAATAAGTTCTCCAAGTAATTCTTCTTTAGATTTAATTGTAGCCAACATATCAAGTTGGTCATCTCCAATGTAAACTTCAGAATTCACATAAGCTCCTTTTAAAACTGGCTTAGATGATTTTTTACGGAAATCCTTAATGATTTTACCTGGAGCATTAGCTACATCTGAAATAAAGATAGCTGAATTTCCAACCAATACAGAAGGTAATTCACCATAACTATTTTCAGAAGTTTCCATTGCTTTTGCAAGTAATGTATTTTTTACAACTTCTAATTTAATACCTGCTTTATAACAAGCTCTTCTCAAGTTTGAAGTAGTTTCTGCATTTAATCCAGAAATATCTGCTACATAAACAATATTTGTACCAGCTAACTGTGCAGTTAATTCTTCAATCGCGATTGATTTTTCTTCTCTAGTCATACTAAAAATTATTAACTACCAATTATACTGCTTTAGGATCCAACGCAATTGCTGGACTCATAGTGCTTGTAAGGTGAATACCTTTAATGTAGGTACCTTTAGCAGCAGTTGGTTTAAGTTTGATTAATGTTTGAATAATTTCGTGTGCATTGTCATAAATTTGCTCAGCTCCAAAAGAAACTTTACCAATTCCTGCATGTACGATTCCAGTTTTATCAACTTTAAAGTCGATTTTACCAGCTTTTACCTCTGCAACAGCTTTAGCAACATCCATAGTTACCGTACCTGTTTTAGGGTTAGGCATTAAACCTCTAGGTCCTAATATACGACCTAATGGACCTAATTTACCCATAACAGCTGGCATAGTGATGATAACATCAACATCTGTCCAACCGTCTTTAATTTTTTGTAGGTATTCGTCTAATCCAACGAAATCAGCACCAGCTTCTTTAGCTTCTGCTTCTTTATCTGGAGTAACCAATGCTAATACTTTAACATCTTTACCAGTACCGTGAGGTAAAGTAACTACACCTCTAACCATTTGATTCGCTTTTCTTGGATCTACACCCAATCTGATTGCGATATCAACAGACTCATCAAATTTTGCAGACGCAAGATCTTTAATTAATGCAGATGCATCTTTTAAAGAATATAACTTGTTCTTTTCAATTTTTGAAGCAGCCTCTTTTTGCTTTTTTGTCAATTTTGCCATGTCTTTCTCTTAATTAAAAAGGAGCGTCTCCTGATACAGTTATACCCATAGATCTAGCTGTTCCAGCAATCATACTCATTGCAGACTCAGCAGTAAATGCATTTAAGTCTTGCATCTTGTCTTCAGCAATAGCTCTAATTTGTTCCCAAGTAACACTAGCTACCTTTTTACGATTAGGCTCACCTGAACCAGATTTTAGCTTTGCAGCTTCCAATAATTGAACTGCTGCAGGAGGAGTCTTAACGACAAAATCAAATGATTTGTCTTTATACACAGTAATTTGTACTGGGCATATTTTGCCGGGTTTATCTTGTGTTCTAGCATTGAACTGCTTACAGAACTCCATGATGTTTACCCCAGCAGCTCCTAAAGCAGGTCCAACCGGTGGCGACGGATTCGCAGCACCTCCCTTAACTTGTAGTTTAACTACCTTACTAATTTCTTTAGCCATTTTTTTTAATTTTAACACAACAATTATAGAAGCAATTGCTATGATTTATTATAGTGTAACAAAGATTATACTTTTTCAACTTGCATAAAACTTAATTCTAACGGAGTCTTTCTTCCGAAAATCTTAACCATTACTTCAAGTTTACGCTTTTCATCATTAATTTTTTCAACAGTACCGTTGAAACCATTAAAAGGACCATCAATAACTTTGATAGTTTCACCAAGTGTGAATGGTATTGCATGATTATCAGTATTCACCGCTAATTCATCTACCTTACCTAACATTCTATTAACTTCAGACATTCTTAATGGAACAGGTTCTCCTCCTTTAGTTTCACCTAAAAAACCAATAACCGAAGTAATTGATTTAATAATATGAGGAACTTCACCAACTAAATTAGCCTCCATCATTACATAACCAGGAAAATAAACTTTCTCCTTAATTAACTTCTTCCCGTCTTTTACCGTAACTACCTTCTCAGTAGGAACAAGAACTTGAGACACAAAATCTTCCATCCCTAATCTAGAGATTTCAGTTTCGATATAAGCTTTCACTTTATTCTCTTGCCCACTTACCGCTCTAACGACATACCATTTTTTTAAATTATTCTCTGCCATGTCAATTATTAAGCTTTAATCCAGTTAAAAAATCCTGCTAATGCTTTTGCAAAAACTTCATCTACTCCCCATGTTGCCAAAGCAAACAATACTGAAAAAACAGCCACAACTATAGTTAGTCGCTGCACCTCAGCCCATTCTGGCCAAGTTACATTTGATTTTAATTCTTCAAATGCTTCTGAAATATAATTACCAATTTTTGCCATTAGATCTAATTTTTTTATTGCACGGGCGGAGGGATTCGAACCCCCATCAACGGTTTTGGAGACCGCTATTCTACCCTTGAACTACGCCCGTAAATTAACCAGCAACTACATAAGAAGTTGCTGGTCATATAATTTAATTTGAATTATGCTACAATCTCAGTTACCTGACCTGCACCTACAGTTCTACCACCTTCACGGATAGCGAAACGTAATCCAACATTCATTGCGATTGGGCTTAACAAAGCAACATTGATTGTTAAGTTATCTCCTGGCATTACCATCTCTACACCTTCTGGTAAAGTAATAACTCCTGTTACGTCAGTTGTACGTACGTAGAACTGTGGACGGTAGTTATTGTGGAATGGAGTATGACGTCCACCTTCTTCTTTTTTCAAGATATAAACCTCAGCTTTGAAAGTGTTGTGTGGTTTTACTGAACCTGGCTTAATAATAACCATACCTCTTTTGATATCAGCTTTATCAATACCTCTCAACAATAAACCTACGTTATCTCCAGCTTCACCTCTATCAAGGATTTTACGGAACATCTCAACTCCTGTAATAGTAGAAGTTAATTTTTCAGCTCCCATACCAATGATTTCAACTGGATCTCCTGTATTAGCAATACCTGTTTCGATACGACCTGTAGCAACAGTTCCACGACCAGTAATTGTAAATGAATCCTCAACTGGCATCAAGAAAGGTTTGTCAGTATCACGTACTGGCTCTTCAATCCATGCATCAACTGCAGCCATCAATTCAAGAATTTTTGGTACCCATGCAGCGTCATTATTCAATCCACCTAAAGCAGACCCTTGAATAACTGGACAGTTGTCACCATCATATTCGTAGAAAGACAATAAGTCTCTGATTTCCATTTCAACAAGTTCCAATAATTCCTCATCATCAACCATATCCACTTTATTCATGAATACAACCATTCTAGGAATACCTACTTGACGACCTAATAGGATATGCTCACGAGTTTGTGGCATTGGTCCATCAGTTGCAGCAACTACAAGGATAGCACCATCCATTTGAGCAGCACCTGTAACCATGTTTTTTACGTAATCCGCGTGACCAGGACAGTCAACGTGAGCGTAGTGACGGTTAGCAGTTTCATACTCTACGTGAGATGTATTAATTGTAATACCTCTTTCTTTTTCTTCAGGAGCATTATCAATTTGATCAAAAGATTTCGCTTGACAGTAACCAGCATCAGATAACACTTTAGTTATTGCAGCAGTTAATGTAGTTTTTCCGTGATCTACGTGTCCGATTGTACCAATATTTAAGTGTGGTTTCGAACGGTTAAAGGTTTCTTTTGCCATTTTACTTAGATTTTAATCTTTATTAATTTATTAGTGTTCAAAATTTTTTAGTTGAGCCAATGTCGGGAATTGAACCCGAGACCTCTTCCTTACCAAGGAAGCACTCTACCCCTGAGCTACACCGGCTTTTGTGAGTTCAGAAGTTAGAATTATAATTTAGAAATTCTAAATTCATTTTCCTAATTTCTTTTTTGTGGGGAGAGCAGGATTCGAACCTGCGAAGTTCACACAGCAGATTTACAGTCTGCCCTCGTTGGCCGCTTGAGTATCTCCCCTCTTTTTTATCTTATTACAATCTTTCAAAAACCTCAGTTTCAGTAGAGCCGGCGGAGGGACTCGAACCCACGACCTGCTGATTACAAATCAGCTGCTCTAGCCAACTGAGCTACGCTGGCAATTCAATAAAAAAGTCCGCTATTTCTAACGGACTGCAAATGTATAGATTTTATCTCTGAATCAAAACATTTTTTTGAAATATTTTCAAATTATGTGTGTGTTCTTGTTTTTTGCTTCCTTTTTACCAGCAAACGCTCGATAGAATCAGACGATAGTTCCACCGCTTCCTCAAAAGTCTTACATTGTTTTTTGACCAAAAAATCATTTCCAGGAACATTTATCTTGACCTCGACAATTTTATTCTCTTTTCCGCTCGTATTAACCACCTTCAAATACACATCAGAAGAAACTACTTTATCGTAGTACTTCTCCAGCTTGTTCATTCGCTCTTGAACAAAATTAACTAATTTTCCATCAACATTAAAGTTAACCGCATGAATACTTACCTTCATAATCAATACCTATTTAATAGTTAAACTTACAAATTGCTACTTATTTCTAGGATGCGACTTTTGATACACTTTTTTCAACTCAGCCAAACTACTGTGTGTGTAAATTTGTGTGGACGCTAAACTAGAATGCCCTAACAATTCCTTTACCGAATTTAAATCTGCCCCATTGTTTAATAAATGTGTCGCAAATGTATGCCTTAGCACATGCGGACTCTTTTTAACTTTTTCTGAAGCTTGACTAAAATACAAATTTACCAGTCGATACACAAGAGAATTATTTAACTTCTTGCCTTTTTTTGTTAAAAAAAAATATTCTTCATCAATAACTTCCTGCAAAGAATCTCTCTCCTCAATATAACTAACCAACGATTCTTTAATCCCAGGTATTATCGGAATTAAACGCTCTTTATTGCGCTTTCCTAGCACCTTAAAAGTATTGTTATTCAAATCAACATCATGAAGCTTCAATTGAATTAATTCTGCCCTACGCATTCCAGTAGCATAAAACACCTCAACTATAATATGATCTCTAATCATCTCAAAACCCTCCATCACAGGATCTAGAGCTAAATGCATTTCTTTCTCTGAAAATGGTATCTGCAAAGTTCTAGATGCTTTCAACGACTTATGCTTCAACATAGGACTTAGTTCTATCTGTTTTGTCTTAAGTAAGAATTTATAGAAAGCTTTCAGAGAAGCCAACTTCCTATTTATGGTTACGACAGAAAAACCTTCATCAACTAAAAAAACAATCCAACTTCGAATCTGACTGTAATTAACTCCCTCAATGGATTCCTGCGCAAAATTTAATTCATTAAAACTATGAAAACTTTGCAAATCATTTTCATAAGCAATCAATGTATGCAAGGAATAATTTTTCTCCTTCTTTAAATATTCCTTAAACGCTTCAACAATTGTATCCATAAAAAAAACCATTAATACTCAAAGTTACTAAACTTTAAGGATTAACGGCGACATAATTTAAACATCCTCTTTAACCTGTTGTACTGCAAACAAAAAAAATAGCATTGAAGTTTTTAACTTCAATGCTATTTCTATTTATTTCTATCAAGAAACTACTAACTCTCTAAACCATCTTTCATGTTTTGGATGTAAGCTGCTTTTTGAATTTTGATTCTATTTTTCACAGAAGGCTTGATAAAAGCTTGACGAGCTCTTAATTGACGCACTGTTCCAGTTTTATCAAATTTTCTTTTATAGCGCTTTAGTGCTCTATCGATATTTTCTCCGTCTTTAATTGGTATAATTAACATAATTTTGACACCCCCTTTCGTTAAGTGTGCAAAGGTAATCTTTATTTTGAATTGACCAACCCCAACTTTAAAAAATTTAAATATTTTGCAACTTAGATGAATTTATTAGCACTCACATACTGTTTAGACTCTCAAAGAAATAACTCGAATTCCCAACATTACGTGAGAAATCACAGAAGTATCCTTTGGCCTAGCCCCAACTTTTAGGGACTGCGCAAAAGATATAGCGGAGCGTCCGACCCGAGTTTTTCTCACGAGTCACGCCCACATTGACTTTATAAAAACAATAAAAGGAGTTAAATACAATGATTTAACTCCTTTTATTTTACTATATTATTTTGACTATTTTAAAATATTCCTAGCTATTACTACTTTTTGGATTTCAGTTGTCCCTTCACCAATTGTACATAATTTTGCGTCACGATAAAACTTTTCAACTGGATAATCTTTAGTATAACCATATCCACCATGAATTTGTACCGCTTCATTAGCTACTTTACAGCATACCTCAGAAGCATACATCTTGGCCATTGCACCCATCGTAGTCACAGGCTTGTGTTGTTGTTTTAAGAAAGCGGCTTTATGTAGCAACAATTCAGAAGCCTCAATCTCTGTAGCCATATCAGCTAACTTAAACGAAATCCCTTGAAAACTGCTAATCGGCTTTCCAAATTGGTGTCTCTCTTTAGAATACTTCAAAGCAGCTTCATAAGCGCCTTTAGCAATACCTAATGACAATGCACCAATAGATATACGACCACCGTCTAATACCTTCATCGCTTGAATGAACCCATCACCAACTTCTCCTAAACGATTTGCATCTGGGACACGACAGTTATCAAATACCAATTCGGCTGTTTCACTTGCACGCATTCCTAGTTTATTCTCTTTCTTACCAGAAGTAAAACCTTCCATTCCTTTTTCAAATACAAAAGCAGTCATTCCGTGAGAATCTCCTTTTTCACCCGTACGTACAATAACCACGGCTACATCACCAGAAATTGCATGCGTGATAAAATTTTTCGCGCCATTTACTATCCAGAAATCACCGTCTTTCTTCGCTGTTGTATTCATTCCTCCAGCATCAGAACCTGTATTATGTTCTGTTAACCCCCAAGCACCAATGAATTCGGCTGAAGCAAGTTTCGGTATCCACTTTTTCTTTTGTTCTTCATTACCAAAAGTTAAAATATGATTGGTACACAATGAATTATGCGCAGCAACAGACAGACCAATTGAAGGGTCTACTTTTGAAATCTCTTCAACAATGGTAATGTATTCATGATACCCCAAACCCGAACCACCAAGTTCCTCTGGAACTAGGATTCCCATAAATCCCATTTCGCCCAACTTTTTGAACAACGGTACTGGAAAGGTTTGAGCTTCATCCCATTCCATTATAAACGGACGGATATTTTTCTCTGCAAAATCTTTTATGGATTGCGCAATCATCGACTGCGTTTCGTTATAATCAAAGTTCATCGTAAAGCTTTTGGTTTTTAAAAGGTCAAATATAAGGCTATAATGTTGGCTTTATCAATAGACAAGCCTTTAATTTTTGTTAAATCAGTGGCGTTTTTAAAATCACCATTCATACTTCTAAAGGTAACAATTTCTTTTGCCAAAGCATATCTAAAATAAGGAAATTGAGCTATTTCTTTTACAGATGCATTATTAATATCTAGTTTTTTAATTACTGGCTGGCTTGCAATCTTAAAACTTGCATTTAGTTTGGTAATAACTTCTGGTGGCAGACCCCAAACATCATCTAACTGCTCCATAGAAACAAAACCTCCTAAACTTTCACGGAATTTAATAATTCGTTCTGAATACCCTACTCCAATTCCATTCAATTTCATGAAATCTTCTTGAGATGCAGTATTAACATCAAGCACATGTATCTTCTCGGTTTTACTAAAAGATTGTTTTTCATATTTAACATAAACCTTGGACTCTTTTTTATTAGTAACCCAATCTGGAAATTTAAAATAAGGACTAATGGCTTTGAGTAATGAATCTGATATTTTTGTGACTTCTTGAAATTCCTGAGCGGAATTAACGTACTGATTTGTTTTTCGAAAAGCCACAAGGCGATCAATTTCCTGTACAGACATCCCTAATTTATAGCCCTTATAATCTGATATGAAATTAGGATTAAATGGTCTTAATTCAAATTTTTTATTTACTGAAGCATCTTTTAATGAATCAATTTCAGATTGTTTTGCTAGCCATTCTAATTCCTCCTTGCTTTGCGTCGTGATAATTGTATTAAACCCTAAATAAAACCATATAGCTTGTAGTGCGACTATGATTAGTAATAATACAAAAATCCCATTTCGTTGTTCTTTCGAAAACTGAAAATAGGATTTTATAGTATTCATATGTAAGGAGATTTAATATATTTTATACACTAAATCTCTGTTTGTCTTTCCACTACATCATCATTTTCTGTAAAAGAATCTGGTTCAGCCTTAGGCTTAATCGTTAAAACTTTATAGAAAAAATAGACAGCAAAAAATATAACTATTCCTTGTGTAATTAACATTGTCATTAAAGCTTCTGAATTCATCTGTGTGTTTTTAAATAATTATTATGTTGTCGCTCTACCTTCTCGTCGTCTTTTTAAAAATGCTAAATAAACCAAAACACTAATAAAAGCAAACAATCCTAAAAGCATGAAACGGGCAAAATTGAGGTAAAACATCTTATCCTGAAGTTGTGTTATTACAGCTGAATTACTTGCTGTAGCTATTTGTTCTTTAATTCCAGCATGAGTTATCGTTTTTATAATAGAACCGTTATCTAGTACCCAACTTTTTCCGGAAATTAAGTTATCCATATTACCTGACCAATCATTGTCTAATGGTTTAAATACTGAACCCATAAAAATAATAATCAACATAACTGGAGTTATATACTTAATAATATATTTATAAATAACTGGTATTTTAATATCTGCTCCGTTAGTAATTGCTGGCCAACCTTTGCCCATTCCGAAAATCCAAGAGAATAAAATAGTTTCAAGCATGGCAAATAATACTAAACTTACTGTACCTGCCCAATAGTCATATTCATCGAATACCCCGTACTGGAAGAAAATAACAGTTGGCAACCCTAAAATTAAAGCCATAAAACCAAATGACCAAGCTCCCTTATTTTGATTCCAGCCAAATTCATCTCTCATAAAACCAATCCAAGGTGTACCCATTGCTAGCGATGATGTAATTCCTGCAAAAAACAACAAACCAAACCAAAGTACTCCGGCAATAATAGCAATCAAACCTCCCCATTGCTGAAATAGATAAGGCATTGTTTGAAAAGCCATACCAAAACCTGCATTTTCTATAACCCAGTCTAAACCTAAATATCCAGCAGCAATTGGAACTACAATTAGACTACCTAAAACGACTTCTACAAATTCATTCATGAAACCTGCAGAAACAGCATTTAAAGCGACATCATCTTTTTCATCCAAATAAGATGCATAACAATGTACAGTCCCCATCCCTACAGATAGAGTGAAAAAGATTTGTCCAGCTGCCGCCATCCAAACTTTTAAATCTAACAATGAACTGTATTGAGGCGTCCACAGAAAATTAAGACCATCCCATGCATTTGCGTCTGGAAAAATATCAGAAGCTCCCGACGTACCCAAAGTAAGACCTTTAATTGCTAGAATTGCACCAAATAAGATCAAAAGCGGCATCCCAACTTTCGCTACCTTTTCGATTCCTTTTAATCCTTTAGATAATATATAAGTATTAATAATCAAACAAACGACATAGAAGATCACACTTTCATAAGGAATACCAGTTGTAGAATGACCAACATCGACATATTCACTAAAGAAGGTAGCTACATCTGCTTGACTCATTCCGTCAAAAGTTCCTATGATTGAATGATAAACATAGGACATTGTCCATGATTCAATGTAACAGTAATAAGCTGCGACAGCAATATTAGTAAAGATACCAAATACTCCTATGTACTTTAGCAACCTTCCTTTGACCATGGAGTCTAAAATATATGGTGTGCTATGATTCCCGAATTTACCTCCGAAACGGCCAGAAGACCATTCGATAAAAAGTAACGGTATTCCCATTATTAAAAAACAAATAAGATATGGAATAATAAAAGCACCTCCTCCATTTTGTACTGCTTGTACAGGAAATCTCAGAAAATTTCCAAGACCTACTGCATTACCCGCCATCGCCAAAATTAAACCTACTCGTGAGCCCCAAGCATCTGATTTTACTGCCAAAATATCTTTATTTAATTATTATTATTTATTCTTTAAAAAAACGGCATGAATTAAATATCAAAAACCGAACTACGCTTGGCACGAATCAAATCTTTTAGTCGAATCCAAAAAGCAAGTATTAAGTAAATTCCAAATCCCAATCCAACGGTTACAAAAGAAATGTAAATAAAAAAGAGTCGAACACTGTTGGCGCGCATTCCTAATCTATCAGCAAGACGAGATGAAACATGAAAGCCATATTTCTCTAAAAAAAACTTGAGTTGAATAACTGCTGACATCTTATTTAAATTTAAAGATTCTTAATTTTAAAGAGTGGAAACTAGTTGCCATAAGTTTGTAAAACTACAAAAAAAATGAATACTTCATCAGTGGTTAAGTAGTTTTCAACAACTCTACACCAATAGCACAACCTAAACATCTACTTTTCGTACAATATTCATTCTTAAGTTGCAGCAAAGACTGGGTCTCAAATGCATTCTGTGCCTTTAAACCATGATATTTAAATTTATCAATGATATTATTTTTTTCAGGTTGCACCTCAGAAAGCAGTCCAATTAACCTTTCAGACACCTCTAAACCTTGACTTTTGGCATAGGAAAATTGAATTGGGACAATTGTATTAACAACAATTAAATCAATAAAAGACGCTGACAAACTCTTCTTTTTCTTAGGACTATATTTATCAAATTGATAATGATCTTGCCAATAATCTGCAGTTTCCACTTTCAGCAAATTATAAACTTCAAGCACTGAATTTACACTGATTATTTTCGAAAATAAATTAAGATGCAAATGATACAAATTGGCCAATTGTGACAATCGAATGGTTGGAAAATTGTCGGGACGGTGTTTGAAAAACTGAACGCTTGCTACATGTGTTTTATCTATTTGGTATTTATGCAACAAATAATAGTAACGAAATTTTAGATCTTTATAATAATTATCTTCTTTCTCCTGATCTAATAATCCTGCAATACCAAATAATAAACTTTCTAAATTTTCGACCTCAAAACTCTCTTTTCTAATTATCGAAAAAGGAATAGATTGTGCTATCTGTAAAAATGAATCTCCATTGGTATTGAGTCCGAAATTTTTGGCAAGCAAACAAAATAAGACCGCTTCCCAATCGTTATTTGTTTTTACTAGTAAATCGTTTATAAACTGAGATTTGCGTTCTAATCTTTCGAAAAATAATCTTTCTTGCCAATTTTTAAGTAAAAAAGAATCTAAATCCTTTAATGCACTTTCGCAAAATATCCAAGATTTAGGACTCAGTAATGATTGATAATTGCCTACAACTTCTTGATCAACATATTCTTTTAGTTCTAAGACCGGCACCTCAGTATTATCCGGTCGAAAAATAGCCGCATCATGTTCCCAAACGACATGTAATATAACGCTCTCATAAGCTTCGTCTCGCTCATGATGATGTACATACCAATCGGAAGATTTAATATGTATCTCGACATTGCCCGCCCACTTTTGATTACCAATTGTGATTTGAGCATTAAAAAAGTCGGGGCCTGCTAATTCTAGAAATTGCCCAGAATTATGAATTGTAATTTTTTCTTGATTGGTAGTTTGTAATTGTAGTAAGTTAAACTTCTTAAACCTCCATAAATAATGCAGAAAATCTTCTTTCATGATACTAGCCTTTTACTCAATAACTAAAATCTAAAGTAAGAAAAATTACCACACCAAATTAGACTTATTTTAAAAGGTATAAATTAGCACACGCTCTTGCGTCTGATAAAGCCTCATGATGATTGAGCGCTATTTTCATCACACGACAACAATCACTTAATTTGGTCGGTTTAAAGCCCTTTGATTTGTATATCTTCACTGTACACTCCCAACGATCTCCAATATTAAGTTCGTCATAATTTAATCCGTAAAGAGCCATTGACTTCGATAATACATTTCTATCAAAACTTTCATTGTGAGCTACTACAATTCTATTTTGCAATCGCTTCTTTATCTCTGGATATACCTGTAGAAAGGACTTCGCATTTACAGTATCTCGTGGATATATACCATGAACTTTTATCGTAAATGGATTATAAAGATTATTCGGAGGCTTTATCAATGTAACAAATTCATCAATTATAAGTCCGTTCTCTACTGTAATAATTCCCACAGAGCAGGGATGAAAAGCGGTCGCTGTTTCAAAATCAATTGCTGTAAATGTCAATGAAGTAAATTTTAAGTGATTTAATTTCTGCAATTTTGATACTGCTGTACTACAATTTTAAGCTTATTTCTGCCATACACTATCTTTTTTATCGTGAAACGCAGAGAAATAATATAACGCTTTTATAAATCTTAATTAAAGAAATTCCAGATCAGTCCAAAACGAATGGTCATGTCCCTAAAAGGCGTAGTAGGTGACGAGAAATAGTTATTACCCGACAAAGAAGAATTAAAATGTTCTGCTTTTATAAAAATCCTAGTTCTTTGTATTTTAGCGTTAAGGAAGAAATCAAAATTTGGATAATTACCAATTTCTTTTTGATTTTGCACAAAAAATTCCCCCACTACAGGATTGTAATCATTTGCATAATAATTAGTAAAATAGTTGAAACTAACTCCTGTTTGTATAAAAAGTGCTTTCTTAAAAAAGTAATTAGTGTAATAAAGCGTATTGCGCGTCACTATCTCTGGCACATTTAATACTTGATCATCTTGACCCACTTTTTGGTACAGGACAGTATTATCAAACCCAAAATTCCCGAATTTTATATCCTTGTTTACTTTTAAAGAAACATAGCTAATTGTTTTATCATACTGACTTGGTGAAATAATCTGCTGAGAGTCATCTGTAGCAACGTCTTCAAAATATAGATGATCGTTAAGGGTCAGCAATGTCAATGATGCATTTAACCATGGTGTTACCGCATTAGCAGCTAAACGGTTGATTTTTTCATTTTTAAAATCATTGGTCCAATTGTAATCTACAAAACTACTTTGGTATAAGTTGTAGTTATCAGTTGGTAACTTATTTATGTTTTGATATTGAAAATCAAACTGAAAATCATCACTTAGATCCAATTTCATTTTAGCATCAAGATTTGACAGAGATTGGTTGGTTACCGATCTTGAATATAGGAATTTACCTGTCCACTTATTTTTTTGATAGTCATACTGACCTCCAGCTGTGTTTATATTACGAGATAGAGAGGCAGGAATTAAAGTACCATCCTCTTTGACAAAAATTTTATAATAATAAAAATTACTTTGAAAATCATCAATAAAAAATTGAAAACGTCCTAAAGTCGTATTCTCATAAGTTAATCCAGCTTTGTTGTACATTTTATTGTAATACGTCTTGTCTGAGAGGTTGGATGTAACAAAGGAATCACCAAAGCGATAAATTGTCTCCGTCGTTGTTGTAGTCTCTATGGTCGCTTGTTCATATAAAAAACTTTTGTTCTCGTAGTTGAACTGGTGATTCAAATACAGATTATTAGCTCCCTTTTTGGGATTAATTCTAAAACTGTGATCCACAAAAGTGCGGTATCCCTTTAAATACGATTCGGCATCTGTTAAGTAGACATCTAAACTTTTTCGAATACTGAAATTGGCATCACCTGTTTCAAAATCGTCTAGCGATGATAGACCGCCGTTCTCTTCGTTTAAAACGTCTTGAGCAACATAGTGTGCGTTTAATATATATCGCTGGCTTTCTGAAGTGTAGCTACCTGTAAATCTAAAATGTCCAGCATTGGAAAACTGATTGTCATAATCTCCAGTAGAACGCATCCCTTTGTATGCGATAGAAAAATTTAATCGCGGATTAATATTGATAGCAAAATAAGAATCGACTAGTTGCCCATTACCCATTGTTGATTTAAAAAACAATTCTGTCACGGGCGTTGCCACTGAGGCATATCTAATTTCGTTAGCCTCCATATAACTAAAGTGCTTTCCCTTCAAACCCATTTCTGGATAAGGAGAAAAATCAGTCAAGCTATATTGAAGTGTATTATATGTCTGTCCTTCATTCGAAAAAGCCAATAGTCCAAAATTATCTCTTCGCAAATAATTATGAGTATATTCTCTTTGAATACTCAGCGATGTGTCTATATATGTAGTATCTCTTTCTAGTGAAATAAAGCGGTATAAATCTATAGTGGCTACTTTGGTAGTATCTTTACTTCCGACAATCTTATCTAGAAGACTCTTTTTGGGAGCCTCTTCTCTTGGATCTGTTTGAGAGAACATCAAAATAGGCAGCATTAAAATAAAAAAGAGTATTCTCATTGGGACAATTGATTAGGCAATTTTAAAAACGATCAATATTTTGAGCAAAGGTAATTGATAATAAGGTATAAAAAAATAGGATATAACATGAATTGTAAGGCTTTCTATTTCATTTAACAGAACATTACATCATTGTAAATTTTATAGCATCTAGATATCTTATACGATCTCTATACATTTTACGTTACTATAATACTGGTATTACTGATCTTGCTCACGATTTAGAAACATGAAAAGTGGAATACAATATTTAGTAAATAAAAATCAAATACCTATTCTCAAAAATGTACAGTATTTAGCAAAAAAAATACAATCTTTGTTTTTTTGAAACAATTTGAATTTATGCTCGAAAGACAATACTCTTCCTTTACATTGGAAGTTGGAACTGATGAAGCAGGACGCGGATGCTTAGCTGGTCCCGTAACAGCTGCTGCTATATTATTACCTTTAGATTTTCAGAATACTATATTAAATGACAGTAAACAATTGTCTGAAAAAGTTCGCGAGACATTGAAGCCAATTATTGAATCTCAAGCGTTGACCTATGCTGTTACACATTTGTTCCCACAAGAAATAGATGAAATAAATATTCTTAACGCATCAATGAAGGCGATGCAGGAATGTATCCTTAAACTTTCAGTTTGTCCAGAATTTATTATTGTAGATGGCAATAGAGCTATAAATGCAAAACTCGGACTTAAGAGTAAGGCTGGCAAAAAACTATCTAAAACTGAAATTGATTTTTTAATGGCAATTCCTAATCAAAGTATTGTAAAAGGAGATGCTAAATACCTAAGTATTGCTGCAGCATCTGTATTAGCAAAAACTTATCGAGATGAATACATGAATATCATACATGAAGAATTTCCTATGTACAACTGGAAAAAGAACAAAGGATATCCGACTAAAGAACACCGTGAGGCAATTCGTAAATACGGGACAACCAAATACCATAGAATGAGCTTTAGGCTGTTACCTGAGCAATTAAAATTAGAAATTTAGCTTTCCTCAAGACCTGCTATTTATGCATTTCACACTCAAATAAATTTGAAAAATGCTTGACGATTTTATTTTTAACCTCTTGCTCATCTACGTTATCAACATTCAGCTCTACATTCAAAGAGGTTACTGCTTTCCCTCTAATTCCGCAAGGGATAATATTATCAAAATAACCCAAATCGACATTTACATTTAGCGCAAAACCATGCATGGTCACCCAGCGAGAAGCCCGAACACCCATTGCACATATTTTACGAGCAAATGGAGTACCTACTCCCAACCAAACTCCAGTTTCACCTTCACTCCTACCACATTCCAATCCATATTCTTGCAAAGTCAAAATGATAGACTCTTCAAGCAATCGCAAGTATTTGTGTATATCTGTAAAGAAATTTTCTAAGTCTAAAATAGGATATCCAACAATTTGACCTGGTCCATGATAAGTGATGTCTCCGCCTCGATTTATTTTATAAAAAGTCGCCCCTTTCGCTTCAAGTTGCTTCTCTGATAATAATAAATTTTCTAAATCTCCACTTTTACCTAGAGTGTAAACATGTGGATGCTCTACTAACAACAAATAATTGGGTGTTGGAATGGCTGTCTCTTCTCTTCTATTTTTAATTTTTAAATCAACTACACTCTTAAATAACTCTTCTTGATATTCCCAAGCGGCTTTATAATCTAGACTTCCTAAATCTCTAAGTTGGACTGTTTTATTCATATTATTCAAGAACTACATTTAGATTAAGCTTTTCTGGATTCTCCATATAGTCTGAGAATGGGTAACGTAAGGTTATCGTTTTTCTGTCACTACTAAATAATGCATCTGGATTTGAAGTCGATTTTACTGGTTTAGGAAAATGGTATGATAGAGTATAAGTTGAAGATGCAAAAAGCATTTTAGACATCCCCACTGAATCAGCAGCTTTAGCACTTTCTTCAATAATTTCTACTCTACGATTGAAGGTTTTTCCATCATAAGCAAAACTAAGTTTTGAATTATTATTGCCGAACTTACCACCAAATGGACTTTCTGACGTTTCAGCTGTTTTGGATTTTTTTATGTCTTGCAATACAGCAAACCCCTCCATTAAATCTTGTAATTCTGCTACTTTGATAAAGGGAGATTTCATGCTCATGAAAAATTCTTTCTTTTCTGGATCAATTTTCATGTGCAAAATTGAATTTTCCAAACCTTTCAACGCAGCTTGTCTTTCGGGACTTAATTTAGCAATGCTATCTTTTTTCTCTTCAAAAAATGTTTTGAAACTAATAACGGAATCCAGTACTTTCTTATCGCCTTTAATTCCCATTTTCTCTCCCATTTTGTCCGCACCCATTTCCATTAGTCCAGATGCATCCAATACCACTGAGAATTCTCCAGAACCATCCTCTTGTATATCAATGTTTTCCGTAAAATTACATGAGGCTAAAAATAAAATCGAAATAAGAAGTGCTGTCTTTTGAAAAAATTGTTTCATTTGAAGTTTTTATCAAAGATACAAACTTTGAATAAATATGCAGTTCAACTACATGTTTTCGAAGAAAATCAACATTTAAATAACATTGCTTGGATTGAATAATGGTGATGAATTGAATTTGACTGTTTTTATTAATAATCTTCTACGATGATGTGAATTGTGGAATGACTACAAATAATTTCGAATAATATTACTAAGTGAAAATTATAATAATCTACTAATACTCTTCTTTCTTTAAAACTTCGATATCTTCAATTATTCGATCCATTTCGATAGGAAGAGTACCATTATATACTCCACGAATACGGCGTTTACCATCAACGAGAATAAAATTTTCTGTGTGTAAAAAATCATTCAGTTTACCGTAGAACCCTATAGAATCACCAGCAAAATATTGCTTTTTTGCCAAGGTATAAATTTCATTCTTATCGCCCGTAAGTAAATGCCATTTACCCGAAATGCACCCTTTTAAATCGGCATACTCTTTTAGTTGTTTTACGTTATCGATTTCAGGGCTTACCGTGTGAGACAGCAACAAAATTTGAGAATCTTGGACATATCTATCTTGTAGAATCTTCATATTATCAGTCATTCTTGGACAAATACTACCACAACTAGTAAACATAAAATTAGCTACGTAAATTTTACCCGCTACAGTTTTTTCTGTTACCGTCTGACCATCTTGATTTGTAAAGGAAAAAGAAGGAATTGTATGGATTTTTGAAAATGCATCACTGTCCTTTGCAATCCATTCGGGTGTAAATTCAGGTGAATTAAAAAATGGCATTCCTGTCTCTTCTTCTGTATGCTTTTTACAACTGCAAACGCAGATTAGGACCAAAATGGCCATTATTATTTTATTTTTTGACAACTTTTTCATTAGGATTTTTACATAATTTGATTCCGATTAAGCCATATTTTTTACCTTTCTTAATCACATAATTGGCACGTACAGTACCATCTTCATACCACAATCTTTCGCTACCTTCTTCGTGTCCGTCTGTGTAATGAAATTTCTTAAACAAATGACCTGTTTCGTACCATTCAAGTACCTCACCGTGAAATTCATCATTGTAAAAATGATACTTGTATCTGGGTTTTCCATTAGGCCACCAATTTTGGTGTAAACCTTCTTTCTTATTCGCAATGTATAAACGCTCCTCGGCTAGTACTTTATTGTCATACCATTGCTTTTGAGTTCCCTCAAGCATACCGTTTAAATAAGACTTTACAAATGCCGTATCCTTACTTGGATAAACCTCATATTGTTTTCCAGAATATTTCTCCTTATTAAAGTATAAGGTATCTTGCTTGAAGTTAAAACCGACCTCTGATGCTTTTCTATACACAGAAGGTGTATTTTGTGCTTGCCTTTGAGGTTCCTCTTCTTGATT
Source organism: Flavobacterium algicola (assembly GCF_022399565.1). Classification (GTDB taxonomy): domain Bacteria; phylum Bacteroidota; class Bacteroidia; order Flavobacteriales; family Flavobacteriaceae; genus Flavobacterium; species Flavobacterium algicola. The sequence goes on from NZ_JAJTUT010000001.1 coordinate 473,683, forward strand.
TTGATTACAACCCATAATAAATAGGGTTGCAATCAAAAAGAAGCTTGTTTTTATAAAAATTGTTTTTTTCAAAGTCATTAAAGTCAATTACAAATTTACTTTACCCAATCAAAATAGTTTGTATGAACTATAATTATAGGTGTTTTAATTTATTGGATGCGAGAAAATTAATTGCAGTGCACCTAATAAATCATTACTAATTAAAATTAATTAGAAAATGTTCCTGCTGTACCGTAATATCCGTTTCCATTGATATAGGGATCTGTATTTGTGATGTGGTAATGATAAATTCCGTTTGGATAATCAACTGTTACGGCAGTATGACCGTGGTATACATCTAAGCCAGTTACGGCTGCACCATTTTCTTCAGGACCATAAACTGGGAAACCATCTAGTAAGAAACCCATCAATGCTTCTTTTCCTTTAGTTTGTGTTAAGTATAGAGGTTCTATGTGATAATGATACATACTGGTTGCTGTCGGGTGTCCCCAGTATTGATCAAAAGATTGAAATTCATCTGTCAATGGTTGGTTGGGACCTGCGTATTGGTTGAAAAGTGGAACTCCATTTATAGCAACACCAATAGCTGCAAGAGGTGTAGAAGCATGTGTTGTAGCAACTACAGGATTTAATGGTATCTTAAAGGTATACGCATTTGTCAAGCTTATGGTATTTGGATTTTTTTTAAAGGTGTAATTTCCAAATGTAGTTGTTCCGCTAAAAGCTTCGTATTTATCATTTGTTGTCGGATAGTAAACACTTTTATGATCGGGCTGACCAGTAGTTTTGATTGTTACATATGTACCGTCTGTAGTGATGCTAGTTGCTCCATAAATTTTTTGATAAACATCTGGCACTGTAGTGGTCGCAGTTGAAGTCTCTGCAGGATCATCAGAATTACTACAGTTAATTAATATAAATGCAGCAAAAAATGGAACGATTAAAAAAATAGATTTTCTCATAATAAAAATTTGTTTTGTATAAATTAGACGAAGCAATTGTTGCTTTCATGCGCATGAATTATAAAAAAAATTAATTTTGATCTAGATAATTTTATTAGATGGTCGATTAATAGACCTAAAATATTCAAATTCAGTAATTAATAGTATATGAAGATTCTTAATTAGCAACTTTATTTGCCGCTTTATTTTGCATCCTGCGCTTTGAGAAAATCTTTCCTAGTTCTTTTACTAAGGCTCGAAAGTCTTCCTTTTGTTCTGGTGTATTGCAAATAGAATGGATCTTTTGAAAATGATCAAAGTGCTCTTTCTCTATTTTTATCTGGCTATCACCCAGTACGCGTACCAAACTATCCTTAACCTTTTGATTAACTTGTGGTTCTAGTAACTGTGCAAATAAATTCTCTTTGGCTCCTCTAATATCTTGTTCTATTGCATCTATGTTACTTTTATGAACTACAACCAGAGCATTTAAGGCTTCTTTTTGTTGATCATTAAAATGCAATTTCTCAATAATCATTTGTTTCGGGCCACCATCACGGCCACCAAATTCTTTTTGTTTTATAATTCTACAAAAAGCGATCATTCCTAAATTGAGAATAACCAGTACCAGTACTGAAATAGTTAATATCTTTACTTTACTCATAATTATCTTAAATAAAATTGATTAGAGTCTGAAAACGATGCTAAAAGCACTGTCTCTTCTAATTCTTCTTGCGCCTCTAATCCTTTATACATTACTTTGGCATTAATACTTGCCAAAATAACAATTGAAGCTGCAGCAAGCCAAACCCATTCTCTAGCTACATTTTTCTTAACATTTAACTTATTTTGTATTTTGAAATACAGGCCATCATCAGGCGTGACTTTTACGATTTGATTCGTACTGTCTATTACTTCGTTTATCCATTTATCTCTTTCCATATTCCTAAATTTCATATTCAACATTCTCCATTTCTACAAAATCTCGACTGAGCATGATTTTGTTTATTAGTACTGTAGTATTATCTTAGACTACATTATTTTCTATTTCTTGCGGTACTCATCAAATTTATTACCTAATTTTTTCTTTAGATTGTCTTTGGCTCGAAAAAGCAAGGACTCAACAGATGAAATTGTCACTTCCATAATTACTGAAATTTCTGGATTACTTAAACCGTCTATTTTTGATAATATAAATACTGTTTTCTGATTCTCACTTAATTCATTTATCGTTTTAAAAAGCAATTTAGATTTTTCTTTATTTTCTAAAAGAATACCAGGATGTTCAAAATCTGAAACATTCTGAAGTTCATATTCATTTTCTGAACGTTTTCCGAAGATAAAAAAACGTTTCTGACTTTTCTTATGCTTTAATAAATCCAAACTCTTGTTAATTGCAATCCGATAAATCCAAGTTTTTAAAGAGGATTGGTTTTTAAAGGTATCTAGTGACTGATGCAATTGGATAAATACATCTTGAGTAATTTCCTCGGCATCTTCTGCATTTTGCACATAACTAAGCGCCACGTTATACACGAGTGATTTGTACTGTTCGTACATTTCTTTAAAAGTAGCAGCGTCAATAGCCATGAAAAATTTGTGCTAGTAATTTCTATCAAATTCAAATATAGAAGAATTTTGATGACATTTTGCAAAGTCCACAAATAAGAGGAAGATACTTCAAGCGATTCACTTTTTTTGAAAGTGTCGTATTACTTTTCAATTTTTGAAAACAAACTATTACATTGGCAACAAAAAAGTCGGAAAACGTACTACAGCTTTCCGACTTTTTATATTTACCCTTTCATTACAAAGTAATGACATCCTGCACAATGACTACTTTGCCACGGTGCCAATATCTGTTCCATCAGTTGCTTTTCCTTTCAAGCCTGAAGTATCCATTAACTGATGAGTACCTTCTTTAAAATTAGGATTTATTTCCAGCGAATTTTCAATGTTATATTTTTGATCACCAGTTACAACTAGCTTATCTGTTTTATAGAAATCATTATTTATAATATTTACTGCCGGCTCCCCTACTACCAAATGCATTTCTACCGCTTTGGCATTGTTGAAAATATTATTCTTTATATCAATTACTTGAACACCATACAAAGACACTGCCGCTTTGTATTTGTTCTTTGAGCCATAACCAACGTGGTCAAAAACATTATGATCCATTTCTAAAAATGGTCCAAAAGTACTTTCATCTTGACCACCTCTATACAAACGCAGCGCTGCACCTTGCAAATCGGTAATGCTGTTGTTTTTCATAATCAAATATTCAACATTGTAAGCTCCGATATCATCTGTCTCTGTATCTAATGCCGCTATATGGCCCGTAATATTTTTAAAAGTAGAGTTTTGAATGCTAATAGTGTCTGCAAAAGTTCCTTTTGAAACTCGTAGCACATCAAAAGAATGGTTTACTATAAAATTGGTAAAAGTACAGTTCTCTATAAATAGTTTATAGTTCTCAAGCATGGCATTTTTACTGGTACTTATAGCTGAATTACCCGCATAATCTGGTGATTTATCACCATCAAAAATAATATTTTCTAGCGATAAACTTCCTCCGTCTTGAATTTCAAAAGCCATCATTAGTTCAAATAAAATCGTCGCTTTGTCTTTCCCAACCGTTTTGAAGGTTAGAGGATGCGTAATTTCAACCGCTTTAGTCAATAAATATTCTCCACCATTTTCTAATTCTAGAATATCTCCAGCTTTGGAATTAACTGCTGCGTCATACAATGTATTGATTCCAGCAGGGACTTTGATTGTTTTTCCAGAGTTTAAGGCTATAGTTCTATCTTTTTTTGAATACCATGAAACACCTGTATTTTCTTTAGTTGCAATATTTGGACTTATCACTACTTTGGTTTTAATGGCTTTCGATTCTGGAATTAAAAATCCTTGCTTGTTCTTTACTAAATTAATTTTTGCATTTTTAAAACCTGAAGGAATTGTTGTTTTTAAATTTTCTCCAAGAATATTATTTTGAAACTTAATACCACTGATGTCATCATCTATTGTAAAAAGATCTGTTTTATGGTCATTATAAAAGATATTTCCTGATAGTTCAGAATTCCTAGGAGCCTGACTTCTTTCGGCGTCGCTACCCGCACACAATACGATATTGTCACAATTGATAAAAGTATTATTGTTTACCTTAGAATTAATCACTGGAACGTAACGATTTGGTGTTGAATTTGGAACACCATTCATCATTACAAATGCCCCTCTAAAACGAGAACCAGTTAGTCCAATGTGGTAATTATTAATAACCGTTTGGGTTTCATTTATTACACGAACTCCGCCAGTACTTGGTTTTCCGTTTCCGATAAATACATTTCCGTCAACCATAGTTTCATTACCATGGCGCATAGTCAAGGTTCCTGTACACTCAAAAAAGACATTGTACTTAAATACGTTTTGACAAGATTTGTTCGAAATAATTTCATGTTCTCCGTTGGTTCTATCAAAGTAATTCGACTCTACTAGAGTTTTAGAATTTTCCAATGAACTATGACTAGTACCAATACGTAATGTTTCTCCACCATTATTCCCATAAGTTGGTCGTGGACCAAAATAATTGTGGTCTATTTTATGATTATTTTCGACACTCTCTTTTGTATCTAAGCCTACAATCATCGTAACACCCAAATTCTTTTTTCCTATGATATGATTGTGGTCGATACGGTTATTTTTTCCGTAAATAGTGATCCAGTAATCTTGCATTTGACGTTCTGGATTATTGAAGTTATCAATTACACATTCAGTCAAACGAGAATTGTTTAGCATTTCGTTTCTGTTTTTTCGAAAAGAAATTACCGCATTGGTTGGCGTGTATCCATTCTTAAAAACCAATCCTTCTACATGCAAATACTCTCCAGCCATTTGAAGATTGGATTTCCCTTCTAAGGTAACTTTACCTTTTTCTTCTACATTAAGTGTTATGGGTTGATCCTTTGTTCCCTTGCCTTCAAAAACTAGTTCTGTATTTTTCCAGACACCATTGGCCAATGTTATAGTTGTTCCTGGTTTAGCGTTTTTTACCGCCAAATTAAATTCCGCAAGGTTTGCTACCTTGACTTTTTTGTTGCTTTGCGCATTTGAGCATATCGAAAAGCAGATACATACAAGTAATAGATGAAAATTTTTCATTGAAAATAATTTTGGTATAGTCGTTAGTTTGATTCACTACCAGAAACTTAGAGGTTATTTGGTTGTAAATTTCATCAAATATAATAAAAGAATAACTTACAAGAGTAGCCACAAATCGTTAAATCTAACATTTTGGAACAAACAGAAAATTTAAAACGATATTGTATGACATTGTGGGATATGAAACATTAATTTACTCTATGCTTTTAACTGAAAAACAAAATATACTAGTTTAGCCCCGGTAGAAGCGACATCCTTTTTTGCCTATTAAAGGCTAAAAAGATATAGCGAATAACGGGAGAGGTTGTCTTTAAAATCAGAAATATTCTGCTCCTTGAAAAATAAACAATTAGGACTTCACTTTATAAGTTGAGGATTTTGCAACTTTGCGACTTAAAAACTATCTTTGCGCTCTTAAAAATAGAATAAAATGGCACTATCAGAACAAGAAATCATTCGAAGAGAAAAACTTCAAGCCCTACGCAACTTAGGAATCAATCCTTATCCTGCGAATCTTTTTCCTGTAAATCATACTTCGAAGCAAGTAAAAGAATCATTTGAGGAAGGCAAGAAGGTTATTGTTGCTGGACGTTTGATGAGTGTACGTGACCAAGGTAAAGCTTGTTTTGCTGAGTTGCAAGATAGTGAAGGCCGTATTCAATTATATGTTAATCGCGATGTCTTGTGCGTTGGCGATGACAAAACGTTATACAATCAAGTATTCAAAAAATTAACCGATCTAGGTGATTTTATAGGTATTGAAGGAGAATTGTTTACTACAAAAGTTGGTGCGCAGTGCATACGCGTGGATGGATTTACATTTTTGAGTAAAACATTACGCCCACTACCCTTACCAAAAGTAGATGAGGACGGAAAAGTGCACGATGCTTTCAATGATGCCGAATTGCGTTATAGAATGCGTTATGTAGATTTGACAGTAAACCAAAACGTAAAAGAAACTTTTATCAAGAGAACAAAATTGTTCAACTCGATGCGTTCTTTCTTTAATGATGCAGGATATCTAGAAGTTGAAACTCCGGTTTTGCAATCGATTCCTGGTGGTGCGGCGGCGCGTCCGTTTATTACACACCATAACTCACTTGATATGCCATTGTACATGCGTATTGCAAATGAGTTGTACTTAAAAAGATTAATTGTAGGTGGATTTGATGGAGTGTATGAATTTTCTAAAAACTTCCGTAATGAAGGAATGGATAGAACACACAATCCTGAATTTACCGCAATGGAAATATATGTAGCCTATAAAGACTACAACTGGATGATGGAATTCACCGAAAACCTATTAGAACATTGCGCTATTGGTGTAAACGGAACTAGTGAAGCTACTTTTGGGGAACATAAAATCAACTTTAGAGCCCCTTATGCTCGTGTAACAATGACTGATTCTATCAAGCATTTTACAGGTTTTGATATCTCTGGTAAAACAGAAGCAGAACTTTTTGAAGCAGCAAAAGGAATGGGTATCGAAGTAGATGCTACAATGGGTAAAGGAAAATTGATTGATGAAATTTTTGGCGCAAAATGCGAAGGAAATTACATTCAGCCAACATTCATTACAGATTACCCAAAAGAAATGTCACCACTTTGTAAAGAGCACCGTGACAATCCTGAATTAACGGAGCGTTTTGAATTGATGGTTTGCGGTAAAGAAGTAGCCAATGCGTACTCTGAACTAAATGACCCAATTGATCAAAGAGCGCGTTTTGAAGATCAAATGCGTTTGGCTGAAAAAGGAGATGATGAAGCAACAGGAATTATTGACGAAGATTTCTTGAGAGCATTAGAATACGGAATGCCACCTACCTCTGGATTAGGAATAGGAATGGACCGTTTGATGATGTTTTTGACAAATAATGCATCGATTCAAGAAGTATTGTTTTTTCCTCAAATGAGACCAGAGAAAAAGCAAATCACCGTGGAGCTAGAAGCGGACGAGAAAACAATCGTTGCTATTTTGCAAGCGAATGATAACCAAATGGAATTTGGTTCACTAAAGATAAGATCAGAATTAAGCGGTAAAAAATGGGACAAAGCCATGAAAAACCTTTCTTCTCTTGGAATGACCGAAGTGGTTGTTGAAGGAGATGTAAAAGCTTGTAGATTGAAAGGGTAATAATTGCACTTACATAATTTATCAGCCCTCAAAAGTTCAAAACTTTTGAGGGCTTTTTATTTGTTCTTTAAATTTTGATAATACCCCAGATCAATCTGTTTATTAGCTAGAAACAGACACATTAAAGTGCAGCTATTGAGCTATCAGCTTAATTGCCCGTAAGATTCATCATTAAATCTCAACTTATTACTGGCTATTAAGAATTAAAAACGTTGTACTACTCCAGTTCTTAATTTGTACAATCATCACTTTGTAGTATAAAACAGTATATTTGGTATTAAATTATCATATACCAAGAAATGAAACAATTATTTATTATCACTATTTTATTGTCTATTGCACTTTATTCATGTGAGAAGAAAACGCAGCAAAATAAAGCTATAAAACAAAAGGCAGCTAATAGTAAAAAGGATATCGTTAAAACAAAAATCAACGATAAAACTTTGACAACATTGTTCCGTATTTTAAATGATGACAAGACTGAAGAGATTCGGATTTCCGCATACCAATCGAGTGAATATGACAAATATCTACTTGTTGCCGATACCAATTTTATTATCATTTCTAAATACTTAAAGAGTAATGAAAAATTTATTCTTTCTAAAAAAGATACTTTACTTAGCAACGAATATATCTCTACTCACATAGATTCTGCTAGCCTTGGTAAAAAGAACATAGGAGGCAAAGAATATCTATCCCTGGCGCTAAAGGAAGAATATCAAGGGACAGCGATTACTGGAAAAAATGTTACTTTTTATATGGTTGCTATCGAAAATTTTAAAGTATATACACTTTTTTGCAGCGGTTCAGGATCTGTAAGAGCATCTAAATGTGAAGATTGTGTTGATGGTGAACTAATTTCAAATAAAGAACTAGATGCAAAACCTGAAATAAAAAAATCTCTATACGAATTAGCTAACAAAAGCAAACTTATATACCATCCTTCAAAAAAGGAATTAGATATTTCGTATTATAAAAATTATGACTCAAAATGGTATATCGATAATAATACGACCAATGATATGGCGAATGGTTACTCCGGTGTAAATGATACAATATATTCTATGCACTATAAGGAAAACCTTTTTGATTTTACAGGTGATCGAAATAATCAAGATATTATAGAGAATAAATTTTATAAAGTGGTCACTTTTTTTCGGGGAAATGTTTTAGGATATGATAAGCGTAAACACGTATACTTCCCTATTCAAGTTGAAAGCTGCTTTACAGGCTGTAATAAAGTTATAACATTTATTTCTGATACTGAGATAAAGGTTATGTATGATGAGGATAGTGAGAAAGAATATTTTATAATAGATTTAAAGAAAATAAATTTTGTAAATTAAAAGTACAGCTCACAAAATGGTATTGCTATCTATTCAAAATGAGAACTGATTAAAAAAGAATAGTACTTATAACAGAATTTAAGTTTTATATGTAAAAACTATTTCTTCTGTCTAATTATAGTAGTTTAATTTGATATTATTGGATTAGCATACAATCATAGAAATCTCGACGAAATAATTCAAAAAATTAATTTGCAAAAACTAGAAAGGAATTGTACGAAGGAATTTCTTTTATTTATTAAATTCAAAGTTCTATTTGAATCGAAATTAATTTAAAGTTTCCGAAATTTCACTTTACAATAATGAATTACAGACTTAACTATATACTCTAATAGGCATCAATACTATTGACTTTAAATAGTAAAAGGTGAATGACGAAAAAAAAAAAGCCGTCTCAACAAGAGACGGCTTTTCATCGTGCAAAACCAGTAAACCTTAAAAACCTAGACCAACTGCCATAGCGGTAGCTTGAATAGCTACATCAGTAACTTTGGTTGCAGCTCCTGTGCTGATATTAATGGTATAAATTGAATTTACACTACCAACTTTTAATAATGCATAAGCTATATTGCTGTTTCCTCCAATATCAAAACCATTGTCGGCTTCGATATTTACTCCCAAGTTACCTAGTGAAACTAGTGTACCATTATTTGGTGGGTCTTGACGAAATAATATATCAGATTGAGAATCCAACACAAATAATGTTGTAGTTGTTGCTCCTGCAATATTATTTGCATAGGCAGCACCGCTTACAAATGGCGTACCTGGATTTAAATTTCCATCAATTGCAGCTACAGTGCCCAAGTCTGGGTGTAGGCGCAAGTTTTGACCCGTATTACTTACCAGTCTAATTCTATCTACTGTTGGATTAAAATCAAATCCAAAAGACGTTCCTGATAATGCAGGAACAATACTTGAACCAATCACTGTCAATGCACCAGATGATGTATTAACAGAGAATAATCTACTTTGATTAGAAATGGCATATAGACCACCATTTGCAGGTCTAAAATCCAATCCTACAATCGTCTCATTTGCCGCTAATCCTGTAAATGTTGATGTATTACTCACACCATTCATTGGATTAAATCGCACTAATAAATTGGAAGCCGTGGCAGCATATGCAACAGGATTAGTTTTAAAAGCTATACTAATTACAGATGCTGTAAAAGTACCAACATTAACTGCTTTACCACTTGTTAAGTCAATAGTGAACAAACTAGAAATACTGTTGTTATTTGTTACCGCCAAAGCAAGGGAGTTATCTGGTAAAATATCCATATCACCTGTACCTTCAAAATTAACACCCAGGCTACCTACCAGCTGCAGACCACCATCGTTTGGAGGTGTTTGCAAATACAATTTATCCTCAGCAAAATCGATATCATATAACATTGTTGTCGTTGCACCAGCAATACTATTTGTATATGCTACAGCTCCGATTTTAGGACTGTTTCCTCCATTAATTGATCCATCAATTGCAACAACAGTACCTAATTCAGGATGCAACCTTAGATTTTGACCTGACTCGGTTACCAAACGCACTCTGTCTACTGTTGGATTGAAATCTAACGAAGCATTACTACCAACAAAAGCAGGAGTAAAAGCTGCTGTACCTAATGCTGTTGCCGAGCCACTATTCTCGTTTATAAAATAAATACGGCTAGAAGATCCTAGCGCATATAATTGACCTGTAGCCGGTCTGTAATCGATACTAACTATATTCTCTGAAGCAGGCAAACCAACAATTGGCATTGTTGATGTAGCCGTCTTCAAATTTTTTGCATTGTATGTCAAGATTGTATTATTACTTGCTAATGCAGTAAAATTTACATCTGGAGCTACAGCGGTAGCAGAATCGTTACTATTATTATCATCGGAACATGATACAGCAATAAAAGACATTAGAACTAAACCTACTATAGATTTAAAACCTGGATTGATGGAATTTTTTTTCATTTCGATTATTTTTAGTTATACGTTCATTTACGAATGATTTGAACAAACGGTTTTACTTTTTCTTAAAAAAAGCCAAAATTTAACTGTAACGCTGCGTTTTTATCCTTACTATCTCTTCATTCATAGGCATTCACAGTGACTTTAAAAATGTTTGGTTTTTTTATTGGAAATGAAGTATTTCACAAATTATTCATAACAACTAAACTATTCTGTTTTGTCAGGGTCTTATATAAAAACAAAAAAACACTAAGATGAAAAAGATGATTACCACGGCATTAATAGCTGTTATGAGCTTAACATGTCTAGCACAAGCAAAACACGAAAAACAAGGAAAGCGTGATGGGCACCCAATGGAAAAATTCACAACAGAACAGCGCAATCAATTAATGTTAAAAAAGATGACATTGGAACTTGATTTGACTAGCTCACAACAAAAAGAAATGAGCAAAATGATTGCAGAAGAAAGTGTGAAAATGGAAGCTCATCGAGCGGAAAGAAAAATCAAGAAAGAAAAGTTGACTTCTGACCAAATGTTTGAAATGAAAATTAAAATGCTAGATGAGCAGATTGCGAAGAAGGCAAAAATGAAAAAAATTCTTTCTTCAGAACAATACGTTCAGTGGAATAAATTAAAAGATCAGCACCACAGAGGAATGCGTAAGCATCATTCAAAAAGTGATAAAGGAACAAATAGCGATGGGACGAAAAAAGAACGTGAAATAAAAAAATAAAAGAATTTTTCACACCGTACATCTCTTTAAAGTTAAGGGGTTTGACTTATAGCATTAAGTCAAACCCTTTTTTTTTTTACTTTCGAATTACTTCTAAATATAATAACCTCCAGTATTTTACATTTGAGTAAATTCTTAATTTAATAATGCAGCATTATTCTCCAGGTCTTTTTGTGCCAGTAAATTAGTAATATTTTTCAAAGTTGTTAATGCAATTTGAGTAAGCGCTTCATTTGTAAAAAAAGCTTGATGAGCTGTTACCAATACATTTGGAAAACTCATCAAACGTTGAATATCATCATCTTGAATTATATCTTCTGAAAGATCTTTAAAAAACAACTTTTCCTCCTGCTCATAAACATCAATACCTAGGTACCCAATTTTAGATTTTTTTAAATCTTCAATAACGTCAGGAGTATTAATTAAAGCTCCTCTACTAGTATTTATTATCATGATATTCTTCTTCATGATCGAAAGAGAATCGGAATTAATGATATGCTTGGTTTTTTCATTTAATGGACAATGAAGCGAGATGATATCAGCACTTTTAAAAATTGTATCTACGGATTCATATTGCACGCCCAGTTTTTCTAAATCTTCATCTTTATTTATATCAAAAGCAAGTACTTTACATCCAAAACCTAAGACAATTTTAGCAAATGCTTTTCCGATATTACCTGTACCAATGACACCGATAGTTTTTCCGTGCACATCAAAACCTAGCAATCCGTTAAGTGAAAAATTTTGCTCTCTTACACGATTATATGCTTTATGGGTTTTGCGATTTAAAGTTAATATCATTGCCATAGCATGTTCAGCAACAGCTTCGGGCGAATAAGAAGGTACTCTACAAACGCGGATACCTGCTTTTTTGGCGGCATCTAAATCAACATTATTAAAACCCGCACATCGTAGTGCTATAATCTTGACTTTTTTTCGAGCTAATTCTTCAATTATTTCTGCATTGACTATATCATTTACAAAGACGCATACAACATCACTATTTTCGACAAGTTGTATTGTTTTAGAATTCAATTGCATTTCGATAAAATCAAGGTCAAATCCAAAATCAGCATTGTATTTTTCGAAAAATAATTTATCGTAAGGCTGTGTAGAAAAAAAAGATATTTTGACTGATTGCATAATAATAGATATAAGTTTATATGTCAGTCTAAAAGTACTCAAAAATCGATTGTATGGAACAATATTTCTAGTTAATATAAGCACTTTAAACTTTCCTCGGGTACCGAAAATAAAATGTATATTAGCCCGCCTTTGAATAAGTACCTCAAACAAAAATGACATTATAAAGAATTATCATTATCTGATCGTGTTATTCTCAACAAGTATATTTAAAATTGAGGTGTAATAGTCGTGATAAATCCAACAAAATCACATTTAATTTTGTATTTTGTACTTTAATACACTTCTATTTATGTGTATATTTGTAACTCATTTATAATTGCCTTAGCAAATCATAAAAACAATAAAATTGATTAGGAATGAAAGATCTTAAAGAAAAAATATTAGCCTTGAAAAAAGAAAAAAATGCGGTGATTTTAGCGCATTATTATCAAGAATCTGATATTCAAGATGTAGCCGATTATGTTGGGGATAGTTTGGGACTGTCTCAAGAAGCTGTCAAGGCTGAAGCTGACATCATTGTTTTTGCAGGAGTACACTTTATGGCCGAAACTGCCAAGATTTTGAATCCGTCAAAAAAAGTTATATTACCAGATGCAAAAGCAGGTTGCTCACTTGCAGATGGTTGCCCACCTGATGAGTTTAAAAAATTTACCGATGCACATCCAGATCATGTAGTTATAACCTATGTTAACTGTTCTGCAGAAGTAAAAGCATTAACTGATATAGTAGTAACTTCATCAAATGCGGTAAAAATTGTTAATTCAATTCCGAAAGACAAGCCAATTATCTTTGCTCCAGACAAGAATTTGGGAAAATACGTCATGGAAGTTACAGGTCGCGAGATGCTACTATGGGACGGATCATGTGTAGTTCACGAAGCCTTTTCATTAGAAAAATTATTGGATTTATACAAACAGCATCCTGATGCAAAAATTATAGCACACCCAGAGTCTGAAACTCATATTTTACAGACTGCAAAATATATTGGTTCTACAGCCGGTATGATTGACTTTGTAAAAACTGATAGTAATCATAAATATATTGTAGCAACCGAAGCAGGAATACTGCATAAAATGCAACAAGAAGTTCCTGATAAAATATTAATTCCTGCACCAGCAAAGGACGATAACACTTGTGCTTGTAGCGAATGTGGGTACATGAAAATGAATACTTTACAAAAATTATACAACTGCTTATTGAATGAGTCTCCAGAAGTAACTGTTCCGGAAGATATCATTGCAAAAGCGTTGATTCCTATTGAACGAATGCTGGAATTATCTAAATAATGATCAAAACCAATTACTTAATTGTAGGATCTGGAGTAGCAGGTCTAACTTTAGCTTTAAAAATAGCCAACCAGTTTCCAGAGAAAACAGTTACCATTGTAACCAAAGCTACTGCGGACGAATCCAATACGAAATATGCTCAAGGCGGTATTGCGATTGTAACCGATAAAATTGGAGATTCATACAACAAGCACATCGAAGATACTATAATATGCGGAGACGGTTTATGCGACCCCGAAGTAGTAGAAATGGTCATCAATGAAGGCCCAAAACGACTCAAGGAATTGATCGAATGGGGAGCAATGTTTGATAAAAATATCGAGGGTACACTGGATCTAGGTAAAGAAGGTGGACATTCTGAAAACAGAGTCGTACATCACAAAGACCAAACTGGTAAAGAAATAGAAAGAGCGATTTTAAGCCAAGTGCAACTTAAAACTAATATTGATGTCCTTCCGCATCATTTTTCTATTGATTTAATTACAAAAGACAACCGCTGTTTGGGCGCCCACGTTCTTAATCAAAAAACAAAAGATATCATCACCTTTAGTTCGGATTTTACCGTTTTAGCTACGGGAGGAATCGGACATCTATACGGCCATACTACCAACCCTGTTATCGCTACGGGTGACGGAATTGCAATGGCATACCGTGTGAACGCTGAAATAAGGGATATGGAGTTTATTCAATTTCATCCTACATCGTTATACACTGATTCTACTGGTCCTTCTTTTTTAATATCAGAGGCTGTGAGAGGTTTTGGAGCCCATTTACGCACGAAAAATGGTCATTTATTCATGCCAGATTATGACGTGAGAGGTGACCTTGCTTCTAGAGACATCGTTTCTCAAAGTATCGAAAAAGAGTTGGCCAAAACCGGTGATGAATGTGTGTACCTTGATTGTACACATCTAGACATGGAAGCTTTTATTAAGCATTTCCCAATGATTTACAACCGATGTAAAATGGTTGGTTTTGACCTAGCCAAAGATTGGATTCCTGTAGTTCCTGCTCAACATTATATTTGCGGCGGTATTGCTGTAGATCAATCAGGTAAAACATCTGTAGAAAATTTGTTTGCTTGTGGTGAATGTTCCCGAACTGGCTTACACGGAGCTAATAGATTAGCATCCAATTCTTTACTAGAAGCATTGGTCTATTCTGACAATATTTATGATTATTGGAGTGAGAATGAATTTCCTGAATCACAATTTGAAGGGGAAGTTAAAGATTGGGGTGATAATAAAAAGTCTCGAATTGATGTAAATTACATAACTGAAACCAAAGAAGCATTACAATTACTAATGCGTCAGAATGCAGGTATCGTACGAAATGATCATGATTTAAAAATAGCTCAAACAAAATTGGAAGAATTAGAATCTGAAGTTAAAAAAGCTACCGAAGACTATCAAGTCAATGCTAACTTATGGGAACTCTACAATTTGGTAATTATCGGAAAAATTATAGTTAACCAATCTATTGCTCGAAAAGACAATAGGGGTGGGTTTGTAAAAACAGACAATACATTGTAAAAAAAAAGAGAGAAATTTAAATTCTCTCTTTTTTTTTGCCATAACTTCAAATTTGGTTCTGTTTTCTAAAAGTAGTTGTAGAGAAATAAACCTCAAGTTAATTTAGAAATTCCACATAAGACCTTATCTTTGTCCTGTGAAAATATTATCCATTTTACTAGCTGTCTTTATTTTGGCCCTATCCGGCCAGACTTGTTGTATTGACGACAACTGTGATGATGAATCCGCTACAGTAGCAACGGAGCAAGCAGATCACAATGACAACTGTAATGGGACTTGTTCTCCTTTCTTCAACTGTGGTACTTGCACAGGTTTTACTTTTCAAACTTTTACTTTTGGGATTTCAGAAGTAATAAGTGATCCTTTCGAGACAGCAACAGTTTCAAGCTATGTTCCGCAACTAGTGCCACAATTCAATCATACTATTTGGCAACCACCAAAAATTAGTTAATTATCTTTTTTTTCATGTTTACACATGAACTTTTTATTGCAGGTATTCACTATCTCAATAGGACTTCTATATACATTAACTAAATTTTCGATAATGAAAAAGAATATTTTGCTGTTTGCTATTTTATGCAACATCACAGCTTTATTTGCACAAAACAGTTTTAAAGCTACTGTAAAAAACAAAGAAACCAATCAAATTTTAATCGGCGTTACTGCTGCTGTCAAAGACTCCAATATTGGAGGCATTACAGATGCAAGCGGAAATATCGAACTTACCAATATACCCGATGGCCAACAAACCTTAATTTTTACTTATGTCGGTTATGAACCCTATGTAGGGGTAATTGATTTTCCGCGTAAAAGTAACGATGCTCTAATTATTTTTCTCGAAAGCGAAGGCGAAGAGCTAGACGATGTGGTAATTACCTCAACGCGAAGCAGCAGAACGTTTGCTAACAATGCTACGAGAATAGAGACTATTGCAGGAGAAGAGCTGGACGAAAAAGGAAATATGAAACCAGGAGACATTCGAATGCTACTGAATGAAAGCACCGGAATTCAAACACAACAGACTTCGGCAACTAGTTACAATTCTTCTATCCGTATACAAGGTCTGGATGGAAAATACACGCAAATCATTAGAGATGGATACCCTTTGTATTCAGGATTTTCTGGAGGTTTGAGTTTAATGCAAATTGCACCATTAGACTTAAAACAAGTTGAAGTTATCAAAGGTGCCAGTTCTACACTTTATGGTGGAGGCGCCATTGCGGGACTTGTCAATCTTGTTTCAAAAACACCAACAGAAGAGCGAGAGCTAAGCTTTATCTTAAATGGAACTTCTGCGCTAGGTCTTGATGCTAGTGGATTTTATTCACAAAAATTCGACAAAGTAGGAACAACAGTTTTTGCATCTTACAATCTAGGAACTCCTTATGACCCTGCAGATATAGGTTTAACAGCTATTCCAAAATTTAATCGTTTTACGGTCAACCCAAAATTGTACCTTTATTTTAATGACAAATCGACATTAAATATTGGATTTAATAGTACTGTAGAAAGCCGCACTGGTGGTGATATAGAGTATATCAAAGGAAACGGAGATGATGTTCATTCGTATTTCGAAAAAAACAACACCAACCGCTTTAGTACTCAATTGGGCTTTGATCACATTATTAATGAGCAATCAAAATTCACATTTAAAAATAGTTTCAGTTTTTACGACCGTGACATTTCTATACCAGATTATAGTTTTTCGGGTAAGCAACTTTCATCATTTGTAGAGGCAGATTATAATTACAATACAGATAAAACAGAATGGATTGGTGGCCTAAATTTATGGACAGACCAATTTACTCAAGATAAAATAGCTACAACAAATGCTGTAGATTACAAATACACAACAGTTGGAGCTTTTATTCAAAATACTTGGAACCCTAGCGATAAACTCGCAATCGAAACTGGTTTAAGAGCCGATTATCAAAATGAATACGGCTTTTTCCTGTTGCCACGTATTTCTGCTTTACTACAGATTACTCCCAAATTAAGTACCCGACTGGGCGGAGGACTTGGTTATAAAACGCCAACTGTTTTTACCGAAGATGCCGAGCGAATTCAATTTCAAAATGTATTACCCATAGCAACGGCTTCAACCGATGCAGAAAAATCAATTGGAGCAAACTTTGATATCAATTACAAAACACACTTAACAGACCAACTTTCACTTAGCATTAATAGTTTACTTTTTTACACCATAGTAAATGACCCATTAGTTTTAGTAGCAAATTCTAGCAACAATTATGAATTTCAGCAACCAGAGGGGTATATCGATACGAAGGGAATAGAAACCAATATCAAATTTTCCTACCAAGATTTCAAACTTTTTATTGGTTATACACTTGCAGATGTAAACGAGCATTACGACGGCACAAGCAGTACGTATCCACTCGTTGCCAAACACCGATTGAATAATGTTTTGATGTATGAGATTGAAGATAAGTTAAAAATTGGTTTAGAAGCATACTACTTCAGCCCTCAAAAACTAAATGATGGTACTACTGGACAGCAGTATTGGTTGGGTGGTCTTATGATAGAGAAGTTATGGGAACACTGCTCCATTTTTATAAACTTCGAAAATCTAACCGATACACGACAAACTAAGTTTGGTAGCATTTATACAGGTACGATTACAGATCCTACTTTTAAAGACATTTTTGCTCCTGTAGATGGCTTTGTAATCAATGGAGGATTGAAGATCAAATTATAAAGTATAGTACAAAAAAAGAACATCGTAATGATGTTCTTTTTTTGTTTATCCGCCAATCTTAATCATGCTTCTATTTTGAGAAAATAAAGCTGGATTCTGAAATTTGGCATCATCATCCATACCTCCACGCATGGCATGCTTGGATTGAATATTTTCCGCTAGCAAAGGTTCGATCGAGTCACCTGCTCTTAAAGTTTCTAGCAAGGAAGTTTCGGTATTAGAGAACAAACAATTCTTTAATTTCCCGTCTGCTGTTAATCGTATGCGATTGCAAGTACTACAAAAAGGATTTGTCACCGAACTGATAACCGAAAAACTTCCCTTGTAGCCTGCTATTTTATGATTCTTGGCCGTATCGTTTGGTTTGTCAACAAGCCTTTCTACTCTTGTTATTCCGTAATTATCATTGGCCTGATTAATAATTTCAGCGTAAGAAACCAATTTTTCCTTATTCCATTTATTGCCATCAAATGGCATGAATTCGATAAAACGAATCATAATGTTACGATCTTTTGTCAATTCGATAAAATCAATAATTTCATTGTCATTAAAGCCTTTCATCACCACAACATTCAATCTTAAATTAAAATCATGTTTGTACAATAGCTCCAAATTTTCCCAAAACTGGTCAAAATAATTACGACGTGTTATGAGGTTGAACTTTTCTTTATTCAAACTATCAATACTCACATTGAGTCCTGTAATGCCCGCTTCCTTAAAAGTATCAATAAAATCATGAACTAAAATCCCGTTGGTTGTAATAGTCAATTCTACACCCAATTTACCGAGGCGTCTTATAACATCTTTGGCATCTTTGCGTACCAAAGGCTCACCACCGGTCAATCTTATTTTGGTTACACCCAAATTTACAAATGTTTCTGCAATGGTCACAATCTCATCTGCATTCATCAAGTGCGGTTTTGGTGTTAACGAAATCCCTTCTGCAGGCATACAGTACGTACACCTCAAATTACAATGTTCTGTAATCGAGATACGCAAATAGTTATGGCCGCGACCGTGTGTGTCCTGCAAAATTTTGTTAGGCACCATGATTGAATCCGTTAAGTATTTTGAATAAATGTAGAATCGAAGGAAAAACAGCATCCATAGATTCACTTGCTCCAGCCGTAGATCCTGGTAAAGCCATGATCAAAGTAGTTCCTTTAAAACCAACTACCGAGCGTGATAACATTGCATAGGGTGTTCGATCTTGTCCATAAGCACGAATGGCTTCTTCGATTCCAGGAATACGGCGATCCAGCATTGGTATCACAGCCTCTGGAGTAACATCACGATTTGATAATCCTGTGCCTCCGGTTAAAATTATTAAGTCTGTTTTACTTTCACATAAATCAGTTATCGCCGATTGAATATCCAAAACCTCATCTGGAATAACAGTATAATTGGAAACGCGGAGTCCCAGATTTTTGACCTTATCCAAAATGACCTTCCCTGCCCTATCTTCTTTCTTCCCGCTAGACACACTGTCTGAACATACAATGACAGAAACTCCCAAATCGGGTACATCATTTTTGCCAAAATCAGACTTCCCTCCCTTTTTATGTAACAATTTGATATTTAAAATTTCTACTTGCTTATCAATTGGCTTCAACATATCATACATTGTTAAAGCTACAATCGAAGCTCCGTGCATAGCTTCTACTTCTACACCAGTTCTGTAAATTGCTTTTACAGTTACTTTTATCAATATAGCATCTTCCTGAAATTCATATTCGATTCCGGTAAACTCAATCGGCATAGGATGACAATCTGGTATTGAATTCGAAGTGTTTTTAACAGCAAAAAGTCCTGCTGTTCTCGCAACTTCAAGCACATCGCCCTTAGGAACAGTCTTATTTATAATCGCCTGCATTGTCGCTTGAGCGCCAACTTTTACAATAGCTTGTGCCGTTGCAGTGCGTTGTGTAATAATCTTATGTGTAATATCTACCATTTTTTTGCTTTTGGCTATTGGCACTTGGCTTTTAGCGCTGTTGTAAAAATATTCTTTTGGGCGTGTCCCTACGGGTCGGGCTTTTCGTTTCAATCTTTTTTGGGGCAAAAAAGCCCCAGAAAAGGATTTCCACTATAATCCCTCACGCAAACCCTAATTTTATTCAAGTTCAGTTGAAAATAAAAAAGACTCCTTTCAAATTTCTAACCACTTAATTAGCCTTAAACCTTCTAAGAATTTTCTTTCCAAATATAACTTTCATCTTCAAAAATTTCTTTTCCAAAAATAGCGACACTCTTTTTTATCTCTTCCACCAAAAACTCCAGTGCTTCATAAACAACCTTACGTCTTGGAGCCGAGACAAATACAAACAAGCAGATTTCACCTGCCTTAACAGTACCTAGGCTGTGGTATATATGCATGCAAGTCAACTCATATTTAGCAAAAGCAGCTTCTCTTATTTCATAAAAAGATTGTTCCGCCATTTCTTCATAAGCCGTATATTCAATTGCGGTTACGGTTTTCTCATCAATAACATCCGCACGAACTTGTCCCAAAAATATATTATGTGCACCTATTGATGTCTTCGTTTGGTGTTTTGCAATCGAATCACCAATAAACGTTGATGAAATCTGACCCTGAATAAAGGAACTTTTTTTAGGTTTCTCTCCTGCCATACTATTTATTCTTTATATTTTTCTACTGATTGAATTCCTTTTTCTAAATGAAAAACAGTTTCAAATCCTTGTTTTTTTAATAATTCTAATCCCATTAGACTTCTCTGTCCTGTATTACAAAACAAAATGACCGCTGCAGATTTATCCATTGCTTGGCAATAGGTTTCTAATTTTTCAAGCGGAACCTGCATGACATTCTCCCCTACAATCAAAGCTGGACTGTTAGCTTGGCGAACGTCTAAAACAATAACATTCTTCTGCTTTATTTTTTCTAAAAAAGTATTTTCATCTAGCTCTTCGAGTTCCTGTTTTTGGTTGTAGAGTAAGCTACCATTGATATAGCTCTTTTCAATCTGCTTTGCGTTTCTTGCATAATTAATTATTTGAGTATGAAATTGCAAAGCATCATAAAGCATTAGTTTCCCAGATAAAACGTCGCCAATTCCTAAAATAATTTTTAATACTTCAGTCGCTTGAAAAGCACCCAATGTATTTGGCAATACTCCTAGAACCCCCATCACTTCGCAATTTGGTGTCTGCTGTACGCCTTCTTTTTCAGGAAAAAGACAACGGTAACATGGGCCATTATTGTAATTGAAAACCGATACTTGACCTTCAAAGCGATAAATTGAAGCGTAAACAACTGGAATCTTATGATAAACTGCGACGTCGTTGATGAGATAACGCACTGCAATTGTATCTGTGCAATCAACAATTATATCATAGTCAACTACGGTTTCCATCGCATTCTTTCGATTAAAAAATTGCTTGTAGCTCTTTATTTCAACATCCGGATTCATTTCGGCTATCACTTCTGCCGCAACTGCTGCTTTACTTTGACCAATGTGCTTGTGGTTGTATAATAACTGACGGTGCAAATTTGATTCTTCAACAACATCACCATCTACCACTCCTATATACCCAACACCGGCTGCTGTCAAATTTTGTAAAACCGGACAGCCCAAACCACCAGCACCAATTACCAAGACACGAGCCTTTCGTAATTTCTGCTGACCTATATCTCCAACTTCAGGAAGTATGATTTGACGGTTGTATCTCATTTAAATGTGACCTTTATGCTAATTGATTTTACCCGATTTTATTCTATATATTTAACGATATTATTCTGAAACTCATGTCAGCACTAAGTTATTATTGCTATCATCCTCCTGCAAATGGAGGCAAAAAAGCAATAATATCTTGCTCATTTAAAAATGTTTCTTCTTCGACCATAGTTTGATTTACAGCAATCGAATAAGTTGTTTTTTTTAAATCAGGATAATTATTTTCCATCAACAATTTTAGAGAAGCTACAGACATTTTCCCTCCATCCAATTGCAATTTTTCTTCCTTCTTATTGGTGATATCAGCAATCAAACCAAAATATTTGGTATTTATAATCATGATTGTATGTTTTTATATTCTTCTGGAGTATTGATATTTTGTATTTGTTTGCTCCATTTTTCCGGTACGTCGAGAGTTTGATGCGATAATTCGTCAATTAATCGACGTAATTTTAATTGATTACCCGCTATGTGTTCACCACAAAGCGTGTTGCATGAGCGATCATAAATTGCAATCAACGGACTCGCTTTCTGACCAACCTTAAGCTGAGTCATCATAAAGCCATCATCATGTGATTTAGCCAACCAAGCTAATAAATCACTAGAAACTAGCGGAGTATCAACACTCAATATAAAATTAAATTTAGTTTTAGAATGTTTTAATGCCGTATAAATTCCACCCACTGGACCTTTATTATCTATTAAATCCTCGATTCTAGGAAATCCTAACTCATCATAATCTTCATTAGAAGATACAATAACAATATTTTCTCCTACTAAAGGCTTTAGCGCTGTACAAATATGACTTATAAAAGTTTCTCCATTCAAAGTCAGAAGACCTTTGTCTGTTCCCATTCTCTGGCTTTTTCCACCAGCCAAAATGTAAGCTGTATACTGTTTCTCCATGATCTAATTCTTTTATTAAAAAATCCTATTAAATAAGCAATCCTCTTTAAGCCGTGACATACAACTTATAGATTGCAATCGCCAAAACAACAGCCAGCACATTTTTGAGTACGACAGAGTTGAATTTTTTACTGCCATAATAAGCACCAAAAAAACCACCAACAAATACAATTCCGACTAATGGCAATGATGATTCAGGTAAAGCGCCACCTTTGGATAAAAAACCTGTAATTCCAGAAATAGAATTGACTAAAATAAATAATGCCGACACTGCTGCCGTCTGTTTCATTGTTCCCCATCCCATTAAAATAATAACAGGACTCAATATGATTCCGCCCCCAATTCCAATTAAACCAGACAAGAACCCAATTACAGCCCCCGCGATTAAAGCACCGTACAAATTTAGTTCTCTTACTTCCTTTTTTTCTTTTCCCAAAAGCCCTACCAATCTCATGACAGCAAATATCAAAACAGTTGCCAATATAATTTTATAATAATAGCCAGAAACCGAAATATATCCTCCTAGAAATGAAAAGGGGATGGAGGTTATTGCAAAGGGATAAAACAATTTCCATTTGAATTCTTTTTCTCTGTAATAAAAATAAAATGAAACTCCAGACACCAAAATATTCAGTACTAAAGCAGTGGGTTTCATAAATGTTTCCGGAAAAGCAAAAGCACTCATTAAAGCCAAATAACCACTAGCACCGCCATGACCAACACTAGCATATAAAAAGGCAACAATTGGTAATAGTACCAACAACAAAGGCATATCAAACAAATTAATCATAATTATAAATCATATTTCTTAAACTCCTTATCCAAAAACTCCCAACAATTTGCATTGATAGCATCAAAAGATTCAATTAACAACTTGCCATAGGCCGTTAATACAGTTCCGCCGCCTTTGTTTCCTCCAACTTGCGTTTCAATTAAAGGATGTTTTGCCGATTTATTAGCGCCATCAACTAATTTCCAAGCTTTTTGATACGATAGTTCCATTGCCTTGGCCGCTTTATTGAGCGAACCCGTTTCTGCGATAAGTTTCAATAATTTGACACGCCCTTCGCTAATTAGAATACCCTCTTCTGTCTCAATCCAAATTTTACTTTTTATTTTCAAAGCGGGCTTTTTTACCGTTATACTTTCACAAATATAACGAAACCTTTATTTACAAAAAAACAAAAAGGCCATAACCTTTGTGATTATAGCTTTTAGAAAGTACGTTATCTATTTTAATTAAAAAATTAATGGCGTCTGAATTTTATATTTTAAATAAAAATTAAATACTTCTGTATCAATTATTTAATTACATAAACTTCTACCGAATCTCCTTCTTTTAATTCATAACCTCCATCTTCGACGTACATTAATCCGTTTGAGATTGCAAACGTATTTAACATGGAAGAATTCTGATGAGTTAATACAGTAACTTCATCCCCTTGAATGTGGGCTTTTAAAAACTGATTTCGGGCATTACTTACCGTAAAATCATGGGTTAATTTCTTTGAGAATGTTTGTCCGTAATCAAGTTCGTGACCCGAAATCATCTGTAAGCTAGGTAACACATATACATAAAAGCACGTAAGTGATGCAGCTGGATTTCCTGGCAAAGCAAAAATCATTTTATCATTTAGTTTTCCTGCAAAAAGTGGTTTCCCTGGTTTTTGCTTCACTTTATAAAAAAGCGTTTCTACATTTAATGCTTCAAGTGCTTTTGCAACAAAATCATAATCCCCAACAGAAATTCCTCCCGAAATTAGGATCACATCATTTTCCTCCAAAGCCTTTGCTATTTTATCCTTGGTGTTTTCAAAATTATCATTTACGTTGTAAGTATTGGTACAGTCATAAAAAGCTTCTTCGAGCGCAACTTCAAGCATAACTGAATTACTCTCATAAATTTTACCATACTCCAACGGAAGTCCGGGTTTCACCAACTCGTTTCCGGTTACTAGAATTCCGATTTTTGATTTTCTAAATACTTTTACATGAGTCAATCCTATTCCAGCCAAAAAACCAATGCAGGCCGCATTAAGTACGGTTCCTTTTTGGAGAACTACAGCACCCTTTAGGTTTTGTTCTCCCATGGGACGAATATTCATCTCTATGGTAGGATGCTCCTCTAATTTCAACTTATTTCCAGACACAGTTACTTTCTCAATTTGCATCACCGCAGTAGCAGAATCTGGAACGGCTGCACCTGTAAAAATCTTTACCGCCTGTCCAGCTTTTAGCACAACATTATGGCCATCACCTGCTTTTATTTCGCCTACTATTTCATAATCCAGACCATCGTAAAGTCCGAGTGCAAAGCCATCCATTGCCGATTGTCTGAAGGGAGGCATACTTATGGGGGCAATCACATCTTCTGCTAAAACTTGTTTTTTAGCTTTCGCCAAAAGCAGTTCTTCTATTTTAGGATGGGGTAAATTATTTTTTAGAATCGAAAAAGCTTCTTGAATAGTGACCATAACTAAGTTTTAGTAATATGCTTTCAAAAATACGATTCCGTTTTGGATTAATTTACTTGATTCGTTGCAAACTTTCACAGAAAAGTCGGTTATGATATCCTAATTGTAGCTTTAAATTATAATAATGTATTTAGTCATACATGACCCCTTATTAATTTTAATCTAATTGAAATTTGATTCTGAAATAAATTAAATTTCACGACTAAACTGCGTGAAGGATGGAAGCGGCATCCTTTTTTTGGGCATTTTTTTTGCCGAAAAAAGATACAGCGTACAGCCTGAACAGTAGGTCCCGATACTTCGGAATGACGAATGGGCAAGCCCAAAAACGTAAAAAAACCTGTAAGCTCCATTGATCTTACAGGTTTAATATATCTTTAGTTTCTTATTTTAAAGCGAATAATTAAGATTTAATCCTAGTCGGTAATTGGATTTCATTAAACCACCCGCCAGATTTTGATTGATTGGTAACATTACATTAGCACCTAAACTGAACTTATCACGACCCACTTCGATTCCGATTTTACTAAAAAAGATATCACCAGAAGTGTTAGGTAGTGATTGTCCTAACTGCCAGTTGGATTGATACACTTCTCCCGCAATACCAAGTTGTGGCACATAAGTCATTTTATCTGACTTAATCATATAAAAAAGTGTTGAACCATAATTAAACTGATTCCCAAATTGATAATTCTTCTTATTTTCAGTTTTGAGGTTGTAATTCAACATAGAATTAAGACCCCATTTTTCCCAACTTAATTGGTGCTCTGCAAGTAATAAATAGTCCAAACTACCTGTTCCTACCTGAAAACCTTGATTTACCAGACCTGAATTACTAGAAGCATCAAATTTACCTGTCGGCAATTTAACTCCTCCCCCTAATTGCAAGCGGTTGTAAATTGTTATTGTGTCCTTCATTGTTTCAAAAACAGTATAAGTTGCCATAACTGTGATATCTCCCAGACCACTTATATTTTCTGAGCCCGCCGTAAATTCTCTAGTGTGATCTTGATAAGGAACTAGTGCCGTAATTTGAATTTTTGGAGATAATGGAATTCTAGCCCAAATTTGAGTGGTATTAAAGTTCTCATCAATCCACGGTGAATTTGAAAAATAACCTTCACGACTGCTATAACTTTGATAAAAATAACGCACCCCAACAAAATTGTTATCTATCATTGAACTGAAACCCATACTACCGCCAGCTGCCGAGCATCCGCAAGCATCACAATCATCTTCCATCATAGCGGCATCAAGCTGCATACTTTGAAAAGTAAACTGACTAACTGGCTTAAAAGGTGTTGGCGCTGGAGCTGCCATAATTCCTTGCAAAGTCATGAGGCAAGAAATAAGTACTATTACTTTGGTATTCATACTATTTAATATTCTGAAAATCGTTTATCAGTAAGATATTGATTGTCGGTTAATGTTTTTAGAAAAGCGATTAATTGTGTCTTTTCTATTGTTGATAAAGCGATCCCTATTCTACTATTTTGTTTTAAAATAGGATCTAAAGTTGCGGAACTAACTACGCCTGAATTATAATGTTCTAATACCAGTTCGAGCGTACCAAAACGTCCGTCATGCATATAAGGTGCCGTCTTCTCAATATTTCGCAAACTTGGCACTTTAAATTTATAATAATCAGCTGCATCCTCTGTTACGCGGTACCTGCCGATATCATTTATTTGCGGATTGACAGCTAAACCGTTATTTCTGAAACTATCGTCTGTCATCAAATCGGTAGCATGGCAAGAGGCACATTTTGAATTAAAAATGCTGTAACCCGCTACTTCATCTGCTGTAAAATCACCTCCCGATTCATTACGTCTGTACTTGTCAAATTTAGAATTTGAAGAAACGATCATTACCATAAATTGCGACATTGCTTTGAGCATATTCTCTGCGTTTATCTCCCCCCCTACAAATGCTTGTTTGAATAATGTTTGGTATGTTTTATCGGCCTTCATCATCGCCATGATAGCAGTGAGATCGCCATTCATCTCAATTTCGCTAAGCAAAGGTATAATTGGCTGCGTGTCTAAATTGGTTGCTGCTCCATCATACATAAAAACAGATTGAAAAGCGAGATTCTGGATTGGTGGAGCATTTCGAGTTCCTATACCTTCGTCTACTCCATGACTAAAAGTATGCCCGTGATGTGTAAATGCATTTTCTTGAATGTGACAAAATCCGCAAGACACTAATCCGTCAGACGCCAATCGACCATCATAAAAAAGTTTTTTACCTAATTCAAAACCTTTTTCAGTGGGTGGATTGAGACTTATGTTATAGGCCAAGGCAGGAAAATTTGACGGCAACTCAAAAGCTAATGGTAAATTTACATAACTGGAATCGTCATCATCAGTACAGCCGACTACAGCTAGCAACAAAAAGAAATACAAATACTTTATATTCATTTTATTTCGTTTAAACATAATACAGTAACCTATGATCATCAAAAGAAAACCATAGGAATTACTGTAAAATAATTAATGTTTGTTGAATGCCGAATTAGTCGTTGTGTACATGATCTACTCTAAACATTTCGGTAATGTTTTGCGTAATATTAACTAAATCAGAACCTCCCATGATAGTTGCTTTCTCACTTAATTTAAACTTAGTAGACCCGTCAACAATTTTACCCAAATCCACGATAAAATGTACCGCTGGTGTAATTGTAGTTCTCACTTGAGCATTGGTTGGTAAATCAAGTGAAACCTCAGCATAGTTATAGTTTCCGCTAGATTGACCATTGTGAATTTTAAATTCAGTTTCAGTCGTTACAGTTGGAGAAGTAAATACTCCCTCAAAAGCTAAAAATTTATAACCTGCAGACCAAGACCAAGTCATTCCTGCAGCACTAGCCGTAGTCAAGAAATCACCTTGCCCTGTAATACCTAGGTCATATTGTTCTTTATCAACCCCGATACCAAATTTCACACTGCTGTAATCACCTGCTGGAATATCGGTAAGCGTAATGCTCTGCCCCCCGGTCGTAGACTCATCAATAATAAAATAGCTTTCGCTTTTTGGATAAGTATATACAGTCCCATCTGTAGTTGTTAAGACCACATTACTTATAATGTATTTGATTGTGTTTACTTTTATAACTTCACTACTTGAAGTAGTATATCCTTGTGTGCTTAAAATTAAATCACTATCACCAAAAGAGTTGTCATACTTCAAAGTTAAACTTCCTGTTCCCTCTATAACATCATCATCACTAGTACACGATACTGCAAAAACGCTCATTGCCAAAATAGCAATAACTCTAAATATTTTATTTTTCATTTTAATTTTATTTCTTTTTTTATAATTTTTTTTTTACAATAATAAATACCACCATAAACTCTTTGTGATAAAATCATAAACAGCAATAGTCGCAATTAGCCTATAAATTATAATTAAGAAATGGGAGGGTGAAACACCAAAGAAGTATCTAAATAAGAATACAAATTGTGATACGAGAATGTATCTTTATTGATCTGGTCTATTGCAAAAGTATTGATCGAAAAAGCATTTACATCTTCAAAGAAAAGTTCTCCTATTAGTTTTACGCTTTGCTTTTTATCGGAAGTTTTATCTTTATTTTCATCAGAAGCTTTCGCAAGTTCTTTCATCAAATGACATTTACCATTACAATGAAGCTCTGGTTTTGCTTTGTTCTCACAAAGCACCTGAGAAATATAATCGTAATTAACAATATAATCCAATACTGGCAAAAAAGGTTTTGCAAGTATAAATACAATTAATAAGATTAAAGATTTTTTCACGGCGCAAAAATACAATTTTAAACTAAAATTTAATAGTAGCTAGCTAATTTTAACATAATGAAAATTCTAGCTTCGCATGTATTATACTCAACAATTTTTATTTTTTTTAACAACGTCTTGTAAACTGCCATATTATTTTAATTAAAAATCAAAATGCAACCTTTAAAACTACCACTTATGCAGTAAATGCTGTCTAAGAAGTGAAAAATAGTTTTAAATTATATTAATTTTTCGATTCAAAATTTAACTAGCATTTTAATTTTTCAATTCGAAATATAAATACATTTATCATGATGCAATATTGATATTTAAGACAAGTACAACTAGCAATCAAATCTCAAAAATTACACTTTAAAATTACTCAAATGAAAAAAGTATTTATCGTAGCTTTATTAGCTATGAGCTTAACTGGATTTGCTCAAAAGAAAGTAGGAGCCGAAAAAATGTTAGACAAAATGACGACTGAGTTGTTACTAACTCCCGATCAACAAAAGCAAGTTAGACCATTTTTTGAAGAACAGGCAGCATTAAAAGCGGACACTAAAGCGAATCCAAGTCATGAAGAAGCGAATAAGGCCAAATCGAAAGAAATTGGAAAAAAAATTAATGCAGTACTTACTGATGATCAAAAACAATTAAATAAAGTAATTAAGGAGAAAGAAAAGGCCGCTAAAGAAGCTGCTGCTCAATAAAAAATTTAATGTTTTCAAAATTAATATCCTGCCTTGAGCAGGATTTTTTATAAGAAGCCAAATTAGCGTAAACATTAATTTTATGTTAATAATTTATGAGTCATTAAACCTTTCTTCTATTGTATTGTCTTATACCTATTAAACAACTTAAAAAACAATAAAATGAAAAAATTATTTATCGTTGCTCTTTTAGCAATTGGACTTACAGGTTTTGCTCAAGGTGGAAATAAGAAAAAAGGTCAAGAAGTAAGTACTGAAATGCGTCTTAAAAAAATGACTGAGGAATTATCATTAAATGCTGACCAACAAGCAAAAATGGGTGTTGTTTTGGAAGAGCAAGCAGCAATCAAAAAAGCCATGAAAGAAAATCCAGACAGCAGAGAAGAGAACAAAGAAAAAATGAAAGAATCTGGTAAAAAAGTAAAAACGATACTAACTCCTGAGCAATTCGAAAAATGGAAAGCTAGTATGGATAAAGGAAAAGGCGAAGGCAAAAAGAAAAGAGATGGTGCCGAACCAATGGAATAATTAATTTTTGATATGCTTACTAACGAAAAACTTCCAGTAATTTTAAATTACTGGAAGTTTTTTATTTTATACAAAATCACTTTACTTTTAAAAAGTTTTTGATACTTTATCTATTGCTTGAATAGTAAAATCTAAATCATCATAGGAAAGTGCATCAGTAATAAACCAAGTCTCATAAGCTGAAGGTGCGATGTAAATTCCTTCTTGTAATAATCCATGAAAGAATTTCTTAAAAGTTTCGTTGTCACCGGCAGCTGCAGTTTTGAAATCTACTACAGGGGTAGCATCAAAATGAACTGATATCATAGAACCAATTGTATTAATAGTAAAGACTACACCGTTTGCACGCAAAACTTTTTCTATCCCTGCTGCTAAATAAGCTGTCTTATCTGCTAGGCGTTGAAATATTTCAGCATCTTCATTCAAGGTTTGCAACATTGCCAAACCAGCTGCCATTGCTAGTGGATTACCTGATAAAGTTCCTGCTTGGTAAACTGGTCCTATTGGAGCTAAATAATTCATGATTTCGTTACGAGCTGCAAAAGCACCAACAGGTAAACCTCCTCCAATTACTTTTCCAAAGCAAACTATATCAGCATCAACATTAAACAATTCTTGTACACCACCCTTTGCTAATCTAAAGCCGGTCATTACCTCATCAAAAATAAGTAAGATTCCGTTTTCTGTGCATAGCGTACGTAAACCTTCTAGAAAACCTTTTACGGGTGGGATACATCCCATATTACCTGCAACAGGTTCTACAATAATTGCTGCAATTTCACTTTTATTGGCTTCTATAACAGATTTTACATTTTCTAAATCATTGTAATTTGCGAGCAAGGTATCTTTTGCGGTTCCAGCAGTAACACCAGGGCTATTTGGAGATCCAAAAGTAATCGCTCCACTACCTGCTTGAATCAAAAATGAATCTGAATGTCCATGGTAGCAACCTGCAAATTTGATTATTTTATCGCGTTTTGTAAAACCTCGAGCAAGACGAATAGCACTCATACAAGCTTCCGTACCCGAATTCACAAAACGTATTTTATCTATATTAGGAACCATTGCAACTGCCAAAGCTGCAATTTGTGTCTCTAATTCTGTTGGCATACCAAATGATGTACCTAATTTTGCTTTTTCGATTACAGCATTAACTACCGGCTCAAAAGCATGACCCAAAATCATCGGACCCCATGAATTAATATAATCAATCAAACGGTTTCCGTCTTCATCATAAAGGTAAGCACCTTTAGCACTTTTTACAAAGATCGGTGTTCCACCAACGGCTTTAAATGCTCTCACAGGCGAATTAACACCACCTGGAATTACTTTTTCTGCTTCAGCAAAAAGCTGACTACTTCTTTTATATAACATTGCTTGAAAGTTATTTTAGTTTATTTTTAGTTTCTGTCCTATAGAAATTGTATTGTCTGAAAGATTGTTTTTTCGAATTAAATCATCAACTGATACATTGTATCTTTTTGATATAGAATATAATGTATCTCCTTTTTCTACCTCATGAGTATTGTTATTACCTCTTTTGGTTGATGTAGGTGAATAGTTTCTTCCTAAAACTTGCGCATCATATTGTGATAAATCGTATGTTTCAATATACGTAATTAATTTGCTTGGGTACCTTGTATCTGTTGCATAACCAGCTGCGCGTAGTCCTTTTGCCCATCCTTCATAATCATCTTTTTTCAAATTAAACAAACTAGCATATCGGCTGCCGCTGGTTAAAAAAACAGCATGATCCTCATAAGAGTCTGCTGGGTTACGGTATTTTCTAAAACATTCTTGCCTCTTATCGTCATCATGATATATTGTCTCACCCAACCAGTTATTATGACATTTGATTCCGAAATGATTATTTGCATCTGCAGCCAATTCACTTCTACCCGCTCCCGATTCCAAAATTCCTTGAGCCAAAATAATACTAGCCGGAATTCCGTACTTTTTCATATTACTCATAGCGACACCTTTGTATTGATCTACATAGCCATTAACCACTTGGTTTCTTGACATGGTACTCGAACTGGAATTTCTACTTTTCTTGGAAGTTGATGTTGTCGATTTTGAAGAGTGACAACTTACGAAGGTCACTAATGAAAGGACTAAAACGAATTTCTTAATCATGAATTTGTATTAAAGGTAATTTTTTGTTTTTCAATTTTGTATTCATTCCTGCTACGCCTTGTAAGCCGCCTGTATGTATGAGGAGTATTTTGGCATTTTCTTGAAAATAGCTTTTCTTAATCATCTCCATGATTCCAAATACCATTTTTCCTGTATAAATAGGATCCAAAGGAATTTTTGTTTGTTTATAGAAATCATTTATAAAAGTGACCAATTCTGGGGTTATCTTACCATAACCGCCAAAATGATAGTCATGAATCAATTCCCAATTGTTGTTTTTTACAAAAGTACAAATTTCATCTTGTAAAAAATCGCCTTTTAAAGCTGGAAAACCCAAAACTTTTTGATGCGGCAGCGCACTGTCAATGATTCCCGAAATAGTTCCGCCTGTTCCTACCGCGCAACATACATAATCAAAGTCGGCATCATTCTCGGTTAGAATTTCTTTGCAGCCATCAATGGCCAATGCATTTGTACCCCCTTCTGGAATTAGATAAAAGTCTCCCCATTTTTTTTTCAAATCATCTATAAAACTAGACTCTTCCTTTAAACGGTAGTTCTCCCTAGTGATAAATTCAAATTCCATTCCGCATTCTTGTGCAAATTTAAGTGTGGGATTGTCTTGAATTTTGCTTGCCAGTTCCTCACCACGTATGAGTCCGATTGTTTTAAAACCTTGCTCTTTACCAGCAAACGCAACAGCTGCAATATGATTCGAATAAGCGCCACCAAAAGTTAGCAAAGTAGCTGCTCCTTCCTCTTTAGCTTGCAGTAAATTGTATTTTAGTTTTCGAAATTTATTACCTGAAATAAAGGGATGAATCAAGTCTTCACGTTTGATAACAACCGTTATATTTTTGGGAAACGCTAAATTTAAGGACTGATTCAATTGGAAGTAGTTTTTACAAAGGTATCATCAAAACGTAAAAAAGGAAACTTTTATTTGGTATATAACATAATTTTATTCTTTGATTTCAAAAATGTGCTTGCCGAGAAAAACAAAATCAGGATGTGTATGCGTGAAGGATAGTAGTGGAGCTCTTTTTTATTTTGCTTTTTCTGCAAGATAAAAAAAGCGGGAACGAATAGCCTGACCCGTAGTTTTTACGAAGGGGCACGCCCTAAAAATATTTAGATTTTTGATCGAATGTATGATAGGAATTTGAAAGCTTTGCGTTGGTGCAGGTAGTCCAAATTAGATTCATTGGCATAGGCTTCTCTTTCAAAACTTATATTTTTGTAGGCAATATACTTGTCTTTATATTGTATCAATCTAATGAGATATTCTAAGCCATACCATAGAAAAAAAGGAATGATTAAAAGTTCTATTTGCTGCTTAAGATGGATTTTTTCGTGATTAATAAATACAACATTGACTTTGTCTGCAGCATATTTCATAAATACGAAAGGAAAGAGTGTCAAACCTCGAAAACTCTTTGGCGTTAAATATTTGGTAACAACAAAAAACATTGCTTATAAATTTATAATTTTGCTTGAAAGACTTCTATCTTTATCGATCTAATTTGATAGCATGGATGACCAAAGTAACAAAAATAAATTGATTGAAGGAGAAGATTTTTACTATACACCCGAGGGTTACAAATGCTTAACCGAAAAGCACCACCTCAAGAGAGGGTATTGTTGTAAGAATGGTTGCCGACACTGCCCTTATGGTTACGACAAGAAAACTGGTAGAATAAAAAAATAAATTTTGATTGGTATGATTTTTGAGTTATTAAAAATACCACAACTTATTATACTTCAGATTGATAACTAAAATATTTTTATTATGAAAACTCTTAAACTCCTACCCTTATTTTTAATTTTAATCTTGACCTCATGTACTAGTGTGCGTGTGAATGCAGATTACGACTCACAAGTTGATTTTACTCAATTTAAAACATATGCCTTTCATAAGAACGGCGTTGATAAAGTTCAGGTATCTGAATTAGATAAAAGACGTATTCTACGCGCAATTGATGATGAGATGACAAAAAAAGGTTACACCAAAAGTGATAATCCAGATATGTTAATTAATATATTGACCAAAGAGAGAGAACGTCTAAATGTAAATCAATTTAATGCTGGCTGGGGTTACGGCTGGGGATGGAGAAACCCGATGTTTATGATGGGCGGAAACTCTTTTGTCAATGCGACCACAGAGGGAACTTTATACATTGATTTAATCGATGCCAAAAAGAAAGAATTAATTTGGGAAGGTGAAGGAATTGGATCATTGACAGAAAACAGATCTAGGAAAGAAGAACAAATAAATGAATTTGTTGCTAAAATTATCGCTCAATTTCCGCCAACACAGGATAAAAAATAAGAATGAACTAGTATAGTTATTTCTATATGCTTATTTTTACACTCGAATTAAACTATTGACCCGAATTAACTACTATTAATACCATTTTAACCACATTGTATTTTATATTGATGTAAAGATGTTATTTATACGAGTCTATGATAAACTTAATAAAATCAACCTCTCGCTTTGAGAGGTTTTTTTTTATTTAAAAAAGAAAAAAATGAATTTGTTTGCCGAAGTAGAAGCTGCCCAATTACAATTAAAAGATGTTGTACCAAGTACCCCTCTCCAAAAAAACCTGAATTTATCTGATGAATTTGGTGCTACTATATTACTAAAAAGAGAGGATTTGCAGATTGTACGTTCTTATAAAATTCGTGGAGCTTACAATAAAATTAGTAGTTTGAATGATAGTGAGAAACAACAAGCTATTGTATGTGCCAGTGCAGGTAATCATGCTCAGGGTGTGGCTTATTCTTGTCATTTGCTCGAAATAAAAGGTACAATATACATGCCTAGCACAACGCCTAAGCAAAAGGTAAAGCAGGTCCAATTATTTGGAAAGTCATTTGTCGAAATTGTTTTGACAGGAGACACATTTGACGATGCATTTGCCGCCGCAATGGAAGATGCTACCAAAAATAATAAAATATTCATTCACCCTTTTGATGATCCTAAAGTTATTGCGGGCCAAGGTACGGTAGGTCTCGAAATTTTGGAAGCTTTTAAAAA
This sequence comes from Flavobacterium algicola, assembly GCF_022399565.1. Classification (GTDB taxonomy): domain Bacteria; phylum Bacteroidota; class Bacteroidia; order Flavobacteriales; family Flavobacteriaceae; genus Flavobacterium; species Flavobacterium algicola. The sequence goes on from NZ_JAJTUT010000001.1 coordinate 508,888, forward strand.
CCCAATTGACTATTTATTTTTACCTATTGGCGGCGGTGGACTAGCAGCGGGAGTTTCGACTGTTTTTAAGCAATTAAGCCCCAAAACCCATATTATCGGAGTCGAACCAAAAGGGGCTCCAGCTATGCAAAATTCTATCGCACGTGGTCAAAACACGGTTTTGCAATCTATTGACAAATTTGTTGATGGTGCTGCCGTAAAACAAGTAGGACAGCACACGTTTGAAATTTGCCAAAAAAATCTAAGCGATATCGTTTTGGTACCCGAAGGAAAAGTATGCACTACAATTTTGCGCTTGTATAATGAGGAAGCTATGGTTGTTGAACCTGCAGGAGCCTTAACCATTGCGGCCCTTGAATTTTATAAAAAAGAAATAAAAGGAAAAACTGTAGTTTGTGTAGTAAGTGGTAGTAATAATGATATCGAACGTACAGCCGAAATCAAAGAACGATCTCTGCTTTATGAAGGATTAATGCATTACTTTTTAATTCAGTTTCCACAACGTCCCGGAGCTTTAAAAGAGTTTGTAAATGATATTTTGGGACCTACAGATGACATCACTTACTTTCAATACAATAAAAAAACCAATCGCGAAGTAGGCTCAGTTGTCGTTGGCTTAGAATTAAAAAATAGAGATGACATTAATCCGATAAGATCAAATATGACTAAAACAGGATTTGAATACAAGTATCTTAATGAATTGCCTGAGCTTTACACGCAACTTATTGGTTAATAAGATAAAGTGAAATTATACATCAAAAACAATATTATGCCTCTAGAAGATATCAAAACCATTGAAGATATAAAGTTATTGGTAAATACTTTTTATTCAAAAGTACAAGAAGATCCATTTATCGGACCGATTTTTAATGAGAAAATCGCAAATCGCTGGCCTGATCATCTGGAGAAAATGTACCGTTTCTGGCAAACAATTTTACTCGAAGTTCATACGTATTCGGGAAGTCCGTTTCCACCCCACAAGCATCTTCCAGTTGAGAAAGAACATTTTGATCGCTGGATGGAAATCTTTATTGCAACAGTAGATAATTTATTTACGGGTGCTATAGCAGATGAAGCGAAATTAAGAGCCAAAAACATGGCAGATATGTTTCATTATAAAATCAATTATTTTCGAAATGAAGCGCAAAACAATACTATCAAAAACTAATATATTTCCTCATGCGTAAATTATTTTTTCTTGCATTATCAACTTTAAGCATTCTTTCTTGCAGTGGTCTTAAAACATCAACTGATAAAAATGAAGCTCCTACTTTAAAATTTGTAGATGCTGTTGAAGTTCCCTACAATACAGAATTTAAAAACACTTTGGTTGGCGGTTTATCAAGTATTGATTACGACGCTGATAATGAACTGTACTACTTTATTTGTGATGATAAGTCAAGCTTTAACGATGCTCGGTTTTACACTGCCAAAATCCCTTTACAATCAAATAAAATTGAAAGTGTGGATTTTCAAAATGTAGTAACATTAAAAAATGCCAAAGGAGAAAGTTACAGCGATTATGACAAATTTCCAGACACTTCTTCCGATCCCGAAGAATTGCGTTATAACTCAAAAACAAAAACTGTGGCATGGAGCAGTGAAGGTGCACGCGTAGTTTCAAAAAATACCACAATTCTACAAGACCCAACCTTGCAAGAGGCGACATTAAACGGAATTTACAGTGACACCTATACATTACCTTCTAATTTAAAAATGAAAATAGAAGAAAAAGGACCGCGCAATAATGGTGTTCTCGAAGGTCTAACTTTTGATAAGGAGTACAAAACACTTTATACAAATATCGAAGAACCACTTTATGAAGATGGTGCAAAAGCAACTACTTCTGCTGGAGGTTTGATTCGGTTTTATCAATTTGACGTAAAATCAAAACAAAATACAGCGCAGTACGCCTATCTTTTGGAGCCGATTGCAACGGAACCTATTCCTGCAAATGGCTTTGCGGTAAACGGAATATCGTCTATTTTATATTATGACCAAAATCGCCTATTAACGGTAGAACGCTCTTATTCTGTAGGGAGACAATCCTGCTCAATAAAAGTGTATTTGTCAGACATATCGAAAGCGACTAATGTAAAAAACATGGCTTCGCTGCAAAATCAAGATATTAAACTTGCTACCAAAAAATTAGTCTTAGACATGGATGACTTAGGGATTTTTATTGACAACATCGAAGGGATTACTTTTGGTCCTAAATTATCCAATGGCAAGCAATCAATTTTATTTGTAAGTGACAACAATTTCTCTGACAAACAAAAGACTCAAATATTGTTATTTGAAGTTGAGTAGATTGTTCTTGCTATTAAAAAACAAAAGCTACAACCTATCTAAGTTGTAGCTTTTGTTTTTATTTTACTAAATGTATTATTGTATCAAACTACTAAAGCGTTTTATTATCCTTTGATCTTTACATCCAAATCAGAATCATCATTCACTGCTTCACCGTCGTACTGCAATTTCCAACCCATGGATTTTGTCACAATCAGTAATTTTGACAATTCAGACACGAATCGATTTTTTGCATTTTTCTTCAGGGAGGAGCTTTCTACTTTCTTGGCAATGTTTGCTTTTGCGATTTTTGCAATTTTGTTGTAATCATCACCCGTAAATTCATTCATACGACTCGATTCTGTATCGTAATATTTAAGATCGGTACTTATTTTGATTTCTTCTTTTGGAATGTTAACAATGTTAACCACTTTATTTATAGAATCAATATCATACTTCACCAAACTCAAATCAAACCCAACTGTTACATCTGCGTTAACGATGACTAAGGCTTTCTTTTCAAAAGCGATTAAATTGCCTAAATATTTTTTATTGTCTTTGTAAGTTAGTACCTCGGCAAAATGGCCTTCTGTCACTACCAATTTTCCAACATTCTTTATTTGTTGTTCAATTAGAGCGGTATCGTATTCAACAGTGGAACTGTCCTCCTTTTTGGTAAAGTATTGGTATCCCAAAAAAAGTACAATCGCTACCAAAATTAGTATTATCCATTTTCTGAATTCGTTAAAATACGAGAGCATATTTCTTTCTGTAGTCATCATTAAAATTTAATGTTTGGGTATTCGACTGCTAAATTATTAATTTTATTATTCAGTTTGAGTAAAAACTTTTGATGGCTGACCGATTCAAGATTGAATGGTTTATGTCCTAAGCTTTTCTGAATGGAATCAACGGCTGCCATAGCATCAAACACTGATTCGCTAATAGCCGTCTCCTGAAATCGCCCCCAAATAAAATCAACAGCCAGTTCGCTAGGGTGTAACATATCTGCTGCATAAAATCGATAATCTCTTAGTTCATCCATCATAATTTCGTACGAAGGAAAGTAACTGCACAACGCATCTGTCTTAATGAAACTATGAATTGCTGTAATCAAATGTGCTTTGCTCAACGTATTTTCTACATAACCATCCTTTATGTGACGCACAGGAGAAACAGTAAAAATAAATTTAGCTCCTGGATTTAAAGTCTGGATTAAACTAACTGTAGAATCGATAGCTGTTTGAATAGCGACTATCGAAAGTAGCTCTTTCGTAAACTCCTTTTGTGGCACTTTGTGGCAATTAGCAACTATTTGATTATTATCATTCAATCGATAGACCCAAGATGTGCCGTAGGTAATTTGAAAATGAGTTGCCTCGTTTATATGACTATGGGTCTGTTTAACAAGTTTATTTAGATTTGCTAAAAAAACCTCTTTGTCTGGATTCGAAAGTTCGGAATGTAGCTCGTAACAATGCCACAGATCATTGTGAAAGAAAATATCGCTTTCGATAAAAAATCTTTTCTGCACCGCACGTTCTATTAAAATTTGAATAGAAACCGGGTTGAAGATTATCCCAAATGGGTTACAAAAATTTTGAAATTTGTAGTAATCTAATTTATTGGCAATATTGACTGCAAAGCAAGACCCTATAGAAACAATTTTCGAATTATAATCTATCGGATAACTGCTTTTTAAAATTGGTATTTTCAGTCTAAATTCCATTTGCAACTAGTATATATAAACTATTTTTTCACTTACAGTAAGTCCTTTGTCAGCGATAGTTACAAACGAATTTTTCTCTTTGGGATAATTTGACTCATCGTATTTGAAACTGTTGCTGTAAAAAGTAGCTGAAGAGATAACTTGACCATTCGACTCAATAGTATTCTCAACTGTTTTTACTAAATAATTGTTCGATGAAATTTCACCCCCTTGGTCAAGCAATTTATTATAACCGGTAATTGCGCTGTAGGGATTCGTTTTTTCATCATACTCATAATTCACAACATACTTCGTAACCACTCCAGAAGGTTGGTTATCCAAAGTTTGCTCTTCTTTAACTAAATTCTCCTTATCGAAGGTTAAAATTCCATGGTGAATTTTCGTTTCGGTGTTTGCAACACTTATGTCAAATTTTTCAAAAGTGACAGTACCATCTGCATTGTGAGCATATCTTACTACATAATTATTTGGAGATAATACAGTTTTTAGTTTGCCTCCTTCATATGTGTAGCCAACGACAGTTTGAATAGCAGACGCTTTATTTGTGGTCGTTATAGCTGTAATCAGTCCCATTGTATAGGTGAACTCTTTTAAACTATCACTATTTTCGATCGTTGATATTTGCGACCCTTGGTAAGAAAAAGAGGTTGTGACTTTCGACCCACCATCAAGTGTTCGATCAATTGTTTTTAAAAATTTTACTTGTTCATCTGTATCCTTCGTGCATGATACAAACGAAAATAGTATGAGTGACAAGAACCAAAATACATGTTTTTTAGTTTTCATTTACTGAAATATAAATCTTAATTACTATTATGGTATTCTTTATATAATTCGAAAAGCCAAAAACTAATTGATTTTATTTCTGGCTTTTCGATTCTTGTTACTATTTTATATAATCAATTGCTTTCGATAGCGCTTCGTTAATTCCTTCTGCATTCTTTCCTCCGGCTGTTGCAAAGAAAGGTTGCCCTCCACCTCCACCTTGGATAAACTTACCCAATTCACGAACAACTAATCCAGAATTTAATCCTTTTTCTGCTACTAATTCTTTCGAAATATAGCAGGATAACATTGGCTTACCTTCTTCGGCTGTAGCTAGAACCAAGAACATATTGGTTCCTAAATTCCCCAGTTCATAAGCCAAATCTTTAGCACCCTCAGGATTTAAATCTACTTGTTTTGCTAAAAACTGTACTCCGTTGATTAATTGTACTTCTTGAGCCAGTTCTACTTTAATGTTTTTAGCTTTGTCTTTCAACAAGGCTTCCAATTGTTTTTTCAACTTTGCATTTTCGTCTTGAAGTGCTACCACTGCTTTGACAGTATCTTGCGGATTCTTTAAAGTCGTTTTAATTTCGCCCAACAAGTTTTCTTGTGATGTATAAAAATCTTTTACGGCTTGACTTGTAATTGCCTCAATACGACGAATTCCTGCTGCTACTGCTCCTTCTGACACAATTTTAAAGTCCCAAATTTCAGAAGTATTATTTACGTGGATTCCTCCGCATAATTCCATACTTTTTCCGAATTTGATTGCACGTACATTGTAGCCATATTTTTCTCCAAACAAAGCCATTGCACCTTCGTCTAACGCTTGTTGGATTGGAATATTGCGACGCTCGATTAACGGTAATTGTTCTTGTATTCTAGCATTTACAAAATCTTCTACCATTTGCAATTCTGAATCAGTCACTTTTGAAAAGTGCGAAAAGTCGAAACGTAAATTTTTTGAATTCACCAACGATCCTTTTTGCTCTACATGCGTACCCAGAATAGTGCGTAACGCTTCATGCATTAAGTGTGTCGCTGAGTGATTTTTTGCCGTTGCAGCTCTCAAATCGGTATTGACGTTGGCTACAAAACTTGCATTAATATTTTCTGGTAGTTGTTTTGCAAAATGCAAAATCAAATTATTTTCTTTTTTAGTGTCAATTATTTCAATGGTTTCATTAGCAGAAACTAATGTCCCCCTGTCTCCAACTTGACCTCCACCTTCGGGATAAAAAGGGGTAGCGTCTAGAACGATTTGATATAAAACTCCATCCTTCTTTGAATCTACTTTACGTATACGTGTAATTTTTACTTCATTTGCAACTTGGTCGTATCCTACAAACGACTCTGTATTTCCTTCAACTAGAATTTTCCAGTCATCAGTTGAAACCTCTGATGCAGCACGAGAACGTGATTTTTGTTCTTGCATTGCTTTATCAAATCCTGCTTCGTCTAATGAGAAACCTCTTTCTCTAAGAATCAAAGCGGTAAGATCTATAGGAAAACCAAATGTATCGTATAATTCGAATGCTTTAGCACCATTTACCTCTTTACCATTAGTTTCAGCAATTACTTTATCTAATAATTGTAAACCTTGGTCTAATGTTCTTAAGAAGGATGCCTCTTCCTCACGGATAACATTAGTAACAAGCGCCTGTTGCTTTTTAATTTCTGGAAAAAATTCTCCCATTTGATCTGCTAGGACTCCTACCAACTCATAAATGAAAGCTTCCTTTGTATTTAAAAAAGTAAAACCATAACGAATCGCACGACGTAAAATTCTACGAATTACATATCCAGCCCCCGTGTTAGATGGCAATTGTCCATCGGCGATAGCAAAGGCTACAGCACGCACGTGATCGATTACAACTCGAATTGCAATATTGGTTTTATTTTGCTCTTCAGAAACGTCTTTGATTTCGTTTGTGGTGTATTTAAACCCTGTAATTTCTTCAACCTTTGCAATTAGTGGTGTAAATACATCTGTATCATAATTTGATGTCACACCTTGCATAGCCATACACAAACGCTCAAATCCCATTCCGGTATCCACGTGTTGTGCTGGTAATTTCTCTAGCGATCCATCTGCTTTACGGTTAAATTCCATAAATACATTATTCCAAATCTCTACTACTTGTGGATGATCTGCATTGACAAGACTAAAACCAGAAACAGCTGCTCTTTCTTCGTCTGTACGCAAATCAATATGAATTTCAGAACATGGTCCACATGGTCCTTGATCACCCATTTCCCAGAAGTTGTCTTTTTTATTTCCCAAAATGATTCGGTCTTCGGGTACAAATTGCTTCCAGATATCAAAAGCATCTTGATCGAAAGGTACATTCTCAGCTTCATTTCCTTCGAAAACAGAAACATACAAACGGTCTTTATCTAATTTTAAAACATCCGTCAAGAATTCCCAAGCCCAAGGCAATGCTTCTTTTTTGAAATAATCACCAAAAGACCAGTTTCCTAGCATTTCGAACATGGTATGGTGATAGGTGTCAAAACCTACATCTTCTAAGTCATTATGTTTTCCTGAAACACGAAGACACTTTTGCGTGTCGGTGATACGATTACTTTTGGGTGTGGCGTTTCCTAAAAAGTATTCTTTAAACTGTGCCATGCCCGAGTTGTTGAACATCAAGGTTGGATCGTCTTTTAGAACTATAGGTGCCGAAGGAACAATTAAGTGTCCTTTACTTTCAAAGAATTGTAAGTACGCTTTGCGAATGTCTTGTGATTTCATTTTTATTTTTTATCCTGTTAATCGGTTAATCGTTTGGTATCAAACGCAAATAACCAAATCGTCTATTTTTTTGGTGCCCCAGATGGCAGTGGAAAGCTTCGAGAATGGGACTCTATTTTTTTCTTGAAGCGGCAGAGCGACCGGAGGAAGCTCCTGCAGTTTCATTAGAAAAAAAGAGTACCTATCGAGAACTTGCAACGCACAGCTGGATTAGGCTCTTATTATTATTATTCTTAAAAAAGCGGTGGTACAAATGAAACATTTATTAAATTTGTTCGACTAACCTTTTTGAACGTGCAAAAATAGGGTATTTTAAAATATGGCGAAAGTAAAATATTATTACGATTCTGAAAATCTGGCATATCGGAAGATTAAAACCAAGAAAAGACACAAATTTGCCTATTTTGTGTTGTTTTTGGTTGCTTCGTCTTTGTTTGGTTTTCTGTGTTTTGTTGTATTATTGAACACACCTTATTTTGATACTCCAAAGGACCGACTTTTAATGCGTAGAAACGAAAATTTAAAGCTAAATTATGAGGTTTTAAATAAAAGAGTTGAAGAACTCTCAACAGTTACAGCTGCCATTGAAGATAGAGATAATAATTTGTACCGAACTTATTTTAATACAGCTCCAATTCCCACCGAAGAACGCAAGTCGGGAATAAAAGACCCAAATCGTTATGCGGAATTGCAAGGTTATGATAATACAAAATTGGTATTAACCACAACGCAAAAAGTAGATGTTTTGGCAAAAGAATTGGCTATTCAATCTCAGTCATTGGATGCGATATTAAAATTGGCAAAGGAAAAAAACAAACTTTTGTCAGCTATACCTGCCATTCAGCCAGTACGCAATGAAAATTTAAAAAGAATGGCTTCAGGTTTTGGATACCGCACAGATCCTTTTACCAAAGCTCGAAAAAGACATGAAGGCATGGATTTTACAGCGCAGACAGGGACTCCCATATACGCAACAGGTGATGGAGTAGTTACTCAAGCAGACGCGAATGCGTCGGGTTATGGTAATCATGTGGTGATTAGGCATGGTTATGGATACGAAACATTGTATGCACACATGAGTAAATACAATTGCCGACCGGGACAACGTATTAAGCGAGGTGACGTAATTGGTTTTGTTGGAAGTACCGGAAGATCGGAAGCACCGCATTTGCATTATGAAGTGCACAAAGATGGTAAGGTTGTTAATCCCTTGAATTTTTATTACGGAAATATCTCAGCGGTCGAATATGTTGCGATTTCACAAATTGCAAATCAGGAGAATCAGTCGCTTGATTAACGATTTTTGATTGCTGATTAAAGATAAATGAAGTTTGATTTTTGAAATTGAAGTTTGACTTTCGAACAAAATAATTATTAAAAAAAGAATATGCACATAGAGCTTTCTAAAGATAAAAGGTATTACAGTATTGGTGAGATTGCCAAGGCTTTTAATGTGAATGCTTCGCTGATTCGGTTTTGGGACAGTGAATTTGATATCTTAAAACCAAAAAAGAATGCCAAGGGTAACCGTATGTTTACTCCCGAGGATGTGACTAATTTACAATTGATCTATCATTTGGTAAAGGAAAGAGGCTTTACACTCGAAGGAGCAAAAACGCATTTGAAAGAAGGACAGAAGAAAACATTGGATAAGTTTGAAATTATTCGGAAATTGGAAGGAATTAGAACTCAACTAACGAATATTAAAAATGAACTTTAGAATTGCAATGAAGAATAGCAATCACTGTCAAAATTGTGATTGTAATTTTATCTCTGAGATTGAATTTTGAGATTACATATTGAAAGTAAGTATTGATAGAATTAAAACAAAAAATTAAACTTTAAATTAAATAGAAAAATGAATTTTAAAAAATTTTTACCTTGGATTATTGTCGCTGTAATCGTTATCGTTGGTTATAGCTGGGTTAAAGGAATTAACAATACAGCTGTAACATTAAATCAAGATATTGAAGAGTCTTGGGGTAATGTACAAACGTCTTATCAAAGACGAAATGACCTAATAGGAAATTTGGTGAACACTGTAAAAGGGGCCGCAGACTTTGAAAAAAGTACTTTGACAGCTGTGATTGAAGCTCGTGCTAAAGCAACTCAAACTACTGTTGATCCATCAAATATTACTCCGGAACAATTGGCAGCTTTTAATTCTGCACAAAGTGGTGTGAGTAGTTCATTATCTCGATTATTAGTTACTGTTGAAAAATATCCTGATTTGAAAGCAAATCAGAACTTTTTGAAATTGCAAGACGAATTGGCTAGTACAGAAAATCAAATTTTGACATCTCGTACTCGTTTTAATGAAGCTGTTAAACCATACAACACACACATCAAAACATTCCCTAATTCTATGTTTGCTGGAATGTTTGGTTTCCAAGAAAAAGCCTATTTCAATGCGGTTGAAGGCGCTGAAAAACCAGTAGAAGTACAATTCTAATATTCTAAATTTAAAACTTATTTCACAAATTGTTACAGATCAAAATTGTTGACAGTTTGTGAAATTTGTTTTTTTATAAAAAACCCAATTTATGTCAAAAGCAGAAGATTTTTTAACGCCCGAAGAAGAAAGTGCTATTGTAGACGCAATCAAAGTAGCTGAGCTAAATACCTCAGGAGAAATTAGAGTGCATATTGAGAACACTACAGAATTAGACCACTATGATCGTGCCCTAGCCGTTTTTCAGTTACTAGGAATGACCAATACAGAACAAAAAAAATGGTGTTTTATTTTACGTAGCAGTAGCCGACAAAAATTTTGTAATTCTTGGCGACGAAGGAATTAATGACATTGTTCCAGATAACTTCTGGGATAACACCAAAGACTTAATGGTAGAACAATTCAAAACTGGTAATTTTAAACAAGGTTTGATTGATGGAATTCTGAGTGCTGGACAAGAATTGAAAAAGCACTTCCCTTACACAAGTGATGACATCAACGAATTATCGAACGAAATATCTAAAGGAGAATAATGCAAAAAACAAATTTTAAAATATCATTTCTGAAAATTAAAAATCAGCTAGTAAATACCAATTGGCATAGTTTGGCAATTGTTCTGTTTTTGCTAAATAGCGGTTTTTTATTTGCACAATATACCATCCCTGAAATTCCGAAAATGCAAACTTCGGTCTATGATTACGGGAATGTTTTGAGTAGTACTGAAAAGGCACAATTAGAAGAAAAATTAGTTCGCTATGCCGATACTACTACAACTCAAATTGTAATTATTACTATCGAAAGTTTAAAAGGTGAAGATATTGGAATCTTAACCCCAAAATGGGCGCAGCAATGGGGAATTGGTGGTACAAAAAAAGACGATAATGGTGTCCTTATTTTATTGGCAAAAGCCGAAAGAAAAATATGGATTTCTCCAGGATATGGATTGGAAGACCGTTTAACAGCCGGAATTGGTGGAGAAATAACTAGAAATATTATTATTCCCGAATTCAAAGCCGGTAGCTATTACAACGGACTAGATAAAGGTACTGATGCTCTTTTTAAAGTCTTCAATGGTAAGTACAAAGGGGAACGCAAACAAGCAGAAGGAAAAGACTTTCCGATTTTTCCATTTATCGTGATTATAGTCATCATCCTCATACTAGCTTCTAAAAATAAAGGAGGCGGCAGCGGTGGTGGTAACTCAGGTAATCGTTCTCGAGGTCCTAGCCTACTTGATGCTATTATTTTAAGCAGTCTTGGTCGCGGTGGCGGAGGCGGCGGATTTGGAGGAGGATCATCTGGTGGTGGTTTTGGAGGTGGAGGCTTCGGCGGTGGTTTTGGCGGCGGAGGTTTCTCTGGCGGTGGATCTGGCGGAAGTTGGTAATCTAAAAATTTAACTTAACAATAAAAACTAAAAACAGGCAATAGCCTGTTTTTTTTATGCGTTAAAATAAAATACACAAAAGTCTAATAATCTTCGCGCATAAAACCTAACTAAATAATAACCTTGTAGTTAACAAAATTTCATAAGAATATAATTATATTTGTTTGGTAATTTAAATTTGAGAAACATTGAAAAAAATAAAATTAAATTGTATCATTCTATTAATTGCTTGTTGTAGTAGCACTGCTGGTTATTCTCAATTTGGAGGTTGGAAAGACAAAATACTAGAAGTAGGAACAGCAATGGGAACTAAAAAACTAGGCCTAGATGAGGTGCTAAAAAAGCCTGCAGCAATAACAACTTCATTTGACGATGTTGACATGAAGGGATCGAAATTCCCAGATTTAATTGCTGTAAAAAATGCACAACAGCTATACTTATTACCAAAAGCTGCAACAGGAGGATTTGTACTTTGTGAAGGATTTTTTGAAATGACCAATAAAAGTTATTGTTTAAAAGCTGGAACTTATGCTCCATCAAAAGGAGATGGTTATATGTATGCACCAATTTTAGGTCCTAAGCATAACATCATTACTACAATATTAAAGAATGCAGAGACCAAACCAGAAGTTAATCAAAACGATATTCAAGTACTGTTATGGACGATAATAGCGAGAACACGTTTTGCCGATTATAGTGGCCAAGTAAAACTTACTGCGGTGGCATTATTAAGTCCGATGGAATTGACACATCTTGAAGGTGGAATGCTTGGGGTTTTACCTGCGAGCGTTATGAGCAAAGCCAAATCAAAACTTCCTTCTGGCATCCAAGATGCGTTTGAAGCTGAAAATAATATTCGAAAAATGGTCGCTTCGGGGAATTACACCTATGCTGAAATGGAAAAATACGCAATTATAGCTGGTATGGCTCCATCTAGAAGTGATGTACCTAGTGGTATCTGGACTTTGCACCCTGATGGTTATTACATTCGCTATTTCCCAGCGGGATATTCTGTAACTAAAGTACAGCTTTATGTTCCCGCTGCACTAATTGCCTCGGGAAAAACGATAGTCTATGATGCTACAGACGATATTGCTTGTCCTGCCAATACAGGCTCACAACGTTTGGCGCAAACAAATGAACCATTAAAACCCGACTATTCGGTAAAAATAAATTGCAAATAATTAAGTTGTTATTAGCTCTTCTATAAACAAAAAAAGCTTCAGATCTCTCTGAAGCTTTTTTTGTGAGTTACATTTAAATTATTAAATATTCAAATCTTTAAATCCTGCTACTTCGGTAGACTGTTCACCTGTAGACGAGTTCTCTGCTCGGTTTGAATTGTAAACTTTTACAAAATCGATTCCTTTTAACTGTACCGCTTTTCCATCCTTATCTACAGCCCAGCTTATGTCAATTTGTGATTTAGCATCGGTATTAGACCAATTGTCAGCATATCCAAATTCATAGGCTGGAGTGATCCAATAGCTTGTTTTTGCCATAGTTGATTTCAAAAAGGTACCCTTTAAAGTCAATGTTTCACCTTTCCAACTCGGATAATAAGTTTGTTTATGGTAAGCATTTTTCGAAAGGTATCCAGTTTGTCCTTGATTATCTACCCATTTGATATAATTTGGCTCACTAGCATTTGCTGGCTCTGTAGCTGGTTTGTAATAGGTAATTTCATAGTTCTTAATTGTGGTGTCTTTGTTGTACTCTGAACCAGCAATTTCATACCATTCATCATCTGCCAATCCATTTCCATTAGCATCATTTGAAACCATAATAATTCCAGGTTCAGCATTATTGGCAAATGCATTTCCAAGAACTATAAAATCGTTTCCTTCTTTATTAATCACCGTATGATCAAAACCAAAAATCACATATCCACCAAATCCACCCAACGTAATCATACTATTGGCAGTTAATTTTTCTTCTGCTTTTACTCTCATCGTCTCTGCCGTATCATCTGTAGTTGCAATCGGCAGTACATTGATAAATTGTCCTGGAGCTGGTAAATATTCAAATACTTTTGTTATCTTATTGATATACGTTTGCTCATTAACTGTAACCATAAAAGTTTTGGTAGTTATTCCTCCAGCATTTTTTGCAGTTAACTGAATAGTATGCGTTCCAGCTGCGGCAAAAACATATTCAAAGTTTGAACTCATAGCCACTTCAGTACCATCAAGTAGCCAAGAATAAGTAATATCTTGACTATTTTTTACTTCTGGTTGTATACGTAACCATTTCATTTTATCAATTGCAAAACCACCAGTAGGTTCTGTAATTGAAATTTCTGGAGCTGCTATTTCATCTTCAGAACAAGCTGTCAGAGATAAAATTAAGGATAGTGCGAAAATAATTTTCTTCATTTAACAATAGTTTAAATAATATTAATTTTTATTTTGTTTTGTTTTTAAAAGCAATATGAGCTGGAATATCACCGGTAGTCACCGAAAATTTCAGGTTACCAGTTGCGTCGACACAATACAATTTTCCGGGGGACACATAGTCACCTGCATCTGTGATATAAACATTTTTTGATAAAGGATCAACTGCAATCCCGTAAGGAGTTTGAATAAGGTCACTTACCGATTTTGGCAGAAAACTAGCTGTACTCAAAGTTTCTGTTCTTACATTTATTAGCGAGTAACTAATCACAAAATTAAAAGTGGTGTAACTAAAATCAGATCCAATTACATACGCATTATCTCCTACTATCGTCAAATTAGCACAAGCAACATCAAATACTTTTTTAACTGCATCTGTTTTTGTATCAATTACAAAAAGATTCGATGGTATGCTGTAATAATCACCTCGAGAACTCACATATAAATCACCATCGCTATCTGCCTTTAATCGGTGAAGGTTAACAGCAACTTCAATATCTTTTATTTTTGTAAATGTTTCTAGGTCAATGACCGAAACAGTTTTTTCATAATTATCCGGATTATACCCACCTGAATTGGCTACATATAACTTTTTCCCAACAACAGCAATTTCCTCTGGTTGACGACCTACACGTACCGTTCTTGTAATTTTTAATGCAGTAGTGTCTATTTCAGAAACAAATCCGTTTGGCGAACTGTCTCCTACTCCTACTTCTCCATCGTATGCGCTCACGTATGCTTTACCACTTGCAAATGTGATGTATCTACAGTTTTTTACATCAATAACTGCCAATCGTTTTTCGGTGGTGGCATCTAAAACCTCCACTTTATTGGAGTTATTTATTACTGCATAAATCTTGTTACCATAAATACCAATATCGTTCCCTACATCGCCCAGACCCAAAGTAGCATCAGGATTTGCTTGACTGTAAATATTACGGCGGTAAGTACCTGTTGCATAATCGTAATAATCCAATGAAGCTTTATTCGAACTCATATTACCCTCATTAAGGAGGTAAAATCCCTCCACAGACACTACCGTTTCTGATGGCAACTCTATTACTTCTTCTTCAATTGAAGGTGCGTCTTCTTGACACGACGTAAATGCAACTGCCAAAAGCAATAACAACCTCCCATATTTATAATTAATTTTCATTTGTTTTTTATTTAAGTATTTGTTTTTTGTTTTAGAAATTAAAAGATATGTTGAAACGATAATTACGCCCAGGCATTGGGAAGTTCAGCACTACGTCATAATACTGATTAAAAAAATTATTAACCTCAACACCTGTTTTTACAGGTATATTTAATAATTTACCTGTCCAAACCAATGCCATATCACTCGTGTACCAAGGTTGTACATAGTTTACCGGTATATTTGCCTTCTGGCTGTAACGAGCACCTGTATAAATGAAGCTGTAATTTATTTGCCAGTTCTTCCAATTCAAAGACGATGTTAGCGTGCCACTGTTCTCTGGGGTGTATGGAATCTGATCTTTATACGTGGTGCCTGTCGGAGAGGTGATATCAATCGCCTTCTGATAAGTATAACTAATGCCTATATCCAAAAATAATTGTGCTGGTAACTTGAATACAAAATTGGTATTTATATCAATTCCTTTTATTTCGACTTCTCCTAAGTTGACCATCGTCCATCGGAAAAGATTAGCTGATGGCATTGCTATAATTTTATCTTTCACGCGGTTGTAATACAGATCTGCTTGAAAAGAAGCTGTTTGTAATACTTTAGCAGGTTCGATAATATAAGTACTTCCAAAATTGTACTGCGTAGTAAATTCGGGCTTCAAAGAACTGTTCCCTATAAAAGTGTAATATAAATCGTTGAATGTCGGCATTCGAAAAGATTCTTTGTAGAAGGCTCTAATTCTAAAATTTTTATCATTAAAAGGTTGATAGGATGCTGATAATACGGGACAAAAAATTCGTTGACTATCACCTTGTTGGTATTCTTTTACTTGTTCATCTACATAGGTACCCAACAGATTGGCTTGAATATCTAGACGGTCCCAAGTCATTTCACTAGATAAAGCTCCTAGATAAGAATATCGAGTTGGGTATGGAAATCGATATAAATTAGCATCTAACGTATTTATCGAAAAATCGGTTGCTAGGGAAGCCTTCCACCATTTAGTAATGTGATATAAATTGGCTAAGGAGGCGTAGAACTCTTTTTGATAATATTTATTATCCATCACTCCTTCTAATGTTTTGTAATCGGGATCTATGTAACGACTGAAGTCATTACTAAATTTAAGGTTGGCTAAAAGTTCAAACTTTTTGGCGTACGAATTTTGAAAAGATCCTTGAACGAAAAAATTTCGATCCGATTGTCTTTGTACGTGCTCATAATTATTGGCAACAATTGCTCCAGGCAAACCGCGGTCCGAATCATAAAAATAAGCTTTAAAAGTTGCTTTGGCTGTCTCACTTACCTGCGCATGAAGCGTAAGTTCGCTTCTAATTGCCTCAATATCTCCATTTTGACGAACAGCAGTTGTGTCGTAGCCATTTAGTTTTTGGTAGCGGTATTTATAATGTCCATCTGCTTTTGTCCATTCGGTACTAACCGTGAGTGAAATTTTCTCTGCTAGTTTTTGTTCGAAAAGCATAGCAGGATTTACTAATCCGAAAGATCCCGATTTAAGACCTATTCGAATATTAGTATTTTTATGCTCTTTAAATTGTGGAAGTTTTGTGCGCAAATAGAGCGTATTGGAAGCAAAAAATCCTCTTGCTGGCTGAAAAATTGTTGATTTTTGACCATTGTACAATTCAATTGCTTCAATATTATCGAGAGAATACCTCCCCAAATCGACTTGACCATTTTGAGCATTACTTATACTCATTCCGTCATAAAAAACGGCGGTATGCGCACTTCCTAGTGAGCGCACGTTAATTGTTTTCAAACCCCCAATTCCACCGTAATCTTTTAGCTGCACACCTGAAAAGTATCGGATAGCATCTGCTACAGACAAACTATTAAGCTTTTCCAGTTGCTTTCCTGATAATATTTGCACAGGCATTGGTGAGTCAATCTTAAATTCTCTTTTACTAGTATAAAGAATCACCTCACTCAAATGGTGTGGTTTTAAAGTATCTGATTCTTGACTTAGAACATGGGAACGTTCTTGCGCATAAATAGGATTCAATAATAAAATCCATACAAGCAAGTACAGTCCACCTTGTAAAAGGTAAGAATGCTTAATGTTACATAAACGCATAAATAGTCTATTCTATTAATAAAATAGTGCTGTTTTGATAAATTCGAAAAATCAATTTTTAATTATGATCATCGGTATTGTGCTGAAAGCTTTGGTCCACGAAAGCTTCAATTGATACGCATGGCAGGTCTCCTGACTACTTCCCATTTTGAGCCGCCTTCCCACATTTATAGTAAATGCAGTGGCAAAAGTTTAGATTACGCTAATTTAATCGCTATAATCTGTCAAAATGTTGCATGGAATTCACAGTAACGGGCTTGTTCAGGATTTATACCTGATTCCCTCTTAGTTGACTAAATCGAAAAATTTAGCCAAACCATTGCGAGCGCAAAAGTAATTAAAGTTTTCATAAATAATGACCTCAGCTCTTAAAAACTAGCAATGATTTAATATGCAACATTACACAGTTGCGCGAAAGCTGGAAGAATTGAAAAATAAATTAAGCTGATTTATGTAATTCATCTTGGAGCTTCGTGCTTGGAAATACCAACTTTAACACAACTTCGCCGATTTTGATTAGATAAAAATGATTCAATTATATAAACCGATTCGAATTAACTTGTCTCTTTTGTAAAATTATTTATCTTTAGCTTAAATTAACTTGAACCTCACAAGAGATTACTCATAGCACATGCTTTCACAAAAAACCAAATACGCACTAAAAGCATTACTTTACTTAGCGCAGCAGGATGTAAATCACATTTCTAAAACTACAGATATTGCCGAAGCCGCCAATATTCCGAAGAAGTTTTTAGAACAGATTTTATTGGATTTAAAGCGCGGTCATTTTGTTGGTAGCAAGCAAGGAAAATACGGCGGTTATTATCTCTTAAAATCTGGAAACGAAATTACTTTGGCCGATATTCACCGCTTATTTGATGGCGCTATAGCACTTTTACCATGTGCTTCTCTCAATTTTTATGAACGTTGTTCTGACTGTACAGATGAATCTGAATGCCTACTGCGACACGGATTAATGACTATAAGAGACGAAACTTTAAAGGCTATGAAAGACATTACCATAGCTTCTTTGGTAAATAAATAAAAAAATATATTTTAAACTCGACTAATTACATAGGATTTATATATATTTGCAACCGATTACGATTACAAATATAATTTTCAACCGATGAAAACAAGTCAAAAAGGGTTCAGCAATAGGAACCAAAATCAAGTAAAAAATTCAAAAATCAGCAAATTGAGTAATTGCTGTATGATGTGTAGATACCAATAAAAAAAAATTTAATTTAAACTCTACTACTCATATATAATTACTCAATAATGAAAACAGCTATAAAAAATATATTTACTACAATTTTAGTTTTAAGCATCTCAAATACATTCGCTCAACTTATTACTGGCGAAATAAAAAACAATGATAACCTTCCTTTAGAATCTGCCAATATTATCATCAATGGGACCACATTTAATACGACCTCTGACAAAGACGGAATTTTTAGCATAGATTCAAGGGCAAAATTCCCTCTAACATTGTTAGTGCAGTACACTGGTTATAAAACAGAGCGCGTTCAAATAACTGAAAACCCTTCCACTTCCTTAAACATACTTTTGACTGAAGACAACAAACTAAATGAAGTAGTTATCTCTTCACGAAAAAGAATTGAAAAATTGCAGGAGGTGCCAATCGCAGTTGCTGTTTTAAGCGGAAAACAAGCTGAACAAGCAGGTGCTTTTAATGTAAACCGTATAAAAGAATTAATTCCATCGGTTCAGTTGTACTCATCAAACCCTAGAAATACCGGAATAAACATTCGCAGTCTAGGTTCTCCATTTGGACTTACTAATGACGGAATTGATCCTGGAGTTGGATTTTACGTTGATGGTGTATATTACGCCAGACCAGCCGTTACAACACTTGATTTCATAGATTTGGAAAGGATTGAAGTATTACGTGGTCCGCAAGGTTCATTATTTGGAAAAAATACTACCGCTGGAGCTTTTAATGTAATAACTAAAAAACCAAGTTTTACACCAGCAGCTAATTTTGAGGTAAGCTATGGTAATTACAATTACTCACAAGCAAAAGCATCTGTCACTGGTGCTTTAAGTAAAAAAGTGGCCGGGCGCCTTTCTTTTTCAGGAACACAAAGAGATGGTTTAATTGATAATGTAGCTACAGGAAAAGCTACAAATACTTTAAATAATCAAGGAATAAAAGGACAAATATTATACACTCCCACAACTACTACCAACGTATTAATCTCTGCAGACATTACAACACAACGCCCAGACGGTTATGCACAAGTGATCGCCGGTGTCGCGCCTACGCAGCGAGCGGATTACCGACAATTTAATGCTATCATTTCTGATCTTGGTTACCAATTACCAAGTAAAAATGCTTTTGATCGAAAAATAGATCACGATACACCATGGCGTTCTAATCAAGATTTGGGAGGGATTTCATTAACAGCAGATACAAAGATTGGATCAGGAACTTTGACATCAATAACAGCTTGGCGTTTTTGGAACTGGGATCCATCCAACGACAGAGATTTTACAGGATTGCAAGTATTGGCCAAATCACAAAATCCATCGAAGCAAGAACAATTTACTCAGGAAGTACGCTATAATGGAAAGTTAGCATCGAATATTACCATCGTTGGTGGTCTATTCTTCATCAATCAAAAAGTTATTACTGATGGGACAGAAGAATCCGGAAGCGCACAATGGCGATTTGCTAAAAGCACTACAAGTAGTTTATGGGAAACACCCGGCTTGTTTGAAGGCTATGGAATAAAAACCAATTCGACTATCCATTCCTCTAGTTCTGCAGTATTTGGACAAGTAAATTGGGCAATCAATGATCGTTTACATTTGTTACCAGGAATTCGATTCAACTATGATAAAAAGGAAGCAAACTACGATAGAAAAACATATGGTGGTCTTCAAACAACAGATCCAGCCTTAATTGCATTGCAAAGGTCGGTATATTCAGACCAAGCATTTGATACTAGTACAGACAATACTGATTTTTCTGGAAACATTACTGCTTCATACAAGTTGTCATCCAAAATAAATACTTACGCAACATTTGCTAAAAGTTACAAACCTGTTGGTGTAAATGTAGGCGGACTACCTACCTTGAATGGTGCACCTATATTAGAGCTTGCCGTTATCAAACCAGAAGAAGTAAATCATTATGAAATTGGAATAAAGACTACGCCTTTTACCAATTCGGTATTGAACTTTACACTATTTAATACTGATGTAAAAGATTACCAAACTCAGGTACAAGCTGCTGAACTAAGTGTAAATCGTGGCTACCTTGCAAATGCTGATAAAGTGAGAGTAAGAGGTGCTGAAGTTGATGCTAGTATTGTAGTTAATAAAAATGTAAGTTTTAATGGTGCTGTTACGTATACAGAAGGGATATATTTCTCTTTTAAAAACGCTCCCTTACCACTAGAAGAAACTGGAGCTGCAGTTTCATTTAAAGATGTATCCGGAACTACTTTGCCAGGAGTTTCAAAATGGGCAGGATCATTAGGAGGGGAACTATCTGAATCAGCAACATTTTTTGGAAACCAAGGTAAAGTTTTCTTCGCACTTGATTCTTATGCACGTTCTACATTTTCATCTAGCGCCTCGGCATCAAAATATTTAAATATAGAAGGTTATGCTATTTTTAATGGAAGGCTTGGCTTTAGAGCTTCAGAAGGTTTGTCGGTTAATATTTGGGGACGTAATTTATTAAACAAAAACTACTACGAACAGCTACTTCCCGCAGGAGGGAATGCAGGACAATATGCAGGAGTACTAGGTGATCAACGAACGTATGGTATTACCTTAAAATACACACTGTAAATTGTAATCAAAGATTTTTTAAATCAATATTTACAGTAAAATAATTAGACCTCATCATAAATAAAATCCCTGCAAGTTTAGTTTCAAAATTTGCAGG
The DNA here is from genome assembly GCF_022399565.1 of Flavobacterium algicola. Taxonomy (GTDB): domain Bacteria; phylum Bacteroidota; class Bacteroidia; order Flavobacteriales; family Flavobacteriaceae; genus Flavobacterium; species Flavobacterium algicola. The sequence goes on from NZ_JAJTUT010000001.1 coordinate 529,822, forward strand.
GATTCCTGTTTCAAAGTTATTTAATTAATTATCTCTACTTCGCCTTTGTCTGTCATTACTATCATTAGATTCACCTCCCGGAGGGTCAACACCTCCAAAATTCTTAATTTTATAGATTAGTGAGAACATTGCATAACGTTTCAAAACTGTATTTTCCTCATCTCGAATAGAAGTATCAGTTATAGTTCTTGTAAATCCTTGATTTTGATTTAAAATATCAAAAACTTTCATGCGAGCAGTTAATGTTTTATTTAAGAATGTATATCCTAAACTCATATTCCATAATTGATAATCGTTACTAAAACCGGCACTCGAATTAGCATTGTAACTGTATGCAAAATCATTACTTAGAACCCATTTCTCACCAAAGTAGTTTGTTGTTCTCAAATTCATTTTATGCACCACATTGGAGCGCGCATCAATAGAATAATTGTTGTATTTTGATTCATTATAGGCAAATGTATAAAAGGGTGTTAATGTCAACAATTCACCATAATTGAATGAAAAATAAGTTCTAGGTTTAAAGGATAGTACTTTTGCATCATAGAGTACATTATTAACAAAACCTTTGTCAAAAGAGTAATCCGTATTGAATCCGGCACCATAGCGGTAACTATTCCCTTCTATTTTCTTATAACTATTCCAATAAAAACCAATACTCGTATTATAGACATCGTATATATTGTTGTAGGTTGTTACACTCGTTCCGTCTTCTGCATACACTCTTGCTGAAACAATATCTACATCGACGACATCTGCTTTTACATACATGCTAAAGCCAGCTCGTTTTTGAATGTTGAAATTTCGAAAATTAAAACTAAAGCTATGTTTCTTTATTGGATCTAAATCAGGATTACCCGTAACCGTATTTACAGCATTACTTATGTCTAAAACAGGAAGCAATTGATAAGCTGTTGGTAAATTAACTCTATAATCATATTTTAAAAAGGCATAGTTTGACTTATCAAACTTGTACTTAAAATTGGTATGCCATTCTGGAATGATATAATTTGTTTTCAAATTGGTATCAGCACCTAAGTAAAGTGAGTTGTTATCATATTGCACCAATGCCGTACTATTTTTTACATTAAAAGAAAATACTTTGTTATTATAAAAGAAACCCATTTTTGGTGCAATGGAGCGCAGGTTTGACGATACATAACTTGATTGAGCATCATTTACCGTAGTATAATCATCGGTTGTACTATTATAATCGAAAGTATTTTCGTCCGTCACAGTGTTATCTGATTTGTACTCTACTCCTACTCTCAAACGAATGACATCTGAAATAGGCTCGGTGAATTCCACCTGTCCATAATAATAGTCACGCTTAATATCATTGTCAACCATTTGGTTTCGCAAAGTCGTAATTCCTGTAGTATATGATGTTACAGAATTATCAGTAAGACCTTGTTGGTTATTTTTGGAATTATTATTTGTAAGCGAAAAAATCAAATTTCTAGATTTTTTACTAAAACTTTTATTGATAGTTAATTGATTATCAAAATTCAATTGCTCATTTGTTCTAAAAGTGGTACCTATATTTTCATTTAACAAAGCGCCAGCTTCATCTGTAGAAACACTACTAGAGGAGCTGTTGTTTTTATAATTTGATTTACGAATATTGGGTTCAAGAACAATTTGCACTGTTTTTATTGGCTTGTATGTAAGTTCAAAATTTAATTTGTGATTGTTGTTTTCCACTTTCGCACCAGAGAAGGATGCTGTGGTGATATTTCCCGTTGGCAAAAACTGTACTAAATTTGTTTTCTTATCATTATTGTTCACACTATTATTAAAGGAATAGTCAGCTGTTGACTCAAATTTATCAGACCATTCATTATAGTAATTTAGCCCTATAAGATTACTAGTTGTAATTCCTTTTCTCGAAATGCTTGCGCCTACATCTCCATTAGATTTACTTTTATCATCACCAAAGGATTCATCAATAGCAAAACCAGATAAATTTATATTGTTTACCGCTCCCACTGCACTGATACGTTGTTGCTTGTCAAATTGATTGATTAAAAAGCTACCTTCATAGCGATCATCGGTACCATAGCCCGCGAGAAATTTACCAAAGTAACCTCTATTCTTTTTGTCATCTATTGTTAAGTTTACACTCAAAAAATCTGAAGCTGCATCATCACCCGACAATTCCTCTTTCTTTGTTTTCAAATCAGAAACCTGAATTTTATTGATAATATCTGCTGGAAGATTTTGCAAAGCTACAGCACCATCTTTACCGAAAAAAGCTTTTCCATTAACCAATATTTGATTTACTTCTTTTCCGTTGACTGTAATTTTTCCATCGTCATCGATTACAAATCCTGGTAACTCTTTTAATACAGCATCGACATTATCATCTGGACGAACCTTAAATGATGCGGCATTGTATTCCAATGTATCTTGCTTGACTTTAATTGGTGGAGCAGCTGTGGTAATCACTACATCCTTTAAAACATTCTCGGTGCTAAATAAATATATTGTGCTTAAATCCTTGTTCTCGGTAATGTCTGATAATTCATCCTGATAATTTTCGTGTCCTACATAAGAGATTTTCATAAAAACAGGACTTTGATATTTCTTTAAACGAACTTTAAACATCCCTGCATTATCAGAGGTAGTAGAACCAAGTTTTAAAGAATCTTTTACTACCGAAAAAGAAACATTGGCACCCTCTAAAGGTTGTTGTGTATTTATATCGAGTACTTGGCCTTGAACAAAATAACTCTCTTGGGCAAAAGTGGATAGCGATAGCAACAAGAACAGGATAACAAAGTGGTATTTAAACATGATTTATTTTGATAGGTATTCATTTTAGGACATACAAAGGAATGAAAGGTTTAATCACATTAAAAAAAAATACCCCAAAAAAGTAAATTACTTTTTTGGGGTAGTATAAAAAAAACAGTGTATCTGTTTATTTCTCTCTAATATAAATATCAATTGGCACTCCAGAAAAATCCCAGTTATCTCTAATTTTATTTTCAAGGTAACGTTTGTAAGGCTCTTTTACATACTGAGGCAAATTGGCAAAAAACACAAACTGAGGTGTTTTGGTTGGCAATTGCATACAATATTTAATTTTTACATACTTTCCTTTGGTAGCTGGTGGCGGATACGCTTCAATAATTTTCAACATATAATCATTAAATTTTGAAGTTGGTATACGTTGTTGTCTGCTTTCAAACACTTTTACAGTAGCTTCCAATGCTTTTAACAATCGTTGTTTTGTCAATGCCGAAACAAATAGAATAGGCACGTCTGTAAATGGCATTAATTGTTCTCTAATTTGCTCTTCATAGTCACGAGTTGTCATCGTTTCTTTTTCGACCAAATCCCATTTGTTCACTAAGATTACAACACCTTTACGGTTTTTTTCTGCCAACCAAAATATACTTTGATCTTGCCCTTCAAAACCACGAGTAGCGTCAATAATCAAAATACAAATATCTGCATGCTCAATAGCACGAACCGAACGCATAACAGAATAAAATTCCAAATCCTCTTTAACTTTTGCTTTACGACGGATTCCCGCTGTATCTACCAAGTTAAATTCGAATCCAAAACGGTCAAATTTAGTATCAATTGCATCACGAGTTGTTCCTGCAATATCGGTAACAATATATCTTTCTTTTCCAATCAAGGCGTTGATGAAACTAGATTTTCCAGCATTAGGACGTCCTACTACTGCAAAACGAGGTAAGTCTGAAACTTCTTCAACTTCTGGCTTTTCTGGAAAAGCTTTGATTAAAGCGTCTAACAAATCCCCAGTTCCACTTCCTGAAATACTTGCAAAAGTATAGTACTCACCTAATCCTAGGTTGTAAAATTCTACTGCATCTTTCTCACGCATTGCATTATCGACTTTATTAACTGCCAACAATACTGGTTTTTTTACTTTACGCAGCAATTTTGCTACAGTATCATCCATAGGCGTAATTCCCTCTTCGACATCAACGACAAAGATGATAACATCTGCCTCGTCAATTGCCAATTCTACTTGCTTGCGAATTTCTCCTTCAAACACATCATCAGACCCACGCACATACCCACCGGTATCAATAACAGAAAACTCTTTTCCATTCCACTCGCTTTTACCGTAGTTTCTATCACGGGTAACTCCCGAAACAGAATCTACAATAGCTTCTCTTCTTTGTATCAGCCTATTGAAAAGGGTTGATTTCCCCACATTAGGTCTTCCTACTATCGCAACAATATTATTCATAATCTATTTTTCAAATATTTTGCAAAGGTAGTGTAAAAACGTTGAATATCAATTATTTTAGTACATTAGCTATGAGCAAAATCTAAATTAATAAAATAAAAGACATGGATACTGACAAGGAAATCACTCTACGTTTACGTTTTTATCTGGATATTCCGGAAAACAGTATTCAAATACTCCAGAAATTTAAGGATCATTCACTTCAAAAATCAGATGATTTTGCTGTAAAAAAAAGCGGAAATCATATTTGGCTTGACATAATTGAATCAAAAAGAAAATACTGGTCTCCTCATTTACATTTAGAGATAGAATCTAAAAGCGAAAAAGAAACACATATAAGAGGGTTATATGGACCTGACCCAACTCTATGGACATTTTTCATGTTTCTGCATTTTATTATTGCTGGTATTTTTCTGGTATTTTGTGCGATTGCCTATTCTGATTCTGTTTTAAAAAATCCTATCACTATAGACATAGTCATCATGGGCTTGATGACATTACTTTGGTTTATACTTTATTATCTAGCTAAATCTATTCGAAAGAAAGGACATCCTCAAATGAATGATTTGGAAAAATATTTTCACACTATTCTTAAATCATAAAAAATCCCGATGTCATCTTCAGATTTCATCGGGATTTTTTCATGATAATTACTTAATTTGATGCCAAGCCGTTATTAGTTGCACGATACCGCGTAAAGGATAGAAGTGGAAATCCTTTTTAACTGGCTTTTTCTGCCAGTTGAAACGATTGTAACGGATAGCCTGGCCCTTTTTCTGGGACACGCCCAAATTATTATTTATTGATTGTAACCAAAACGTTTTAACATATTGGCGTTGCTTCTCCAGTTTTTATTCACCTTTACATACAACTCAATATGAATTTGTTTTCCAAAGAATTTTTCTAAATCTTCACGGGACTCCATTCCTACTTTCTTTAAAGCAGCACCTTTATGCCCAATAATAATTCCTTTTTGAGTCTCACGCTCCACCATAATCAACGAACGAATTCGGATGATATTTTCATCTTCAAAAAACTCTTCGGTAACGATCTCAACCGCATACGGAATCTCTTTACTGTAATTCAATAAGATTTTTTCACGAATCGTTTCATTAACAAAAAAACGTTCTGGTTTATCTGTTAATTGATCCTTTGGATAATAAGCTGGTGATTCTGGTAATAGTTCAATTATACGACCAAAAACTTCTGGCACATTAAAATTTTTCAATGCTGAAATAGGAAAAATTTCGGCATTTGGAACTTTTTCAGCCCAAAAAGCTACTTGTTCTTCCAATTGCTCTTGATTGGAATTGTCAATTTTGTTCAACAATAATAATACAGGGATTTTGGCATGGATGATTTTATTGAAAAAAGCTTCATCTTTTAAATTCTGCTCACCGATCTCTACCATGTAAATAAGGATATCTGCATCTTCAAAAGCCGATTTAACGAAATTCATCATCGACTCCTGCATTTCGTAAGCGGGTTTGATGATTCCAGGAGTATCCGAAAGTATTAACTGAAAGTCTTCTCCGTTTACAATTCCTAATATTCTATGTCTCGTAGTTTGTGCTTTTGAGGTAATGATAGACAATCTCTCCCCTACAAACGCATTCATCAACGTTGACTTCCCTACATTAGGATTCCCAATAATATTTACAAAACCTGCCTTATGTGTCATTTACTTAATTTTTTTAATGCTGCAAAGATAATCATATCAAGTTAATAGATGAAATAAAACATTTTTTAAAATTATAGCTTGTAAATCTAGAATTTATATGTATCTTTGCACCCGAAACAACGAGGAAATGCATTAGCAACCTTACTGAATCACATCCGGTAAAACGGAAATAAGTTCTGAAAACATTTTGTGTAATATAAATAAACAAAGCTAGCCTAGCAGAGTTTAAAAAGCACAAGTTTATAATATATCGCGGGATAGAGCAGTAGGCAGCTCGTCGGGCTCATAACCCGAAGGTCACTGGTTCGAGTCCAGTTCCCGCTACTAAGTTAATTTTATTGAGATTACAAACGCACATCGCGGGATAGAGCAGTAGGCAGCTCGTCGGGCTCATAACCCGAAGGTCACTGGTTCGAGTCCAGTTCCCGCTACTAAGAAAGCTTCATAGAAATATGAAGCTTTTTTTTTGTTTATTATATTTTACAAAATTCCTGATTGTATTGCGCTTTCAAATTAGATCATAATCTCTCCTATTTTTACCAGATGTTAGAAATTCTTTACCAAGACGAATATATTATAGCCATTAATAAACCAAGCGGATTGTTGGTTCATAAATCATTTTATGCACGAGATGCAAAAGTGTATGCCGTTCAAGAATTGAGAAATCAGATAGGAGGCCAACATGTATACCCTATCCATCGTCTTGACAGAAAAACATCTGGTGTTTTACTATTTGCCTTAGACAAAGAGGTTCTTAAAATCATGAATGACCGTTTTGCTAATCGTGAAGTCGAAAAAAAATATTTAGCCATCTTACGTGGGTGGTCAGCTGAAGAACTTACTATTGACTATGATTTAACCAACGACGATGACGTGACACAAAATGCAATTACTTATTTTCGTCGCCTGCAAATTGCTGAAATTGAACTACAATTTAACAACAAACCTACTTCACGATATTGTTTAGTAGAAGCTATTCCTGAAACGGGTCGTATGCATCAATTGCGAAAACATTTTAAGCACATTTTTCACCCCATTTTGGGAAGCCGTCCCCATGGCTGCAACAAGCAAAATAAATTATGGTTAGAAAATTATGAACTAAAAGGCATGATGCTTCATGCACATCAATTGGTATTTAATCATCCAATAACAAATGAACAATTGATTTTGAACGCAAAGATTAATGATGAGTTTGATAAAGTGGGTACTATTCTGAATCTAGATTTAAACGAGTACAAATGGCGTATTAAGTTGTGATTTACTATTTTTTAAAGACAGGTTTTGCAGGCTTAAACAGCATAACAAGCTCAAATAAACGGCTTCACGATCTCTATATTTCTACTAATAAAAAAGCTGCACGCAACTAGGAAACTCTCATGAACTTACCACTTTCCGAATTTCTATACTATTTAGCATTACTTTCATCTAAATTCTGAACGTATCGAACTTCTTATTGAGGCACCTGAGCTTTATCATAAATTAAACCCTGACTTTTCAATTCTTTCCAAAAGTCAATAGGGATTTCTTTTTGTGAAGAATTTATATTCCCTTCCACTTGCTCTGTTTTACTTGCACCAGGAATGATCGACACAAATTCATCTGCAGCGAGTACAAAATGCAAAGCCGCATCTAGAATGGATACATCGTATTTTTTTGCAATGGCATCAATTTGATCACGCTTTTGGTGCATTCCTTTTGGAATTATATCTTTATAATTAAAACGTTCTCTACCAGCAATAAATCCGGAGTTGAAGCCAGCACCAGAAACTAGCTTTACTCCCGCTTTTTTTACCGCTGGCAGTAATCTATCCACTGCGTCCTCATGATCAAGAATCGAATATTGCGTTGCAGACAAACAAATATCTGGATCTGCCGATTCGATACAGTCCAAAATGGGTTCGATCTTGTTGACTCCCATTCCCCAAGCTTTTATGACTCCTTCATCACGTAGTTCCGAGAGCACTTTAAAAGCTCCTTTTCTTGCTTGTTCTAAATAATAAGGATACCTGTCCCCTACTTGGTCCTCTGAGAGGTCATGAACATAAACTATATCAATATGATCTAAACCAGTTCGTTTAAGACTGTCTTCAATCGATTTTTTTACTGCATCTCCTGTGTAAATATGCTTAAAATCGTAATTGTATGGTGCTTTCCACATTGTAGGCGGCACTTCCGATTCAGGCACTTCATTAAACAGTCTCCCTACTTTGGTAGAAAAGACAAAATCTTCATGTTTTTTATTTTGAAGAAAAGATCCAAATCTTCGTTCACTTTTTGTCAGTCCGTACCACGGTGAGGTATCAAAGTATCGAATGCCTACATCCCACGCACGCGCCAGAATTTCATTAGCTTCTTCATCTGATATAATATCAAAAGCAGTTCCAATTGCAACACCACCTAATCCTACTTTATGTTTGTCTGTTATAATTTCGTTTTTCATCTTTAGATATTTAAATGATTATTTTTAGAATACATTTTGAGCTTCATCGGAGACTAAAAAATGTATAGGCTTAAAACTCCCTCCATTACTATCTTCTGCTGAACATGCTGTTAAGCAAACTATCAAATCCATTTCTGCCCTGAATTTCACATAATCTCCCGCAGTTGATGTTGGTGGTAAAACACTTATTTTACCATTGCTATCAAATTGTACATTCATAAATATATTGAAGGCGGTAGGAATATCATCAAGTGCAATTCCATATTCACTTAGGTTCTCACGTAAATTATTCAAGCAACTTGGATGTTCTTCATGGTTGTTATACATTATCTGAAACGTTTCAGGACTGCAAGGCGCTAAAAGAAAGTCATTACGACCATTGGTATCTTCGATGATTTCCATCATCTTATGTGAACGGTTGCTCCAAAGGAAATTTCCTTTGGTTATTAAAATACTTTCTTCAAAATCCAATGTTTTGCCCGATGATAGTTTCTCTTTCGTATCATGACGATTAAATAACACCATATCACTTACTTGCATTCCTAAAGGGTCAATAACAGTTAGAATTTCTCCTTTCTTCATTGTAAATGATGCTCCTTTTTGAGGTGCAATCTTTGTGTAATTTTCCATTTTAAGGTAACTTTTATTATTTATGTATGTTTATGGTGAAAAGGACATTTCCAATTATCACTCACTTTTCTTCCACTATATTGTTTTGTCTCACTATGTTCTCCAAAATCGCGCAAGACCGGATTAATATCTCCCTGTAATTCCTCATCTCTTTTTCTTATTCGGTCGCGTACCGATTTAAATTTACCCATAGCTCTCAATTTTTCGAACTGCATATGTAAATTAAAAACAACCGTACAGTAGGGCGCTTTCCGTGCTATTCTTGAACTTTCTGGGTGCAAACCAATCATATAGAAGGCTTTCCCTTTAACACTAAAACTAAACTTTGAATCATCAGGGTTAGAACTTACTGAATTGTCCCAGTCTGTATCATCACTGTCGTGCAAGCGTTGCAAAAATTGCCACAATGCTTTTTCAAATTCCAGCTCTGATTTAAAGTTGTCATTCTTAAAACAGATTATTAGCGATTCAAACATTTTCGAATCAAAATCATAATTTTTAAGATACGATTCTACATCAGCAAGAATAGGCGTTATGACATTTTCATCAAGAATACTGTCATACACTTTAAGGTCGTATTTCTCCATTTTAAAAACCGAATTTGCAATGACGCAAGGATGCTGCTTTTCGATTATAAAATTTTTATATTCATTTTCTATAGCATTTGATATCTGTGTTTTCATAGCATTTTTATTATGTAGTAAAATTAAAAAGTATGCTATCCTTTTGTCTTACAGAATTTTCAGCAATGGTTGCATGATTTAATTCTACTACTTAAAATGTGAAATTTCGAAAATATAATGATTAGTAATGAAGCTGAAAATTAACCGACCTGAAGACTGGGAGCATGTAATCTTGGATACAATTTCTTTATCAAACCTTTTAATCGGTCTTGGTAATCCTGCATTAACCAATTTTTATAATTTGTAGACGCATGCTCCAAACACTTTACATATTGTTTTACTCGCCATTCCGTTTCTGGAATCAAGGCTTCTGCCAGAGCGATAGCATGACTAAGAGAGTCTGCGTTGTCAAGGCACATTTTGGCTTGCTGTCTTATCGATTGCTGAATAACAGTTTTTGGTTTTTTCTCGGTGTCGATTGCTTCATGATAATAACTATCAATATCAAAGGTGAGTTCTAAAGTTCTGGAAAACTGAGAACGAATTTCAGGAGTAAGTGTATGAGACTGAAAAGAAGAATTTGAACTTACTTGATAATGCATTTGTTTTGCAAACGTATCGGGATGGTCAAAAATATATTTCCAATCCATAGGAGCATCCCACGCACCAAACCTCTTAATATTATTTCCCAAATCTGTAATTCCAAAAGTCTTTTTTGATCGAAGTCTTCTTGCTCCGCGTCCAATCATTTGATGGTAAAGCGTAATAGATGTTGTTGCTCTGTTAAGAATAACATGTTTTATCGACGGTTCATCAAAGCCCGTTGTAAGAATTGAAACGGAAGTAAGAACAGCATTTTTAGTTTTTTTAAACCATTTCAAAATTTCTTTTCTCTCCTCGTCAGTTGTTTTGTTATCCAAATGTCTTATAGGTATTCCGTTTGCTTTAAATAGTGTTTCAACCTGTTGCGATACTGCAATTCCATTATTAAAAATCAACGTTTTTTTTCCTTTGGCGTTTTCTGTGTATGCTCTTATTAATAATTCCTGCATTGCTTCAGAACCATACAATTCATTTGATGAACTAACTGTGAAGTCACCGTGAATTCCAGTTTTTAACGAATTTAATTCTACTTCATAAATATAGGACTTCGGCTTAGCCAAAAAACCTTTATTTATCAAATCGGCAATGCTTTCCCCCATTAGAAGACTATCATAATAACGATTCATGGGTTTTGAAATATCAGAGCTAAACGGGGTCGCAGTAGCCCCAATGACAAATGCATGTTTGAATTTTCTAGTTAATTTTCGAAAAGAATTATGATGTGCTTCATCTATAATGACAAGTCCTACATCTTTTGTATTGATTTTTTTGGCTTTTATTCTATTGCGAACTGTCTCGACCATCGCAACATAACAACTCGAATTATTTGTGAAATTTTTAGTCTTACTACTAATTATTCGATTTTGAACAGTTAGCTTTTTTAATGTAGTAGATGTCTGCTTGCACAACTCATTGCGATGAGTTAAAATCATAACCTTTTTGCCGAATTGCTCAATGTATCTACGTGCAATCTCTGAGAAAACCACCGTTTTCCCTCCACCTGTTGGCAACTGATATAGAAGTTTTCGATTTTGTTTGTTTTGAATACTATCAAAAATTGTAGTAATATCTTTTTGTTGATAATCGTAAAACGACGTAGTATTCTGTTTTGTAGTTTCCATATTGATAGTAATAAGTAGTGATAGTGCTCTTAATTTTCGAAAGCTAAAAAGCGTTTTGTAGCGCTATCTTTCAGTGAAATAAAATTAAATCTATACGCTATCATATCTTTATACTATTTGGCTCGTACATTATATAATTGCAATTCGTTTACCTACTGGCTTTTTAGCCAGAGGAGCTTTTACTGTGGTTCCGAAAATTTGAAAAGTAAAGTTAGCAAGACTAATTAAATTTGATCAAGAGCCAAATCATAAAAGATTTTTTAAGACGACTCTTTCCGGCAATTATTCTATCTTTAAAATAAAATCAAAAAAAGGTTTGAAAGAAAAACGCAAACAATTAGAATTATTTTTAAAAAGTTCCAGCTTTTATCGAGGTATTCGCATAGGACTAGGAATTGTTACACCCTTAGCTATCTTAAACCTTTTGGGGTATTCCGCCTATGCACCAGCAGTTGCGGTTGGAACTTTTTTGATCGCTCCGAGTGACATTCCAGGTAGTTTCAAGCGAAAGATATATGCATTTATCATTACTATTCTATTAACGATGCTAGTAACTACAATTGTATTATTTGCAAAACCCTATCTCACTGTTTTATTACTCGTGCTTGCTGTAATTACATTTGGAATTTCTCTACTTTCAGTATATGGTTTTCGAGCATCGTTGGTGTCTTTTTCTGGCTTATTGGCTATGGTGATTTCTCTTGCCGTGCAAAAAGCATCTGTAAGTGAAATTTTGACGCAAGTAGCTTTGATGGGTATCGGTGGTATATGGTACCTAACTGTTGCTTTTATTTTTCGAAAACTAACATTTATAAAAGACCAAAATCAATTATTATCAGACACTTTACTGCTTATTGGGAATTATCTAAAACTGCGCGCTAAACTTTTGACACAGAAGAACAAGCGAGAAGAACGTTTGAAAAAAACTTTTGCTTTACAACATCAAATTAATGATAAGCATGAAACCTTACGAGAAGCGCTGCTTGCCGCCCGTAAAAAATCTGGGCGATCTCAGGTAGAAGAAAAACAACTTTTAATACTTTCCTCTTCAATTAATATTTTCGAATTGATCGAAGCTACTCACATGGATTACAAAGTAATTGATGGTATTTTTGGGGAACAGAGCACTTATTTAAAAAGTTCTCAAAATCTAAGTAAGGTAATGGGAAATCATTTAATTCGCCTTTCAGAATTACTCATTCAGAAAGATACAATTCCCGATAAAAAACCATTGCTCATTGCCCTACATGATGCAAGTGAGTCGATCAGCAATTACACATCAGATGTTACAATACCAGAAGCTCGTGACGGAGCATTACTACTGCATAATTTACATGATTATCAAGAACAACTGCTTCAAGAAATCCGAATTATTAGGAGAATCATGGCCAATGTAGATGATGAATCGAATACTAATTTTAATAGCCAAGATGCAGCTCAATTTCTAACAATGCAGGAGTATAATTTAAATATTCTACTTCAAAATTTGAACTTGAATTCCACAACTATGAGACATTCTTTGCGACTAACAATTGCTATAGTATTTGCTTTTTTGTTTGGGACCTTTTTCGAAATTCAAAATACCTACTGGATTTTATTGACAGTAATTGTAATCATGCGTCCCAATTTTGGCTTGACCAAAGAACGCTCCAAAGACCGAATTATAGGAACCTTAGTTGGCGCAGTGGTTGCCGTTGCTATTGTCTTGCTAACTCAAAATTTAATTATCTACGGCATCCTCGCATTTATCTCCTTAGTCCTCTCTTTTGCGTTGACCCAACAAAATTACAAGTTTGCTGCCGCACTCATTACAATAACCATTGTATTTGTCTATTCCTTTATTAACCCGAATGCTTTTGAGGTGATTCAATACCGCGTTCTAGATACTGTCATTGGATCAGCTATAGCAGTTGCCGCCAATTATTTACTTTTCCCTAGTTGGGAAGCAGATAATCTACAACAAGTACTTCTCACCGCTTTTAAAAAAAACAGAGACTATCTGTTAGCGACTCAAAACTCTTATAAAGATTTCACTAAAAATAAATTTGCCTATAATTTGGCTAGAAAAGAAGCTTTTCTTGCCATGAGTAATTTAAATGCAGCTTTTCAACGACTTACACAAGACCCAAAATCAAAACAGAAAGAGTTTCAATTGATTTATGAGATTGTTACACTTCATCAGAATATGATTTCAGCCATTGCTTCAATAGGTAATTTTGTTAGCAATCATAAGACCACCAATACCTCAGAAGAATTTGATCATTTAATTGCACAAATTGCAATTACTCTTAAAAACACTTTGGACACTTTAAGCGATAATCAAGAAGCGAAAATTAATGTCGAAAAAAACATTGAAGATTCGCAGAAAAAACTGTTCGCCAATTACAAAGAATTATCAAATTTAAGAGATCGAAATATTAATCGAGGACAGACTGAAATCGACTCAGACACACTTCACGGTTTGCAGGAAGCCTATTTGATTGCTAACAATCTTATCTGGTTACAAACGATCTCAGAAAACCTTGACAAAGCAATTAATAGGTACCACACCTCTATCGCACTCAACTAAATATTTAAATGAGTAATTACTTTGAGATTGTAGCACTGCTGGTAATTCTTTCTCTCTTTATGGGAATAATGTAATTCCCAATACTAATTACATAACGACTTTAGATAGCCAAAAATGTAACTTTGTAATCCCGTTTGAATTTTTACAAACGGCACTCTACATATAGGGAATTTCATTTCCAACTCATTTCAAAAATTCCTTAGGAGTTAATTCGAAATAAATATTTAATTAAATACTATTATTATGTCAATACAAACGATCAACCCGAACACCAATAAAACTATAAAGTCATTTGATGAAATGACCGATAAGATAGTTGATGCCAAAATTGAGAAAGCTAATTTGACATTTACAGATTGGAAAAAAACATCCTACCAAGAAAGAGCAGATCTACTACATAAGGTCGCTGATTTAATGCGAGCAAAAAAGACAGACCTAGCAAAAATTATTACGTTAGAAATGGGAAAATTGCTATCACAAGCAGAAGGAGAAATAGACGTGAGTGCGTCAATTTTAGACTACTATGCTGATAATGGAGAAACATTTTTGGCCGATAAAATACTAGATCCAGAACATGGAGCGGCGATTATTAGAAATAGTCCGATTGGAGTTTTACTAGGTGTGATGCCTTGGAACTTCCCTTTTTACCAAGTGGTGCGATTTGCCGCTCCAAACATTATGGTAGGAAATACAATTGTACTTAAACATGCATCAATAGTTCCTCAATGTGCAGAAGCAATTGAGAAGTTGTTTGAAGAAGCAAATGCTCCCGAAGGTTTGTACACAAATTTATATATCAGTGGAAAAAACGCTTCAAAACTAGTAGCTGATAAGCGCATTAAAGGAGTATCACTAACGGGAAGTGAAGATGCAGGTGCTAGCATTGCAATGGAAGCTGGTAAACATCTCAAAAAAGTAGTACTAGAATTAGGAGGTAATGACCCGTTTATTATACTCGAAGATGCCGATATTGAAAAAACAGTGGAATGGGCAGTAGTGGGAAGAATGAATAATAATGGACAATGCTGTGTAGCATCCAAACGATTTATCGCAGTGGAAGCTATTGCGGATAAATTTCTTGAAAAATTCAAAGAAAAGCTATCTCAAATGAAGGTAGGCGACCCAATGGATCCGAATACCGAACTTGGTCCTTTGAGTAGTGAAGCGGCGGCTGTTCATCTTGCCGATCAATTAAATCGCAGCATTGATGAAGGTGCAACTGTTTTGCTAGGAGGCAAGAGACCTGAACGAGAAGGTGCTTTTATGGAACCGACAATACTGACGGACCTCAAACCTGAAATGACCGCGTACTACGAAGAACTTTTTGGCCCAGTTGCCTCATTTTATATAGTGAAAGATGAGAATGAAGCTATTGAACTTGCAAATGATTCTCAATTTGGTCTTGGAGCATCCATTTTTACTCAAGATGTAGAGCGTGGTAAAGCAATAGCAGACCAGATTGATAGTGGAATGGTTTTTATTAATCATCCCACATGGACACAAGCAGATCTTCCTTTTGGTGGAACAAAACGTTCTGGTTTTGGTAGAGAATTATCTGAACTAGGTATACACGAATTTGTGAACAAAAAATTAATTCGCATAAGCGGACTCAACGATCCTTTTTAGGAAATAAATATCCCTTTGCAGATATTCTAGTAGTTGTAATAACTACATCGGAACCGCAAAATCATAAACTTAAAACTATAGTAAATCGTATTAGTTCCAGAAGTACTGGAACTGATAGATTTACTTTAAAAATTAAATCATAAATATCGTATTGCGTTGAACTTTATAAAAGTTTTAGACCAATACACTTAATTATAAAAATTTATTATGTCAAACGAGAAGCAAAATATACTTATAGCAGGAGCTCACGGAACTACAGGTAAAATCATTATCGAATTACTTCAGCAGTCAGATAAATATAATCCTATTGCGATGGTGAGAAAACAAGATCAGAAAACGTATTTTGAAGAAAAAAATATAGCAGCGGTTCTTGCCAATTTAGAGGATGAAGATTTAAGCAATGCAGTAGCAAATGCACACAAAATTATATTTGCTGCAGGATCGAAAGGAAAAAATGTAATCGGTGTTGATCAAGAAGGTGCTAAAAACTTAATAAAAGCAGCAGAAAATTCAGGAGCGAAGAAATTTGTGATGTTAAGCACCATGGGAGCCGATGAGCCTTCTGTCAATAAAGAGCTCGAAGAATATTTAAAAGCAAAGCAAAATGCGGATGAATTTTTACAATCTAGCGGATTAGATTATAGTATTGTAAGACCAGGATCATTGACCGATAATAGTGGGACAGGTACAATACAATTGGAAGACAAATTAGGAGAACATGGAGAAATCCCTAGAGCAGATGTTGCTAAAACATTAGTGAATATGCTTGACGATAATATCAAACACAATCAAGTATTTGAAATTATATCTGGTGATGTCGCAATCGAAAAAGCATTAGCCAACTAAGAATAATAGTTTATAGAAAATAATAAAGCTGTCTTGGAGGAGACAGCTTTATAAACAAAATTATTAAATACTAACATTATGAAAAAACATACTAAATTATTCCTCAGACACTAATGGTCTTTGAATATCCATTGCAACATTCAACAATACTGCAACTCCTTTTTCATTAAACATTGTCATGTTTAATGTATCTAAAACAGCCAATCTTCTAGATATCAATCCACTGAATTTATTATAAGAAATATTCATTTCTTTTAACTGATTTAATTTTTCTAATTCGAAAGGAATTTGACCAACAAAATTATTTTCGAATAAACTTAAATTCTCCAATGATTTCATATCTGAAATATGATAGCTTAACTCTCCAGTCAATTTATTACTATTAAGCAACAATATTTTTAAATTTGCTATCTCATAAAGAGAGACCGGAATTTCACCTTCAATTTCATTATTAAAAAGTGACAAAGTTTCAAGATTTTGTAAATCTCCTATTTGGGCAGGTAAATTACCAGATAGTCTGTTCATAAACAAACTAACATTTTGTAGTTTAGTCAAGTTACAAATAGTAACTGGAATAGTTCCTGATAGTTGATTAAATGAAATATTTAAAACCTTTAAGTCTTTTAATTTATCCAAATCCGCAGGAATTGTACCTGAAATTTTATTTCTATGTAAATTTAATTCTTGTAAATCCACAAGGTTTGTGATTTCAATTGGCAAAGCTCCTGTTAAATTGTTATTTGATAAATTCAAAGACACAATTTTATTCCCCTCTACTTTTACACCGTACCAACTAGAAACAGATGAGGCTAAATCCCATTTTGTTTTCCAATTTGCACCATCAGTAGCATCATAAATTTTAATTAGGGTAGCTTGATCCGACGATGAAACCTGTGCTATCATTAAAAATGATACCATAGCAGTCAAAACAAATGTGAATATATTTTTCATAACCGTAATTTTAATTAAATAATACGATCAAATATACGTTTAACACAGTCTTAAAGCTAAAATAATCGACGAACAGCATTATAAAAATATATTTGTAATCTAAATACTTCTTTTAACTGCAATTGCATATAAATAATTTACTTAAAACACAGTGCATCTAATTGTCATATTTAAAAGATGAAAATCACCTACTACTCAATTTATAATTTTTCTATTGCTGTCGCTAGATCGAAATCTTTTTCTGTCACACCATCTGCGTCATGTGTTGATAATCGTATGGTTACCTTGTTATAAACATTGAATAATTCTGGGTGATGATTCGCTTTTTCGGATAATAGACCTACTTGCACGATGAAGCCAAGTGCTTGATTAAAATTTTTAAATGTAAATTTCTTTTCGATTCCGTTATTATCAAATTTCCAGCCTTCAATTTTTGAAAGTAAAGGGACAGCCGTTTTTTCTGTAAACGTTTTCATAGTGTGTGATTTTAGATAGATAAAATTAGTTAATATTTTCCTATTCGCTTTCTATATTAACTTTAATTGGTAATTTAGACCTCTCAAAAACCGGCCATTCTACCTTGAAACCAAACTTTTCTTTCCAAATTTATTCTTCTGTTAATAACCTTCCTGACGAATGGGATTCTCTGTCTAAAAACAACATTTTTTTAAGCAGCTACTATTTGGTTATTCTCGAAAAGGCAGCGCCTATTAATATGCAATGCTATTTTATTGGAATATTTAAAGATAATAAGCTAGTTGGAATTTCATTGGCACAGTATATCAATCTAAGCAAAGTAAATTCATTAGGAGACAGAGATCATCGTTTTAAAACTATCATCAAAAACTTCTTGTTCAAAAGGTTTATTTCGAAAGTTTTAGTCATTGGTAATAATATGCTAACAGGTCAAAACTGTTATAGTTTTAGTTCTGAAATTGAAGTAAAAGACGGTATCGAAGCCTTACATGGCGCGGCAAATGTACTTACTGCACAACTCAAAGCTCAAAATAATAAAATAAATCTCACTGTATATAAGGACTTTTTGACCACTAACGATCATTTTTTTAAAACTTCCGATTTTAAGCCTTTCTACCAATTTAATATTCAGCCCAATATGGTCTTTGCTATTAAATCTTCTTGGCAATCAATGGATGATTATATTGGTGATTTAAATAAAAAATATCGAGATCAATACAAACGTGCTCGAAAAAAAGCATCAGGTATTGAGAAAAGAAAATTATCTCTTGACGAAGTTAAATCCCTTCACAATCGCATAAACGAACTTTATCTAAATGTAGCTCAAAATGCTCCTTTCAATACTTTCTATCTTTCAGAGAATCATTTTGAAATATTCAAAGAGAAACTTCATGACAACTTTTTATTTTACGGTTATTTCCTAAATGAAGAATTGATAGGTTTTAACACCTTGATAAAAAATGGAGATGATATTGATACCTATTTTTTAGGTTATGATGAAGGTTATCAAAGAGAAAAAATGTTGTATCTGAATATGTTATATGATATGATTGGATACTCTATCAATAAAAAGTACAAGCGAATTATATTTGCAAGAACTGCACTTGAGATTAAGAGTTCTGTAGGCGCTATACCTGTAGCAATGTTTGGGTTGATTAAACATCAAAACTATTTTATCAATCTACTAATGGCAAAAAGCTTTATTTACTTTGAACCAAAAACAATTTGGCAGCAAAGAAATCCATTTAAAGAGGTGCTATAATACTTTTAATCGGCACAGCAACTTTCATTTTTGAAGTAGCCATCTTAACATTTAGAGTAGACTCTGTACCGCAATATTCGCCATCAATTTGAAAATTCACTGGTCTGTTGGTTATTATTCTTGCACAATCTGTACTTATTATTTCAAGATTTTGAGTTTCAATAGCCGTATTACCCGCAATAATTTGCCCAATAACGATTAAGTCTAAATTCTTTAAAATAATCAATTCGAACTTTCCATCTGTCATGAGACCGTTAGGGTTTATGACAATCCCTGTACCGTACTTTTGAGAGTTGGCAATTACAATCATTCTTGCCTCACACTCGATAGTTTTACCATTGGCATCAATAATAGCGCTAAAAGGATCTTCTCGTTCTATTAAGGTATTTACAGCTTGTATTGCATAACCGAGCTTTCCTCTTACTGTACTTTTTTCGTAATTTTTTATTAATTCGGCATTCAATCCTATATCACTGAGATGCAAGCTATTTTTCCCATTGATTAACACCATATCAATATCTAAGACATTATCCTTAAAAGCAATTTCTAAACATTCTAAAACTGTTTCCGGCAAACCCAGATCAGTAGCCAACCCATTTGCTGAGCCTGCTGGCAAGATTCCAAAAATAACATCTTCTTGCTCCAACGCTTCTGCTACTAATTTGATAGTACCATCTCCGCCAGCAATAAGCACGCGTTCAGGAGTATGCTTAAGAAATAATTCCTTTATATTAAAAATGTCGTTGGTCCCTTGCGTTTCATAAAGCACAAAATTCTTGTCTTTACGAGTTGTAAAGTGAGATACTGTTTTTACCATATCGGTTTTATCAATATCGCCAGAAATAGGGTTGACAATTAAAATAACATTATTTTTCACTGCTTTAGTTCTTTATATGATATTTAATAATTAATTTTCAGAATGCTCAAAAGTATTAAATAAAATGAAACCAATTTTAAAATTATATCGCGGTTACGCTAATGAACAAGAATTAATTGTCATGGGACATGTTTTCTTACCTACAAATAAGAAGGATTATGATTTTTTGTCGAAAAAGTTTAAAAACGCAACTGCTACCATAAATATGTTCCGAATCAAAACTCACGCAAATGCGACAGTTTACCTAGAACACCACCATGAAAAAATCGAAACCAAAACGCTCGACGATGGCTACTTTAAATTTTGCATTCCTTTAAAAGAAGATCAATATGGATGGATCGATTATACGGTGAGTATATTATACAACAATAAGACTATAACTTGTACTGAAAGCTACAACAGACCCAAACAAGGAGATTTAGGAATAATTTCTGATATTGATGACACACTGATCATATCTTACACCAGAAGTCCGATAAAGAAAATTTATCATCTACTTTTTAAGAATGTTCATAAACGAAAGATTTTTGATGATGTAGCGCTACATTATCAAGCCTTGAGCGCAGCAGGAAGAGAAGACAAATTGGAAAAAAACATTTTTTTCTATGTATCTAGCAGCGAGTGGAATTTATACCGGTTGATAATTAAGTTTGCAGAATTACATCAATTACCAAAAGCAGTGCTATTGTTAAAAGATATCAAAACGAGTTTGACTCAATTTTTCTGGTCTTTCAAACAAAGCCACAATCATAAATACGAAAAAATAAAACATATACTAGAATTCTATCCTCAAATACAATATGTACTGCTGGGAGATGATTCTCAAAAAGATGCTTATTTATATGAAGTAATTTGCAAAATATTCCCTTTGAGTGTAAAGGCAATTTATATAAGACAAACGGGGAAGTCTAAAAAGAATAAAATCGCTGCTGTTTTGGAAAATATAGCGACGCTCGATGTTGCTGTTTGTTATTTTGAACATAGTGCAGAAGCTATTGCACATTCAAAAAAGATTGGTATTATAAACTAATGATTTCTGGAGTAAAAAATATAGCCCAGATGGGAATGAAAATCCTTTTATGAAAAACACTATTTTTTGTACCAGTTGCAGAGCGACCAAAGGAAGCTCCTGCAACTGGTTAACAAAAAAAGTGTTACGATTAAAAGATTGTAATGTACAGCTGGATTGGCTACAAATTATCTATCTCTTCTTGAACGATTTCCCAATCTAATAATAATTGGTCTAGATCGGCTTTTTTCTTATTATATGCTTTAAAGAATGCGGCGTCTTCAATATGCTTGTCGTAACTAGACGCTAACTTTTTATCGTCTAGCTGAATATCTTTTTCTAACTGTTTGACTTGACTCTCTATTTTACTAAGTCTATTATTAAGTGACTTTCCTTTCTTTTGGTCCTCGTATGAGGCTTTGTTACTTTCTTTTGGAGCAGCTGCTTTTAAGGCATCTTTTTTCTCCACTTCTCGCATATTTTCTAAATTACGTTGCTCTAGGAAATAATTGATATCGCCAAGATATTCTTTAACTTTTTGATCTTTGAACTCGTAAACAAGATTTGACATTCCTTGCAGGAAATCTCTATCGTGAGATACTAAAAGTAGAGTTCCACCAAATTTTTGCAGAGCAGCTTTCAAAACATTCTTGGATTTGATATCCAAGTGATTGGTCGGCTCATCCATCAGTAGTACATTTATAGGCTGTAACAATAATTTACAAAGTGCCAATCGATTACGCTCACCACCAGAAAGCACTTTTACCTTCTTGTCAACATCATCTCCACGGAATAGAAACGATCCTAACATATCACGCACCTTACTACGGTTGGTATCCATTGCAGCATCTTCCATAGTTTGAAGTAGGGTGATTTCTCCATCAAGATATTCGGCTTGATTTTGAGCAAAATATCCTAGCTGCACATTGTGTCCCAACTTTATATTACCTTGGTATTCAAATTCATCAACAATTGCTTTGATAAAAGTAGACTTACCTTGACCATTTTGTCCCACAAAAGCAATCTTACTTCCTCTTTCTACTAATAAATTAATATCCTTTAGGATAGTTTTATCGCCATAGCTTTTGGTAACATTCTCAGCCTCTACTACTACTCTACCCGGTTCTTTTGAAACTGGAAATGAAATGTTCATTACTGAATTATCATCTTCATCAACTTCAATACGCTCAACCTTATCTAATTTTTTAATTAAGGATTGTGCCATCGAAGCTTTGGATGCTTTGGCACGAAACTTTTCTATCAGTTTCTCTGTTTCTTCAATCTTTTTCGCTTGGTTTTTTTGAGTAGCCAGTTGTTTTTCACGAATTTCGTGACGCAGCTCTAGGTATTGCGAGTAAGGTTTATTAAAATCGTATGCCTTACCTAATGAAATTTCGATTGTTCTATTGGTAACATTATCAAGAAACATTTTATCATGAGATACAATTACAACAACTCCTGGGTAATTACGCAAGAAACTCTCCAACCATATGATACTCTCTATATCCAGGTGATTGGTAGGCTCATCTAGTAATAAAACATCATTGGCTTGTAAAAGCAATTTGGCCAACTCTATACGCATTCTCCATCCTCCAGAGAATGTTTCTGTTTGATTATTAAAAACTTCTTTTTTAAAACCTAAACCTAAAAGAATTTTCTCAGTATCGCCAACATAATTATATCCTCCTAATAATTCGAATCGGTGGGTATTATCTGAAAGATCCTCAATTATTTTTGAATACTCTTCACTTTCATAATCAGTGCGAGTTACCAATTGGTGATTAATTTCTTCTAACTTTTTTTCTACAATTTTAATATCAACAAATGCTTCATAAGCTTCTTCTAATACTGTTCTTCCTTGCTCGAAATCAATGTCTTGACGAAGAAATCCCATACGGACATCTTTCTCTTGCGAGATAACACCAGAATCTGGTTTAAAATCACCTGCAAGCATCTTAAGCATAGTGGACTTACCTGCACCGTTTTTACCAACGAGACCAACTCGATCTCCTGCTCCTAATCGGAATGTTACTTCTTCAAATAAATAAGTACCTCCGAATGAAACGGATAAATTGTGTATGTTAAGCATATTTTGTGACTAAAATTACATAGGCAACAATCGTAAAATTGTACCTTTGTTAAAAATTTATAAAATGTTAAAAAAAGGATCAAAACTAAACAGTATCTTGACAGGAACTTGTCCGAAATGTCAAAATGAAAGTATGTATGTGGATAAAAATCCTTTACATCTGGCAAATGTATTAAAAATGAATGAAGATTGCAGTCATTGTGGCTTGCATTATCAAATTGAGCCTTCCTTTTTTTACGGAGCTATGTATGTGAGCTACGGATTAAATGTTGCTTTTGGTATTGCTGCTTTTATAATTTCAAAAGTAATTCTTGGAACCACATTGGCAACTTCCTTCATTGTCATTATCGCAACTTTGATTATTACAGCTCCATATATATTGAGATGGTCGAGAAATATTTATATAAATATGTTTATTAAATATGACCCAAAGACTTCAAAGTCAATTACAAAAGAAACTCCAAAGGGTCAAGCCAACATTACCTAATATAATGTTTGGGCTTAATTCGGTTTATATCAATTTCTTTGTCCAACGGCACTTGATACTCAATTTTTTCGAATAAAGCCTTTGCCATCGCAGGACCTAACATAACACCACGTGTACCTAAGCCGTTTAAGAGATGGATTTGCGTAAATTCAGAGTGCGTACCAATTAAGGGGCGTCTGTCTTTTACAGTTGGTCTAACACCTGCAAAATGTTCTACGATCTCAAATTCACAGTTTATAATTTCTTTGATCCTGTCTACTAGTTCAACTTTCCCTTCTTCTGTTGGTACGTCATTTTTATCTTTCCAATTATAAGTTGCTCCGACCTTAAAGAGATCATCACCAAGAGGTAAGATAAAAACGCTTGTATTTATTATAACATCCAATTTTAACATTGGTGCTTTGATAATAAATAATTCTCCTTTAGTACCATCTAGAGGCAAATGATTAAAGTAGGGATTAGAATGAATTCCGAAACCTTCAGCAAAAATTATATTTCGAAATTCCTTACCTTTATATTGAATACAATCATCACCAAAAGTAATTTTAGAATAATCAAAAGTTTCCTCTCTGAAGCATTCTAAATGTAAAAGATACTCTTTATATGATTGAAGTAAACTAGCCGTATCTACATAACCAGTATGTAACACTTCGCCATAGTTAAAGGGAGAGTCAATTCCTTCATATTTTTTTGTGACTAAACTTAAGGATAGAAAAGGCGAAAGACTTGGTTTATCAGAAGCTGTGAACCAATTATTTTGTTCTTCAATAGAGAAGAATTTACGTAGGATTGGTTTCTTATAATCAAATTGACTTTTCAACTTAGACTCTACAGTTTCGTAAAACGAACGCATAATTTCTAACTGCTCTTTTGCTTTCCAAACTTCACTAAAGCGTTTTAGAATCACTGGGTTATACAAACCTCCAGCAATCTTTGATGAACTTTGCGAATTATCATCAATAACCATAATGGATTTATTATTAAGCAAAGCTACCTCTGCAAAAGAAATCCCTGCTAAACCTGATCCTACTATTAAGTAATCAACCATATAAATTTAAAAAAAAGTGAAATGCAAAAAAAACTCTTACCATAAGTAAGAGTCTTTATATTTTATAATTTAGAAACTAGTAATTCCACATATCAGATTCGAAATTACGAATCTTCTCTTTTACTCTTTCAGCTTCTAACAATTGATTCTGAGAGTTATCTTTCATGTAATCTTTAATTTCTCGATCTCCATAAACATTTTCTTCTTTGTAGATAACACTATTAAAACGTCTTGAGTTCAAGATTTGATCAAATGAAATCGGCATTGAAGAGTTCTTATCATTAAACGCTTTAGCATCATGCAAAACTTCTCTTGCTGATGGGAAAAAGATCCAGAACAACTCAATATAATCTTTCTCATCACTATTCATAGTGTAAACATCCGGAGTTACTGGACAGATACCTAATAAACGATACTTCAATTCACTTTGACGTTTATCAAAATACCAGAAACCTTTAATTTTATACTGTGTAACATCTTGAGCAGTCAAATCAGAACGTAAAATATATTCTGGAGAAACAGATCTTCTACCAGCATTGATTTCCTCACGTCCAGCATCAGTAGTGTCAATTCTAGACAAAGAAGATTCGATATCTCTAAATGACTTTTTAGTATTAAAATAGCTATCTGAATATACTTCGGTGATCTTACCTTCTTTTACAGCAGTTGTTAAAACTGTATATAATGAACGTCTGTCAGAACCAATGTTTTCGTCGATTGGAAAATACAAAGGAAAATTGATTCTTTCGCTCAAATCAATAATTTCCCATACTGTTTTACCCATCAAAATATCTCTATCATGAACGTATCCATACGCCAAAGGCTTATCGTTATCAGATATCATTTGAGCAGGAGTTTTAAGTCCAATTTCAGAAGGTACTTTTGCATTAAGTAAGTTAGATTGAGCAAACGATGCTCCACCTACCATTACTGAAAACATTACCAATAAAACATTTTTTACATTCTTCATAATGCCATTATAAAATATTAAAGAATTCCCTTTCTTGAGAACTTATTTATTGTATTTCAAAAATAACTGGAGCAGTTCTTGGTAATAAATAACTACCTGCACCAACAAGTTTTGTTTTAATATCAGAAATCGTTACTTGATCTCCTCTTCCTGCTTTTGCTAGTACTGCTTTACATTGAGCATTTAATTTATCACCTTGTACAACAACTGTTGCCTGACCAGTAATTTTCATATTAAACCCAACAACATTTAAACCAACTTCAAAATCAAAATCTTCTAATTTAGCTCCAATAGTAGCAATTTCAAGGTTAGATTTAGGTCCTTTAACAACCCCTGTTTCTCCACGAATGGTTCCAGTAGGACCAGGAATTCCTTTGATTCTAAATACTTTTCTATCAGAAACTTTTTCACCATTTGGTAATGTTCCTGTAACAGAAATGCTTACTTCATTTCCTCCACCAGGAGATAAATTGTATTTCCCTTTACCCGCTGGACTTAATCCTGGAGCTGAGGCAGTAACTTTATCAGCTGCAATTCCGGCAAAAGATACAGAGATAGGGTTAACAACACCTCTATACACAACATTCATCTTATCAGCTGAAATCGTTGCAGAATTTGGTTTTGGAACAACTACATATTTACCGTTGAATTTCAGCGGAATAGTTTTTCCATCCTCTGCAAAACTAAACTGACCACTAATACTTTGTTCTCCAATTCCTCCCGCTGTCAATGAAATAACCGCTTGACCGTTTACTATTTTACCTGGACCAGAAAATCCTGTAGGTTTAGTATTAGCATCATAACGACCTAAAACTACTTTACCAGTAACTGTCTCACCTTGAAAATATGCGTTTTTATCTAAAACAACAATTGCTTGATAATTACTGTATGAAGCTGCAGCAACAGCCGCTTTTCCTAATAATGTATTATAAACATCAGACTCTACTTTATTAACATCATTTTGCATAGATGATAATTTAGCTATCGAAGCAATAGCAGGAAAACCTTTGTAGTGGTATTCCAAATACTTGATTCCGATACCGTCCTTGTTTTTAACGTCGGATAAATCCATTTTAGTATCTAATTCAGATATAATTCCTTTGAATTTTGAATCATTTCCTAAAATACTTTTAACGTCTGCTTTGTACTTTTCAATTGTAGCAATTAGTTCATTTCCTTTTTCAGAATATCCATCAGGATTAAAAAACAGATTATCTAAAACTTCCGCTTTATCCATTTCTTCATAAGGTAATTTACCAGTTTCTTCGTCTACTTTCGTTTCACTCAAAACTAGCGACTTAATTGAACCAATGTAACTGTAAAAGTTTTTATTTACAGTTTGCAATTGATGCGCTTTTTGAGACGCTACGATGAACTCTCCTTTTGCTTCTTCAGCTTTAGAATCAAGAGCCATTAACAATTGCTCATTTGACTGAATTGAAGAAGTATTTGAAGCTTCAAATTTTTCATTCATTAATCCAAATGCAGAAATTACTTCTTTGGATACATTTAATGCTAACATCGCGATGAAAACCAGGTACATTAGGTTAACCATCTTCTGTCTTGGGGTTAGTTTTCCTCCAGCCATAATAATTTTTTTCTAATTAGTTTAAAATCTTTTTTAGTTCGAAACCAATTAACCTTTATTATTCATTGCAGAAAGCATTCCACCGTAAACGTTGTTCAATGAAGACAAGTTTGTTGTTAATGATTGCATTTGCTCTTTTAATTTTAAATTATTCGCAGCAACTTCCTCATTAATTTGTGCATTTTTAGTAGCACTATCCAATTGTATTTTGTATAAGCTATTTAATTTTTCCATTTGATCAGCTGCCATTGTCAACTCATCACTGTATTTTTGTGTAGAAGCAATAGAATTTGCAGTTGGAGCAATCCCCTTAGCTGCAGATTCAAAATTCTTAATACTAGTACCTAAACTAGCCATCAATTCGCCGTCAATTTTAGCATCTTTAAGCATAATGTCTAATTTTTTAGACAACTGACCTTCAACATCTGAAGCAACTACATTTTGCTGAACCGCCTTTGCTGGAGCAGCGTTTTTATCTTTTAACTGTGGGTAAACCATCTCCCATTTGTATTCATCATCAACTGGCTCAAAAGCAGACAAAGCAAAAATTAAGGCTTCAACCAAAAGTCCGATTGTCAACATTCTATTTCCTGTTAACGGACCCAATTCTATATGCGTAATTTTGAATAATGCTCCTACGATTACAACCGCAGCTCCCATTCCGTATGCAAAATTCATTGCCTTTTTACTTAGTAATGCCATAATTTTAAAGTTTTAATATTGATTTTAGTAGATTTGGATTTATTATTTTCTTCTTGATCCTGACGTATTACCAGTTGTTTGTACTCCCATATAATCTTGAACTGTACGGAATCCGATATAACTTCTAGCAGAATCTGCATATTCATAATCTCTTGTTGCTACTTGTAGGAAGTAAGAAACATCTTTCCACGAACCTCCACGAACTACTTTACGTTTATTAGACGAGTCTAGTACATTTGGATTCATTGAAGATACATATTCGTATGCATTTGAATTGTATGACGAGTCAGTCCATTCTGAAACATTTCCAGCCATATTATAAAGATTGTAACCATTTGGGTCATAAGATTTGGCCTCTACAGTATACAATGCTTGATCGGCTGCATAATCTCCACGGCTAGGTTTAAAGTTAGCCATAAAACAACCTCTGTCATTTTTAGTATAAGGACCTCCCCAAGGATAAGTACCTGATTCTAATCCACCTCTCGCAGAATACTCCCACTCTGCTTCTGTAGGTAATCTAAAAGAGTTAATCAATTCTCTCCCTTTCGATTTTGACTTGATATAAGAATTTTTGTTTAAAGTTCTCCATGCACAAAAAGCCTTAGCTTGTGTCCATTTTACTCCAACTACAGGATAATCTCCGTATGCTTTATGCCAGAAATAATCATTATGCATTGGCTCATTATAAGAGTAAGAGAAATCTTTTATCCATACAGTTGTATCAGGATAAATTTTAACCTCTTCTGTTTTTATAAAATCTCTTCTTTTACCCACTTTAGCTTTTGCAGCTGCCTGAATATCCATCCAAGAATAACGAAATTTCAATTTGTCAACATCAATTGATCTTAATCCATTATATGATTCTTCAACAGGAATATACATAGAATCCATCACCTCAACGTAATATTCATCTGGATATGCTTTTGGATCTCTAATCAATTTAACTTTTTTATTCAATCTTCTACCAGCATATGGATCATCAGACGTACCTATACTGTAATAGTTGTCATACATATATTTGTCATAAGCCGTCATTTTTTCTGGATCTGAGTCATTGAATGCAAAGTCACCTATACTTCCACCTTTTCCACCTTTACCTGATTCTGGCTTGATTCCAAGTTCATCAGCAAGAATGGCCAAACGAACTCTCATTGTAGAATCTTTTACCCATTCTACGAATTGACGGTATTCACTATTTGTAATTTCCGTTTCATCCATGTAAAAAGATCTAACGGTAACTGTTTTTGTAGGTGCATCTTGTATTCCAGCTACATCTTCATCAGCTTTACCCATGATAAAAGCGCCTCCAGGAACTAAGGTCATTCCGTAAGGCTTTTCCGGATGCCATTTAGCACCTTTAACCCCTACCAATTCTCCTTTATCACTTGATTTACCACAGCTAATTAACAGTGTCAAAATTGCTACAAATGCAATGAACTTCTTCATATAAAATCGGGTTATGTATTCATTATTTTTTAATGTGTAAACGTATTTAATATTTTGTTAAAAAACAATTATTTTATCCTAAACAAATAATTTTTTTCTAATCACCAAAAATCGGCTAGAGAATATGAATATTACACAATGTTTTTACGTTGTGCTTTCCACCATCTCTCCGGCAGTTCTTGGTTGCAGGCCCCTAAATATTCTTCATAGGAACAAGGTAATAACGTATTCCTTTTTAGTTTATTGCCTCCATTTGTAACAAAAGGAATTTCAATCCACCATCTATCTGTCTTATCACTCTTATAAAAAATCAAAACCTCTTCCTCAATAGGTACGATAAACTTTATATAATTCTCTCTACTTCCAAATGGATACTCTTTTGATCTATAATGGTATCCTTCGATAAAATACCAAATAATTTGTGCAATTAAAACTGACTCATGAACCGTATTTGCATGATTAAAAACACCAAATAAACTCACTTTATCACTTATTCCAGCATATCTAGATAAAGAACAAATTTCTTTTCCGTTAAAGCCGTTGGGAACAAACGTAACAAAATTACCCGAATCAGATGATTTAACCGAACTCATATCCAGACTAACCACATCGGCATCTCTAAATACGGGCTCAGCTAAAGCTAAATTATTAGAAATCTCTCCGAGACGGTAGCTATCAAAAAACAATTTTTCGATTAAATCAATTTCTTCCTGAGAGTTAAAATAGGTTTGATACCCTATATTACAGAAATTGAAGAGATTATTTGGTTCGTCAATAACGATTTTAGTTAAGTACGAATTAGCAGAAGCAGTTTCATTTTCTTTACCAAAATCAAATTTACTATCTATTGCCACCAAATTGACCATTTGTTCTAAATCGTCGTATGCCCTATACAAGGCATAGGTAAGATCTTGTGAACCACCAATTATAACTGGAATTACTTTTCTTTTAATCAATGCCGCAACTACTTTGCGTACAGCAAAATAAGTATCTTCAATAGTATCTCCAGGTAATATATCACCAAAATCTGCTATCGATGCATCCCAATTCCCTGGATAAAGGGTATATAATTCTTTTCGAATAGCAAACAAATCAACATCCGAAATAGCCCTATCATCGCCACGATTGTCCAAAACTCCGATAACTGCTATTGTAACTTTATCTACATCAGGAAATTGATCTTTTGTATTAAAAACTACTTTACTACCAAGTTGCTGTGTAGAAAATTCATTTATTAACACTTCAAAATCTAAACCTAATGGTCTGAGAAATTCAAATTCCATCTTTATTTCTTTTTAGGTGCTGCCTTTTTTGCAACCGCTTTTTTTGCTGGAGCTTTCTTAGCTGCCGCCTTTTTCACTGGTGTTTTCTTTGCGGGGGTCTTAAGCGCAATCATTTCTTTGACTTCATCCAAAGTCAATTTTGTAGCATCAACTTCTTTACCCAACTCTATCTTTAATTTACCCTTCAAAATCACAGAGCGTCCCCATCTTGCTTTTTCAACCAAAATACCTTCCTCTTCCCAGTTATGAAGAACTTTATCAATATTCTTTTGAATTTTATCGTCAATCAACGTTTCTATATCTTCTTGTGATAAATTATCAAAATCATATTTTTTACTCACATTTATAAATAGACCATCCCATTTAATAAACGGACCAAAACGCCCCACACCTTTTTGCACTCCTTCTCCTTTGTATGTAGCGATAGGTGCATCGGCTTTAATTTTTTCATCAATCAACTCTTGTGCTCTTTCTTTCGATAACCCTAATAGATCTTCTCCCTTTGGCAACGAAATAAAAACACTACCATGACGTACATAAGGACCAAAACGACCATTATTAACTTCTACTTCTTCATCTAAATAAGAGCCTAAAGCTTTAGGTAACAAGAATAAATTTAAAGCCTCTTCAAGTGTAATATTTCCGATGTTTTGCTCCTTCATTAAACTAGCAAACTTCTTCTCTTCATCTTCAGCGTCTCCAATTTGAGCCATTGGTCCAAATTTACCTAAACGCACAGAAACAGGTTTTCCTGATTTTGGATCTGTACCTAATATACGTTCTCCACTTTCTCTTTCTGCATTTAATTCTACATCTTTAACATTGGGATGAAATTGATCGTAGAACTCTTTCATCATAATCGCCCAGTCTACATTTCCTTCTGCAATTTCATCGAAATCTTGTTCAACTTTTGCCGTAAAATTATAGTCTAGTATATTTCCAAAATTCTTAACTAGGAAATCTGTTACTATCGTACCAATATCAGTAGGTACCAATTTCCCTTTATCAGAACCTGTATTTTCTTTTAGTAATTTCTCTGCTACTTTACTTGACTGTAAAACCAGTTGTGTATAATTACGTTCGCTACCTTCAAGCGTTCCTTTTTCGACATAATTTCTGTTAATAATTGTCGAAATAGTTGGCGCATAAGTAGACGGACGTCCTATACCTAATTCCTCTAATTTCTTAACTAATGAAGCTTCAGTATAACGAGCTGGTGGTCGTGAATAACGTTCTGTAGCTGTAATAAAATTGTTAATTAATTTTTCATTTACTTTCATAGCAGGCAACATTCCTTCTTGCTCCTCTTCATCGTCATCATGACCTTCTAAATAAACTTTCAAGAAACCTTCAAATAATAGCACCTCACCTGAAGCTGTAAAAACTTCTCCATGATTATTAGCTTCAATCTTAACATTTGTACGTTCCAACTTAGCATCACTCATTTGTGAAGCCAGAGTTCTTTTCCAAATTAAGTCATACA
Organism: Flavobacterium algicola; assembly: GCF_022399565.1. Classification (GTDB taxonomy): domain Bacteria; phylum Bacteroidota; class Bacteroidia; order Flavobacteriales; family Flavobacteriaceae; genus Flavobacterium; species Flavobacterium algicola. The sequence goes on from NZ_JAJTUT010000001.1 coordinate 561,866, forward strand.
AACGCGCTTGATCCCTGTCAATATTTACTGTGTGACGTGACATATCTGTAGGACGGATCGCCTCGTGAGCTTCTTGCGCTCCTTTACTCTTACTTGTAAAAGTTCTAGGAAACGAAAACTCCTTACCATACGATTTGATAATTTCTGCTTGTGCAGCATCAATAGCATCTTTGGATAAATTAACACTATCCGTTCTCATATAAGTAATCAATCCAGCCTCATACAAACGCTGCGCTAACTGCATCGTTATCCCTACTGGCAAATATAATTTACGAGCTGCTTCTTGTTGTAAGGTAGAAGTAGTAAATGGTGCTGTAGGTGTTTTTTTGGTTGGTTTTGTCTCTAAGTCAGAAACTTTATAAGTGGAGCCAATATTTTTATTTAAGAAATCTTCAGCTTCCTTTTTGGTATTAAAATTTTTAGGCAATTTCGCTTTAAAAGATCGGCCAGCTTCATTTGTAAATTCGGCAACAACCGAATAACTTGCTACAGCACTAAAATTCTGTATGTCTCTTTCGCGCTCTACGATCAAACGAACTGAAACTGATTGCACTCGACCGGCAGATAAACCACCTTTAATTTTTCTCCATAATACAGGAGATAATTCGTATCCAACTAATCGGTCTAAAACGCGACGTGCTTGTTGTGCATTTACTAAATTATAATCTATTTCACGAGGATTATCAATTGCTTTAAGAATTGCATTTTTTGTAATCTCATGAAAAACAATACGTTTTGTTTTTGTTTTATCTAATTTTAATTCTTCGGCAAGATGCCATGAAATAGCTTCTCCCTCGCGATCCTCATCACTTGCTAACCAAACCATTTCGGCTTTTTTGGCTAACCCTTTTAATTTGGTAACTAACGCTTTCTTATCTGACGAAACCTCATATTTAGGTTTGAAACCATTCTCAACATCCACCCCAATTTCTTTGGAAGGTAAGTCGGCAATGTGTCCGTAGCTTGATTCTACTTGATAATCGCTACCTAAAAATTTCTCGATTGTTTTCGCCTTTGCAGGAGACTCTACTATAACTAAGTTCTTTGCCATTGCTGTATTTTTCTATGGCAAAAGTAGAAGTTTTTTTTAAATATAATGCTTTTGACGATTTTTAAAAATAGTTTTTGTTGATTTCAACCCTTTGCAAAACCACCATTTCGCGACTTTTTCGAAACAAAAAATGAATTTTTAGGTGACTGTTAAAAAGCGCTATTTCTCCATTTGTGCAACAACTACATCAATACCAAACTCTTCCAGTTTTATTTTGGTTTCTTCGTCAATTCCAGAATCGGTTATTAATATATCTATTTTGTGCAGATTGCAGATCTTACCAAAACCTCGAACATTCATTTTGGTTGAATCTGCTAGTACAATCACTTTTTCCGAAACAGCAATCATCGCTTGATTTAGGTGCGCTTCTAATGCATTTGAAGTACTCAAACCAAAATCCAGGTGAACGCCGTCAGTACCTAAGAACAATTTATTACAAGAAAATTGCCCCAAAGTAGCTTCTGCAATTGGGCCTACAACTGAAGTCGAACTGTTTCTAATATCCCCACCTAACTGAATCGTACTAATGGTTGACTCTCGACATAACTCTAATGATACTTTAAGTGACGATGTCATTACAGTCAATTTATTAAAGTCTTTAATTATTCGAGACAAATAATGAATATTCGAACCTGACCCTAAAATAATATTGTCATTGTTATTTATAAATTTGAGTGCCTCTTTTGCTATTTGCTTCTTTTGCTCTACTTGCAGCTCTTCTTTATCATTAACGTTTCGTTCGAAAGCATATAATAGTTTCTTACTTGCTCCACCATGAGTACGGTGAAGCAGGTTTTCATTTTCTAAAAAGGTTAAGTCCTTTCGAATAGTTACGGTTGAAACATTATGCGCAGCACATAAATCGACCACATTTACATACCCTTTCTTGTCTAATTCACTTAATATATCCTCTTGTCTTCTGTTAATTAGTGCCATTTTTGTTTATTATAATTAAACAATTGAATATTTTATCTCACAAAAATACAATAATAAAACAAAATTTTAATAAAAGATAACTAGTTTCGTTTTGTTTCGTTATATTTGCATATCGAAACTAAAAAACAGCAACAATGAAACTTACCGAACAATTATCAAAACTAAAACAAACTCCTGAATGGGATGTAATTATTATTGGTGGCGGAGCAAGTGGCCTTGGAACCGCACTCGATGCTGCTAGTAGAGGTTACAAAACCATACTGGTAGAAGCCGTAGACTTTGCAAAAGGAACCTCGAGTAGAAGCACAAAACTAGTTCACGGAGGTGTTAGGTATCTCGAACAAGGGGATGTGTCTCTAGTTAGAGAAGCATTAAAAGAAAGAGGACTAATGGCTCAAAATGCTGGACACCTTGTAAAAAATCAATCTTTTGTTATTCCCAATTACAACTGGTGGGGAGGTTACTTCTACACAATAGGACTTACTATATATGATATGCTTTCTGGGAAGTTAAGCCTAGGAAAATCACAATACATTTCGAAGAAAAAAACAATCGAACTTTTGCCTACTATCGAACAAAAGGGATTAGTGAGCGGTGTTCTTTACAAAGACGGACAATTTGATGATTCCCGCTTGGCTATCAACATTGCGCAAACCGCTGTAGAAAAAGGAGCATGTCTTTTAAATTATACCAAAGTTGTTAATTTACTAAAAGATGATAACAATCAAGTTATTGGTGTAAAAGTCGAAGATCAAGAAACTGGCGAATTTCATGACTTAAAAGGAAAAGCTATCATAAATGCAACTGGAGTCTTTACCAATGCTATTATGAAATTAAATGACAAAGTTTATAAAAAATATATAGTTCCGAGTCAAGGAATTCATCTTGTTTTTGACAAATCATTTCTACCTAGTGATCATGCATTAATGATTCCTAAAACAAGTGATGGTAGAGTTTTGTTTGCTGTGCCATGGCATGATAAAATTGTAGTAGGAACAACAGATACTCTTATTAAAAGTCATAGCCTTGAACCTATTGCACTAGAAAAAGAAATTGAATTTGTTCTTGAAACAGCACAACGCTTCTTAGCTAAGAAACCTACACGAGCAGATGTTCTTTCGGTTTTTGCAGGTTTGAGACCGTTGGCCGCGCCAGAAAAAGAAGGTAAGAGTACTAAAGAAGTTTCTAGAAGTCACAAGATTTTTGTTTCTGAAACTGGATTAATTACAATAACTGGAGGTAAATGGACGACCTACAGAAAAATTGCAGAAGATATTATCGATAAAGCAATCGCGACTCGTAATCTTCCAAAAAGAGAATGTAAAACAGAACATATTTCGATTCACGGTAACCAAAAAACAACAACAGCCGACCGCGAAAATCATTTGTATATATATGGTACAGATATTCCAAAGTTACTGGAATTACAAAACCAAGAACCTCAGTTAAAAGCAAAGCTACATCCTAATTATGATTACACATTGGCTGAAGTAGTATGGGCTATTCGTCATGAAATGGCTAGAACTATAGATGATGTATTATCTAGAAGAGTACGTCTGTTATTTTTGGATGCACGTGCAGCTATAGAAGTATCTGAAAAGGTAGCTCAAATATTAGCAAAAGAACTAGGACATGATGAAGAATGGATTAAAAACCAAACACTTCAATTTGCTAAGCTTGCCAATGGATTTTTATTAACGGAATACAAGAAAAATTAAACAATAAACAACTATAAACTATTAACCATGAAAAACAAATTCATTTTAGCCCTTGACCAAGGAACTACGTCTTCACGAGCAATTGTATTCAACGAAAATGGTGAGATTGTAAAAATTTCTCAAAAACCATTTGAACAAATCTTTCCAAAACCAGGATGGGTTGAGCATGATCCTAATGAAATATGGTCATCTCAAATAAGCGTTGCCGCTGAAGTGATTGCAAAAACAGGAATTACAGGTAGAGAAATTGCTGCTATTGGAATCACAAATCAAAGGGAGACAACCATTGTTTGGGACAGAGAAACTAGCGAACCTATCTACAATGCTATTGTCTGGCAAGATCGTAGAACTGCAAAATACTGTGATGAGTTAAAAGCGGCAGGTCACAAAGAAATGATTCAACAAAAAACAGGCTTACTATTGGACGCCTATTTTTCTGGCACAAAAGTAAAATGGATTCTTGACAATGTACCCGGAGCAAGAGAAAAAGCAGAACAAGGTAAATTATGCTTTGGTACTGTGGATACTTGGTTAATTTGGAAATTGAGTCGTGGAGCCTTATTTATGACCGATGTTTCTAATGCGAGTAGAACTTTACTACTCAACATACATACGCTAGAATGGGACGATGAATTATTAGAATTATTCACTATCCCAAGAGCCATGCTACCTGAAGTTAAGCAAAGTAGTGAAATATATGGTGAAACATGTACTACTTTATTTTCGACTAAAATTCCGATTGCGGGAGTTGCAGGAGATCAACAAGCTGCACTTTTTGGACAACTATGTACAGAACCAGGAATGGTTAAAAACACTTATGGAACTGGGTGTTTCATGTTGATGAATACCGGAGATAAGCCTGTATATTCTAAGAACAACTTACTTACGACCGTTGCTTGGAAGATTAACGGGAAAACAACCTACGCCTTAGAAGGTAGTGTCTTTGTTGGAGGAGCGGCTGTACAATGGTTAAGAGATGGCGCAAAAATGATTAATTCAGCAGAGGAAATCGAAACATTGGCATTACAAGTACCTGATAATGGTGGGGTCTATTTTGTTCCTGCATTGACAGGTCTTGGAGCACCACATTGGGATCAATATGCTAGAGGTGCAATCGTAGGTATTACTAGAGGTACCACCAATGCACATATAGCACGAGCAACTTTAGAAGGTATTGCTTATCAAGTTTATGATTTGGCCAAAGCAATGGAAGGTGATTTTGGTAAAAAAGGTAAAGAGCTACGCGTAGATGGTGGAGCTGTATCGAATAATTTACTAATGCAATTTCAATCTGATTTATTTAATTTTAAAGTAATCAGACCCAAAACACTAGAAACAACAGCACTGGGAGCAGCATACTTAGCTGGACTTGCTGTGGGATATTGGAAAAGTGTAGATGATTTACAACAACAATGGTCTATTGATCGTGAATTTAATCCAGAGATGTCAAGAACTGACGTTGATGAACTCGTTCATAATTGGGACAAAGCAGTAGGACGTGCCTCAAATTGGATCGAAGATTAAATTGTAAATCATTAAAAAACACTAACCATGACACCATTTATAGCAGAAATCATTGGTACAATGCTAATGATTTTATTAGGTAACGGAGTCGTTGCCAACGTAGTACTTAAAGATACTAAAGGAAATAATTCGGGATGGATTGTAATTACAACTGCTTGGGCTTTTGCCGTATTTGTAGGCGTTGTAGTTGCAGGTCCTGTAAGTGGCGCACACTTAAATCCAATTGTAACACTTGGACTAGCCCTTATTGGAAAATTTGCATGGAATCAAGTAGCTATGTATGTAGTTGCTCAACTAATTGGAGCAATGTTGGGAGCATTTTTAGTTTGGCTTTCACACAAAGATCACTTTGCAGCAACTGAGGATGAAGGCGGAAAGTTAGCTTGTTTTAGTACAGGTCCAGCCATCAGAAATTACTCTTCCAATTTAATTAGCGAAATAATAGGAACATTTGTCTTAATTTTTGTCATCTTTTATATCGCAGGTCCAGACCTACAAATAGGCGCTACTACAGATGCCAAGATAGGTCTGGGTTCTATTGGAGCATTGCCTGTTGCCATCTTAGTTTGGGTAATTGGTTTGAGCTTAGGAGGAACTACAGGTTACGCAATCAATCCAGCTAGAGACTTAGGCCCTAGAATCGTACACTCTCTTCTTTTTAAAGCAAGTAGTGACTGGAGTTACTCTTGGGTTCCTATTGTTGGTCCAATCATAGGATCAAGCCTTGCAGCATTTTGTTACTTAATGCTCACTTAAACTTCACTATTTAACAAACCAAACCATGAATAAATTTATAATTGCCGCTGTAATCTCATTTACAGGGTGGATCAGTCATGCCCAGGAGGCAGTAAAAAAAGACAGTAGCGCTGTTGTCCCTATCGAAACACAACCTTCTCGCTTGGATTTTAATGTAGGTATTGAAACAAGCCACTTATGGAGAGGATTGGTAATTAATGATGGAATGACAGCCACAGGAAACATTCACTATGCTTTAAATAAGAGTCAAACTTTTAAAGTAGGAATTTGGGGTGGTGCAGGTTTTGACGGAAATTATCGCGAGATAAATTACTACGTGCAATATCAAAAAAATAATCTTTCTATTGGTTTGTGGGATTTGTTTAATACTACAGGAATTGAAACCCCTAAAGTATTTAATTATGACAAGCTTACTACAACTCACATCATTGATTTAAGAACGTCATATCGTTTTCCTGAAGCCTTCCCTATCCGTATTGAGGCCGATATTTTGCTCTATAGCGGATTAAACGATCGTGAATTAGACAGTAATAATGAATATAGAAGTAGAAATTCTACTTATGTTGAATTGAGTTACCCTGTTATTGTAGATCAAAAAGTTAATTTGAATGCATTTGTAGGTGCTGCGTTTCCGCTTAATGGTAGCAAACATTTATTTACAACCAAAGCCAATAGCGACTTTGACATTGTAAATGCAGGAATTACAGCTACTAAAAATATTGAGATATTCAATTACAAATTACCCGTTTCTGCAACGGCCATGTGGAATCCTGCTAATAAAATAGCGCGAATCAAGCTAGACATTAATTTGTTTTAAGAATAAAAAATAAATATTACTACCTAGACTCTCTTTTTTAAGGGAGTCTTTTTTTTTTTTGTTCATTGTACAAAACATGCTTTTATTCCTTGCCAAATGAATTATGTGCACATAAACTAAAATACTGTTAAATCTCTTACTGCCATCTTGTCATAATGTTTCAAATAATTGTACCTTTGCAAACTTATTAAAACACACTTCTGAAAGTGACTTATGGAAAAGATTATTGATGAAAACAAACAAGGCGAAAGTCTCGTTTTAGAAAATAAACCAGAAAACACAAAAAAACTATTTATCGAAAGTTATGGTTGCGCCATGAATTTTTCGGACAGTGAAATTGTGGCTTCAATTTTAGCCGGTAACGGATATAATACTACTCAAATATTAGAAGAAGCAGATCTTGTTCTAGTCAATACTTGCTCGATTCGTGACAAGGCCGAGCAGACAATTCGCAAGCGTTTAGAGAAATACAATGCAGTAAAACGCATTAACTCTAAAATGAAAGTAGGCGTTTTGGGCTGTATGGCAGAACGTTTGAAAGAGAAATTTCTTGACGAAGAGAAAATAGTTGATCTTGTTGTAGGACCAGATGCCTACAAGGATTTACCCAATTTATTAAGTGAGGTTGAAGAGGGTCGTGACGCTATAAATGTTATTTTATCTAAAGATGAAACATATGGTGACATCTCCCCTGTTCGATTAATGAGTAACGGAATCACAGCTCTAGTCTCTATCACCCGTGGTTGTGACAATATGTGTACTTTTTGCGTTGTCCCTTTTACACGTGGTCGTGAACGCAGTCGCGAGCCTCAAAGTATCATGAAGGAAATTCAGGATTTATGGGACAAAGGCTTTAAGGAAATCACACTTCTAGGACAAAATGTTGATAGCTACTTATGGTACGGTGGCGGATTGAAAAAAGATTTTGATAACGCTTCAGAAATGCAAAAAGCAACTGCAGTTGATTTTGATCAGTTACTAGAAATGGTTGCAATTGGTTTCCCTAAAATGCGCATTCGATTCTCAACTTCTAATCCACAAGATATGCATGAAAGTGTATTGCACGTAATTGCAAAACACGCTAATATTTGCAAACATATACACTTACCCGTCCAATCTGGTAGCAACCGCATTTTGAAAGAAATGAATCGCTTGCATACGCGTGAAGAGTACATGATCTTGATTGATAAAATTAGAACTATAATTCCAGACTGTGCTATATCTCAAGATATGATCGCTGGATTCCCTACAGAAACAGAAGAAGATCATCAAGATACGATGAGCTTGATGGAATATGTAAAATACAATTTTGGGTACATGTATTCGTATTCAGAGCGTCCTGGAACTTTAGCAGGAAGAAAGATGGAAGATGATGTTTTAGAAACAACCAAAGCGAGACGCCTGCAAGAGATTGTAGATTTACAGCAAAAGCATGCTTGGTTTCGCTCGGAAGAATTTATTGGTAAGACAGTAGAGGTTTTAATCGAAAAAGTTTCTAAGAAATCTAAAGAAGAATTCTCGGGTAGAAATTCTCAAAGCATTACCGTTGTATTCCCAAAACAAGATTATAAAATTGGAGAGTTTGTAAATGTAAAAATCACAAGCTGTACGAGCGGAACTTTAAAAGGAGAAGCGATAGGATATTCTGAGATGAATTAATTTAATTTAATCATTACGATTAGAATTCATCAGAGTAAGTAATTTGATATTGCAAATTAAAGTTAGTAACAATTGCACTTTTTACTAAATCAAAAGAAAATAAAAATGACAAAAAAACAAATACTCATTGTAATCGCAACCTTTCTATTTGGTTTTGGATCAGCTTTTTTCGTTATAAAGACATTTTTCCCTAAACAAAAAGTAGAAAACGTTAAAAATAAAGAAGTTAAACCATTAGCAGAATAATTCATTTACAACCTGAAATTTTAAGCTAAGAAAACTTTAAACAAAACAAACATGGAGTCAGTCCAAAATATAAAACAACGCTTTGAGATTATTGGTAATGAACCAAAGCTCAATCGTGCCATAGAAAAAGCCATTCAAGTTGCCCCTACCGATATTTCAGTTTTGGTAGTTGGAGAAAGTGGTGTAGGTAAAGAAAGTATTCCGAAAATTATTCACTCTCTGTCACACCGTAAACACGGTAAATACATTGCTGTTAACTGTGGCGCCATTCCGGAAGGAACAATTGACAGTGAACTTTTTGGGCATGAGAAAGGTGCATTTACAGGTGCAACGAGTACACGTGAAGGATATTTTGAAGTGGCCAATGGTGGAACTATATTTTTGGATGAAGTTGGTGAATTACCTCTTACAACCCAAGTACGTTTGCTAAGAATTTTAGAGAACGGAGAGTTTTTGAAGGTAGGATCTTCACAAGTGCAAAAAACCGATGTCCGTATCGTTGCAGCAACCAATGTGAATTTGTTTGATGCTATTCAAAAAGGGAAATTTCGTGAAGACTTGTACTATCGTTTGAGCACAGTCGATATCGTATTACCTCCTCTGAGAGAAAGAAAAGACGACATTCACTTACTTTTTAGAAAATTTGCAGCAGATTTTGCTCATAAATATAAAATGCCTCCTTTAAAATTAGATGATAGCGCTATACAATTATTGCAAAAATTTAGATGGAGTGGTAATATCCGTCAGTTGCGAAATGTAGCTGAACAGATATCTGTATTGGAGACCAATCGCGAAATCAACGGATCTATACTAAATTCTTATTTACCAGACGAAGGCTCAAATTTGCCTTCGGTTATTAATGAAAAAAAGGCAGAAAGCGATTTTAGCACCGAAAGAGATATTTTATACAAAGTACTCTTTGATATGAAAAGTGACCTTAATGATTTAAAGAAGCTCACTTTGGAATTAATGAAGAACGGAACTGCTAAAGCGCAAGATATCAATCCAAATTTGATTCAGAAAATTTACGGATCACAAGAAGATGATAGCGAAATTGATTTTGAAGAAAGACCTAGTACTGCATTAATAGCCAGTAAAAAACCAGACAATCAATACGATGAGCCCGAAGACAGTTACCTTTATACTGAAACTATCGAGGAGGAAGAAGTGTTGCGACTGGAGCAAAAAGAAATTGAAATGATTAAGAAATCTTTAGAAAAAAACAAAGGCAAACGTAAAGCAGCAGCCGAAGAACTTGGAATCTCTGAGCGTACACTATATCGTAAAATCAAACAATTTGATTTGTAACTAAGAAGCCTTTGTGCTAATCCAATTTGATTTTTCATACCTTTGAAATCCTATTTGGTTACATAAGAGTAAGAAATCACAATAGAACAAACAGTATACTATCTTATCTAAGGCTGGATCAACTATCTGAGTCCTTTTAGATAAAATAAAAAAGACACTAATTAACAATGAAGAAAATAACTTTTTTTATAGCAATCATCTGCATTTTCAGCTTCAGTAGTTGCTCTGTTTATAATTTTACTGGTACAGGTAAAATAGACGCAAAAACATATCAAGTTAATTTTTTCCCGAACAATGCCGATTTGATTGAGCCGGGAATAGACCGTACTTTTACTTTGACGCTACAAGAAATTATTCAAAATCAAACCAATTTAAATTTGGTCAAAAATGGAGGAGATTTAACGTACGAAGGAGAAATTGTTGACTACAGAATAAGCCCGATGACTGCTACGGCAGATCAACAAGCTTCTCAAAATAGATTGAAAATCCGAATTAATGTTCGCTTTATCAACAAAAAGAAAGAAGCCGATAATTTTGAAAAACCTTTTGAGTTTTACTACGATTATCCTGCTACAACGCAACTTACAGGAACTACAAGAACTGCAGCCTTAGATGAAATATTTGAAAGAATAACACAAGATATCTTTAACGCCTCACTAGCAAAATGGTAAATCATTTCGTTTCTATCGAACGAAAGAACTAAGTCTTATGAATATAATTGATTACACCTATTTAATAAACAGTCCTCACTTAATTGCAGAGAAACAAACACTAGCACTAGAGGGTGTACTAGATGAGTTTCCCTATTTTCAAAGTGCGCGTGCTTTACGGTTAAAAGGTTTGTATACCCAAAATAGCTTTAAGTACAATTTTGCTTTAAAAGTTACTGCAGCACATACTACAGACAGAACAGTATTGTTTGATTTCATTACTTCTGATTCCTTTACAGCTATCCAACGTGATTTGTTCGATAAAAAAGCAGCAGAATTATTAAACATAACAGTAATTGATAGCGAAATTTTAGTAGTTGATAGACCTGCGACTTCTAAGCTTGAAGACTCGATCATCAGCACGATTAAAGAGGCATCTCCTGAACCCACTGAAAAAGCAGCACATTCTATTGAAGAGAAATTGGAGCTGGGTGCACCATTAGACTTTTCGAGAACAGAAAAACACTCTTTTCAAGAATGGTTAAAGCTCTCAAGAACACAACCAATTATTAGGGAAGAAGATCAAAAAACGATTGAGCCAGTTGTAGAACTTGATCCTGAAAAACAGAAAAAAGCCGCCATTATTGATAAGTTCATCGAGACAAGTCCAAGAATTTCACCAGTCAAACAAGGGGGCACTCCTATTGTTCATATTGATATAAATAAAGAAGATCACTCCTACCTAATGACAGAGACTTTAGCGAAAGTTTATCTGGAACAAAAAAAATATCTAAAAGCGATCCAAGCATACGAAATATTAATTTTGAAATATCCAGAAAAAAGTAGTTTCTTTGCAGACCGAATCGCAGATATAAAACTTTTACAACAAAATAATTAAACATACAATGAGCACATTTTCAATTTTTTTAGTTTTAATCACAATAGTTTGCTTTCTATTGATTGTAGTAATCATGGTTCAAAACCCTAAAGGTGGTGGATTATCTTCTACATTAGGTGGATCTACACAAATGGGTGGTGTACAAAAGACGACTGACTTTTTAGACAAAAGTACTTGGACACTTGCAACAATCTTAATTGCATTAATCCTATTATCTACTTTAAGTTTTACAGGAACTTTGAGTGATACTGATTCTAAAATCATTGATAACACAACTCCAGCTGCTCCAGCTCCAGTTGAAAACGCTCCAGTAAGTCCAGCAAAATAATTTAGTTGCACTTTCAAAAAAAACAAAAATGCCAGCTTGTCAAAGCTGGCATTTTTTATAGGTAAAATTGTCAGGAAAAATGGACTGGCATAGTTTCTGAAACATAAGTACTATCATTCGAATATTTAACTTTAAAAATAAATAAAAATCATGGCATTAAACATTAAACCACTTTCAGACAGAGTTCTTATTGAGCCAGTAGCAGCTGAAACAAAAACTGCGTCAGGAATTTTTATTCCAGATACCGCCAAAGAAAAACCACAAAAAGGAACTGTTGTAGCTGTTGGAAATGGCACAAAAGATCATGCAATGACTGTAAAAATCGGAGACACTGTGCTTTACGGAAAATATGCTGGTACTGAACTAAAATTAGAAGGTACTGACTATTTAATTATGAGAGAAGATGATATTCTTGCAATAATCTAATAATAATGCTTTTGGCTAGTAGCTATTAGCTCAAAAAAAACAGAATTTAATAATTAATAATATATTTTGGTTATTGCTTTAAAAGGTACTCACAATCCTAAAAGCCAAAAGCCAAAAGTTAAAAGCTAAATTAAAATGGCAAAAGATATAAAATTTGATATTGAAGCACGTGACGGACTAAAACGCGGTGTTGATGCATTGGCAAATGCAGTAAAAGTTACTTTGGGACCAAAAGGTCGTAACGTAATTATCGGAAAATCATTTGGAGGTCCTACTGTGACTAAAGATGGTGTTTCTGTTGCAAAAGAAATTGAATTAAAAGATCCATTGGAAAATATGGGTGCTCAAATGGTTAAAGAAGTAGCATCAAAAACCAATGATTTGGCAGGAGATGGAACTACAACTGCAACTGTATTGGCTCAAGCTATTGTAAAAGAAGGCTTGAAAAATGTTGCTGCAGGTGCAAATCCAATGGATTTAAAAAGAGGAATTGACAAAGCAGTAGAAGCAATTGTAAAAGATTTGGCTATACAAGCTAAAGTTGTAGGTTCTGATTCTGATAAAATAAAACAAATCGCTTCTATTTCTGCTAATAATGATGAAGTTATTGGTGAATTAATCGCTACAGCTTTTGCTAAAGTGGGAAAAGAAGGTGTTATCACTGTTGAAGAAGCAAAAGGTACAGAAACTTATGTTGATGTAGTAGAAGGAATGCAATTTGATAGAGGATATCTTTCTCCATATTTTGTTACAAACTCAGAAAAAATGGAAGTGGAACTTGAAACTCCATACATCCTTTTATACGACAAAAAAGTTTCTTCATTAAAAGAATTGTTACCTGTTCTAGAGCCGGTAGCACAATCAGGAAAACCGTTATTAATTATTGCTGAAGATGTTGATGGTGAAGCATTGTCTACTTTGGTAGTAAACAAATTGCGTGGTGCTTTGAAAATTGCTGCTGTAAAAGCTCCTGGTTTTGGAGACAGAAGAAAAGCAATGTTAGAAGATATCGCTATTTTAACTGGAGGTACTGTTATTTCTGAAGAAAGAGGATACACATTAGAAAACACAACATTAGAAATGTTGGGTACTTGTGCTAAAGTTACCATTGACAAAGACAACACTACTATTGTAAGTGGTGCTGGTGAAGCAGATATGATTAAAAATCGTGTTAACCAAATTAAAGGTCAAATGGAAGCTTCTACTTCTGACTATGACAAAGAAAAATTGCAAGAACGTTTGGCTAAATTAGCTGGTGGTGTTGCAGTTCTTTATGTAGGTGCTGCTTCTGAAGTAGAGATGAAAGAAAAAAAAGACCGTGTGGATGATGCTTTACATGCAACTCGCGCTGCTGTAGAAGAAGGTATTGTTGCTGGTGGAGGTGTTGCATTATTGAGAGCTAAAAATGCCTTAAAAGATGTAACTGCTGAAAATGCTGATGAAGCTACAGGAATTCAAATCATTGCTCGTGCTATAGAAGCTCCTTTACGTACCATCGTTGAAAACGCAGGCTTAGAAGGATCTGTAGTAGTTGCAAAAGTTGGTGAAGGTTCTGGAGACTACGGATACAATGCAAAAACTAACGAATATGTAGACATGCTTGCTGCAGGAATTATTGATCCTAAGAAAGTTACTCGTGTAGCATTAGAAAATGCTGCTTCGGTTTCTGGAATGATCTTAACGACTGAATGTGCATTAATCGATATCAAAGAAGAAGGTCCAGCAGGTCACTCTCATGGTGGAGGTATGCCGGGAATGATGTAATTCTTAGAATACATAAAATATCTAAAAATCCGTTCATTAATATGAACGGATTTTTTTTGTCCCCCCATTAAACTATTTACCCAAAGTAGCATCTAACTTAGCATGTTAAACAGAATTTGTATTAACACAATTTATCTTAAAACAAACAATAGCGATTAATTTATAATTATTGAGCTATAATTTATTAAGAGTAATCTAATTAGTACTTAAATTTACTATACCAACAAACTGTCTTTACCCTAACCAATTAATCCATTTTCTTAAATGAGAATAAAACTAACCACCATCAGCTTTTTATTTTTTGTCGCCTCATTTGCGCAAACCAATATTAATCAAGAAAAAATAAAAAGTTCAATTGAAAATTATTTTCAGTACGATAGAGAGAATATTCATGTCCAATTTAGCAAAGACACCTATGTTGCCAATGAATTCATTGGATTCAAAGGATATGTTTACAGCAAAAATTATAGCAAACCTCATCCCTACACTACCAACGTTCAACTAGTCATTTATGATAACCAAGAGCAAATTGTTCAAAAACAGCTCTTATATACCAAGAACGGAACTTTTACTGGAGGATTTTTGCTAAACGATACTTTCAAGCCAGGACGTTATCATTTTCATTTTTATACCAATTGGATGAACAATTTTAAAGAAGATGACTCATTCACGCAAGAAATCGAAATAATCAGCAAAACGGAACCTTTTTATTTAAAAAGCAATGAGCCCGATTTTAAAACTGCTAAAGTCACTATATATCCAGAAGCTGAAAAAATAATTGATGGCCTGGTAAATGGTGTCGGAATATCTTTGACCGACTGCAACCAAAAAGGAATGGAAAATCAAGAAATTACTGTTTTTGATTCTAAATCAAATGAAATAACAAAATTCAATACAGACAAAAATGGTAATGGCCGTTTTTTCTTTGTACCAGATCGAAATGAAAGCTATACATTAAAAATTAAATCTGAAAAAATTACTCTCTCTGAATCGCTACCTAAGGCGGTTGAGTCAGGAATTATTATAAGCTACAACAATAATCTTCCAAAGAACATTCTAGCCGTTGCTATCAAAACAAATGAAGCAGGAATGGAAATAAATAAAGGAAAGAAATTTATTATCGTGCTGCAACAAGATGTTAAATCCGTACAAAAAGAATTTAGTTTTAAAGATGGAGAAAATGAAGTGGTACTCTACTTTGATAAACAATATTTATCTAACGGAGTAAATAGTATTCGCTTGATAGATGAAAACCTAAATGAAATATGCGAAAGGCTAGTCTATCATTATGGAAGTGATGAGCAAAAGAGCGCACTTGAAGCTAAGTCGATTGCTAATGATAGTATTCAGCTAACTGGTACTAGCAGCTACAAACAAGGAAATATAAGCATAAGTGTATTGCCTGATGAAACGGTGAGCGCAACAGTAAAAAATTCTATTTTTGGTAGTTTCTACCTCAACTCCTATTTAGAAAATCCAGTAAAAAATAATTATTCATATTTTGATATCCAAAACAAGTCAAAAAAACAAGAGATGGAAGCCTTGATGTTTAATCAAAATCACAGCAAATTTAGATGGAAAAATATTGTAGCACCACTTACTAAAAATAATTATACATTTAATACAGGAGTTACCATTAGAGGTAAAATAGACAAACAAAGTAATAATTCTGAAAATAAAATTACGTTAATCTCACTAAAAGATAATCTTTATGAGGTAACAAATGTTGATGCGAATAATAATTTTAAGTTCGAAAATTTTTATGCGCAAGATTCTACTACTTATATTGTTCAAATGAATAATGCTAAAAACATAACTAAGTTTACCAATATGGATACGAGTGTTTTAAATTTCGAAAAAAAATTCGCTCTACCCCTACATCTTAACTTAGATCTTTGTCCTGTAGAGAAGAAACCTGAGAATCTTTTTACCTTTACAGCCCCAATGTTTGACGATACAACGATAAACCTTGAAAGTGTTGCGATAAACAACAACTTTAAAAAAGAACAATTAACCCATTTGGGTGATATGAGCGCAATGGCAGATGGTTATAAAATGGGAGAAAGCGACTTCGGTAGTTTATTGGACTTTCTTACTATGCATGGCTATAGATCAGGACTTAATCCCGAAGACAATACTGTTTACATAACAAGTAATCGAGGAACAATTAATAACTCTACTCCTTCAATTTTTATTGACAACATTTTCCAATATGACTTGAATATCTTATTTGGTATGACGCTAAGTCAAATCGATGAAATTTACATAGACAAAACTAGTATGTCTGATACCGGATTGGCATCGGGATCAGGTACTATCAAAATATTTTTAAAAGCTGGTGGTGCTGGAAATAATTTTTTCAAAACCAAACACAACACTATGATTGTTACCAATGGTTTTACAAAATCAATCGACTTTGTAAGTACGACATTCGAAACACAAAAGGAATATTTTTACTTTGGAACTCTAAACTGGACTCCAACAATAATCATTAATGACAATTCTAATTTTAAAATTAAATTTCCAAAAACGAGTCAATCAAAAATTAATGTGCTGATAGAAGGTTTTACTCCAGAAGGCGCTTTAATTTCTGAATTTCAAAAAATACCTGTTCAGTAAAAATAGGAACATATTAAATCGCCCCAAATAACATTAGCTTATTTGGGGCTTTTTCAAAATATTGGTAAATATTTCTCACGATTCTTAATCTTAGTAACATAAAAATTACGCTACATTGACATTAAAATAAAGCTATAATAACTTTCACCTTTCATGAAATGCGCAAATTTGACAAAAATCAAAACAAGTCATGGAAACATTAAAAAACGGTAGAAGACAATTTCTTCAAAATACATTTTGGGCAGCGGGAGCACTGCTTATCGCTCCAAATTTCATTAGTTGTAGTAAGGACAATCTTAATGAGACGACTATAAATCCGCTGGACTACACCAATAAAAATTTTGATCAAGGAGTTGCTAGCTTTGATCCCACAAAGTCAAAAGTAATTATATGGACGCGTTACAATACTCCTGGAAAAACTATATTATGGGAAGTATCAACAAAAAGTACTTTTGATACCATTTTAAGAAGTGGATCTATAGTTACAGATGCAAGTAGGGACAATACTATTGCAATTGAGTTGACCGAATTAAAAGAAAATCAAAAACTATATTATCGTTTTAGCAATAAAGAAGACAAAGCACTTTCTGTAACTGGAGAAACAATTACTTTTCCAGAGAACTCAGATGTCGTTAAACTTGCAGTTTGTTCTTGCTCCAACTACCAAGCTGGATTGTTTAATGTTTACAATGCCATGGCAAAATCAGAGGCAGATGTTATTGTGCACTTAGGAGATTATTTTTACGAATACCAAGCAGGCGGTTATGGCTCTAATGCTGCCAATGCTTTCCTTAATCGTATGCACCAACCTGCAACTGAAATCCTAAGTTTGGAAGATTACCGTACTCGCTACAAACAATATCGATCTGATCCTGACTTGCAATTAGCACATCAAAAAAAGCCGTTTATTTGCGTTTGGGATGACCATGAGATTGCAAATGATGCATATAAAGAAGGTGCTCAAAACCACTCAGCAGATGAGGGTGATTATGAAACTAGAAAACAAAATGCCTTAAAAGCATATAGTGAATTCTTACCGTTTTCTAGATTAGAAGCCAACAACCAAACTTTAATCTACAGAAATTTCAATTTAGGAAATCTTGTTAATTTAACCATGCTGGATACTCGAATTATTGGTCGAGACAAACAATTAGAACTAGGTGATTACCTAACTGCAACAGGCTTTAACAACACCAAATATCAAGCTGACATTACAAATCCTTCTAGAGCTTTATTAGGAACTACCCAACGTAATTGGTTGAATACTATTGTAAATTCAAGCACTGCAAAATGGCAAGTATTGGGACAACAGGTTCTTATGGCTCGAATGCATGTTCCATTTGAAATGCTCACCTCATTTGGCTCATCAAATCTAAATTCTGTCTTAGCAGAATTGGTCAAAATAAAATTGCGTTACGCACAAAAGGATCCAACACTAACTCCACAGGAAATTGCTAGAATAACCACCGTTTTACCTTATAATCTTGATGCTTGGGACGGCTATCCAGTAGATAGAGAAGCCATGTATACTGCATTGGGAAATAAAAAAATAGTAACCCTTGCGGGAGATACGCATAATGCTTGGAGCAGTAAACTTACCAAACAAGACAAAACTGAAGTTGGAATCGAATTGGCCACTTCTGGAATTACCTCTCCAGGCTTTGAAGTTTATTTAGGCAGTCCTAGCAAAGAGACATTAACGGCTTTTGAAGGTGCCTTAACCACACTTATTGATGATCTGAATTATTTTGATGCTTCACGCAGAGGTTATATCCTTACTACATTTACAAATGCAAATGTAAAAGCAGATTGGATATTTGTAGATACCATATTATCTACCTCCTATACTACCTCTGTTGGACATACAGTAACTTACTCATAGTAATCAAATAAGACAGGAAGACATATCGTTTTCCTGTTTTATTATTATATAAATAAATCCTTTTTAAATATGACTGCTATTCATGCTATTGATTTCGAAGAAAGTATTAAGGAGAACGATTCCTAAAAAAATTGTTTAATTTAAAATGGAAACTCATATAAGAAAATTATGCAGCTTCTATTTAAATATAATATTACTAAAAAAGCTTAATCGTTCCCATTAGTACATACGAGTTCTAAGAATAAGTTTATATAAGACAAAAAAAATCCGTCACAATAAAAATGAGACGGATTTCTTATTTATTTAAACTCAAAATAAAAGTTTTATAAATCTTTTATAGTTGGAGATTTTTTCGAAAACTTTAGAATTACTGGTAAAAGCGTTATAGCCACTAATCCTATAATAATTAATTCAATATGATTTTTCAAATCGATTTCAAATTCTTCTAGAAGAAACCAATACAAATAATGTCCAGCAAAAATTAAGATAAAAGACCAAAGAAAAGAACTAACAACATTATAAAACATAAATTTTTTCTTTTCCATCGAAACAATCCCTGCAACTATTGGAGCAAAAGTCCTAAAGATTGGTAAAAATCTAGCAAATATAATTGCTCTACCACCATGCTTTTCAAAAAAGTCTTTTGATTGAATTAAGTACTTCTTTTTAAACCAAAAACTATCCTCTTTGTTATACAAATAGTAACCACTTTTAGAACCAAACCAGTATCCAACAATGTTACCTAATATACCAGCTATAGCGACAAAGGTTGATAATATAAAAACGTTAAGAAAAGGACTTTCTATAATTAAGATATTCTCTATCAATTCTCTATTGTAGATACCTGCCAAAAACAATAAACTATCACCAGGTAAAAAGAAACCTGCAAACAAACCTGTCTCTGCAAATACGATAAACAAAACGATAAATAAACCTACTCTAATTCCATTTATATCAAAATGAATATAAAAAAGTGGATCTATTAAATTCTTCCAATCAAAGCTACTCATAGTTTAATATTTTTACGCATATAATTTGCCGTGAAAGTAGTTATAATTTAGTTTATCAACAATTTATTCTGATTTTTTAAATCATTATTAACTTATGCATCCTAAATTGATAATTACCAGTAATTTTTTATGCCAAAGGTATTACATCAACCTCTACTTTTACCTTGTGTTCACCAGAGCTAAAGATAATTCCTTTAAGGGGTGAAATGTCTGAATAATCACGCCCGTATGCAGTAACTAAATGGCGCTCCCCAGGAACAATATTATTAGTAGGATCAAATTCACACCAACCCATTTCTGGAACATAAACAGAAACCCAAGCGTGTGATGCATCAGAACCTTGTAGTTTAACTTTACCTTTTGGTGGCAACGTTTCTAGGTATCCGCTCACATAACGCGCAGCAAAACCCATACTACGCAAACAAGCAATCATTAAGTGTGTAAAATCTTGACAAACACCTTTTCGTTCTTTTAAAACAGTTTTTAATGGTGTGTTTAAATTTGTGGCACCCGATTTAAATTCAAAATCGGTAAATATTTTTGACGACAATTTTTTAACAGCTTCATAAAATGAAGTATCTGCAATAAAGCAGTCTTGAGCAAAAGCTTTAACTTCATCATCCCAAAAAATAAAAGGACTCGGAAGCTGGTATTGCAAAAGTTCATTTTTAAGAGCCAATTTAGTCTTAAACAAAAGCAATGTTTCTTCGCAAGTAATTGCATTCATGAATAATAATTTCGCAGGGAATACCTCAACGATACTCGTTGCAACCACCTCCAGAACTTTGTGAGGTTTTAGAATCGAAAAATAATATTTTGTATTATTAAAATAGTCTTTTCTTGGATATAGGTTTTGAGGCTTTGGCTCAATTGTTAACTTATAATCTTCACAAATTTGTGAAGCAGAATTTACCGGATGCAAACAGATAATGCATTGGTAATTGTGCACAGCATTAACGTAGGTATAGGTAGTTTTATGTACTAATTTATACTTCATCAGAATCAATTTTTTCAGTTTCTAAAAAGGAAAGTTGCATCACCGAGTGATTAAAATACAAACTAGACAAACTATTGGTCACAGTCGAAAGAAGATTAGACACAGAATTTATAGTTTCATCCAAAGCTTTTCTATAATTAGCTTCGTCTGCTGTTACTAGCTCCTCTGGGTCAATTAATTTGATAATAGTATTGGCTTCTAATACTTTCTTTTCTGCAATACTCAATTGATTCAATTCTGATTTTTTGGGTAACTGTGCGATATTGTACGACAAAGTATCGAGAATGTAGGCCAATGTATATGGAGAGTTCTTCTCTAGGAATAACATATTGATCACGGTAATCAGACTAATTTGTGATTTATAAATACTTCTGTACTGCGCCAATAAATTATGATTTTCTAGAACAGATTCTAATAAAAGCTGCTCGACATCCTCACTCCTTTTAAAACAAAACAAAGACTGAATAACAGAGGTAAGCGATAAAAATCTCTCGATATTTTTACCCGCTTCAAATAGAAAGAATCCGTTTTCTCTGGGCAGTGTTTCATAAGTATTACCATAAAACGCCATCATTCTAATATACAATTTATCCAAACTATGCGTGGTACGACTGATACTACTAGCATTTGCTTCTTTCAATCCAGTCAGACTATCTTCAATAAGGCTAATAATTCGTTTGGTGTCTTGATTCCATTTTTCACTAATATGATTGATCGAGTACAAAAGCGATTGTACATTATAGGAAACAGAACCCTCTTTTTTCGGGTCTTTTATTAACGAAATTAATTCTGCTAAAGGTTTATCGAATACTGTTTCATCTTCGACTCCCTCCTTACCTACAAAACCTGGATAAGATTGAGTGAGATGTGTTAAGGCTTTTAGAAGTACAATTAAAAACTCGGGTTGTTTTTTACCATGAGTGCTAACGTTTTCATTTAGTCTACTGAAAATTATTTTAAGGAAGCCAGTCAAGACCATAGTTCTTTCAGACAATCGTCCTACCCAAAATAGGTTTTCTGCATTTCTACTAGTAAGTACGGCATTGTGCGAAACATGATTGTTTTTCTTAACTTCTATAATTTGATCTTGCTGTTCTTGTTGGTCAAGTTGTTCTTTAAGACCATCTGTAATAATCCAAGTATCTTTGGATATGCCCCCAAATTGATTTGAAATTTGAAATTTATCTTCAATAACAGAACTACGGGTCAATCCGCCTTGCATAACTTTATAATCTTTTCCATCAGAAACTAAGAAGGCTCGAATAACCGCTAATCTAGGAACAATTTCTCCGTCTATTAAAGATGGCGTTGTAGAAAGGCTAACTTCTTCTTGGGCTACAAAATCTTTTGGACTTTTTAATATTTTTGCTTTTAATTCAACTAATTCACTTTCATTTAATTTGCGCCCGTAAATAGATTTTACACCCAAATTTCTATTTGTCTTTTTGATAATTAATTTTGGTAAATTATTCAGCACAAAATTCAATTCTTTGGTTTGTCCGCACCACCACGTAGCGGTAGAATTCATTATCAAAGGCTCCTTTAATAAAAATTTACATGCGTTTTGAATAAATGCCATCAAACCATGATTCTCTAAAACAGCAATTCCGGGAGGGTTTATCACTGTAACATTACCAAGACGCATGACTTGAAGCAAACCTGGAATTCCTAATAACGAATTACTATTCAATTCTAAAGGATCACACCATAAATCATCGACACGTTTAATAATCACATCAACGCGTTCTAGTTGGTCAATTGTTTTCAACCAAACATACCCTTCGCGCACTAGTAAATCGCTTCCTTCAACTAGATTATATCCTAGGTAAGACGATAAATAAACATGTTCAAAATAGGTTTCATTTCCTTCTCCAGGAGACAAAAACACTACATTTGGGTTGTCGGAATTGGAGCCGAATTTCCCAACTGTTTTCTGTAGCTCGTTGAAGTATGGACCTAATTTACTACGGTGAATATTTTTATTTAACTTAGGAAAAATATTGGCCATTACAATTCGGTTCTCGAGCGCATATCCCGTACCCGATGGTGACTGAACTCTGTTATCTAGCAACCACATTTTTCCGTCTGGCCCTCTAGCAATATCACATGCCAAAATAGTTAGTTGATGAAAATCCTTTTGATTAATATCGAAGCACGGTCTCAAAAAACCAGTATTATCAAAAACCAATTCGGCAGGAATAATATTGTTTTTTATAAGTAGCTGTTCACCATAAATGTCTTTATAGATTAAATCTAATAGCTTTGCGCGCTGAATCAAACCTTTTTCGACAGTTTCCCATTCCGTTTGGTGTATTACAAAAGGAATTGGGTCTAGTTTCCAAGGTCGGACCAAACCTGTCTCTGAATCATAAACGTTGTAAGTAACACCGTTTTCTTTCAGCTTATTTACAATTTCTTTGTTTCGAATAGACAACTCCTCCATCCCTACTGCTTCTAAGGTTTGAAAAAGGGTTGCCCAATGGGGCTTTACTTGTCCATTTTTATCGATAACCTCATCGTATGATTTGATCGTTTTTTTATATGAATCTATAAAAGATAATGGAGTGCTCATTTATGGTTTTTAAATATGCGGCAAAGCTACATTAATTTTTAGGAAAACTGGCTCGATTACCCTCAATATTAGTACTTTTACGCCATGGAATTCAATCTTAAAACTACAATACAGTACGATGTATATGCCACTACAACTTTCGTATTTAACATTCAAGCCCTAAATCGGGCTGCTAACCAAACATTCATTACTGAATCCCTAAATATAACACCAAACTTACTTTACAAAGAATACAATTTAAAAGGCTCCAAAACTCGTTTCACAAAAGTACAAGCAATAGAATTCGTTCCATTTACCATACAATACCAAGCAACTGTCGATGTAAGTTACAAAAGAATATCAAAAAAGAAACTCTTAAAAAACATTCCTGTTTTTGATTTGAAGGATGAAATAATCCCTTTTCTTACCCCTACAAGAAACTGCCCATCAGACAAATTAATGGAATTTGCTTACAACCTCTTTGGCACCATACCTAGTGACATAGAGAAAGTGATAGCAATAGAGGAATGGATTTTTAACAACATTAAATATGTGAGTGGTTCATCTGATGCAAACACAACTGCTTACGACACTCTAGTGATAAAGGAAGGTGTTTGCAAAGATTTTGCACATTTGGGTATCGCCCTTTGCAGGGCTTTAAATATTCCTGCGCGTTATTTTACTTGCTACGCCAGCAACATTTACCCTCCAGATATTCATGCTTGTTTTGAAGTCTATCTCGGCAATAAATGGATTTTATTTGACGCTACTCGATTGGCCAATTTAAACCAGTTGGTAAAAATAGCTGATGGCAAGGATGGATCTGAAATTGCGGTGGCAACTATCTTCGGGAACGCTTGCTGTACCTACATGAATATTGAATGTTCTCAAGTAAATAATGATATTGAAACGGTAGATCTTACAGAAGATTTTTTCATATCTTACTAATAAATAAATATAATTGCATTATCAATATCTTTCGACTCCTAAAATTATCATTCTGATATTTATTATTTTAGCAATCTTTTTTTAGTAGTTACCAATATAAAAAAACGTATTTTTATTAAAATTTAGAAACCAAAAACTCGACATATATGGCTGTTAAAATTGCTATTTCACACAAAACAACCTATACTTTTGACCGTAGCGTTAAATTATTCCCTCATGTTTTTCGGCTTCGTCCAGCGGCACACTCTAGAACTCAAATAGAAGGATATACTTTTAAAATAAGTCCAGAAAACCATTTTATAAATTGGCAGCAAGATCCTTTTGGAAATTACCAAGCTAGAGTTGTTTTCCCAGATCCTGTACAAGAATTAAAAGTAGAAGTAGAAGTTATTGCAAAATTACAAGTAATCAATCCCTTTGATTTCTTTGTTGAAGAATACGCAGAAAACTTTCCTTTTACTTATGATAAAACTTTACAGCAAGAGTTAACAGCTTACCTCCCACTTACAGAAGAAAGTCCGACTTTTTTAAAGTTTATGGAAGGTCTAAAATTGACAAAACCTTTACCAACCAATGATTTTCTGGTTTATATTAACCAAGCAGTCTACAAAGAATTGGCTTATAATTTAAGGATGGAAGTTGGAGTACAAACTCCAGAAGAAACTTTACGTATTAAAAGTGGATCATGTAGAGACTTTGCTTGGCTACTTATACATGTTTTACGTTATTATGGGCTTGCAGCACGCTTTGTATCTGGATATATTGTACAATTGGCACCAGATCAAAAATCGCTAGATGGCCCATCTGGTCCTGAGGCTGACTTTACCGATTTACATGCTTGGGTAGAGGTATATCTTCCTGGTGCGGGATGGATTGGTCTTGACCCAACCTCTGGTCTTTTTGCTAGTGAGGGACATATCCCGTTATGTTGCACACCTCATTATGAAAGTGCTGCTCCTGTAACTGGTGCGACTGGAAAATGCGAAGTAACTTTTGATTTCGAAAATAAAGTAACTCGTATTCATGAGGACCCAAGAGTAACAAAACCATACTCTGACAACCAATGGAAAGACATTATGGAAGTTGGAAATGTGGTCGAAAAAGATTTGATCGAAGGAGACGTACGTTTGACAATGGGAGGAGAACCCACTTTTGTATCTATTGATGACTATGAAGCAGACGAATGGAATACCACTGCTGATGGCCCGATGAAACGTAGGCTTGCTTATGATTTGGCCTTGCGATTAAAAAAACGTTTTGCTCATGGAGGACTGTTACATTTTGGTCAAGGAAAATGGTATCCTGGCGAATTATTCCCACGTTGGCAATATGGTTTATACTGGAGAAAAGATGGTTTGCCTTTGTGGAAAAATGATGCTCTTGTTGCTAAAGAAGGCGAAAGTAAATTTACTTTTCATGATGCAGAAAAATTCGCAAATGAATTAACAAAATACCTCGGAATTGACACGCGCAATATAACTCCAACTTATGAAGATCCGATTTATTGGGCTCTTGAAGAGGGAAAATTACCGATTAATTTAGACCCACTCGCTGTAGATTTAAAAGATTCTATACAACGACACAATTTGGCAAAAACCCTAGAAAAAGGACTTAATAATCCGTCTGGATTTGTTTTACCACTTCGCAAAGAACATGTTGCAGACCATTGGGAAAGTTGTGCATGGGAATTTAGAAGAGGAAATTGCTTTTTGATACCAGGAAATTCTCCTATTGGTTTACGTCTACCATTAGACTCACTGCCACAAACTTCAAAAAACAAAAGGGAGACTGTCGTAGATAGAAGTCAATTTGAAGACTTACCTGCTTTGGGTGATTATAACGAAAAAGTAAAAAAACGTTATGGCACTATTACCAAAATATTTCAAGCTGCCAAACTGATTTTAACCAAAAAAGAGCCTACTGAAAAAGAGCCCGTAGAGAAAGAGAAAAATCCGTTGTTATATGAAGTAGATACATTTATTACAGCAATGTGTATTGAGGAACGTGAGGGTATAATTTATATCTTCTTACCTCCTACTGATTATTTAGAAGACTATATTGACTTAATCACCTCTATCGAAAACACGGCAGAAAAATTACAAATGCCTGTACGTATTGAGGGATACCAGCCAAAATCTGATTACCGCGTTGAAAAAATGATGGTAACTCCAGATCCAGGTGTTATTGAGGTTAACGTTCATCCTGCCAAAACATGGGAAGAAATTGTAGACAATACTACAGCTTTGTATGAAGAAGCATTCTTATCGCGTTTGGGAACAGACAAATTTATGGTTGATGGTCGCCACACAGGAACAGGTGGAGGAAACCACGTAACTTTGGGAGCCGAAAAACCAGAAGATAGTCCATTATTAAGAAGACCCGATTTGTTACGAAGTTTGATTACGTACTGGCAACATCATCCTGTATTAAGTTATTTATTTGCAGGACCATTTATAGGTCCTACAAGTCAAGCACCACGTATTGACGAAGGAAGAGATGAGAAATTATACGAAATGGAAATAGCCTTTGACCAAATACCAAAGGACAAAGAAGTTCCTTTTTGGATGGTCGATAGAATTTTTAGAAATCTTCTAACAGATATTACAGGAAACACACATAGAACAGAGTTTTGTATTGACAAATTATATTCTCCCGATTCTTCAACTGGACGATTGGGAATATTAGAGCTTCGTGCTTTTGATATGCCACCACACAAACACATGAATTTGGTTCAAAATTTATTGGTTCGTGCTTTGGTTGCTAAATTTTGGAAACAACCTTACGAGAAGAAATTAATTCGATGGGGAACAGAATTACATGATAAGTTTCTATTACCTCATTTTGCTTATTTGGACATGATCGATGTCGTGAATGATTTAAAAGATTCTGGATATAATTTTGATATTTCTTGGTTTGATCCATTTTTTGAATTCAGATACCCGCACCACGGAACAGTAACTATAGACAATGTTCAACTCGAAATTAGATTAGGTATAGAACCATGGCATGTCTTGGGAGAAGAGTTATCTAGTTCGGGAACTTCTCGTTTTGTAGATTCATCACTTGAGCGATTGCAAGTTAAAGTTTCTGGAATCGTACCCGAAAGACATATTTTATTATGCAAAGGGTGCAGAATACCGTTGAGAAGCACTGGTACAAAAGGAGAATATGTTGCCGGAATACGTTATAAATCTTGGAATCCACCATCCGCACTGCATCCCAATATCGGAATTGATGTACCCTTAGTTTTTGACCTTGTAGATACTTGGAACAATAAAGTCATTGGTGGTTGTACCTATTTTGTAACACATCCAGGAGGACGTAGTTTTGAAACGTTGCCGATTAACAGTTTTGAAGCTGAGTCAAGAAAAATGAGTCGTTTTTGGGATTTCGGACATACACCTGCATCCGCAATGGAAAACAAAGAGTTTGAAACGCCTGCTAACAGCACAGCTACTTCTCGCTTTTTGGTCGAATCAAAATCAGACTTAAAACATGATACTCCAATTGAATTAATCAACCAAGAGTATCCTTACACATTGGATTTAAGACATTTTTGGACTGCAAAAAAGTAATATAATGCAATGGATAGACACTACAATTGTTTTCTAATGATGCTGTAAAAGGAGTTATTACTAATAGTTTAAAACATATCTCCATTTAGCAGATTAAAAATCTAACATAAATCTCTTAAGCCTGCTATCATGCAAATGACAGCAGGCTTTTTAGTTTGCAGAAAGCCGTTGGTAATAGAAAGCAGGAACAAATAATAGTAGGAACAGTGGTTGTATCAAAAATCGACGAATATAAAAAAGAATAAAATTATTTTGATCTGCGTAGAAGTTTAAAATTATAAAAAAAGGAACGATCAAAAAGACAAAGAATAATCCATAAAGCACCGATGCAAACTTGACCATGTCGCTATCTTTAAAAATGATATAGATCAACAAGATCGAAAGCACTGCATTTAATCCGTAGCGAAATAACAATCCCCAAAACAAGTGGTAAGCGTCGTAGACCGGCAAAGACAGCATATTAAAATCCAATTCAAAGTAATGCAGGAAAGGATCGTAAAAAATTACCTTTTCAAAAACACGAACCAAAACTAGCAGTAGCAATACTAGTCCACCAGAAAGTAATTGATATTTATGTCGCAGTATTTTTTTTAGCATAAAAAGAAAATTTATTCACCCATAATATCCATAATAAAAATACAAATCCATATATAAACAATGGAAAAAACACGCGATGCAAAATAGCCTCATGTTCAGGATAAAAATACAGCAATAGTGACAAGATAGCTATTCTACTGATGTTTAAAATATAAATTGCAAAAGCACCACCAAAAACAAAACCAATTGTAGTCTGTAATTTACCAGAGAAAGCAACCACAAATGAGATAAACAAAATAATAATGCTCATCGCATTGCAACCTTCTATTATCCGAGCGACATATTTTTGATTGTAAAATAACTTCAAATAAGATTCTGTATTATCCTTTTCGAAATAAAAATCAGCATTAAAAAGATTCATAAGTTGGTTGGTATTCTTACCTACCATTTCAGTAATAGAATCAATCTTATTAAACCCAAAACTGTTCAAGTACAATTGATACAAAAAAGCCAGCACGGCATAGGTCAAAAAGAACTTTGACAAAAAAAGCAAAAATGGTTTGTACTGAATAAAATATTTTTTCAAAATAAAATTTTAGAGCCTAAATGATTTAATATGAAAAAAAGTGTAACTACTTTTGTGTAAAACTAAATTAAAAAAGATGAATTTTCAAGATTTAAAAATAGAAACACAAAAACTAGTCGAAAATAAAACTGCTAGTAGAGACGAAACACTGTTAGCTATTTGTCAACTACTCAATAGAAACATTGCACATTATAATTGGGTTGGGTTTTACTTTGCCAATCACGATACACAAACCTTACACCTAGGTCCCTATGTAGGAGCAGAAACAGACCATACTGTTATTCCTTTTGGAAAAGGAATTTGTGGTCAAGTCGCTGTTTCTAATGCCAATTTTGTAGTACCAGATGTTGCTGCTCAAGATAATTATATTGCATGTAGCATAACCGTGAAGTCAGAGATCGTGGTTCCTTTATTTGCAAACGGAAAGAACATAGGCCAAATTGATATTGACAGTCATGTAATTGATGCATTTACAGAAGAAGATGAGCGATTTTTAGAATTTGTAAATTCAGAGGTAGCTAAGTTGTATTAAAATCGACTACTTTAGCTACAACTAAAGAACCCAAAGATGAAGGCCAAATTATTGCTATTGTTATTATTGTTCGTTTCAACAATTAATAATGCTCAAGATAAAAATGATAAGAAAATTTTCCTGGATTCGCATGGAAAGAAAACGACTGAAAAAAAGCATTCTTTCTATCTTATCATCCTTGATTACAAATCTGATAAAAAGTTGTATCAAGTTGCTGAGTATAACAAAAATGGAATATTACTTCAAGAGGGGACAATAACAGACAAGGAGAAACTTACTAAGGAAGGCAAATTTACCACTTACTATAAGAGCGGAAACAAAGAGAAAGTAGTTCATTATACATCATCGTCTTTAAATGGGGAATTTGAACAATGGTATGAAGACGGTAACAAACATCTTGACGGTATTTATATTGCACAAAAGAATAACAGTAAGAGCGATTTAATCTTGCATAACTATTGGAACAAAGAAAACAAGCAAATTTTAATTAATGGAACTGGAGAATATGAGGAAACTATCCAGTTTCCAGATGTAGATTCTTTAAATGAGGAAAATAGTTTCAAAAAAGTAAGAGGCACAGCTTATGGTCCCTCTCAAAATTACAAAAAAGAGGGACAATGGACGGGATCTTTCCCAAAGCTTAAAATAACCTTTGTCGAAAATTACAAAAACGGAGAATTGATCGAAGGGAAATCAACAGATTCCTTGGGTATTCAAAAAAAATACAATGTAGTCGAACAAAAACCTGTATTTAGAAATGGTATAAAAGATTTTTATATTTATGTAGCTAAAAATTTCAATATTCCGTTTGGCTTAAAGAATATTGCATTAACTGAAAATAAAATCAACGTAAGCTTTATCATTAAGAAAAATGGTAGCGTCGACAATATCAAAATTTTAAAAGGCTTAACGTCCGAACTTAATTATGAAGCTATTAAAGTAATAGAGAATAGTCCCGACTGGGTTCCTGGTAAAAACAGAGGTCAATTAATTGACACCTTATTTTATTTACCCATCACGATTAATTTGCCTACATCAAGATAGGCCATCTTTTGAAAATTAAGAATAAAAACGATTGCTGCATATTTATATGAATACGTCCAGAATATATACTTGTGCATAAAAAAATAAATACTATCTTTGCACCCGTCTAACAATAGATGCTAGACATACATAAAAATCATTAAACAAATATTGGAATGTATTTAACTAAAGAGATTAAAGAAGAAATCTTCGCACAACACGGAGAAAAAACAAACACTGGAAAAGCTGAAGCGCAAATCGCTTTATTCACTTTCAGAATTGCACATTTAACTGAGCACTTGAAAAAAAATCGTCATGATTATAACACAGAGCGTTCATTGGTATTACTAGTAGGTAAAAGAAGATCTTTACTTGATTACTTGAAAAAGAAAGAAATCAACAGATATCGTGAGATTATCAAAGTATTGGGTATCAGAAAATAATCAATATAAAAAAGAGGTGCGCAAGTACCTCTTTTTGTTTTTTAGGCCACTTACAATTCGTGTGGCAAAATATATAGAATAAAAAAAGTTTTGGTTTTTCATTGGATTATACGCATTAACTACGCGCAGCAACTACAACACAACTAGTTATCCATTTTTTTAATAACCAAAAAAAAGAAAAATTTATGATTCCACAATTATTTGTAGAAAACATCGATTTAGGTGATGGAAGAAACATCACAATCGAGACAGGTCGTTTGGCTAAGCAAGCAGACGGATCTGTAGTAATTAGAATAGGAAAAACTGTGATTTTAGGAACAGTTGTATCTTCAAGAAAAGCAAGTCCTGGTATTGACTTTTTACCACTTACGGTAGATTACCGAGAAAAATTTGCTGCTGCAGGACGTTTCCCTGGAGGTTTCTTCAAAAGAGAAGCTAGACCTAGCGATAGTGAAGTTTTAACAATGCGTCTTGTTGACCGTGTTTTACGTCCACTTTTCCCTAGTGACTACCATGCAGAAGTACAAGTTATGATTCAATTAATGTCTTATGACGAAGATGTTATGCCAGATGCACTTGCAGGTCTTGCAGCATCAGCAGCATTAGCGTTATCTGATATTCCTTTTGAAACATTAATTTCTGAAGCTAGAGTTGGTCGTATCGACGGACAATTTATCATCAACCCAAGCCGTGCACAATTAGAATTATCTGATATTGATATGATGATTGGTGCTTCTATGGATTCTATCGCAATGGTAGAAGGTGAAATGAAAGAAATCTCAGAAGCTGAAATGGTTGAAGCAATTAAATTTGCTCACGGACATATTAAAAACCAAATTTCTGCTCAACTACGTTTACAAGCTGCTTTTGGTAAAAAAGAAGTTCGTACATATGAAGGAGAAAGAGAAGATGAAGCTATTTACGCTAAAGTAAAGGCAGCATCTTATGATAAAATCTATGCTATTGCAAGCAAAGGTTCTTCTAAACAAGAACGTACAGCTTCATTTGACGATGTAAAAGAAGAAGTGAAAGCTTTGTTTACAGAAGAAGAATTGGCTGTAGATGGAGATTTAGTTTCAAAATACTTCAAGAAAGTAAACAAAGAAGCAGTTCGTAACGTAACCCTAGACTTAGGAACACGTTTGGACGGAAGAAAAACTACAGAAATCAGACCTATCTGGTGTGAAGTAGATTATTTACCATCTGTACACGGATCTGCATTGTTTACACGTGGAGAAACTCAAGCATTGGCTACAGCAACTTTAGGTACCTCTAGAGAAGCAAACCAAATTGATTCACCATCACAACAAGGAGAAGAGAAATTCTACTTACACTACAACTTCCCTCCTTTCTCTACAGGTGAAGCTCGTCCGTTGAGAGGAACTTCAAGAAGAGAAGTTGGTCACGGAAACTTAGCTCAAAGAGCTTTAAAAAATATGATTCCTGCAGATTGTCCTTACACAATTCGTGTCGTATCTGAAGTATTAGAATCTAATGGTTCGTCTTCTATGGCAACAGTTTGTGCTGGTACATTATCATTAATGGATGCTGGTATCCAAATGATTCGTCCCGTTTCTGGAATTGCAATGGGATTGATTACTGACGGAGAGCGTTTTGCTGTATTGTCTGATATTCTTGGTGATGAAGATCACTTAGGAGATATGGACTTTAAAGTAACTGGAACATCTGTTGGTATCACAGCTTGTCAAATGGACATCAAAATTGATGGATTGAAATACGAAATTATGGAAGCTGCACTTGCTCAAGCACGTGATGGTCGTTTGCATATACTTGGAAAATTAATCGAAACTTTAGCTACTCCAAAAGATGACGTTAAAGCTTACGCTCCAAAAATTATTACAAGAAGAATTCCTAATGCTTTCATTGGAGCATTGATCGGACCTGGTGGAAAAGTGATTCAAGAATTACAAAAAGCTACTGGAACAACAATCGTGATCAATGAAGATCCTATTACTGAAGAAGGAGTTATTGAAATTTTGGGAACTGATCCTGCTGGAATTGAAGCAGTATTAGCTAAAATTAAATCAATTACTTTCAAGCCTCAAATGAATGAGTCTTATGAAGTAAAAGTTATCAAAATGTTGGATTTTGGTGCGGTTGTAGAATATACATCAGCTCCAGGAAATGAAGTTTTATTGCACGTATCTGAGCTAGCTTGGGAACGTACAGAGAACGTTTCTGACGTAGTTAACATGGGTGACGTTTTTGAAGTGAAGTATTTAGGTATGGATCCAAAAACTAGAAAAGAAAAAGTGTCAAGAAAAGCACTTTTACCAAGACCTCCACGTGAGGAAAGAAAAGAGTAATCATATCTTAGTTTACTAAAGGTTTAATTATATAAAATCCCGTTTCATTTATTTGAAACGGGATTTTTGCATCTATATTAACATGAAAGGGTTGAATTATTATTAAATAGAATAGAATGATGGAATATTAAATTAAAAAACTGGAAATGAACAATGCGATTACCTGATTTAAAGACCTTTAATTGATTGCCGTAGAATTATTATATATTATTGTATGCTTTTTGTTTAAATATACTAAAAGCAACAATTTAAGAGTTAATTACCACCACCGCACTACTTAAGTTAGTACATTTACATTTAGCGTTTTGCAAAAGTATTATATATGTATCAATTTTAAAATACCTCAAGTAGGTAAAAACGATTTAATTGTATAACAGGATAGGCAATACGTAAAGTGGCATTTGAATTTATTAAAATTTTGATTCCATTTTTATTAATCAAAATAAAACGAACGATATGAAATACCAAGTTACAATAGACAACATCCAAACGATTGACGAATTAAACAACTATTGGACTGTAGAAGACTACGTAAACCTTCTTGGGCTTTATGGTTTTGCTGATGAAAAAAGTACTGATATTGCAGAGTTGCGTGAAATGTTATTTATGGCTATAAGTGATTTTGAGCCTAATGAAGCTGCAGTTATCGTCCTTACTTACAAATTGTCTGATGAATTATCAGAAGGGCAAATAGATCAAATTTCGAATGACATGTTATTGGACAAGGTTTGCGAAGAATATCCAGTAATTAAACTTCATGCACGACTGTTTCACTGTAACCAATTGTTGCATCATGCTTACAATGGAAAATTCCCTAACGCCAAAGCGCTCGTTGTAAAATGTACCATAAAAGGGCACGAAAAAGAAGTATTAACCAAAGAGCAATTCTTAAAAATAATGAACAATGGTTTGGCCGAAAGTACTTTGATCAAACGTTTGTTTGACGAACCAATGACAACTGAAGCTCCGTTTCCTGATGCTGACGGAATTGTATGGGAATTGAAAACGGTAGATAATGAAAAGTACGAAATGTTGACCTCTGAATACTGGATGGAGCG
Organism: Flavobacterium algicola; assembly: GCF_022399565.1. Taxonomy (GTDB): domain Bacteria; phylum Bacteroidota; class Bacteroidia; order Flavobacteriales; family Flavobacteriaceae; genus Flavobacterium; species Flavobacterium algicola. Next base: position 596,035 of record NZ_JAJTUT010000001.1, read on the forward strand.
CAATGACATCATCGCCGGAGAATTTGAAGGCGAAGTATTTGAAGAAGCATAAGCTACTCTATACAGTTATTTTTGAACTTTATATATCAGCCACAATTTACAATTTTTCACTCAGGTGCAAAACTGTAAATTGTGGCTGATTTATTTTACTATTTATTACAAAATAATATTTAGGTTGCACGCACTTTGCATTAGGGATGGGAGCGGCATCCTTTGTTGTAATGAAATGGAAACAAAGATATAGCGGATAGCCCGACCGAAGGGAATGCCCTGCTTAAATTTAGCTACAAATTAAAATAAAAAAATAATTTCTGATTTTTTGTAACTTTTAATGTAGTTCGTACGTATAACTACTGTACCCAATAAAATTTGAGGAGAAAACACCATGAGACAACTAAAAATTACCAAACAGGTTACCAATCGTGAAACCGCATCATTAGATAAATATTTACAAGAAATAGGTAAAGTTGATCTTATTACTGCTGACGAAGAAGTAGAATTGGCACAAAAGATTAAAGCAGGAGACCAACAAGCTCTTGAAAAATTAACTAAAGCTAACTTACGTTTTGTGGTTTCGGTAGCGAAACAATATCAAAATCAAGGTTTGACACTTCCCGATTTGATTAATGAAGGAAATTTAGGTTTGATTAAAGCTGCACAACGTTTTGATGAGACGCGTGGTTTTAAATTTATATCATATGCTGTATGGTGGATTCGTCAATCTATCTTGCAAGCTTTGGCTGAGCAATCTCGTATTGTTCGTTTGCCATTGAACAAAATTGGTTCTATCAATAAAATCAACAAGATGTACGCTTTGTTAGAGCAGTCTAATGAACGTCCACCATCTGCTGAGGAAATTGCAAAAGAGTTAGACATGACAGTTAATGATGTAAAGGAGTCTATGAAAAACTCTGGTCGTCACTTATCAATGGATGCACCTCTAGTTGAAGGAGAAGATTCTAACCTATATGACGTATTACGTTCTGGTGAATCTCCAAATCCTGATAGAGAGTTGATCCACGAATCATTGCGTACTGAAATTGAGCGTTCGCTTGAAACATTGACTCCTCGTGAGGCAGATGTAGTTCGTTTGTATTTTGGCCTTGGAGATCAACACCCAATGACACTAGAAGAAATTGGTGAAACTTTTGACCTAACTCGTGAGCGTGTACGTCAGATTAAGGAAAAAGCGATTCGCAGATTAAAACATACTTCAAGAAGTAAAATCTTGAAAACATATTTAGGATAATCTACATGTTAACCTACTTTGAACTCCAGCTAATCACTGGAGTTTTTTTTTATTATTATTAAAGCTAATAAAATCACGAGCTAGCATTAATTTAACATAAACCTCTAACAAACAAACTATTAATCCATATCTTTATTTTCGAAAAAATCAAAGTCATGAGAAAAATTATTGTCGCATTATCATTGCTAGCCGTAATCGCTTGCAAAAACAAGGAAGAAAACAATAGTGAACCTAGCATAATGGAGGCTGCAGATGGAGTAAAAAACCTCAACAAAGCTGCAGATGCACTTAAAGATTATGAGAAAAAAACGGAAGAACTGAAAAAGTTAAGTCCGGTTTCTAATGCTGTTTTTAAACAAGTATTAACCGATCGCTTAGATGATTTACCAAGGACTAGTTATAACGCCGGAGCTGCCTCTTCAATGGGAATGAGCACAGCCGAAGCTAATTATGGAGAAGTGAATACTAAAGCTGTAAAAGTTACTTTGCTTGACGGAGCAGGAGAAACAGGAAGCGCGATGTTGGCCATTATACATATGACACTTGCAATGGATATGGAATCTATAGAAGGTACCAAAACAGAACAGACAGAGGAATTTAATGAATATCGATCTTTGACTCAAAATAATACAGACCCTAATAGCTACACTAATTCTAAAATCACTTTTATTTACAAAGAAAGGTTTCAAATTACTTTTGAAGGATTCAAAATGCAGTTGGATGAATTAAAATCATATGCCAAAAGACTAGATTTATCTCAACTCGATCAATAAGCTTTATGAGTATATTTAGATTGTATATTTGATCAATGCGCAATTGTTACCAATTCCCCTGCCTGTTATTTACATTTATGATTTCACTTTAAAATGTGTTTTAACAAAATCTGATATTCATTTTATTTATAAAAACTATCTTTGCAGTAAAAACACTTAGTTTATACTATTATGAAAAATACATTAATTGCACCATCAGTATTAGCAGCTGACTTTGCCAATCTAGAACGTGATATCAAAATGATTAATGCAAGTGAAGCCGATTGGTTTCATATTGACATCATGGACGGTGTATTTGTTCCAAATATTTCTTTTGGAATGCCCGTTTTAGAAGCCATAAAAAGACATGCTACTAAGACCATCGACGTACACTTAATGATTGTTGATCCAGATCGTTACATTTCGGCTTTTAAAAAACTTGGAGCAGATATTTTGACGGTACATTTTGAAGCTTGTACTCATTTGCACAGAACGCTGCAAGCTATTAAAGCAGAAGGCATGAAAGCTGGTGTTGCTTTAAACCCACATACAAGTATCGATCTACTAGAAGATGTTATCAATGATATTGACCTAGTTTGTATTATGAGTGTAAATCCAGGTTTTGGAGGACAGTCTTTTATAGAAAACACTTATGCTAAGGTAAGTAAATTGAAAGCTTTGATTGATCGAAAAGGAGCATCGACTATTATTGAAATAGACGGTGGTGTAACCAATAAAAATGCAAAACAGCTAGTTGAATCCGGTGCAGATGTACTTGTCGCTGGAAGCTACGTTTTTGGAGCAGAAAACCCAACTGCAACTGTTGCAGACTTAAAAAAGTTGACTTCTTTCTAAGAAAACAACAATAACCATTTTACAAAAGCTGTCTAGAAATTTATCTTGACAGCTTTTTTTTTGAAAAATTACTTATAACTAAGTTTTATAACTTTACATAAAGATACTTTTACAGTGAATACAAGAGGTTTTCCACTTCTTTTTATACAAAGGTTTTGTTGGAAAATTTTCAGTAATCAGTAATTATTATACTCAAGAAGTTGTTCTGTTTCATACAGGTTCGATCAGAGAATCAATTTCGCAATAAATATATTTCCAATTCTTAATTAGCCACTGTACAACTTTACAAGCTGTGAAATATCATTAAATACCATCGAAATCTACTGTAATTTTTGTTTACTCAATTTCTCCATGCTAAGAGTCTTATTACAGATTTTCTTCATTTAGAATATAAAAAAGTATTTTTTTTTCTTCTAATTACATTTATCCAATTCAGGGATATTATACACCTTCTTATCCTACTGTATATAGGAGCTAAGCAAAAAACACAAAAATATATTTTTATCAAAAATTTACCATAAATTAACTAAAAACAATTCGAATTTTAACTTTTAATTTTGAATTACTTAAAAATGTCCGTATATTGCAAACCCGCACTGGTAAACCAAATTGGTAATCCAACTTGGTTTACGAATATATTAACTAAAAAAAATCCATTATGAATTTAAAAATTAAGTTATCGTTACTGGTCATTTTGCTATTTAATTTAGTGGCGTTTGCCCAAAATAGTTATAAATTGACAGGAACAGTATTATCAGCCTCGGACAATCTTCCAATCCCAGGTGTTAATGTCAATATTGCAAAATCAACAAAAGGAGTCTCTACAGATTTTGATGGAAATTATGCCATTGATGTAAAAAGCGGTGACGTTCTTCAATTTTCATATCTAGGTTTTACTACTCAAGTACAGATTATAGAAAATCAGAAAAAGATAAACATATTATTAAAAGAGAATGCATCAATGCTCGACGATGTTGTTGTCATTGGTTATGGGACACAAAAAAAATCGCACTTAACGGGAGCTATATCCAAGGTTACAAATGATGACCTTGACCAAATCGCAGTTGCCAGAGTTGATGATGCCTTGGTAGGACAAGTATCTGGTGTAAACATACAGGCCACAGATGGTGAAGCAGGTGCTGCTCCAACAATTACGATTAGAGGAGTTGGTTCTATGGCTGGTGATTCTACGCCATTGATTGTTGTAGATGGTATTATAGTAGATTCTAGTTTTCTAGGTTCTTTAAACATGAATAATGTAGAATCATTTGAGATTTTAAAAGATGCTGCATCCTCTTCTATCTATGGATCTAAAGGATCAAACGGTATTATTATGATTACCATGAAGTCTGGTGTCGCTGGAAAAACAAAATTTAATTACAGCACATATACTGGAATTAAAACGCCAAGAAAAAGTGAAGCTTATGGCTATACCACTGCCGATTGGGCAAAACAACAAACAGATGCTGGTTTAGAGCTATCACCTTACACAGTTGCTCAATTGCAGATTGGAACAGATCGCTCTTGGCAAGATGTTTTCTTTGAAACGGGTGTGATTACAAATCACTCTATCTCTCTTAGAGGAGGTAATGAGAAAACTAAGTTTGCGACTAGTTTAAATTACACAAATGACGAAGGTGTCTTATTATTAGACAATTACAAAAAATACGGTGCACGATTAAAAGTGGATAGTAAGGTAAGTGATAAAATTACTGTTGGTGCCAACTTGAGCCCTTCGTTTACTAATAGAAGAAGATTTTCTGAAAACATACATAATGTTGCTCGTCACCAACCTTGGTTACCAATATATCATACAGAAGAAACACTTCGTTTTATTGATCCAAATGGTGTGTACGCTGGTCTAGTTCCTGGAGATTATGCTCGAATGGTACATTTTGAAATGTTCGATTTAGATGGAGATGGTCAAATTAATGATATTCTTCAAAATATTGGTAATAGTAATAATCAGAATCCTTATGCCAGAGTATCGGAACGTAACAGAACAGATCAAAAATTCCAGTTGTATGGTAGTTTTTACGGACAATACCATATTACAAAAGATTTAACTTTCAAATCTACATTGGCAGGTTCTTATGATGATACAAAAAGAACTGACTACCTAGGTGTTTTAGGTAAAGAAAGCCCTACTGATGCTTATATGACTGAGATTGCTCAAAAAGAGAACTATATTATTTTTGACAACTTTTTTAACTACAATAAATCAGTTGGAAAACATGATATTGGTGTTACTGCAGGTATGTCTGTAGAAAGTAGAAATTATTTCTTTTCAACTGTTACAGGAACAGGATACACTAATGATGTTGTACAACAAATTACAAATGCAACAACAATTTCTGATGCAGATGCATTTGAATGGCAAAAAAGAGGGATTTCGTACGTATCTAGAGTTAACTACGCTTACAACGATAAATACTTAGCGTCTATAAGTATGAGACGTGACGGAAGTTCAATTTTTGGTTCTAAATATCAATATGGTAATTTTCCAGCGGCGTCTATAGGTTGGAATATTGGTAAAGAAGCTTTTTTAATAGACAATAATTTTATTAAGAATTTAAAATTTAGAGCTAGTTATGGTGTTACTGGTAACGACCGTTTGAACACTGGAGCAGTTGATCCAGATGCACAAGGAAGTACTTCTACATTAAGCACAGGTAACATACTTGTTGATTACTATCCACATTTAGCTTTACTTACTGCAGATGGTTCTAGTTATAGTGTTGATGGTGGAGTGCAGGCAGGTTTGTCTCCAGCCAATATCGCTAATCCTGAATTAAAATGGGAACGTTTAATTGAATTTAACCCAGGTTTGGATTTTGGAATTTTAAATAATAGAATTACAGGCTCTGTTGACTGGTACCAAAGAACTAGTGATCAATTATTATTACCCAATCCGATATCTGCTACGACAGGATTTTCTAATGCCTTGGTAAACTTAGGAAAAGTTAAAAATACAGGTTGGGAATTTGAGTTGAGAACCAAAAACATCAGTACACGTGATTTCAAATGGAGCACTACATTTATTGGGACAACAAACAACAATACTTTGATTGACTTTGCTGATTCAAATGGACAAATTACGAGTCTAGATCCTAGCCGTCCTGCTGAATGGATCAATCTTGAAGGACAACCTATCTCTTTGTTTTACGGATATGTTGTAGATAAAGAATTAGCTTTTGAAGATAGAGACAGACCCTACAGACACGTTGGTGCACAAGCAGGTTTGGTTTATGTAAAAGATTTAAATGGTGATGGTGTTTTGGATAGCGAAGATAAAACAGTTTTGGGTAATCCCTACCCAGAGCTTATTTGGAGTATGACAAATGAATTTAGTATTGGTAATGTTGATGTTTCATTTATGTTCCAAGGTTCACACGGTGCCGAAGTGAGAAACATAGCAGATCACTATTTATTTAGTAATAATAACAATAGAACTTACTTGGATACGGCTGAAAATACAGAATTTTTAGTAGATAAATTTTTTACTAGTAGTATTGTTCAAGACGCATCTTATATTGCTTTAAGAAATGTAAGTATTGGATACAATTTCTCAAAAGACCTATTGGATAAAATTGGAGTGTCTGGATTAAAAATCTATGCAACAGGACAAAATTTAATGTATAAAACAGCAGCAAATTACACCGGATGGAACCCAGAAGCAGTAGACAAAACGAGTCCTACTCAATATGGTTACCAAAGAGGTGGGTCTCCTATCTACAGTACGATATCCTTAGGTTTGAATTTAGACTTTTAATAATTCCTTTAATCGATAAAATAAATAATATTATGAAATATATAAAATATATAACTGTCATACTAACAGTAGGTGTATTCGCATCTTGCAGCGATTTCTTATCTCCCGCTCCTAGTTCCAGTATTACTTCTGGTAATTACTACACCACGGCAGAAGAATTAGAAACAGGTTTGATAGGTGCTTATGCTGCTGTCAAGGGGATCAATGATTATGACAAGGATAATAATCACGGTGTACAATATGAGTTCTATGTAACCGAAATGCGTAGTGATAATACAAGTACAAAAAGTCCTGATTCTGAGGATGCCTCAGATGCGGGTCAACTAGAAAGTTTTAGTGTATTACCAACAAATAGTTTTGTACTGAATTACTATTCTAGCTATTTTCAAATAATCTACAGAGCAAATGTAATATTAGAAAATCTAGGTGTAGTTACTGATACTAATAAAGCTGCAGCACTTGAAGGTGAAGCGAAGTTTCTAAGAGCATATGCTTATTTTAACCTTGTTCGACTATTTGGAGATTTACCATTAATCAATCGAGTAATATCTCCTGCTGAAACTGATATTCAATACACAAGAGTTAGCTCAAGTGTCATTTATGATCTTATTGTAGCCGATTTAGATAATGCTGTTTCGGGTCTAGATCCTGACATTACTGGATTTGCAACTTATAAAACTAGAGCATCAAAAGCAGCTGCTCAAGCCTTGTTGGCAAAAGTGCACTTAACAATAGGAACTCCTGATTCGTACACTAAAGCGCAGCTATTATGCGAAAGCATAATCAATAGTCAAAAATTTTCTCTTAAAGATGATTTTCATGATGTGTTTTACACTGAGCTAAACTCTGAAATTATATTTGCGATCGGTTACGAAAATGGTATTCAAAACAACAGCCAATTATTTTCATCAGAATGGATGAATGCAGTGGGTAGAACTAGTGGTGTTAATTATGCAACCTCTGATGTTATCGCTGCAATAGACGCTAATGGAGGACAAAGAGTTGCAGATTCTTATAGAGAAGATCCGATTTCGACTGGAACTATTAGATACCAAGTAGCTAAATATTTTCCAAATGGTGAAAATGGAGGAATTGACGGAAAAACATTTACTGGTTTACCTAGATTAGCGGGTAATGACTGGATTATTTTGAGATATGCAGATGTATTGTTAATGCATACAGAAGCTATTATGGCAGGAGCTAGCGAGACGTCTGCTTCAACTGCAGTTGCATCGTTTAAGTTGGTAAGAGACAGAGCTGGATTAAATACGCCTAATTCGATTAAAAAAACTGATTTACTTTTAGAAAGACGTGTCGAATTTGCTTTTGAGAATCAAAGATTCTTTGATTTAGTTCGTTTTGGTGAAGCTGAATCTGTACTTAGAGCTTTTTCATTGGCTAATGATTTCACATTTGATTCAACTGATTTATTATTGCCTATTCCGCAAAACGAAATCAATTTAAGTAAAGGTGCTATGAACCAAAACCCAGGTTATAATTAAGATAAAAAAAACATATAATTATGAAAAACAATAATATAATAAAACGAATCGCAAAATTCAGCAGTAGTGCTGTTGCGCTTATGGCTTGTTTTTTACTAGCATCTTGCGACCCCACTATTGATTCACTAAAGTTTGATTTACCAGAGGCGAATTCAAAAGAGGATTTAAATCCTCCGATAGCTAATTTTGCTGCAACAGAAACAGCCGATTATTTAACTTACACTTTTTCTAATACCTCTTCAAGTGCAACAGATTACACTTGGAATTACGGAGATGGATCCTCTAGTGTAGGTAAAGATGGATCAAATACATTTCCTGCTGAAGGAACGTATACAGTTAGTTTGACAGCGATAGACAAATTAGGAAAAACGAGCACATTTACATCTGATATTGTGGTTGTAAAACCAATCATCCCGCCGTCAATAATTCCAGACATTTTAAATGGTGACTTTAGCGATGGCCAAGATAATTGGAAATTTAGCAGCTTCTCTGGAGGAACCACAAGTCCTTATAACACAAGTGGTGATGGATCATGGCTGAACTATGATGGATCTGACAATGGCTCTAAAACTGCTGGTGCCAAATGGACACAATCCACATCGGCTGGAGTATATACAAGCAGTAAAACTAGATATGCATACCAAGCCATATTAATTACTCCTAATACTCCCTATATATTAGAGTATGAATATGCCATTAAAACAGAAGCGGAACAAGATGGTGTTGCTGCAGGTGGTAATAGAATCATTGGAGAAATTTTAAATGGTCAGTTTTCTGACGGTGCTGATGCCATAGCAAGTTCTACTGCAGGACCATTAGCACAAGATGTTGGTCTTAAAACTTTAGGAAAGACAACTTTTACAAAAGTCACTAAACTATTTACATCGAATGCCACAGGAGCAGTTTCGATATTAATCTATGGCGTAACTGATGTTGATGCATACGTTGATAACGTTAAGGTTTATCCAGCAAATTAATTAATATGATAAAATACTTAGTAAAAGGGTTGCTTTTCTTTTTATTTATTACACTTATATCTGTTAATGCTACTTGCCAAGAAAAGGCAGGTAGCACAACAGCTATCACTTTCGAAACAGAAAAGAAAGTAGAAAAAAAGAAGAGAAGAAAAAGAGTCAAATTACCCAATATTGATCTAAGTCATTGGAGTGTTACTACCCCAGAATTAAATCATAAGGGAAGTGCTCTAAGTGTACAGCCTCCAGAAATCTTGAATTACGCAAAAGATAAAAGACTTCTGCCTTATATGTACAATGATTCTACTAGTGGTGCACTCGTATTTTACTCCTTCCCTAGTGCTGCTACCACAGCAAATACAAAATATACCCGATCTGAATTAAGAGAACAGATGGTACCGGGTGACAATAAGACCAATTGGACTTTTGCACAAGGGGCTAAAATGAAGGGTAAACTTGCTATGGGTGAAGTTTCAAAAGATGCTGACGGAAAATACCACAGAGTAATAATTATGCAAATTCATGGGGTGTTAACAGACGAACAACGCGATTTAATTGGTCAAAAGGACAACAATGCACCACCAATTTTAAAGATTTACTGGCAAAATGGTAAAATTAGAGTCAAGACAAAAGTTCTAAAAAACCTAAACGCTACAGGAACCGATCTTTTACATGAAGATGCATGGGATGATGACGATGGTTTTAATTTTGAAGAAGAGGTTGGATTTGGTCGATTTACTCTCGAAGTACAAATATCTGATGGCGAAATGGTGATCATCTTAAACAACACAGAATATAAAGTATACGACAGTATTCACATGCGAAAGTGGGGAATTTTTGAAAACTACTTTAAAGCTGGAAATTATTTTCAATCAAGGGATGAAGGTGCCTTTGCTAGAGTTAAATTTTATGAGCTAGAAGTAAGCCATTAATCGCTTATATTATATTTTTTTTGTGTCGTTATTTTCAGGACGAGAAATAAATTAGAAAGAAGAGGCTGTTCATTACGAACAGCCTCTTCTTATTTAATTGATGTATACTATTATTTAGTCATCATGAATTTTTTAATTTCAGCATCACTAATTTTAGGATTAGCACCTTCCTGACCAGCAACTAATGCGCCAATAGCACAAGCATAATTCAATGCTTTTTGAGGTGATTTCCCTTTAAGAAGCCGTAAAATCAAAGTAGCCAAAAATGAATCTCCTGCACCTACTGTATCTACTACTTTGATAAAGTAACCACTATTGTAATAGAATTTTTCATTACAATACAATACCGCTCCAAATTCTCCTTTAGTAACACATACTTGTTTAGTGTTGGTTTTTTCAGCTACAAACTTAATATTCTGCTCAAAAGAATTATAGGGTGAACCTAATTTTTTACTGATTTCTCGTAATTCTTCATCATTCAATTTAATAAAATCAGCTTTTTGCATGAGTTCAACAAGCACTTCTATTGTGTAATAAGGTGCTCTTAAATTAGCATCCAACACTTTGAATTTCGCAGTCTCTAATAGCGAATATAGCGTAGCTCTTGAAACCTCATCTCTACAAGCCAAACTTCCAAAAACAAAAATATCTGATTTTGAAACCTTTTCTTTAATCGCTTTATTCAACTCAATTTTATCCCAAGCAGAAGGATATGCTATATCATAAGAAGCATTTCCTTTTTCATTAATCATAACATTAACAACGCCCGTTTTATACTCATTAGCAGTTTGAACTTGTTCAATATTAATTTCATTTGTTTTCAAAAATCTGACAATATCATCTCCATTACTATCCCTGCCAACACAACTTATCATTGTGGTTGTAATTCCTAATGAGTTCATGCGCAAAGCAACATTCAAAGGCGCTCCGCCTATCTTTTTATGGGTGGGAAAAACATCCCATAAAACTTCTCCAAAGCAAACCGCTTTGAATTCTTTTTTGTTTTTCATATTTATAATAATTTACAAAATAGCTGGTTTGATCTACTAATTATATTTTATATTTAAAGGCACTTATAACTAATTAGTAAATTTGTTTTGAAAAAAGTAAAAGGCAAGTCTAAACTTGCCCTTCGCTTCAATCAAACATCAATAACCAAAATTGATTTTTTAATATTTAGGATTTTGCTTGTATAATCCGCCTGTAAAATTAATTTCTCTCTGAGGTATTGGATAGTATTCATCTCTACCTGCCGTAAACTTTGCATTAGAAAGAAAATCTCTTTTTGTTTTCTCCTTAGTCAGATAAGCATTCAAAATAGGCTCTGCGATACCCCACCTTACAAGGTCAAAAAATCGAGGTCCTTCCATTCCAAACTCTAACCTTCTTTCAAACATCAACGCTTTCATTGCGTAGTCTTTTGTTGGAAAAGTCACATATGGTGAAATTTTATAAACATCAGAAGCACCTGCTGCCAATGGCATGGATTTACTAGCGGCTGCTCTATTTCTTACTCGATTGATTAACGGCAAAGCTTCATCTTTACGATTCAATTGGATTAAGGCCTCAGCTTTGAATAACAATACGTCAGCATATCTAATAAAATCAACATTTTTAGACGTTCCAATAAACGGTCCATTTTTTACATAACAAGCGCAATCTGGTGATTGTTGCTCTTTCATATTACCAAAATACCCATAAACTCCTGGATCTCTCGCCCAACTGAATTTGTAAATCATGTCGCCTGCATCCTTCAAGGTGTTTTTGTATTTGAATGGTCTTCCTGGAATTCCTACCGTATGGTCAATTCTTGGATCCAGAGTTACACCCGTAGTAAGCGGAGCATTACCATTTCCATCAATAGTTTTAAAGATATCAGAATCATTAAAAGTATCAAACAATGGTAATCCAGCAGCATCAGTTTTAAAGGCATTCACCATATTTTGACTCGCTAAGTGAAAACCACAACATCCATAAAGAGATGTTCCATGCGGAGAATTTAGCCCTGTTACATAACTTACTCTCCCTACATTTGTTCCATCATTGATAGAAAATTGAACTGCCCAAATTGACTCTTGTCCATTATCATTGCCGTCTAAAAAGTTTTTCCCATAATCGGACTCTAAATCACCAATCACTGCATCAGCATAAGTAATTACCTCGAGTAATCTAGCTTGATTAATACTTGTTACTTGATGATTAGCATCTTGCTGATACGCTTGGTACAATCTTAGTTTTGCTAAATAAGCTGCGGCGGCATTCTTATCCGCTCTACCTACTTGCTCTTGTGCTTGTTCTAGATTATTAAAAGCAAATAGTAAATCCTCCGCAATTTTATCCCATAATTGATCACTTGTCAAATCATTAGAGGTTTTTAAAATTTGCTCTTTAGTTAAATCCTCAGTAATGAAAGGAACTTTATTAAATAACAATTTCAACATAAAATGAGAATGTGCTCTTAAAAAACGTAATTCTGCTTGTCTAACTTTCTTTTTTGGAAATTCAGCTTCTGTCAATCCATTTATAACATTCAAAGCAAAGTTAGCTCTTGAAATTGCTTTATAATGATTAGTCCAAGTTCTAGGCAACATAAAATCACCATAATCAGCAATTGTGGTATTGTATTGTTCGTAACGATCAATTACATCTACATCGCCACGTCCTCCACCACCTTTGTAAGCGTCATCAGAACGTACGCTTCCATAAACCCATTGGTTGGTTATTGGCCCCACCATTTCGTCATTTCCAATGGCAGCATAAGCAGCAGTTACAAGTGCATCAGCATTTTCGGCTGTTGCAACGCTTTCAGAAGTTAAAACTCCTGTTGGTTCATAATCTAAAAAATCGGAGCTACATGATGCCAAAAACAAGATTGACAGGCAGCTAATAACTATTTTATTATATTTCTTCATGATAATTGCTTAAAAATTAATGTTTAGACCTAATGAGAATGTAGTTGGAACTGGTATTCTGTTCACATCTGTACGTTCTGGATCTTGCCCAATGTATCCTTTTGGAGTAAACCAAAATAAATTTTCTCCTTGTGCATAGATTCTACAACTCGAGATAAATCCTGATTTTCCAACTAATTTTTCAGAAAGGGTATATCCCAATTGCATGTTTCTAACTTTGAAATAAGAGTTATTTCTAAAAAAATAATCAGACGTTTGATTGTCATTGTTTGCCAATGAAAGTGCAGGTACATCTGTATTTGTATTTGTTGGTGTCCATGCATTTAATGTTCCAGGACCTGCATTCTCTCTACCTTGAACAAAATTATTCCAATAGATATAAGGATCTTGTCCGATACGACCTGTTACTCCTGAACCAAATATTGAAAAGTCAAAATCTTTATAGGCCAAACTAATATTAATACCATATTCTAGTTTTGGTAATGTGCTTCCGATAAAAGTTCTATCATCAGAATTGATGACACCATTCCTATCAAGATCAATATATTTAATCCCTCCTAGTCTAGCAGCTACTTGCATTGCATGATCATCAATTTCCCTTTGATTTTGAAACAAACCAGCTGTTTTATATCCAAAAACTTCAAATTGTGAATGTCCTACGATCGAGTTAGCAGCAGTTCCTGGGTAAGCAGCTCTTACTTCTTCTGGTAATTCAGTAATTTTATTTTTTGTTGCTCCAAAGTTAGTCGTTACATTAAATGTCAAGCCGTTATCCAAAGTTTCAACATAGCCTACTGTAAGTTCCCATCCTCTATTTGCAGTTGAAGCACCGTTAACAGAACGTTGTTGACCTTCACCTACAGCAGATGCTACTGGTGGTACTATTAAGATACCCTCAGTTTTTCTAGAAAAGTAATCAAAGGATCCAGATACTTTATTACCAAAGAAACCAAAATCTAAACCTACATTGTACTCCTTAGTAGTTTCCCATTTAAGACCTGGATTCACACCTTGAGTAGATACAAAACCAGAAGGTAAATTACCTGTATTAACTCCATTTAAATCATAAGCTGTACCCACATTATAATAAATATTAAAAAAATCTGGAGCATAAACATTTTGATTCGGACCATATCTCGTTTCATACAAACCAAAGCGAGCATTGTCTCCAATGTTTTGATTTCCTACTTCACCATAACCAGCACGTAATTTAAGATTAGTTACCACTGTAACATCTTTGAAGAATTCTTCATTATTAATTCTCCATCCGCCTGAAACCGATGGAAAGATACCATATCTGTTATCACTACCGAATCTTGAAGAACCATCTCTACGAATTGTAGCTGACAGCAAATAACGGTCTGAAAAAGCATAATTGAATTTACCAAATTGAGATACTAATCTACTTCCTGTCGTTACTCCGTTGTTAGTTCTAGCTCCAGTGGCTGCCGCAAGTGTAAAATAAGATTCAGTTTCTATAGCAAAACCTTCAGCACGTGCAAATAATGAGTGAAAATCTATTTTAACTGATTCCGTTCCTACCATTAGTCCAAACTTATGATCAGAAAGTTTCAAATCATAGTTTAATGTATTTGAAATCGTCAAACTTGAATATTTATTAGTATCTAATGCTAAACTATTTATATTTCTAGTAATAAAACCATTATTCACTGTTGGCTCAATATTTTTACGGTTGTAATCATTATAATCAATACCTATACTATTTCTAAAAGTTAAACCTTTAACAATATCAAATTCAGTAAAAATATTTCCATACAAAGACATTTTTCGTGTATTGTCCCACTTATTTATATCCTGCATTAACAGGGGGTTATTTCTATCTGAGTATCCAGAGCCAATCGGACCTGCATATTCTCCTGTAGAAGTATAAACAGGAATAGTTGGTGCCAAGGATATCGCTAAGCCAGGAGTTGGCGCGCTACCAACATCAGTAGCAGCACTTCGTTCGTCTGACTGCGTAAATTGAGAATTGATTCCGAATTTAACTTTGTCATTAAATAATTTAAAATTAGCATTCAATCTAGCAGTATATCTTTCGTAATTAGTAAATTTTAACATACCACTGTTATCCAAATAACCAAGGTTTAAAACCGCATTTGCTTTATCAGAACCTCCTGAAATTGACAAATCATTATTTACTAATAATCCTGTTTGATATACGGTATCTTGCCAATCTGTATCACCTACAGGAACCGTTGCATCCCCTCCCACAAAAGGTTTAACCGACACACTATTTAAAACTGGATTACTGAAATCGTTATTCCAATCAAAATTATAGATTTCGCCATATCCTCCTGCTGGATCTGCCCCGTCATTTACAGACGCTTGCCATAAAACTTTACCTCTGTCAAGAGCATTTAGCATTTTGTAGCGTTGTTTTTTCTCAGAAAGAACTGAAACGTTAGTACTAAATGAAACCGATGTTTTGTCTCCTTTTCCTTTGTTTTTTGTGGTTACAATGATAACTCCATTTGCTGCTCTAGAACCATAAATAGAAGAAGCTGATGCATCTTTTAAAACCTGAACAGATTCAATAACACTAGGATTTATGCTTGCAAAAACTTCTGGACGAACTGTAGGAACACCATCTATTACATATAAAGGATCTGTATTACCTAAGGTGCTTACTCCTCTAATCAATATTTTACTACTTCCGCCACTTGGATCTCCAGATTTTTCAACTGCCAAACCTGCCACCCTTCCTTGTAAAGCTTGCATAGCATTCCCAGAACTCATACTTTGACCTTCTATTGGCTTCATTTCTACGACAGTAATAGCACCTGTTAGATCAGCTTTTTTCTCTCTAGAATAGCCTGTTACTACAACATCATCTAAGGTCATCGCCGTCTCTCTTAAAACGATATTAATTGTCGTTTGTCCATTTACTTTGACAGTTTGGGTTTCATACCCTGTATAACTGAACTGTAAACTAGCATTTTTATCTACTTTCCCAATTACATATTGTCCGTCCATATCCGTAGTGGTCCCAATACTTGTACCTGTGATGATGACAGAGGCACTAGGTAAACTCATTCCGTCGCCAGAAGATTTTACAACTCCCTTCACAGTTATATTTTGCGCTGTTAATGAGAAAAAAGATCCCATTAAGATTAAATAAAGAATAATTTTGTTTTTCATAATTTAGATAGTTTAGTTAAAATTTAATTGGTTTATAATTAATTGCTCAATAATAAATTCAGTTTTGGCTTTTGAAACCGAAAAAGTTTCCATTTGTTTTTCAGGGAAAAATGTTTCAGTCATTACTGTTTTCCCATTGTTATAAAATATTTCGATTGAAGTTTTATCTACGATAACTCGCACATCTATCGCATTAAAATCTTCAGTAATAGGGGCTTTTGAAATAGCATTGGCAAACAAATCCGAGAAAGCAAGATTTCCAGACTTAGTTCTATCAACAAAAAAGTATTTATCCTTTTTATTAATCCCAAACTGTATTGTATTATTCGCATCATTTGATAGAGAGAAAGTATAGGTGTCATCTTTTAAATTTTTCAATGTAAATCGAACATCCATACTTGCTAAATTCAATAATGATTTATCGATGATTATCGTCTCTTTGTCAATTTTTAATGCTTCTTTTTTAATTGTCTTGCCAACATAATTTTGTAATTCTTTTACAGGTCTTGAACTCACACTGTAATGTTCCTTATCTTTTATAAGTACTAATTCTCTTGCTACAGTCATACTGCTTCTCCAAGTTTCTGTTGGAACTTTTTGAGCATAATTCCAGTTTGACATCCATCCTAAAAATAATTTCCTTCCATCAACCTCAGAAACATTTGAAAAGGTTACACCTGCATAATTATCTCTTCCGTAGTCAATCCAAACTCCTTTATCTCCTTTAATATCTTCCGTAAAAGATGGATCTAGTTTAAATTTCTTTCCGTCAAAATCTCCGACGAAATATTGCGTAGCTGAACCTCCATTTGGCCCACCTGGATTGATACTTAATAGAAGTACCCACTTGTACTCATCGCTACCTTCAATTGCTAGTGGAAAAAAATCTGGACATTCCCAAACACCACCATGAGCACCAACATCAGAACCAAAATCAGACTGAAGCGTCCATTCTTTCAAATTTTGTGAAGTATAAAACATTGTTTTATCTCCTGCTGCCAATACCATCAACCACTGTTTATGAATAGCATCCCAAGTCATTTTTGGATCTCTAAAATCCTTAATGTTTGGATTTTCAATAACTGGATTGGCCTCATATTTCGTCCAAGTCATCCCTTCATCTAATGAATAAGCAATCGCTTGTGATTGCGTTTTAATATCACCAGCTTTTTCTTTTTCCATATTGTGATACGTGAACATCGCAATAATTGGTGGATTTTTTAAAGTTCCAAAACCTGAGGTATTGTTAATATCTACAACCGCACTTCCTGAAAAGATATAGCCTTTTTCATCTGGATAAATCGCAATAGGTTTTTCTGTCCAAGAAATCATATCCGTACTAATGGCGTGTCCCCAATGCATAGGTCCCCAAACATTTCCATCAGGATAATATTGAAAAAACAAATGGTAATAGCCATTGTAATAAAACATTCCATTCGGATCATTCATCCACCCTTTTTCAGGAGTGAAATGAAAATTAGGTCGATACAATTCCGCTTCTGTATAATCTCCTTTTATGGTCGTTCTAGCTTGTTTACAACCAAATAAAATAGTCATTATTAACAGGCAAAACAGTACTCTGAGAGTCTCTTTTTTTAATACATTTTTCATATGCTTACTCTTTAGTTAATTTTTTACTTAATTCTTCTAGTGAAATCCCTTTTGTTTCTGGCATCATAAATGCAACAAACAGCAATTGAAAAACCATCATCACAGCAAAGAACAAAAACACGACTCCTGCTCCAACGGTTGAAAATAAAAATGGAATTAATGATGGTATTATAGCTGCCAAGACCCAATGTGTGGTACTCCCAAAAGATTGTCCTGAAGCTCTAAGATGATTGGGGAAAATTTCAGAAATAAATACCCAGATGACAGCCCCTTGACCAATAGCATGTGCGGCGATAAATAGGAATAAAAATACTGGAACCGCCATTCCTCCCCAATGAAAGAAGAAGGCCATAGCAACTAGTGAAAGTGAAATTATATACCCAATCGAACCGATGTACATTAAAACTTTACGTCCCAATTTATCAATTAAGAAAACCCCCAATAGTGTAAAAATCAAATTCACGATACCGATTCCGATACTGCTTAACAAAGCAGTACTTTCTCCTAAACCAGCTTCTTGAAAAATTCTACTTGAATAATATAAAAAAGCATTAATCCCCGATAGTTGATTGAAAAATGCCATTAAAAACGCCAGTATTAAAGGAGTTCTGTACTTCTTTAAAAAGATAGTATCGTTTGCCAACGCAGCATTCTCATTATCTTCCTCAATTTCTTTTTTCATTTTTTCATAATCGGCTTCTTGCCCCATCATTTCCAATACTTTTCTGGCTTCCTCATTTTTAAATTTGGACAGTAACCATCTTGGACTTTTTGGAATAAACAAAACAAGCAAAACATATAGTATAGAAGGAAAAGCTTCAACTCCCATCATCCATCTCCATGCATTTTCACCAATATCTTTTAATAAAAAGTTGGATAGAAAAGCAACTAAAATTCCTAATACAATATTGAATTGATAAAAAGCTACTAACTTCCCTCTGTCTTTTGCTGGTGCTATTTCTGAAATATAAGTTGGAGCTGTAATTGTAGAAGCTCCTACTCCAAGACCACCAATGAATCTAAATACAGCAAAAACATAAGGATCATTAGCTAAAGCAGAACCAATTGCAGAAACCATAAACAATATACCAATCCATATTAGTGTTTTCTTTCTACCTAATACATTAGTAGGAATTCCACCAAATATGGCTCCTATTACAGTACCCCACAATGCCATTCCCATAACAATGGTTCCATGAAATGCATCTGATGAATTCCATATCGCTTGCAACTTTTTATCAGCACCAGAAATCACTACTGTATCAAAACCAAAAAGGAACCCTGCTAATGAAGCTATCAAAGCCCAAACGAATATTTTTTTCATTATATGTATTTTTTATATTGAATTGCTAAGGTATGTGTAAAAAATAGCTACATATTTTACAGATGTTACAATTCACTACAGCAACGTTAAATAAATCATAAAACAACACACAACTGCCTTAAAATCAATAGATTTTATAAATTTAACAGCATATACTATTTCGTTGTAGATACACTTATGTTACATGAGTTACAATCATGTTACACGGATAACTCCCTTTTTTTGGAAATAAAAAAATAACAGAACATTTCTAAGACTTCTTAAAGCCATTTGGAGAAAAATTAAAAATGGAATTAAAAAATCAACAGTTTTTAAGGCTGCTATGAAGGGCTGAAAACAAAAAAACCATCTATAAAGATGGCTTGATTTGTATTGAAAGGTGGTTTATGGAATTATTGCATAAAGTAATCGAGTAGTTATATGTTAGCTTATAATTAAAATTAAAAATTCGTTTTACGAATAACGTTAAGCTTCTATTTAATTTCGCCACTTTGAGATGACTGGAAGTTCGCAACCGCTCAATTTTGGCTTAACGAAAACTTGATACGTAATGGTAATTCCACTAAAACACTGCTAGCTCAAAATGGCTTATAGTCGCCGTATTTATTTCGTTAGTACTAATTTGACATTTTTCCTTTCGACAAATTTTTTAGCCAAAACTGATAAAACGATATCACCAACAGTCAATTTCCCCAAGTCTTTCTTAAATCTTGAATTAAGCTTTTGTAATTCAAGTTTGTATTTTTTATCGAAAAGTGATAATAATTTATAAAAAATAATTCTGGGAGTTGCTTTTAAATTTATTATCTGATCTTCAACTTCTGGAAAAAATCTTCCGTACTTTAGACCGTAAAGATTAGAATTAAATTTTTTTTCATATTCTTCCAAGAAAGAATCCCAATCCAATTCGTAAACCTTAAAATCTTGATAAAATGACTTGTTAAGATTTATTTTTGAATATTTTATTCCGCAACAATTTGCTGTTAGTATTTTCACTTCCAGAATGGCATTTTTCACTTCAGAATATTTGGCGCCAATTTTTTCCATAATATGACGGCTAACTTTTAAATTCTTTGGGAGAGACTCCAAATTTGTTTTTAAAAATTGTTGAGAAATAATTTGGAGACGAATAACCCACAGCATAAGCAATTTCCGAAATGTTCTTATTCGAATTTACTATCAAGTCTTTTGCTTTATCTAATCGAATATTATTAATATGGTCACTTACGCTAATACCCAAAATAGCTTTTACTTTGCGATACAGTTGCACTCTCGAAATACTTAAATCACTTGCTAATTCTTCAACTGTGTAAACAGAGTTATCAATATTAGATTCTATTAATCCGTTTAGTTTTCTGAGAAAATCTTGCTCGGGCGATCCAAAGTTCTTTTCTTCATTACTTACAATGTTAGCAATATTATTGGAATAGTAAAATCGTAATTTCTCCCGATTAAACAACAACCCTTTGATAGACTGACCCAGTACTTTCAAACTAAAAGGTTTAGTCAAAAATATATCCGCTCCACTTTCTAATGCCCTTAAATAAGCTTCTTGATTATCCGTTGCAGTTAAAATAATTACAGGAATATGAGAACTCCTCAAATCTTTCTTTATTATTTGACAAATTTCAAATCCATTCTTTCCTGGTAAATTCAAATCACATATTACAATATCTGGGATTATTTCAATCACTTTTTCAATCGCGTTATTACCGTCAGAAGTGTAAACAGTGTATTCAACAGATAGTTTTTGATTCATAAGGTCCAGCAATTCTGGATTATCTTCGATATATAAAATTGAATATTTATCTTCAGCATTACTTGGCTCACTCAACTGAAAAACTTCAGCATCTAAATAATCCATTTCATTGACATGTTCAAATGCAGGTACATCAATTACATTTCTAGCTTCTAGATGTTCTTTCCCTAACTGTAACGAAATTACAAATTCTGTTCCATGCTTAGAATGCACTTCAATACTCCCCTTATGTAAATCAATGAAGTTTTTAGACAAATGAAGTCCAATTCCAGAACTATTTCTATAATTATTAGAGCCTTGGAAAAAAGGCCTAAAAACTTCTTGCAATTCAGTCTCGGGAATCCCTATTCCAGAATCACTAAAAACCAGTTTAACCTCATTCTTTGCTATATCCTCTTTAATAGTTATCGAAATCTTACCATTCTCTGGAGTAAATTTAAAAGCATTAGAAAGCAAATTAAAATACACCTTATCCATTAAATTACGATCAATATGCACCTCAAGTTCTGGATTGTTTGTTTCTAATGAAAAATCAATCTTCTTCTTCATTACCTCCTTATCGAAGTTTTTAACTATAGCATTTGAAAAAATTAAAATATTGGTTTTGGATGCTTTCAATTCAAATTTCTTCTCTTCTGCTTTTCTATAGTCCAACAACTGATTAATGAGTCGCAATAACCTCCTAGAATTATTATACATCAAACTGATTTCCTTGTTGACTGCTATTCCCTTATCCTTGTATTCATTTGCCAAAGACTCAACAGAACTTAAAATCAAAGTCAGTGGCGTTTTGAATTCATGAGACAGGCCCATAAAAAAGCCTAATCGCGCTTCATTACTTTCCCTTAACTCTTGAGAATATTTCTTGATTTCATTTCGTTGGTATTTAATTTTTCTGTTGGTAATCTCTAATTCTCTTTTCTTACGACTTATAGCGATTTTAGAGTAAATACTGTAAATAGCTAGAATGATCGCAAGAATAAATAAACAAACTAAAATCTTCACCAAATTACTTTGTGTTGCATATTCTTGCTCACGTTTTTCAATGATATTTTGCTGTTGTTCAATACTGGACTGCTGTATTGTTATTTTATCTAACTGATTACTCATGATATCAGCATTCAGTGTGTCAATCAAAACAGTATTTAATTTATTATTCTTAGGAACCATTTCCTTATTAACGATTCTCAGAGCTAGTCTAATAGCTTCACTCCCTCCTGTTGGGTATAAAATAGTTGAATTTAAAATTCCGTCCTTGACTAATTGAATTCCGCCATATGGTCCATTTAAACCATCAACACCAATAAATTTTATTTTATTTTTATGTTCTTTTCTTTTATTTACTATTTTCCAAGCGTTGTAAGCAATGACATCATTAAAGCTATACACATAATCAATATTTTTTAAAGTATCTAATAACCTTTTAAAATCAGGCTTTGGATAACCATAATTATCTGAACTTATAGTATGCACCTTGATTCCAGGGTAAGCCCGAACAAAATCATTAAAACCTTCACTTCTTTCTATACCTGGAGAGGTGGTGTAATCGCCGTTTATCTCTACAACAGTTGCAACACCTTTGGATAAGGACACAATTTGTTTTCCAGCCAATTGTCCTACCTCCTTATTATCAGCACCTAAATAGGTCGTATAATTAGAGGTATTTGCTTTTCTATCTATTAAAATAACGGGGATTCCTAGATTAGTTGCTTTTTCTATAACTGGAACAATAGAGTCTCCTTCAAATGGTGAAACTATTATTACGTCCACTTTATTATCTATAAATTTTTGGATGTCTAGAATCTGTTGTTTCGCATGTTGATGGGCATTATAAATAGTTAGATCAACATCAGAATGTAATGCAGCTTCAACTTCCATAGAATGATTCATCGACATGCGCCATAAGTCGTTTCCTACACTTTGAGAAAACCCAATAGCAATTTTATCTTCCTCGCCAGATTTACATGAATATAAGAGTACACCCGTAAAAAAGAGTAATATAAAACATAATTTTCCTGTCATATATTTAATTGGTTAGATAAAAAAAGAGTGGTTAATGCGAGAATAAAAGCTTTAAAAGAAATTTATAATAATGTAAAATATTTAAAATATAAATATTTTTTTTTAGTAGAATGTACACAAATATAAGTTTAATTTTTTCCTCTTCGCCTTCAGAATGAAAATAGTTATTAAATATCAACTGCACAAAAAGTATATGTAACCATTTTTCCGATTATGAAAAAGTCTCTATAAAAATAATCAAATTTAATTGATTCAAAAACTATCTCACGTTACCAAATTATTTCTTTAGAATAAAATTAAAGTTTTTCTAATGTTAAGAATGTTATGTAAATAGCTATTAGACCTATAAAATGATAATAAATTGATAGCATAAAGCTAAAAAACAGTCAAGTTCAGGACATTACATTTGTTAATTACTATAAACAAATAACAAATGATAAAACTGTACTCAAAACACGCAATAGTAACAACGCTATTGTTTTTTTACTCTTTTTCAGATGCGCAAACATTACTTCATTACTGGAATTTCAATGATAACAGTTCCGCATCTGCAATTACCAAGCCTACTATTACTAATCTGTCTGGTATAGCTTCTTTAACCGCGCAGATTTCAGGAAGTAGTGAAATTGACTATGCTGGCGGAACCAATCAAAATTTTAATGTACTAAATTTAAACAGCCGGAATGCTGATGTTTCTGGAACACATTTGCGCTTTAACAATCCCATCGGAAACGCTTTAATCTTTAGCCTTCCTACAGTGGGATATGAAGATGTAATTGTCAAATTTGCTACGCGTCGTTCGGGTTCAGGAGCAGGTACACAAGTTTGGTCCTATTCTACAGACGGCATTAATTACACCTTTTTTCAAAATGTTAGTCCAAACAATGGTGATCCTGCCTTAGCAACTTTAGACTTTTCTACTATAGCTGCAGCAGATAATAATGCTAACTTTAAATTAAAAGTAGAATTTTTACTAAGTCTAGGTGGCGACGTTGGTAATAATAGATTTGATAATTTCACTGTTGAGGGTTCGTTGTTTAATGGCACAGATCTCACTGCTCCACTGGCTACTTTTTCTCCAGCCAATAACGCCACAAACAGTGCAACAAATGTACAGCCTACAATTGCATTTAATGAGAATGTCCGTTTAGTCAATAATGATGCAATCAACAGTACAAACGCTGCCTCATTAATTGAATTGCGTTTAAACGATGCTCCTGGAACGGCAGTATCTTTTACAACAACATTTGCAGCAAATACTATCACTGTTATTCCAACCACTGCACTAGCAATTAATCAAACTTATTACATTGCCTTATTACCTAATAAAATAGAGGATTTTAGCAACAATGCCATTACTACTCTACAATCTGCTATTTTCACAACAGCTATTCCAGTTGTTTCACTTTTTGCCAGCACTAATGTTGGTAAAGAAGCAGAAACCACTAAAATTACATTGACAGCTAGTGCATCATTTGCTGTGAACGGCAACCAAACAGTATCGGTTGCTGTTTCAGGAACAGATATTACAGCCGCAGATTATACTTTAGACAATTCTGTAATCACCATATTAAACGGACAAACATCAGCATCAGTTACTCTTACGGTTAGCAATGATGTTTTACCTGAGAATACAGAATCTGCATTGGTGACATTAGGTAATCCATCATCTGGAATGGTATTGGGAAGTAAAATTACCCAAGCAATCACTATAATTGATGATGATACGCCATTAAATATTGACCTTTCTACTTACGTGCGAGTGGGTCGCTACGATTTGCCGGAACCAAAAAGAACTGTAGCTCCTACTAATAACTTATTATGTCAAGAAGCCTCTGGAGTTACCTATAATTGGGATACGAATACTCTATTTATTGTTGGAGATGGAACAACATCTGTTACCCAAGTTTCCACATCGGGAGAGTATATTGACACTATGACTCTAGCACAAGGAGGAAGTCCACAAGGAACAGAATTCTATGATTCTGAAGGAATTACTTATATAGGAAACGGCCAATTTGTAATGACGGAAGAGCGTGACAGACAAGTTGTTTTATTTACCTATGCAGCTGGAACCACTTTAACTAGAGCAGCTACTAAAACCGTGCAACTAGGAACATTTGTCAATAACACTGGAACCGAAGGGCTTTCTTATGATCCGTTAACGAATGGTTATATTGTATTAAAAGAGATATCTCCGATAGGAATTTTTCAAACCGAAATTGACTTTAATGCTGGAACTGCAACCAATGGTTCTGCAACTACAGAAAATTCTTTAAATCTTTTTGATCCTGCTCTCTTACAAGTTGGTGATGTTGCAGATGTTTTTGCTTTATCCAACCTTCCTGCGCTTTCGGGTAAGTCTCTATTCAGCAATCTGTTAGTCTTAAGTCAAGAAGATGCCAAAATAGTTAATATTGATAGAAATGGTGTTATTGCCAATACGATGACCATTGTTTCTGATTTAGGAAACCCTCTAGACGCGCCATCCCAACAACACGAAGGATTGACTGTGGATCGCGAGGGTATCTTGTATGTTGTAAATGAAAATGGCGGTGGCGATATCGATCATCCACAACTTTGGGTGTACGCGCCTTCAGCAATTCCAAACCAAGCTCCAACAGCTATAAGTTTGAGCAACACTACAAATTCAATTTTGGAAAATTCTAATACAACAGCTGCTATAAAAATTGCAGATATTAATGTGACTGATGATGGATTAGGCACAAATAATTTAACACTTTCAGGCACAGACGCAGCCTTTTTTCAAATCACTGGTTCTAGTTTATATATTAAGGCGGGAACCGTTTTAGATTACGAAACGAAGACTTCCTACAGTATTACTATAAATGTAGATGATGTATCTGTAGGTACTACACCAGATGCTTCTGTAAATTTTGTTTTAACTATTATTGACGAAGTTGTCGAAACACCTGTAGCGGCAGCGGTTAGCATTACAGAAGTAGCACCATGGTCTAGCGGAACTACCGCAGTAGGAGCAGATTGGTTTGAGGTAACAAACAATGGAAATTCTTCCCTTACTATTTCAGGTTGGAAAGTGGACGATAATTCCAATTCTTTTGCCCTTGCCGTAGACTTAGTTGGTGTTTCAACCATCGCTGCAGGAGAATCTGTTATTTTTATTGAAGCTGATCCATCTGATGCTACCACAGTTATTGCGAAATTTAAATCAGCTTGGTTTGGAAGCACTGTCCCATCAAATTTACAAATCGGAACTTATTCTGGTAGTGGTATAGGCTTAAGTGGAACAGCCGATGCTGTCAACCTATTCGATGCTACGGGAACATTAAAAGCAAATGTTTCTTTTGGAGCTTCTACAACCAATGTCACCTTTAATAATGCGGCGGGGCTAAATGAAACTACAATAACAACATTAAGTCAAGTTGGTGTAAATGAAGCTTTCTTCGCAAAAAACGATGCCAATCAAGTTGGTTCTCCAGGGACTGTTGGTAAATTGTTTATCTCAGAAGTGGCGCCATGGTCTAGTGGAAATAGTCCAGTAGGAGCCGATTGGTTTGAAGTAACCAATACAAAAGCGGTCGCAGTTAACATTACAGGCTGGAAGGTTGACGACGATTCTCAATCTCCTATTGCTGCAGTAGCGCTAACTGGCATTACAAGCATCGATCCAGGTGAGTCGGTAATTTTTATCCAAACAGATGATCTCGCAGTAACATCTGCTTTATTTATTTCTAATTGGTTTGGAACAAATGTTCCAGCAGGATTAAGAATAGGAAGCTATACCGGTAGCGGAATTGGCTTGAGTACCGGTGGTGATCAAGTAAATTTATACAATACTACAAGTAGCACACCTGTTGCTTCAGTTTTATTTGGAGCATCACCAACTACTACCTACACTACTTTCGACAATTCTGCAGGGATCAACACCATCACTACTCCACTTACGCAGATGAGTGCTGTAGGAATAAATGGAGCTTTTGTTGCAGCAAATAGTCTGAGCGAAATTGGATCTCCAGGTATATTTAAAGCAAATTCCTCCTTAGGTACATATAATCCAATACAAACATCCAACATTTTCAACGTAATAGCCTACCCTATTCCTTTTGCTTCAAATTTTCAACTAGATTTTATTTCTCAAAATACATCACCAGTTGTAATTAAAGTATATGATATGACGGGAAGGTTGCTTGAGACCCAACAATTAGAAATAGCTGCTTTGCAAAATCAAAAGATAGGAAATAATTATCCTTCTGGAATTTACAATGTAGTAATTTCACAAGATGATAGTATTAAAATTATTAGAGTGATCAAGCAATAAGTAAACGCGCTTCACAAATCAAAAAACCCTCGTTTGGACTATTCTAAACGAGGGTTTTTACCTTTATGTTTAGCACTATAAAAACTTCTCTTTATTAGTTGCTTCGATTTACATTACAATTGAACTGCATCATACTGACTCAATAAATATTTTATTAAGTCGGTACTAGTGACGATGCCTAGCAAATTATCGTCTTCACAAATTGGTAAGGCATGAAAATCGTGTTTAACTAATATTTCTGCTGCTTCTTTTATTGTTGTGTATGGTTTAATAGTTACCACATTCTTTGTCATCACTTGCTGAATTGTAAACATATTATACACCACTGATGATAAGTCAACATCGGCCTCTTCATCCAATTCTGTGCAACAAACGCGCAACATATCATTTAGACTCAGTATACCAACAATTTTATGATTGTTAACCACTGGAATATGTTTAATCCCATTAGATTTAAATAACACTTCTGCTTTCGTTAGATCATCTGTAAGGTTTAGCTTCACTATATTTTCTGTCATAATTGACGAGACAGGAACTTTTTGCTTCATAACTCTCTTATTTTTAAATTTAACAAACTACATTACAATTAGTTACCTATAAATCTACGAAAGTTTTTTTGTACACAAACTGATACTTATCATATATTTAACATCATTTAATCCACTTGTCTACGATTACTTTGAATGTTTCTTTGTACTGCTCTCCAACAGTAATTTCTATATTGTTGATATAGATGGAGTTTTTACTAATGGAACTTATCTTATCTAACGAAACAATAAAGGAGCGATTCATACGCATAAATTTCGGCGAAGTCAATTTCTCTTCTAAGGCCTTTAATGAAATCAAAGACATCACAAACTTATCGGTACTTTCAAGATGTACTTTGACATAATCTTTCAAACTCTCGACGTACAGAATATCTTTTAATGCCACCCTCACCCATTGGTATTCCACTTTTAGAAAAATAAAATTATCTTCATCGGGCATTGGTTGCGGCTTATTTATATTTTCTTCAACTAATTTTAATACTTTATTTGCCGCTCGCAAAAACTCTTCATAATTAAATGGTTTTAAAAGATAGTCGACCGCACTAACTTTGTAACCCTCAATTGCATAATGATTATAAGCGGTTGTAAAAACAATTCGAGGTAAAGAACTTGTTTGATCATACAATAATTTAGCCAACTCCATACCCGATAAATTAGGCATATTGATATCAAGAAAAATTATGTCGGGTTGTTGTTCTCTAATCAAAGTAATTGCTTCGACTGCATTGTCACAACTGCATAACAATTGTAAAAATGGGGTCTGTTCTATAAAATTTTCGACCAACTTTAAAGCAAGTGGTTCATCATCAACAGCGATACATTTTAAAATATTCATTGCTCTAATGTTATTTGTAGTTTGACTTTATAGTTTCCATTAGCATCAATTCCAGATTCAATAAGATGCTTATCTGGATAAATTAAATCCAGTCTGCGAATGGTATTTGTTAAACCAATTCCGCCTTCCTCA
The DNA here is from genome assembly GCF_022399565.1 of Flavobacterium algicola. Taxonomy (GTDB): domain Bacteria; phylum Bacteroidota; class Bacteroidia; order Flavobacteriales; family Flavobacteriaceae; genus Flavobacterium; species Flavobacterium algicola. The sequence goes on from NZ_JAJTUT010000001.1 coordinate 624,673, forward strand.
GAAGTTTTAATTTTTGCAAAAAAAGTATTTTCGACCTCAAATTCGAGCTTATCCCCAATTTGCTTCATCATTATATGAATTTTACTTTTGTCTGTGGCATGTACTCCATGTTTGAACGCATTTTCTACAAAAGGTAATAAAAGCATAGGAACAATCGCAAAGTCGCTTATTTTTTCAGGAAAATCGGTGGTTATGGATAATTTACTATTTGCTCGAAGTTTCATCAAGGCTATAAAATCTTTCATAAAATCAACTTCTTTCAACAGTGAAGTTCTTTCACCCTCGGTGCTGTAAAGCAAGTAACGCATCATGCGACTCAATGTATGTAATGCAGCGCGAGAATCCTCAATATTTGAATACGTAAGCGAATAAATACTGTTAAGCGAATTGAAGAAGAAATGTGGATTGATTTGCAATTTCAGCATTTCAAGTTCTGCCATCGTTTTATCCTGCTCTAGTTTCTGTTTGTTTTGCGCGGCTTCCTGCCAGTGTTCTAACATGGCTAGACTTGTACTTATTCCTAAAACCAATAAGGTAAGCATAAAAATAAAATTATCGAAATAGGGATTTCGATAACTCTTAGAACTCAGCAAAACAGCCATTCTACTGTGAAAATCTGTTTGTGACGTATAGATATAAGCAACCAGTTGTAAAACTACTATTACTCCAATTATCCATATTAAATACAATCCAATTTTATTTTTTATAATAGTATTTGGTACTATCAATATAGAATTGCTATAAAACAATACCATCATACAAACCAAGATGATGATCTGCCAAATTTTAAAGAAATAAGGGATTGAAACATTCCACGTTAATGGGATATAAAAGAGTAAAACAAATCCCAAAAGAAGCCAGCCCAAGACGTGCAATCCTTTGAATAAGTGTTTTTTTATAAGAATCATTGCCATGATAAAGTATTATTTTATAAGCAATATTACAGAATATTTACCTGTTAGAATACCACAATCGCTTAAAATCCAGTACCAACCTATAAAAACCAGCTCACAGTCGACCAAGTATATATTATGTAGTTACAGATTATCAGATAAACTTTGTCGAGTGGCACGCCCTATTTATCGAGTGGTAGTATAGGAACATCTATTGTATCTTTTATGCTTTTACATTTTCACTTCTTTTGCTACTTATAAATTGACAATCATATCTACTTTACAATGAACAAGCAATCCCTTTTAAGTATCATCGCTGCAACTATAATCATCAGCTCTTGCGGTAACAAAACGGAAAAACCAGCTCAGGATGGCGGTGTAGTACAAATTAAAGAATATAAAACTGTTGTTCTTAACGCACAATCTGCTACTCTTTTTAGTGATTATCCTGCTAGTATCCAAGGACAGCAGAATGTCGAAATTAGACCCAGAGTCGAAGGCTACATTGACAAGATATATGTTGACGAGGGTACAGTTGTAAAAGCAGGACAGTTGTTATTCAAAATTAGTGCTCCAGAATATGAACAAGAAGTTCGCACGGCCTCTGCAAGTATTAAGAGTGCCCAAGCCGATTTGAGTACAGCAAAATTGGCAGTGACAAAGGTAAAGCCGCTGGTAGAACGTGAAATTATAAGTAAATACGAACTAGAAGCAGCACAATATAAATACGAGTCTGCCCTAGCTGCCCTGTCGCAAGCAAAAGCAAGTTTGGCAAATGCAAAAACCAATTTGGGTTATGCAAAAGTAACTAGTCCTGTTGATGGAGTAGTCGGATCGATTCCGTTTCGCTTAGGGAGTTTGGTTAGCTCTTCCAATGCAGATGCGCTTACAACGGTTTCGACTATTGGGAATGTCTATGCTTATTTTGCTCTTAACGAAAAAAAACTACTTGCTTTATCAAAAGACAGTCGAGAAGGAACCACTTTAGCACAAAAAATAAAGAACATGCCTCCAGTTTCTTTACTCCTTTCTGATGGTACTACTTATGCAGAAAAAGGAACTATTGAAACTGTAAACGGACTTATCGATACCGAAACCGGTTCGGTGACATTTAGAGCCCGTTTTCCTAATGCTCACAGCATTCTGCGAAGCGGAAGCAGTACAACAGTACGTATATCTACCAAAGTGGAAGATGAAATTTTGATTCCGCAAAGTGCCACATTCGAATTGCAAAACAAAATTTTTGCAGTCACTGTCGGTAAAGATGGAAAAACAAAAAATACCAACATTACTGTTCTAGACAGCAATCCCGGAAATTACTATGTGGTGACAGAAGGATTAAAAATTGGTGACCAAATTGTATTAGAAGGTGTCGCTACTCTAAAAGATGGCTCAGAAATAAAATCTAAAGCTCAAAGTGCAAAAACGGTTTATGCCGACTTAAAATAAAATAAAATGTTTAAAAAATTCATACAACGACCAGTACTTTCTACAGTTATATCGGTCATCATAGTCATCTTAGGAATTCTAGGATTAAGATCACTGGCAATTTCACAGTATCCAGATATTGCACCTCCCACTGTAAATGTAACCGCAAGCTACACTGGTGCAAATGCTGATGTGGTTTTAAAAAGTGTAATTGTACCGCTGGAGGAGCAAATCAATGGAGTCGAAAATATGACTTACATGACCTCGACTGCTACCAATGAAGGAACAGCATCTATAAAAGTTTATTTTAAAGTTGGTACAAATGCTGATATCGCAGCGGTAAACGTGCAAAATAGAGTTTCAAAAGCGAGTAGTTTACTGCCCGCTGAAGTAACACAATCTGGGGTATCTGTGACTAAAAGTCAAAGTAGTAATCTTTTAATTTTTACACTTTACAGTGAAGACAAAGCTTTTGACGAGACCTTTCTTCAGAATTATGCCAAAATCAATCTCGTTCCAGAAATCCAACGAGTTGTAGGTGTAGGTGATGTTACCGTTATTGGTTCGAAAGACTATTCGATGCGTATCTGGTTGAAACCCGAAATGATGCAACAATACAAACTTATTCCTAGTGATATTTCAGTTGTTCTGGGCGAGCAGAATATTGAAGCCGCTCCTGGTAAATTTGGTGAAAACGGAAAACAAGCTTTCCAATACGTAATCAAATACAAAGGACGATTGACCTCTGTAAAAGAATTTGAGAATATCGTGGTCAAATCTATTGGAAACGGAAAAATATTGCGCTTAAAAGATGTAGCCACAGTCGAACTAGGCTCCCTTAGTTATGCGACTTCTAGTAACACAAACGGCAATCCATCAGTAGGAGTTGCAATCACACAAAGTCCGGGATCGAATGCTAGAGATGTCATAAACAACTCCAAAGCATTAATTGCAGAAGCGGTAAAAAGTTTTCCAAAAGGAGTTAACTACACTATAATGGTAGACGCCAATGACAATTTGGATGCCTCTATAGAAAAGGTGATTCATACCTTAATCGAAGCTTTTGTCTTGGTTTTTATAGTTGTATTTGTATTTCTACAAGATTTAAGATCAACTTTAATTCCGGCCATAGCCGTACCTGTAGCCATTGTAGGTACATTTTTCTTTCTTAATTTATTTGGCTACACTATTAACCTATTGACTCTATTTGCCTTGGTACTTGCCATTGGTATTGTAGTTGATGATGCTATTGTAGTCGTCGAAGCCGTACATGCCAAATTAGACAATGGTTACAAGTCTCCTAGAAAAGCAACAATTCATGCAATGAACGAAATATCGGGAGCTATTATTTCTATAACACTCGTGATGGCTGCTGTATTTATTCCTGTTACTTTTATTAGTGGTTCTACTGGAGTTTTTTATAAACAATTTGGTGTTACACTAGCGGTTGCCATTATATTATCGGCAATTAATGCTTTGACACTTAGTCCCGCATTGTGCGCCTTACTTTTAAAACCGCATACCGAAGATAAAAAACACAATACTTTTACTAAACGTTTTTATACTGCCTTTAATGTTGCCTTTGATAATATAACAGGAAAATACAAAAAGTCAATTGAGTTTCTTTCGATTAAAAAATGGATTGTAATTGGTTCTATTTTGATTGCTACAGGTGGGTTGTATTATATGATGCAAACTACGCCGTCAGGATTTGTGCCATCAGAAGATCAAGGAGTTGTATTTGCCAACATTAGTTTGCCGCCATCTTCTTCATTGGAGCGTTCGACCATTATCGCTAAACAAGTAGATAGTATCGCCCACACAATTCCTGGAGTCGAAAAAACATTGCGTATCGTAGGGCAAAACTTTACTGCTGGTGCGGGTAGTGCCTACAGTATGGTAATTGTGCGACTTAAAACTTGGGAAGATCGAGAATTGAGCGTTGATGATGTTATTGGTGAATTATTTAAAAAAACAGCTGGTATTCGAGAAGCCAATATTTTCTTTATCTCTCCTCCTACCATTCAGGGATTTGGTCAAAGTGGCGGATTTGAATTTCAGTTGCAAGACAAAGGTGGTCACACGACCGATGAGTTTTATAAGGTGAACACTGACTTTTTAGCAAAACTATCCGAACGTCCAGAAATACAGTATGCGGCAACGCCATTTAATCCCGGTTTCCCACAATACATGATGGAAATAAATTTGGAAAAAGCAAAAGATGCCAATGTTTCTATCAATACGATTCTTACAACTATGCAGGGATACTATGGAGGATTATATGCATCGAATTTCAATAAATTCGGGAAACAATACCGCGTTATGATTCAGGCTGCTCCAGATGACCGTGCTAATAAGGAAAGTTTGAATAAAATTTTTGTTCGAAATACCGAAGGGACAATGGCTCCCATTACCGAATTTATCACAATGAACCGTGTGTATGGACCCGAATCCATTTCGAGATTTAATTTATTTACTTCAATTTCAATTTCTGGAGCACCAAAATCAGGATACAGTTCTGGAGATGCCATCAAAGCAATTCAAGAAGTAGCAGCAGAACATTTGCCAGCTGGCTACGGATACGAGTTTTCAGGATTGACTCGTGAGGAACTCGCATCAGGAACCGAAACTTCTTTTATTTTCATTCTCTGTCTTGTCTTTGTTTACTTCTTATTAAGTGCGCAGTATGAAAGTTATATTTTGCCCTTTGCAGTTTTATTGTCTATTCCGTTTGGACTGGCAGGTGCATACATTTTCATGATCGGGTTTGGATTAAACAGCAATATCTACCTTCAAATCTCGCTAATCATGCTGATTGGTTTATTGGCCAAAAACGGAATTCTAATTGTCGAATTTGCCTTAGATCGAAGAAGAAAAGGAATGCCAATTTTACAGTCGGCAGTAGATGGAGCGGTGGCCCGTTTACGTCCTATATTGATGACTTCTTTTGCTTTTACATTAGGACTCGTACCGCTGATGTTCTCTACTGGTGCTGGAGCTGTCGGAAACAAATCAATTGGAACGGGTGCTGTGGGAGGAATGCTTATAGGTACGCTCTTGGGAGTATTTGTTATTCCAATATTATTCCTAATGTTCCAAACCTTACAGGAAAAAATTAGTGGTCCTGCTAAGGAAAGTTACGATGATGAGGACGATGAAGAATAAAAGCTAAAAATTAAAAAAAGAAAAGCAATGAATTTCAATTCAAATAAATACATACTATTGGTTATCACGGCCGCACTTTTCAGTGCGTGCTCGATTACCACAAAATACGAGCGTCCGAGCACAATTGCTACAAATAAACTGTACCGCGATCAGCAAACTACCGATTCACTCTCGATGGCCAGTTTGCCTTGGAAAAACGTTTTTAAAGACGAAAAATTAAATGCACTGATTCAAAAAGGACTTGAAAATAATCTGAATCTCAAGAACGCCATTGAAAATATTGTACAAGCGCGAGCATCACTTAAACAAAGTAAATTAGCTTATTTCCCTACTTTGAATATTGATGCCAATGCTACCCGTACTAAGCAATCAAAAGCCGGCCTTAATTTTCCTGCAGGGATTGATATTAATACCTTAACTACTACCTACAAATTAGGTTTAAGTTCTTCTTGGGAAGCAGACATTTGGGGGAAATTGAGTAGCACCAAGAGAGCGGCATTATCAACCTACCTCGCTACAGATGCTGCAAAGCAAGCCATACAAACACAACTAATTGCTGACATTGCTAATAATTATTTTTTATTAATCGCTTATGACAAACAACTAGAAATTACCCAAGCAACCTTAACAAGTCGTCTGGAAAATGTAGAGACTATTAAATATTTAAAAGAAGGTGCAATTGTTAATGGTGCTGCAGTCGTACAAAGTCAAGCCAATCAATATGCAGTCGAAGTTTTGATTCCAGATTTAAAAAGGAGTATTAGAGAGACCGAAAACACGCTTAACTTATTATTAGGTCAAGCTTCTAGTTCTATCGACAGAAATATTCTGGAAGCACAAATTCTGCCCGAAAAACTTACAGTGGGTTTGCCTTCACAGCTATTGCAGAACCGCCCCGATGTGCGTGAAGCCGAATTTAATTTTAGAACTGCTTTTGAAATGTCAAACAAAGCCAAAACCTATTTCTATCCTAGCTTAACGCTTACGGCTAGTACGGGTTTTTCAAATCTTACGCTATCGGACTTTTTTACTAATTCTGTTTTTTATTCATTAATTGGCGGATTGACACAACCATTATTTAATCAAGGACTTAATAAAGCGCGATTAACTACGGCGCAATCACAACAAGTACAAGCCTATCATAATTTTCAACAAACATTATTAATAGCTGGGCAAGAAGTTTCAAACTCATTGTACTCTTATCAAATGGCAGTAGAGAAACAAGATGCTAGAAAACAGCAAATAGAAGCATTGGAAAAAGCAGTTGATTACACCCAACAACTTCTTCAGTATAGTTCTGAGACCAATTATACTGATGTATTGACTTCACAGCAAAATTTATTAACAGCACAATTAAGTGGTGTGAATGATAATTTACAAAAGTTACAGGCTGTAGTAGAATTGTATCGTGCTCTGGGTGGTGGTTGGAAATAGTTGCGATGATTTATTACTAATGACTGAGATATGAGTCTTCACCACTTATTATTCATCATCAAAATAGTAAAACTCGATTATTACATTTTTTTTCGAAAATGAACCTTTCGACACTTTCTATCTAAAAGTTCGTGATAGTTATTTATTAATGCTAGTTAGTAATGCTACCATCTCGTCAGTATCTAAAATAAGATCGGGATTTGTATTTTTGATAGCATGCTCCGGCATAAAAGACATTTCGGCATTTGAAGGATTCTGAATAATAACTTTACCGCCTAATTTTTGAATGGCCTGTAAACCTACTGTACCATCTGTATTGCTTCCTGATAGAAGGACACCAACTAATGAGGATTTAAATACTTCTGCTGCCGATTCAAAAGAGACATCTATGCTAGGTCGACTGTGATTTACTTTCTTAGAAACGTCTAGAGAAAGTAGCATATTTTTTTCGAACAATAAATGATAATCAGAGGGAGCTATATAAATATGACCAGCTTCAAGTAGCGTTTTGTCCTCTACAATTTTTAAGGGAATAATTGTTTTTAAAGCAATCAATTCCTCCAAAGTATTGTCTTCAGTATTTTTGCGATGAAGAATTATTACAATTGCATAAGTCGGTATGGTTTGAAAAAGTGGAAGAATGTGCATCAATACCTTTAAACTTCCTGCTGACCCTCCAATTGCGACTACTTTGCAATTGGATATTACTTCATCTTTCTCCATATTTTCTCTTTCTCGAATTGTACGTATTTTGACTTTAATTCAGAATACTTTATTGTTTCTTTCGCTCCCAAAACCAAAAATCCAAGTTTTGGAAGACTGTCATCAAAGAGTTGTAATGCTCTTTCTTGTAAATCTTTATCAAAGTAAATTAATACATTTCGACAAAGTATTAAATCAAACTCATTAAAGGAACTATCTGACACTAAATTATGTTGTGAAAACACCATTTTCTCTGAAAGCTCTTCATTAAACTTTGCTATACCATAATTGGCTGTATAATAAGTAGAAAAATCTTCTTTACCTTCAGATACTAAATAATTTTCTGAATACTGTTTCATCATGCGCAGCGGAAATACTCCTTTTTTTGCGCTGTTCAAAACAAGCTCATTTATATCTGTAGCATAAATTAATGATTTGTGCAGTAAGTTGGCTTCCTTCAATAAAATTGCTATAGAATATACTTCCTCACCCGTGGCACAACCAGCGTGCCATATTCTTATAAATGGTTTTGTACCTAATATTGGAAGAATTTCTTTGCGGAGTACTGAGTAGAATAGAGGATCGCGAAACATTTCGGTAACATTCACGGTAATTTCCTCTACCATTCTTTTATAATATTCAGCATCAGAGCGCACTTTCGCTAGAAAATCATGAAAATTTCGAAAACCATCCAAATGATAAACACGGTCTACACGTCTTTTTAGCGAAGCCTTTGAATAACTTCCAAAATCAAAACCGTAGTATTCATAAACTACGTTTATAAGCATTTCTAATTCTATATCCTCAATCATATTATATAGTACTTAAAATAGCCAGTAATTTATCTACATCAATAGGTTTTGACACATAATAATCAGCACCTGCTTGTAGACATTTTTCTTTATCTCCTACCATAGCTTGCGCCGTGACAGCTATAATAAGAGTTTCTTGGTGTGCTTTAATTTCTTTAATTAACGGGATTGCCTCGTAACCATCCATATCGGGCATCATCATATCAATTAATATCGCATCAAAAGGGTCATTATTTTTAAGAAATGATAATGCTTCTTCTGCACTCAAGCATGAGGAGCACTCAAAAGCCCTAGGTCGCAATGTGGCTGATAATGCAAAAATATTTCTGTTGTCATCATCAATAATTAGAACGCGCTTCTTATCCATGTCATAAATGTTTTAATTTTTATCATACAACCATACTCTCAATAGAGATAATAGTTGGTCAATATCAATTGGCTTTGTAATATAATCTGACGCACCCGCTTTTATACACTTCTCCCTATCACCAGTCATCGCTTTGGCCGTTACAGCAATCACAGGTAACTTATTAAATTTACCGTTGCTTCGTATCCTTTGTGCTGTTTCGTATCCATCCATATTAGGCATCATCATATCTAATAAAACTAAGTCAGTATTGGGATATTCTTCCAAAACCTTTAGAGCTTCCTTACCATCAATCGCTGTAATGACATTAATTTTAAAAACCTCTAAAGCTTTTGTTAATGAGAAAATATTTCGAACATCATCATCGACTACCAAAACTGTTTTTTCAAACAAAACATTGTTCAACATATTCAATTTTCTATAGCCTTCATTTTTCCCTTCTGCTTTTTTGTTTTCCTCTACAACATGAAGAAAAAGAGATACTTCATCTAACATTCTTTGAAAGGAATGTGCTGTTTTGACCACGATCGAATCGGCGTATTTCTTAATCTTAAGCTCTTCATTAATCGATAAGCTTTTCCCAGTAAACACAATAACAGGTAGGTTTTCTAATCCTGCATTCTTTTTTACAGTGTCAAGGATATCATAAGCATTTTTATCTGGAATTCCCATATCGAGAATCACACAGTCTAAACTATCAGTCGTCAGAGCATCAATACTTTTTCCAATATCGCTTTTAATATCAGAATTGATATTATTTGATTCCAAAAAGTAAGCCAATGCCTTTGCATGCTTGGTGTTGTCTTCGATAATTAAAACTTTCTTAGATTCCTTATTGATAATTTTTTCTATTCTTCTAAAGATCTCTGGCATTTCTTCAAAGGCAACAGGCTTTTCAAGGAAATTGATAGCTCCCTTCAACAAACTTTCTTGCTTCAATTTATGTGAAGACATTATATGAACAGGAATATGTTTTGTTTGAATGTTATTCTTTAATTCCTCCAAAACCTGCCAACCGTTCAAGATAGGGAGTTCAATATCTAGTAAAACACCAACTGGCTTATACAACAAAGCAAAACTAAGTGCATAATCACCACGTACTGCCACTACAGCTTTATACCCTTTCTTTCGACTAAAAGCCAATAAGGATTTTGCAAAATTAATATCATCTTCGACAATCAAAATAACTTTGTCGTTTTCTAATATCGAATTTCGATCATCTTCAATCTCATCAGGAATAAGAGTACTTATAAATTTGACCTCACTTACTTTATTTACTTTTTCTTCGATTAATTTAATTTCATCTTCAAATTCCAGTTCCTTTGGATACTCTACTCTTGCAAGAGATGAGTAAACCATTGGCATACTAAAAGTGAATTCACTTCCTTCGCCTGCTACACTTTTCAAAATTATTTCACCGCCCAACAACTTTGCCAATTCACGACTTATCGACAATCCTAATCCAGTTCCTCCATATTTACGTTTTGTAGATCCATCTGCTTGCTGAAAAGCCTCAAAAATAAGCGGTTGCTTTTCTAATGGGATTCCAATACCGGTATCCTTTACTATAAAACAAATAACTTTATCGTTATCACTGTCCTTCTTTATTTCAATTGAAACTTGCCCAATTGTTGTAAATTTTATAGCATTGGAAATAAGATTTTTTAAAATCTGTTCCAATCTCATCTTGTCTGTTTTAATTACAATCGGAGCTTTGTCATCTATAATTTTAAATTCAATTTTTTTCTCTATCGCTACTTGAGTAAACAGATTTCTCATGGTATCGGTAATTTCTTTGGTAGACACATCAACCAATTCCAAATCCATTTTTCCTGCCTCAATTTTTGAAAGGTCTAATATCTCATCAATTAACCCTAACAAACCGTTTCCAGAACTTTGAATTACCTTTGCAAATTCAATTTGTTCCTCATTCATATTTGCATCATTATTCTCAGAAAGCAAGCGACTTAAAAGTAAGATCGAATTTAATGGCGTACGAAGTTCATGAGACATGTTGGCCAAGAACTCTGATTTATAACGCGTACTCAACTCTAAATCCTCAGACTTTTTCTGAATCTCCAAATTGCGTTCTTCTAGCAGTACGCTACGTTCTGACAATTCTTCGTTAGTTTGTTGCAACTCTTCTTGTTGCACTCGCAGTTCTTCTTCAGATGCTTGTAATTTTTCTGTTTGCGTTTCTAGTTCTGCATTAACCGATTCCATCTCACTGTGTTGTACTCTCAGTTCCTCAGATTGACTTTGCGTTTCTTCAAGTAGCTCATTTAAGCGTACTCTATTTTGAGTAGCTCTAAGCGTAATACCAATATTGCTTGCAACATTTTTAAAAAATTCAAAATCCAACTCAGAGAATTCGTTGAGACTTGCCAATTCAACAACTCCCTCAATAAGATTATCTTGCAGGGGAATAGCTATTATATGTGATGGCTGCATCTCACCCATCGCATAACTCACTTTTATATTGTCTTCAGAAAATGATTTTAATTCTAATATTTTACCAGAAACAAGTGCTTGACCTACTAAACCTTCTCCTTTTTTAAAGCGTTCTCTTTCCTTATTAGGTAGGTAGCTGTAAGTAGATGATAATTGCAAATCGTCTTCATCCATTATATACAAAGCACCTGCGCTACTTTTTGTGTAAACGCATAAAAACTCAATTACATCTTTTGTCAATATAGTCATGGGTTTTTCGCCCAGCATCACATTATTCAGTTCAGCAATACCAGTTTGAAGCCATTCTTTTTGAGACAGCAAAAGAAATGATTTGCGCAATGAGAGGCGCATAGAATTAAGCGAACCTCCCAGACTTCCTAAGGCATCTTTTTGTGCGGTATCGACCTTGACGTCATAGTTACCTTTTGATATATTGGTAGCTATTTCGCTAACCGCAGCGATACGCCCTTCTGTCTCCTCATCTTTTTTGATAAGTTGATTCTGCAATTCATTTCGTTCGTTATAATCCTTTAGCACCCTCATGAAAAACACGATAGTAATTAGGAACGAAATTACAAAAGCGACAATGATTAAAATAACGGTAAACATACCGTAATTTTCTGCGTTTAAATTTCGCTCTTTTAGTAATTTATTTTCATGTAATTCAATACGATTATTGATTTGCGATATACTCGACATGATCGTCTTTCCATATGTCAAATCACCAGAAGCTGTACTTAGCCCGTTTTTTGTAGTATTGATACGTTTTTTGAGATATTTAAAAAAGTTGGCACGCAATGGTTTTAATTCGGCCAAATTCTGTAACTGGGCCGGATTGTCAGCCGTAAGCAACTCTAATTGTGCATATAGGCGTTCTGCCGCTTTCTCATCTTCTTTGAAATTCTCTATAAACACTTCGTCTTTTGTGATTACATATCCTCGAGCACCAGACTGAGCTTCTACTAGTCTAGAATTTGCCTTATTAAGGTATGTAATAACTTCACGAGTATGATCTACCAGTGAATTACTATTTAATAAACTTTGAATACTTAAAAAAGAAGCGGTTGAGCTAATCGTTAAAATAAGTAAGGAGATGGACGAACTGATAAAAAGATTTCTCTTAAAATTATTTCTCATAATTATAACTATACTATTTTTAGACTAAAACATTTTCTGTAGGCAAGATGATAATGAAGCTAGTACCTACTCCTTCTTTACTTTTAGCCGTTATAAGTCCGTTGTGATTTTCTATTATTTTTTTGGTAATTGCTAGCCCTATTCCGGTTCCTTGATATTCTCTTCGATCATGCAAACTCTGGAAAATCATAAATATTTGATCCAAATGTTCTTCATCAAAACCAATTCCGTTATCCTTTACTGTAATCCTAATAAAGTTACCCGCGGAAGATGCAGCACTATCAAAACTTTTTTCTACAATTTGCTCTGACGAAATTTCGATTATTGGTGGAACATCTGTTCTGGAAAACTTAAGAGAATTACCAATTAAGTTTTGGAAAACTTGTCGAAATTGACTTGGAATCACTGTCAACACTGGTAACATATCTGCATTAACTGTAGCGCTCTTCTGCTCAATTTGAAAATCCAAATCGGTGATCACTTCCATCAAAACTGTATTTAGGTCAGTTTGAGTGGGAATTACCTTGGATGACAGTCTGGAGTATTCGAGTAAATCTGTAATTAGATTTTGCATTCTTTCTGCAGAGCGTATGGTACGTGCTACATAATCGGTGGCGGAATTACTTTTGGTCAAGAATCGTTCTTCAATAATTCTAATAAACATTAAAATTTTACGCAGTGGTTCTTGTAAATCGTGTGATACTACCCATGAAAATTGTTGTAGTTCGTGATTCCGCATTTCAAGCTCTTCATTTCTTAAGAGCAATTCTTTAGTCCTATTAGCAACCTTAATTTCTAGAGTATCTTGCGCTTCTTTTCTTATTTCAACTTCTTTAGAAAGTAAGTCTCTAACCGATTTGAGTTCGTTTTGTTGGTGGTAAATTTTTAGAAATGTTTTTACCCGTAAAATTAACAAATCAGAATCGACCGGTTTTGTAATATAATCAACACCACCTCGCTCATATCCTTTAAAAATAAATTTCTTTTGCTTATTAACTGCTGATAAAAAAATGACAGGAATATCTTTTGTACGCTTGCTGCCTGCTAGAATTTCGGCTACTTCAAAACCATCCATCCCCGGCATTTGTACATCCATTATAATTAAAAAGTAATCATTTTTTAGGATTTTCTTTAAAGCTTCGTCTCCAGATTCAGCAGTGTCAACTTCTAAATTATGGAGTTCTAAAATTTTTTTTAAGGCTAAAATATTTGCCCGTATATCATCAACAATTAATATCATAATGTTCTAGTCTCCGCATTTTTATTTCGTACTAATAGATAACGACAGTGCGATTTACTATCATTACCGACTATTTCTGGATAACTCTCAAAATTAGAAAAAAGATTTGAAAATCTTTAAACCATACGCATATAAATTGCGTCTTTTTTTAACTCATATAGAATAAAGATTGACGCAGTGACTGTTCCAATAAATCCAGATGTTTTTTATTTTCTATTTAACTAAAAGCTGGTGATACTATATTGACATTTATTATCTTTTTCGAAAAGTAAAATAAAAGTTCGAATTTAATCTCTATATAATTACAAAAGTAAAATCCGTAAAATAGCATAATTTATTATACTTTTTTACGGATCCTATGTGGCCGCGACAGGGTTCGAACCTGCAACCCTCAGAGTCGAAATCTGATATTCTATCCAGTTGAACTACGCAGCCTTTTAGGTTATTACCAAAAATAATAACCTGTTTTATTAAACCAATAATTTCTTAACGATAGAAGAAATTGTTTTTCCTTCGGCAGTTCCACCTAATTGTGCTGAAGCAATTCCCATTACTTTCCCCATAGATGCAATTCCTGATGCTCCAGTTTCTGCAATGATTTTTGCTATCACAGCTTCTACTTCTTCCTCACTTAACTGAGCAGGCAAAAACTTCTCGATTACAGCTATTTGAGCCAATTCTGGTTCAGCTAAATCCAGACGATCTTGTTCCGTAAAAATCCTAGCACTTTCTTTTCTTGTTTTAACAAGACGCTGCAACAATTTAACCTCTTCATCTTCTGAGATTTCTACTTTGGATCCTGTAGCAGTTTGTGCCAACAACAATTCTGATTTGATTGCTCTTAACGCTTCTAACGCAACGGTATCTTTGGCTCTCATCGCCGTTTTGATATCGTCCATGATTTGTACTGATAAACTCATAACTATGATTTTTATATTTTATTTTAGATACTTAAAAATGAATACTATTTTGCTTTATAATTGCAATACAAACCAGTCCTGAGACTTTCGATAGAAGCGAAAAGCATTTTGAAGAAAAACGTTTTTTTGACAGTGTTTTAAAGTGCCAATAGAAAGCTCCTGTAAAGACTAATAAAAAACATTTTGCGATAAAATCTTGAAGCGAACAGCTAGGTAAGGCTCTTAAAATTCTGCTATAAAATAGTAGTGGTGCGAAGATAAAAAAAATAACCCGAAAATTAAATTCAATTTTCGGGTTAGCTTTTATCGATGTTTGTAAGTTAATCTACATTATCGTGTAAAAACGAATTATTAGATCTTAACTGCAAATCATTGTTGCTATCTGTACCTACTGAAATTCGGGAATTAGCATTATTTGTTTGCTGATTAGAGATGTCAATTCCTAATCTTTTATAAGCAGGTTCCTTTTCGTATTCTTCTACTTTAGAGACATTGTTATGAAACTTATAGTTGAATTCCTTTAATTTTTTTCTTCTCTCATCTGCTCTCATTCGCAAAGTATCTTCAATTGTCATTTCCATTGGGGAAATTTCTTCGAATCTTACTTCTTCTTTTTTAGAAGTATCCACTTGCTTCATTGTAATATTCATCTCCGCTGGAATTTCTTCTTCTACCACTTTTGCAACTGGTTTAGAGGACATCAATTCATTTTCAGCTTCCATATACTCTTCTAGAGAATATTTGATAATTCCGTTTTCATTCATTTCTGTAACAGGAACAAATTGAACGGGTTGGTTTACTTTGATTTCGCGAGTTTCTGGAGTTAAATCAAAAACTATATTTTCCTCTTCTTTAACAACCGCCTTAGGTTTTTCTATAGGCAAATCAAAAGTAAAGACAGCTTGTTCTTGTCTTTCGATTGCTTTTGGCTGAACTGGTTGTGCCGCAACTCTAGGTTGTGTAAAAGTAAATTCGATGTCTTTTATTGGTGAGACGATTTCGAAAGTTACATCTAAATTCTTGATGAATTCTGACATATCTACTAAGTCATCATTTTCAGCAACTGGAGTTACAACTGGAGCAACAGCTATTGGCTCTGGTTTTACTTCATCTTCTGTTAATTCAAATACAACTCTTTTATTTTCTTCTCTATTGTTTAAAGGAGCTTCTGTATTTAAATCAAAACCTGTTACTGTATTTTGAGACAAATTATGCACACTTCTTTGTTCGTCTTCAAGGGTGTGGATAATCTTTTTTGGCTCTGTATTTACAATTCCGTTTTGTTGTTCTATGTCAAATCCTGTAGCGATAATAGTTACTGCAATGGCATCACCAAGGCTTTCGTCCTCACCAACTCCCATAATGATATTTGCATTATGACCAGCTTCTGTTTGAATGTGGTCATTAATCTCACCAATTTCATCTAGAGTGATTTCATTAGAGCCAGAAACGATGAGCAACAATACGTTTTTGGCACCAGTAATTTTATTATCATTTAACAATGGAGAATCCAAAGCAGAAACAATCGCTTCTTTTGCTCTGTTTTCACCCTCAGAAACAGCAGATCCCATGATAGCTGTTCCACTATTTGACAATACTGTTTTAGCATCACGTAAATCGATATTTTGAGTATAGTGATGTGTAATTACTTCAGCAATACCTCTAGAGGCTGTAGCTAATACTTCGTCAGCTTTTGAAAATCCTGCTTTAAAACCAAGATTACCATATACTTCTCTTAACTTGTTATTATTAATAACAATTAATGAATCAACTTGTTTGCGTAATTTTTCTATTCCTAATAATGCTTGTTGGTGACGTACCTTCCCTTCAAATGTAAATGGAAGCGTTACGATACCTACAGTCAATATTTCTCTTTCTTTTGCCAATTGAGCAATTACGGGAGCAGCACCTGTACCAGTACCTCCACCCATACCTGCTGTAATAAAAACCATTTTGGTATTGCGATCCAACATTTTTTCTATCTCTGCAATACTTTCAATAGCTGATTGCTGACCTACATCAGGGTTAGCTCCTGCTCCTAGTCCTTCAGTTAGATTCACACCTAATTGAATTTTATTGGGAACAGAACTACTTTGTAATGCTTGTGAATCGGTATTACAAACAATAAAATCTACTCCTTTTATTCCTTGTTGGAACATGTGATTGATTGCATTGCTTCCTCCTCCACCTACACCTATAACTTTGATTACATTTGATTGATTTTTTGGTAAATCAAATGAAATACTTCCAAATTCTGAGTTGCTCATCATTTTATTTGGTTTATGATATTAATAACTATTTTTGCTTTTATTTTATTTTGGGCTAAGCCCTATTCAGCGTTATCCAAAAAGTCTTTAATTCTATCTACATAACGGTCAAAAAATGTTCTTTTTATTTTGTCCCCTGTAGATTCGTCTTTACTTCTTTTTGGTGCTACGCGTTCTTGAACTTCTTCAACTTCTTCTTCTCTCTCATATTCTTCAACAGCGACAGGAGCAGGCTCTCTTCTAAAGCTACCTCTTATTGGTGGCGCAATTAATTCTTCGATTCTCACAGCACTTTGTGTTTTATTCTCGATGCTATTCATTACCAAACCTACTGCTGTTGCGTATAATGGACTAGAGTATTCTTCGTCTGAGTCACCTGCTAAATGTTCATTTGGATATCCAATTCTTGTATCCATACCAGTGATGTATTCTACCAATTGTTTGATGTGCTTGAGCTGTGCTCCTCCACCAGTTAGTACAATTCCGGCAATCAATTTTTTACGAGGATCTTCGTGACCGTATGCTTTTATTTCATTAAAAACTTGCTCAATAATTTCTACCACTCTTGCATGGATAATTTTTGACAAATTCTTTAACGAAATTTCTTTTGGTTCTCTTCCTCTTAATCCAGGGATCGAAACAATTTCATTATCTCTATTCTCACCTGGCCAAGCTGATCCAAATTTTACTTTTAGTAATTCGGCTTGTTTTTCTATAATCGAACAACCCTCCTTAATATCATCTGAAATTACATTACCACCAAACGGTATTACAGCCGTGTGACGTATAATTCCATCTTTAAAAATAGCCAAATCTGTAGTTCCTCCACCAATGTCAATTAAAGCAACACCAGCTTCTTTTTCTTCTTGGCTCAAGACAGCATCAGAAGACGCCAAAGGTTCTAATGTCAATCCTGACAATTCGATACCCGAACTTTGAATACATCGCCCTACATTACGTATAGATGATGCTTGACCTACAACAACGTGAAAACTAGATTCTAGTCTACCACCGTACATACCAATAGGTTCTTTAATTTCAGATTGCCCATCGATTTTAAATTCCTGAGGCAAAACGTGAATAATTTCTTCTCCTGGTAACATAGCCAATTTATTGACTTGATCAATCAGCATTTGAATATCGGCACCGCCAATCACTTCTTCAGGATTATTTCTACTGATATAATCTGTATGCTGAATACTACGTATGTGCTGTCCTGCAATTCCCACGACAACATCTTTTATCTTATAACCCGAATTATTTTCTGCCTCTTGAACTGCTTGCTGAATCGACTGAATCGTTTGTGTAATGTTATTTACAACACCACGAGCCACACCCAAACTTTTAGATTTTCCTACTCCTAAAATTTCGAGTTTACCATACTCGTTCTTTTTACCAATCATGGCAACAATCTTGGTCGTCCCAATATCAAGACCTACTGCAATGTTCTCTTTTTCCATTAATCTATTATTTAGTGCAAACTACTTGTTGTGTAAACCTAAGGTCAATCTTCTTATAATTATATAATGAACTATCTAAAACGGCTTTTTGAAAAAATGCCTTATAATTCTTAAATTTTCTCTCTACATTAATCGCGCTTCCAAAATCTATTTGATAATTAAAATCTCTATTGAGCATTTTTAGGCTACCATTAGGCATAATTTCGATGGCAATGATGTTTTTTTTCAAAAAATCATCGTCGTAAATTACACGAAATAAATCGGCTAATTTTTTCTCGTTTTGGTCATTAATTCGACCAGAAACAAGAGGAACTCTAGCAGTAAAATTATCAGACAAAGGCACCCTAGAACCCTCATAACCAATATAAAAAGACCTATTACCATCATAAACTCTGGCTATCGGCACTTTTTGTTTCACCACTGCTTTTAGAACACCATCAACACTCACAAACACGTCTGACTTTTCAATCATCTGGTTTGAATTCAAGATATTTTCTAACTTGTTCAAAGCTAAATTTTCTTTTTTAATACTTGAAGCATTATTCTTATTTTCTATCAACAATTTATTAACCATTTCTTTATCGATAAACAGCGTGTTTTCTCCGACAAAAACCACTGCGCATTTGAGCAAATTTCGATTACTATTGCGTTTTGACGTAAACGAAAACAAAAACACCACCACAATAAACATAAGAATTAACCTTACATTTGTCCAATTAATGAATCTTTTCATTGAGTGCTTTTTTAATCGTTCCAACTAATTCGCCAATATCTCCTGCACCAATTGTAACAACTATCGATGCATCACTTTTTAGAATAGCACTTATTAAATCCTCTTTGGCTACTAATTTTTTATTTTCTAAATCCATTTTACTCATCAACCAAGCTGTAGTAACACCTTCTATTGGCAATTCTCTTGCTGGATAAATATCCATCAAAATTGTTTCGTCAAATGCCGACAAGCTCTTTGCAAAATCATCTGCAAAATCATTTGTCCTACTAAACAAGTGGGGCTGAAAAACAGCCAACACCTTCTTACCTGGATACAATTCTCTAACAGCTTGATGTACCGCATTAATCTCTGTAGGATGATGCGCGTAATCATCTATGTATACTAATTCATCAGTTTTAATTTGATAAGAAAATCGTCTTCTTATTCCTTTAAAAGATGCTAAAGCTGCCGCAATTGCATTGGTCGGGGTACCATAAATATCCGCCATCGCAACAGCCATTAATGCATTCATTAAATTATGCTTCCCAGGCAGTCCAAATCGGAAATCTTTTAAAGTCTCTTTTGGAGTTACTATATCAAACACATAACTACTATCCTCGATTCTTACATTGATCGCGCTGTAAATAGCTTCTTCATTTACTGCTACAGTAATTCCTTCAAGAGGCAATTCTTTGGTTACAATCAGGTTTTTTTTATCAGCAACTTTATCTGCAAATTCAACAAATGATTTTTCGATTTCATCACTTGTACCATAAATATCCAAATGGTCTGCATCCATTGAAGTAACACAAGCGATATTGGGATGTAGATGTAAAAACGATCGATCAAATTCATCTGCCTCTACAACAGTCACTGTTTTCCCTGTACCTATCAAATTAGAATTATAATTCTCAACTATACCTCCTATAAAAGCAGTTACGTCAGCTCCACTTTCAAATAAAATATGTCCCAAAATACTTGAAGTCGTCGTCTTACCATGTGTACCTGCGACTGCAAAACAAAAAGTATCTTTAGTTATTAAACCAAGTACTTCTGCACGCTTTAAAACATTATATTCTCGCTCTAGAAAATAATTCCATTGCGATTGTGCTTTGGGCACTGCTGGTGTTATTATCACTAACGTATCTTCTGTATGAAAATTGGTCGGAATTAAATCAATCCTATCTTCAAAGTGGATATCAATTCCGTTTTCAATTAATTCTGCAGTCAACATTGTAGGTGTTTTATCGTATCCAGAAACATTCTTTCCAATATTTTTAAAATATCGGGCCAAAGCGCTCATGCCGATTCCACCGATTCCCACAAAAAAAACGTTATGTATTTGACTTAGATTCATATTCAGTTTAAATTTTAAAATTCATTTACGACTTTTTGAATTTCAAATGCTTTTACTATTTTGTAATTCGAACGTTTATTACTTTACTTTATTAGTGCTACAATCTTGTCAACGATCATTTTTGTAGCGTTTGGCATTGCCAATTTTTTTATATTTTGACTTAGTTGCTCCTGCTTTTCTTCGTCATTTAACAAGTTATGAAAAACAATTGCAAAAAGCTCCTCTAACTCATATTCTTTTAGCATCATTGCACCATCTTTATCAACAATTGCCTTAGCATTTTTAGTTTGATGATCTTCTGCAACGTTAGGCGACGGAATAAATAGCACCGGCTTCCCAACTATACACAATTCAGATACAGATGAAGCACCAGCTCTTGAGATAATAATATCTGCAGCAGCATAAACAAGATCCATTCTTTCGATAAACTCCATCACTTTTACTTGTGGCGAGTTGAACTTTTTATATTCTTCGAAATATAATTTACCGCACTGCCATATTATCTGTACATCTTGACCAACAATAGCCTCTAATTCACGCTCTATCAATTGATTTACTCTTCTTGCACCAAGACTTCCACCTAGCACCAAAACTGTTTTTTTACTATTATCTAATTGAAAATAAGCAATAGCTTCATTGCGTTTATCACCTACAGTAATTAAATCCTGACGCACAGGATTTCCCGTTAGCATCAATTTATCTTTAGGAAAAAAGCGCTCTAAATTTTCATAAGCAACACATATTGCGCTAGCCTTTTTACTTAATATTTTATTAGTTATTCCAGGAAACGAATTTTGTTCTTGTATTAATGTCGGAACTCCAGCCATATTAGCCATTTGCAGTAAAGGACCACTTGCAAACCCCCCAGTGCCAATTGCTATGTTGGGCTTAAATGATTTGATTATTTTTCTAGACTTCAATAAACTATTAACAAGTTTAAAAGGAAACATGGCATTTTGCAAGGTTAATTTTCTTTGTAATCCAGCAATCCATAATCCTTCAATTTTATATCCCGCCTGCGGCACCTTTTGCATCTCCATCTTATCTTGAGCACCTACAAAAAGAAATTCCGCATCTGGAAAACGCAGTTTTAATTCATTTGCAATCGCCAGCGCAGGGTAAATATGCCCTCCTGTCCCACCACCACTTAATATGAATTTATACGGTTTCATGATATGAAATTTTAATATTTTATTTATTTGCTACAGCATCCATAGGATTGCCAACTTTGTCTTCAATTGAATAAGATTCGTCTGCTTGATTTTCTTCAGCCTCCAAATGAGCATCTATCATTTTCTGCAAAGCTTCTTCCCTTTTTGCAGATTCCTTTTTCTCCTCTTCAATCTCTTCCTCTTTTTTAGTGACTCCAATTATAATTCCTAGCGCTATGCTAGTCATCCAAATGGAGGTTCCTCCACTACTTATCAGCGGTAAGGTTTGTCCTGTAACTGGAAGCAGTTCTACTGCCACCGCCATATTGATCATCGCTTGAAAAATCATTGGAAAACCTAATCCTATAACAACCAATTTTCCAAAAAGCGTATTTGCCTTATGAGCCGCAACTACGAATCTAAATAGTAACAGCAAGTAAAGAATTAAAACTCCAAACCCACCAACAAGACCATATTCTTCAACTATAATTGCATAAATAAAATCGGAAGAAGATTGTGGTAGAAAGTTTTTCTGAACACTTTTACCTGGTCCCAGACCATAAATTTTACCTGATGCAATAGCAATTTTTGCTTTTTCAATTTGGTAATCATCTTCATCTGGTTTATCTGTCGTAAAGCTTTCTATCCTACTCTCCCATGTACTAACCCTACTAAAGAACTTAGCATCTGGAAAAGCTTTCGCTAGCAGGACGAAAAAGGCTAATATAATTATACCTGATCCAATTACATAAGACAAATACTTTAAAGGGTATTTACCAATAAAAACCAACACCACTACCATCGAAAAAATCAAAGCTGTAGTTGAAAAATTTGAAGGAAGTATGAACATTAGTGTTACAAAAACAGGCAACCAAAGTTCTTTTAAAGAACTTTTAAAATCGATTGCTTCCTCACGTTTTTTAGACAAATAGCGTGCTACATAAATATACAGCACCAACGCTGCAAAAGCAGACGGTTGAAATGATATCCCAATGAATGGAATTTGCAACCACCGACTGGCATTAGCACCTCCAATAACTGTTCCTTTTATCATTGTTATGGCCAATATTACCCAAACAACTGGTAAGAAAACTTTGGATATAGATCGAAAATACAGATAAGGAACACGGTGCACCATATAAATGATGGCAAATCCAAAACCGATGTGCCCTAGATGCTTTACAAGGTAGCCAAGCGTATTTCCTGTACCATGACCTAAATAAGCCAAATTACTACTTGCGCTAAAAACAGGCATAAACGAAAACAAAGCCAACAAGGCTACGAAGGACCAAATCCCCTTATCACCTTTTAAATTGTTTAAATATTGTTTCATTTTCTGTTTTTATTTTCTTTAACTGCTTTCTTACTATTCGAATTATAAATTCTGAACCGCTCTTTTAAATTGGTTCCCTCTATCTTCATAACTTTCAAATAAATCAAAACTAGCACATGCTGGTGAAAGTAATACTGTATCACCTTTCTCTGTTAATCGTTGAGCCATTTTTACAGCATCATTCATGTTGGTAACTTCTACCATCATATCAACGACATTACCAAAAGCATCAATTATTTTTTTATTATCCACCCCTAAACAAATAATTGCCTTCACTTTTTCGCGAACCAAAGACATTATTTCATTGTAATCGTTTCCTTTATCAACACCACCTACAATCCACACGGTTGGAGTTGTCATACTGTCTAAGGCAAAATAAACTGCATTTACATTTGTCGCTTTTGAATCATTAATGTATTGTACATTTTGTATTTTCAAAACTTTTTCTAAACGGTGTTCTACCCCTTGAAAATTAGACATACTCTCACGAATTGTCGCTTTACGTATTTGCAAAATATTTGCTACTGAACTAGATGCCATAGCATTTTTCATATTATGTTTACCCTCAAGAGCTATTGTTTCTGTTTCCATTTTGAACTCGTCTTGATTGATTCTTACTTCCATGTTGTTGTTTTGTATAAAGGCTCCTTCTTCAAATGTTTTCGTAAGTGAAAAAGGAATTAGTTTTGCTTTTGTTTTGTTGTTTTTTAACCAATTTGTTATTGCCTCATCATCGGCATCGTAAATCAGGTAATCTTCTTCTGTTTGATTCATAGTGATTCGAAACTTCGAAGCAATATAATTTTCATATTTATAATCATATCGATCTAAATGATCTGGACTGATATTGGTAATTATTGCAATATGTGGTTTGTAATTTATGATTCCGTCTAATTGAAAACTACTTAGTTCTAATACATAAGTATCATAATTTTCATTTGCCACTTGCCATGCAAAACTTTTTCCTATATTACCCCCTAATCCTACGTTTAGTCCTGCTGATTTTAGCAGATGATAGGTAAGCATTGTCGTAGTTGTTTTACCATTACTACCCGTTATTCCTATTGTAACTGCATCTGTAAAAGAGGTTGCAAACTCAATTTCTGAGATTACTGGTATTGCTTTTGCAATTAATTTTTTTATTATCGGCGCCTTATCCGGAATTCCTGGGCTCTTCATGACTACATCAGCATTGAGAATTAAATTTTCAGTATGCTTTTCATCTTCCCAAGCAATCTTATGATCAACAAGAACCTGTTTGTACTTCTCTTTTATTTTTCCAAAATCAGATACAAAAACATCGTATCCTTTCTTACTTCCTAAGATGGCAGTACCAACGCCACTTTCTCCTCCTCCTAAAACCACTAGTCTCATACTATCTTAGTTTTAATGTAACAATAGATAAGATGGCAAGCAAAATAGCTACAATCCAAAATCGTGTTACGATTTTACTTTCATGGTAACCTCTCTTTTGATAATGGTGATGAAGAGGTGACATTAAAAATATCCTACGTCCTTCACCAAATCGTTTCTTCGTATATTTAAAATAACTCACTTGCAAAATCACAGATAAATTTTCGACCAAGAAAATTCCGCATAACAGGGGAATCAACATTTCCTTTCGAACTGCAATAGCCAATACTGCAATGATTCCACCAATAGTCAAACTTCCTGTATCTCCCATAAACACAGATGCAGGATAAGAGTTGTACCATAAAAATCCAACTAGTGCCCCTACAAAGGCTGAAATAAAGACCGTCATTTCTCCTGAATTCGGGATATACATTATATTCAGATAATTCGAAAAAATAATGTTACCCGAAAGAAAGGTGAATATACCTAATGCGAGCACCGATATCGCCGAGGTTCCGGCAGCGAGACCATCTATACCATCGGTTAAGTTGGCTCCGTTTGAAACTGCTGTAATAATAAAAATGACTACAGGAATAAAAACCAACCAAGCCCACTTTTCATATCCTTCTCCAGTCCACGCTAATAGTTCGGCATAGTCAAACTCATTATTTTTAAAGAATGGAATAGTAGTTACTGTTGACTTCACTTCTTCAGGTGATTGGTAGATAACACTTTCTGTCGTATTAACTTTGAATACATCACTTGTGCTAGTATCGGTACGTACCACTACATCTGGGCTGAAGTACAAAACATAGCCTACAATTAAACCTAAACCTACCTGCCCAAAGACTTTAAAAACACCTTTTAAACCTTCTTTGTCTTTCTTGAAAATTTTAATATAATCATCTATAAAACCGATAGTTCCCATCCATAAAGTCGTTACAATAAGCAGTACGATATAGATGTTATGCAACTTTGCAAATAAGACAACTGGAACTAATGTTGCAAAGATTATAATCAATCCTCCCATCGTTGGTGTTCCTGCCTTTTCATTCTGTCCAGCCAGTCCTAGTTCCCTAACCGTCTCTCCTACTTGTTGATTCTGTAGAAAAAGAATTATTCTTTTACCGTAGATCGTAGATAAAAGCAGCGATAGAATAAAAGCCAGCGCAGATCTAAAAGTGATGTATTGAAAAACTCCCGTTCCAGATACATGCAAGGTTTTATTTAAATACTCAAAAAAATAGTATAACATAGTCTATTGGTTGAATGTGTGTTTATAATGCAATTATTTACCTAATTGCTCTAAAATTTCTATTACTGTCTTCATATCATCAAAATCATGGCGAACACCATTTACCTCCTGATACGTCTCATGCCCTTTACCTGCAATCAAAATAATATCATTTGATTGTGCAAGTTGACAAGCAGTTTTAATAGCTTGTTTTCTATCTGTAATCGTCAATAACTTTTTATAATTGTGAGGCGCTACTCCTTGCTCCATTTCATTAATAATTACATCAGGGTCTTCATTTCGAGGATTATCCGAAGTAAAAATTGCTTTATCACTTTTATCAGCGGCAATGTCACCCATTATAGGTCGTTTGGTTTTATCTCGATTACCGCCACAGCCAACTACTGTAATTAATTGTTCATTATTAGTACGGATATCATTGATGGTTTTTAAAACATTATCAAGTGCATCCGGAGTATGCGCATAATCTACAATCGCTGTTATATTGTCTTTTGAAACAATAAATTGAAAACGCCCTGAAACACTTTCTAAATCAGATAATAATCGAAGCGCTTCTAAACTATCCATTCCCAGCTCGACTGCTGTAGCATAAATCGCCAATAAGTTATAAGCATTAAAAGTTCCTATTAGTTTAACCCAAACTTCATTTTCATTGATTTTTAATAACAATCCTGACAATTGATTTTCTAAAATCTGCGCTCTGTAATTGGCATATGACTTTAGAGCGTAGGTACATTTTTTCGAAACGGTATTCTGCAACATTACAGCGCCATTTTTATCATCAATATTGGTTATTGAGAATGCTGTAGCGGGTAAATTATCAAAAAATGATTTTTTTACATCTCTATACTCTGCAAATGTTGGATGGTAGTCTAAATGATCATGAGACAGATTCGTAAATATGCCTCCTACAAAATGCAAAGCTTCTGTTCTCTTTTGATGAATTCCGTGAGAGCTTACCTCCATGAAACAATATTCAACACCCGCATCCTTCATTTCTGCTAAGTAGTGGTTGATTGTAATGGAGTCTGGTGTTGTATGTGTTGCTTTGTATTCTACTTGATCAACGACAATTTTTACTGTCGAAATTAATCCTACTTTGAAACCTGCCTTTTGGAATAATTGAAATAATAATGAAGCAATGGTTGTTTTCCCATTAGTTCCTGTAATTCCGATTAATTTTAAATCTTTTGATGGGTCTCCAAAATAATTTGCTGCTAAAAAAGCTAATGCTTTATTAGTATCTTTCACTTGCACATAAGTAACTCCGTTTTCAATATTTGCTGGTAGTGTATCGCAAACAATTGCGGTAGCACCTAATGCTATTGCTTTTGAAATAAAATCATGCCCGTTGGAAACCGTCCCGCGAATAGCTACAAAAAGATCATTGGCTTCTAATTTTCTAGAATCGAATTCCAATTTGTTTATCGCAATATCAGTCGAACCGGTAATCGATTCGATTGCTACTTTATATAATATGTCTTTTAATAATCTATTCATCTTAATCTCTTTATTTCTAGTATTTGATCTTTATGAGTCCAATTAAAGCAACTCTAATGTGATTTTTGTATTCTTCACAATATCTTGTCCCGCTTGTAAGGATTGATTCTTAACCTTCCCAATTCCTGTAGCGCTTACCTTTAAACCTAAATTTTCTAACAGGGCTATCGCATCCATTCCAGGCATTCCTTTTACATTTGGAATAACTTGTTGTTGTTTTTGAAGACTGACATAATAATTATTAAAGCTTTTATCTTGTTTAGCAATTTTTTTATTGATGTTCTTGATTTCGTTTGTAGACGGTACATCTGTAAAAATTTTCTGCGCTATACGTTTAAAGACGGGGCCAGCCACATCTGCTCCATAGTAATTATTCTTAGATGTATTTGGTTTGTGCACTACAACAATGCAAGAATATTTAGCATGCTCTGCCGGAAAAAAACCAACAAATGACGAGGCATAATATTTACCCGAACCTCCTGCTTTACCATAATTAACTTGAGCCGTTCCTGTTTTACCAGCCATCGAAAACTCTTTCGAATATAATTTTGAACCTGTTCCTTTTTTAACAACATTCTGTAAAACCGCCTTTAATTTTTTAATAGTTTCTGGCGAACAAATTCTAGGATTTATAACTTCAGTATCTATTTTTTTAATGGTTTTATTCCATTCCTTTATTTCTGAAACGAAATACGGCTTTACCATAACTCCATTATTAGCGACAGCATTATAAAAAGCCAAAGTCTGCATTGGTGTAACTGACACTCCGTAACCAAAGGCCATCCATGGCAGCGATATATTTGACCAACTCTTTTGACTAGGTTGCGGTATAAATGGTTTTCCTTCACCTTTAAAATCCATGTTTAGCCTTTTATTCAAACCATATGAATTCACATGGTTCACAAAACGTGATGGATTTTCATTGTATGCATCGTATACTGCCTGAACCATTACTGTGTTGGAGGAAAGCTCAAAACCTCTAGCTAACGAAATCTTACCGTAACCACCTTCGTGCGAATCTCTAACCGATTTACCCGAATACTTGATCACGCCCCCTTTAGTATCATAGACAGTACTTGTATCCGCCACTTTATCGTCTAACAAAGCCATCATATCAACAAGTTTAAAGGTCGAACCAGGTTCATGGGACTCTGCTACAGCATAATTTGTGGTTTCATAATAACTTCCATCAGCCGCTCTACCAAGGTTAGCAATAGCTCTTACAGCACCAGTTTCGGTTTCCATTACAACTACGCAACCGTGATCTGCTTCATATTCTTGCAACTGTTTCAACAAAGCATGATGTGCAATATCTTGGATGTATACATCGATTGTCGAAATAACATCGTATCCATCTTGAGGATCTACCTCATTTAAATCACGAATTGGTTTCCATTGCCCTTTTGCAATTTTTTGTTTGAGAATATTACCATCTTTACCGTTCAAAAAATCACGATATGCCCATTCTATTCCTTTTCCGTCATATGTTGATTCCCCTGTTTTTCTTTCATACCCAATTGTACGCTCCGCTATTTTCCCAATCGGATGTTCTCTAACAGTTTTCTGTTCTACTATAATTCCGCCTTTATAAGCTCCTAACTTGAATAATGGAAAACTTTTTATTCTAATGTAATCTGTATAACTTAAATCTCTAGAGATTAAATAGTACCTGTTATTATTCGCTCTAGCTCGTCGTAGTTCATTTTGGTAGTAATTACTTGTTTTACCCAACATCAACCCTAACGAATCTGATAACGAACCAATATATTTTTCAAAAGTTTCTGATTTTGGTGCTTTTGCATCAAAACGTATTTCGTAATTTGGAATAGAAGTCGCCAATAAACTACCATCTGCAGAATAGATATTTCCTTTATTAGCTGGAATGACAAAATTGCGAACTGTTCTTTCCTTAGCAAGTTGCCTGTAGTAATCCCCTTCAACCCACTGAATATTGGTCAACTTCACCGCTATAGCAACTGCCATCAAAAAGATAACAAAAGCTACTAGGTACATTCGATATGATATGTTTTTATCTTCTTCTACCATAATTTATTCAGGAAACCTTTTTCTTCTATTTTATTTACTTTAATCTTTACTGGAGGAACTGTCGAAGGAAAGATTTCTCTAACCTCCATCTTTTGGGATACAGTAGACTCCATTCGTAATTTCATTAATTGAGAACGTCTGTCTACAAATTCGGAGCGCAATTCCTTTACTTCATTTGTAAGAGCTGCTATTGCAAAAACTTTTTGCTCAAAACGCTGCGTATTGGCTATCATAAAAATCGCTAATACAATTATAAAAACGATAAAGCGCCAATTTTTCATCGCATCCTTATCGACAAGAAATTTAGCTTTTAACAGACTGTATACTCCGTTTTTCATTTTTATTATTATTTTTTCTCAGCAATTCTAAGCTTAGCAGAACGAGCTCTATTGTTTATTTTTATTTCATCTGCATTAGGAATAATTAATTTCCCAATCGTTTTAAAAGGAACAGAAAAATTTCCAAAAAAATCTTTTTCAGGCTCTCCTTCAAACATTCCGTTTTTCATAAATCGTTTTACCAATCTGTCTTCTAGAGAGTGATAAGATATAATACTCAATCGTCCCTCTGGTTTTAATATTTCTAAAGATTGCTCTAAAAATTCCTTTAGAACATCCATTTCCTGATTCACTTCGATACGAATGGCTTGATAAATCTGCGCTAAGATTTTGTTTTTAACCCTTTCTGGTAAGTACTTAGCCAAAATTTCTTTTAATTCATCAGTGGTTTTTATAGGCTGATGCTCTCTTGCTTCTATAATTGTTCTTGAAAGCGCAGGTGCATTTTTCAACTCTCCGTAATCATAGAAAACTCTCTTAAGATTGGCGTCATCATATTCATTGACAACTTTATACGCACTTAAATCATTTTTCTGACTCATTCTCATATCAAGATCAGCATCAAATCTTGTCGAAAATCCACGCTCGGGTACATCAAATTGATGAGAAGAAACACCTAAGTCTCCAAGAATTCCATCAATTTCCTTTGCCCCATAAAAACGCAAAAACCGTTTTATAAAACGGAAATTTTCATTTATCAGAACAAAACGACTATCATCTAATGCATTTGCTAATGCATCCTCGTCTTGATCAAAGGCAAACAGTTTTCCGTTTGGCCCTAGTCTGTTCAAAATTTCTCTTGAATGACCTCCACCTCCAAAAGTCACATCTACATAAACCCCATCTGGTTTGATATTCAATCCATCTATAGATTCATGGAGTAAAACTGGATTATGATATTCCATTGTCGTCGTCATTTAAATTACCCATTACATCCTCAGCCAAATCTGCAAAATCAATATCGTCACCGTTTATCGATTGTTCATACAAATCTTTATCCCAAATCTCCACAATATTAACTGCTGAAGAAAACACAACATCTTTAGCAATATTCGCAAAAGCCACCAAATCTTTGGGAACTAATAAACGTCCCAACGAATCAATCTCAACAATCTTCACACCTGCAGTAAAACGTCTGATGAAGTCATTATTTTTCTTTACAAAGCGATTAAGTTTATTGATTTTTGCCATCATCAAATTCCATTCTTCCATTGGATACAATTCCAAACAGGATTGAAAGACCGAACGCTTCAAAACAAAACCGTCTTGAAGTGAGGTAGTTAACTGCTTTTTCAAAGGCGCAGGTAACATTACCCTCCCTTTAGCATCAACTTTGCACTCATATGTTCCTACAATTGTATTCAAATTGGTTTTCTCTGTAATTGATTTAAGCAAAAATATAAAAAATTTTACCACATTTTACCACAAATTACCACTTTGTTGATAAGTTTACCCACAATACCACCCCAGCTCCTAATTTATATAGGCTCAACCAATTAGCCTTTGAAAAATCACGAGGTAAGAATATTCACAGGTCACTAATTTACTTTTAAATTATCATCAAGAAATTAACAATATCAACCTTTATTTGTTATTTTAAATTGCGCTAAAGTTTCGGTTTATCATAATTAAATAGAATAAAAATCTTTCAAAAAATAATCTAATCAAAAAAAAGCATCAAAAATTCATTTTTACTTATTAAATCCTATATTTGTGAAAATTGAAACCCGGACTAAACACAATGGAAAAATACTACAAGAAAGAAGGTAGATACAGCTACTATGAAGCCGGAGAAGGTACACCAATTGTAATCTTACACGGCCTTATGGGCGGATTAAGTAATTTTGATGCCGTTGCAAGCTACTTTTCTGAAAAAGGATATAAAATTGTCATTCCAGACTTACCTATATACACACAAAGCATACTTAAGACTAATGTAAAGAGCTTTGCTAAATACGTTAAAGATTTTATTACATTTAAAGGATTTGATAGAGTGATCTTACTTGGAAATTCTCTAGGTGGTCATATTGCCCTTTATCACACTAAGATGTATCCTGAAAAAGTCGCGGGACTTGTTATCACAGGTAGCTCTGGACTTTATGAAAGTGCAATGGGAGATAGTTATCCAAAAAGAGGTGATTATGAATACATCAAAAAGAAAGCGGAAGACGTTTTCTACGATCCAAAAGTAGCGACACCTGAATTAATTGACGAAGTTTATGCAACCGTAAATGACCGTATCAAACTAATCAAAACATTGACAATTGCAAAAAGCGCAATACGTCACAACATGGCAAAAGACCTACCAAAAATGCATGTGCAAACTTGTATAATTTGGGGGAAAAATGATAAAGTTACGCCTCCAGATGTAGCAAATGAATTCAAAAAATTATTACCCAATTCTACTTTGTATTGGATCGATAAATGTGGACATGCAGCTATGATGGAGCATCCACAAGAATTTAATAACGCTTTGGAAGACTGGCTTATCAAAACCAATATGTAAACGAAATAATAGCAAATATTAGCTTTGCTCATTAATACTATAAAGTATGAAAATCAATACTGCCGAATTTATAATTAGTAATTCTGATGCTGCAAAATGTCCAAAAGACTTTTTGCCAGAGTACGCATTTATAGGTAGATCCAATGTAGGGAAGTCATCATTAATAAACATGCTGACTAATCAAAAAAAATTAGCCAAAACCTCGGGAAGACCAGGGAAAACACAATTAATCAATCACTTCTTGATTAATAAAAATTGGTTTCTTGTCGATTTACCCGGTTATGGTTATGCAAAAGTTTCTAAGAAGACAAAATCTGTTTTCCAACAATTCATTACTGATTATTTTGAAAACAGAGAGCAATTGGTATGCGCTTTTGTGTTAATTGATATTCGCCATGAAGCACAAACAATCGATATCGAATTTATGTCTTACATGGGTGAAAGCGAGATACCTTTCTGTATCATATTTACTAAGGCTGATAAGATTAGCAAAGTAAAAATTGATTCTCATATCGCAGCATACAAAAAAAGTATGTTTGCAAATAACTGGGCAGAGATGCCAGAGTATTTTATTACCTCAGCCACTGAGAGCACCGGTAAAGACGAAGTATTACAATACATAGACGACGTAAACCAAGAAATGTTTAAACGATAATCTAATCTTACATTAAAAAACAGCTATAAAAAGAAACCCCAAAACATTGCATATGTTTTGGGGTTTCTTTTTAACTTATTCACCGGGCTTAGTCAATTCTAGTTTCTCAGCAAAATACTCGCAGAAATCTTTCATTGTCGCCGACATTTTTTCGTCACCTGTAGCACGATGAAAAGTGTCTGACATTGCAACTAATGTTTGATGAAAGAATATTTTCATCTCATCTACAGGCATATCTTTGGTCCATAAATCGATACGCATACTTTCTTTTGCTTTACTGTCCCAGATAGAAAGCATAATCGCTTTAGCTTCTTCGAGCTGAACTCCACCATCTTTGGCAGACCACATTAGTTTCTCAGGAACTTTATTTTCATCTAGCTCTACTAGAAAATTTATTTCAGATCTATTTTTATTCGACATTATTTCTTAGGTTTATATTTTGATTTTTCAAATAATTCTTTAGTGTTCATAGCTAGAAGTTGTTGCAGTGTAACATCATTATTTTCCATATAGGATCGTACAATTTGCCATCCTATCCAAGCTCCTACTCGACCTGGACTTTCATTATCTATCTCCAGATAAAATTTAGAGAATGGTGCTTTGTTTACAAACCTTGAAGCTAACTTGGGATCATCACTATACAACAATTGCTTCTCAATAAAATACTCCCACATATACTGCTCATTTTCTTGGCACCACAACAACTCTTCAGGAGTATACCCTATTTTTTCAGCATCTCTAACATCCGGGATCATTTTGTCTTTTAAATACAACTCTTTGCCATCATAAATCATTTTCGAAAGCAAACTTTTCTCTTGATTTGGTTTGACCTTATATCTAAAGAAGCTAGAAATAACATCAGGCATGATTTGATTGCTTTCAAAATTTTGTTTTATGTAATTTGGAAACTCATAGAAGCGATGCTCTTTACCTAGATACATTTCCAAGGCAACCACTACAATACTGTCGGCGTAAATTACCTTATTATTATAATCCATCTCCGAGATTACGGTAACTACTTTTGGCGTTTTTGTTTCTGGAAAATAATATTTTAAGTGCTTGAATAATTTTTCGAAATCTTCCTTTTCACTATCAAAATCAGGATACTTCTTCTGCACCTCCTTATACAAATCTCTCCATAAAGGATTTTCCATTTTTTCGATCCAAACAGAATTGTCATTACCAACTGGAAAAAACAATGGATAATCCTTTTTTAGCCCTTGTAAGTCAGCAGGATCAGATTCGAAGAAAGCTTTATCAAAACGATCCACTTTTATATTGACAGAAATTTCATCTATAGCTCTCTCAATACTGTTATTTTTATCACAAGAAATCAAAAAGAAGCATATAAGAATTGGAATACAATATAATTTCATTTTATTTTAATTAAATTTGTCACGAATAAACTACTATTTGTACTTCATTGCATTTATTTGCAAATATACGTATTCCTGCTTTTTAAAACTGAAACAATTATGACTAAAAAAAATACCATTCTAGTTGAGGAAGTAAACAATCACATTGTCAACTGGTTAAAAACTTACGCTTCAAATGCAAATGTTAACGGATTTGTTATCGGAATTTCAGGAGGAGTTGACTCTGCATTAACTTCAACTTTATGTGCGCAAACAGGGTTACAAGTATTGTGTGTAGAGATGCCAATACATCAACATAAAGATCATGTAAGCAGAGGTAGAGAACATATAGAACAGTTAAAAAAACGTTTCCCCAACGTATCAAATATAGAAACAGATTTAACACCTGTTTTTGAAAATTTCAAAAATCAAGTACCTACTGAATTTGACGATGCAAAATTACAACTTACACTAGCAAATACAAGAGCGAGATTACGCATGACCACTTTGTATTATCATGCAGGAGTGCATGGCTTACTAGTTGCAGGAACTGGAAATAAGGTGGAAGACTTTGGAGTTGGCTTTTATACAAAATATGGCGATGGTGGTGTTGATATTAGCCCTATCGCAGATTTAATGAAATCGGAAGTGTTCGCACTTGCTTCTTTCTTAAAAGTTCCAGACTCGATACTTAATGCGCAGCCATCAGATGGCTTATTTGGAGATGAAAAGACAGATGAACAACAATTAGGAGCAAGTTATGATGAATTAGAGTGGGCAATGCTTGCTGTCGAAAATAAACTAGCAACTGAAAATTTTTCAGATAGAGAAAAAAAGGTTTTTGAAATATACAGCCGTTTAAATAGAATTAACCAACATAAGATGAATTCGATTCCAGTTTGTAAAATCAACAATCTGTAGTCTATTTGTTTCAAAAACTTGTATTGTAAGTTTTTTTTCATTAACTTTATAAATATAACTAACACCCTCGCTTATAAACAAATATAAAAATTAATATAAATTAAATACCACAAAAAATTAAATACCATGATAAAAGTTTGTTTAGCTGATAGCTTACCCGTAGTTCACTTTGGAGTAAAATCATACTTTAAAGACAATGCCGAAATATCAATTACTGCCAATGTAGGTAGCTTTTTGATGATACGAGACATTCTACTTACCAAAGAGATAGATGTTTTGATACTAGACCTTGAATTAGAAGGACTAGCAAGTATATTTGAAATCAAATCTATACTTAAGAATTTCCCAAAAACTAAAGTTATTATTTTCAGTAGTTTATCTGAACAAATTTATGCTCCAAATGCTATTAAAGCAGGTGTATCTGGATATGTTCACAAAAAAGAAAAACTAGAAACTCTTGGTCAATCTATTATAAAAGTGAGCCAAGGAAAAATTATAATGAACGAGACCGTTAAGAAAAACCTAGCTCTTATAGCTAAGCAAAGTAAAAGCGAACGTTTGTATAGAAAACTTTCTAACCGTGAGGTTGAAGTTTTACGTTACTTGAGTGGTGGTAAAAAGAACCACGAAATCGCTACAATCCTTGGATTAAACGAAAAAACAATTAGTACTTACAAATTAAGATTATTGACAAAATTAAACGTAACCAATCTTGTAGATTTAGTTGAAAAAGCTAAAAAACTTGAAATCGTATAATTAAAATCGAGACATTACTCTACCAAGTTTTTTCGAAAAGGCAGTAGTTAATGTATTGTAATCCATAATCATACCTATTGACTCCGTATTATCTGCATCAGGTAATATGGAGTTTTTTAATTCATCTATAATGCTCCCCACAAGATACCATCTCATAGTCAAAATAGTTTCACTTACATTTTGAGCAATAGTATCATTCTTAGATTTCGGAAAAATATTTTGACCTTCCCAATCGTGCATTACCAATTTCTCATCTTCCATTAGAATGTCGGTCACTTCTTGAGCATATTCTGCTGGTAAATGCATCAAGTATTGCTCTAAACTAAAGCTTTCGTTCTGCAGATAATGATTTATTAAATCATTAAATATTGCTCTAAACAATGGATTGGCCAACTCTACTTCATCTTCTTGAAGACTTAAATATATGCGATAAAATACCTTTAAGCGTTTCTTTTCAACTACATTTTCAATTTCACCTTCTTCATTAGTTTTCATAAACGTATCTTCAAACTCCTCTTCTTTATTTCCGTAAAGAAGCAAGATTTCGATAATTTTACGTTCCAAACGATATAATATATCCACTTTTTCAATCGACTCAGGACTATCGTTCTTGAGAACTTCAAAAGTCTTATTTTCCTTTTTGTGTTTTTTTTCTTCTTCTACATTGTCTTTTTGAGTCAGTTGTGCTAGCGTACTTACCAAAACTTGTTCGGATATATCCATAATACGCGAACATTCCTGAATGTAAATCTCGCGCTGAATACGATCTGGAATTTTAGATATGCTCGTGACCATATCTCTAATTAAGTCTGCCTTTTTTATTGGATCGTTCTTAGCTTCATTCATTAAAAGCGAAGCTTTAAATTGAATAAAATCTTTAGAATTACTTTCCAAATAAGCGACTAAATCATCATGTGAAGTTTTTCGAGCAAAACTGTCTGGATCTTCTCCATCAGGAAAAGTACAAACTTTCACATTCATCCCTTCCTCAAGAATCAAATCGATTCCACGTACAGAAGCTCGCAGACCAGCTGCATCACCATCAAATAAAACTGTTATATTTTTTGTCAATCGATTAACAAGGCGAATTTGATCAGGAGTTAACGCTGTACCAGATGAAGCAACGACATTTTCGATTCCAGATTGATTAAATTGTATCACATCTGTATATCCTTCTACCAAATAACAATTATTCAGTTTTGCAATGGCTTGCTTAGCTTGAAAAATACCATAAAGAACTTTACTTTTATGATACAAATCACTTTCTGGTGAATTGAGATACTTCGCCGCCTTCTTGTCATTTGTCAATATTCTTCCTCCAAATCCCAAAGTTCTTCCCGACATACTTTGAATTGGAAACATTACACGACCTTTAAATCGATCAAACGGACGATCATCACGAGGGATGGTCAAACCGGTACTTTCTAGGAATTCTAGTTTATAACCCTTCCCTAATGCTTCCTTGGTAAATGCATCCCAGCCTTCAGGAGAATAACCTAATCCAAATTTTTCGATTGTTTCATTTGTAAAACCACGCTCTTTAAAATAAGACAAACCAATAGCTTTACCTTCTTCTGACCTCAACAATGTTGAATGGAAATAACTTTTTGCAAATTCAGAAACTAGGTACATACTCTCACGAGCATCCATGTTAGCTTTTTCCTCTTCACTTTGTTCTGTTTCTTCTATTTCAATATTATACTTCTTTGCCAGATAACGAATTGCTTCTGGATAGGTAAAATGTTCATGCTCCATAATAAAAGCAATAGAGTTACCTCCCTTACCAGAACTAAAATCTTTCCAGATACCTTTAGCCGGGGAGACCATAAAAGATGGTGAACGCTCATCTGAAAAAGGACTTAAACCTTTGAAATTACTACCTGCACGTTTTAAATGTACAAAATCACCAATAACCTCCTCTACACGAGCAGTCTCGAAAACAGTATCTATAGTCGCTTTTGAAATCAATTTATTTTGGTATTATAGAAGTTGTAAAATTAATAACAGGCAACTACAAAAAGTTGCTGCCACGCATTATTGATTAAGTTTTATTTTTTTCTTTCGATAACATAATTAACCATCAATATTAGAGCGTCTTTAAAGTCAGACTTTGGGTAGTTCTCTAATATCTGCAAAGCTTCTTGTTGAAAAGCTATCATCTTATTTTCGGCATACGTTAATCCATTATTGTCTTTTACAAATGCAATAACTTCTTTAACGCGCTTTTTATCTTTATTATGATTTTTTATCGAATTGATCAACCATGACTTTTCTTTTGATGTACAATTGTTTAAGACATAGATTAAGGGTAGAGTCATTTTTTGTTCTTTGATATCAATACCTGTCGGTTTACCAATTGCTTCATCTGAATAATCGAATAAATCATCTTTGATTTGAAAGGCCATCCCGATAAGTTCTCCAAATTTTCGAATATTCTCTACTTGAATTTCATCATCAATTACCGATTTTGCGCCAAGCGCGCAACAAGCAGCAATAAGAGTGGCTGTCTTTTTTCGAATAATTTCATAATAGACATCCTCTGTGATATCAAGTCGTCTTGCTTTCTCTATTTGAAGCAATTCACCTTCACTCATTTCCCGAACCGCAACTGATATAATTTTTAGCAAATCAAAATCACCATTATCTATTGAGAGTAACAAACCCTTAGATAATAAATAGTCTCCAACTAAGACGGCTATTTTATTTTTCCAAAGCGCATTAATCGAGAAAAAACCACGACGGCGATTACTATCATCTACCACATCGTCATGAACTAAGGTGGCTGTATGTATCAGCTCTATCACGCATGCGCCACGATAAGTTCGCTCATTAACGTGACCATCAGAAACCATTTTGGCACACAAAAACACAAACATAGGTCGCATTTGTTTCCCCTTCCTATTGACAATATAATAGGTAATTCGGTTCAACAAAGCAACTTGTGAAATCATAGAATCACGAAACTTTTTTTCAAAAAGTTCCATTTCGTCAAAGATGGGTTGTTTTATTTGTGAAGTAACATTCATTTCGGTTTCAAATATACTGCTTTTAATAAAAATAGCACCTATAAAGCGCCGTTGAAAACTCGAAAAAATGGATAGTATTAAATTATTTAAGGCTAAAAATCCCTTTTATAAATTCACAAAAGGGATTAAAAGTTCTATGCTTCTTTATTAGCCAATTGTCCGCAAGCAGCGTCTATATCTTTACCTCGACTGCGTCTAACTTTAACAACTACTCCAATACTTTGTAATCCTTTAATATATGCATTTGTAGCCTCTTCTGATGCTTGTTGAAACTCACCATCATCGATTGGGTTGTATTCGATTAAATTTACCTTGCAAGGAACATATTTACAAAATTTAACCAAGGCATCAACCGATTCTTGATTATCATTAATACCTTTCCATACCACGTATTCATAAGAAACTTTTGATTTGGTTTTTCGGTACCAATATTCTAGAGATTCCCTCAAATCAGCTAAAGGAAAGTTAGCACTAAACGGCATAATCCTAGCTCTAATTTCATCAATAGCAGAATGCAGTGAGACTGCTAATTTAAACTTTACATCGTCGTCAGCTAATTTCTTTATCATTTTTGGTATCCCAGAAGTTGATACCATAATTCTTTTTGGAGACATTCCTAATCCTTCTTCTGAAGTGATCATCTCTATAGCTTTCATAACATTATTATAATTCATCAAGGGTTCCCCCATCCCCATAAAAACAATGTTAGACAACGGATGATTGTAGTACAATTTACTTTCCCTATCAATCGCAATTACCTGATCGTATATTTCCGCTGGTTCAAGATTACGCATACGTTTCAATCGAGCAGTAGCGCAAAAATTACAATCTAAACTACAACCCACTTGACTGGAAACGCAAGCCGTAGTTCTAGTTTTAGTCGGTATCAAAACAGATTCTACCACTAGACCATCATGCAAACGAAGAGCATTTTTTACCGTACCATCTTCAGAACGCTGCATGGTATCCACTTTAATATGATTGATAACAAAATTAGATTCAAGCATACCTCTTGTCCCTTTGGCAAGATTGGTCATATCATCAAAACTATGTGCTCCTTTGCTCCACAACCATTCATAGACTTGATTACCACGAAAAGATTTATCTCCGTTGGCAACAAAAAAATCTCTCAATTGTTCTTTGCTTAAAGCTCGTATGTCTTTTTTCTCTATTTCCATGGCGCAAATTTACTGACTATTTATCGATTTGTTGTTTTGATGACCTACAATAATAGCTTAAATTTAAAAATTGCTAAAGTTTATTCATTTTCGAAAGTAGGCAAACCCAATATATCACTTACCATAATCTCATTTATTCCGATTATCAGTAGTCAACTCAATACATTTAAAACTGCATCTTAGCGATTACTATTTACAAATGGATTACTTATTACAAAACAACAACTATTAACCTACTTGATAATGCAGCACTATTTTAAAATTTAATAACTTTACAGCCAATAAAATTCAAATAGATGCACTTTCTCTCACAAGATTTAGAAGATTATATCGAACAACATTCTGAAAAAGAGCCTGCTTTACTAGCTGCTTTAAACAAAGAAACGTATCAAAAAATACTACTTCCAAGAATGTTAAGTGGTCATTTTCAGGGACGTGTATTGAGTATGCTATCAAAACTAATTAGACCTTTAAATATCCTAGAAATCGGAACATACACCGGTTATTCTGCTTTATGCCTTTGCGAAGGGATGCAAGATAATGGTACCTTACATACAATTGATATTAAAGAAGAGTTGGTAGACTTTCAGCGCAAGCACTTTGACAAATCACCTTGGGGAACACAAATCACGCAGCACTTAGGTGAAGCAACCGATATAATACCCAGATTGAATGTTAAATTTGATCTCGTTTTTATCGACGCCGACAAGGAAAACTACATTAATTATTTTGAAATGATTGTGCCGAAAATGAATAAAGGAGGAATTATTCTCTCGGACAATGTTTTGTGGAGCGGAAAAGTTGTTCAAGAAATACACCCTAATGATGTGAGCACTCAAATCTTGGTCAACTATAATAAATTACTTCGAGATGATCCTAGAGTTGAAACGGTCTTGTTACCGATACGCGATGGACTTACTGTGAGTCGAGTTCTGTAATTTGATATAAAGTTTTAGCCCAGATCGAAATGAAAATCCTTGGGGTCGATAATAAACTTTTTTATTGGAATAAAAGAGCGACCAACGGAAGCTCCTTTTATTACTTAGAAAAAATTATTAATTGATCCCAAGATTGCAATGAAGCGCTGGAATTGCTACCAAAATTAAGTAAGAGGAAAATATTTTATTTGTGCTAGTTTATACATTTTAAATACTGCATAACCGGAAAAGGCACCAAATAAATATCCGCACAATATGTCACCTGGATAATGTAAACCAAGGTAAATACGGCTATATGCAAATATCAGAGGCCATAAAAATATCCAGTACGATTGCCTGTAATAAGGCTGAATTAATTTGTAAATAAATACTGCAGAAGCCATGCTATTGGCTGCATGCCCAGAGAAAAAACTAAAAGTAGAACTTGATTTAACGACTCTAATCATTGTGTTTATTTCGGGATTACTACCAGGGCGCAATCTTTCAAATCCATATTTAAACATATTAGTGACTTGATCGGTAATCGCTATTAAAATTGCCACAAAAAGCAATACAAAGAGCGTTTGCTTAGTGCCTAATTTCTTGTAAATAAGATATAAAAAGAAGAGAAAAATTGGTGTCCAATTGGACTGTTTGGTTATAAATAGCCACAAACCATCATATGATTCAGAGCCTAGGCTGTTAAGGAATATAAATAATTGTCTATCAAATGATACTATACTTTCAATCATTACATTTGACGTTTAACAGGACCCGATATTTCTTCAATATCCTCTTTCAGCTTGTTGGCATGTGTAACCGTATCACCCAAAAGATCTTCTGTAGCCTTACTAAGTTTACTATTAATATTCCCTGTCATATCACCTAATGATTTTTTATCCAAACCATTGTCTTCAATTCCTTTGTGAATTTCACTTTTTATATCATTGGTAGCATTTTTAACTTGAGCAATTGTCTTACCCAAAGTACGTGCTATTTCTGGAACTTTATCAGATCCAAAAAGCATTAATACAATAAACATAATAAAAACCAGTTCTCCTCCGCCGATACCAAACATATAATTATTTTTTTTATTAATGCAAAGATATTAAATTTTGCAGCCATGCGTTTTAATTAAATCATAAAAATAGAAAAAGACTCAGTTACGAGTCTTTTTTGGAGTTAAATTGATTAATCAAATTTAGATTTTACTTGCTGTTTTGGCCAAGTGTTATTTGTTACATCTATATCTGCTGTTTCCAATTTTGGATCTATTTGTATTTTCTTTATTGCTTTTTCGGTAGCATACACCTTTTTAGCTACTTGGTTGCCTCTTCTCCAAATCTGAGCTGGGTATTTAAAATTTTCTACCGTATCGTCCTCATAAGTAAGTTGAACAAGAATTGGCATAATCATTCCGCCTGGTTTATTAAACTCCACTTCATAAAAGTACTTAGGTGATTTTAAACTTCCTCTTTCTTCGGTAGAAAGTGAACCTACATATTCTGACAATAACTTTACCTCGTCAATTTTAAGTGCCTT
This sequence comes from Flavobacterium algicola, assembly GCF_022399565.1. Taxonomy (GTDB): domain Bacteria; phylum Bacteroidota; class Bacteroidia; order Flavobacteriales; family Flavobacteriaceae; genus Flavobacterium; species Flavobacterium algicola. The sequence goes on from NZ_JAJTUT010000001.1 coordinate 666,850, forward strand.
TTTATCTTTTGCCGACAATTCCGCATTATTACTTTCGACCAAATAAACAAATGGCCCAGGCTCTAGACCAAAACGTCCTTTTCGCACTTTCGAATCTTTCAAGGCTTCAGTTGGAGTTTCGGTTACATAATATTGTTTCACATTGCTAATACCGATGTCCACAAAATCTGTTGAATAAAACCAACCTCTGAAGAACCAATCTAAGTCTACTGCAGAAGCATCCTCCATTGTTCTAAAGAAATCCTCTGGCGTTGGATGTTTGAATTTCCATCGATTTGCATATACTTTAAAAGCATAGTCAAACAATTCTCTCCCCATAATGGTTTCTCTAAGAATATTAAGTCCTGTTGCTGGTTTACCATATGCATTATTACCAAATTGGTTTATTGTTTCTGAGTTGGACATAATTGGTTCTAAATATTTTTGGTCACCACTCATATAAGGAACAATATTCTTTGCTGGACCTCTGCGAGATGGGAAATTCGTTCCCAACTCATCTTCTGCCATAAATTCCATAAACGAATTCAAACCTTCATCCATCCAAGTCCATTGACGCTCATCTGAATTTACAATCATAGGAAAAAAATTATGACCCACTTCATGAATCACCACCCCAATCATACCGTTCTTAACTTGTTCGCTAGTTACTCCATTTTCGTCAGGACGTCCAAAATTCCAGCAAATCATAGGATATTCCATTCCCTGATCAGCTGCGGATACAGATACTGCTTTGGGATAAGGATAATCAAACGTATGAGCAGAATAACTTTTAAGTGTATGTGCTACGGTCATGGTCGAAGTTTCACCCCACAAAGGATTTGCCTCTTTTGGATATACTGAAGCTGCCATTACAACTTTGTCTTGCAATTGTACCGCCATAGCATCATATATAAATTTTCTAGAGGTAGCGATACCAAAATCTCTAACATTTTTTGCGCTAAATTTCCAAGTTTTCTTTTTATTTGAGAAACCTTTTTCTGCTGCTTCAGCCTCCGCTTGAGTTACAATAACAACAGGTTTGTCAAATGATTTTTGAGCTTGCTCATATCTTTTAACTTGTTCATCTGTAAAAACATCTTTTCTATTAGTAAGCTCACCCGTAGCTTCCATAACGTGATCTGCAGGAACAGTAATACTAACATCAAAATTACCAAATGGCAAAGCAAACTCTCCATTTCCCCAAAATTGCATATTTTGCCATCCTTCGACATCATTATATACTGCCATTCTCGGGTAAAACTGCGCTATAACATAAAGTCTGTTGTTCTCTTTTTCGAATAATTCATAGCCAGATCGACCACCTTCTAATTGGTAATTATTAATATTATACCACCATTTAATCGAGAAAGAGAGACTTGCACCTGGTTTCATTGGTGTTGCCAAGTTGATACGCATCATTGTATGATTAATGGTATAGGACATTGGTGCTCCTTTGGCATCTTTTACATACTCAATATTAAAACCACGTTCTAAATCTTTTTGAAAAAATTTGTTTGAAAAGTTTTTTGCTGGAAAAGTTTGTTCCATAGCACTACTTTCTGCTAGTGGCGTTTCGGAATCTTTTGCATCGTGATTCTGATCTAACTGTACCCACAGGTACTCCAAAGTATCAGGTGAATTATTAGTGTACGTTATAATTTCAGACCCCATTAATTTGGCGTTTTTATCATCAAGCTCCACCTCCATTTTATAGTCGGCTTGTTGTTGATAGTAAGCGGGACCAGGAGCCCCAGACGCCGTACGAAACATATTAGGCGTAGCTAATAAATCATACATTTGACTAAACTTATTCGTATCATATCTTCCTTCTTGTTTTGGAAGTGCATTTTTTTCATTTCCTTGTGCAAAGAGTAGCACTGGAAAAAGTAATAAGAATGTAATTTTCTTCATGTTTAGCAATCAAGTTGTTTAAGTGCGTGAAAATAAGATTTTTTCACAAACCTGATGCCTCCATCTAAAACTTTAACACATGATTCGTTACGGATTCTGTAAAGAGAAAGCTCTGTTTGGCTCCAAAACCTGTGAAATGTGCAATGTTTTGTTGCTCTTCGTCGAAATCGGTCAAAATAGCATTATGAGTTTCTAATGATTTTACTTTACTAATATCTCTAATAGTGAGATAACAAATTAGAACATCACTTTCTATTTCCTTACTTAAATAGTTCATTGGCATAACTGAACCATTAACCTTTAAATAAAATTTCTCGGCTAAGTATTTCCGCATCAAAACAACATCTTCAGCACTTTCTTGAGTTGTACCTAAATGAGTTGTTTTATGGTATTTTTTCTCTAGGGCCTTATTTAAATCATCAACAAATACCCTCGTGGTTATCTGAAGCATTTTCTTTTCTGGCGCATAATGTATTTGAAAAATGCCCATATAGAATTTATGAATATTAAAACTGGTAAGAACTATAAAACTGAAAACTAGTACTATATAAAAAGTATTTTTTCTCATTTCCCTGCTGCACTAATTTTTTTAAATTCTTTACTCTTTAATGTAAGAAAGTCAATCAAGTGAAATTCTGATTCTGGATTCATTAAACTTCTTGATTTGGAATCATTTTCACAATAAACCAAAAATAGTTTGATTTGGTCATCTTGTAATTCCAAGGTATTAGATAAAAAATTATAATCAACATGAGTAATTACATAATCTGAGAAAGCTGTGTCTTTATAGAAGTCTTGCTTACCTGGATTATCTTTACGCATCGTTTTTAAAATACCTTTATAAATCCTTACGAAGTCCATTCCTTTATCGATAGATTGATCAGAGGGCATTACCGAATTTTTTGGAGACGATAATGCATCATCAAAAAACCTTGCATCTACTATTCTCTGAGTACTTCCTGAAACAGGATGGATTTCTTTCTGAGCTAAAATAATGACTTCGGCCAACTCATTTGTAAACACTTCTAAGGGAACTATTATTTTAGGCGTTATAAAATCTTTTTCGGTCAAAATTAGTTTTTTCGACTTAAAAACCAAACTGGAGAAAACCAAAGTATCGTTGACACTTGCCATGATCTCAAAGGAACCATAAGCATTAACAGTTGCTCCCGAACTGTGTTTGGTATTAAATACAATGACATCTTCTACAGGTATCAACTGATTGCGAACTTGCCCTTTTACCATCTTACTAGTTTCTATTTGCGCAAAAAGTGCTTGGCAACAAAAAAAAGCGATCGATACTATTCCTAATTTATTTTTCATCTACTGTAAATTTATATCTTATTTAGCTTGATCTTAAAATCAATTACTATCCGTATAAAGTTACGAGTTTAAGAATGAAAATTAATTATCATTTTCAATTAGTTTCACCCGAAATGCCTTTCTTATACATTTCAGCCAGTTGGCCTAATAAAAACTCTATACTAACTTTATTTTTCGTCTCTAAAACTTTTGTGAATTTAGGGTTTTCGACTGCATAATACATAAAGCCTTTTACATAGAGAGGCGGAATTTGTAATTTATTTATAAAGTGCGACTCATCAAACATATATTCTAACTGCTGCATAAAACTTTCCTTCTTTTCTACAGCAAGCTCTTTTTTGAGCATTGACGTACGTCCCGAAAATATATTCAGCAGAGGATCTAAGCCTACAGATACACCACCCGAACCGCTAAAATCACCCGCCGCTAGAAGTTTTCTTTCTGCTGCAGTATAAGAACGTTGCCCAGCAGGAATTATTCCTAAATTTACCGCATTTAAATGGCTGTATCGACCAATCACCACCTCATCAAGATAATTCATTAGAGGAACCATATTGACATTCAACCGTTGACCAGCAATATGTGCCTTTGTTACAGCTATTGATAATCTATTAAATTGAAACATAGAAAATATTATACTATCACCTTCTACTGCGGGAATTGTAAAACCTCCTCTTCTATCAGTTTGCACCATCTTCTCTGTTTTAAGGTTTATCACGTATACGCTTTCTAACTCAGACAAGGAACTACTCACACTACCACTAACCAATGAGGTTGCATTTTTTTGGGAATAAGCTAGTGTAGAAATAAAGAAAATAAAATAATATAATAACCTCATAATTTAACAGTATCGGGTAAAAGTATCTATAAGACTTTAAAACAAATCCCAAGTACGTGGTAAATATATGTTAATAATACCCGCCAAACCAATAGACACCCTAAACTGATTTCATATCTTTATCCTAAAAAGTAAAAATGAAAAATATAATAATCGCCAGTACTTCTACAATTCATGGTGAAAAGCATTTAGAATACTTATTGCCAGAACTGAGTATTCATTTTAAGGACTGCAAAACCCTTTTATTCATTCCGTTTGCAAGACCAGGTGGCATATCACATGATGAATACACTGAACTGGTTGCAACCACATTTAAAAAAATCAATATTAAAGTGCAAGGAATTCATGAACTAGAAGATCCGATCATGGCAATAAAAGAAGCAGAAGCTATTTTCACTGGAGGAGGAAACACATTTGTACTCGTATCTCAATTATATGCACACAAAATCATGAGTACGATCACGGAAGTAGTAAAAAACGGAACACCTTACCTTGGCACTAGTGCGGGTAGTAATATCTGTGGGCTCAGCATGCAAACTACCAACGATATGCCAATTGTTTACCCTCCAAGCTTTCAAACATTAGGATTAGTACCTTTCAACATCAATCCGCATTATCTTGATACCGACACAACTTCCAAGCACATGGGAGAAACGAGAGAAACAAGAATCAATGAATTTCATGCCTTTAATGCAATTCCGGTAATAGGACTGCGAGAAGGTAGTTGGATTGAGGTTCGAAATAGCAAAATAAAACTTAGAGGAACATTGTCGGCACGACTTTTTAGAAAGGGTCAAGCAGCAGTTGAGATGGAAAAAAACTCCGACTTAACTGATTTAAAATAAAAAACCGAAACAAAACTGTTTCGGTTTTTTGAAGAGCGAAAGACGAGGCTCGAACTCGCGACAACCAGCTTGGAAGGCTGGAGCTCTACCAACTGAGCTACTTTCGCATTAAAAATATTTTACAAGCAATTAACACATTTGCTCTTAGAGCGAAAGACGAGGCTCGAACTCGCGACAACCAGCTTGGAAGGCTGGAGCTCTACCAACTGAGCTACTTTCGCATTATTACTGGCGCAAAGATAGGTAATAAGTTGAATTGAAAACAAGTTTTTTTGAGTTTTTTTACTAAAAAAGTGATCGAAAATTATAACGTTTTTAAAACTAAATCGTTAGCTCCAAACTTTTTTTAAAATATTGAGTTTAAAAATAAAAATCTAAGTACAAATTGACGCAAAGAAACTTGAATCTGGATTTGAGCTCGTACTTTAAGATACTAAATGTGACATTATTTCATCACTATTAGAAGAATGGTAAATAAACAAACATGACTTATCTTTGATTGTTTGAATTATTTTATTGGTCATCTCTACTGGAATAGCTGGACAACCCAAACTTCTACCTAATCTTTTATTATTTTTTATGAAAGAATTCGAAACATAGTCAGCACCGTGAATTACAACAGCTCGTTCTCTTGCGTTATCATTTAATCCTTTCTCTAGCCCATCTAAACGTAAAGACATGCCGTGCTTACCATTATAAATTTCTGCCGTAGCATAAAAGCCTAAGCTACTTTTAAAAGATTCTGGTGTATTAGAGAAATCACCAGCAAATTCATCTCCAGAATTTCTACCGTGAGCTACAAGCGAATTGAACATTATAGTATTGGTATCAAGATCAATTACCCAAAGACGCTCCTTGTTAGAAGATAGACTAAAATCAATAAGTGTCAAAATATTTTTCTGAATCAAACCTTTCTCCTTTAATAGATAAAAACCTTTTAGGGCTTGGGAGTAGATTTTAAAATTTGGAACTTCAAATTCATTTGAATTTAAAGTTTCATACATTTTCTCTTCATTTGTTTGAGGAGCTTCAGGAATTTCTCCGTTATGTAAAGAGGCAATTTTTTTCGAATTGCTATCATTAATCTCTCTCGCATCAGAACCAGATAGGTTCATAAAAAGTGACAAACAAATAACAAAAAGTAGACTAGTTAAAAATTTATAACGCATTGATATAGATTAAATTAAACAATAGATTTGGGGCTACAAATATAGAATTACTTTCCAATTATACAAACTTAATTAACATTATTGGCCTAGACTATAACATTCGCAGAATAAATACTACAAAAACATCTTAAGCTTAGTTGCATGTTGTTAAAATTATGTTATTTTTGCCGCAACACAATTTACACTTTATGACTAAATATTCGTTATTATTTCTTTTTATTTGTTTTATAACAAATGCTGAGGTCTACAGTCAAAAAAAGAAACTTTTATCTCAAAAAAGAGATTCTAAAATACTCACAGACAATAGTAACGATACTATACAACGCAACTTTAATAGTTATATTGCAAAAGACTTTATAATGTATGAACCAGATAATGGTAAAGCGATTCCTTTTAACAAAAGGACCGAAGTACAAGTTCAACATGATAATGTAGCATTATACATCACAGCTACCATGTATGATGATCAACCCAGTAAAATTTTAAAAGAGATAACTACTCGTGATGTATTTGGTGCATCTGATCATTTTTCGATTTACATAAATGGTTTTAATGATGGCCAGCAAGATTATCGCTTCTATGTGAGTGCAGCAGGAGTACAAATGGATTGTATTGCCACCAAGGAAGAAGAAGACTTTACTTGGGATGCTATTTGGGATAGTAAAGTGAAAATAACGGACTTTGGATGGACTGTAGAAATGAAAATTCCGTATGCTGCCCTACGCTTTCCTAAAAGTAAAAATCAAACATGGGGACTTAACTTCATGCGCGAAATCAAACGAAATGTTCAAAAATACACTTGGAACTACATTGATACCAAAATTGAAAACCCAATTACACAATCTGGACTACTTGAGGGCATCTCAGACATAACACCTCCTACCCGACTGTTTTTCATACCCTATGTTTCTGCCTATTACCAGCACGATCATTATGCTTCTGACCGAACTCTAAAAGCAGGATTAGATATAAAATATGGCATAAATGACGCCTTTACTCTTGATGCTATCCTAGTGCCTGACTTTGGTCAAACAAAATTTGATAATGCTATTCTTAATTTAGAGCCATTTGAGCAAACACTTACTGAGAACAGACCTTTTTTCACCGAAGGTACCAACCTCTTTAATAATGGTAATTTATTCTATTCTCGAAGAATTGGTGGAAGTCCGATTGTAGATTATTATACATTAGCAGATCAAATTGGGACTACTGAAGAAATTACAAATTACCCCACTAGTGTCAATCTAATTAATGCGGTAAAAATATCCGGAAGGACCAAAAAAGGTTTAGGTATAGGATTTCTTAATGCTGTCACTCAAAAAACAGAGGCAACAATTAATAATACCGACACAAATACGTCACGAAAGGAGACTGTACAACCATTAACCAACTACAACATCATAACATTAGACCAACGCTTCAGACAGAATTCATCTGTTTCTTTGATCAATACGAATACAATTCGTGACGGAAGCTACAGAGATGCCAATGTTGCGGGATTAATATTCGATTTAAATACTACATCAAACGCTTACAATTTATATGGTGACTATAAATATAGTACTGTAAAAGATATTGAAGATTATGATGGTTACAAAGCCTCTATCGGTTTGTCAAAAACATCTGGGCAATTTCGTTATGACATGTCAGTAAAATACTTGTCCGAGAATTACGATACAAATGATTTAGCGCAGTTGTTTTATAGTAATTATCGAAATGCTTATTTAGAGGGAAGTTATCGTATCGTCAACCCTACCAAAGTATTTAATACTCTTCGAGCTATTCAATATTTTAGTACAGATGTGGAAAACACAACTAATAAATTGCAGACAGCGGTATCTAGTACACAATTTAAAGTATCAACTTTAAAAAATGATATTTTTGAAGTCGCTGTAAACTTGACTCCGGTCGAAACATTTGATTTTTACGAACCTAGAGTTGCAAATCGATTTGTATCTATCCCCGAACATATTAATGCAGTTTTTAGTTTTGTATCAAATCCGAATCGACCACTATCGATAATCGTTGAACCATCTATTATAGCTTATTCAGAAAAAAACAGAAATACTTACGGACTTTACTTTAGTTCAAAATACATCTTTAATACAAAATTATCTCTTTCTTTTGTTTCTGAATATTTTCTAAAGGAGAACGATAGAGGATTTGCTGATTTTGACAGTGATAATATCATATTCGGAAATAGGATGCGTCAAATATCACAAAATGATTTTATCGGAAAATATGCCATTACAAATAGAATGTCACTTAATCTTACTGCTCGTTATTACTGGTCCTACTCAGATATAAATCAGTTTTTGACTCTACAAAATGACGGAAAGTTAATCGACAACAGTACCTTTACCGAAAACAAGAATAGAAATTTTAATTCCTGGAATTTTGACTTAGCTTACTCTTATTGGTTTGCTCCAGGTAGCGAAATCTCTATTTTATACAGAAATTATTCCCAAACAAGCATAAATGAAATCGCAGTAGATAAGAAACTGAACCAAAATTTCTTAAATGTTTTTGATGGTAACTTGACCAACATCCTTTCTGTGAGAATACGCTATTTCATAGATTACAATTCAATAGTAAAATAAGATGTGCTGGCTTTTTTAACGTTACTTCAGCAAATTCTATTTCGAATAAAAATAAATTGTAATTACACGATTAAATTTATTTCTATTTAAAATTGGTCGTCCGACTTAATTACTTGGTTCAAGTAAAACTAAAGAAGTTTACCTTATTTAAGTTTCCATCTCTACTATCCACAATTGCATCTTTCTGATAATTTCTTTAAGAACCAAAACCTATAAATAATAGACAAACATCCCCTACTAAGTTTCTAAAAGTTTTATATTTGTATAAAACTTGACAAAATGAACAAAAAAGTAATTTTAATGATACTGGACGGATGGGGTAAATCACCGGATCCTAAAGTTTCTGCCATTGACAATGCTAATGTGCCTTACATTAACAACCTGTACAAAAACTATCCAAGTGCACAACTTAGAACTGACGGACTACATGTTGGTCTTCCAGAAGGACAAATGGGAAATAGCGAAGTAGGACACATGAATCTTGGAGCTGGTAGGATTGTATATCAAGATTTAGCTAAAATTAATTTAGCCGTAGCCAATAAAACATTAGCAAAAGAACAAGTATTAAAAGATGCTTTTCAGTATGCAAAAGAAAACAATAAAAAAGTTCACTTCCTAGGATTAGTATCTGACGGTGGTGTTCACTCACATACCTCACACTTACGTGGATTAATTGATGCAACGCAAGATTACGGGTTAGAAAAAGTATTTATACATGCTTTTACGGATGGTCGTGACGTAGATCCTAAATCTGGAGTACGATATATTCAAGACTTAGAGAATTACATCGCTGGTACCTCCGTTAAAATTGCTTCGATCATTGGGCGTTATTATGCTATGGATCGTGACAAACGTTGGGAACGAGTAAAATTAGCTTATGACTTAGTCGTGAACGGATTTGGCGCGAAGGCTGCTAATCCAGTAAAAGCGATGGAAGTGAGCTACCAGAATGACATAACTGATGAATTTGTCGCACCTGTAGTAATGGTAGATGCAGATGACAAACCTATCGCAACCATTGAGGAAGATGATGTTGTTATCTTTTTTAATTTTAGAACTGATAGAGGTCGCGAATTAACAGAAGCACTTTCGCAGCAAGATTTTCACGAGCAGAACATGCACAAGCTAAATTTATATTATGTTACACTGACTAATTATGACGAAACTTATACTAATGTAAAAGTGGTTTATAATAAAGACAACATTACTGAAACTCTTGGTGAAGTATTGGAGAAAGCTGGTAAAAAACAAATTAGAATTGCAGAAACAGAGAAGTACCCTCACGTAACGTTTTTCTTTTCTGGTGGTCGTGAAGAACCATTTGTTGGAGAAAGCAGAATATTAAAAAACTCACCTAAAGTCGCAACCTACGACTTGCAACCAGAAATGAGTGCCAACGAATTGACTGATGCGCTGATTCCTGAAATACAGAAAGGGGATGTTGATTTTGTATGTTTGAATTTTGCTAATGGCGATATGGTAGGACACACAGGAATTATGGCAGCAGCAATAGAAGCTTGTGAAGCGGTTGACAAGTGTGTTACACGCGTAATCGATGCGGCAATTGAAAATGATTATACCGTTCTAGTAATTGCTGATCACGGAAATTGTGAGACAATGATTAATCCTGACGGAAGTCCGAATACGGCTCACACTACAAACCCAGTACCTTTTATCTTGATTGATAAAGAAATAAAAATGGTGCATGATGGAGTACTTGGTGATATTGCACCAACGATTCTTGAATTAATGGGAGTTGAAAAACCGGCAGTAATGACACAGCACTCTTTGTTATAATATAAGATTTTATCTAAAAGCTACCTCAATCGGGTAGCTTTTTTTTTGCATACCAATAGGCGTGTACATAATAATTTTAAATATTATAACTTTTTCTTAATACTATAAAGTTGCTAATTGATAGTAATACTATTATATTTGCATAAATAACATTCATTATGCAGACACTATTATCAAATATAAAAATTAAGGTAAATGAGAAAATCTACGTTAAGGATCCTGAAACATCTGTTTTAGGAAAGAAAATTTTGCAGGAGAGTATTTTCTTGATAGACGAAATCGGATTTGACACTTTTACCTTTAAAAAGCTAGGTGAAAAAATAGGGTCAAATGAGAGTTCTATCTACCGTTATTTCGAAAACAAACATAAATTATTAGTATATTTATGTTCGTGGTATTGGAGTTGGATAGAGTATCAAATGGTATTTAAAATGATGAATATTGACGATCCTATGGAACGCTTAAAGCGAGCTATTACGGTGGTTACGCAAAAATCTGAAGAAGACAAGTCGATTCCACATATTAATGAAGCTATTTTAAACAAAATCATCATAGCAGAATTTACCAAAACATTGCATACCAAAGAAATTGATGATGAGAACAGAGAAGGTTTCTTCTTGATTTACAAAAGCGTTATCAACCGTATAGTGCAATTGATTATCGAAATTGACCCTAATTATCAATATCCAAAAAGTCTAGCCTCCTCAATTATTGAAGGAGCGCTACACCAGTGTTTTTTAAAAGATCATTTAAAGACCATTACTGATTGCAATGAGAAAATTTCACCAACCGATTTTTACCTCAACCTAATCCATATAACGTTAAGAAAATAACAACACATGAAACCATTAAAACGTTTTTATAACTTACTCGAATTAGACAAAAAAGATGTATACCAATTATTTTTTTACGGAATACTTTCGGGAGTAATCAGCTTATCTTTACCTCTTGGAATACAAGCTATAACCAATTTTATACAGTCAGGTAGAGCCAGTGCATCATGGATTGTGTTAATCATTATGGTTGTTTTTGGAGTTGCTTTGGTTGGAATTTTATCCTTGATGCAGCTGCGCATCATGGAGAATTTACAGCAAAAAATATTCATTCGATCCTCCTTTGAATTTGCCGTTAGATTGCCTAAAATAAAATTCGAAGAATACTACAATCACTATCCACCAGAACTTGCCAATCGGTTTTTTGATACTTTGACCATTCAAAAAGGGACTGCTAAATTATTAATTGGCTTTTCTGCCGCTATTCTACAGATTATATTTGGTATCATATTATTATCCTTATACCATAACTATTTCATTATTTTCGGAATGCTATTAATGCTCTTACTCTATTTTATCTTTAGATTCTCCTATAATTCAGGGCTAGATACGAGTATGAAAGAATCCAAATACAAATACAAAGTTGCCGGATGGCTGCAAGAAATAGCTCGTAACAATTTTAGTTTTAGAAATCAAATGCACCATGACTTTGCATTGGGGAAAAATGACTTTTTAGTTACTGAATATTTAAATAACAGAGAAAATCACTTCTCTGTAATCAAAACACAATTTAGCCAACTTATACTTTTTAAAATTATTATAACGGCCAGTTTACTTTCTATAGGTGGTTATTTGGTACTGTCACAAGAAATGAATATTGGCCAATTTGTTGCTGCAGAGATCATCATTTTATTAGTAATTACATCCGTGGAAAAGATAGTCTTGGGATTGGAAACTTTCTATGATGTATTGACATCAGTTGAAAAAATTGGGCAAATAACAGATATGTCTCTAGAAGAGCAATTTCCTATCGACTATGACAATTGCTACACCTCGATTGCCTTAGACATTGAAAAAGTAAGCTTCAAATTCCCTGATTCGAAAAGCATTATTTTAAATAATATTTCGCTTAAAATTGATCAAGGAGAACGCATTTTCATAAGTGGTGAAAATGGATCAGGAAAGACGACTTTAATGCGTATTTTATCTGGATTAATGCAACCTACAGAAGGTGCTATTTACATCAATGACGACAGTTTCAAAAAAGTAAACCTAAATCAATATCGCTCTCAAATTGAAAGCATCATTTATGGTGAAACCCCTTTTGATGGAACAGTGACTGAAAATATTACTTTTAAAAATGAATTGGTTAATAATGAAAACTTAAAGTGGGCTATCAAAGGAATGAAATTAGAACATTTTATAAAATCATTACCACAAGGATTGGAAACACCCATCTTCCCAGAGGGGAAACAATTATCTTCATCAAATGCACAAAAAATATTATTGGCCCGCAGTATTATCAGTAAACCAAAAATTTTATTCTACGAAGACCCTACCGATACAATGGATGAAAAAGTAGCCAACGAAATCATTGATTTTATAACTGCAGAAGAGCACAGTTGGACCATCATTGTTTCTTCAAAAAACGAATATTGGAAAACCAAGTGCAACAGACAGATCACGATGCAGAATGGACAAATTCTTTTAGACCAAAAAAAATAATAGTATGCTAAACATATCCGACAATAATAAACATACCATGGCGCATTTAGAGCGCTACAAAACGGTAAAAGGATTAGAAAAAAGGCCCCATTATAAAATTTTAAATAGAATCATTACTCTTGTTTCTATCATTGCTTTTATAACCTTGTTTTTCCCTTGGACACAGAACATTTCAGGAAAAGGAGCCGTAACTACATTAAAACCTAATCAACGACCACAATCCATACAAAGTGTAATTTCTGGCCGTATAGAAAAATGGTACGTACAAGAGGGCGATTTTGTAAAAAAGGGTGATACTATCCTCTTCATATCTGAAATCAAGGAAGATTACATGGATCCTAATTTAGTAGAAAACACTAAAAATCAGTTGGATGCAAAAAATCACGCTTTAGACTCCTATAGTTCTAAGTATGGCGCTTTGGCCAACCAAATTCAATCGATACAAACAGAAAGAGGTTTGAAAATTGAACAAGCAAATAATAAGTTAAAGCAAGCTCAATTTAAAATTAAGAGTGACTCAATTGACCTTGTTGCGGTTAAAACGCAATTGAAAATTGCCAACACGCAGTTTAACAGAGCGGTTCAATTGAATAATGAAGGCTTAAAGGCACTTACCGATGTGGAGGAAAAACGTCTTAAACAACAAGAAGTAGAAGCTAAAATCATTACCCAAGAAAACAAATTACTGACGACCAAAAATGAACTTCTTAATGCAAGGGTAGAATTAGGTCGAATTGATGCCGAATACAACGAGAAAGTAGCAAAGGCAGAAAGTGATCAATTTACAGCAAGAAGCAATCAATTTGATACCGAAGCACAAGTAAATAAATTAAAGAACCAGTACGCCAATTACAGTATTCGTAATGGCATGTACTATATTAAAGCAGCACAAAACGGTTATATTAACCGTGCTTTGCAGGCTGGAATTGGTGAAACAATCAAAGAAGGTACACCTATTGCTACTGTAATGCCATCTGAATACGATATTGCAGTAGAAACTTTTGTAAACCCATTGGATTTACCTCTGATATCAAAAGGAGCAAAAATAAGAATCTGGTTTGATGGTTGGCCTACAATTGTATTTTCAGGTTGGCCTGATATGTCTTATGGAACTTTTGGTGGTAGAATTGTTGCTGTTGAAAAATTCATCAGTGATAATGGTAAGTTTAGAGTATTAATTGCACCTGACACCGATGAAGATCCTTGGCCAAAACAATTAAGCATGGGTTCTGGAGCTCAGACTATTGCCTTACTTAATACGGTACCTGTTTGGTTTGAAATATGGAGAACCTTAAATGGCTTTCCTCCAGATTACTATGAAGCAAAACAAAGTACATCTAAATCTAAAGAGAAAAAATAATGAAATACAACTTTCTTTTTTTACTACTTTTTGTTTGGAACCTGCAGTCTCAAGCACTCCAAGATGAAAGGCAACTAGTTCCCAAAATGGAACTTTCTTTTAATGAGTACTTGGGTTATGTAAAAAAGTTTCATCCATTAGTAAAAACAGCTAATCTAGAAATTAACAAAGCACAAGCTAGTTTAATGGCAGCTCGAGGAGCATTCGATCCAAAAATAGGAGTAGATTTTGATAAAAAACAATTTAAGGATACTGAATATTACTCACTTCTAAACAGCAGCTTCAAAATTCCTACTTGGTATGGAATCGAAATTAAGGCTGGCTTTGAACAAAACCAAGGTTACTATTTGAATCCCGAACACACTGTTCCTTCGGCAGGATTAGCTTCTGTGGGGGTTTCAGTACCTCTTGGTCAAGGTTTGTTTATCAATCAGCGAATGGCCGATCTTCGTAAATCAAAAATGCAATTGCAACTGGGCCAAGCAGAACGTAAGTTGCAAGCTGTAGCAGTACTCTACGACGCATCTGTTGCTTATTTTAATTGGATAAAGAATTATGAAGAGTTCAAAATGTACAACCAGTATACTGCCAATGCCACTATTCGATACAAAGCAGTTCAATCATTGATAAAGCAAGGAGACAAACGAGCAATTGATAGCGTAGAAGCTGGTATCAGTTTAAAGAGTAGACGATTAAGTTTAGAAAATTCTAGATTAAAATTGATGAAAGCAAAGCTGGAATTATCTAATTATTTATGGTTGGATAATTTAATTCCAATGGAACTGACTGATGCGGTTTTTCCAGAGCAAAACATTCAAAACACAATTCAGGAAACTTTAAATACTAATGATTTATTAACGCAGGACTTCACTGTTGATAATCATCCGAAAATTAGTGCACTAGAGACCAAAATTAATATGCTTGAAGTAGATCGAAAATTGAAGGCAAACTTACTACTTCCAAAAATTGACGTTTCCTATTCTTATTTATCAGAACCGCAATATATTAATAGTTACAAATTCGAAAACTATAAAATTGGAGTTAATTTTGCTTATCCTATATTTTTAAGAAAAGAAAGAGGAGGTTTAAAACTAGCCGACTATAAAATCCAAGAAACTACCAACAGCCTTAATTTGGAGCGATTGCAACTTTCGAATAAAATAAAAGCGCAAAAAGAAGTCATCAGCTCATTAAACACACAATACTTTATAGCTAGTGATTTGGTGGGTAATTACCAAACAATGTTACAGTCGGAAGAGCGTTTGTTTACCTTTGGGGAAAGCTCATTATTTTTAATAAATAGTCGCGAAAGCAGTTTAATTACTGCTCAACTATCGGCTATTGCTTTGCAAAATGAATTTTACATCTCAAATTCCGAATTGTATAAAATCTTGGCAAACCCTGATTAAATCAATTAAAATTGTACTTTTGCCAACTCAAAATTTAGAACTATGATTATAGTAAAATCACGTGAAGAAATAGAATTGATGCGCGAAAGTGCCCTTATTGTATCAAAAACTTTAGGAATGCTTGCCTCTGAACTAAAAGAAGGTGTAACCACTTTGCAACTTGATAAACTTGCTGAAACATTTATTCGTGACCACGGAGCTGAACCGAGTTTCCTTGGTTTATACGGTTTCCCGAACTCGCTATGTATGAGCCCAAATGCTCAAGTAGTGCACGGAATTCCTAATACCACACCACTGGTGAGTGGAGACATTATCTCTATTGATTGTGGTGCTTTTAAAAATGGTTACCATGGAGACCATGCCTATACTTTTGAAATTGGTGAAGTAGC
The DNA here is from genome assembly GCF_022399565.1 of Flavobacterium algicola. Lineage (GTDB taxonomy): Bacteria > Bacteroidota > Bacteroidia > Flavobacteriales > Flavobacteriaceae > Flavobacterium > Flavobacterium algicola. The sequence goes on from NZ_JAJTUT010000001.1 coordinate 682,968, forward strand.
TCCAGAGACAAAAAAATTATTACAAGTCACCAAAGAGTCTTTGTACGTAGGTATTCGTGAATTTAAAGCCGGAAACCGAGTGGAAGACGTTGGAAACGCAATCCAAAAATACACAGAGTCACATGGATACGGAGTCGTTCGCGAACTCGTAGGACATGGTCTAGGACAAAAAATGCACGAAGATCCAGAGATGCCAAATTATGGTAAAAGAGGCCGTGGAAAGATGTTTGTAGAAGGAATGGTAATTGCTCTAGAGCCTATGATAAATCAAGGAACCAGAAACATTAAACAACTAAAAGACGGCTGGACAATTCTTACTGCTGACGGAAAACCAAGTGCTCATTTTGAACACGATATAGCGCTAGTAGACGGAAAACCAGAATTATTATCAACCTTTGCTTATGTGTACCAAGCATTGGGAATCGTGAGTAACGAAGAAGATGAATTCCGTAAAGTGCCGTTAACTTTATAAGATTTCACAGAGATTCACAGAGCAAGCTCAGAGATCCGCTAAGTTTTTTTAATTAAAATAATTATAACGCACAATTGAAAATGTAAAAAAAATTAGATTTTTATATTTTTCAAAAGGCAAATGGATGCTATGGAAGTGGAAAACGATAATTTCGAATTGGGCGAGGAATTAAATGCGCTTACATACAAGGTTATTGGACTAGCAATTGAAGTTCATCGTAATTTAGGACCTGGTTTGTTAGAATCTGCATATCAAGCTTGTTTACTTTATGAGTTAAAAAAAGCAGGCTTTAAAGTTGAAAAAGAAATACCACTTCCAATTAAGTATAAAGAAATAAAACTAGAACAAGGATACAGAATCGACCTATTAATTGAAAACAAATTAGTAATTGAATTAAAGACAGTTGAAGAATTTACTTCTGTACACTATGCTCAAATACTCACTTATTTAAAATTGGGAAATTATCCGTTAGGATTACTCATTAACTTTAATTCTAAAATATTAAAAAACAACATAAAACGATTCATAAATTCAAACAAGGAAGTATAATACTTTGCGAATCTCTGTGAATTCTTAGTGAATCTCTGTGTAACCACTTATGAAAAAACTTTTTAAACTCGTCCTCAATACTATCCCACGCCCCCTACTTATTCGTTTAAGTTATGTGGCGCGACCTATAATTGCATTTTCATTACGAGGGAACAAATTTACTGACCCTATTGATGGTAAAAGTTTTAAATCGATGTTGCCGTATGGGTACGAAACACAACGTAATAATGTGCTTTCGCCAAGTACTTTGTCATTAGAGAGGCATCGCTTATTATGGCTGTACCTAAATGAAGAAACAGATTTTTTTACAGCACCCCAAAAAGTGTTACACTTTGCGCCAGAACAAGCATTTTATAAGCTGTTTCGCAATCAAAAGAATTTAGACTATACCACTACCGATTTGTTTTCACCTTTGGCTGATGTAAAAGCAGATATTTGTGACCTGCCATTTGAGGACAATCAGTATGATGTGATACTTTGTAATCATGTATTGGAGCATATTCCTGATGATACTAAAGCAATGCAAGAACTGTATCGCGTTTTAAAACCCGGCGGAATGGCAATTTTGCAAATTCCTCAAGATTTAAATCGAGAAGTAACTTTTGCAGACGATACAATTACTGATCAGAAAGAGCGTGCCAAAATATTTGGACAATATGATCACGTACGAATCTATGGACGTGATTATTTCACAAAACTTCGCTCCATAGGATTTACAGTTATTGAAGAAGATTATACCCATAAAATCTCCCCTGATTTGGTAGCAAAATATTGTTTGGCCAAAGGCGAAGTAATTCCGGTTTGTTTCAAATAAATTATATTGGAGACACTATCAAAATACCCTTTTTGTTTTGATTTGAGTTGGGATATAAAGAGTAATTTTTATGTCCCAACGGCTTATGCCGTTTCCGAAGGTTTTCCTATTGGCTATTTAAGTAAGAAAGCAAGTGCAGAGGTATTGCATAGTTATGGAGTAGAACTCTCCTCTCTAACTAAAGACGCACAAAGAGCACTGTTTCTTTGTAATAGCCTACAATCCGAAGCATTGGCAGCCAAATTTAATTCAGGCAAAAATAAAAAAAGTCTTGAAGAACTATTTAAGGATGTAAAAGTGGCTGCTGGAATACAGCATTATCAGAAATTGCAATTAGCTGAGTTTCTTAAATTGGTAACTGCCAATAACTTCCCCATCAGCTTTTCTCTTAATAAAGACAAAGATTTCCAAAAAAGCAGAGTCAATACCCAAAATGGTTCTTTAAATATTAAAATTCATTTTCTTAAAACAGAGGATGGTATTGAGTATAATTTACAACTACAAGACAATCAAGAGTTATTTCACCCAGTAGACAAAAAGATATCGTTGCTTCTCGATGAGCCTGCTTGGTTAGTAGTCGAAAATGATTTAGTACAACTCAATGGAGTTGATTCAAAAAAGATCAAACCTTTTTTGACAAAAAAAACAATCGACATTCCTTCTAGAATGGTCACGGAATATTTTCAAAAATTCATAAAAGACATTGTTAAAAAAGTCGATGTCACAGCAGAAGGTTTTGATATAATTCAGAACAATCAAGTTACAGCTTGTCAACTGGACACCGTACACGATTTTTTTAAGAACTGTTACTACCTTAATTTACGATTTAACTACAATGGCTATTTTTTCGACAATACGAAGAAGAAAGATAATCATTCTGAAATTGATCTGGATAATCCAGAACAAATCAAGGTGATTCAGTACAAACGTAATTGGGATCACGAAGCCACTTTCGAACAAAAAATTATCGATTTAGGATTTGAAAAAACAGATAATGGTTTTTTCAGACTTTCTCTGAGTAATGGTGCTAGTACAGCTTATGACGCAATTGAATGGACATTGGAACATCAGGAGGAATTAAAATTATTAGGTTTTAAATTGGATCATTTTACTTTAGAAGGCAAATCAATTGTAACTCAAAAGCCTACTATCCTATTTTCTAATAAAATTCAAAATGATTGGTTTGACATCAAAATCACGATTCAGTGTGGCGCTTTTACTTTTAATTTTATCGAAATCATTCCTAATTTAAAGCAGAACAATCAAGTTTATACGTTGCCTGATGGTAATTGCTTTTTAATCCCGATGGAATGGATGATGCACTACTCACCTTTGGCGAAATTAGCTATAGTGATTAATGATATTATTCAACTGCCAAAGAATAATTATGCTATTCTTAATGCAATCCCAGAATTGCAATTGGACAGTATGACCAAAAATAAAAACGAGTTTGTTCTTTCGCCATTGGTAAAAGCTACGCTGCGCCCTTATCAAACCGAAGGTGTAAAATGGCTACTAGAACATTATCATAACGGCATGGGAGCTTGCCTCGCTGATGATATGGGACTAGGCAAAACAATTCAAACTTTATCTGCATTGGTTGCCGTGCAGGAACAGCTTGAAAATCAACAGCGCGAAGCAGAGCAGTTGGATTTATTTGGTAACAGTATTCCCCAAAGCAAAGAATATGTAAAAGTATTAGTAGTTCTCCCCTCTTCTTTGGTTTTTAATTGGTACAACGAAGCCCGCAAATTCACGCCACATTTGCGACGCATACAATATGTAGGTAATGATCGAAAATTAATAGCCAAAAAATTATCGCGATACGATTTGGTATTTACTAGTTATGCTATAGCATTGCGCGACATAGCCAATTTAGAAAAGCATCAATTTCGTTTTCTGATATTAGATGAAAGTCAATATATAAAAAATAAAAATTCCAAAATATTTAAAGCGATTAATCAAATTAAAGCAGCTAACCGTATTTCGTTAAGTGGTACTCCTATTGAAAATTCTCTTGATGATTTATGGTCGCAAATGGAATTTATTAACCCTGACATCCTAGGTAATTATTCATTTTTTGTACAAAATTACAAACTACCTATTGAGAAAAATCAAGATCAGATTGCTTTGGCCGAATTAAAAATGTTAATCAGTCCTTTTATCTTAAGAAGAACCAAAGAGCAAGTTCTAGATGATCTTCCCGAGTTAACTGAGCAGATTTACTATTGTGATATGGAAAAGGAACAGGAAAAATTGTATGAAGAAGAAAAGTCTAAAGCACGCAACGCACTCCTAAGAACAGATGGAACCAAAGTTGATAAGATTAACATCATAAATACCCTGATGCGTTTAAGACAGTTAAGCAACCATCCTAAGATGATCGACGCTAAATCTGATCTGGATTCGGGTAAGTACAATGCGGTAACCAATTACTTGACAACTTTAATTCAGTCCAAACAAAAAACGATTGTATTTAGCTCATTTGTTTCGAATTTAAGCTTTTATAAAGAATGGTGTATTGCAAATAAGGTCAAATTCTGTGAGCTTACAGGAGCCACCGACCAAAAATTCAGAGAGAGCATTGTAAACCGTTTTCAAGAGCAGGACGATATTTTGTTATTTTTCATATCATTAAAAGCTGGTGGTGTTGGTTTGAATATTACCAAAGCTTCCTATGTTTTATTTCTAGATCCGTGGTGGAACCCCTTTGCAGAAAAGCAGGGAATTGGTCGCGCACATCGAATTGGTCAACTTAATAAAGTAAACGTTGTACGTTTTATTACCAAAAACACTGTCGAAGAAAAAATTATACGGCTTCAAGAAACCAAAAAATTATTATCTGATTCTCTTTTGAATGACGATAGCATGAGTCCAGAAATTGAAAAGCATTTGAGTTATATCTTAGAATAATTGCTTCATTTTCTAAATAAAATTACTTGCAGAATGTGTTAAGTTTTGTGTTTTTCAACAATTGAAAGTTAGCGTCAAAGAAGCATTTCTTCAAACAAAAGCAATTTTGACAACAGTCAATCGTTATCTTAAAAGATTTTTAATTACTATATTTAGGCCATTAATTTCTACCAACAAATGAAAAAAATTTTTACAATAGCATTACTATCCGCCTTTCATTTTTTGTTTTCGCAAGAGGAGAAGGAAATAGCGCCACCTTTTAACATTAAAACAGTTTCATTTGTTCAAAATAATGCGAATATAGTACCCGTTTTAGAATTAGGCTCTGGCTTCCAACTGCAATTTGATGACTTATATGGTAATAATGCGGACTACTTTTACGAAATAGTACATTGCGACTACAATTGGATTCCATCTGAAATTCCGAAAAATGAATACCTAGCGGGAATCGACAGCCAGCGAATTCAAGACATTACAACCTCTTTTAATACTCTTCAGATTTATTCTCATTTTACACTTTCGATACCAAATCAATATACTACACAACTGAAAATAAGTGGAAACTATATTTTAAAAATATTAAATGAAAGTAGAGAGATGGTTTTCAGTAGAAAGTTTGTTCTTTATGAAGACTTAGCGACGATCCCTGTGCAAGTAAAAAGAGCGAGAACGATTGATAATTTAAATTTCAAACACAATTTAGATTTCTCAATAACTTCCAATGTTATTACATTTCAAAATCCTTTAAAAAATGTAAAAGTAGCCCTCTATCAAAATAATGATTTTAATAAGGCTATAAAAAATATTGCTCCTCAATACACAATGGGCAATAGTTTAATATACAAATACGATAGCGAAACGCAGTTTTGGGCTGGAAATGAATTTTTATATTTCGAAAACAAAAGCATTCGTTTCCCTGCTAATTATATTGCAAAAGTGGATAGCAGTACAGATATTTACAGTAGTCATTTGTATCCTAATAATGCTAGAGCAAACACTCCCTACACTTTATATCAAGATGTAAATGGTAATTTTGTAGTATTGAATGCCAATGCAGAAGACAGCACAATTGAGGCAGACTATTCTTGGATATACTTCACTCTTTCTGCACCTTCTTTCTACCTAAAAAAAGATGTTTATATAACAGGGATGTTCAATAATTATGTACTTGGCGAAGAATCAAAAATGGATTTTAACACTAAGAAAGGGGTGTATGAAAAAGCTATCCTAATCAAACAAGGATTTACCAACTATAAATACGTAGTAGCAGATAGCAATCATGTTATTGATTACGAGAATAGCATAGATGGAAACTTCTACCAGACTGAAAACGAATATACTATATTGGCTTATTATCGTGATAACACAGCGCGATATGAAAGAGTAATTGGGAGAGGAACAGCATCATCTACCAATATCGTTAATTAAAAAATAACATTTTTGAGAGGCCAAACTAAATCCTTTTTTCGTACTTTTGTTAATTACAACCTAACTATTTAATAGTTTATTATGGTAACGCAAATTACAAGAGGTATAAAAATTTCGGTTCTGACTAGTTTTGAAGGCACTTACTTCAAAAACTATAAGATCCATTTTGCATTTAGTTACCAAATTACTATTGAGAACCATAGTAAAGATTCAGTGCAACTTACTTCACGTCATTGGGAAATTTTTGATTCACTTAACGATCTAGAAACCGTGGACGGCGAAGGAATTATTGGAAAAAAACCTGTTTTAAAACCAGGAGAACAACACAGCTACAGCTCGGGTTGTTTGTTATCATCACCTTATGGTGCTATGCAAGGTTATTTCAATATGATAAACTTTAGTAATGCCAAAAACTTTAAAGTCTACATACCTACTTTTAAACTCTGCGCTCCTTTTGCATTAAATTAGAAAAACCCTAGTATTGGCTGTTATTCTTTAGCCAAATCCACTTCATATTAGTTTTATCTCCGTATTTTTGTTAGTAACGATCTGTCTTTTTGTTATCGAAAATCAAGATTCGTACATTTTTTAAAATAGCTGAAATTAACAATAGATAAAATAAAATTATTATGCTAAAAGGATTTTTTAAGACACCAAAAGCAGTCAACGAGCCCGTAAAAAGCTATGCTCCCAATTCACCAGAAAAGGCAGCTGTACAAGCAGCTTACACAAAAATGTGGAATTCTAAAATTGACGTTCCTTTATACATTGGAAGCGAAGAAATTAGAACAGGAAACACTAAAAACATGTCGGCTCCACATGACCACAAACATATAGTAGGAACTTACCACCTTGCAGAGAAAGCACATGTTGAAAAAGCAATTACAAACGCATTAGAATCTAGAAATGCTTGGGCAAATATGGCATGGGAACAACGTGCTGCTATTTTCCTAAAAGCAGCGGAATTGATCGCAGGACCATACAGAGCGAGAATTAATGCAGCCACGATGATTGCACAATCTAAAAATGTACACCAAGCAGAAATTGATGCTGCTTGTGAGTTAATTGACTTTTTGCGTTTTAACGTGGAATTTATGACGCAAATCTATGCTGATCAACCTACCTCTACATCAGATATGTGGAATCGATTAGAATACAGACCTCTTGAAGGATTTGTATATGCGATAACTCCATTTAATTTTACAGCAATTGCTGCCAATCTTCCGGCGAGTGCTGCTATGATGGGTAACGTTGTAGTATGGAAACCAAGTGACAGCCAAGTATTTTCGGCACAAATTATTATCGAAGTATTTAAAGAAGCAGGAGTACCTGATGGAGTCATCAATGTTGTCTTTGGAGATGCTCTAATGGTCACTGATACTGTTCTTGCAAGTCGTGATTTTTCAGGTTTGCACTTTACAGGTTCTACTCACGTATTTAAAGACATTTGGGCGAAAATAGGAACAAACATTCACCACTATAAAACCTACCCAAGAATCGTAGGAGAAACTGGTGGAAAAGATTTTATCATAGCACATTCAAGCGCTAACCCTAAACAAGTATCTACAGGAATTGTACGTGGTGCATTCGAATTTCAAGGCCAAAAATGTTCTGCAGCCTCTAGAGCTTATGTTCCAAAAAGTTTATGGCCTGCCATTAAAGAGCAAATTATCACTGATGTAAAATCAATGAAAATGGGTTCTCCAGAGGATTTCAGCAACTTTATTACTGCAGTAATTCATGAAGATTCATTTGATAAATTGGCTAGTTTTATTGACCAGGCAAAAAAAGACACTGACGCTGAAATTATTGTTGGAGGAAATTATGACAAATCAGTAGGATACTTTGTTGAGCCTACGGTAATTGTCACTACAAACCCACACTACTCTACAATGGAAACGGAATTGTTTGGGCCAGTTATGACTATCTACGTATATGAAGATGATAAATGGGAAGAAACACTTGAATTGGTTGATTCTACATCAGAATATGCTTTAACGGGAGCTGTCTTCAGTCAAGACCGTTATGCTGTTGAAGTAGCAACCATAAAACTACAAAACGCTGCTGGTAACTTTTACATCAATGACAAACCAACAGGTGCTGTTGTTGGTCAACAACCCTTTGGTGGGGCAAGAGCTTCAGGAACAAATGACAAAGCAGGATCCCCTTTGAACTTATTGCGCTGGGTTTCTCCTAGAACTATCAAAGAAACTTTTGTTACTCCAATTGATTACAGATACCCGTTTTTGGGAGAATAAGAATATTTTAAAGTTTGAAGGTATGAAAGACTTTAAAAATTTTAAAACCATAAAAAAGCCGAATCTAAAATTTTTAGATTCGGCTTTTTTGTTTTGAAGTTTTTATACTTTTTGGCTTTCAAACTTTATGACTTATTACACCACAAATTTCAAAGGTAAGTGTACCACTTTTTTGGTTTCAAAAAACTCCTCTTCAAAAATAGCTGCTAGGCTATACTCCGTAGCTTTAGGAAACGCGGCCAACTCTTCGGTCAAATCTCCTCCTTTTAAATATAGAATTCCGTTTTTTAACTCGTGTTTATGTTGTTTTTTAATTTTAGTCTTTACCCAAGAAACAAAATCAGGCATATTGGTCACAGCACGACTCACAATAAAATCAAAATCACCTTTGACGTTCTCTGCTCGCATTTGTTCTGCCTTAACATTTTTTAGCCCCAATGCTTCAGAAACGCCTTGAACTACTTTTATTTTCTTTGCAATAATATCAATCAAGTAGAATCGAGTTTCAGGAAACATAATAGCCAATGGAATTCCAGGAAAACCACCTCCAGTCCCTACATCAAGCACATAAGTGCCTGGTTCAAACTTCATAACTTTTGCAATTCCTAGTGAATGCAATACATGTTTAGTATAAAGTGAATCAATATCTTTTCTCGAAATTACATTAATTTTTTCGTTCCAATCATGGTATAAAAAATTCAATCTTTCGAATTGTTCTTTCTGAATATCCGTCAAATCAGGAAAATACTTCAAAATCTCGTCCATTATCTAATTTTTTAACAAAAGTACTATTTTTAAATCTTAAATATTAAGTGATTTCCGCAAATTGAAAATTTTAATAATTACCTTTGCAGACTATTAGAACCTAATCTATTTATGAATTCGAATGCACCGACTTTTCAAAGACATGATGCTTTAAAATTTTTTAAAGTTTTAAACTCGCGCGTTAATGAATATTTCAAGGAAAACAATATTAAAAAAACAGGAAACTGGACATTATATATCAAGACAGCTATAATGTTCTCGCTGTTATTTGTGCCTTATTTTGTAATTCTCCTATTGCCTACCATGCCTTTTGGTTTACATCTCTTATTAAGTTTTGTCATGGGTGTCGGAATGGCTGGAGTGGGAATGAACGTAATGCACGATGGGAATCACGGCTCCTATTCTTCAAAACCTTGGCTCAACAAAATCATGGGAGGGAGTATTTACATCCTTGCTGGAAATGTCTACAACTGGCAAGTTCAACATAATGTATTACACCATACGTACACCAATATACCTGGACACGATGAAGATCTAGAAGCAGGACGTATTATTCGTTTTACCAAACATGCAAAATGGTACAGCTTCCATAGATTTCAGCAATATTACGCTTTATTTGCTTACGGCTTGTTGACCATCAACTGGTGCTTGACAACCGATTTCAAACAAATGAGAGCGTATTTGAAAAGGAAACTTTCTTATGGAGGACCTTCTAATCCAAAAAAATTATGGACTGGATTGGTTATTTCAAAAATTATCTATTTTTCATTTTGGTTGGTGATTCCTATCCTTCTTTTGAGTTGGTGGAAAGTTTTAATTGGTTTTTGCATCATGCATTATACTGCAGGTTTAATTTTGAGTGTTGTATTTCAATTGGCCCACGTTGTTGAGGAAACAGAAAACCCTACTCCGAATGAACTGAACGAAATGGACAATACTTGGGCGATACATCAGTTGTACACTACGACAAATTTTGCGCCAAAAAACTGGTTAGTAAATTATTATACTGGTGGATTAAACCATCAAATAGAACATCATTTATATCCGCACATCAGTCATGTACATTATGGTAAAATTGCCGAATATGTCAAACAAACTGCAAGCGAATGTAATCTGCCTTATTTTGAATACAAGACCATGTTTAGTGCCGTAATTGCACATATTAAACATTTAAAAGATTTAGGCGTTCAACCCGAAACAACATAACAAAAAAATTTAATCATTAACCGTTTTGATTTCTTTATCGAAATTAAAGCCTTTTAAATCAACTTTAATGAACCATATTCTTTCAGACAGAATTAACAATTTGGCTACTTCGCAAACATTGGCAATGGCAGCATTGGCTCGCGAATTAAAAGCACAAGGAAAAGACATTATCAGTTTAAGTTTAGGAGAACCTGACTTTAATACACCTGATTTTATCAAAGAAGCGGCAAAAAAAGCAATTGATGACAATTACAGTACGTACTCTCCAGTAGATGGTTACGGTGATTTGAAAGATGCTATTTGCAGAAAATTCAAAAGAGATAATGACTTAGAGTACAAGCCAGCAAATATCGTTGTATCTACTGGGGCAAAACAATCATTGTACAACATTGCGCAAGTAATGTTAAATGATGGTGACGAAGTTATTTTACCTGCACCTTACTGGGTTTCCTATTTTGAAATCGTAAAATTATCAGGTGGTGTACCGGTTGAAGTTCCTACTTCTATCGAGACTGATTTCAAAATGACACCTGCACAATTAGAGGCAGCTATCACACCAAAAACAAAAATGATGTGGTTCTCTTCACCATGCAACCCATCAGGATCTGTATACAACCGTGAAGAATTAACGGCATTAGCTGAAGTTTTGGCAAAATACCCAAATATTTACGTTGTATCTGATGAGATATACGAACACATTAACTTCTCTGGAACTTTTTGCAGTATTGCATCTATCCCAGGAATGTTCGACAAAACTATAACTGTAAACGGAGTTGCAAAAGCATTTGCAATGACAGGATACCGTATTGGATACATTGGAGCACCTGAATTTATTGCAAAAGCATGTACAAAAATTCAAGGTCAAGTAACTTCTGGAGCCAATTCTCCAGCACAAATTGCTACAATCACTGCTGTAGACGCAGATCCATCTGTATTGAAACACATGGTTGACGCGTTCCATAGCCGTAGAGATTTGGTTGTTGGATTATTAAGAGAAATCCCTGGAGTAAAAATCAACGTTCCCGAAGGAGCATTTTACGTATTTCCAGATGTTTCGTCTTTCTTCGGAAAAACATTAAAGGGAACTGAGATTAAAAATGCAATGGATTTATCTATGTATCTTTTGGCTGAAGCAAACGTTGCAACTGTAACAGGTGATGCTTTTGGAAACCCAGATTGTATCCGTTTCTCATATGCAACAAGCGATGCGATTTTAAAAGAAGCTTTAAAAAGAATTAAAGATGCTTTGGCTCTATAGTCCAAACCTCTTTTTATATTATTTGCCTCAAGGAAACTTGGGGCATTTTTTTTATCAGACTATACTTTTCAATGATATGGGCGTGCCCCGCAAAAAAACGGGTCGGGCTATTCGCTACAATCTTTTTCTCATTCCGCTATCGCTACATGATAAAAAGGATTTTCGCTGCTATCCCTCACGCAAAACTCCCCAAATATCTCAATATTTTCCCCATTTCACACTGCTAATAAAATTTTCCTATTTAGCAACTTAGCGCATAAAGCCAAAGTTTCTATAATTCGCAACTATTTAAATACAATTTTTGAACTTCTAAATTTGCTACTTTTTTATTGTTTCAAAAAACAAAAAAATTCTATGAGAAAATTAGTTAATTAAAGGCACTATATACTGCAAATTATTGACATACTTTACCTTAACTATAAATTAGATTATTAAAACATAATTAGATTAACAATAATTTAGCATTTATTAACAAATATAATATTATTTTCGACTTCAAAAATGAAAGTTTTTTCAGTCGATCGACTATCGCTTATTTATTATTTAACTAGATAAAGGAATTGCTTATGTCAAAAAATTTAATAATACCTCTTCTTTTATTTTTACTTTCGACCTCAGCATTTTCTCAAACAACCAATCTTTCTGGGCTTTTAATCGACAATAGCAAAAAAAACCCTGTATACAATTCTGTAGTGGCATTGTTGTCCCCTACTGATTCCATTTTATATCGATTTACTAGAACAGATAAAGAAGGAAAATTCGATTTGAAAAACTTAAAAAAAGGAAACTATATATTGATGACATCAAATAATCAATATGCTGATTATTTGGAGGAAATCGAAATCACATCATCTGATAAAAAATTAGGTACTATTTCATTATTGAGCAAAATAGAACTGTTAAGAGAAGTCGTTATTAAAACAGGTTCTATAAGAATTAAAGGCGACACCACGAGTTATAGAGCGAGTGATTTTGCAGTAAGCGCAAATGCTAATGTCGAAGAATTATTGAAAAAACTACCTGGAATACAAGTCGATAAAAATGGAACCATAAAAGCTATGGGGGAAACTGTGCAAAAAGTTTTGGTGGATGGAGAAGAATTTTTTGGTGATGATCCAGGTATGGCAGTTAAAAATTTAAGAGCAGATGCAGTTAAAGAGGTACAGGTTTTTGACAAGAAAAGTGATCAAGCGGAGTTTACAGGAATTGATGATGGTCAAAGCAAAAAAACCATTAACCTAAAGCTAAAAGAAGATAAAAAGAAAGGATACTTTGGTAAAATAGATGCCGCAAACCAACCCTTTGCCGATGCAGATTCCAGATACAATACCAATCTTATGCTTAGTAGTTTTAAGGGTAAAAGAAAACTCTCAGCTTTTTTATTAAATGGAAACACAGGTCAAGATGGGCTGAGCTGGCAGGATAAAGATAAATTTGGAGGAGCAAATGAAAATTATAGTATGAGTATGGATGCCGATGGAAATGTAGAATATGAATGGGCAGGCAGTAATAATGATGAAGAGCCTAATGTGAATACTCAGAACGGTTTTATAAAAAACACTAATGCCGGATTACAATACAGCAATAAGTGGAATGAAAAACAATCTTTGAATTTAACTCCAAAATACAACAATCAAATTTACACTAACAATAGTACTAGAAAAACACAAACACAAGTTGGAGAGAGCCAGTTGAATGAAAATACGTCTCAAACAAGCAATATAAACCGTTCTAATTATAAATTAAACGCAACTTATGATATAAAATTGGATACATTAAATAGTTTAAAAATTACGACTAGAACAAATTTTTATACAACTGCAAGCAACGAATCGACAAATGGAATTACTACAGGAGAAGACGAAATCTTAAAAAACAAACAAGAAAAAACCATTACTACAGATTCAGACAAAACAGCTTTGGCCGCCAGTATATTATTTAAACATAAATTTGCCAAAGCCCGACGTACATTTTCAGCAAATGGTAGTTGGAGTAGTTTGAATACCAATTCAAATAATTATTTAAAGTCTAATAATAAAAGTTATGTGGGTGGAGTTTTTGATAGTAGAACTGATATTGACCAAAACAAAATAGGCGATAATTCTGTTCAAAACGCGGCTATTAATATTACGTATTCTGAACCTCTTGCTAAGAATTTTGCATTGCAGTTTGCGTATCAATTGACATTAAATAAAGGAGAAAACGATTATTTTACTTATGACTACTCTAAAATCACAGAAAAATATGATGTTCTTGTTAGTTCATTATCAAACCAGTTCAATCAGACTATAACTACTAATAAACCAAGTATTCAACTGAATTACAATGCTAAGAAAATCAATTATAGTTTTGGAAGTGGTTTTGGTTTTACTTCATTTGATCTAGAAGACCAAACTTTAAATAATGTGTACAAACGTAGTTACACCAACTTTTTCCCATCTGCAAATTTTAATTTTAAATACAAAAGCAATAGCAATTTGCGTATTAACTATCAAGGTGCAACGAGACAGCCTACTTTAAATCAACTGCAGCCTTTGCGTAATAACCAAGATTTTTTTAATCAGGTATTAGGAAATCCAGACTTAAAACAGTCCTTCACAAACAGCATTCGAATAAGTAACAATAGTTATAGCATTCTGTCTGAATCACATTTTTATCAAAGTATTTTTTTAAGATCTACATCCAATCAAATTTCATATAATAGAGATATAGACCCCGAAAGTGCCCAAACAATTTCCACACCTATTAATACAAATGGTAATTTTGTTGGGAATATTTACTTTGGGTATGGAATGAAATTAAAAAAATTAGACATGCGTTTTAGTTTCAATCCTAATTTAAATTACACTAAATCTGTTAATAGTATCAATAACCAAATAAACGATTCGAGAACATTAAATTCAGGTATAAATGTTTATTTAAATAAATCAAAAGAAAAGAAATACGATATTACATTAAATAATAATTTTTCGAATAATAGAAATACAACTTCACAAAATGATGAAATAAAATCATTTAACACCAACAATTTAGGATTAGACATAGGATTTTACCTGACCGCAAAATGGAAATTATCGTCCGATTATAATTTATACACTAGGCAGAAAACAGTTGATTTTCAAGACAACCTTACTAATCAATTATGGAATGCAAGACTGGAACGCACATTCAAAAAAGATGAATTTACTGCCTATTTAATGGTGCGAGATATTTTGAATCAAAATATAGGTATTAATCGATTTGTTTACGGAAATACTATTGGAGAAGAACAAAATGATAGGCTCAAAAGATATGCGATGATAGGTTTTAGCTGGAATTTTAAAAACAAATAATGCTGAAAACTATCTCTAAAATTAAAAAACAACTACTCATGAAAGCACTATTTTTTATAGTAACAATACTTGTTTTTACAAATACATTAATAGCACAGGAATTTGTAAACAAAGCTGTTATTGAATATGAAGTAAATACAAATCTAAAAAAAATGATGAGTAGTAACAGTTGGGATGAGCAGATGAAAGAAAACATTTCTGACCTGAAAATATCATATTACACCTTTACTTTTGCGAACAACAAAAGCATTTTTAAATTTGATAGATGGAGCCCTAAAACAAGAATTCCAAAACAGATGAAAGTAGTTGACGAAGAAAATGTATGGTACTATGATTTTGATTCCAACAAAATGATTATGCAAAAGCAAATCGTAGGAACGAATTTCGTAATTGCCGACAGTATTAGTACTATCCAGTGGCAAATCACAAATGAACACCGTGAAATTGCAGGTTACAACTGCAGGAAAGCAATTGGTAAAATAATGAATGATGTGTATGTATTCGCATTTTACACTGATGACATTGTAATTTCTGGGGGTCCATGTTCTATAAATGGATTACCGGGCATGATTTTAGGCTTGACAATTCCTCGCTTACATACCTCATTTATTGCTACAAAAGTAGACACATCCTTAAAAAACGCAGCTGAAATAAAACCTATCACCGCAAAAAAAAACTATTCTTTTATAACTTTAAAAACAGAAATAGAGGGAAAAACCAAAGATTGGTTTAATTACGGTCAAGATAAAGAGGAAAACGAAAGGCAAAAAAATATTTTCTTATGGAGTTCTTTTTTATAAAAGCCATATTTCCTCTAGTTCTAAACACTATTAATACCATCATTACATTTGACAGTTAATTTTATCATTCATCACTTTATATGGGCTGTATCATTATTGTTTGTGTTTTATCTGAATAGAAAGAACAGCTCGTATGTTATTGCTAACTAACCTAATCAATTTATATAAACTTAATCGCGTAATAAAAAAAGTCCAGGCTTTCGCACGCGTCTTGCTCGCTAACATAGTTTTTAAAAAAGCACAATTTATAGATGCATGAAACATTCATTCCTATCGCATGCTTATAAGGAATGAATTTACATTTTTAAATTATTTTAGAGTTAACATAAGATTTATTCCTACATATAGTATAGGAACATTCCGTAATATTGATCGAAAAAAAGATATTTACAAATCGCTCAAATCCCACAATAATTATAAAACACACAACACCACGATCACTGCTAGCCCTTCGTGCTTTAAGCTTCTAGCTAATGCAAAAAAGACTATATTGTTATACAGTAGAAAATTAATTGCAAATACACCCTACCGTTTTCAAACATATTTCAATCATAATAGTATATTTGTTCGACCGGAATTGGTTAACCACAACAGAAACCGGATATTAAAACGCTATTAAACAACGTAACAAACGAACATTATGAAGGATAACAATAAATTAGTTGGGAAAAATGTATTGATAACTGCTGGCGCGCAAGGAATTGGCGAAGCCATTACAAAGCATTTTATTGATAGTGGCGCAAACGTAGCCATACACTATTTCTCGAATGCAGAAACAGCCAACAAATCGGCAGAATATGCAACAAGCAAAGGACAGAAAGCAATCGCTATAAGCGGTGATTTAACAAAGGAAGAGGATGCAAATGCAATGGTTGAAAAAACAATTGCAGCATTTGGTGGTTTGGATATCCTGATTAATAATGCTGGTTCGCTTGTTGCTCGTAAGTTGTTAAACGAAATGGAGACTGAATTTTGGCACAAAGTAATGGATATCAATTTGACTTCTATGATGTTTGTAACAAGAGCCGCAGCTCCTCATCTAGGTAAAAACGAAAGCAGCAGTATTGTTAATCTTGCGTCACTTGCAGGACGTAAAGGTGGGCACCCAGGCTCACTTGTTTACTCAACTAGCAAAGGTGCAATTTTAACCTTTACAAGAGCACTCTCTTCAGAATTAGGACCCCAAGGAACAAGGGTTAATGCGGTTGCGCCAGGACTTATCCTAGGAACATCCTTTCATAATACACATACATCAAAAGAATCTGCAGATGCTACAACAGCTGGAATCCCTATCCAACGTGCAGGTAATGCTGATGATGTTGCCAGAGCTGTCTTGTATTTAGCATCAGAGTACGATGGTTTTATTACTGGCGCTACATTAGACATTAATGGAGGAGTTTACAATATGTAACTCCCCTGATAAAGAGAATCCATACTTTTATTAATTTTTGAAAAAGAAATAATATGCTTAAAACTCCAGTTATACATCCAACAATTATGGAAGCCTTGGCACGTTCGGGTCACTTTGCTCAAGTAGTTATTGCTGACGGAAACTTACCAGTAGGTGCCATGACAGGTCCCAACTCGACAACTGTACATCTCAACTTTCGACCAGGTCTCTTGGATGCAGTCACTGTTCTAGAAGGAATTTTAGAAGTTTGTCCTGTACAAGGTGCTATTGTAATGGAAAAGCCTGCCGAAGCAAATGCTGACATTCACAAAACCTATAAAGAATTACTAGGAGACGTTACTTGGGACGAAATGGAACGATGGGCATTTTACGACAAAATTAGAGAACCTGCTACCACCTTAATTATTCAAACAGGGGAACAACGTCGTTTTGCAAATTTAATTTTAATAGTTGGCGTTGTAAAAATGGCCGAAGAAGCTGGCTTTTAATTTTGCAGTTTATAATTTAGATTAGTTATTGTAATTATTATATCAATAAAAATTTGCCGTATCAATGTGATTGTTATCATAATGGTGCGGCATTTTTAGTTCTACTCTTCTACCTTCAATTAACCTCCACGTGTGTAAAGTTTAAAATTGAATAAATTATTTTAAATTCAAATGAATACTTTTGAATTTTACCAACCAGTTAAAAATAAAAAGCGCTAGCTGTCTTTGCGCTGTTAATCATTACCTTATGCTAGCTGAGTTAATCAGCACTTACCTTGGGTTTGCTTCTCCCTTTGCTTTATATTAAGATAGTATTGAAGAAAAATAAAATGTAAACCTTATATTTGGTTATCGTTACTATTACATTCCTTTTAATTTTTATACTTTATGAAAACTTCTTTATTTCAAAATATCTCTAGAATAGTACTTGGCTCAATCATGACAATTGCGGGAATAGGACACTTAACATTTCAACGTCAAGAATTTACGGCACAAGTACCATCGTGGCTGCCCGATAGTAGTGCGTTTATAGATTTTGTTGTTCTCTCCTCTGGTATCGTAGAAATAGCTATGGGTCTATCATTGATTTTTTTAGTAAAGAATAAAATCAATATCGGAATTATTCTGGCTATCTTTTTCATTTTGGTTTTCCCTGGAAACATCTCACAATATACAAATGGCATCGATGCTTTTGGTTTGGATACAGATCAAAAAAGATTTATCAGATTGTTGTTTCAACCTGTATTGATCTTATGGGCGCTATGGTCCACTGGAGCATTACATTATTTAATGAATAGAAAAAAAACGAGCTAAGCATTAATTGTGAGCAAGTTATATTGAGTCAATATTGAGCGTTGAATTAGCTTGAAGTAAATTCAGAAACTCTTTATGCACAACTTAAATCCCGCTAATTTAAAACTTCACACTAATTATTACTGTAACCGAGTAACTCCCTCACTTCCTTAACTATAAAATGTGTGTTCTTATAATTAAGTTTCCACAATTCTGTAAAAAATGATGAAAATTCTGTAAGATGTTAATAGGTTTATCTTCCCATCTTTGTAATATAATATTAATCAAAAAACAAAGATCATGACAAATACAGATGACAAAAGAAATGAAATTGTAAGCACATTAGAAGGATTAATCTCAATCCTTGAAGACGGAAAACTAGGTTATACAAATGCTGCAGAGCATGTAGAAAATGCTGCATTTAAAGTTGACTTTATGCAGTATGCACGTGAGCGTGCATTGTTTGTAGTTGAAATTCAAGATGAAATTAACCGATTAGGAAAATCTACAGATACTTCTGGAGGTGGAGCCTTGGGAGCACTTCACCGTACGTGGATTGACATAAAATCAACATTTACTAGTGGAGATACTGAATCAATTATCAACGCTTGTATTACTGGTGAAGAAGCTGCAATTGAAAAATACGAAGCTGCTTTACAAAATGAAGCACTAGATCAAAATCAAATTGCAATGCTTACAAATCAATTGAATAGCGTTAGAGCTATTTTGATGAAACTAAACGTAAATAGCTAGAATAGCATTAACAACGTTCCAAAAAAAAATACTTCGAGAAATAATCTTGAGGTATTTTTTTTTGCTTTTTTTTCCTGATAAATAATAAAAAAAGGTATCATTATTTCTATTAATTTGGGCTAATTTGTAATACAGTTCGCGTGAAGGATAGTAATGGAAATCCTTTTATAATATGTAGCACTAGCGAAATAGTATAAAAGATTGCAATGAATAGCCCGACCCGAAGTTTTTACGGAGGGGCACGCCCAAATAATTATTTTGACACTTCCATATTATTGTCCAACTTTATAGTTTTACTGTCAAGTGCAAAGCTTTATATTTTAAATCATACAGCAATTTCCAAAAAATAGGCTCTTGAATTAGAAATCTTGAATAATTTATTAGACCTTTGCACACTTTTTTTCGTGTAATACGAAAGCGTAAAGTTTTAGCAATTAAAAAATTATCATCACAAGATGAAGAAAAAAATAGAGATTCTAGCACCTGCAAAAGATTTGTTTCACGGAATAGCTGCTATCAATAGTGGCGCCGATGCTGTTTACATTGGTGCGCCTTTGTATGGTGCTCGTTCAAATGCTACTAATTCTATTGCAGATGTTGCTGCACTTGTAGAATATGCACATCTGTATCATGCTCAGGTTTTTGTAGTTATCAATACCATTTTATATGATAACGAACTTGAAAATTGTCGTAAGATGATTTATGAGTTGTATGATATAGGCGTTGATGCTTTAATTGTACAAGATATGGCAATTATGGAAATGGAACTACCTCCTATCGTGATTCATGCAAGTACACAAGCAAATAATCGTGATGCCGACAAAATTAAATTTTTGAAAGATGCCGGAATTAAGCGTGTGGTTTTGGCACGTGAATTAAACTTACACCAAATAAAGGAAATTAGTTCGGCTAGTGATGTCGAATTAGAATTTTTTGTGACGGGTGCACTTTGCGTATCCTTTAGCGGAAACTGTTATATGAGTGTTGCCAATGGTGAGCGCTCTGCCAACAGAGGTTCTTGCGCACAAAACTGTCGTTTGCCTTATAATTTAATTGATGGTAATGGTGATACTTTGATCAAAAACAGCCATTTGCTTTCGATAAAAGATTTTGATGTATCAGATCAAATTCCGAATTTGGTAGAAGCTGGGGTTATGTCTTTCAAAATTGAAGGACGTTTGAAAGATGTTGTTTATGTAAAAAACAATGTTTCTTATTTAAGACAAAAATTAGACGCTTTCTTAGAAGGTAGTGATAAATATACAAAAGCATCCTCGGGTAAATGTACGTTTACATTTGATTCTGCTTTAAACAAAAGCTTTAACCGCGGATACACTGATTATTTTGTCAACGAGCGTCACAGTGCTATTGGCTCATGGGAAAGTCCAAAGTCGAAGGGGCAATACATTGGTAAACTGATTAAGACAATTGGAAATGCTTATCAAATTGAAAATGGTGAACTACTAAACAATGGTGACGGACTTTGTTTCATTAACGAAGAAAATGAGGCAGAAGGAATCTATGTAAATAAATCGGAGAACGGTTTAGCATACCCGAACATATTTAAAGAAATTAAAGATGGAACGTTTATTTATCGAAATAATGATTCTGCCTTTATCAAACTTGTAGAACGCGAAGATAGTGCTGTACGTAAAATTGGCACTACCGTTTTACTAACTGAAAACGAAAGTGGTTTTGAGTTAATTGTAACTGATGAAGATGGCTATGTGAGTACGGTACAATTGGACTCTCATAAAGACGAGACAAAAACCGGACTTTCGATGGAAGAAAACATCAAAACACAATTGGCAAAAACAGGTTTCACTCCTTATACCGCCGATGAAATAAGTGTAGTGTTCTCCAAAAACTGGTTCATGCCAATTTCGAAAATTAACGAAATGCGACGTACGGCTTTTGAACAATTGACAGCAATGCGCTTGGCCAATTACAAACGTGAAGAGCACCAAATTGTAAAAACTTCACATCCTTATCCTGAAACCAAACTAGATTTCATGTATAATGTAGCAAATAAAACTGCTCGTAAATTTTACGAACGTCATGGTGTTACAGAAATCGAAAAAGCATTTGAATTGCAGTGGGAACCGGGAAAATCTCGTGTAATGACAACCAAATATTGTATTAAATACGAATTGGGCAAATGTCCTATTCACCAAAAAAGTACGATGGGTGAGAAATTAAAAGAACCTCTAGTATTGAAGCAAGGTGAATTAGAATACAAATTGAAATTTAATTGTAAACCATGTGAAATGGAAATTTGGGAAAAAGATGCCGAATTTGAAATTGAAGAAGTGTAAAACTATAGATAAACTTCAGTATTCCGATTTGAGTTAAAATTACGGCTGCAGAAATAAATAGAAATCATTCTGAATTAATGTAAAAGTGATTTTGCCAATTCTAGCACTGTGTTTCTAATTTACTTTTCTTAGATCTAATTATATAAAACTGCCTCTAACTTTAGAGGCGGTTTTTTTTGTGCGTTTCTGTACTGCCGTAATTATATAAATCTCACATTGAATTGTATAAAGCTCAAAGCGACTTATTTACCACCTTTGTAAAATAAAAAACTACAAAGAAACCAATCATGGAAAATATAGCCGAAAAAGACCAAAAAACGATAAATATACTAGAAACTTTAATTATCATTCTTGATGATGGAAAACTAGGATACACTAATGCTGCTGAAGATGTAGATGATGCACAGACAAAAATAGATTTTTTAGGTTTTGCAAAAGAGAGATCGATGTTTATAGTAGAATTACAAAATGAAATTCACAAATTAGGCAAATCTACGGCTACTGAAGGTGGGCCAATGGGAGCTTTACATAGAACTTGGATTGACATTAAATCACTTTTCACTGGTGGTGATAGAGATGCTATCATTAATGCTTGCATTACCGGAGAAAGAGCAGCAATTGAAGAATACGAACAAGCGTTAAAAGAGAAACACTTCAACCCAATGTTGCGTCCTATTATTTTAGATCAACTGGCAAGTATAAAAGAGACTTTATCTAAAATCGAAAAAAAGAAAAGTCACCTGCTTTAAATTCTGAATATTAAATAAAATTATGCTTATCATGGAAAACTTAAAAAATACTAATAAAGAACAAAGACAAAAAGTTACAGCTGCGACAAATGAAGTTTTCCCTAAAAAAAACATCAAACCAACAGCTGAAGAACCTAAAACAACTAAACTTCCAGAAGATTTAATAGATGACCTAAAGAAAGATAAAATTGATCCTTTGACAGAAGGAGAAACAAATCTAGGTTATGATGAAAAACCACCACGTAAAAAGGAATTGGATCAAGATGAACCATTAGAATAAACAATGTTCCATTTGATAATTGCTGACTGAAAGTCCGGAAATCATTTTTTAAGTCATTGATATATTTATTTTGAACGAAACAAAAACCCCCTTAACAATCCCTTATTCTAATTTGAGCACTACCTCATTTACCAGTAAATTTTTATTTATGAATATTCGTTTTTGGTATTATCTTGCAATTTCAAATTATTTCACTGTACTATTAAACTTGTAAAAAAGTACGAAAATTAAATTTACCTTTTTTGTTTAGAAAATAAAAGAACTACATTCGTATTACTAATTATTCTAGTATGAAAAAGTTAATTTTACCACTTGTTTTATTTGTGAGTCTGTCGATGACATCACAAGAAAAAAAGGCAGCGTCAAAAACTCAATTTGTAGATGCTTCTTGTGGGCAATGCCGTTTTGGTATGAAAGCAAAAGGATGTGATTTGGCAGTACGTATAGATGGTAAAAGTTATTTTGTTGATGGAACATCCATAGATGCGCATGGTGATGCTCATGCCATGGATGGCTTTTGTACTTCTATCAGGAAAGCAGCCGTCGTGGGTACGATTGAGGGCAATCGCTTCAAAGTATCTCAATTTAAACTACTACCCGAAGACAAAAATTAATGTCTTTGATTCTTCAAAATATCGCTAAGCATATTGCGCTCACAGTTAAGGAGCAAGAATTGTTTTTATCAAAAATTGAAATACAGCATTTTAACTCCAAAACTATATTAGCGCAATCTGGACAAGTTTGTAAAAACTCCTATTTTGTCAATTCAGGAATCGTACGCAGCTTTAATATTAATGACAATATTGTAGAGCACATTATGACTTTTGCTTGTGCGGGTTGGTGGATTAGCGATATGTACAGTTTAATTTCGCAAAAGCCAGGTGATTTATTTATCGAAGTTCTCGAAGATGCTGAAATTATTGTTTTGTCGAAAGAAAATCAAGAGATATTGTATCAAGAAATACCAAAGTTTGAACGCTTCTTCAGAATTTTGATCGAAAATTCATTGGTTGCCAATCAAGAACGATTAATGGACAATCTAAGTTTGTCTGCCGAAGAGCGGTTTGAAAAATTTCAAAATAAATACGGTGACTTGCAACACAAAATTCCACAAAAACAAATTGCTTCGTATATTGGAGTTACTCCCGAATTTTTCAGTAAAATGAAAAATCGATTATTAAAAAGGTAAGTCTTGTAAAACTATTTGTTGCAGCCATTGCTATTGTGACAATAATTAAATTCTTCTTAATCTAGGTTAAGTGACAAAGCTTTTGCTTCTTCGTAAATTTGTAGAAACTAATCACAAAATTTATAACATCATGGCAACAACGGTTTTACACACAGCAGATACAAGAGGAAATGCAAATCACGGATGGCTTAATGCTTACCATAGTTTTAGTTTCGGAAATTACTATAATGCAGATAGGAATCAATTTGGAGTACTACGTGTTCTAAATGATGATACAATTGCAGCCGGAATGGGATTTGGTACGCATCCGCATAACAATATGGAAATTATAACGATTCCGTTTGAAGGTGATCTGGCACATAAAGACAGTATGGGCAACGAGGCTACTATAAAAACTGGCGACGTTCAAGTGATGAGCGCAGGTGCTGGAATTCAACATTCAGAATTCAATCCAAATGCAGACCAGCAAACCAAATTGTTTCAAATCTGGTTGTTTCCCAACAAGCAAAATGTAACAGCTCGCTACCAGCAAATCACATTGGACAAAACTGCTCAAAAGAACAATTTCGCTCAAATTCTTTCTCCAAATCAAGAGGATGAAGGAGTGTGGATACATCAAAATGCTTGGTTCTTTATGGCTGACTTTGATGCTGACTTTACCAAAAATTACACTATCTCTAGCGCTAGTAATGGTGTTTATTTGATTGTAATTTCAGGAAGTATTACTGTTGGCGATCAAAATCTTAATGAGAAAGATGCTATAGGAATTTCTGATTTTACAACTGTCGCTATAAAAGCAAATACAGATGCTAAATTCTTAATTATGGATATTCCGATGAAACTATAATTTTTAAGAATACTATAGGTAAATATCGATACTATATGCATTTTAGTTAGTGTAGTAGAATTAAAATCAATCTACACAATAACTGAATTCAATTTCTGAAATTTGAACAATTTAATTTTTAAATATATAAAACATGAATCCAAGTATAACAATCACCGATAATAATAAAGGAGGCACCTTCAAACTTATAGCTGACGAAAAAACAATAGGACAAATGACATTCAGATATGATAGTTCTTCAAAAATTGTAATCGATCATACTGAAGTTGATGAAGATTACAATGGTAAGGGATTTGCCAAACGTTTGGTTGAAAGAGCAATTGATTTTGCGAAAGAGAAAAACAGTAAAATTGTTCCTTTATGCTCATTTGCAAAGGCTTATTTTGACAAACATCCAGAACTAAATGATATGGTGGCAAGCTCCTAAATAATACCCTTTAATAGGACTTAATTATTTTCATGACCCAAAGGTTTTGTATGGAGCGAACTAATTCTACTCCTTGATCCAAGAAAATTCTTGTCTCTAGTCCTGATAGAAGTGAAAATCCTTTGTGGCCGGCGTTCGGCCGCCAAGATTGAAACGAATAGCAGGAGGATAAGTGATTAAAACTAGAAAAGTTGGTGCTCCTAAAAAAATCACTATTTTTGCAGTTGGTTTATTGAAACCTTTTAAACTTTAAAGAAATTAAGATGAAAGCATATGTTTTTCCTGGACAAGGAGCACAATTTGCAGGAATGGGTAAGGAACTATATGAAAATTCCCCTCTGGCAAAAGAATTATTTGAAAAAGCAAACGAAATTTTAGGCTTCCGAATCACAGATATAATGTTCAACGGTACAGTTGAAGAGTTAAAAGAAACTAAAGTTACACAACCAGCAGTTTTCTTGCATTCGGTTATTTTGGCAAAAACATTAGAAGATTTTAAACCAGAAATGGTAGCAGGACATTCATTAGGAGAATTTTCTGCTTTGGTAGCAAACGGAACCTTATCATTTGAAGATGGTCTTAAATTAGTTTCACAGCGCGCATTAGCGATGCAAAAAGCATGTGAAATCACTCCATCAACTATGGCTGCAGTACTCGCTTTGGCAGATAATATTGTTGAAGACATTTGTGCTTCGATTGATGGTGTTGTTGTAGCTGCAAATTACAACTGCCCTGGTCAGTTGGTAATTTCAGGAGAGTTTAAAGCTGTTGAAGCAGCTTGCGTAGCGCTAAAAGAGGCTGGTGCCAAACGTGCTTTGCTATTACCAGTTGGTGGCGCATTTCACTCGCCTATGATGGAGCCTGCTCGTGAGGAATTGGCTGCAGCGATTGAAGCGACAACTTTCTCCACTCCTACTTGCCCTGTATATCAAAATGTAACTGCGTCGGCAGTTTCTGATGCCAACGAAATCAAAAAGAATTTAATTATTCAGTTAACCGCTCCAGTAAAATGGACACAATCAGTACAGCAAATGATTGCTGATGGCGCCACTTCTTTTACAGAAGTAGGACCTGGAAAAGTGTTAGCTGGACTTATAGGAAAAATTAATAAAGAAGCAGTTACCGCAAACGCTTAACGTTATTATATTGTATAATAATTTATTATTGAATAGAATAATAACTACATGAGTAGCTTCTCAACTACCATAATTCATAAAAAATCCCAAAGTAATTTAAAACTACTTTGGGACTTTTCTATACAATTGCAAATCAAATTAGCAAAATCTAGTTATAAGGATATCTAAATTCTTATTTATTCAAATATTCTAAGACACTATCTGTTATAAATGTAATTTGATCATCATCCAATTCAGTGTGCATTGGCAGAGACAGCACTTCTTTTACCAACTGATTGGTAACTGGAAAGTCCTCTTCTTTATAGCGAACATCCAAATATGCTTTTTGTAAATGCAAAGGAATCGGATAGTAGATAGCACAAGGAATACCTTTATCCAACAAATGTTGCATCAGTCCGTTTCTATCGGCATCGATAATTCGTAACGTATATTGATGGAAAACGTGACAATCACAGTTATCGCAAATTATAGGAGCAATGATGTTTTTATGTGCTTGTAATGCAGCCGAATACTTCATGGCCGCAGTTTGTCTCGCTTTATTATAAGAATCTAGCAATGGTAATTTAGCATTTAAAACACCCGCTTGAATACTGTCTAAACGCGAATTTACTCCAACTACATCATGATGGTAACGCTCGTACATTCCGTGATTTACGATCCCGCGTATCGTGTGAGCCAAAGCGTCATCGTTGGTAAAAATGGCACCACCATCACCATAACAACCTAAATTTTTAGACGGGAAAAACGATGTCGCACCCACATGACCTATCGTTCCTGCTTTTTTCTTAGTCCCGTCAGAAAATTTGCAATTGGCGCCAATAGCTTGAGCATTATCTTCGATTACAAATAAGTTATGTTCATTGGCCAAAGCCATTATAGCTTCCATATTAGCTGCACGTCCAAATAAATGTACAGGAACAATTGCTTTTGTTTTTGGTGTAATTGCAGCTTTGATTCTATCTATCGAAATATTCATATTGTGCAAATCTACATCTACCAGTACTGGCGTTAATTGCAACAATGCAATCACCTCAACAGTAGCAGCAAAAGTAAAATCTGCAGTTATCACCTCATCACCTGGCTGTAGACCTAAGCCCATCATTGCGATTTGCAAGGCATCTGTACCATTGGCACAAGGAATTACATGTTTTACATCCAAATAAATTTCTAATCCTTTTTGAAATTCATGTACTTGTGGACCGTTGATATAGGTGTTGGTATTTAAAACCTCTTGAATAGAAGCATTAACTGTATCGGCTATTTTATCATATTGACTTTTTAAGTCAACCATTTGAATTTTCTTCATTTTCAACTTAATTTATAG
Source organism: Flavobacterium algicola (assembly GCF_022399565.1). Lineage (GTDB taxonomy): Bacteria > Bacteroidota > Bacteroidia > Flavobacteriales > Flavobacteriaceae > Flavobacterium > Flavobacterium algicola. Next base: position 710,474 of record NZ_JAJTUT010000001.1, read on the forward strand.
TTAGAAAGCCTGAGATTGCTTTACTACTAATGCATCTTAACTTCCCTAAAAGGAAAACAAAAATAGGTATTATTGATTTCAAACCAATGAATTTAAGCCAAAGAAAACGTATTTTAGCCCAAAAAATTATCGAATGCATTTTCTCTACAATCTTATTATCGTTGTCGCTTCTTCTTTATTGAAAATTATTGCGTTATTCAGCCCTAAAATAAAATTATTTGTATCAGGTAGAAAATCTGTCTTTGACCTACTTGCAGCAAATTTAAAACCGAACGATAGAACAATTTGGGTTCATGCCGCGTCACTAGGAGAATATGAACAAGGACTACCGATAATCGAAAAATTAAAAGAGAAATATCCTGAACACAAAATCATCATCACCTTCTTCTCTCCTTCTGGTTATGAGGTACGAAAAAATAATACTGTCGCAAATATTACTTTGTACCTGCCACTAGACACGCGAGCAAATGCTAAGAAGTTTATAAAACTAGTTAATCCAGAAATGGTGTTTTTTATAAAATATGAATTTTGGATTAATTATCTAGCCGAATTAAAAAAACAACAAATTCCAACTTATTTAATATCTGGAATTTTTAGAGAAAAGCAATTGTTTTTTAAATGGTATGGAGCTTTTTACAGAAAAGCGCTTGAGAGTTTCACCCGCTTTTTTGTACAAAACGATACATCAAAACAGTTGATAAATCAATTGGGATTTAAAAACGTGACTGTCTCTGGAGATACTCGCTTTGATCGTGTAGCTTCAATTTTGGAGAAAGACAACAACTTAGCATTTATTTCAAATTTTAAAAATAACGTTCCAACAATTGTCATAGGGAGCTCTTGGCCAAAAGATGAAGAGTTATTGATCAAGTACATCAATAATACAAATCAAAATGTCAAGTTTATTATAGCGCCACACAATATAAAAGCAGATCAAATTCAGCAATTACAATCAAACATTACAAAAAAAGTAGTTCGCTACTCAGAAATGAAAGATAAAAATCTAGAAGAATACGAGGTTTTTATTATTGATACAATTGGAATTCTAACAAAAATTTATAGTTATGCAGACATTGCATACGTTGGCGGGGGTTTTGGAAATCCAGGAGTTCATAATATATTAGAACCAGCTACTTTTGGAGTTCCAATAGTTATTGGTAGTAATTACTCTCATTTTGCCGAAGCAACTTCACTTGTCGGCTTAAAAGGTTGTTTTTCTATTTCGAATCAAGAACAGCTTCAATCTATTCTAGACAAGCTCATAACAAACATAGCTTTCAGAAAAGAAAGGGGAGAAATTTGCAGCCAATTCATCTCAAATAATAAGGGTGCAACCAACTCCATTATGAATAAGCTCTAATTGTCCTTAAAAATTGAATAGAAAGTGAATTATTTACTAATTTAAATTACCAATTAAAAGAGGATAACAGTAGGTATAAATACTGCCATTAACATCGATATAATGACTGTTTTAACCATTGCAGATATCATTTTAAACGTTATAGTTAAGTTAGTTATCTGTAATAAAAAGGGCCTAAATATCAAATTCAATAATATTTTTAAAAAAATATTGAAAATATATATTACATATCAAAAATTTTATATCTTTGCCTCGAATTAATAATTAACCTTTTATATTAAATAAGATGAAAAAAGTATTTTTAAGTTTAGCTGTAGTTGCTGTATTAACTGTTGTATCTTGTAAAAAAGCTGATGCTTCTGCTGAAGAAGTTGTAGCTGTTGACACAACTGCTGTAACTGTTGACACTGTATCTGTTGATACTACTATGGTAGAAGCTGACACTACTGTTACAACTACAGAAGTTGAAACTCCTGCTGCTCACTAATCTAAGAATTTATTCTAGAGAAAAAATCAAAGCCATACTAGTTATGGCTTTTTTTTGTTCTTATTTTTCAGAAATTAGCTCTGAATCAAAAGACAAATAAAAAAAAGGAAACCAGAGTACATTTACTCTGGTTTCCTTTTTTTTATTTATAAGACAACTTACTTAATCATCAAAAATAACTTCACTTGCAGCAAAATCTAAAATTTCTGCGCGCGAGCCGTATTTCACTATTTCATCGATTCCTTTTTGCGCCATTAAGACCGTGCTGTATTTACGACTAATAGCGACCAAGACATCATCTAGTACCACTTTGAAATAAAACTTCCCCTTAGCCGTCTTATACTTCAAAAAAGAACAGCTTTCAAACTTAGAGCGAAGCAACTCTGCTTCAGATTCGCAATCCATTCGCAATTCATAAGCATTACTAGTAAAGATTGGCTTACCCTTTCTTGAAGTATATTCAAACTTATAATCCCCACTAAAACGCTTGCTAATCACAAAAGAACCCATAACTGATTTTCATTTTAAAAAAAATAAAATTACAACCTTTACCAATGACGACCTCGAAAAATAGCCGATAGTTATAAACAAAAAAAAGCCTCTTCAAAAGAAGAGGCTTTAGTACTCAGAGCGGGACTTGAACCCGCACGAACATTGCTGTTCACTGGATTTTAAGTCCAGCGTGTCTACCAATTTCACCATCCGAGCGTATGGTTTTAATGGATGTGATTTTCGAAAAAATCACTTAATTAAGCTTTCCATTCAGCTTTATATTTTTCAAAGATACTACTTTTTTTTAATATCTTTTCGAGCTTTTAACGCTTAGAGCGAAAAACGGGGCTCGAACCCGCGACCTCGACCTTGGCAAGGTCGCGCTCTACCAACTGAGCTATTTTCGCATTTTCAATTCTTAAAAAGAACCGCGATACTTGTTCTGTATTGCGGATGCAAATTTAGGACTTTTATTGAGTTATACAAGCGCTTTTTCAATATATTTTTAAATTATTTTATAACTAATTGATAACCTAAACTTTAAATATCAAATTATTTTCGCGTCAACATTCTTTTCAACTCATTTAACTTCATTAACGCTTCAACGGGCGTAACACTGTTAATATCCAAACTCAATATTTCATCCTTGATTTCTTCCAATAATGGGTCATCTAAATTAAAAAAGCTCATTTGCATCTCTTCATTTTCAGATTTTATTCCGTTTAAAGCATCGCTCGAATGATCTTTTTCTAATTTCTTCAAAAGTTTTTGCGCTTTTTGAATCACAATCTGTGGCATTCCCGCCATTTTTGCAACATGAATACCAAAGCTATGTGCACTTCCTCCTTTGACTAGTTTACGGATAAACAAAACCGAATCTTTTAATTCTTTTACAGAAACATTATAATTTTGAATGCGAGGCAATAGCTCATTCATTTCATTTAATTCATGATAATGCGTCGCGAATAGTGTTTTAGGCCTAGCAGGATGTTCGTGTAGATATTCGGCAATAGCCCAAGCAATCGATATACCGTCGTAAGTGCTCGTACCACGACCTATCTCATCAAGTAGCACCAAACTTTTATCAGAGAGATTATTTAAGATTGAAGCCGTCTCATTCATTTCGACCATAAAAGTAGACTCACCCATAGAAATATTGTCACTCGCCCCTACTCTAGTGAATATTTTATCTACAATTCCCATTCGAACACTATCTGCTGGGACGAAACTTCCCATTTGAGCCAATAATACAATCAATGCCGTTTGTCTCAATATAGCGGACTTACCAGACATGTTGGGACCTGTAATCATTATAAGTTGTTGCGTTTCCCTGTCTAAAAAGACATCATTAGCAATATAAGGTGTACCTACTGGCAATTGCTTTTCAATAACAGGATGTCTACCATTTTTTATTTCAAGTTCAAACGTTTCATCCAATTCTGGACAGATGTATTTGTTCTCTATCGCCAATTGCGTAAAAGAACACAAACAATCCAATTGAGCTACCAAATTAGCGTTCAGTTGTACAGGTTTTATGTATGTTGTTACCCACGCTACCAATTGCTCAAACAAATCGACTTCTATCTTCTGGATTTTTTCTTCAGCACCTAGAATTTTCGATTCATATTCTTTTAATTCTTCGGTTATATATCGTTCTGCATTTACAAGTGTTTGTTTTCTTATCCACTCTGAAGGAACTTTGTCTTTGTGTGTATTTCTAACTTCTATATAATACCCAAAAACGTTATTAAATGATATTTTTAAAGATGTTATACCAGTACGTTCCGATTCACGTGCTTCAATTCCTGCCAAATATTCTTTTCCCGAAGTTGATATTGCACGCAATTCATCTAGTTCAGCATTTATCCCTTTGGCTATGGCATTTCCTTTTGTAATCGCCACGGGTGCTTCTTGATTTAATGTCGTTTTTATTTTTTCACGTAGTAGTTCACAACTATGAAAACTGTCTCCGATCACTTTTACAGCTTCCTGTGAACTCTCTAGCGCTAATACTTTCATTGGTATAATTGCATCCAGAGATTCTTTTAAATAAATCATTTCACGTGGTGAAACTTTACCCGCCGCAATTTTTGAAATTAGGCGTTCTAAATCAGATATTTGCTTAATTTGATATTGCATTTTTTGCAATACTTCTTGATTCTCTCCCAAATAGGCTACCACTTGGTGACGACTTCTGATTTTATTTGCATCTTTTAATGGCAAAGCCAACCAACGTTTCAACAAACGTCCTCCCATTGGCGAAAGTGTTCTATCAATCACATCTAGCAACGTCACTGCATTTGGATTATAACTATGATACAATTCTAAATTGCGAATTGTAAAACGGTCCATCCATACGTAGGCATTCTCTGCGATTCTCTGAATAGAAGTTATATGCTGTACGCGATTGTGTTGCGTTTCCGACAAATAATATAGAATAGCTCCCGAGGCGATAATCCCTTCTTTCAAATCTTCGATACCAAAACCTTTTAATGACACTGTTTGAAAGTGTTTTGTCAGAGTTTCGAAAGCATAGTCTTCTTTGTAAATCCAATCTTCTAGGTAGAAACAATGAAAATCTGTTCCAAATTCTTCTTTAAAATTGCTTTTATGATTTTTTTGAACTAAAATTTCTGAAGGATTAAAATTCTGTAGCAATTTATCGATATACTCGCCGTTTCCTTGAGCTGTTAAAAACTCACCTGTTGACACATCCAAAAATGATATACCAATACTCTTACTCGTAAAATAAACCGAAGCCAAGAAATTATTTGATTTCGAATTCAAAACCTCATCATTCATTGAGACTCCTGGGGTAACCAATTCGGTCACACCACGCTTAACGATAGACTTAGTCATTTTGGGATCTTCTAGTTGGTCACAAATTGCCACACGCAATCCTGCTTTAACTAGTTTTGGTAAATAAGTATTAATCGAATGGTGAGGAAATCCTGCCAAAGCAGTTTCCGTTGCCGATCCAGCACCTCGTTTGGTCAAAGTAATACCTAATATTTTTGAAGCTCGTACTGCATCATCCCCGAAAGTTTCATAAAAATCACCAACTCTAAACAATAGACAAGCATCAGGATATTTCCTTTTGATTTCGTTATACTGCTTCATCAACGGTGTTTCTTTTACTTCTTTTTCTTTTGCTGCCAAAATATTGTTTGATTTATGATTAATTGGAAAGAGAAGCGAATTTATAGTTTTTAAAGCAAAAATGTAAATACTTGAAAAATAATCTTCAGTTTTAAGTTAAAATTATGGTATTGGCATGATATTTTCTTTAGTTTTGTTTTATCAACTTAAAATTCACATAAAATGAAAAAAATAGTTTTAATTGCACTTTTAGCAGTATTTGGAATTAGTAATTCTAACGCACAAACTACTGCAAAAAAAGCCAAAGCAGTCGCTAAAACTGTAACCGCTAAAGTAAATGGTGCTGGTATGGTTTTTGAAAACGAAACTATCGATTACGGAACAATCGCTCATAATGCAGATGGAAATCGTCAATTTGTTTTTACAAATAACGGAACAAAACCATTGATCATTACTAATACACAAGGATCTTGTGGATGTACAGTACCTACTACACCAAAAGAACCAATTTTACCAGGTGGTAAAGGATCAATTGGAGTAAAGTATGCTACAGATAGAGTAGGTCCTTTTACCAAAACAGTAACTGTTACTTCAAATGCTGAAGGACAAGCTATAAAAACACTTACCATTAAAGGTACTGTATTAGCTGACTAATTAAAAAGCGCTAATCCTAAAATACTTTCAAAAGAGCTTCCAAAATTTGGAAGCTCTTTTTATATAAAAACACTAGCATTTGCTATTATAATTGCAAGAAAGGCTCGAAATCACAAATTAGTAATTTAAATTTGCGCCATTATTACACATCAAATAGAAGATTCCAATGAGAAAGCTTGAGAACAGTGAACTAGATCGAAAATCAATTGAAGATTTTAAAATGTCTGACAAGACATCTTTAATTTTGGTATTAGACGACATCCGTAGTTTGCATAATATAGGATCTGTTTTTAGGACTGCTGATGCATTTTTAATCGAAAAAATATATTTATGCGGTATCACTGCTACTCCACCAAATAAAGAAATACATAAGACGGCCCTTGGAGCAACCGAAACTGTCAGCTGGGAACATCGTGAAAGTGTTCTAGATGTTATTACAGAACTTAAACAAGAAAATGTACTCACACTTGCCATCGAACAAGTCGAAAGCGCTACCTTTTTGCAAGATTTTAAGGTAGAAGAAAATCAGAAATATGCTTTGGTATTTGGCAATGAAGTATTTGGCGTATCTCAGGATGCTGTACAACTTTGTGACGGCTGTATCGAAATTCCGCAATTAGGAACAAAGCATTCCTTAAACATTTCTGTAAGTGCTGGAATTGTCGTTTGGGATTTGTTTCAAAAATTAAAATGGCCCAATTAAAGCCAAACATCTAAATTTTCTGATAGTGAAAATGGCTTCCTAAATTTGAGAGAATTATTGAAAAGCAAGAGCTTGCACTACTATGCATTCACTTGAGTCGGAACAATTTTTTATTAAATCACCAATGCTTTGCATCAAAATCGGATGTATCCATTCTAAATTTAAGTCAGAAACTGGCAACAGAACAAATTTTCTATCCTGCATTAAGGGGTGTGGTATCTGGAGTTTATCTGTGTTAATAATTTCATCTCCATAAAATAATAAATCGACATCTATAATACGGGACTGATATCCTTCTTGAATTTTTCGAATACGCCCCATATCTTCTTCAATGGATAACGCAATTGTCAATATTTCGTGCGGACTGTTTTTGGTTTCGACTTCCAGCGCACAATTAAAAAAAACGTCACTTTCAAATCCCCAAGAGGGAGTTTGATACACTCTAGAAACTTGGGTTACAATTCCTATTCTTTCCTTTATTAATTGAATACAATACAAGATGTTTTCTAATTTATTACCTTGATTTGTTCCCAGTGATAAAACAATCTTCTGTCCGTCCTCCATTTTTGTACTCCTATTTTATTATTTAATACCAAATTAACTAAAACATTTTTAGAAATAGGAATATATTTGTATAAACTAAAATGTACAATTATAACTTTGTTACATTAAGTTCCCTTTAAAAAAAAACACTATATGAGATTTTTAGGAAATGTATTCGCAACTATTGTAGGATTGTTTATTTTTTGCTTGCTGTCAATAATCGGAATTGGACTTATAGCCGCGCTAGTAGGAGGCGGGTCTGATACTGCGACCTTAGAGAATAATTCGGTTATTGAATTGAACATTGGTGATGTAACCTTAGATTATGCTGGACAATATAATGACCCTTGGGTATCTGCTTTTTCTAGAGGAGAAGAATTAGGATTAATCGATATTATCAATGCAATAAACGTTGCAAAAAACGATGATAATATCAAGGGAATATCAATCCTGAATAATAACTCTTCACTTGGAATGGCACAAAGTAAAGAATTAAGAGATGCGCTAGCTGAGTTTCAAAAATCGGGGAAATTTGTTATGGCATATGCTAATACTTATTCTCAAAAAGAATATTATTTAAATTCGGTTGCCAATACAATCTACCTGAATCCTGTAGGAGACATGGACTTTAAAGGGCTCTCAACCGAGCTAATGTTTTTTAAAGATTTACAGGAGAAAACGGGTATAAAAATGGAAGTGATACGTCACGGAAAATATAAAAGTGCCGTAGAACCATTTTTGGAAAATGAAATGAGTGATGCTAACAGAGAACAGGTGACTGCTTTATTGCAATCTATTTGGAATTCTACACTGGAGGATATCTCTCAAAGTAGAAAGATCTCAATTACAGAATTAAATAGAATTGCAACTAGTCTTTTAGCTAGAACACCAACACTAGCCAAACAACAAAAACTAATCGATGTAATTGGTTATGAAGATCAATATCATGATGCTGTCAAAAAAGCACTCAAGGTGGTTAAGGACGAGGATTACAAAAGAATCTCTATCATAGATTATACAAAGAAACATTTAAAAGATACCGAACTTTCAGAAGCAGATGATCAGATTGCGGTAATCTACGCTCAAGGCGAAATACAGTCTGGAGAGGGAGATGTAAACACAATAGGTGAAATTTCGATGAATCGCTCCTTACAAGATGCTCGAAAAGATAAAAAAATAAAAGCGATAGTGCTCCGTATCAATAGTCCTGGAGGAAATGCTTTAACCTCTGATTTGATATGGAGGGAAATCGAATTGACCAAAAAAGTAAAACCAGTCGTTGTGTCTATGGGTAATTATGCTGCATCTGGAGGATATTACATTGCTTGTAATGCCAATCAAATCTTTGCAGAGAAAAACACTATAACAGGTTCTATTGGAGTATTTGGAATTTTACCTAACTTTAGTAAACTAACCGCAAAAATCGGCGTAAACATTGAACAGGTTAAAACCAATGAAAATGCATCAGAATACAGTCCATTTGTACCAATTGATGATAAATTTAAGGCCGTTACATTAGAAGGTGTTGAACATATTTACAAAACTTTTGTAACTCACGTTGCAGAAGGACGTAAAATGAAATTTGAGCAAGTTGATTCTATCGCTCAAGGTCGTGTGTGGACAGGAAGCGAAGCGTTAAAAATAGGTCTGGTTGACAAAATAGGGAATTTAAAAGATGCTATAAAAGCTGCCGCAACCTTAGCTAAAACAAAAAATTATTCGACAAAAAACTTTCCCGAATTTGATAAGAGTATTGAAGATATGATGAGTAACTTGCCATTTGCACAATCTAAATCAGATGTAATTAAGAGCGAAATTGGACTCGAAAATTACAAAATTATTCAAAAACTGAAGCGTTTACAGGAAAGAAAAGGAATTCAAGCGATAATGCCTTTTGAAATTGACATTCAATAAAAGTAGAAAAAATCCGTTATGATACTCTAGCGGATTTTTTTTTTACAAATCCAAGTTACTACCAAATTCGTATCTTTATTAGAGCGATACGGCAAAATTATTGATAGAATATATTAAAACAAAAAAACAGCAAAAATTATGTATAAGAAAATTGCACTTATAATTGGAGGAATCTTACTTCTTATAACGGGGAGTTTATTTGCGATTCCTTATTTTTTCAAAGATCAAATAAAAGCAAAAATAGCACAAGCTATAAATGACAAGGTAGATGCTAAAGTTAGTTTTTCTGACGCCGATTTGAGTTTGTTCAAAAGTTTTCCAAATGCAACAGTAACTTTAGACTCTCTAGTAATAATAAACAAAGCTCCCTTTGAAGGCGACACATTGGTATCATTAGGCGAATTAAATTTAAGAATGTCTGTAAAAGAACTTTTTAAAGAAAGTAATGAGGCAATGAATATTCAAGGAATTAGTTCTAAAAATGGATTGATCAATATCATTTTGAATAAAGAAGGTTTAGGGAATTACGACATTGCATTAAAGGAAGACAAACCTGCAACCGATAAAACGAGTGAACCATTATCGTTAAAGATCCAAGAATACAGTATTGAAAATTTTCAATTTCGCTACACTGATGAAGGGTCTAAAATAAAAATGGTGATTGATAGCTTAAATCACGAAGGAACAGGAGATTTTGCATCATCTAAATTAGATTTAACAACGAAATCTACTGCAAAAATATCCTTAGACATGGATAAAGTGAATTACATGAAAAATGTAGCCCTTACATTAGATGCCGTATTAGGAATTGATCTAGATCAAAGCAAATATACCTTTAAAGAAAACAAAGCATTAATAAACCAGTTACCATTAGAGTTTGATGGATTTATACAGATGGTCGAAGCAGGTCAAGTATATGATCTAAAATTTAAAACACCAACCTCCTCTTTTAAAAATTTCTTAGGATTAATTCCAGAAGCCTATGCAGCTAGCTTGGATAACGTTCAAACGACAGGAGACTTTTCTGTTGTTGGATTTGCAAAAGGAACATTGACAGAGACTACAGTTCCTAGATTTAACATAGAAATCGCATCAAATAATGCTTCGTTTAAATATCCTGATTTACCAAAATCAGTTCAAAACATTGTCATCGATACCAAAATAATAAATGAAACAGGGATATTAAATGACACCTATGTAAATCTTGACAAACTATCTTTTAAGATTGATCAAGATGTTTTTAATGCAAAAGCAACTATTCGTAATGTGACACAAAATGCAATTTTAGACGCTATGCTGAAAGGTACTATTAACTTGGCTAGTTTATCACAAGCGTATCCCATTAAACTTGATACGCCATTATCTGGTATATTAAAAGCAGATGTCAAAACTAAATTTGACATGGAATCGGTAACGAACAGTCAATATCAAAAAATTGACAATTCAGGAGTAATGAGTCTTTCTGGATTTAAGTATACTGATGAAAATGGAAAAGCGATGAACATCAGTACCGCTTTGGTTCAGTTCAATCCAAGTCAAGTCAACTTAAAACAATTTAATGCCACTACCGGGAAAAGTGATATTGATATTACTGGAATTCTAGATAATTTCTATGGTTTTATTTTTAAAAATCAAGAATTAAAAGGAAATTTTGCAATGTCATCCAATCAAATAGCAGTTAGTGACTTTATGACCGCCGAAGAGCCTGCTAAAACGGCGAGCGGAACGTCGAAAACAACTGCTACTACTACTACAGCAAAACCAGCTGATGCAATGAAGATTCCAGCATTTTTAAATTGTACGCTTACTGCAAAAGCAAATACTGTTCTCTATGACAATCTTACCTTAAAAGATGTTTCTGGAAAATTAATAGTTAAGGATGAGAAAGTAACTATGGAAAACGTTAAGTCATCAATATTTGGTGGTAATATAGGACTGAATGGATCCGTTTCTACAAAAGGTAAAACGCCCGTTTTTGATATGAACCTAGCATTGACACAAGTTGACATTGCGCAATCATTTACACAATTGGACATGTTGAAAAAAATTGCTCCAATTGCTGGAATCATCAATGGTAAATTAAATTCGACCATCAAATTAAATGGAAACCTGACAGATGATATGAGTCCAGATTTGACATCGCTTACCGGTGATTTATTAGGCCAACTGTTATCAACAACAATCAACTCCGAGAAATCTACTTTATTAACCGCACTTACTTCTAACATTAAATTCTTAGATCTAGACAAAATCAATTTAAATGATTTGAAAGCGGCTATAACATTTAAAGATGGAAAAGTAAATGTAAAACCATTTGATATAAAATATAAGGATATTAAAGCTACTGTAGGTGGTACTCACGGTTTTGATCAAAGTATGAATTACAATTTAAAATTTGATGTACCTGCCAAATATTTAGGTACCGATGCAAATGCTTTAATTGCAAAACTTACTCCTGCTGACGCAAATAAATTAGAAAACATTCCAATAAACGCTGTCATGACTGGTAACTTTTCAAGTCCAAAGATCTCCACAGACATGAAGACGGCCATTACCAACTTGACAAATCAATTAATACAACAGCAGAAAGCGGCCTTAATAAGCAAAGGAACTTCTCAATTGACTGATTTAATTAATAAAAATAAAAAGCCCGGAGACACCACCAAAACAGTGCTCCCAACTACAAAGGCTGAGGTGGAAGCCAAAGCGAAAGAAGAGGTTAAAACAAAAGCGACTAGCATACTAAAAGGGTTCTTGAATAAAAACAAAGCAGCAGAAGAACCTAAAGCTGGAGAGTAAAGAGAATAATTAATTGTAAAAAAGCCGTTTCAAATTAAATTTGAAACGGCTTTTTTTTCATTTGATGGGTTGATACGTCCTTATTATATTAGACCGTTATCCGCACAACATATCCTTCAGAACCGCGCACATTAAAAACAGTACCGTCTTCAAACAAAAGATATTGTCCTTTGACTCCCATTAATTTCCCTTTAAAACTTGGAGTTTTATCTAAACTCAAGCTTTTTACCTTCAATGGATATTGTGCGACTGGATAGTCCATTTTATACAAATCATTTTTATCTAAAATGAAATATTCCCTTGCTTCGGCGGGTATTATCATTTCTAATTTCATGCGTTCTGCGATCAAGTCGGCAGGCGCTATATCATTGGTCAACATTTTGCGCCAATTGGTTTTATCTGCATAATGACTTTTTAGGGCTACCTCTGTAATTCCAGCCAAATAGCGATTAGGTACTTCAACAATCGATATTGCTTCATTCGCACCTTGATCAATCCATCTGGTAGGTACTTGCGACTTGCGTGTCACTCCTACTTTAACTTCACTAGATAGCGCCAAATAAACTATATGCGGTTGCAGTTGTACTTTTTGCTCGTAAACCAAATCTCTATCAGCAACTCCTAAGTGTGCGGTACTAAGTTCGGGTCTCATAATCCAATCACCTACAGCAGCACTAGAATAAAAACAATCATAGCAAAAGCCTTGACGAAATATTTTTTTCTTTTTACTGCAGTTCAAACATTGGTAACCAACAAAACTAATTTCGATTTCTTGATTTAAAATTTGATTCATATTTATAAAATTATCTTCAAAAACTAAATAGTACTGAATTGGATTTCCGTATTCAGTTTGCATTTTTGTTAGTACACCTTGGTATTGCATTCGATTATGATTAAATATTGGACTATTTTTTCTATTTTTGGTAAAGTTATCATTCGTAACGCATAATTCATAATCTCAACTTTTTAAAAATGCCATTAACAATCATTAATTCATTTGCTTCTTGGGTTTTAAAACAGCGCATCCATCAGATTGAACTTTTCTTAAAGTACCCCAATGAGGTTCAAGAAGAGCTACTTATGGATTTGCTTCAATTTGCAAAGTACACAGAAATTGGTAAAAAATATGAATTTAGCGGTGTTCTATCCTATGCCACTTTTTGTGATCGTGTGCCTATTAGCTGTTACGAAGAAATTCAGCCCATGATCGAACGTACCCGTAATGGTGAGCAAAACTTGTTTTGGAACAGCCATATCAAATGGTTTGCTAAATCAAGTGGCACAACAAATGCAAAAAGTAAATTTATTCCTGTGAGTAATGAAGCCCTCGAAGGTTGCCATTACAAAGGCAGTAAAGATTTACTGTGTATGTATTTGAACAATAATGAGAACTCAGAAATGTTTGTAGGCAAAAGTCTTCGCTTGGGAGGCAGCTCTCAAATCTACGAAAACAACAATAGCTACTTCGGTGACCTGTCAGCGATTTTAATTGAAAACATGCCAATCTGGGCCGAATTTAGTAGTACTCCAAGTAGTAAGATTTCACTAATGAGCCATTGGGAAACCAAGATTGCAGCCATTATTAATGAAACCAAAAATGAAAATGTAACTAGTTTTGCCGGCGTACCCTCTTGGATGTTGGTCTTGATGAATAGAATGCTAGAAGAAACTGGCAAAGGTGATTTGTTTGAAATATGGCCAAACCTTGAAGTTTATTTTCATGGTGGTGTTAGTTTTGAACCTTACCGAGAACAATACAAAAACATTCTTCCTAGAAAAGATTTTAAATATTACGAAATATACAATGCCTCGGAAGGTTTCTTTGCCATACAAGATTTGAATTATTCAGATGATTTATTATTGATGCTGGACTATGGTATTTTCTACGAATTTATTCCGATGGATGTATTTGGCACTGAGAATCAAAAAGCAATTCGATTATCTGATGTAGAATTAAATAAAAATTATGCGATCGTCATTACTACCAATTCGGGATTGTGGCGATACCTGATTGGTGATACCGTTCGCTTTACTTCCTTAAATCCCTTTAGAATCAGAGTTACAGGGCGCACAAAGCATCATATTAATGTCTTTGGAGAAGAGTTGATGATCGAAAACACTGACAAGGCACTAGCTGAAGCTTGTAAAGCTACAAATAGTGAGATAAAAGATTATACAGTAGCTCCTGTTTTTATGAAGGACAGAGAGAAAGGTGCTCACGAATGGATGATTGAATTTAAAAAAGCACCAACTGATATTGATCAATTTAGAAATATCTTGGATGAAAGCTTGCAAAGCATCAACTCTGATTATGAAGCTAAGCGTCACAACAATATGACGCTAAATCCGCTAATTATCAACGTTGCTCGTACAAATTTATTTTACGATTGGTTGAAAGACAGAGATAAATTAGGGGGTCAGCATAAAATTCCGCGCTTGTCAAATAGTCGTGATTATTTGGAGCAGCTGTTAAATATGCAAGTCAAAGTTAACGTATAAGCTCATTTCTATTTTTATGATCGAAAGGTTTAAAACTCGGAAATAATCCAGTGACTGTAAAAATCTTAAGAGAAAATTCAACGAAAAAAAAACGGTAGCACTTTTAAAGCACTACCGTTTGTATCAAATTATTTTTAATTTTATATTTCATCCATCATGTCGATGTGTCTGTCGTGGTATCCTAATAAATACAAAACTCCATCAAGTCCTAAACTTGATATTGATGTTTCTGCACAGTCTTTAACCGTAGGTTTGGCATGAAAAGCAATTCCCAATCCAGCTAAATTTATCATAGGTAAATCGTTTGCTCCATCTCCTACAGCAATAGTTTGATTGATATTTATACCTTCTTTATCGGCGATCGCTTGTAAATATTCGGCTTTCTTTTTACCATCAACAATTTCGCCCAAATAATTACCTGTTAACTTTCCGTCTTTTATTTCTAATTGATTGGCGTGAACATAGTCAATACCTAATTCTTTTTGAAGGTATTCACCAAAATAAGTAAATCCACCAGAAAGTATAGCGGTTTTATATCCATAATATTTCAAAGCTTTCATCAAACGATGAGCTCCTTTGGTGATTGGAAGATTAACAGCGACGTTACGAAGTACATCTTCACTCAATCCTTCTAGCAGCGCCATACGTTGTTTAAAACTTTCTGTAAAGTCAATTTCGCCATTCATAGCAGATTCGGTGATAGCTCTCACTTGCTCTCCTACTCCATTCAAATCGGCTAACTCATCTATTACTTCGGTTTGAATCAAAGTCGAATCCATATCAAAACAAACTAAACGACGGTTTCTTCGGTAGATAGTATCTTCTTGAAATGATATATCAACGTCCAAAGCTCTCGAAATTTTCATAAAACTAGACGTCATCAACTTTTTGTCTACGATAGTTCCTGAAACAGATAACTGTACACAAGAGCGAGGATAATCTTCTACATCAATGATAGAAGTCCTTCCTGTCAATCTTTTTATAGAATCAATATTCAAATGCTGGTCTGACATTATTTTGGTAACCGCCGCAATTTGTTTTGCTGCAAGTGTTTCGCCCAAAATGTTGATTATATAACGTTGTTTAGATTGCGTTTTAACCCAACTTTCATAATCATCAATAGAAATAGGAATAAACTTCACTTTGATTCCGAGTTCATATCCTTTGAATAATAAATCCTTAAGAACAGGAGCTGAACAAGAACCCGCTTCTATTTCGAATAAAATCCCTAGTGATAAAGTATCATGAATATCGGCTTGACCAATATCTAATATAATTGCATTGTAAGTAGCAAGTACCGCAGTTAACCCAGCTGTTACCCCTGGTTTGTCTTGACCAGAAACTTTTAATAATATAATCTCCTTATCTTCTATTGCCATTTTGTATCTCTATTGATTACGATTTAACAAAAATCGGTAATCTAATGTTTATATAAAAGGATATTGAGTGATTTTTTGAATCGACAACCTGATTTAGATGTAGACCACAAAAAAAACCTATTCAAATAAATGAATAGGTTTTGTATAGTATCGAAAATCTGATTTTATGAAGCTATCTCTAATCGTTTCAATAAGTTTTTATTTAAAGTTTCTTCTGCATATTCTCTATCAATTACGAGCACTTTATTCTCAGAACTTGGTAATTCATACATGGCATCTGTTAAGATCGCCTCACAAAGCGAACGCAATCCACGAGCACCTAATTTATATTCCAGAGCTTTATCAACTATAAAATCTAAAGCTTCGTCAGTGATAGTGAACTCCACTTCATCCATCAAGAATAATTTTTGGTATTGCTTGATCAACGCATTTTTGGGTTTTGTCAAGATCGAACGTAAAGTTTCTCTATCCAAAGGGTCCATATGAGTTAGTACTGGCAAACGACCAATAATCTCTGGAATCAATCCAAAATCTTTGATGTCTTTTGGAATAATATATTGTAGCAAGTTGTCTTTATCAATGTTATCTACATTTTTTGAAGTAGAATATCCTACTGCCTGACGGTTCAAACGTTTTGAAATAATTCTTTCAATTCCGTCAAAAGCTCCACCTGCAATAAATAAAATATCTTGCGTATTTACTTCAACAAACTTTTGGTCGGGGTGTTTACGACCTCCTTTTGGCGGCACGTTTACAACTGTTCCTTCAAGTAGTTTTAACAAAGCTTGTTGCACACCTTCACCAGATACATCACGTGTAATAGATGGATTATCACTCTTACGAGCAATTTTATCAATCTCGTCAATAAAAACGATTCCGCGTTCTGCTTTTGCAACATCATAATCTGCCGCTTGCAATAAACGAGTTAAAATACTTTCTACATCTTCACCAACGTAACCTGCTTCTGTTAATACGGTAGCATCTACAATAGCCAAAGGAACATCTAACATTTTTGCAATTGTCTTTGCAACTAATGTTTTTCCAGTTCCAGTTTGCCCTACCATTATGATATTACTTTTTTCAATCTCTACTTCATCGTCTTGTTGCTGTTGCATCAAACGTTTGTAGTGATTATAAACCGCAACAGACATTACTTTTTTAGTCTGGTCTTGACCAATTACGTATTGATCTAGAAAAGCTCTAATTTCTTTCGGCTTTTGTAAAATCAAATCTCCTACGACATTGGCTCCTTTACCCGACTTAATTTCTTCGAGTACAATTCCGTGCGCTTGCTCGATACATTTATCACATATGTGCGCATCGATACCAGCAATTAACAAATTGGTTTCAGGCTTTTTTCGTCCACAAAATGAACATTCTAATTTTTCTTTTGCCATTATTTTTTGTTTAAAGTTTGAACGTTTTCAAGTTTCAAGTTACTTGTGCAACTAGAATCTTGAGACATCAAACTTGTAACTAATTTAACTTCTTCTCAACACTTCATCAATCATTCCGTATTCTTTTGCTTCATCAGCTTTCATCCAGTAATCACGCTCACTGTCTGTGTGCACTTTGTCAAAAGTTTGTCCTGAGTGCTGAGAAATGATTTTGTATAATTCATCTTTCAGTTTCAACATTTCGCGTAAGTTGATTTCCATATCTGTAGCTACACCTTGAGCTCCACCTGATGGTTGGTGAATCATTACTCTTGAGTGTGGTAATGCAGAACGTTTCCCTTCTGCCCCTGCACATAATAACACAGCTCCCATAGACGCTGCCATACCTGTACAGATTGTTGCTACATCAGGCTTGATGTATTGCATAGTATCATAAATTCCTAAACCAGCATAAACACTTCCTCCTGGAGAATTCAAATAAATCTGAATATCTTTTGAAGCATCTGCACTTTCTAAGAACAGCAATTGTGCTTGTACAATGTTTGCAATTTGATCATCGATACCAGTTCCTAGAAATATAATTCTGTCCATCATTAATCTTGAAAAAACATCTAATTGAGAAATATTCAATTGACGTTCTTCGATAATATAGGGAGTCATATTGGTAGGATTCATAGCAGCTACAATTTTATCGTAGTACATTGCATTGACTCCTTGGTGCTTTGTAGCAAATTTTTTAAATTCTTTACCGTAGTTCATATTTTTTTATTTCAGGTTTAACTTTGTGTCTTTATTACTTATTTGATTACTGCAAAGGTCATTCCGCTTTACAGATAGTGCCAATATGTCTTATCTTTTTAGCCCAGATGGAAGTGAAAAGCTTTTTGAAATTACTGACTATTTTTTGTTGTTAGAAAAAAGCGACCAAAGGAAGCTCTTTTTTTACCTTACAAAAAAAGGCAGGACTAAAAAAACTTGTAACGTACAACTGGAAAAGCTCCTTAAAATAAAAGAGCGTCAAAGAAAAAATCTAATGACGCTCAAATATACTTATTTTTTTTTGAAATTATTCTCCGTAAGACGCAGCAATAAATTCATCGTAAGTTACTTCTTTGATAGTTGGTTTTGCTTTTTCTTTGAAAACTTCTAACAATTTCTCAGCAACAACTTGCTCCGAAAGTTTTTTAACTTCATCTTGGTTAGACAAAACTCTTGCTACAATTCCTTGAACTTCTTCGTCAGTTGGATTTGTTTGACCAAATTGAGCCATTTGTTGACGAATATTTTTTGTTGTGAAAGTTTTCAAATCTTCAAATGAAACTTTGATATCAGTTTGAGACATTGCTCTACCTTCAATTAATTGGTAACGCAATCCTTTTTCTGAACGTGCATATTCTGCTTCAGCTTCTTCTGGAGATAATTTTTTCTCACCTACTGTTTGCAACCATTTCTTAAGGAAAGTTGCTGGCAATTCGAATTTTGTGCTTTCGATCAAAAATTCAGTTACATCACCTAGTAATTTTTGGTCTGCTTGTTGAGCGAATTGAGATTCAGCATCTTCTTTAATTTTTGCTTTCAATTCATCAAGTGAAGCAACAGTTCCTGCTCCAAACAATTTATCAAACAATTCTTGATTCAATTCTGCTGGCTCAGATGTAGTGATTTCTTCGATAGTAAAATCAACATCAACTGCTAAGTCATGTACATTATCGTGTTCTACTTTTAAGTAATCCATCAATTGATGTGCATCTTCAAATAAATCTTTTGTATTTACAGTAACTACGTCACCTACTTTTTTACCGATAAATTTATCTGCAGTAGCTTTGTCTTTGAAAGCTGACAATGGCACTGTAGTAGTGTTACCAATTCCTTCTGCTTCATTAGTAAAGATTCCCTTCAAGTCTGCACCTTCGATTACAGCTTCTTGTGGAACTGCAGTTCCAAATTGTTTTTGGATACGCTCTACTTGACCATCAATTAATTTATCATCTGCAGTAACTACATATTTTACTATTTCATTTTCTGCATCTAAATTCAATTCAAAATTTGGCACTAAACCAATTTCAAATTCAAAAGTTAGTTCTTCTGCAGACCAATCAATTGCATCATTCGCTACTGGAAGTGGAGTTCCCAAAAGGTTCAATCTTTCTGATTGAATATAACGCTCAAGAGCTAAATCAACAACTTTTTTAATTTCTTCTTGTTTGATTTCTCTTCCGTATTGTTTTTCAACTAAATCTTTAGGCACAGCCCCTTTTCTAAAACCCTTTACTTGTGCTAAAGGCATTTTTTCATTTAATCTTTTGGCTACTTGACCTTTGTAATCCATGTGAACCACATTCATTACTATTGTTTCGCTTACTGTGTCTATTGCTACTCTTTTGATATCCATCTTCGTCTTTAATTTACATAATAAAATTGGGTGGCAAAATTATAAAATTTTTAGAAGCCATACAAGCTTTTTTATTTATTGAATGCCAAGGGGTTTAACTTCAATAGATCAACCTACAGCTAACTACCGTATATATGATATTCTTAAAATAAATAGCAAACTATTCTGACATCAATTAACTCGTCTCTCTTCAATTCAATTAGCTTAAAAAAATAGTAAATTCGATTAATTTATCTAGAATAAATTTGAATGGCCCGATAATAAGATTACTTTTATATTGTTTATTTGTAGTTAGGCAATAGTCTGCACCAAATATTATTTGATTATTTATGACATATCCAGACATTCCAAGTAACGAAAACGAAAGGTTGCAAGAGCTACGATCCTATAATATTATGGGAGAATTAGAAAATTCCGACTATGATTTTTTGACTAAAATGGCAGCGGAAATTTGTGGTACCAAAATTTCGTTGATATCTATTCTTAACGAAGACAAACAGTGGTTTTTATCACACCACGGCATAGATACAAAAGAAACACCTAAAGAAATTGCCTTTTGTGCTCATGCTATAAATAAACCAAAAGAGTTATTTATTATTGAAGATGCTACAAAAGACAAACGTTTTTTTGACAACCCTTTGGTAACGGGCAGTTCACAGGTGGTTTTTTATGCTGGAATGCCATTGGTGACGAAAAAAGGGTATCCTTTGGGCACCTTATGCGTGATAGATGATGAACCAAAAACATTAAATAAAAATCAAATTGATTCGTTGAAATTACTTTCAACACAGGTGATGAAATTACTTGAATTGCACCGAAAGACAATTACACTGAAAAAGCAAAATAATAGTTTAAAAAAAATAACCGAACTTTTTAAAGAAAGTCAACGTATCAATCATGTAGGAACGTGGGAACTAGATTTATCGACAAATGAAACTATTTGGACAGATGAGGTGTATTCTATATATGAACTACCATTAGACTACAATCACAACAAATCAAAAGCAATAGACTTTTACCATCCTGATGACCGACAAAAAATTTTGGATGCAATTGCTCATACCTTAAAGACAGAACAGCCATTTGATTTAACGTGTCGCTTTATATCAGCAAAAAACAGTCACAAATGGGTACGCTCTGCTGGTAGAGTTTGGAAGGAAAAAAACCAAGCAAATAAGCTTATTGGAATTTTTCAAGATATTACCGATCAAAAAAACATTGAAGACCAATTACGTATCAGTGAGGAAGCCTTTAGAGGAAGCTTTGAGCACGGAGCAATTGGTATGGCTTTACTTAATGAAAAAGGAAAATGGTTTAAGGTTAATAAAAAGCTTTGCGAAATTCTTGGATATTCTGAACAAGAATTAATGAATCTAACCGTTGCCGACATTACACATCCTGAAGATACTTCATCAGAATTACACCTAATTAAACAGTTAGTACAAGGTAAACTTGACAATTACACCTTAGAGAAACGCTACATCCATAAGAATGGCAATATGATTCATATCATTTTGGCCGTCTCAACTGTTAAAAATAAAGCTGGTAAGATTCAGTATTTTGTAACTCAAATTGTAGATATCACTACAACCAAACAATTTGAAATTCAGCTAGCCAATACGCTCGCTAATACTCAGGCCATTTTGGATGCCAACACCCAGGTAGCGATTATTGGTACCGATCTAGATGGAAAAATAAATTTATTTAATAGAGGAGCCGAACAAATGCTAGGCTACACCTCAACTGAAGTAATTGGAAAGTACGAGCCTCAAGTATTTCATTTGGAAGACGAGCTTAAAGCTTTCTATTCTGACAAAGGAACAGAAGGTGAAAATGAAATAGACAATGATGATCAATTTAAAGAAAAAGTTGAGATTGATCTTCATGAAACTAACGAATGGACGTATGTACGAAAGGATAAATCAACTTTGTCTGTACTACTTTCTGTCACGTCTATCAAGCATCAAGGAAAGGTAACAGGCTACCTAGGTGTTGCCGCAGATATTACTGAAACGAAAAAAGTTGAGAGGGAGACTGCAGAGTTACTGGAGATAGCCGAATTACAAAATGACAGACTTAAAAATTTTGCTTACATAGTATCGCACAACCTGCGTTCTCACTCTGGCGGAATTTCGTCACTAATCGAATTAACCGAATCAGAACATCCTGATTTTGGAACTACTGAAATTTTTGAATATTTAAAAAAATCCTCTCAGAATCTTTCTGAAACAATTAAGCACTTAACAGAGGTTGTTCAAATAAATCTTTCTGACAAAGAGAAACTACAATTAGTTGCTTTAAAACCAGTAATTGAAAATAACATCAATAGCTTACTACTACAAGCTAAAAATGCTAATGTCACCATTTACAATGAAATAGAGGAAAGTATAAAAGTGAAGGCTATTCCCGCCTACCTTGATAGTATCGTTATGAATTTTATGACCAATGCTATTAAATACAGTTCTACAGAAAGAGAAAGTTTCTTAAAAATACAAGCACAAAAAAATAAAAGCTACATAATTTTAAAGTTTATAGATAATGGACTTGGAATAAATTTAGAGAAACATGGTCAAAAATTATTTGGTATGTACAAGACATTTCATAACCATGCTGACTCGCGCGGAATCGGTTTGTTTATCACTAAAAATCAAATCGAAGCAATGAGAGGAAAAATCGAAGTCGAAAGTGAACTAAATGTAGGCACCACCTTTAAAATATATTTTGAATATGAAGAAAATTGATCAAATTTGTATAATAGATGACGACCCAACACATCTATTTATTACAAAGAAATATGTTGAACTATCTGGCTTAGTTAATAACATAGTGGTCTATAAAGATGGTAAAGAAGCTTATGATAGTTTAAAAGCAATTATAGTTGCCTCTCAAAAATTACCCGAGATTATATTATTGGATCTAAACATGCCAATCTGGGATGGATGGCAGTTTCTCGAAGAATTTTTGAAGATTCCGATACAGGCCAAAATCCATATCTTTATTTTGACAAGTTCAGTTAGTGCAGAAGATAAAATACGAGCGGAACAATTTAACCTCAACGGGAAATATCTGGTAAAACCTATTACGTTTGGCGAAATTAAAACAATTTTCAGCGAATTATAACCAAAAAATACTCCACAAAAAGAAACAGCATCTGTTTCTTTTTGTGCTTTTAGAACGAAAGTAAATCTCCTAATTTTATATTTCCCCTATCTACTGCTATTACATTTTGACCAAAGATGACATTCTTCCCTGATCTTTTGTATTTTGACAAAGTAAACAGAGGTTCTTTACCTGCAATAACTCCTCTTTCTGGATCCACGTTCGTAAGCACGCAACGCTCACAAGCATTTGTACCATAAAAAGATACCGAACCTATTTTAAAATGTTTGAAAGTTTCTTCTTGATAAGCTACTCCGCCAGTAAAAACAAAATTTGGTCGAAAACGTTTAATGGTAATTGGTGCTGCCATACGAGCATTTAAATCATCCAAAGATGATTGGCCAATTATTAAGTAAGGAAATCCATCTGAGAAAGAAGTGACATCATTTGTAGTTAACGCGTATTTGGGATCAACGCTACGATTACTATCTTCTGGCATGTACACCAACCGTACCTTTCGTTTTAAAATTGCAGAAAACCACTCTGAAACCTCTTTATCGACTTCATAGGATGCGATACTGTCGTCCCAAACAACTGCTGTCAGTTTACTGTCATCAGAATCAAATTTCGGAAACAAAGGAACTTTTACAAATTCTTTCTCAGTTGATTTATGAGAAATTTTTAAAAAACCATCACTAATATCGGTGCTGAACAAGGCCAATTGCGGTGTTGTTCTTTGCGATAAAAACACTCCTTCCTCATCTACCAACATCCATCGGCGATCATGTTCTAAACCACGGTCCAAAACAACAGAAGCATTAAGACTAATTCCGCCTAAAGATTTTACAGGATAGATCCAAATTTCAGAAAGTAGCAACATAGATTTTTTATTTTTTGACCAAATTACAAAAAAGTGATTGTCTAACAAGCAAAAAAAAGCCTCGAAAACATTTTGTCTTCGAGGCTTAGCCTATATTTTTCTGTAGCCCGTAGCGGAATCGAACCGCTCTTACATGGATGAAAACCATGCGTCCTAACCGATAGACGAACGGGCCCTGCTTTTATATTGCGGTTGCAAAACTAACACTTTTTTTGAAATATGCAAAGCCTAATTTTAAAAGCATAATACTAAAATTATATTTTTGAATATCATAAAGCATAAAATATTTATAACTAGCACTTAACGCAAGAAAAAGATTTAATCTTTTTTATATTTTTGCATTTTTTAAAGTTGAAAAACTCCGTTTTTTTATTAAAAAAGGGTTTAATAATTCAAATTCAATCCAAAACCTACTCCCATATCACTATCATAGTGAGTAGTTATACCCATGTTTTTGCCGACGATATATTTTAGTCCAGCCATATATTCTTTGTCAGTATTGACCATAAATGCCATTCGTAATCTTTTGGTCAATGGTATATCTTCACGCATCAATTGAAAACGAACGTTTCCATCATGGTAGACTTCGGCTTGAGCTACTACTAATAGAGGTAACGTATAATTAAATCCTAAACTTACTTGCATTCTTTTGTCTTTGGTACTACTTTGTCCAAATAAATTTTCTTCTACTTCACCATGATTTAATTTTCGATACCGTGCATCAAAAC
This sequence comes from Flavobacterium algicola, assembly GCF_022399565.1. Taxonomy (GTDB): domain Bacteria; phylum Bacteroidota; class Bacteroidia; order Flavobacteriales; family Flavobacteriaceae; genus Flavobacterium; species Flavobacterium algicola. The sequence goes on from NZ_JAJTUT010000001.1 coordinate 734,899, forward strand.
CTATAAAGGGCATAAACCATTGATTTCTTCCAATGTATCTCCCAATATGCGTTTCAGATTCATAACCGTGATGGTCGTTATAACCTAATCGCCATTCGGTTCCAAAACTCCATCTTGCATTTTGTAACATCGCTTGACCATCATTTCCATTGGTCGCGAAATCATTTTCGGCCATAAAATGAAGCGCGTTACTTTCGGCTTGTAATTTCTCATATGCTTTCTCTTTATTTAGCAAAAGTGGATTGGGTGCTGAGTTTTCATAACTAAAAACTCGATTCATTCCCGCCATCATGTGGTATAAAATATGGCAATGAAAGAACCAATCACCATCAGCATTGGCCTCAAATTCAATTACATCGGTTTCCATCGGCATAATATCTAGAACGTTTTTCAATGGTGCATAATCCCCTTTTCCGTTCAATACTCTAAAATCATGACCATGTAAATGCATTGGATGACGCATCATCGAATTATTGTATAAAGTGATGCGAACAATTTCTCCTTTCTTGATTAAAATCTTGTCGCTTTCTGATAGTACTTTGTTATCCATACTCCAAACATAACGGTTCATGTTTCCTGTCAGTTCAAAACGAAGCTCTCGAACTGCTGCCTCTTTAGGCAATGTAGTTGCTATTGGAGATTTGAGCATCCCGTAATTCAATGTTATAATCTTGGATTTTTTTGAACTCATATCCATTTTTGAATGGTCCATTTTGGCGTGATCCATTTCGCCTTCTTTCCTATCCACTTTATCAGACGTCATTCCCGCCATTGAATGTTCCATATTGGAATGATCTATTTCTTCTGATTTCATGTTCATTTTGGAATGGTCCATTTTACCGTCCATCTTCATATTTGTACTTGCTGATAATTCTGGATACATAACGGTATTCATATCCATTTTTTGCATGCTCATACTCATTCCCATGTCATCCATGGTACCGTCCATATTCATCATGTTGTTCATCATCTTCATACCTTCAAAATATTTCAATTTTGGCAGAAGATCGGCGGCTTTTTTTTCACCTTCTCCAATATAAATTGAAGTCGATTTTGTTCTATCTTCCGGAGTTGCTAAAAATGCATAGGAAGTATCCTTATCAGGAACAGTAACAATCACATCATAGGTTTCAGATACCCCAATAATTAATCGATCAACTTCAATTGGATCAACATCATTCCCATCATTGGCTACCACTGTTATTTTCCCTCCCCCGTAAGTCAACCAAAAATAAGAAGAGGCTCCACCATTAGAAATGCGCAACCGTACTTTATCACCTGCTTTAAATTGTGATAACTGACTTTCTGTTTTTCCATTAATCAAAAACTTGTCGTAGTACACATCGCTTACATCCATCGCCAACATGCGCTTCCACTCGTTGGTTAATTTGGTTTTAAAATGACCTTCTTTAATGGCTTCGGCATAACTTTGAGTAGTTCCTTTTTTTATTGCAAACCAATCTGAAGCATTGTGCAACATTCTATGCACATTTTCTGGTTTATAATCTGTCCATTCACTTAAAATAACGGGAACTTGCGGAAGATCATCAATGCCTTTCCTAAAAGTTGGATCGTCTACTTTTTTCTTTAAAATTAAAGAACCATACATCCCAATTTGCTCTTGCAAACCGCTATGACTGTGGTACCAATGCGTACCCGATTGAACAATCGGGAATCGGTACACATGCTCAGTTCCTGGCTTTATAGGCATCTGTGTCAAATAAGGAACACCATCTTCTTTATTGGGTAAATACAAGCCGTGCCAATGCAAAGAGGTTCCTTCTTTCAATTCATTATACACATGAATTTCTGCAATATCACCTTCTGTAAAAGTTAAAGTCGGCATCGGAATCTTTCCATTGACTGCTATAGCTCTTTTCTCTTTTCCTGTGAAATTCACTATGGTATCTCTAACATACAAATCGTATCGAACTACTTTCTGTGCTTTGATTGCCGATGAAGTTAGTAGTAGTAAAGCGAATAGAATTATAGTATTATTTCTCATTCTCCAACCTTTTTATCATTAATTTCATTTCTTGAATTTCCTTTTTTTGCGCTTTAATTATATCGTCAGCTAGCTTTTTTACTTCAGGATCTTTGATGTCTGCTCTTTCACTAGTCATTATGGCAATAGAATGATGAGGAATCATTCCTTTTAACCATAAAACATCACCTATAATTGGCTTTTGAGTACGAACTAGAAACAAGGCAGAACTAAAAAGAATCGCACTCCCTAGAAATATTGCTGCGTTTTTCTTCTTATTTTTATACATCCCCATCATCAGGGATAACATTATCACTGCCATTGCAGCTATCCCCAAACAGCTCATGTAGAACCTAGTAAGACTAAAATATACGTGGTCTATCGAATAAGTATTCAAATACATAGTGATATACATTGCTACGAATGAAAGACCTAACATTAAAAAAAATGTATTGTACTGTTTGTTGTTGTTGTTTGATTTTTCCATGTTTTATCATTTTTATATTACTATTACAATTTTAAATTTCGCAATCTAAGTGCATTTGCAATTACAGAAACTGAACTGAAACTCATGGCCAAAGCGGCAATCATTGGCGATAATAATAATCCAAAGAATGGATATAGAATTCCGGCTGCGACTGGGATTCCGATCACGTTATAGAAAAACGCAAAGAATAAATTCTGATTGATATTTTTCATCACGGCATGACTTAATTTTTGTGCTTTTACAATTCCTTGCAAATCTCCTTTCACCAAAGTGATTTTTGCACTTTCAATAGCAGCGTCAGATCCCGTTCCCATTGCAATTCCTACGTTGGCTTGAGCCAGAGCTGGTGAGTCATTTATTCCGTCACCTGCCATAGCAACAATCTTACCTTCGGCTTGCAAACGTTTAATTTCGTTCAACTTATCTGCTGGTAAACAACCTGCAATATAGGAGGTCAAATGCAATTCATCGGCCACAGCTTTAGCGGTATTTTCGTTATCACCAGTAAGCATAATGACTTCAATTCCTTGTGCCATCAATTCTTTAATCGCATTTGCACTAGTAGCTTTGATGGCATCCTTGATCGTTACAAACCCTACTGCTACCCCATCCACTGAAATATAAGAAACTGTTTTTCCCAGTTTTTGCTCTGCTATGATTGCATCTTCAAGTTCTGCATCGATTTGAGCATTCACTTGATCCATTAATTTTTTGTTTCCTAAAGCTACTTTTTTACCTGCGACAGTTCCTAAAACTCCTTTTCCGGTAATCGAATCAAAATCATTTACTTCCGTTAACGTTGTGTTTTTCGCTTTTGCAAAATCGACTACGGCTTGCGCCAAAGGGTGTTCGCTATATTGATTTAACGAAGCAATCATTTGCAGCAACTCTTGCTCATTCTTCTGCGTAGCATACACTTTATCTACAGATGGTTTCCCTTCTGTAATGGTTCCTGTTTTATCAGTAATCAAAACGTCTACTTTGTTCATGATTTCAAGCGCCTCAGCATTTTTAATCAAAACACCAGATTGCGCTCCTTTCCCTACTCCTACCATAACCGACATGGGGGTAGCCAAACCTAACGCACACGGACAAGCAATAATCAACACCGCAATGGCATTTATGAATCCGTAAACCAAAGCAGGATCAGGTCCGAAGATTGCCCAAATGAAGAATGTGATAATTGAAACCCCTACTACAATTGGTACAAAGTATTTTGCGATTCTATCTGCTAGTTTTTGAATTGGCGCTCTAGAACGGCTGGCATCTGTAACCATTTGTACGATTTGCGAAAGCAAGGTTTCAGAACCTATTTTTTCTGCCACCATTACAAATGATTTGGTTCCGTTAATCGTTCCTGAGATCACCGAATCATCAACCGTTTTATCAACAGGAATAGGTTCTCCAGAAATCATCGACTCATCGATCGTGGTTTCCCCTTTGGTTATTTTTCCATCAACGGGAATTTTGTCACCTGGTTTTACACGCAATAAATCGCCTTTTTTAATATCATGGATGGAGATTTTTTTATCTACTCCGTCCACCACAATTGTTGCTTCAGTCGGCGCTAGTTTCATCAATTCTTTAATAGCGCCACTGGTTCTGCTATGTGCTCTTGCTTCTAACAATTGTCCCAATAAAACTAAAGTCAAAATTACTGTGGCAGCTTCAAAGTAGAGATGCACTGTTCCATCTTCGGTTTTGAATTCCGCCGGAAATAAATCTGGAAAGAATAAACCAAAAACACTAAACAGAAACGCAACACCAGAACCAATTCCAATAAGGGTAAACATATTTAGATTCCAAGTGATTACGGATTTATAGGCGCGAACAAAAAACATGCTACATGCATAAAAAACTACGGGAAGTGACAGCGCAAATTGCACCCAATTCCATGTTTCCATATCGAAGATTTTCATCAAAGGATTATTGGAAATCATGTCTGACATCGCGATGATAAAAATGGGTAATGTAAAGGCGATCGAAATTTTCATTTTACGCCATAAATCATTGTAAGTTTTATTGTCTTCGCTTTCGTCTGGCTCTAGAGGCACTAAGTCCATTCCACAAATTGGGCAATCACCAGGTCCGTTTTCAATAATTTCGGGGTGCATCGGGCATGTATATTGCTGTCTTTGATTCAGCACAGGTTGTTGCACTAAATCCATTCCGCATACTGGACAATCTCCTGCCTCATCGTATACTTTATCTCCTTCGCAGTGCATTGGGCAATAATATTTGCCCGGCTCTGCAGCATGAGAATGTGCAGCGCTATGATCGTGATTGTGCGGCGTTGCAGATGCACAACATGATTTTTTTTCAACTTCAGTGACAGCGCCTTCTTGATCTTTTTCTAAAGGCACTAAATCCATTCCGCAAATTGGGCATTTGCCAGGTTCGTTTTCAACAATTTCGGGATGCATCGGGCAGGTATATTGTTGTTTTTGATCAGGAATAGGTTGTCGTACTAAATGCATTCCACACACCGGACAATCTCCTGCCTCATCGTACACTTTATCTCCCTCACAATGCATTGGGCAATAATATTTACCCGGCTCTGCAGCGTGAGAATGTGCAGCGCTATGATCGTGATCAAGATTTTGTGGTGTTGCAGATGCGCAACATGATTTTTTTTCAACCTCAGGAATAGCAGCTGTATAGTCGCCTTCCATTTTTATGGTATAATTGCCCAAAGCGGCTAACGCTGTAGCAAAAGTCGTGGTTGGAATATGATTTTCCATGGTAATCACCGCTTCTTTATTCTCAAGTGAGACAGTCGCTTGAACACCTTCTATTTCGTTTAATGCTTTTTCTACTTTTTTACGGCAGCCATCGCAGGACATTCCGTCAATTATATAGGTATGTTTCATAATGTGGCTCTTTTAATATTGCTATACAAAGATCCGAATACTAAACCTCATCTTCATTACACAATTATGGAAGACATTTGCATCATTTATAAAGCATCGATTTGCTTGCGGTCTTTATCTTTCAATTTCTTGAAATGTGTTGGTGTTAAACCAGTTACTTTTTTGAATTGATTACTCAAATGTGCCACGCTACTGTAGTTTAATTGTTCTGCTATTTGGCCTAAACTCAACTCATCATAAACTAATAATTCTTTAGCTCTTTCTATTTTCTGAGCTATAAAATAATGTTCGATCGTCATACTTTCAACTTCAGAAAAAAGTTTACTCAAAGCACTATAATCCTGACCTAATTCTCCCGAGAGATAAGTAGAAAAATTCACCTTTAACTTGTCATTTTGATGGTGTACCAAATCAATGATTCTATTCTTAATCTTTTCGATTGTTTGTGTTGTTTTGTCTTCTAGCAGTTCGAAACCAAGCACATGCAATGCCGCAGCTAAATTCAGTTTCTCACCACTTGAAAGCATTCTTGACAACGTAGCTTCTCCCAAAGTCAATCCCACCAATGGCAGTTTTAAATTTTCGAATGCCTTTGTCACTGCACTTTCACAACGACTGCAAACCATATTTTTTATGTATACTTTCATTAAAACAACGCGTTTACTTTATATTAAAAACAGCATTCGAACCTCATCAATTATTGCATTCGAATCAAACCAGTTTACATTTTCATTCCGGACATAGGATCTTTTCCTTTTCGAAATTCAAACTCACTGTTAACAGCATAGGCTCCAGTGATTACTATTTTAGCTTCGGGATCTAGATCTGAAATAAGTTCTACCATTCCATTAGATTCAGTCCCCAAGGTAACCCTTATATTTTTGAAAACACCTTTACTTTTTTCGACCCAAATCGAACTACCATTTTGGTCTCTAATCACCGCATCTGCAGGAATAAAAATACCTTTAGTATTTGACTTGGTCAATTTTACAATAGCTTGCATTCCGGGTTTTAAAGCTAAATTAGTATTGGGTACTTCCATCTGGATCAACAACAATCTCGAACTTGCATTAATTTCTGGATTGATAAACGATACTTTTGCCGAAATTTCCTTCGACGGAAAATCTACAAACGAAATCAAAGCCGTCTGTCCTACTCGCAATTGCTTGGCGTAATTCACATTCACTTGCGTTTCCAACCACAAAGTAGACAAATTCCCGATTTTCAAAACAGGCGCTCCCTCCATGACATAACTTCCTTCGGTAGCTGTGATTTCGGCAACGGTACCACTATAATTACTATAAAACGTAGTATAAGGTGATACTTCTTTGCCTCTTTTAATCGCTTCAATCTGCGCATTTGAGAGTCCGTAAAAAGATAGTTTTTGCTTAGCCGCTTGCATCATGCTTTTGGCATTTTTACCAAAATCTCCCGGAATCTCCATTTGCTTGTAAGCCGAAATATAATCTTGCTTTGCGATCGCAATGTCCTCGCTGTAAATTTGGTAAACTGCTTGTCCATTTTTGATTGAAGCACCTTCCGTTTTAAAGTACAATTTTTCTATACGACCCGTAGCTCGTGCCGAAATACTCTTGACATTAGACTGATTCAGGGTTAAAACTCCTGTGAAATTTTCTTGACTCGATTGTTCAGAGGCACTACTTTTTTGCATGGTAATGTTCCCCAATTTTATTTGCTGATCGCTTAATGTGATTTCGTTATAAGCGCCATTGTCCTTTTGCATCGGCGTTAACTCCATATGACAAATAGGACATTTCCCTGGATTTTCTTCTTTGATTTGAGGATCCATCGAACAAGTGTAATAAATACTTTCTTGATACTTATGGTCGGCATGTTTTTCTTCATTTTTAGAATTACAACTCACCAAAAGTGCAATCATTAAAATAAGCATCCCAAATTGATGTAGCTTTTTCATCTTTATTTTGTTTTTATAAAGCTTCCGCTATCTATTAAATACTGTGCATTTGATACTAATACATCTTCAGTGGAAACTCCTTCTAAGATTTGCACCAAATTCTCTCTTTCTAATCCCATTTTTACTTTGACCGCTCGATAGCCTTTTTCTTTTTTTACAAAAGCGACTTTATCAGTACCTAAACTCACAATAGCTTCTTTTTGCAACCACAAACCAGCAGTTGCATTTGTCGAAACTTTTGCTTCCAAACGCAAACCTACCGGTAATTTTAATTTTGAATTATCAAGATATACTCTTATGCGATTGGTCTTTTCGTTTGGGTCTAATTGGGTGTCGATAAAATTCACTTTGGCATGAATTACTTCTTCAGCATCTAATTCTGTGGTAATCGCAATTGTCTGATTTAGTTGCACCAAACTGGCATATCCCTGAATGATATTAAAAACGCCCCAAACTTTATCTGTATTTAACAACCTAAAAATTGCGACATCCTTTGTGATATAATCTCCTTCTTTGATCCCTAAAACCTCAGTATTAATGCTTTGCATTTTTGCTTCGGCATTAGCATCCATCTTTTCTGTTCCATCTACAATTCCGTTTGCGGGACTGTAAATAGTAATGATCGGATTTACTTTTTTGGCTGCAGCCAAAGCATTGATTTGTGCTTTAGTCATTCCGTAGAGCGCTAGCTTTTGCTTGATAGCATTAATAATGGTTTTATTTTCAGCATCATTAGTGATGAGGTAGATAAAATTTTGCTGTTCAGTCACCAATTCTGGACTGTAAACATCAAAGAGTTTTTGACCTTTGGCTACAGCCTGAAACTTTCGATTCACGTACATTCTTTCGATTCGACCACTAATTCGAGCCGAAATCGTAACTGACGAATTAGGATCATAAGTCACCATTCCCGGTAAATTAACCACGCTACCAATGGCAGTATCCTTTAACCTTGTGTTTTCAAATTCACCTACTACAAAACCATCCGTGCGTTGCAATAAATAGCTAATGTCTTGACTTTCTTCAGGCTGTTCTTCGCTGACTTTTTTCACTAAATCCATTCCGCATATAGGGCAATTCCCAGGTTCGTGCTTGATTATTTGAGGATGCATTGAACAGGTGTAAACCTCACCAGTTGCGGCATGCGTATCCGTGTTATGAAACAATTCTGTTTTATAATAAACAGCAAGTCCCACCACTACAACAGTCAAAAACAGGATACTATATTTTAAATATTTATTCATAATTATTCTATTTCAAGTTGTTTTTCGATAGCAATTTGGGTCTTGAATATATTCTGTAACTTATCTAGTTTGTCTATTTGAGCCATATTCAAAGCTTCCCAAGCATCTAAAACTTCAAATAATTCTCCTGTATTGTTTTGCCACGATAAAACCGAAGTATCGTAATTGCGTTTTATTGCGGGAATGATACTTTTCTCAGCGATATCAAATTGCTTTTTTAAATTCACAAGCTCTTGTTGCATGCCATTTACGGCACCAGCAGCGTCATTCAAGATCATCTGTTTTTGCCACTCCAAACTTTCATTTTTGATTTGGATACTATTTATCGCTGCTTTATTTCCTTTGGTAGACCACGGCATCGGGATAGTCACCATTCCCATCAACGAAAATTGTTGTGAGCGATCTCCAAACGGAACCATGTGATCGTATTTCACTCCAAATTCCGGTAGTAACTTTGATTTTTCGATCGCTATTTTCATTTGGTTTAATTCCATTGTGCGATCAATAGCTTTTACATCACTTCTACTTTCTGACAAAGCGGAATTATCCATTGGCATCATTTCAAAATTCTTGATGTTATAAGTTGTATCTATTTCGAAATTGCTGTTTTTATCGCGAGCCATCAAAGTGTTGAGCATTACTTTTTTCTGAATCAAATCATTTTGCATCGTTACAATCAAACTTTGCTGTGCGCTATATTGTGATTTGGCTTTGTAATAAGTAGAAAGCTTGTCTTTGTTGTACTTGAATCGCACCTCGATACTTTTAATCATGTAGTCGAGTAAGCGTAAATTGTCCTTGGTGATTTTTAGTTTTTTATCTAAAACAATCCACTCGTAATAGTTTGTTTTTGCCAGTGCATTCAATTCATTGATCGTGAAATTTTTATTTTCAGTTTCCACGGATGACATGGCGTACATATAATCAGCGTCGGCTTTGAGTCTCGAAGCATTGGGAATCATCTGTGTGACACCAATCATGTAGGCTCCCATTCCGGCACTCATATCTGTAGCTTTCCACATTTTAGTATTATAAGGAGTCATAAAAAAACCTGTTGACACCTGAGGAGCACTCCAACTTTTAGCCCCTTTGGCATTGGCATCCATGCTTTGAATCTCGGCATCGTACATTTTTAACTGCGGATTATTCTCTTTGATAGCCGTTAAAACCGCATCAACAGAAAGTGTTTGCCCATTGGTTAAACCAAAAACTAAAAAGCAAACTATCGTATATAATTTAATGTTTCGCATCGATAATATCTATTTTACCTTTTGTTTTTAGTTCGTGTAATTTTGACATTTCAAAAACAACAGGTGTTACTAGTAATACATAAATAATTGAAGAAATCGTTCCACCAATCAATGGAACCGTGATTGGAATCATCACATCAGCGCCCGTTCCTGTAGACCAAAGAATAGGAATCAAACCAAAGAGTGCTACAAAAACCGTCATTAATTTAGGACGCAGTCTCTTAGCAGAACCTTCGATAACATATTCTCTGATAATATCTTCGTTGATTGTCTCGGCAGTGTTTCCGTGTTTTGCAACCATTTTTGTCATGGCTTCGTTGAGATATATTGTCATCAACATGGCTGTTTCTATGGCCATACCAAATAATGCAATAAACCCAACAGCCACCGCTACTGATAAATTAATACCGTAGAAATACACCATGAATATTCCACCAATCAAAGCAAAAGGAACTGTAATCATTGTGATCATTGCCTCTTTTATCGAATTGTAAGTAAAGTACAAAATGATAAAAATGATAATTACAACGATCGGCAAAATCAGCGATAGCGTTTTATTGGCTCGGATTTGGCTTTCCCATTGTCCGCTCCACTCTACGTAGTACCCTTTTGGCATTTTGGCCATCATGGTATTCAATTTATTCTGTGCGTCTTCGACAGTACTTCCTAAATCGCGATCACGAACATTAAACAAAACGCTTCCGCGCAACATGGCGTTTTCGCTATTAATCATTGGAGGTCCGTCACTTATGGCGATATCAGCCACTGTTTCTAAAGGAATGGGGCCAAAATCCATAGTTTGCACCTGCAATTTTTTAAGTCCGTCAATGCTATTACGATATTCTTGAGCGTAGCGTGCATTTACAGAAAAACGTTGTCTCCCTTCAATAGTTGTCGTTAATGTCATCCCGCCAATAGCAGCTTCTACCACATTATTGACATCGTCAACAGTGAGTCCGTAGCGTCCAATCACGTCTCTTTTTGCCGAAATATCGATATACTTTCCGCCAGTAATTGGTTCTGCAAATAAATCCTTGACTCCCTCTGTACCTTCTAATGTCTTTTTTATTTTTTGCGAAAGCGCATCAATGGTATCCAAACTAGCACCGTAGATTTTTATCCCTACATCTGTTCGAATACCCGTAGAAAGCATATTGATTCTATTAATAATCGGTTGCGTAAATCCATTGGTCACCCCGGGAATCTGCAGTTTATTATTGATTTCGCTTACAATATCACTCTTTGTTTTACCAGATCTCCATTCGTTATGAGGTTTCAACAGCATAATGGTTTCGATCATACTAATCGGACTATTATCTGTCGCCGTGTTTGCTCTTCCTGCCTTTCCTAAAACGTGTGTCACCTCCGGAATTGATTTTATCAATTTATCCTGAACTTGTAGTATTCTTTTGATTTCAGAATTAGAAACATCAGGCAAAGTAACCGGCATAAACAATATCGAACCCTCATCAAGAGCCGGCATAAACTCAGATCCTAATCTTGTGTACATGAGTCCGCCAATAAGCAAGGCTACAACATTTACAGCCAAAACTGATTTGCGCCATTTTAAGCAGAAAATCAAAATGGGAGTGTAAAGCGTTTCTAATTTTCTATTGATTGGGTTTTTCGATTCTGGTCGTAATTTCCCTTTTAGCAAATAGCTAATCAATACCGGAGTTAATGTAATCGCAACAATTGCATCTACGATTAATATAAATGATTTGGTCCAAGCCAATGGACTGAACAATTTCCCTTCCATTCCTGTTAAAAGGAAAACCGGTAAAAAAGAAGCAATCACAATTAGGGTCGAATAAAAAACTCCAGGCCCTACAAGCTTAGAGGAATCCTCGATGAGTTTCATGCGCTCCTCGTGAGACAGCGGATCATGCTCTTTTTTAAATATTTTTTTGAATAATTTTTTCATGGCCAAATTATGGATTACTATTAAGTTCTTCTTGCCTTTCGGATATGCTTCTATAAGCATTTTCGACCATTACTATTCCGTCATCCACAACTACACCTATTGCCAGTGCGATTCCTGTGAGGGACATTATATTTGACGAAATGCCAAAAGCTTGCAATAAAATAAATCCTATCGCTACCGAAATTGGCAACTGTATTAAAATAATCAAGGCGCTTCGCCAATGAAAAAGAAAGAGTAAAATAACCACTGACACAGCAATCATTTCTTCGATAAGCGTTCCTTTGATTGACTCGACAGCTTTGGCAATTAGATCCGAACGATCATAAGAGGTTTCGAAAGTCACTCCATCAGGCAAGCCTTTTTGAACTTCTTTCATTTTTTCTTTGACCGCAGCAATAACTTTGTCGGCGTTTTCGCCATAGCGCATCACCACGATACCACCTACAACTTCACCTTCACCGTTTGCATCAAATACACCCAAACGCAAATCACCACCCATTTGTACCGATCCTACATCGCTCACTTTCACAGGAACCGAATTGTAGTTTTTAATAGCGATACCTTCGACGTCTTTAATGTCTTTGATATACCCTAGTCCTCTCACAACATACGAGCGGTCACTCATTTCGAATTTTCGACCACCGACATCGTTGTTACTCGTTTTGACCGCCTTCATTATCTCCATCATACTTACATTATAGTATTGCATTTTGAGAGGATCTAATACCAATTGATATTGTTTTTCGAAACCACCGAAAGAGGCCACCTCAGCAACACCAGGAACCGTTTGTAAAGCAAATTTTACGTACCAATCTTGCAAGGCACGCTGCTCTCCAAGATCCATTTTATCGGTTTTTAAGTGGTACCAAAAAACATGACCAACACCCGTACCATCAGGCCCTAATGTAGGTGTGACATTTTCTGGCAACAAGCGTTGAGCAAAATTGAGGCGTTCTAGAACTCGGGTTCTTGCCCAATAAGGATCTACTTCATCGTCAAAAATGATGTAAACAAAACTCATCCCGAACATAGAAGAGGCACGAATATTTTTGATTTTCGGAATTCCTTGCAGGTTGGAAACCAAAGGATAGGTTACTTGGTCTTCAATTACCTGCGGACTTCTACCCATCCACTCCGTGAAAACAATCACTTGATTATCAGACAAATCAGGGATTGCATCAATAGGATTTTGTTGCACGCTATAAATTCCCCATCCAAAAAGGGCGAGCGAAACGAGCAGCACAACCGCACGGTTTTTTAAAGAAAAGGATATTAATTTTTCAACCATAACCAGAAGGTGTTAGACAAAATTACTGTTGTCAAAAGATTAGAGGACATTGTGTTTGTTATTACAACTCTTTGATTAATCCACCGCAAGTCAACATTTCAGCTCCGTAGTAAGGATTTTTAATATCTTTTACTTCACTGATCCAATATCCGTTTTTACCTTCACCGTACATTGGGCAATAATCTTGGTATAATATTTTATCAGTATCAAACATTTGAATTAAATACGTCATGTTTTGGCTTAAAGCCGCAAATTGCTTTCTTTGATTAGCAATTTTTTCCGAATTTGCAGTAATAGCAACTGTTTCTTCAATTGCCGCTTTTGTAATCGTTGTGTACTGATTTTGTAATTCTGCTTCGATTATCTCAAATCTGGCATCTTCTATTGCTCGTTCTAATTCCGTACCTGCAGCAGCGGCCGCTTTACTATCATCAGCCGCTAGCTTATTCTTAAGATTAATGTATTTATCTAAAATTAGATCTGTAGAAAAAGCCGCTTTGCTTTTTATGATCTCCATTTTCTTTACACTTACAGTTTCGTCTCTATCGCTCACTTTTTCTGTTAATTTCATTCCACATTCTGAACAAATATCATTCATTTTACCAGTGATTTCTGGATGCATGGAACAGAAGTATAATTCGTTATCAGCAATCATTTCTTTGTTGTCGTCTGATGCATTTTCTTTATTGTCTTTGCAAGATGCTAATATTAGAACTAATGATAAGAGACCAATTTTTATTAAATTTTTCATTTTTATGTACTTTAAATGTGATAATTATTTGATGTATTTTAGTTTGATTCTTTTGCTTCTCGGTCGTATTGACAACATGGAGAAAGCTTTTTGTATGCTGCGTTTGGTGCAGTGTTTTTTTCACTATCGTAACCTGCTAATGCAATACGTTTTAAGATTTCATCTTGATTGGTTGATTAGCGTCATATGTTATAGAAGCTACTTTAATATCCTTGTTCCAATTTACTAAAGCTACATTTTTAATGTTCCCAGCTTTCTCGATGTTTTTTTGACACATACCGCAATTACCTAGAATAGTTACAGTATCTGTTTTTGCATTTTTTATTTGGGCTTGCATAGCCACTGTTGATAATAACAAGACAGTTATTATCAATACTTTTTTAATTGATTTCATTGGATAAAAATTAGAATGACGTATAAAATGGCCGAACAACAGTATCAAAACTATTATAAGTTGCATTTTTAAAGTCGTTAAATAATAGGATAAAGCATTTATAGCTTTGAATTTGACAGAATAATGGCTGTCACAGATTATTTTTAGCTTATTTTAGGAATAAGCCAAATAGATGAATACCCTTCAGAAGTGAACGATACTGAATGATAAAACTTTTGTCTTTTGGTAGAAAAATTAAAGACATCGGAATTTGTTTCAATAGTAAAGGCCGAAACAATTCCTAAATTCAATGTTGAAACACTACACAAAGCGTTGCCACATTTACCGCTGCAACCACTGTGTTCTTTATCGTTTGAACCAGTTTTTTTCTTGCAACAGTTTTTCATGCCCTTATGAGAAGACATTTCTTTGGTACAAGATTTTTGTTTTGAATTATTTCCACATGCAAATACTGATGTTGGCATCATAAAGGCGCCAATCAGAAGTATTAGTATAAAGTGGATTTTTTTCATCGTCTTGTAATTGAGCACAAAATTAGTAAAACTATATAAACAATCCTTAAAAAAATTGTTAATATAGTTTTACTAAGCTGTTTTATTTATTTAGTCTCTCCAAAAAGCGCATACATAATTGACTGAGAAACAGACAATATAACACTAAACAAAAAGGCAGTTAAAAAAGAATCTACCCTAAAGCCTCCTACAATATTATCGCATATTAAAATAAGTATTGCATTGATAATTAGTAAAAACAACCCTAATGTAATGAAGGTGATAGGCAATGTTAGTATAACTAAGATTGGCTTGATGAAAAGGTTTAGTAACCCTAAAACAATAGCAACGTAAATAGCTTTTACAAAACTTTCTACATGTACTCCAGGCATTAAATGTGATAAAATCACAACCAATACTGCAGTAATTAATATTCTAAATAAAACTTTCATAATGTTCGTTTAAATTATTTATCTAAGAAATCTTTTGCCAATTGATGAAACAATTTTGGATTTTCGGCGTGTAACCAATGTCCAGCATTAGGAATTGTTTCGAATGCCGCTAATGGGAAATGTTTCTTTATCGCATCGAAATCGCCATCCTTGATGTAATCCGAATTTCCACCACGAATAAAAAGGGTGGGTTTGTTGTACACTGCAGAATCTGGGAGGGCCACCCCTATTTCGTCTAACTTTTTATTGAAAACAGAAAGATTAAAACGGAAAGTTAATTGACCTGGCTCTTGCCAAAACAAACTTTTCATTAAAAACTGACGCGTTCCGAAGTCGGTGATGTATTCTTCTAGTGTAGCTTCGACATCAGCGCGGCTTGGTTTTTTTGCAAAATCTACCGCATTTAATCCCGCTAAAATCGTTTGATGATGCTGCGGATAAAATTTTGGACCAATATCAGCAATAATCAATTTATCGATCATCTCAGGATAGGTAGTTGCAAACAACATGGCCGTTTTACCGCCCATTGAATGCCCAATAACAGAGACCTTTTCTAAATTATGTCCTTTACAATAATCAAACACGTCTTGTGCCATTAAAGCATAACTAAATTCCTCTGATTGAAAACTGCGACCGTGGTTACGCAAATCGAGTAAGTGCACTTGATACCCTTCTGTTGACAATTGTACTCCAATAGTTTTCCAGTTATCTGACATACCTAAAAATCCGTGTAGGATTAAAAGTGGTTTTCCTTCTCCTTCTATTTTTGAATATAGCATTTTCTTGTGTTTTTATGGTTTTGCGTGAGGGATAGCAGCGAAAATCCTTTTTTAATATGAAGCGATAGCGAAATATGAAAAAAGATTGTAGCGTATAGCCCGACCTTTATAATCCCGAGATCGATCGGGATTATAAAGGGCACGCCCAGATTATTTTATTTTAATTTTTGCAAGTACATGTTCACCACATTCTCTAAACCTAAATATAGTGACTCTGCGATTAATGCATGTCCTATAGAAACTTCGAGTAATCCTGGAATGTTCTGCTTGAAAAACTGAATATTATCTAAGCTTAAATCGTGTCCTGCATTAATCCCTAAGCCTAAGTCGTTTGCCAAAACCGATGCTGTTACATAAGGATTGATTGCATCATGGTTTCCTAAACTGTATTGGTGTGCAAATTCCTCAGTGTATAATTCGATTCGATCTGCTCCTGTATTTTTTGCCCCTTCGATCATTGCAAGAATAGGATCGACAAAGATGGACGTTCGAATATTATTTCGCTTAAATTCTTGAATCATTTCCGTCAAATAAGCCTGATTTTTTACTGTATCCCAACCAGCAGATGAAGTGATGGCACCAATTGCATCTGGCACTAATGTGACTTGCTCTGGTTTGCATTCAAGAACCAAATCGATAAAATTATGTTGTGGGTTTCCTTCTATATTGAATTCGGTATGAACAATGGCTTTTAAATCGCGCGCATCTTGATAGCGGATGTGACGTTCATCTGGGCGCGGGTGAATAGTAATTCCTTGTGCTCCAAATTTTTGAATATCGGTGGCTACTTTTAATAAGTCAGGCACATTACCTCCACGTGCATTGCGTAAAGTTGCTATTTTGTTGATGTTTACACTTAACTTTGTCATTGGAATACTTTTTGATTATAAATAACTGATTAACTGACGCAAAAATACAAAGTAAAAGGTAGGGTATTTTGCCTTTTTTTGATTATTTTGCATAAAAATTGAGGATTTATTTACTATGAATATTACAGACTTCATAACAAACGACTATAAACCACTTGACAGTCAAGAAACTATTGACAATGTTAAGGACTTTTTTGCGGAATTACATTTCTCCCATTTTCCTGTTGTGGAAGAAGGCGTTTATATAGGAAGCATTGCCTCTGATGATTTGGAGACCTTTGATGATGACAAAAAAATCATTGATTATAAATATACACTCGAAACATTCTACACTAGATCTTCTGCAATTTGGCTAGAAGTTTTAGAGGTATTTGCAAAAAATCACAGTAATTTGATTCCGGTCTTAGATACCGAAAATAATTATATTGGATATTATGAAATAGAGGAAATTTTAAATTTCTTTCACCAAACTCCATTTTTAAAAGAACCAGGACGAATTATAAAAGTTAAGAAAGGCGTACTTGACTATTCAATGAGTCAAATCACTCAAATCGTAGAAAGCAATAATGGAAAATTGTTAGGACTTTTTATCTCAGAATCTGAAGTTGATAGTGTCGAAATTACATTAAAAATTAGCCTAGGAGCAATCAATGAAATTGTACAGTCTTTTAGAAGGTACAATTATGAGATTACATCAGAACATGTCGAAGACAATTATATTAATAATCTAAAAGAACGATCCGATTATTTGGATAAATATTTAAACATTTAAAGCTTAGAAAAAACTAGCACCTTAAACCACTCACAATCGATTCAAAATAGACAATGAAAATAGCCATTTACGGTCAATATTATCAAGATAGCACAGAGCCAATTATTTTGGAGATTCTGAATTTTTTCTCAAAGAATAAAGTCGAACTAGTTATGGAAGAGCGTTATCAAGAAACGCTACTAGAACATAAAATAATTACTAGCAAATACAAAACTTTTGCATCACATGATGATATTAACTCCAGTTATTACATGCTTGTTAGCATTGGTGGAGATGGAACTATATTGAGAGCCGCAACTTTTGTTCGTGATTCTGGAGTACCTATTTTGGGTATAAACGCAGGAAGACTCGGTTTCTTGGCCACAGTACAGAAGGAAAATATTTCCGATTTCTTACAATTGGTAATTAACAGAAAACATACGTTATCAAAAAGAACCTTGCTAAGTTTAACTTGTACTCCGACCAATAAAAGTTTACAAGATATTAATTTTGCTATGAATGAAGTTTCGGTAAGTAGAAAGGACACCACTTCGATGATTACAATCGATACTTATTTGAATGGTGAATATTTAAACTCATATTGGGCAGATGGATTGATTATCTCTACCCCAACAGGATCTACAGGATATTCGCTTAGTTGTGGTGGTCCTATTTTAACTCCTGACACAACAAGCTTGGTTATCACTCCAATTTCTCCACATAATTTAAATGCAAGACCGCTAGTTATACCTGACAATACAGAAATTAGATTAAAAGTATCAGGACGAGAAGAGAATTATTTAGTATCGCTAGATTCCAGAATTACATCTGTAGGAAACGAGTCAATTTTGAGTATTAAAAAAACACCTTTTCAGATCAATATGATCGAAATTCCAAACGAAACTTTCTTAAAAACGCTACGTTCCAAACTCCTTTGGGGTGAAGACAAACGTAACTAACAGCTGTTAATTTTTATTAGGCACTATACGAATATTTGTTATTTTCCGTTTTCATTTTATCAAATAGAGATAAAATACTAACTAAAACGCCTAATAATCAAATAGACATATACATTTATCACAATCCATATTGTTTGGTAGTGATAATTATTATATTTGCAGGCTATTTCAAATAAAATGACACAAAAAATCAGCTTATTTATTTACTTATTGTTAAGTACAACCCTATATTCGCAGATTCATGAAGTAGGTCTGTTTTTGGGAGGCAGCAATTACATTGGAGATATTGGTCCAACAACCTACATCAATCCAAATGAAGCAGCGATAGGAATATTGTATAAATGGAATAAAAGTCCAAGGCACGCCTACCGAATTCAGTATACGCAGTCAAAATTAACATCAAATGACTTAGATTCTAAGGAAGCTAGTCGCAACCTAAGAGGCTATAATTTTGAAAATAATATAAAAGAAGTATCTTTAGGCCTTGAATTTAATTTTTTTGACTTCAACCTTCATGAACTTGGTAATAAAACTACACCTTATATACATAGCGGTATAAGTTATGTTAGGTATACTAGTTTATTCTTTAATACATTGGGAGAGCAAAGGCAATCTGAAAAACGAGGTTCATTTGCAATACCAATGACAATTGGAATAAAAACAAGATTGAGTCGTGTGTTTGTACTAGCAGTAGAAACTGGTGCTAGATATACGTTTGCAGATGATCTGGACGGAAGTTTGCCTAATGATCCTAATCTAATCAATCAAAGTTTTGGGAATATAAATAATAATGATTGGTACGTATTTTCTGGAGTAACATTAACATACACCTTTGGTGAAAAACCTTGCTATTGCGCAGATTAAAAAAATGAATTTACTAGATAACATAGACAAAGATAGATTACCAAAACACATTGCCATCATTATGGATGGTAACGGTCGTTGGGCAAAAAAACAAGGTTTCTTTCGCGCATTTGGTCACGAAAGAGGAAGTGAATCTGTAAAAGATATCATTCAAACTTGTTTTGAGTTGGGTATCGAAAATCTAACATTATACACCTTTTCTTCTGAAAATTGGAACAGACCAAAATTAGAAGTCGACACTCTAATGAAAATCTTAGTAAAATCTCTAACAAAAGAATTGGATTCATTAGAAGAGAAAAAAATAAGATTAACCACTATAGGTAACTTTGACAAACTACCCGATACTGCAAAGAAAGTAATAAATAGGGTTGTTGAAAAAACCAAAAACAATACAAAAATGACGCTCACATTGGCCCTAAGTTATGGGTCTAGAGAGGAGCTTGTTAATGTTGTAAAAACCATAAGTGATAAAGTTAAAAATAATATAATTTCAATTGACAGTATTGACGATTCGATTATTAATGAGCATCTTTACACGCAAAATTTACCAGATGTGGATTTATTAATTAGAACCAGTGGAGAACATCGTATCAGTAATTTTCTGCTATGGCAAATAGCTTATGCAGAATTGTATTTCACTGATATTCTATGGCCTGACTTTAAAGAACAAGATTTATATGAGGCTATCATTAGTTATCAAAAAAGAGAACGTAGATTTGGAAAAACAAGTGAACAAATTAAATAAAAATTTAGTGTTAAATAACAATATAAAATCAGTCTTAACTTTTTTGTTTTTGGTAATTTCTTCACAAGTGGAAGCGCAAACAAGAGTTGATTTTGACAAGGGCGAAAAGTACATAATCGCAGACGTTACTCTTACCAATAAAATCAGCTTTAATGATCAAACTGTAGTCACTTTTTCTGGACTAGCAAAGGGACAAACTATATCAGTACCAGGAGAAGAAATCAGTAGTGCCATTAAAAAACTAGGTAAACTAGGCCTTTTTGATGAAATTTCATTTTATATTAATCGCATTGAAGGTGATAGTATCTATCTTGACCTAGACATTAAAGAGTTACCTAAACTTAGTGAGGTAAAATTTGTAGGTGTCAAAAAAGGTAAAGTAGATGCCTTAATAAAAGACAATGAATTAACTCAAGGTAAAGTTGTTAACGAAAATTTGATAACAACAACCAAAAATTATATTGAAAACAAATACAAAAAAGATGGTTATTTCAATACTAAAGTTGGAATAAATACGTCTGTTGACACGTCTTCTGTTAATCAAGTAAGAATGCTTGTAAACGTAGATAAAGGTGAAAAGGTCAAAATTCACAAAATTGAATTTGACGGTAATGTTCAGATTTCAGACAAAACTTTAAGAAAGTCTATGAAAGACACGAAGCAAAAAAATGTTTTTCGTGTATTGAAAGCTTCAAAATTCATAAAATCAAAATACAAAGAAGATTTAGAAAAAGTAATCGCTTCCTATAAAGAAAAAGGATACCGTGATGCTAGGATAGTTTCTGACTCTGTTGCTTTTGACAAGGAAAAGAATGCTCTGGCTATTAAAATAAAGATTGAAGAAGGAAATAAATATTATTTTGGGAACATTAAATTCTTAGGAAATACTGTTTACCCAGATCAATTTTTAAGTAGAATAATAGGTGTAAAAAAAGGAGAAACTTACAACGGAGTTTTACTTGAAAAAAGAATTGCTGATAAGTCAAAACCAGATGGTGAAGACATCACTAACTTATATCAGAATAACGGTTATTTATTCTCTACCATTAATGCTGTAGAAGTAAAAACAGTTAATGATAGTATTGACTTCGAAATTAGAGTAACCGAAGGTCCATTGGCATATTTTAATAAAATTACGGTAGTAGGGAACGACAAAACGAATGACCGTGTTATTTACAGAGAACTTCGTACTAAACCAGGTGAAAAATACAGCAAAGAGTTATTGGTTAGAACTATTCGTGAGATAGGACAATTAGGATTCTTTGACCCAGAGGCTATTGATCCAAAATTTAAAAATGTTGATGCAGCTGCAGGTACAGTAGATATTGAATACAACTTGGTAGAAAAAGGATCAAGTCAAATCGAACTTCAAGGAGGTTATGGTGGTGGTGGTTTCATTGGAACGTTAGGGCTATCCTTTAATAACTTCTCAGCTAGAAATATTGGTAATAAAGAAGCTTACAAACCATTACCGATGGGAGATGGTCAAAAAGTGTCTTTACGTTTACAAGCTAGTACTTACTTTCAAACGTATAGTTTATCTTTCTCTGAACCATGGTTTGGACAAAAAAAACCAGTACAATTTAGCTCATCCTTATCATACAGTACACAATTCTCTACAGACTATTCATCATCTTCTGGTGTTGACAAATCTAAGAGTTTTAATATCTTAACGCTTTCTGTAGGTCTTGCAAAAAGATTGACTGTGCCAGATGATTTCTTTGTACTTTCTCAAAGTGTAAGTTACCAACATTATAATTTAAATGATTACAACATTGGATTATTTACTTTTGGTAACGGTACTTCAAGAAACCTTGCTTATACAATTGGTTTGACAAGAAATAATAAAGGGGTAAATCCAATCTTCCCTACTTATGGATCTGAGGTTAGTGTATCTGCAAAATTCACATTCCCTTATTCATTGATCAATGGTATAGATTATTCAGGATTAGGTGACCTAGAAGCATACAAATTAAAAAGCACTTCTGATGTAACCGATGGTAATGGTAACGTTACTGTAGCTGCTGGATCTTATCTAGATTCAAACGGAAATAAAGTTTCGACTTATCAAGAGGCTGGAGCAGATGCTGCAAAAGTGGATCAAGAGAAATACAATTGGTTAGAATATTATAAAGTAAAATTCAAAGCAGATTGGTATACTAAGATTTACGGTAAATTAGTATTAAGAACTTTAACTGAATTTGGTTTCTTAGGAGCATACAATCAAGATAGAGGAGTTATACCTTTTGAACGTTTTTATGTTGGTGGAGATGGAATGGCCAACTACTCAATGGATGGTAGAGAAACAATTGGTTTAAGAGGTTATAAAAACAACACACTAACGCCAATTATTACAGATACGTCAAGTAGTAATTTTGGACAACAAACTGGTGGAACAGTGTATAATAAATTCTCAATGGAATTGAGATACCCAATCACCTTAAAATCATCTGCATCTATTTACGCATTAGGATTTATAGACGCTGGTAATGCATTTTCAAACTTTAAAACATATAACCCATTTGATCTTAAAAGATCTGCAGGTGTTGGATTACGTGTATTTATGCCTGCGTTTGGACTGTTAGGTATTGATTTTGGTCATGGATTTGATGCTGCTACAGGAGAAACAACAAAAGCTGGATGGAATACAGCTTTCATAATTGGGCAACAATTTTAAAAGGAATTATTTTTCTAATTTCACTTGATATGAAAAAATATTATTTAGTTTTAGCTTTGATCTTGGTTAGTGCGAATGTTTTACATTCTCAAACTAGAGGAACAAAAATTGGATATATAGACATGGAATACATTTTACAAAATGTACCCAATTATATCGAAGCAAATGCACAATTAGAAATAAAAGCGCAGAAGTGGAAGCAGGAAATTGAAGTCAAAAAAAACGACCTCAAAACAGTTACAGAAGCACTAAGTGCGGAAAAACCTTTATTAACTAAAGGACTAATTGAAGAAAGAGAAACTGAAATAAAATTTCTTGAAAAAGAACTTTTAGATTTACAACAACAACGTTTTGGCCCAAATGGAAATTTAACAAGTCAAAAAACAGATTTGATAAAGCCGATTCAAGATCAGGTTTTTACAGCTATTCAAGATATTGCTGAACAACAGAAATACGATTTTATATTTGACAAAACTTCTGACTTCACAATGATATTTGCTGCCAAACGATATGATATAAGTGATTTGGTATTGCGAATTTTAAACCGTTCTAATAAAAGAGAGCAATTATCAAAAAAACAACTTGAAGCAGAGTTGGCCAGAGAGAAAAAAGAAGATGCAGTTGATGTGAATCCAAATTTGGTAGACAGACAAAACGCATTAGAAGCTAGGAAAGCGGAAAGAGAAAAAATTCTTGCTGATAGAAAGCTGGCAGCAGAACAAAAGAAACAAGAGGCCGAAGATAAAAGAGCGCAACTGATTTTGGACAGAGAAGCTAAAGCAAATGGGACTACTGCAAAGTCGTCAACTAGTACTACTGAGGATGATAAAGAAGCAGCAAAATTGAAAGCTGAAGAAGATCGTCAAAAACAGCTGGATGCAAATGCTAAAGTTATTGAAGACAGAAAGAAATTGGTTGAAGATAGAAAAAGAGAACTCGAAGAAAAGCGTGCGCAGATTCTAGCAGAAAGAGAAGCAAAAAAAACTGGCACGATTTCTGCCTCTCCTAAGACAGAGGAGGTAAAAAAAGTAGAAGACAAATCTGCAACAGCGACTGAAGACACAGAAAAGATTACTCCTGAAGAGGCACGAGCCAAAGCACTTGAGGAAAGAAAAAAAATCATTGAAGATCGAAAGAAAGAATTAGAATTAAAAAAAGAGAAAGCTTTACAAGTAAGAGATTCAATTAAGCAAGCAAGAGAAATACAATTAAAACAATAAATAATTACTTAATATTTAAAAACCGATGAAACAGATCAAAACTTTATTAATTGCTGCAATATTTATTTTAGGAGCAAACCAAACAATGAATGCTCAGGCGAAATCAGCGCATGTTGATGTAAGTGAAATTATGGCTAAAATGCCAGCAATGCTTGACGCACAAAAACAACTTGAAAAATTAAGCAGTACTTATGATACTGACTACAAAAAAATGGTTGAAGAATACCAAGGAAAATTAAAAAAATACGAAGCAGAATCTGCTACTGTAACGGATGCTATTAATGGTGACCGTTCTAAAGAAGTTCAGGACATGCAAAAAAGAATTGTTGATTTTAGAGATAATGCTCAAAAAGAATTGCAACAAAAAGAATCTGATATCGTTAAACCATTAATGGATAAAGTAAGAGCTTCAATCCAAAAAGTTGGAAAAGCTAAAGGATACCAATATGTACTTGATGGTTCTACTTTATTACTTGCAGATGGTCCAAACATTACTGCAGATGTAAAAAAAGATTTAGGTTTCTAAAAACACCTTTAAGATTAGTAAAACGTTCTATTCCACATTGTGGAATAGAACGTTTTTTTTTGCTTTCTCACTTAGGAAAATTAAATTAGAGCGCTTAACTTTGGTTTTTGTAACTGTTAGTTGTAATAAATTAGAAATGGATAATAATAACGCTATCGGCATATTTGACTCAGGAATTGGAGGCACTTCTATATGGAGCGCGATACACGATTTACTTCCAGATGAAAAAACAATTTACTTAGCAGATAGTAAAAATGCACCCTACGGACAAAAATCGAAAGCTCAGATTATAGATCTATGTATTAAAAATACAGATTATTTATTACAAATGGATTGTAAGTTGATTGTTATAGCTTGCAATACTGCTACAACTAATGCTATCAAAGAATTAAGAGAAAAGTATACAATTCCGTTTATTGGTATAGAACCTGCCATTAAACCAGCAGCCCTTAGTTCAAAAACTAAAGTGATAGGAATATTAGCCACACAAGGCACTCTTACAAGCGATCTATTTAATAAAACCGCAGGAATGTTCCAAACTACAAAGATCATTGAACAAGTAGGCCACGGATTGGTTCAGCTCATTGAAGCTGGTGAGATTAATTCTGAAGACATGAGTCTACTACTACTCTCCTATCTTCAACCAATGATTGATGCAGACATTGACTACTTGGTATTAGGATGCAGTCACTATCCTTATCTTATTCCACAAATAAAAAAAATTCTGCCAGACCATATTCATATTATTGATTCGGGTGAGGCAGTAGCCAGACAAACAAAAAACCTACTGCGTGAGCAAGTAGGCTTTACAAATACAAAAGAAAATGAATCTCTTTTCTATACCAATACAAATCCAACTGTATTGAAAGATATTTTAGGTAAAAAGTACAATGTTATCGAAAAGGAGTTTTAACTATTCGAATTTCCTTTTAACAAACCAGAAACCATCTAAACTTAAATTCAATGATAGTTTATGATAATTCTCTTTGATCAAACCATTTGTAATACTTCCTTTTTGACCATATGAGTAGGATACATTCAACATTGAGAACATATTATCCAATGGTACAGATACTCCTATAGATACGGATGTGTTTTGTATTTTCTTGCTATCAATCTCTAAGTAACCTGTGTCGTAATTGAATCCCATCGAGTATTTGAAACGATCAAAATAAGACCTTCCTTTTTTTGATTTTTCGAAAGATAAGCCAGCAGCAAATTTATCTTGATTTGTAAATACACCATAAGAATCTGACTGATTTGTATCCGACCAGAAACTTTTTTGATAATCAAGAGTCGCATTAAAATTTTCTTTAAAACTTTTACTTAATCCAATAGCAATCTCAGTTGGCATATAATAATCGTTAACATCTACAGCTTCTTCAGAAGTAATAATCGAGCTTCCAGAAGCAGTTACTGATGTAATACTTGCAACTTTTGATGCATTAATTTTGGACGGAGATTTTATTGTCGCTGCTATGGTAAATGTAGAATCAATTGCATATTGTGTTCCTAATGTCAAACGAACACCATTATAATTTGTTGTTTTAGAAATATTCAACAAAGCCACATCAACTAAATAATTTTCATCCACGGATGCATTACCAAATAAAACTGAACCTGTCGCTCCGACAGACATCCTTTTACTTAATCTATAACCATATGAGACATCTAAGTCATTAAGTCCTCCAGTTCCTGCTGCACTGTAAGTGTAAAATTCATCACTGTCTTTTATACCAAGAGATAAATTAGATATACTGTAAGAACTACTAGAATAAGGTTTTAAAGCTAAACTCACTCCTGATTTTTTACTTATAGGAAACGCAAAGGCTATATGTGAAAACTGCACATTATTTCGCTTCTCTTTGGTAGATACATCTTGGTAAGTGGTAACAATAGCTTTCCCTCCCACGTCAAACAGAAAATGGTTTTGGTACATAAAACCCAAAGACGCAGGGTTTAAATTATTTATAAATTTATTGGTAGGTAAAGCAATCCCAGATGAACCAAGTCCTGGAATTGAACCAAAATCAGATTCGAACTCTGTACCTACTCCAAATAAAGAGTAAGGTGAACTTGAAACACTTTGTCCAAAATTTTTATTAGTAATTAGCGCTATAAAGGCAATCAACATTATTTTAATTTTCATCTAATAAGATATATAATAGAGTTTCAACTTCAATTTATTTACAGTAGTTTTTTGATCTGCCAAAACTAAACGGTTTACTCCTTTATTTATAGTTGGAGCAACCAATAATAGTGATAATTTATCATTATTTTCTTTAATCAGTTCACTTTGTAAAAATGTACCAAGTGACAAATCATATCCTATTGTTTCATTAAATTCATCCTTTTGCGTATTTAAAATAGCATATAAAGTCGACCCTGATGAAGATGTTAGCGCATATTTAATTCTATTTAAATTATCACAAACAAAGACTTGCAAAGAATCTGGCAGTGGATATGTATCAGAATAAGTTCCATTGGCTGGTTTAATATTGAGTTGTGCACTAAGAATAACCCCATTTGTATACAACCTCTTCAACTGTTTTATATTTGGCACATCAATTCGACATGCTACACCTGTACCCGACTGTACATAACCTTTGTTACCCGTGCTGGTACTTGCCAATTTTAATTCTGAATTAGTGGGCAGATCTTTTAAAATGGTTCCGCTTTTATCCAGGGTATAATTATTGAATTGTTTTGAAGTATCATTTATTCCAAAGGTAAGCGTTAGTGAACTTTCACTTTCGGTAGATGCTTTAGAATAGTACAAACGCATTTCACTCGACATACTGAAACCCATTACTGAAGAAGAACTTCCGGTTATTGGCTTTATCACAAACCCTTTAAAATATTCTATAAATTCGTCCGAATTTGTAATCTCTTTGCCTTTGAATTTCTGAAAAAGTGCATTTCCAAAATCATTGCTCAAGACAACATTTACAGAATCTTGACTATACGGTTTTGGTTTATAGGAAACCGTTCCTAAACTTTGACTGTCATAAAGCAAACTTGAATCATTGTGAAAAGTGTCATCCTCTAGAGATGTCTTCACATTTTGTTGGAGACGATGAATACTAAACGAGTGAACTTGGGTTGTATCCCCATAATAGTATTTATCCAACTTCATTACCATTCGAATAGAATCAAATACATAAGCTGAGGCTTCTGTATCTGAAGAACTAGCAATTGTATAGCTATCACCTGTAAGTTGAAAATAGCTACTCGCCTCTACTTTACCAAAGATTGGATCTGTATAGCTACCAACAGTTATACGAAGTTGACTCGACGTTACCAATGAATCTAACTGAACAGTGGAAACATCGACTGCTAGCGTATCTACCAAAATTACATTGTTATTAATCTCCAGATAATCTGAACCGACAACAAAATTACCCGTATCAATATCTGAATCACAAGAATATATAAAAATACTCAAAATCAATATTAAAAACTGCTTGTGCATATATGTTTTTGAACAAATATAAGTTAGACGCAGCTACGACACCTAATAAGTTATACTAATTTCCAGATTATGACTATAAACAAGCTTTTTTAATCTACAGTTTAACATCAGACTCAGAAATTTCATTTAACGTAAAAAAGAGGGCACTTATCTATAGAAAGAAGGATTCTATATATCTTCTTTTTTTAAAAATAATTATAAGACTATTTTTGGACCAATATCAAAATTCATGGCAAAAAAGACATTTATAAACTTACTATTTATGCTTGCAACATCTTATATATCTTCTCAAAACAGCTATATTGTAGATGCAAATGTAAATACACAGTCAACATCTGACTTTAACAATAATGAAAGCAGCATAAAAATCGCCATTAATAGTAATATTAATAAAAAAACTGCCATCACAAACAACCTTGCATACGAATATGATACATTTGTATACAAACAAGCAGAAGTGAACCATTTTAGCGAAATGAATAGCTTGAATAGAATTGCGTATAATTTTGAAGTTGAACACGCTATAAATGCAAAAACCAAATTCATTTTAAATGCTAATCCTGTGGCGGGTTTCCAATCTAATTTAAACATTTCAGATGTTATTATTTTAGGAGGAATTGCAGTAAATCATACATTCAATGTTAAAAATAATTTGACAATAGGATTGCAACGAAATACTTATTTTGGATCGACGGAAATTACACCTACGGTATCATTTCATCATCAAGTAAATTCAAGTTTATCATATGACCTTGGTTTTCCCGCAACAAAATTAAATTATTCAAACAATACAAGAAACCTATTTAGGTTTACATCATTTATAACGGGAAGCAGTTATTCATTTGACAAAGCGACTTATATCAACGATTTAAACTCCGATTCAAGAATTGAATTTTCAACCTTGAGCTCGGCAATTGAATTTGAACGAAATGTAGATTCAAATTGGTATTTAAAATTACAAGCAGGATATGATGTCAATACAAAATTTGAAGCATTAGATAAAAACAAGAATACATTAAGCGAATTTAATAATAGCCAAGGATATAAATTATCATTAGGCATAAAATACAAACTCTAATACAAATAATGATTATGAATATTTTTAGAAAAAGTTTTCTTTTAACAGCGCTTCTTATGAGCCTTACTTTTATAAGCTGTAGTTCTGATGATGATGATGATTTACTAGGTAACTGGACAAAAATGTCATCTTTTGATGGACCTGCACGTTCAAATGCTACAAGTTTTGTTATTGGTGATTTTGCTTATGTGACTACTGGTTATACTGGTGATGAATACTTAAATGACCTTTGGGCATACAACTCTACAGGAGACTACTGGGAGCAAAAAGCAAATTTCACAGGAATTGCGAGAAGTGCGGCATCTGCTTTTGAAATGGATAGTAAAGGATATGTTGGACTAGGATACGATGGTACAAATAAATTAAAAGATTTTTATCAATACGATCCGATTGCAAACAGTTGGACTCAAAAAACTGACTTTGGTGGATCTGCTCGTTACTCAGCAGTAGGTTTTCAAGTAGGTGGAAAAGCTTATTTTGGAACAGGATATGATGGGAATTATTTAAAAGATTTCTACCAATACAACTCTGCTAATGACAGCTGGACGCTAGTAAGTGGATTTGGTGGAAACAAAAGAAGAAATGCTACTGTTTTTGTGATTGACGATAAAGCATACTTAGGAACTGGTGTTAACAGTGGTGCTTATCAAACAGATTTCTGGGTATTTGACCCAAGTACAGAAGCGTGGACTAAGAAAAGAGATTTAGATGATGATGAAGATGATCATGATACGTACTTAATCACTAGATCAAATGCTGTTGCATTTTCTATGAACGGATTGGGATATATCGCTTGTGGTGAATACTCAAAAACAATATGGGAATACAATCCAACGACAGACATTTGGAATGAAAAAACGGCATTAGAAGGATCTGCAAGAACTGACGCAATCGGTTTTGCAATCAACCAAAGAGGCTTTGTTTTACTTGGTAAATCAGGAACCTCTTACTTTGATGACTCTTGGGAATTCAAACCTCTAGAAGAACAAGATGATGATGATAATTAATTCAACTAAAAAATGCTTCTGGAACAAAAACCAGAAGCATTTTTATTTAAAATTTTCAAAAGCTCTTGTGCTTTTAGTTCTTTTTGCAAGTGTACTTGCTTGTAAAGAAAATAAAAAATTGACTGTAATGACTATGGAGACAGCAACGGGCTGGGGCTATACTATACGTCAAAATGATAAGATTATTATAAAACAGACAATAATACCAACTGTGGAAAGTAATCCCAGTTTTCAATCGGAAGAAGACGCAATGAAAGTCGGACAACTAGTTTTAGAAAAATTGAAAAACGACAAATCTCCCACAGTAACAAAAAATGACTTAAATTTATTGTCGATAAAAATATAAATGAAGCTAGAACAAATAAAAAACACAATTTCAAACCAAATACTCATTCATAGTATTATTTGGTGTTTGTTTATTTTGGTGGCTCTTATTCCATTATTCGAAAACAAGTCAGCTATAAATTCTGACTTCTGTTTTCAATGGGCATCGGGAATCGCGCTGTTCTACTTTAATTTTTACTATTTAGTTCCACAGCTTCTTTTACAAAAAAAACTTTGGGAATATCTGATGATCCTTTCTGCCATCATCACGGTATTTGTAGTGATTCGAATAACTTTATTACCACATGAAATGCGCGTTGAAGACATGCGCAATATCAATGGTCGTATTGTTGAGTTAATCCCAAAAAGAAGGCCTCCTTTGTTAATGAAATTTTTACCGATTTTGTTCTACTTATTTATTACTGCCGGAAGTACGGTGATAAAAACGTTATCGGAATATTACACCAATCAACAAAACAAATTGATTGAAGAAGCCAAGAGAACTGCTAGCGAATTGAATTACCTAAGGAAGCAGACGAATCCTCATTTTCTATTTAATGCTTTAAATAGCATATATTCTTTAGCATATCAAAAATCAGATAAAGTACCCGATGCAATTGTAACCTTATCAGAAATGATGCGTTATATGCTTTATGAAACTGATAATCAAACCGTATTTCTAGAAAAAGAAATAAATTACATTAAGAATTATATTGAATTGCAAAAACTGCGACTCAATAACATAGAAAATATCTATATTAATGTCCACGGAAACACAAAAGACATTCATATAGAACCGCTTTTACTTATTGGCTTTGTTGAGAATGCATTTAAGTATGGAACCGATTACAAAGGTGTAGCTTACGTAAAGATAGTAATCAATATCGAAGACAATATTCTCGATTTTTGTATCGAAAACAAAGTACAAGATTTTCACAAAGATCCAGAAAATTCCGGAATTGGAATGAGTAATATTGAGAGTAGACTAAATTTGCTTTATCCCAAGACACATCAATTAACAACACTAGAAAAGGATGACAACTTTAGAGTTCAGTTAAAATTAACTTTAGACCAACTAAAGAAAAAGAATACCTAACCACTACCTTTGTCACATACCTAAAAAAAATCGAATATGAAATGTGTAATAATTGATGACGAGCCATTAGCAGTTGACCTAATAAAAGAATTTGTAAGCCGGGTAGATACGCTAGAACTTATACATACTTTTAACAATGCTATAGATGCTATATCTGTTATTAATACAACACATGTAGATTTAATTTTTCTAGATATTGAAATGCCTCATTTTTCTGGAATCGATTTTCTAAATGCTATAGACAAAAAACCGCTTATTATTTTTACTACTGCTTATGAAAATTATGCTGTAGAAGGATTTAATTTAGGCGCAGTCGATTATTTGGTTAAACCGATCCCTTTTAACCGTTTTTTAAAATCTGTTGCAAGGGCACAGCAATTTCACAGTCCTACCGCCTCTACCACCCCAATTATTTCCGCTCCAGAAATGGAACAGGATTTCATGTTTGTAAAGGCTGATTATGAAAATATTAAATTGAACTACTGTGATATTTTATATATCGAAGGTTTGAAAGATTATGTAAAAATTTATACTACAGATAGTAAATACATACTTACTCTCATTAGCTTGATAAAATTAGAGCAGAATTTGGCATCAAAAGGTTTCGCAAGAATTCACCGCTCTTATATAATAAATATTAAGCATGTTAAATCAATTCAGAAAAACAAGGTGATAATCGATGATAAAAGAATTCCGATTAGCGAAAGTTACAAAACAGCATTTTTTGAAAAGATAAATTTATAAAGTTTTTCTAAAGACTTTATTCTTCATCCTTATACCAGCTTGAGTATAAAACATAATTATTGGCAATACGCTCAATTTCTCCAGCAAAGTCAGATTGACTTAGATCCTTTACCTTCTTGGCAGGAATACCAGCCCATATTGTGCCTGAAGTAACTACAGTGTTTTGAGTTATAACTGCACCGGCGGCAATTATCGAATTACTTTCTACAACGCAATTATCCATCACTATCGCTCCCATACCAATAAGAACATTATCCTGTATTGTACACCCGTGCACCATCGCATTATGCCCGATAGAAACATTATTTCCTATAATCGTTGGATATTTTTGGTAAGTACAATGTACAATTGCTCCGTCTTGAATATTAACCTTATCCCCTATTTTAATAAAATTTACATCTCCTCGTATTACAGCATTAAACCAAACACTACAAGATTTTCCAAATACGACATCTCCAACGATTGTAGCATTTTCAGCAACATAACAATCATCGGGAATTTGAGGCGTTTTGCCATTTATTGTCTTAATCAACATAGTAAAATAGTTTTAATTAATTGCAGGACAGTTACATTCATACTTCTCACGCTTACAAAATAAGTCAAGTCCTAAGGTAATTTGATGATATCCACCATTGTCAAATTTAACTGCACCAGACAAATGAGAATAGGTATAAGCAAACATAAAATTTTTATAATTGACTCCTACAATCGGAGTGATATACTGCAAATGTTGCTCACTCACACCACTACCATTTGAATATTCAGCACCATCTATAGATCTGCGATAGGATAACCCTGCCCACAATTTACCAAAATCCATATTTTTATAGGCTTTCATATTGATATCTAAGGTAGTTTCTTTTGTAGCTTCAACATTTTGGTACAATATTGATGGTTCCCATAAAACAGTGTTTTTATTCCCAAAAACATAACCTACGCTTAAAAGGTATTTTCTCAAATTATCACTTTCGAATTCAGAATAAATTTCTCTTCTAGTTTCAAGTAAGTTTTTTACTGTTGCATGTGCATAAAAATCGAGGTAATTATAAGAAGCACCAATATCAAAAGTTGGGTAAGAATCTTTTTGAACGATAGTACCGTTTATCAAAGGATCAAAATTACCCGATTGAAGAAATTTTGTTTCGTCAAGTTGACTCTGCACTAAACCAGCACTTATACCAAAAGACAACTGATTCAAGTCTATCGCATCTCGTGAGAACATCAAATGATAAGCATAAGTCAGTTTAACTCCTTTTTGCGAATGATATCCATTTTCATCATTAAAAACAATTATACCTGCACCCGCTTTCTCGCCAATTCGTCCATTAAAACTTAAAGTTTGTAAAGAAGGAGCATCACTCTGATCGAACCATTGTTTACGAGAAGTTAATCTTACTTTAGCACAATTTGAAGCTCCTGCCATCGAGGGATGAATCAAATAATAATTATCAGATAAATAATCCGAGTAGACCGAAATACCTTCTTGAGAATACGTATAAGACGTTATAAACAAGCATACTAACATCCATTTAACGTTAACTAACATAGACTCAATTTTAAAAGAATGATTATTTGAAATTAAATAAATAATAAACTAAAAGTCTACAAAAACTAAAATAAAGTTAATTTATCTATTAATATACCAAATATAGTTAATCATAGAAAATAACTTTACTAAATTTGTAGAAATTTAAAATAATCATGACAAAAGTTCTCATAAAAGAAACACAAAATCCAACGATATTAAAATTTGAATTTGAAGACTTCATTACAAAAAATGAAAGTTTTGAATTTAAAAATATTGACGAAGCTAAAGCGTCTCCTCTTGCTCAACAACTATTCTATCTTCCGTTTGTAAAAACAGTGTATATATCGGGGAATTTTGTTGCCATAGAAAAGTTTAGCATCGTTGAGTGGCAAGATGTTCAAGACGATGTCGCTGAACAAATTGAACTGTTTGTAAGCAATGGTGGAACCATCATTACTATCGAAGAAAATCAAACTAAAAAGCAACCGGTAACTGTTTATGGAGAAACTACTCCAAATCCAGCAGCACTTAAATTTGTAGTTAGCAAAATGTTGACTAAAAATGCTGTAGAGTTTAAAAATATCGATGAAACTGCTGCATCACCTCTAGCGAAAGAATTATTCAAATTTGCTTTTGTGAAAGAAGTTTTTATTGATGAAAACTACATCTCGGTAACAAAATATGAATTGAATAGTTGGGACGAAATCACTTTGGAATTAAGAACATTCATCAAACATTACATCGAAAATGGTGGCATCGTTTTGGACGAAAACTTTATTCCAAAAGAAGCTAAAGATGAGGCTGCAAAAGAGGCCAATTTTGATTCTCTAGACGAGACTTCACAAAAAATTATTAATATCCTAGAAGAGTACGTTAAGCCTGCCGTTGCTGCCGATGGTGGTAATATCGCATTTGATTCATTTGATGAAAACACAAGAACAGTAAAAGTTATATTGCAGGGTGCGTGTAACGGATGCCCTTCATCTACCTTTACTTTGAAAAGCGGAATCGAAAACATGTTAAAAAGCATGTTGAATGATGAAAAAATCAATGTAGAAGCTGTATAAAACAGTACAAACTCCACTGAATAAAAATCTTAAACCTTCTTTGACAGAGAAGGTTTTTTAATAACTACAAAATGAATTTAGACCCTACTTACCTTACAGACTATAGCACCAATTTACTTAAGGAAATAATCGAATATTCACCTAAGTTAATATCTGCTTTTATTATCTTGTTTCTTGGCTTGTATGCCATAAGAATCATCAATAGATTGGTTCGCAAAATAATGGTAAGTAGAAATCTAGAACCTACTCTAACAAAGTTTCTTGGTGATATTTTACTTTGGGCAATGCGCATATTACTTTTTGTAACCTTTATAGGAAAACTTGGTATCGAGACCTCCTCTTTTGTAGCTATACTTGGAGCTATGGGATTAGCTGTTGGTCTGGCGCTACAAGGATCATTATCTAATTTTGCAGGCGGAATGTTGATTATTATATTCAAACCGTTTAAACACGGAGATTTTATTGAAGCACAAGGTATGGTCGCGACAGTAAGTGATATTCAAATCTTTACTACCAAGTTAATCACACCCAATAATCAAATTGTATTTATTCCAAATGGAATATTGTCTAATGGGATTATAACTAATTATTCTATTCAAGGAACCCGAAGAGCCGATCTTACATTTTCTATTTCCTATGATTCTGACATCAAACAAGCAAAAGATATTATTCTAGATATCTTAAATAATAATCCAAAAGTCTTGCAAGATCCTAAGCCAGATGTATTTGTAAAAAATCTAACAGACAGTGCTATCGAGCTTGCAGTAAGACCTTGGGCAAAAAAAGAAGATTTTGGTGCTGTATTTACAGAGACCCTAGAAAGCTGTAAAAGTGCTTTTGATCAAGCTGGAATTTCTATCCAACCATTCGTTCAAGAAAAATCAATTAGTAAAGTTTAATTATTTCTTAGAAGTAGTAATCATAAAATCTTTCAAGTAGAAAGGTTCGAAATAAGCCACATCTACTGTGGCTTTATTTTTATATAGTTCATAGCTCAATGCGCTCATTTCTTTTGCTGATGGGTATATAAATTCTTCTAGAAAGGTAAATTTATCATTTACCAAAACAGTCTTGCATTTTTCAGCACAATCACCTACAAAATAGACCGGTAAGTCAATATCTTCAAATGAATTTTCCGTTATAATTTCAGCTTGAGTAGCTCGAATGTGTTTTAAATCTGCGGAAAAGATGGCACTATAAACTTCCATCCTTCTCGCATCCAACATCGGAATAATATATCCTTCTTTAATGGTAGCTTGAGATGCTAAAGATTGCAACGTGTCAACTGCCACAAGCGGGATCCCTAATGCGTAGCACAATCCTTTGGCTGCCGAAACGCCAATACGTAAACCAGTATAAGATCCTGGCCCTTGACTAACAGCAACTGCATCTAAATCCTGAAAAGTTATTTTAGCTTCTTGCAACGCATTTTCTAAAAAAACATGTAATTTTTCTGCATGAGAAAAGCCTTGCTCTGCGGCTTCCATACAAACAACTGTTTCACCATCTTTTGCGATTGCGATCGAACAATTTTTGGTTGCCGTTTCAATATTTAGAATGTAAGTCATTTGTGATTTTAAATTAAAAAAGAAAATTTGTCAATAGTATAAATTACTTAGAGACTTTATCCGACTTCAAGGCTACTTTATCTCCAGAATTTAATTCTTTGGATACTGTATTATAAGGTCCCGTTATTACTATATCTCCCTTTTTTAAACCGCTTAAAATTTCAATATTAGTATCGTCTTGTATTCCTGTTTTTACAATGCGAATAACCGCTTTCTGCCCAACTTTCACAAATACACATTCTAGCTTTTTATCTTTTTTCACTATTTTCTCATCATCAGCTACTTCTTGCTCTTTAACATCTTTTGTAGATAGAGTATCAGACTTCACTACAATAGAACTTATAGGAACATTTAAAACATTCGACTTAGTTTTAGTAACAATATCAACCGTTGCAGTCATACCCGGTCGAAATGGGGAATATGTTGCTGGTTTTCCAACTAATAAATCTTCGTATGATTCCTTTAATATTCGAACCTTAACTTTAAAATTAGTAACCTGGTCAGCTGTTAAATTGCTACTAGCTGAATTAGAGATACTCGTAACAACACCTTTGAATCGCTTTTTCAAATAAGCATCAACTTCAATATTTGCAATATCATCAACTTTAATTTTCACGATATCATTTTCATTTACATCAACTTCAACTTCCATGTTGTTTAAATTGGCTACTCTCAAAATTTCTGTACCAGCCATTTGTTGTGTACCCAATACGCGTTCACCAAGTTCTACATTCAAAACTGAAACAGTACCTGCTGCCGGAGCATATATCAAAGTTCGCCCTAAATTATCTTGCGCTTCGTTGACAGAAGCCAATGCACTTTGAACATTGAAATAGGCAGATTGTTTAGTAGC
The DNA here is from genome assembly GCF_022399565.1 of Flavobacterium algicola. Lineage (GTDB taxonomy): Bacteria > Bacteroidota > Bacteroidia > Flavobacteriales > Flavobacteriaceae > Flavobacterium > Flavobacterium algicola. The sequence continues at coordinate 772,097 of NZ_JAJTUT010000001.1, forward strand.
TTTTGCAACTTCAAATGCAGCAACAGCTTTGTCCCAATCTGATTTTGAGATTATACCTTTACCATATAACGTTTTATTTCGTTCATAACTCAAAGTCGATTCTTTAAATTGCGCCTCAGCTTGTGATAACCCAGATTTTGACCCCGATAATCCAGCCTTAGTTCTATTTAAACTAGATGTATAAAGATCTGGATTTATCTTTACAAGTAAATCTCCTTTTTTTACAGCTTGTCCTTCTTTTATTGGTAGGTCAATAATTTCACCTGATACCATTGACGCTATTTTAACTTCAATTTCGGGTTGAATTTTCCCTGTTGCCGAAACGGTTTCTACAATTGTTCTACTCATCACGGTAGCAATTTCTACTTGTTTACCTTCGTCATTGTTTCCTATCACTCCTTTTTTAACGAGTAAAAGAACAACACCGATAACTACAATGACAACTGCTAGTAAATAATAAAGATTTCTTTTTGACATTTTATTGGCTAGTTTACTATTGGAATTCCAAAATAGAATTCCAAAATCTTAATTTTAAATATATAATCGTATTTGGTTCTTAACACTTCAGACTGCGCGTTAGAGAGTAATGTTTGAGACTGACTTAATTCAAAAGAGTTCATCAAACCTACATCAAATTTCTCTTTTGAGTATCTAAAAGATTCCTGTCTAGCCTCTAAAGCTTCAACAGCAGACTCATGCGATTTTAATGCTCCTTTTGCATCTGTAAAGGCAGTATAAATTAATCGTTCTAAATCTAATTTTTGTTGCTCAAATGCAATTTTCGACTTGTCATAGTTTACTTTAGATCTTTCGACATTGTTTCGAACAGAAAAACCGTTCAATACTGGAACACTCAGTTGTAATCCAAATGATTGTCCTTTGTTATCATTAAACTGTTGAAAAAACCCTGGTGCACTTTGTGTGCCAATAATCATTCCGTCTGTATCAAATAATGGTACATCTGTATAGGAGATCCTAGTACTGTAATTGTAAAAACCTCTTAAAGTAGGCTGATATGCACCTTTTGCAATAACAATATTTTTTTCAGCTATAGCTAAATTCATTTCGGCAATTTTCAAATCTGTTCGAATGTCTTTTGCAACAGCAAGAATAGACCCTGGAGTTTCAGATAAGATAGAATAATCTGCCTTAATGGTACTTGTCTCTTCTATTTCAAAATTAACGAAATCTTCAATTTGCAGTAACTGTGCGAGACTTAATCTAGAAATTAGTAATACATTTTCAGCATTCACTATTTTTTGATTATCCAATGCGAGTGTCGCCTTACTATCAAACAAATCTCCACGAGGTATTGTTCCCGCTTTAATCAACTCTTCTGTACGTGAATTTTGTTTGGTATCAATTTCAAGCTGGACTTGTTGCACCTTTAAATTCTCCATATTAAACAAAACTTGTAAATATGCATTTGCTACATTAAGAGAAATATCTTCTTTCATTTTGGTCAACTGATACTGAGATGCAACAATTGCCAAATTATTTCGTCTAAGAATATTTTGATTTTGCAGTCCCTTATATATATCTACAGAAACAGTAGCACCTGCAGATGTAAATTGCGTTGTTTGATTACGTAATATACCAGTGGTAATATCTTGATTTAAACCTATATTCCAAGAATGCGAAGAAGTTGCATTAACCAAAGGTAAAAAGTTACCAAAGGCTTCTTTCTTATCGATAGCAGCAAGCTTAATATCAAGATCAGATTGTTGAATTGAAATGTTATGCGACAATGCATAATTTACACAATCCTCAAGAGACCATTTTTTTGCTTGTGCACTTCCTTCTAAATGAAACATTGAAAAAGAGAACAAAATTATCCAGACGACTTTTTTCATACTTTATAATGTAGAAATGATTCTATTACTAAACAAATTTATGAATTTAAATCACAATTGACTAATCTAATTTTATAAAGAAGTTTAGGAGTAAAAAAGCATGTAAAATTAAAAAACTCCCGCTTAAAAAAAGCGGGAGTCAAAACCAATCAATACCTTCTTAAAGAATCCGATACTATATGCTTACTAATTCAAAATGGTTTTAAAATATCAATACTATCTATTTAAAATGTTTAACGCTATACTATTTATACAACTAAATAAGAATCCCAACTGTTTATCACTCAATTTAAAATAACTTAAACAGTAAAAAGAGCATCGATTTCAAATTCTCAGTCAAAACGGCCTAATGCTATCAAATATTCAACAAAAACACCAATTCGGCATTTTTAAACTTATATTAAAAAATAATGACTATTTTTTTAACAATACTTGCGTTATAAGTTACAATATTTTAACAGTTTTATAATCTATACAAACATAACAGTTTTCCATTCTTATAGTGTAAAAAAATTGTTATTTTTTAATTATTTCGCTCAAATGCAAATTGGTTACACTATAATAAGTAATTTTGAATCCACATAAATAAGGTCAAATATGCAATTGTATAGAAACTCATTCTTCCCTCTTTTCATTATATTATTATTTTCATCATGTACTAGTTTGCAGAAACTAGAAACTTTAAAACCTGAGCCAGATGACGCTACACCTATCGTATATGACACAACACCTTCATTTATCAATTTGCCTATTGCGATTAAGTTGAAAGACATAGAAAACCAAACAAATTCCCATTTAAATGGATTGATATATGATGACAGCACTATTGAAGACGATGATATCGAAATGAAAATTTGGAAATTGGCTCCAATTAAAATTAAAAGCAATAATGATAAGGTAACTACAATACTACCATTGCGAGCAGAGATAAAATATAGAATCGGTACAAAAACTATGGGGATAGAGATGTATGACGTACGCAAATTCAATTTAAACGGACTACTTACCTTAAGTAGCAGTGTACGACTTAACAATTGGCAGCTGGTAACTAGTACAGAACTTAAGACTTTGGAGTGGAACGAAACACCAACTATGACTGTCTTAGGCAAGAACATGCCTATTACCTATTTGATTAATCCCGCTCTAAAATTATTTAAGTCTAAAATCGAAAAAAGTATAGATGATGCTATAGAAAAGTCTATGGATTTTAAACCAAATGTTATAGCAGCATTAGAAACAATAAGTACTCCCGTGAAAATCAATGACGATTACGAAAGTTGGTTGCGCATTAACCCAATAGAGATGTACGCTACAGAGGCGAAACTAAATAACGACTCTATGTTAATGAATATGGGATTAAAATGCAACATGGAAACAATTATAGGACAGCAACCTCCGTCAAAGTTTAATGCATCAAAAATCGTATTAAAACCTGTAACCAAGATACCAAATCAAGTTTCTGCAAATATAGTTGCAGTATCAAGCTATCATGATGCTTCGAAAATAATGACTAAAAACTTCGCAGGAGAAGAGTTTGGATCTGGGAATAAGAGAGTTAAAGTGCAAGACGTTAAACTATGGCACAAAGAAGGCAAAATGGTCATAGCACTAGCAATAACCGGAAGTATTAACGGAAGTATTTATTTGGCAGGATTCCCAAAATATGATCAAGTAAAAAAAGAAATCTATTTTGAAGACTTAGATTATGTACTAGACACAAAAAATCGCATAATGAAAACTGCCAATTGGCTCGGTCAAGGTTTAATTCTAAAGAAGATTCAGCAAAATTGTCGCTATTCCATCAGTGAGAATTTAGAAGAAGGAAAAAATGTATTGACAACTTATTTAAACAATTACTCACCATTACCAGGAGTGTATATCAACGGAAAAACAGAAGATATAACATTTGACAAAATCGAATTAACTAATAACGCTATCCTCGCATTAGTAAAAATAAAAGGAGTTATTAATATTACGATAGATGGATTGAAATAAGTACGACCTTGAATTTACTTATTATTTTTTTTCATTCTATAGATAGCATAACCCACCCCTGCGACAAGCAAATAAGGTATCATCATTAAGTAGACAATTCCATCGTTTACAGCTTCTGCCTGTACTTTGTTTGCATCGCCACCCAAAGAAGCTCTGCACATGGCGCATTGCGCATTTGATGCAAATGAAACCATCAAAACACACAAAAGACATAATACCAGCTTTAATCTCATTCCTATGTATTTAATTTGCATAATATGGAGATATCATTAAATAAACTACTACACCAGTCACAGCAACATACAACCAAATCGGAAATGTAATCTTCGCTATCTTTTTATGTTTATCAAAAACTTGCGCTAATGCTCTCACGTAAGTTATCAAAACCAGAGGGATGATGATCACGGATAAAACAATGTGCGTTATCAAGATAAAGTAATATACATACTTTATCACTCCTTCCCCACCAAATTTAGTAGAATCAGAAGTCATATGATACGCAACATACATAACTAAGAAAGCTATTGAACATCCTATCGCACACTTCATTAAATTTTCATGCAATTTAAGATTACCATTTTTGACAGCCATAACAGCACTCAAAAGCAATATAGCGGTCACCCCATTGATAGACGCATATATAGGTGGTAAAAAAGAAAGAGGCTCAACATCGTAACCTAATTTTCTTAAGTTCACACCAAATAACAAGGCAACAACAATAGGGATAGTGACAGACAAAATCACAATCCACTTATTATATTTCTGTTCTAAATTTTGATTTTTCATTATATTTATTCTCGTAATAACTTACTAATATCTTGTTGCAAATCCCTAACACCTTGTTTATCCAAACTATCATAATATAAAATTGGATTTCCAAAATTATCTTTTCTAGAACGTATTTTACCACTTTTATCTATTAGAGCAAATAAACCAGAATGCTCAAAACCTCCCGCTACATTACCATTCTCTGCTGCATATAAGTTAAAACCTTTGTTTGCCAAATTAAAGATAGCCTCTCGATCACCTGTCAAAAAATTCCAATTTGAGGAACGCACTCCCAATAAAGCTGCATGATCTTTTAAAACTTCAGCGGTATCATGATTAGGATCTATGGTAATAGAAACAATTCCAAAATTAGGATTTCCAAAGAATTTATTCTCCAAGACCAACATACTTTGATTCATCTTGGGACAGATAGAAGGACAAGTAGTAAAGAAAAACTCTAAAACGTATACTTTACCTTTATAAAAATCATTACTAACTTTTACATTATCTTGATTCGTTAAATCAAATAAAGGAGCTGGCCCAATTTCCACTAATTTAGCATCTGAATTTGATGTACCATCCACCTTATCTAAACGATCGGCAACAACAACATCACCTGACTGTAGCCGATCTATTATTTTGGGAACTGCATAGATACCAAAGACTAGCACGACAAAAGAAATCGCGATATAAGATTTATTTTTAAACATATTTTTATTTTAAAAGTTGCTTGGTTGCGTTATGATTTTTCTTTAAAGCAGCTCTGTACTCATAAAGTATAATTTTAAAGTCGTCTAACATCTCATTACTCAACTCAGCTGGATGAAAAGTATTGTACCCCTCTTTATACTCCTCCTGACTCTTACGTCCACGCAAACTCATTTTCTTATCAACAATATAGACATTAGATGTACCAGCATCAATACCAAGCTTTCCTTTTAAACCTAATTGGCTATAGTACTCTTTTATTTCTTCTTTAGATGCAAAAACAAAATGCCAATTTGAAACATCTGTAAACTCATCTAGTGCATCCATAATTTTGACTACGTCTTCTTGAGTACCATCGGTGCATACCATCACAAACTGCAAGTCTTCAAAAGTATGGTACCTCTGATAAATCTTTTCATTTAAGTTAAAAAGATTACCCCTATTTTTCAAAATATCAGCACCACCAAAACCCAAAATAGTGATTTTATTATTCAAACTGACTTTCTCTTTATTCAAAGTTTTCCAGTTTCCAAAGTCAGGGATTTTTTTTGTAATCACGGGTAAAGTACTAAAACCATTTACACCTGAAGCAAAAAAAAGATATGCCACAATAGGCAGCACAAAAAGTATAAAAAGGACGCTATTTTTCTTCATTAACAGTATAAATTTAATGCTACAAAAGTAAGCAAAAAAAAAGGTATCCGAAAAACGAATACCTTTAGTTTGAATTAATAAAGTGTTAAAAATTCCACTTGATAGTTGAATCTTTAAAAACCCCATAAATATAATGACCTTCTGTTAAAAGAATAAAAAGTAAATAAATTAATAAGAAAATAAAAGGTATTACTACTGATCTTCTCAACCAAGCAGTTTCACCATCCATATGCATAAACGAATACACAATGTAGTAAGCTTTATAAACTGTTAAAGCATAGAAAATAATATTCAATAAACTTAAACCCCATAAGACCCCAAATAAAGAATTATGATGTAAAAAAGCTGGTTTGTATATCCCTAGGACAACCTCAAAGATAGTTACAGCAGATAAAATTCCAAAAACTTTCCAGATTTTACCTGTATTTGATTCATGTACGTGTGACATAATAATATTTTTAAAAGATTAAACTAGATAGAAAACTGTAAATACAAATACCCAAACTAAATCGACAAAGTGCCAATAAAGTCCAACTTTTTCTACCATCTCATAGCTTCTACGTTTTTCGTATGTTCCAACAAGAACGTTAAAGAAAATAATAATATTAATTATCACCCCAGAGAAAACGTGAAAACCGTGAAAACCTGTTATAAAGAAAAAGAAATCAGCAAATAATCTATTTCCATATTCATTTCTAATAAGATTAGCTCCCTCAACTACATATTTAGCATTTGCTAAATGTGCTTCAGATTCTGCTCTGCTTAAAATTGTCTTTTGTTTTGTTTCTTGATTTAAAACTTCAGTTCTAATTAAAACATCAGGATGTGCTTTAAAACCAGCTTGAACTTCTGCTACAGAATAAGTAGGCAATTCTCCTTCGCTTACAAACCAAGCTCCTTTATTAGCAGCATGTCTTTCTCTTTCAGCTGGCAATGTTGCAGCAAAATCAGCCAACGCAACGCGTTTTCCGTCTTTATCTACAAACTGTAACAAACTACCACCGGTAGTTTCAATTGCACCGTACTCACCTTTGATAAAGTTTTTCCATTCCCAGGCTTGTGACCCAACAAATATCAAACCACCAATGATGGTTAAAAACATATACACAATAACTTTATTCTTATTCATTTGATGACCTGCATCAACGGCCAAAACCATCGTTACAGATGAAAAAATCAAAATAAAAGTCATTAATGCCACATAATACATTGGAGCAGCAACCCCATGCATAAATGGAAAGTGTGTAAACACTTCATCAGCCAAAGGCCAAGTCTCAATAAATTTAAATCTAGAAAATCCATAGGCACCCAAAAATGCTGAGAACGTTAAGGCATCTGATACGATAAAAAACCACATCATTAATTTACCATAACTGGCTCCCATTGGCTCGTTTTCGCCACCTCCCCAAATTTTTCCTTGATTGTCTGCAGTTGTAACTGTCGCTCCCATAAAAGTTATTCGTTAAAAGTTCCCAAATTTACGTTTTTTTCTTATTTAAAGAAATATAAAAATACAAATAAACACACCCATAATATATCTAGAAAATGCCAATACATCGCAGCTAGTTCTATACCAAGAGTTTGAGTAGAGTTGTACTTTTGTTTAAAATGATTATAAATTACAATTAATAGTGAAATCACACCACCCGCAAGGTGCAATAAATGCACAACTGCTATAACATATAAAAATGTAGTTGTGATAACACTCGAAGCCCCAGTAGGATAATACCCCATTTCTATCATTTGATAGAAACCTGTGAATTGCAAGGCTACAAACACCAACCCTAAAACTAAGGTTGCTAATAAGTATACTGTTGTAGCAGAACGATTGTCTTTTTTAATTGCCTTTTTGGCCATAAATATAGTAGCACTGCAACCAATTATCACCAATGTACTTGCAAAAAAAGCAGATGGGAACTGAAAATCTTTCAACCAATCTACTCGAGATTTGCTTACGATGAATGCACTTGTAAGCCCTGCAAACATCATCACCATACTAATCATAGCAAACATCAAGATCATTTTATATGATCTATTCGTCCTCGATTTATGCTCCTCTGTAGTCATTATTAAATCCATAATTATCTCAAAAATTTATCTATTATATACACAAGTTGTAATAAGGATATATAGGACACACTCACCAACATCAATGTTCTCGCTGCCTTTGCCGTCCTCAATTTATACAATCTAACTGCATAAAACAACATCCATAATCCTAAAATAAAAACTAAAACTGTTGCAAAAACACCAATATGTAATTGTCCTGTAAATCCTAAAGATGGTAATAAGGAAGCAATAATTAACCATACCGTGTACAATATGACTTGCAATGCTGTCCCTTTATCTTTTTTACCCGTTGGCAACATAAAAATACTTGCTTTTTCGTAATCTTCGAACAAAAACCATCCTATAGCCCAAAAATGCGGAAACTGCCAAAAAAATTGTATTAGAAATAATGTTCCTGCCTCAATACCAAAATCGCCAGTCGCAGCTACCCAACCCAACATAAATGGAATTGCTCCTGGAAACGCACCTACAAATACTGATAAGGAGGTTACCGTTTTTAATGGGGTATATACGCTAGTGTATAAAAAAATCGAAATCGCCCCAAACATTGCTGTTTTAGGATTGATTAGATATAGCAATATTAGACCCGTAATAGTTAGCAACGAAGCAACAATTAACGCTGTCGTTGATGACATCCTGCCTGAAGGTACTGGGCGGTTTTTTGTACGATCCATTAATAGATCAATATCTTTTTCAATTACTTGATTAAAAGCATTTGAAGCTCCAACCATGCAATAACCACCAACCATTAACATAGCCAAAACAGACCACTGAAAAGGTTGTTCTTGATTGAACCCCAAAAGATAACCCGCAATCGATGAAAACAAAACACTAATAGCTAGTCCAGCCTTAGTAATCTCTTTAAAATCAGAAAAAAGGGATTTAACAGAAAATGTATTAGGTATTGAATTCAAGAGAACTTTATTTGATTTTTTAAACTTGCGCAAATGTACAAATTAGATTGGAGAATACAGAATCTAGATTTTAGATTTTTTCACATTAAAGAGTTAAAAAAAGAATAACTAGACTACTAATAATCAAAATACCAATTAAACACATCGGTACGCAAACCGATACTAAACCAATTCGTACTTTCATTAAAGACCGTTGCGGTATTTTGACCAGGATTAAAATCTCTATAAATACAACTCAAGAAAACTTTTAAATTTGTAGTTGGATTCACGATATACCCTGCTTGGATATCTGCTATGAATATATTCGTTTTATTACCCTGACCCACTTTGACATCGCTATCTGCAAATCGATCAATATCATAGTCTCTATAAATATTCGAACCATAATTAGAATTATCACCAGTTTCTAGCAAATCATAACCACGAACAGCTATAGTTAATTTTGCATCGGCATAGAAGCGATCTTTACGGTATCTTGCAATTGCAATTAACTCTTTAAAGTTAGACCCCCACTGATGACCAATACTTTGATTATTGTGACCGTAATTCGTAATTGGATCACTATGTGAATACACATATGGTCGTACATGATTATACTCTAACTGCAATAATAAATTATCAACATTAAAAGCATTATAATATTTCGCACCTAACTGGTAGCCATATTTATTTTTCCAACTATTATCTCTTTCCTTTATATCTCCAAGCGAAAATTCGTCTAATAAAAATTGACCATAAAGATTAATTTTATCATTCCATTTGTACTTAAATGTCATTCCTAATAATGCATTTCCTGTACGTGCAGACGAAGCAAATTCAACGGATCTATAAAATATTATAGGATTTGCAAAACTCGCGTCAAATCCTCTGTCATTTGAATTGGTCCAGATAACAGACTCAAAGAATCCCAAGTTTAATCGATTAGACACATTCCAACTTAGGTAATGGTTTGCCATAAATTTGCTAGCATAAGTTCGTTCAATCGTAACATCGGGACGTACGTCCTTTAGCCAGATAAAAGTATTGGTGTATTTTATTTTCCAAAAATTTGTATTAATTTTAAAATAAGGATAAGGACTAGCCCCGTCTGATTCTAAAAGAGATCGGTAACCGTCTCCAATAAAATTACGCCCATAACCCAATTGCAAGTCTATAAATTTACTTGGAGCAAAGGTTAAATTAGCCTCAGCAGAAGGCATATCATAAGAATCTGTCTTAAAACTCTTTGAAATTCCGATACCTGGAATGATTGCAGGATCTCCTCCCGCGGGCTTTATTGATTCCGCATACCTGTTGTAATAATCAGCAAACCTTCCCTGACTTTCGTATATGGTTGTAGTAAAGTTTAAATCCTTACCAAGACCCCCTCTTAAATTAATTGCTCTTGTATTAACATAAGTATAAGAAGAGCTATTATTACTAGCTTTCCCAATTTGAACATCAACAATCGGATTTAAAGTCAGCCAGTAATCCTCTCCCTGAATAGCAACCATATTCTCATTCCATAGCTTTCTAGCAAACCAATTATCTGCTTTTTTACTTAACTTTTGATTTTCTTCTTCGATGCTGTAATATTTTCCAACTTCAGTGTAGGTGTAAGGCTTTGATGCTGTATGATTATTGCTACCAACTTGATTCATCGCGGCATCAAAATGAGAGTAATAACTGTGTGAGAATGGAATATTTAAATGACTGCGAAATTCTGGACTATCAAATTTTTTATATTTAATGTTATCCAGCTCTGTTAATTGCATTTTTGAGTCGTTTGCAATTGGAGAATCAACAGAGACAACACTAACCTCATTCTTTTGTAACGGAATAGAAAAAGAAAAATTATACTGTGCAAAAGTAGGTTTACCATTGTAGGTTGCGGGTTGAATTTTCTTGAATTTACCAAAAACCCTCTTTGTTTCTTTTATTAACTCCTCATCAATAGCATTGACAAAAACAACTTTGAAGTCTCCAGCTACATCTACTTCGAAAAGAACACGAACAATCCCTTTAAAATTATTCTGAACCAAAACCTCTGGAACAACATAATTTTGAAAAACGAAATCTTGTACTTCGGCGTAGAAGCAAGCTTCTAAATCTGTATTGTCTTTACTATTGCAATTTTCAAAAACAGGAAAACGTTCCTTAGCACCACTATTCCCATTTTGAGAAAAACAAATAGTTGTCATAAATGACAGTACAAAGACGAATTTTTTCATAATCGTAGATAATAAAATAATGGTTTAGCTCTCCTTTCAAATACTAAAAGTTAAACTTAAAAATTCCTAATGTTATTCGGTCAATGCCGAACCAATATCTAAAAAAAATCCCACCAAGGTGGGACTTCTATTATTTTGTAATTTTATCAAGAAAACCAGATCGTTGCAGAAGATAACAAAAACAAATTGCTAAACTTGCACCGACAACATTTGCCGCTACATCTTTGACATCACCTGCTCTATTTTCGGTACAGTATTTTTGAATTAATTCAATCACTATTCCAACTAGAACAGAAAAGAAAAATGCCTGTAAATAAGGTTTACTTTTGCTAGTCTCTTTTAATTGGAATCTAAACACCAAAAACCATAGTGTGGTAAACACAAAATGAAAAAAAGAATGCACATACTTATCAAAAGAGATGATGTTAACTTTTGGAGCACCATCAAGTTTTATCAAACACATGATAAATACGAAACTAGTCCAAGCTAAAGCTAATGGCAAAAAAAGCTTTTTATGCACCGATTAATGCTTTATAGTCTTCATCAGACATAAGAGTATCAAATGCGCTAACATCAGAAACTTTAATTTTAATCATCCAACCTGCACCATAAGGATCAGAATTTACAGATTCAGGAGTACTCTCTAATGCTTCATTAAATTCAATGATTTCACCAGCGATTGGAAGAAATAAATCTGAAACTGTTTTAACTGCTTCAACTGTACCAAATACTTCGTCTTTCTCAAGAACTTGATCCAAAGTCTCTACCTCTACATAAACGATATCACCCAATTCTTTTTGTGCAAAGTGAGTAATTCCAACTGTAGCGATATCACCTTCTAAACTTACCCATTCGTGATCTTTAGTATATTTTAAATTTGACGGTATACTCATTTTATTTTTATTGATAATTAGACTTAAATTTATTTTACAAATGTAACAATCTTCTATTCAAAATTTGATGCGTTACAGAATTAATTCCCGAAATTATAGCGCATCGTAATACCTGAACGAATATTTGTTAATGGAAATGATGTCGAAATAACTGCTTTTGAAAATGAATGATCGTAATAGAAAATAGCAGTTAAATTTTTACTGAATGAATAATCCGCTGTAAATTTTAATGACCATATATTTTGACCTCCTGCCAACTGATTATTATCGTAATCTAAATAACGCACAATAGTTTGATTATTTCGATAAGACAAATCAGCTTTCATATTAATATCCCCCTTTATAATTCCTGTTGGACTATCAGCTAAACGAGAAGAAAAAATAACATCTTTAAAACGGTATCCTAATCCCACAATATATTCAATACCTTTTACTTCAGTCAACAGGTTGTTATCAAAACTCATTGACAATGCTCGATCTTTCTTGATCTCGGTAAGGAACTTAAAAGCATTTTTAAGTTCGAAATCAACTCGAATTAGCGGACTAAACTGCTCTACTAAATTGATATTTGAAATCAAAGTTTTATTAAAAAAGTTTCCGCTATCATCGGTTCCATTAGGATTTTCATCGTATTTAAAATTGGAACGATATTGATTCATCGTATAAGATGCTCTGTAGTTATGCTGTAAAGAAAAGCGTTTGAAATTTTTCTTAAAAACTTCGTAACGCATTAATCCATTGTACTTCACTGACCAGTTTGGAATTGGGAAATTTCTAAATGCACCAAGCGATGTACTCGAGGCGTCTCCTCCAGTATAGGCGGCCAAAAATGCTGGCAACAATACAGCTTGATTACTTTTCCCAAAGCCTACCGGGAAGCCGTCCGCATCAATATTTGCAGCATTATTTATATCTATACCTCGACCTGTCGCTAGACGATTTGCAACAACCAACCTATTTTCTCTAAACTCATTAAAAACTTCAGAGATATTTTCGTTACTGGTAGAAAAAGCAGACTTGATCATAACAGTAGAGATAGAAAACATTCCGTATGTGTAAGGGGAACGAGAATTATAGGTTCCATCTGCTGAAACGTCATATTGCTCAGAATAATTATTTGAATAGGATCTGTCTGCGTTTAAATCAATTTTCAAATCAGGGAATAAATCTATATTAGCAGTTCCTTTAAAAGTTCTATTTGTAACCTGAGTGTAATTTTGATTAAAGTCTTGATAATTTGTCAACCATCCTCTTTTTGCAGTTTCATAACGTACATCGTCTTGACTACCCAAGACAAATCCTAGAGTCGGTCTAGAAGAACCAAAGAATCCCAGACCCGGTGTGTATCCTGGCAAAACAGTACCACTATTATCTGTATAATTAAGTTGAATATTTTTCACACTTGTCAAAACTCCGATCAAACCATCCATGAATGGATTCTCTTTTGCTGCCGCAGTATTAGAAACTAAGTTAACTACTTTTTCTCCTGGTTTTGGTATTGTTCTAGGTTTTAATAATTGTTTCCCAACTGGCTTTTTTGTCAAACCTAAATATTTGTATAGCATCTCCATATTAAAGGAACCATTCAATGTATGAGCTCTAGCATTTTGAACTGTATTTCCTAAATTATAAGAAACGTTGTCAATTTCGATATCAGATAAAACTGTCGATGAACGTTGCCAACTATAGTTTCCTGTATAGGTATAATTTGCTTTTACAAAACTGAATACTGGAATTTTATTAATTGGAATTTCGTAATTCAGAACCAATTGCTGTGTATGATTATATGGATCTCCAATATCCCAGTAACCATCCCAGATACTAAAATCGTCAATAGGATCATCATTCTCATTCAAGTAATTTTTGACAATATTCGCTGATGAAGCAGTATAATTTAGTTTCAAAGATTTTGTCAAATTGAAGTTAACTCCGTATTGATAATTAAAAGCGAAATTTCTTCTGTACAACGGATCGAGACCAATTCCTTCGACTTCTACTTGTCGAAATTGTTGGCGGTTGTATTGTCTATTAATATTGGTATTAAAAGTAATGCTAGACGGTAAATAATTAAAATTAAAATCACTCAACATCTTCCAATAAGCACTTTTCTTCATGAATTTTGTTTTCTTGAATGGCTCAATTGGTTTTGATTGAAAAGTATAAGAGTAATCAACAGCTGTTATAGCTTGTTGATCCAAATAGTCTTCTATTTCATAATCATGACGTTCTACCTTATTAATTGATTGTGAAAAAGTAAAGTTTTCTGGATCATAAACATGAGGTTTTTGCTCAGCACCTCTTTGCTTACGCACTCCGATAAAATTAATACTTGTACGTTTTGTATAATCAACAGCTCTATTGATAATATTATCTTTCTCTGCTTGACTAGCTGTATTATCCAATAACTCTTTTATTTTAATATCAGAGTTAAAAGGGTCATAAAGCGGAGTAATTGTTTCCTCTCCTATCGAATAATTAAACGGTAAATTAATCCCCCATTTGTTTGGCAATAATTTACCTAAGTTTAAATTGGCTACTATATTATATTGCAAAATATCTTCACGGCTACGCTCATTAGCTCCTTGCTCAATGGCTCCAAAACCAACAGTACTTTTCTTTCCAGTAGCTGAAATCGTCGCAAAATCGGCAAAATTAGTATCCACATTTAACAGCGCTGCCATACCTCCAGAATTATCCATTCCAGCCAGACGCAATTCGTTAAACCAAACCTCTCCTTTTATTCTACCTTCAGTTGTACTAGCTTTACTCTTCACCCCTACCATCAAAGTCCTAACTAATCCAAAATTTGGATTCCCTTTCACTCCTAAAGTTAATTTGTTTGATTTCGAACCTGCAGTTCCATCAAGCTCCTCTTCACCTAAAAAGTAAATACCATCCAACGGTAAAGTAGTAACGTCAATAGTTTTATATTTTAATTTTAAAGCTGTCAATAAATTAAGAGCCAAATCAATTTGATTACTTTCCGGCCACACAATCTCTTCGCTTAGTGCTGTACACCCAGATGGCTGCGTAACTTTTAATGGAATTTCGATCTGATAAAAATTCTCAGTAAAATCATTTCCAAAACGAATAAAACCTACTAGTTGATCATCACCCAATAGGGCCTCATTTGGCAAAGACTCTGCATGTAAAAACATTTTCAATTTCTTGTATTGACGCATATCAATACTTACATTTTTATAAACCGCTCTGGAATCACTTGGCTCTAAACCACTCCCAGAAACCTTTAATGATAAAGATTGCTCATTTTGATTTATAACAGTGTTGTTATTATAAAGTTGTTCTCTTACAACTCCAGGAGGCTCGATATAATTAATAGGACAACGTGTATTATTCTCTTGAATATTAACAGCCAAAACATCTAAATCTGTGCCATCATCATCAACATTTGTATCCGTAAAATCAAGTGTATTAGTATATCTTCTCCATTCACCACGAACTAAATCTAAAGAACCAAAGCGCAAAGTGACTTCCTGATCAAAACCTGTCATAAACATTCTCATGAATCGAATGGAACGAAAATCTGTAATATCACCAATAGTATTCTCGGGCTGTGCTACTGGAATTTTAAATTGAATCCATCTAGCGGAAGTAGTTTCACCATTTGGTAAATCAACCTGAGTTTCACGAACATCAGTAATGTAATTTTCACCAACTTGCATGTTCTTCCTCATATCAATGCTGTATTCATAATAAGCGTTGATCGTATTCATCGTGTTATCTCTATTGATATCTTCTACATCTGGCGCCGTGGTTGCCGCACGATTGGCATCGTTTATACTTACAGCTGAGTTTCCTTGAAGGCCATTGTAATTCTTATAACGATCAACAATTCCACCAGTCGTATTCAAATAATAAGTATAATCATCTGCCGCTGGATCAGCTACAGCACTAAAATTAGTATATACTTCCGCTTCAGTTCCATTCGCTAAACCATCTAAACCAAGATCTTGATTCACACGGTTGTTGGCATCAGTGTCAAATGCATATATTAGAGATTGTGAAGCTGGTACATCTCCCCAAATAGGTCTTGGATTAGTCAATACTTGATCTGGTCCTAGACCATTTTCAAATTGTTTTCTTCCATCCTTTAAAATATCTTCTGAAATTTCACCTAGGTTAAAATATATTTTTCCTGTATTTGCAGCAGTAATTTCTCCATTACCTACATAAGGATCTTGCACCCAAAATTGTATGTACTCAACATTTCCTTGTTCAAAATTTGTTGAATTAATAGCTCTCATAATTCCACCAAAATTCTCTTTTGGATTCAAAGCAAAATTTGCATTGTTATTATAAGGCCCTCTTTCTGATGGCAAATAAGTTAAATCAAGAGTACTTACAACCTGAGTCTGCCCTAATGCAATATCTGTTAGTGGATAAAGTTCTTCACTGTAAACACGTCTCGTTTTATTTAAAGACAAATCACTGTTCGAAATTCCCGAAGGTTTAGATGTATAAAAAATTGGGTCGATGGTATACCAAGCTAGTTTTGATCTTTTAAAACCATAACTCAAATCATTATTATCGGCACCAAAATTATATGCACTCGAAGCATTTCGATCTGGTGTTGATGCCAAACTCCACGCATAGGCAGATCGCATATCAATTGTCGACTGCGAACCTTCAAAATCATCAACATAAATTGTAGACTCACCATCAAAACTATCAATATTTGATGTATTTGGTCTCAAAAAAGCAATCTCTCCTCTAACTGATAAATTAGAAGGAACATCAGTGTCGATATTTGGTAATTTATTTACTAATCGGGTAAAAAACGGTACCTCAGTTGAGAAGTTTGTATTAAAACCAAAGATTGTATTGTTAATAGACTCTTGTCCGTAATTGGATTTGGTAGTAAAAGGCCTTTCGGTCATTTTTAATAATGTAGCTCCAACTACAAACTTATCCGAAATTTTATGCTCCACGTTAACTCCCATAAAGCGGGTTGTTTGTTGACCAAAAATGGAATTGTTTTCTAGAGAGACATTAATCGGTGTGCTTGATGCTTGCAAAGAAGCATCTAAAATTTGTACACGACCCAACTGATAATTTACACTATAGTCAATACCTTCTACCAATGTACGACCACCGGCAGTAACAACTACAGAACCCTGCGGTACATTAAAAGCTCCGATCGGTATTCCATCGCTTCCTGTTGATTTATATTTACCTCTTAATAAAAATTTATTTTTATCACTATCTTCTAGAGCTCCAGACTGAGTACTGCGATACATGCTTCTGAAAACATATTTTTTCTGATTTTGATTGTATAAATCCGAATCTCCATTGTAAGTAACCGCTGGATCTGTGTTTAATTTATTAAACAATAATTCTCCAAAAGGTTCTTTAGAGGTGAATACAATTCGACCATTTTGCGAATCTAGAGTCAATCCTTCGATAAAATCAAAGAAACCATCTCCCCCAGTTTGTGGATCGTTATTATAATTTAATTTATCTAAATTGAAAACTTTCAGTAATGGCGTTTCTGCAATTTTATTATCGGCAGTTGGGTTGGAAGGAAAAGGAACAACTACGCCAGCTGAATTTTTAGCTTCTGTTATGTAATTTATCGGAGAAGGATCTGTATATAAAATATTAAACCTAAAATCTTCTTGCTGTATTTGGTACGCACCAGGTATTTGATAAATATTTTTCATCATCAAATTCCAAATAGGATTTTGTACGTTGGTCAGGTTACTCTTTAACATTTTAAGCACCAAACTTTGTGTTATAACAGCTTGAGTTGAAGAAGTACTCCCGGTTACAACAGTAGATTCAACACCATCATTCCCAAATTCTCCAACTTGATATACTTTGTCTCCAATAGTATATTCATAGGCTACAGCCAAAACTTCATCATTTGATAATCGTTGCTGTAAGGATATATAACCCAACTGCGCATGATAGGTATATTCGTTTGACAATAACTTTCTAGCATTTTCTAGTTTCGAATAATCTTGCCCCTCTCTTGCATTAAATCCATTAAATCCAGAATTTGCGGTTGCAATTTCTCTAATATTACCATTTAATAAACTAGAACTAACCCCAATTTGTGCTGGATCGTATTTATTATTTGTGTTGTCAGCTGGTGAATTTACCACATTATTAAACATCCCAATTGAAGATTCTTTTACAACAAGTTCATTGTCTGGGACATTCGTAAATTGACCTTCACCTAAATCCTGAAGTGCAATAATATTTCTAAGGTTATTAGAATTTGTAGTCACACGATTTTGCTTATTAGTCACCCAAACTTCCAAACGAGTTATTTGAGCTCTACTATCAATAAATGGATAATTAACTAAAGCAGCATCATATTTATTTCTGAAATATTGCGATAAGAAAAAATGCCTATCATTATCATAATCTAAAGCATAAATATCAAAATCTTGAATTGTACCACCACCTTGAACTATAACACTTTTTGTCTGTGATTTTTGCTCTGAAAATACTCCTGTAACGGTAGTTTTCCCAAATTGTAATTGAGCTTTAACACCAAATAAACTTTGAGCTCCTCGAATTAAAGAGCTGTTTAATGGCATGCTTACATTACCTATTTCAATTTTTTGAATGATATCATCCTCTGTGGGCGTATAATCTAATTTGAGTAAATTTTGAAATGCAAAAGTAGATTGCGTATCATAATTAGCATTTACATTAAGTCGGGTTCCTACAGTTCCCATTAAACTCATACTAATTCTTTGATTGAAATCGAAAGCGAGATTAGAGCGATTTCTTGGTGAAAATGACGGATTATCCTGCTTAGAATAGCGGGCACCTAAATCCATTTCCACTGAACCAGTTGGCTTTACATCAATGGTGTTTCCACCAAAAATACTTTCAAAAAATCCTGAATTAACGTAATATTTGGGTAAAAGATCTCTTTTGGCTTCTTCACTACCTTCTTTCTTACCATCAATAGCATCGGATTTCTTTTTAAAATAATCGCGCATAGATTCTTTAAGAACTAAGCTTTCATATTCTTGGGGAGTTAGAATTATGGGATAAGTGATAGAAAAATTATCAACTGAATTTGTATATATGTACCTATCTGTAACTGGGTCATAAGTGTAGGCAGATAATATACTTTGAGGCTGTTTCATTTGTACCCTACCTAGAGAATACCCTTTTTTTACTGTATCATGAGCTACTACATTCTCTTGAGCTAGCGATACAAAACCACAAAATAAAACTAGCAAAAAAGTATAAATTTTTGGCATACAATTCGTGTTTTAATTCTTTTATAAGTTTTTCAAGGCCTTTTTTATAATTGTTTCAACAGAAGCATCTGGATCTTCCTTTACAATTTTTTCTATTATTTTTTCAGAGGCTTTGCGCAAGAAACCTAAAACTTCTAGTGCAGATAACGCTTCATCTCTATTTGTATTGCTCTGTGATATTGAAACTTCATCAATGTCATATAACTTAAGCATTTTCTCCTTCAAGTCTAATATAACTCTCTGGGCAGTTTTTACACCAATACCCTTAATTGACTGAATAGTAGCTACATCTCCAGAAGCAATTGCATTAATAATTTGCTTTGGATCCATAGAAGATAACATTTGTCTCGCTATGTTTGCTCCAATTCCTGAAACAGAAATCAACAATTTAAAAATTTCTCTTTCTGACTTTTCTACAAAGCCAAATAAAGTATGTGAATCCTCCTTTACTTGTAAATGTGTAAATAATTTTACAAAATCAGTATTTGGTAATAATGAATAAGTATGTAATGAAATATTAATATGATAACCTACACCTCCACAATCAATTACTACATCTGTTGGTGTTTTTTCGACTAATTTTCCTTGTAAATGTGCTATCATAATTTTGACTAAATAAAACACCTATAACTTAAAAGTAAAAGTTATAGGTGTCTGTATAATTTATTGAAATTAATTTTTCTTTTTACCTTTTTCCTGTGCATCCAAAACAGCAATTGTTGCCATATTAACCATCTCTTCTACACTAGCTCCTAACTGAAAAATGTGTACTGGTTTTTTCATACCCATCATAATAGGGCCGATAGATTCCACCTTATTCAATTCTTTCATCAACTTATAAGTAATATTAGCGGAATCCAAATTAGGGAATATTAATGTATTTACTTTTTTACCTACTAATTTAGAAAACGGAAATTTCTCTCTTAGCATATCTGGATTTAAAGCAAAATCGGACTGAATTTCTCCATCTACAATTAAATCGGGATGATGTTGGTGTAAGTAAGCAACAGCATCTCGCACTTTACTTGCTTTAACATTTCCTGATGATCCAAAATTAGAATAAGAAACCATTGCAATTACTGGCTCAACACCAAACATTCTAGCGGTTTTAGCTGTCATTAAAGCAATATTGGCTAACTCCTCTGCTGTTGGATCAATATTTACAGCGGTATCAGATAAAAACATTGGCCCTCTAGCAGTCATCATCATATTTGTAGTAGCTACAATTGATGCTCCAGACGCTTTATTTACCATTTGCAACATAGGTTTTAGCACTGTAGCATAGCTTCTTGTATGTCCAGTTACCAATCCATCTGCTTCACCCGTATTTACCATCATAGCAGCAAAATAATTTCTTTCACGCATTAATCGCTGAGCATCATAAAATGCAATTCCGCGTCTCTTGCGAGTCTCAAAATAATTCTCCGCAAAGCGACTTCTTCTTGATGCCTCTTCATTATCTTTCGGATCTATTATTTCAACATCTGCATCAAATCCCAACTCAGATTTTAATTCAGATATAACCTCTCTGTTACCTAGCAGGATAGGAATTGCAACACCTTCCTCCAATACAATTTGAGCTGCTTTTAAAACATCTAAATGTTCTGCCTCTGCAAATACAATTCGCTTCGGATCCATCTTTGCTTTATTACTAATCATACGAAGCATTTTATTATCGTTACCTAAACGTTCTAATAAATCTTCTTCATATTTTTCCCAATCAGTAATTGGGTTCAATGCAACACCAGACTCCATTGCTGCTCTAGCTACTGCAGGCGCAACTATAGCAATTAATCTAGGATCAAATGGTTTTGGAATGATATATTCTTTCCCAAAAATTAGTTTGGTTGCTCCATAAGCAACATTCACTTGCTCTGGAACTGATTCCTTCGCTAGCATTGCCAAAGCTTTAACAGCTGCCATTTTCATAGCTTCATTAATTTTTGTAGCACGAACATCTAATGCTCCTCTAAAAATATATGGAAAACCTAAGACGTTATTAACTTGATTAGGATAATCAGATCTTCCCGTTGCCATTATTAAGTCACTTCGTGTACCAATAGCAAGGTTATAATCAATTTCAGGATCAGGATTTGCCATGGCAAAAACGATCGGATCTTTTGCCATCCCTAATAACATTTCAGGTGTAAGAATATTTCCTGCCGACAAACCTAGAAAAACATCGGCGCCTTGTAAAGCTTCACCTAATTTTATTCCAGCTTTACCTTTAGAATATTTTAATTGTAAAGCAGACAAGTCATTTCTTTCATTAGAAAGAACACCGTCTTTATCAAACATTATTATATTATCTGGATTAACTCCCAATAAAACATACAAATTAGCACAAGCTAAAGCTGCTGAACCAGCACCTGAAACCACAATTTTTGCAGTTTCTAGTTTTTTATCGGCAAGTTCAAGTGCATTTATAAGTGCTGCAGAAGAAATGATCGCAGTTCCGTGCTGATCATCATGCATCACAGGAATATTTAATTCCTCAACCAATCTACGTTCAATCTCGAATGATTCTGGAGCTTTTATATCTTCAAGATTAATTCCTCCAAAAGTAGGAGCAATATTTTTGACAGTCTGAATAAATTCCTCGATATTCTTAGTATCAACTTCGATATCAAAAACATCAATATCTGCAAAGATCTTAAATAATAAACCCTTACCCTCCATAACAGGTTTTGAAGCTTCAGGTCCGATATCACCTAATCCTAAAACGGCAGTTCCATTTGAAATTACAGCAACCAAATTACCTTTGGCTGTATATTTGTAAACATTATTAACATCTTTAGCGATTTCCAAACATGGTTCTGCTACACCCGGTGAATAAGCTAAAGACAAATCTCTTTGCGTTGCGTATTTTTTTGTTGGCACTACTTGTATTTTCCCCGGAGTCGGTTTCGCATGATATAGTAACGCTTCTCTTCTTTTACTTTCCTTATTCATAAATTTATTTTTGACACAATTTACAAAGATAGAAGTCTTGACTCAAAAAGGAAGCTTTTGTCTTAATCTTTTCTTAAAAAAAATTTCAAAATAAATAACAAAACAAAGACTACAAAGTATTACTTAAACAGCGAAAATACTAGCACTTTAATTTAAATTTGAGTTCCATTTATATAAGAATCTAAATGGTTTATAGTTTCTTTTTGACTCTCAATTATTGCTTTTACCACATCCCCTATAGAAATAACACCAAGTACAGCATCTCCATCTACAACAGGTAAGTGTCTGATTCTTTTTCCACTCATCAACCCCATACAATAGTCTATATTATCAGATAACTTTACAGTTATGATTCCAGTGCCCATTATTTCGTGCACCAATGTATCTTTTGAAGTTTTATTTTTAAGAACAATTTTACGAGCATAGTCCCTTTCGGATAATATACCTACAATTTCTTTATTATCTATTACGAGCAAGGCCCCAACATTTTTTTCACCCATGACTTTCAAGGCATCATATACAGAAATTGTAGAAACTATTGAAAAAACATCACCCCCTTTAACACTTAGTATTTGATTTACAGTCATATTCAAAATATTTTAGAACTCTAAAATAGTGAAAATAATTAAGCAAAAACAATCTATAAAAAAATAATATATTAATAACCAGTACATTAAATTATTTCAAAAAAGTGATATTCCGTTTGAGACCATTAAATTTCGCCCGTTTTATAGGTGAATTTTTGAATATTACGTTAAAAGTTTCCTCAGTAATTTCCTCCCATTCCTTTTTTTTCATCGAAAGTAATTTAGGGTTTGGATCAAATAACGGTTCATTATGGGCCTTAGAAAATCGATTCCACGGGCAAACATCCTGACATATATCACATCCAAATGCCCAATCATCAAATTTACCTTTCATTTCAATTGGAATACTATCCTTCAATTCTATTGTAAAATAAGAAATACACTTACTACCATCAACCACATAGGGTGCTACTATTGCTTGAGTAGGACATGCATCTAGACAGGCCGTACAAGAACCGCAATGGTCAGAGGTTGCATAATCGTAATCTAACTCTAAATCAATAATTAATTCTGCTATAAAATAAAATGACCCGACTTTTTGTGTTATTAAATTACCGCTTTTACCAACCCACCCAAGACCTGATTTGGCCGCCCATGCTCTATCTAGAACTGGAGCCGAGTCTACAAAAGCTCTACCATTAATATTTCCAATTTGAGATTGAATCGAAAACAATAACTCATTAAGCTTGTCTTTGATTACGTAATGATAATCTGTACCATAAGCATACTTGGAAACCTTATAAGCATCCGAAACTTGATTATTCTCTGGATAATAATTTAATAATAATGAAATGACACTTTTACTATCCTCTACCAGTTTTGTAGTATCTAATCGTTTGTCAAAATGGTTTTCCATATAAGACATTTGACCATTATAATTTTTATTTAGCCAGTTTTCTAATCGAGGAGCTTCTTCCTCTAAAAAACCAGATTTGGATATACCACAAGCCAAAAACCCGAGGCGTGTGGCTTCGGATTTTATAAATTGGGTGTTTTTTGATTTCGAAATAATGATTTAGTTCTAAATTGATTGTTATAACGTATAGCGAATCGATAATATAAATAAGAAACAACTAAATATCTTTAAATTCATTAAAATAGACCTCCTTGAATATTAGAGTTGATTCTGCCTAAATGTTTATAAGCCTTATCAGTCACTTCTCTACCTCGAGGTGTACGCATTATGAAACCTTCCTGAATAAGAAAAGGTTCGTAAACTTCTTCAACTGTCTCACTACTTTCTGAAACAGCAGTTGCAAGCGTTGAAAGACCAACAGGACCACCTTTAAATTTATCTATTATAGTTGTAAGTATTTTATTGTCCATTTCATCCAAGCCGTGCGCATCAACATTAAGAGCTTTTAAACTATATCTAGCAATTTCAATATCAATTGTACCATTACCTTTTATCTGCGCAAAGTCACGCACACGGCGTAATAAGGCATTTGCAATTCGAGGAGTTCCACGACTACGCCCTGCTATTTCTATAGCAGCTTCATATGATATAGGCATTTTAAGGATAGACGCAGAACGCTCAACTATAGTAGTTAAAAGTTCCTTTGTATAATATTGTAAACGAGAAGAAATTCCAAATCTCGCTCGCATAGGAGCCGTAAGTAGACCAGAACGAGTAGTCGCACCGATTAATGTAAACGGATTTAAATTAATTTGAACAGTCCTAGCGTTAGGACCTGATTCTATCATGATGTCTATTTTAAAATCCTCCATTGCCGAATATAAATACTCTTCGACAATAGGACTTAAACGATGAATCTCATCTATAAAAAGAACATCACGCTCATCTAAGTTGGTTAAGAGCCCTGCCAAATCGCCTGGTTTATCCAAGACAGGACCAGAAGTAATTTTAATACCAACTTCTAATTCATTAGCTAGTATATTGGCTAGAGTAGTTTTTCCTAAACCGGGAGGTCCGTGAAATAATGTATGGTCTAAAGCCTCGTTTCTTTGATTAGCTGCAGCAACAAATACTTTCAAATTTTCTAAAACTTGATCCTGACCTGCAAAGTCATCAAAGGATAAGGGTCTTAATTTCTTTTCAAGATCAAATTCATCTGAACCGAAACCATCCGTCGTGGGGTCTAAATTTTCATTCATCTAACAAATATATGATAAAGTTTCAAGTAAATAAAAAATGCCTTTCTGTAAAAGAAAGGCATTTTTAAAATATTTTAATTCCTAGTGATGTAATACTTCCTCACCCGGTTTCATTGGTACATTTTGAGGAACAAAATCTACGTCATGATTAGGATTAGAGTAGTCATAAGGCCATCTGTGAACTTCTGGAATAGCACCTGGCCAGTTACCATGAATATGTTCAACTGGTGTAGTCCATTCTAATGTATTGGATTTCCATGGATTTTGAACTGCTTTCTTACCGTAGAAAATACTAGCAAAGAAATTGTATAAGAATACCAATTGAAAAACACCACCAACTAATGCAAAAACAGTAATCAACACATTTACATTTTGTAAGTCATCAAATAATGGGAAATTTGTATTTGTATAATAACGTCTAGGTAAACCAGCTAATCCAATAAAATGCATTGGGAAGAAAACTCCATAGGCACAAATCGCTGTGATCCAAAAGTGGACATACCCAAGATTTTTGTCCATCATTCTACCAAACATCTTTGGGAACCAATGATAAATTCCTCCAAACATTCCATAAAGAGCAGAAATACCCATTACTAAGTGAAAGTGAGCAATAACAAAATAAGTATCGTGAACATTAATATCTAATGTACTATCTCCTAAAATAATTCCAGTTAAACCACCAGTAATAAATGTTGAGATCATACCAATAGAGAATAACATAGCCGGATTTAATTGCAAGTTACCTTTCCATAAAGTTGTAATCCAGTTAAATGCTTTTACAGCAGAAGGAATTGCAATTAATAATGTAGTAAATGTAAATACAGATCCTAAGAAAGGATTCATCCCTGATATAAACATATGGTGACCCCATACAATTGTAGATAAAAATGCAATTGCAAGAACAGACATAATCATTGCTCTATAACCAAAAATTGGTTTACGTGAATTAGTAGCTAAAATTTCAGATACTAGACCCATTGCAGGAAGAATTACGATGTAAACCTCAGGGTGACCTAAAAACCAGAACAAATGCTCAAACAATACAGGAGAACCTCCTTGGTAATGTAAAACTTCACCAGCAATATAAATATCAGACAAGAAGAAAGACGTACCAAAACTTCTGTCAAAAATCAACAATAAAGCCGCCGATAATAAGACTGGAAATGATACAACTCCAATAATTGCAGTTACAAAAAATGTCCATATCGTCAAAGGTAATCTAGTCATAGACATCCCTTTTGTTCTTAAATTAATTACAGTAACAATGTAATTTAATGAACCCATCAATGAAGAAGCGATAAATATAGCCATTGAAATCAACCATAAAGTCATACCCATTCCTGAACCAGGAATAGCTTGAGGCAATGCACTCAATGGAGGATAAATTGTCCAACCTGAAGATGCAGGACCTGCCTCAACAAATAATGAACTCAACATAATTACAGCTGACAAGAAAAACATCCAATAAGAAATCATATTCATGAATCCTGATGCCATATCTCTTGCACCAATTTGAAGAGGTATCAATAAATTACTAAATGTTCCACTTAAGCCGGCCGTTAATACAAAGAATACCATTATGGTTCCGTGTATCGTGACTAAAGCTAAGTAAACATCATTCTTCATAACTCCATCTGGAGCCCATTTATCACCTAATAAAACATTAAATATCTTAAAGGATTCTTCTGGCCAAGCCAATTGCATTCTGAAAAGCATAGACATTACAATACCTATGATTCCCATAATAATACCTGTAATAAGATATTGCTTAGCAATCATTTTGTGATCAATACTAAAAATATATTTAGTAATGAATGTCTCTTTATGATGATGTTCGTGTTCGTGATCGTGTCCGTGATCGTGACCTTCTGCTGACATATATGTTTACTTTAAATTTTCTTAATAAATATTATTTAACTGCTACTACTGGCGCAACAATTACTGAATCTTGTGCAGGTGCTTCATTACCTATAGCTGGAGCCGGTGCATTAGCTTCTTTAACTTGAACAGCTAAAATAGCTTGTTCTTTAATCCACTTTTTATAATCTTCCGGAGTATCAACTATAATCTTCATTTGCATATTGTAGTGAGATGCACCACAAATTTTATTACAAAGTAACAAATAATCAAATGTATAAGGATCTAAAGCAGTACCACCACTAGCAACAAGTTTAGTAGACTTTTGAGCTCTTAATTCATTAATATGAGATACTTTTTCAATCATATAAGGCAACTCTCTGTATTCAGCAGTAGTATAAATTGGCTCGAAAGCAAATTCTGTAACCATACCAGGTACACAGTTCATTTGCGCTCTAAAGTGAGGCATGTATGCAGAGTGCAACACATCTTGTGATCTCATTTTAAAATGAACTTTTCTTCCTTTAGGAATATGTAATTCAGATACGACGATATCATCTTGAGCATTAGGATCAGACATATCAACACCCAAAGTATTGATACCTTCAATATATCTAACATTAGCTTTACCAAGAACATTATCTTCACCAGCATAGCGAGCAGACCACTTAAATTGTTGTGCATAAAGCTCAATAACTACAGTATCTTCTTCATCATCTATAAACATAATATTAGTCCAAGCATACAATCCATAAAGGATTAGACCAGCCAAAACTACTGCAGGAATAATACTCCAAACAGCTTCCAATTTATTATTATCTGCAAAATATAATGCTTTCTGACCGCTTTTACCTCTGTATTTGAAAGAGAAGTAATGAATAAGAACCTGAGTAATTGCTTGAACTATAAACAACAATACCCATGAAATATTCATCAAGCTATCAACCAATGCACCATGCTCTGAAGCAGGCGTATGAAGCACTAAACCACCCCATGCAAATAAACCATAAATAGTCAAAATATAAATGAAAGCTAAAAAGCCAAACATCAAATAACCCTGAACATTATTATCATTATCATTAGCCACCTGAGAATTGTCCACACTTGAACCTACTTGAGTAAGATCAAATATTTTGGTCAATTGCCACAATGCAACTGCTAATAAAACTAAAACTATAATTACCAACAAACTTGTCATCTGTTTATCTCTTTAAATATTAATAATGAAAATGTTTACTTTCTTCTATAAATGGATTTCTTTTTGGCAACAAAGGAGTTTTAGTCAAAGCAGTAAAGACAGCAAAGATAAACAATCCAAGGAAGAAAAGAACTGATGAAATTTCAGAAACACCGATAAACCAACGATCACCTACTGTTCCAGGCATAATCATATTAAAGAAATCTAAATAATGACCTCCTAAAATTACCGTACCAGCCATAACTATTACCCAGCTAAGTCTTTTAAAATCAGTATTTAATAAAATCAATAACGGGAATACAAAATTCATAACGACAGCACCAAAGAATGGTAAGTTGTAAAGTTGAATTCTTGTAATAAAATATGTTATTTCTTCAGGAATGTTAGCATACCAGATCAACATGAACTGTGAGAACCATAAATATGTCCAGAAAATACTGATACCAAACATAAATTTAGCCAAATCATGAATATGACTTGTATTAACATACTCTAAATATCCTCTCGATTTTAAATAAACAGTAACTAAAGCAATTGTAGTAATTCCACTTACAAAGAAACTAGCAAAAACGTACCATCCAAACAATGTACTAAACCAGTGAGGATCTACAGACATAATCCAGTCCCAAGACATAATAGACTCAGAAACGATGAAGAATACTAAGAAACCAGCAGACATTTTAAAATTCTTTTTATAGTACAAATTATCCGTTGCTTCATCTTGCGCTACACAATTTTTAGCAGAATAATATCTGTATAAATTCCAACCAATTAAAAATATAGCTGCACGAATAATCCAGAATGGAAAATTTAAGTAACTAGATTTGTTAGCAATCAATTCGTCATGCGCTACAACTTCAGGATCTAACCATATAAACAAATGGTTAAAATGCAATCCACACAAAATTAATATAACAAAGAATATTACAGAACCCATCGGAAGATAAGCCGTAATTCCTTGCATTACTCTAAACAATACAGGTGACCAACCAGCTTGCGCTACTTGCTGAATAGCATAAAATGCTAAAACCCCCATAGAAATCAACATAAAGAAGATACAAGCAACATATAATGCCGCCCATGGCTTATTTTGTAGCTGGTGCAAAACATGAGTCAAATGCTCAGTATGTTCAGCATCATGCTGAGCTACTTCAGCTTTGTCATGATGAGCATCACCATGTGCTTCACCTTCTACTTTAGTTTCCTCATGATGTACAGCACCATGGCCATCATGACTTTCTGCAGCAAGAAGTGTTTCAACTTCCTGAATATCTTTAGGTGCATTCAAAAAACCATAACCAATACCCAATATACCAACGGCCATAAGGATAAAAGAAAAAGTTTTTAATTTACTTGAAAATGTATACATATCTATTACGATCAGTTTGTTCAACAATTATAATTGGCTTTTAAGTTTTAGAACATAGTCAGCAACTAACCAACGTTCGTGAGCACTTAATTGATTTGCATGAGAACCCATAGAATTTAAACCATAAGTTACTACGTGAAAAACGCTTCCTTCAGTGATTACCCTATCTTTATAACTAGGTACTCCAAGAAACTTTTCTCTTTCAACCAATTTTCCTTTACCGTTTCCAGTTGCACCATGACAACTAATACAATAAATATCAAAAAGCTCTTTTCCTTTTTCTGAATTATGATCAAGGGAATCCAAAGGAGATTTCAGATTTGCTTTTGCTAATTCATAACCCTCAGTCGTATTTTCATATTCATAAGGTTCGAATCCTCTCTTAACAGTACCATCTGGAGGAAGTTGACCTTCTTTACCATTTTTAAATGCAGCAGATTCTGAATAAGTTTCATATCCTGCTGATTCGTACATATTAGGAAAGTATTGATAATTCGGTGCTTTATTATTATGACATGATGCCACTAATACAGTGATGCCTAATAAAAGTGCTATTTTATATACCCTTTTCATATCTTTATTAATGCTTTTCAATTACTTTAACTTCTACTGCTCCTGTTCCTTGAAAGAAAGAAATTAACTCTTCCTCATTACCATTAACAGCCACTTCCATTAAAAAGTGATCATCTGTAGTTCTTACATCTGGATTTTCAGCTTCCTTAAATGGCCACAATCTACTTCTCATGTAAAAAGTAATCACCATAAGGTGAGCTGCAAAAAATACAGTCATCTCAAACATAATAGGCACGAATGCTGGCATATTTTCAATATAGCTAAAACTTGGCTTTCCACCAATATCTTGTGGCCAATCTTGAATCATTACAAAATTCATCATCCAAGTGGCAAATGAAATACCAATACAACCGTATATGAATGAACATATAGCTAGTCTAGTAGGTGCAAGTCCCATTGCTTTATCCAAACCGTGAACAGGAAATGGACAAAAAACTTCTTCAATATGATGATGAGCTGCACGCGTTTTCTTAACCGCATTCATCAATATATCATCGTCATTATAAATGGCGTATATTACTTTATTACTCATGGTGTGAATCTTTATTTGCTTCTCTTTCTCTAATATAATTATCTCCAGTTCCTTTCAAAATTGTTTTTACCTCCGCTTGAGCAATCACAGGGAATGTTCTAGAATATAATAAAAACAAAACAAAGAAGAAACCTATTGTTCCAATGAAAATTCCAATATCAACAAACGTTGGAGAAAACATTGTCCAAGAAGATGGTAAATAATCTCTATGTAATGAAGTAACAATAATTACAAAACGCTCAAACCACATTCCTATGTTTACAACAATTGAAATAATAAATGAGAACATAATACTTGTTCTTAACTTTTTTGACCACATGAATTGTGGAGAGAAAACATTACATGTCATCATTGACCAATAAGCCCACCAGTATGGTCCAGTAGCTCTGTTCAAGAAAGCGTATTGTTCGTATTCTACTCCTGAATACCAAGCTACGAATAACTCAGTTATATAAGCAACACCAACAATAGAACCTGTAATCATGATTACAATATTCATCAATTCGATATGTTGCAAAGTGATATAAGCCTCAAGATTTGAAACTTTTCTCATAATGATAAGCAAAGTATTAACCATCGCAAATCCAGAGAATACCGCTCCAGCCACAAAGTAAGGAGGGAAAATTGTAGTATGCCATCCTGGTATAACAGAAGTAGCAAAGTCCATCGATACAATTGTATGCACAGAAAGTACAAGAGGAGTTGCTAAACCAGCAAGAACTAAAGATACTTCTTCAAAACGTTGCCAATCTTTTGCTCTACCACTCCAACCAAAACTTAAGATTGAATATACTCTCTTATTAAAAGGTGTAATAGCTCTATCTCTTAACATTGCAAAATCAGGTAGTAAACCAGTCCACCAGAAAACTAACGATACTGATAAATACGTAGAAATTGCAAATACATCCCAAAGTAACGGAGAGTTAAAGTTTACCCATAGAGAACCGAATTGATTCGGTATAGGAAGTACCCAATATGCTAACCATGGACGACCCATGTGTATGATTGGGAACAAACCTGCTTGAATAACCGAGAAAATGGTCATTGCTTCTGCAGAACGGTTAATTGCCATTCTCCATCTTTGACGGAATAATAAAAGTACAGCTGAAATCAGAGTTCCCGCGTGACCAATACCAACCCACCAAACGAAGTTAGTAATATCCCAAGCCCATCCAACGGTTTTATTCAAACCCCATGTTCCGATACCTGTAGATACGGTGTAAATAATACAACCTAATCCCCAAAGGAAAGCTGTTAATGCGATTGTAAATACAATCCACCAATGTTTATTAGCTTTTCCCTCAACAGGAGCTGCTACATCAACCGTTACATCGTGATAGCTTCTATCACCTATAACTAAAGGTTTCCTAATGCTTGATTCGTAGTGAGACGACATAATCCTTTATATGTTTCTAATTAATAATTGTTTTTTACTAGGTATTTCTAACTTTAACGTGATAAATCACATTAGGTTTTGTTCCAACATGCTCCAATAAATGATACATTCTTTCGTCTTCAACCAATTTGGCTACTTGACTTTCTTTATCATTAACATCCCCAAATACCATTGCACCAGAAGTACAAGCACTTGAACATGCAGTTTGGAATTCACCATCAACAATAGTTCTACCTTCTCTTTTTGCTTTTAAGATAGTCGATTGTGTCATTTGGATACACATCGAACATTTCTCCATAACACCACGAGAACGAACGTTCACATCTGGATTTAAAACCATACGTCCTAAATCATCATTCATATGATAGTCAAACTCACTGTTTCCATTATATAAGAACCAGTTAAAACGACGAACTTTATAAGGACAGTTATTAGCACAGTAACGAGTACCAACACATCTATTATAAGCCATATGATTTTGACCTTGACGGCTATGCGAAGTTGCAGCAACAGGACAAACAGTCTCACAAGGAGCATGATTACAGTGTTGACACATTACCGGTTGAAAAGCAACTTGAGGATTATCTCCTGCTTTTTCCATTTCATTAAAAGTTGATAATGAACTAGACAGACCAGCAATATTCTCTTTTCTTTCGTTGTCTTCTTCAAAAGTTGATTCAGATGAATAATATCTGTCAATACGCAACCAGTGCATATCTCTACTTCTTCTAATTTCTGATTTACCTACGACTGGTACATTATTTTCAGCATGACATGCTATCACACAAGCACCACAACCAGTACAAGCATTTAAATCAATTGACAAATTAAAATGATGCCCAATAGAACGATCAAATGAATCCCATAAATCAACAGTAGTAGACTCTACTTCCTTGTGATCTAAAGAAACCATAGGAACTGGGTTCCATTCCTTAGCATCAGCAGTATTGAAAATTTCCAAAGTTGTTTCTTTGATAATATCTCCTCTACCCATTAAAGTTTTTTGACCTTGAACACAAGCAAACTCATGTTCTCCGCTAGCTTTTTCAAAACTAACAGACTGTACATCATTAAAACCTTTATATAATGTGTAAGCATTAACACCTACTTGCATTTCTTCTTTCAAAGCCGCTTTACGACCGTAACCCAAAGCCAAACCAATTGTACCAACAGCTTGTCCTGGCTGAACAATTACTGGTACGTTTTCTAATTTAACTCCGTCAGCAGTTGTAATTGTAGCATAACTTCCATTAAGACCTCCATTAGCAACAATCTCATTAGATAATTCTAATGTTTTTGCATCTGCATTGGATACAGTTACATAATTATCCCAAGAAACTCTTGTAATTGGATCTGGAAACTCTTGCAACCATGGGTTAGCAGCTTGTTGACCATCACCTAAACCAGTTTTAGTATACAAAACTAATTCATAACCTTGACCCGCTTTTGATCTTGACAATGTTGCAGCAGCAGCACTATAATCAGCTGAACCTACCGAAGTAGATTGAACACCACCTACAAAAATACCATCGTGCAGTACTTTATTCCAATTAGCTCCAGCAGTAATACTTGAAGCTGTAGCTTTTACATAATCATAATAAGAACCAGCTTGACCATTTAATGACATCAAAACTTCTTGAAATTGTTTTGTATCAAATAATGGACGGATAGTTGGTTGCGTTATACTGTAAGTACCATTTGTCAAACTTAAATCCCCCCAAGATTCTAAATAATGAGGAACCGCAGCAGCGATAGTACTTACTAATGCTGTCTCATCTTCTTTCAATGAGAAAGCAACAGAAGTTTTAACTTTTTTAAGCCCATCAGCAAAAGATGCTGAATCAGCTAAAGTATATATTGGATTAACTCCACTCATTATTAAAGTATGAACGCTACCTGCTTTCATATCATTTATTAATTGAGCAACTTTTTCGTTTGATCCTTTTCTTATTTGTCTAGCTCCTACAGTTGTAAAAGCTTGGCTAGCTAATGCACTGTTAATAGCCAAAACTAAAAGTTGTGCATTTTTATCTTGTATACCTGAAACCAAAACACCTTGAGATCCAGCCATTTTCAATTGCTTAGCAGCTTTAGTTACTTCATCTTTAACTTTAGCATCTAAAGTTACAGCTGCAGTACCACCTACAATTACATTATAAATATGAACTAAAGCTTGCTTTTGAACCGCAGTAGTCATTGCCAATCGTTTATCAGCAGCAGCTCCAGATAATGTCATGTTTGATTCCAATTGGAAGTGACGTGACATTTTTCCGTTTTTAGGAATTCTTCCTTGAGCGTATCCTGTATCGTATCCACCACCTTGCCAATCTCCTAGAAAGTCAGCACCAACAGAAACAATTAAAGAAGCTTTTGAAAAATCGTAATCAACTAATGCTCTGTTACCGTAAACTGCTTCATAAGCATCTAAAGCTTCAGATGAAGATACAGCATCATAAACCACATGCTTAGCATTTGGATTATTTGAAATAAATTCAGCAATTAATTTCTCTGTTGAAGGACTTGCCAAAGTATTCGTTAAAACTACTACCTGACCACCTTTTGCTTTTGCATCAACAAGACTTGAATTAATTTTTGCAGTTACAGTAGACCAAGTTGCAGATTTACCGTCAACTTTTGGCTCCTTCAAACGCATGTTATCATATAAGGATAACACAGACGCATGAACTCTAGCATTTGCAGAAAATTTAGCTCCAACAATAGTATTGTTTTCTATTTTAATAGGACGCCCTTCACGTGTTTTAACAAGAAGATTTGCAAAATCAAAACCATCAAACATTGTTGTAGCATAATAATCAGCTACACCAGGAATGATTTGTTCTGGTTGTAATACATAAGGTATCGACTTGTGTACAGGACCTTCGCAAGCAACAAGCGTAGCTGCTGCAGTACTAAATCCAACGTACTTTAAAAAGTCACGACGTGATGTTGAAGACGAAGACAATGCTTCATTATTCCCTAGAAATTCATCAGTAGGAATAGCCTCAACAAATTCGTTATTTTTAAGCGCCTCAACAATAGAACTATTTACGTCTAGTTCTTCAACACTTTTCCAGTATTTTTTGTTTGATGACATTTTATATAAATATTAGAATCTTAATTATTATTTTATTTAATCGGCAATTTGATAGTTGGTCATTTTATTTACCAGTTCACAAATCTAGTAGTGACATTTACCACATTCTAAACCTCCCATTTGAGCAGCAGTCAATTTATCGACTCCGTACTTCTTAGAAAGTTCCTCATGAATTTTAGTGTAATACTCATTACCTTCCATTTTAACATCGGTTTTTCTGTGACAGTTAATACACCAACCCATTGTTAGAGGAGCAAATTGCTTTTGAATTTCATAAGTCTCAACAGGACCGTGACAAGTTTGACATTCAATACCAGCAACAGTTACGTGTTGTGAGTGATTAAAGTAAACAAAATCAGGTAAGTTATGAATACGAACCCATTTTACTGGTTGTGATTTACCAGTATACGACTGAGTAGTTTTATCCCAACCCACTGCTGTATATAATTTTTGTATCTGCTCATCGTAGAAAGCTTTACTGTACTCAGGAGTCGCAGTAGTTTCTGCAACTTCAGAAATATTCTTATGACAGTTCATACAAACATTCAAAGAAGGAATACCTGCATTTTTACTTACTCTAGCTGATGAGTGACAATATTTACAGTTTATCTCATTATCACCAGCGTGAATTTTATGAGAATAATGAATTGGCTGAATTGGAGCGTAATCTTGATCTACACCTACTTGCATTAAGAAGCCATATACAAAATAACCACTAGCCAATAATAGGAAGATAGCTGTAACTAAAACCAAAAATTGATTTTTTACAAATGCTTTCCATATAGGAGTTGATTTTTCTTTTTCCGCTACAACGATTCCATTTGCACTTGCTACCTTAGTCAGTACTTTATTAACTAAAAGCAACATTACAACTAACATAGCCATCACAAGCGCAAGCACTCCCAAAACTACATTATTTGAAATTCCACCTTGATCAGCAACTGGTCCGCCAGGAACAGCACCAACTGCAGCAGGAGCTTCTGCTTTTACTTCAGAAGTGTAAGCAATAATATTATCGATATCTCCCTCTGATAATTGAGGAAAAGAAGTCATCACCGCTTTGTTGTTTTCTTCATACACCTTTACGGCAGCTGCATCTCCTGATTTTATCATCTCAGAACTGTTGTGAATCCACTTATACAACCAAGCCTTGTCATGCTTTTCAGCAACACCCCTAAGAGCTGGTCCAGTTGATTTAGCATCCAGTTTATGACATGCCGCACAGTTTGAGTTAAAAAGTTCTTTTCCTTTTACAGGATCGGCACCTTGCGAGGCCGCAGGAGCTTCAGTTGCATCTGCAGGAGCAGCGTCTTGAGCAAAGGAAGTTAAGGAAAAAGCTAGCGATAAAGCAAAGCTTAAAAATAATTTCCTTGAGATCGAATTATGGTTACCCACCTTTTTCATATTATATAATGATTATCTACTAAAAATTGGCATAGTTTTTAATACATAAACTGTATCAAAAAGCTACCCCTTTATTATAAATCTCGACAAAAATACGACTTATGAACTATTCACAAAAACCTAAAATAGCCTTATTTCCAATTTATATTTATTCTAAATAATATTTCACTTTCACATTAAGGCATTAAGTCTTACTTTTGCTTAAAAATCATCCTATTATGAGAATTTTAACATTTAAAAACAGCCTAACAGCCAGCTTTTTACTCTGTTTAACAACTACAATCACAACTGCACAACAATCAAATACTACTCTTAAACAAGACAGCAAATTTGAACAACTACTAACTGAAAAAAGAAAGATCAATAGTTTGAAGGATGTAAACGAACGTTATAAGATACAAGTTTACACAGGAAATAGTGAGGGCGCAAAAAAAGCACTTTACGATTGCAAACAAGAATACAAAGAGCTTGACGGAACAATGGTTTTCTTTACACCTAACTATAAGGTATGGATTGGAAATTTTAGAACAAGACTAGAAGCAGTACGTTGTAGTATGGAAATCAAAAAGAAGTATCCTAATATGTTAATTATAAAGCCACAGACCTAAAATTGATAATTTTACCGTCATCAAAATTTAAATTCTACCCTACAATTTAGAAATAATAGACACAAGCCCATTACTTAGGAATGACGTTTGTGTCTTTTTTCATTTTACCAATTACTTCCAAAAGTAGTAGACAAAATTAGTTGGAAAAGGTGGTAACAAATTAAAACCTATAATTTAAAGTAGTAATAGATATAACCTTCAATTTTTACTAAGAACTCCTTAATTGAAATTTAACAATTATTAGCTGCAATCAGATGTTAGGAATAAAAAGATTTGAACATTAGAATTAACACATAACGTTATTATATTCTTAAAATAATTTGCTCAAACACTTTCTAATTAAAAGTAAAAAATAAGATGATTTCAATTAAGCAACATTTTTGAAATAGCTACTACATTTCACACTCCAATTCTGCATTCATCTTTGGTGTATTTATAAAATTAAAATGATTATACCTTTATTATTAAAATAGCATTGGCCAGCAAGAGAAATTACGAATAGTTCTCTCATAATATAAGCATATACATTTTTACAAACATATTAATGTACTACTACTTGGAGATACATGGGTTGTTAAATAATAAGTCATTATAAGATCGAATACAGTATTGAATTTCTTCAAACACATCTAATAACAGAGATGTAGATTACTTTATTTAAACGTGCCCAGTAATTTCAATTAAATAGCTTAGAAGTATAGGTAATAATGTAGCGAGAAAAACTAATTTTGCTTCTAAATAATGATTTAAAAATAAATAATGAAAAGAAGTCTTCTACCACTAACGCTAGGTGGATTAACAATCGGAATTACCGAGTTTGTAATGATGGGATTATTACCAGATATTGCAAGTGATTTAAATATTAGCATACCAATCGCAGGCTATTTAATCTCTGCATATGCACTTGGAGTTGTAATTGGTGCACCGCTATTGGTGATCATAACTAGAAATTTACCACCCAAAAAAACATTATTAATTCTTGCTGCTTTACTAGCTATTTTTAATTCACTATCAATAATAGCTCCTAATTATAATATCTTATTTCTATCTCGATTTCTTTCTGGTCTGCCACATGGAGCTTTTTTTGGAGTAGGTGCCGTAGTAGCAAGTAAACTCGCAGATAAAGGTAAGGAGGCCCAAGCAATTTCGGTGATGTTTCTCGGACTTACAATTGCAAATGTAGTTGGAGTACCTATAGGTACCTATATAGGACATCATTTAAATTGGCGGTACACCTTTATAATAGTTGGTGTAATTGGAGTGATTACATTTCTTTCTATTAAATTATGGATGCCAGAAATCGAAGCCAAGAAAGAGGATAATATCAAAGGTCAGTTGCAATTTTTCAAGAAGGGTGAATCGTGGCTGGTTATATTGATTACAGCAATTGGCTCTGGAGGATTTTTTGCTGGATTAGTTATATAGCCCCTCTATTAACTGAAATTTCAGGGTTTGCAGAATCTGACGTACCATTTATTCTTATATTAGCGGGATTAGGTATGGTAATAGGAAACGTAGTAGGTGGGAAATTAGCAGACAAATTCTCCCCTGAAAAGACGACAATTTATCTACTCCTTACAATGGCATTAGATTTAAGTTTGGTATTTTTTCTATCAACGAGTACCTATATCAGCCTCCTTCTTGTTTTCACAACAGGTTGTTTGGCTTTTGCTATAATAGCTCCTATACAAATGTTGATGATTAAAACCGCGGTCGGTGCAGAAATGATAGCGTCTGCTACAATACAAGCAGCTTTTAATGTCGGAAATGCACTTGGTGCATTTTTAGGAGGCTTACCCTTATTAGCAGGATTAAATTATGCTTCACCAAATTTAGTAGGTGTTGCAATGGCTCTAGTAGGTGTAATTTTTACTCTTCTCTTTATACAGAAAAAAAGAAATTTAAAAAGAATGGCATCAGTAATCTAAGAATAAACGCTATAAAATTATTTACCAAATGGAGATTTATCTTGACGCACATTGGTGACGAAATATCTAGTATCACCCCACCAGAAAAAAGTTCGATATCTTTCGATGTAATCAATCTTAACAAACTGACCTTGAAAATCTTTCAGCTTTTGAATGGCAACAGGATCGTTATCTAAGATGGAGAACTCAAAAATCTGAGCACCGGATATACCTTGACTTATCTCACCTTCCCACGTCTTGACTACATATCCTTTATGACTTATTTTAATTAATTCACCAGAACGGACTCCCTCACTATAAGGTACATAGTATATAAAGGTAAAATAACTTCCTATGAAAATAATCAAAGCAAGCAAGACTAGGATTACTATTTTTTTTACTCCATTCATAATTACCAATTTATATTTTATTTCAATTATCAAGTATAATTACTAGATAACTTTATCATTTACATTTAGACTTGAACAAATATATAAAGTTCGTACTCAATTAATACAATTTACCAAAAGAGAATTAAGCTTAAATTAAAACCTTGTACAAGCAATAATAGTGAGGAATAATATTAAAATTTACCCTAATTTTATTATTCGCACAAGCAAAAAAATATAATCATATAAACTAATATAATTATATCTCACAAAAATTATTGACGTCAAGACACAAAAAAACCGCCTTTCTTGCAAAAGGCGGTTTTTGTTTATTCGTTTATAGCATTTCCATTAGTGTCATAGAAATGATATTCTAGGTACGTGTAAGCGTCACGTGGTATGATTTTTACCCATTTCTTATGTTCAAAAAACCATTTCGAACGTAATGATGGAAAACCTTTACT
Source organism: Flavobacterium algicola (assembly GCF_022399565.1). Classification (GTDB taxonomy): domain Bacteria; phylum Bacteroidota; class Bacteroidia; order Flavobacteriales; family Flavobacteriaceae; genus Flavobacterium; species Flavobacterium algicola. The sequence goes on from NZ_JAJTUT010000001.1 coordinate 811,851, forward strand.
GAGGTATGCAGCCACAAATGGATGTGCATTAAGCACAACATTTTTGTGGATTTTTAATACTCTGTCTAGATCAGACTTTATACGATCAATAATTAATATTGGTGCTTCAATTTCACCATTAACATCATTAGGATCTTCTTCTCTAGTTTTAATATTTACTTCTGGTCTTACCCTTTGTCTTGTAATCTGGACTAATCCAAATTTACTAGGAGGTAAAATCTTATGCTTTGCTTTGTCATCATTCATTTCCTCTCTAAGGAAATCGAATAAGATTTTGCGATTCTCAGGATTTGACATGTCGATAAAGTCAATCACGATAATTCCACCCATGTCACGCAGACGTAATTGTCTAGCGATTTCGCCGGCGGCTATCATGTTTACTTCCATTGCGGTATCTTCTTGGTTGGTAGCTTTATTAGAACGGTTTCCACTATTGACGTCTATAACGTGCAATGCTTCAGTGTGCTCTATAATAAGATAAGCTCCTTTACTCATGGAAACAGTTTTCCCAAAGGATGTTTTGATTTGTCTCTCTACGTTGTATTTCTCAAAAATCGGTGTGTCTTTTGATTGATAAAATTTAACAATAGATTGTTTTGAAGGCGCAATTTCTTGCAAGTAATCTTTTGTTTGGTTGTACAACTCTTCGTCATCTATCTGAATGCTACTAAAAGTATCATTGAACACATCTCTTAATATAGAAGAAGCTCTATTGAGCTCTCCTAATACCTTGGATGGATGATGAGCAGTTGGTAATTTCTTACACATTGCAGTCCATCTGTCTAACAGGTTCTGCAAGTCTTTTTCTAATTCGGCTGTATTTTTGCCTTCGGCTACTGTACGAACAATAACACCAAATCCTTTTGGTTTGATTGATTGAACAAGCTTTTTCAAACGGTCCTTTTCTTTTTTATTTTCTATCTTTTGAGAAATAGAAACACGATCAGAAAAAGGAACTAAAACAATAAATCTACCCGCCAGAGATAGCTCAGCGCTAATCCTTGGTCCTTTGGTAGATATAGGTTCTTTGACAACTTGTACTAAAATAGATTGATTGGAGTTGATTACAGTTGTAATCGAACCATCTTTCTCTATCTCTTTTTCAAACTGAAAGTTTTTTAGGGAGAAATCTTTTATTTTACCTGCGCTTACAAGTTTTATGAATTTCAATTGAGAAGATAAATTAGGACCCAAATCGTGATAATGTAAAAAGGCATCTTTTTCAAAGCCTACATTTACAAAAGCAGCATTAAGTCCAGCAACTGGTTTCCTGATTTTGGCGATAAAAATATCACCAACCTGGAAGTTACTTTTTTCTTCTTCTTTATGTAATTCAATTAGTTTTCCATCTTTTAATAAGGCAAAATCTACGAAATCAGAACTAGATCTAATGATTAATTCTTTATTCATTTGTAAATTTTTATCCAGACTTTTTGACTTTTGGCTTTTAGCTTTTGGCTTTTGGCAAATTTTATATTGCTAATAGCTAATAGCTAAGGGCTAATAGCTAATTGTAAGGATGGATTAAACAATAATTTGAACAGGTTTTTTACCCGGAGAAAATCAGCTTGCAATCTTCAACTTGTAATTATCAGTAAACTGAAGATTACAAACTGAAGATTGATTACTAATTTTCAATTTCAATGAACGTTTAAAAACAAAAAAGTAGTTATAAACTACTTTTTCTTCTTGTGACGGTTAGCTCTCGCTCTTTTTTTACGTTTGTGAGTAGCCACCTTATGTCTTTTTCTTTTTTTACCACTTGGCATAATCTTTTAGATTTTATGATTAATAATATTATTTTGCTTCGTTATTCGTTTTTACTCCTTCTACAAAAACTTTTGCAGGTTTGAAAGCAGGAATGTTGTGTGCTGGAATCTTAATTGTTGTATTCTTAGAAATATTTCTTCCTGTTTTTTCAGCTCTAGTTTTTACGATAAAACTTCCAAAACCTCTTAAATAAACGTTATCACCAGTTTCTAAAGAGTTTTTAACCTCTTCCATAAAAGTTTCAACTGTTGCTTGAACATCTCCTTTTTCAAGACCTAGTTTTTCTGAAATTTTTGCTACGATATCTGCTTTCGTCATTGTCTTTCCTATTTATTATTTTGTAATAATTTTTTTTGAGTGTGCAAATATAGGAATTTAAAAAACAATATATCAAGCTAATTCATTAAAATTTAATCATATAAACTTTTACTTTTGTTTACAAATATTTTACAATGACATTTCATAATACGCTCATTTCTTGGTACTTAAAAAATAAACGCGATTTACCGTGGCGAAATACTTCCAATCCATATCATATTTGGCTCTCTGAAATCATGTTACAACAGACCAGAGTAGCACAAGGAACGCCTTATTTTCTGTCATTTACATCAAATTTTCCAACGGTTTTAGACTTAGCTAAGGCCGATGAAGAACAAGTTTTAAAGTTATGGCAAGGATTAGGATACTATTCTCGGGCTAGAAATTTACATAAAACAGCACAATATATAGCTTTTGAATTAAATAGCCAATTTCCAAACAATTATAATGACTTACTAAAACTTAAAGGTGTAGGTGAATATACTGCTGCAGCAATTGCATCTTTCTCTTATAATGAAGTTGTTCCTGTAGTTGACGGAAATGTATTCAGAGTATTATCCCGCTATTTTGATATCGAAAGCGATATTTCAATAGCAGCTACAAAAAAGGAATTCACAGCCTTGGCAGCAGCATTAATACCAAACGACAATCCTGCCCTATTTAATCAAGCTATAATGGAATTTGGTGCCATACAGTGTACACCAAAAAATCCAGATTGCACTATTTGTGTATTTAACGATAGCTGTATCGCATTGCAAAAGAAAAAAGTAGACAATTTACCTGTAAAATCAAAAAAAACTAAAGTACGGGACCGCTACTTTAATTATATAGTGGTAGAGGATGAAAATAAGAATACGATTATCAACAAACGCACGCAAAAAGGAATTTGGCATAACTTATATGAGTTCCCATTGATAGAAACGGATAAAGAAGAAGGTTTTAAATATGTATCCGAAGCTATTACACAAGATCTTTTCGCGAAAAGCATTATACTTGGTATAATAGAACATAATGAGAAAAGTATTATTCACAAATTATCACACCAACATTTGCATATAAAATTTTGGGGCATTAAGATAAAAGGACAAATAGATAAAGGAATTAATCAAAAAGAATTAAGAACCTTCCCCTTCCCTATTGTGATTCATAATTTTATAGAAGGAATTTAAAAAAAAAGTATCTTTGAATTAAATACCATATACAACTATGAACGGAACATTGAATAAAGTAATGCTTATCGGATTTCTAGGAGAGGAAGTTAAGATGCACTATTTTGAAGGAGGAAATTGTATAGGTCGATTTTCATTGGCGACCAACGAGGTGTATATCAATAAAACCACCAACGAAAAAATCACTTCTACAGAATGGCATAACCTAGTTGTACGCAATAAAGCAGCTGAAATTTGCGAAAAATATTTATCTAAGGGTGACAAAATTTACATTGAAGGCAGAATAAAGTCCCGTCAATGGCAAACAGAAGATGGCGCAACTAAGCATACGACAGAGATTCAAGTAACAGAATTCACTTTTTTGAACACTAAAAAAGATGCCGAAAACAACAAGCAAAATTCTCCAACTGAATCCACAAAAAACACTAACTTTGACGATCAAAAAAATAACGACTTACCTATAAATGATTTGCCGTTTTAATTGTATAACTAATCTTTTGTAATTTGGACCCAGATCCCAGTTTAAATCTCGCATACACAGTAGACACCGATCTATTATTTGGTGCATTTGCAATTCTACTTTTGCTGTTTTGCTCAGCGGTTGTTTCTGGAGCCGAAGTTGCTTTATTTTCGCTTTCACAAAAAGACATTGATGAATCTTTAAATGAAGATCAATCCAAAGGAAAGATTCTCGCCGATTTATTAACCCGTCCCAAAAAATTACTTGCAACACTGCTGGTTGCTAACAACTTTATCAATATTGGTATTGTTATCTTGTTCTCCTATATAGGAGGTAGCTTATTTTCAACTATTCATTCACCAGTTATCAAGTTTATTCTCGAAGTAATTGTTGTAACTTTTCTATTATTGTTGTTTGGAGAAGTATTACCAAAAGTATACGCAAGCAGAAACAATATTAAGTTTGCCAAATTTGTAGCGTTACCTGTTTTAATTCTTGAAAAAACACTTTCCCCCATCAGTATACCTATGCGCAGCGCAACAGTGTTTTTGCATAATAAACTCGGTAAGCAAAAAACAAGTTTTACAGTAGACCAACTTTCACAAGCACTAGAATTAACGTCTTCTGACGATACCACCTCTGAAGAGCAAAAAATCTTAGAAGGTATTGTCTCCTTTGGAAACACAGACACCAAGCAAGTAATGAGTCCGCGTATTGACGTGTTTGCACTCGAAATATCTGAAACATTCGAAGAAATCTGTCCTAAAATTATCGAAAAAGGATATTCTAGAATTCCCGTTTATCGCGATAATATAGATCAAATAGAAGGAATTTTATTTGTTAAAGATCTACTACCTTATATTAATCAAAAAGAATTTGATTGGACCTCCTTAATTAGAGAACCCTTTTTTGTTCCTGAGAATAAGAAGCTCGATAATCTACTTAAAGATTTTCAGAATATGAAAAATCACCTTGCAGTAGTTGTCGATGAGTATGGAGGAACTTCAGGATTAGTCTCACTTGAAGATGTAATTGAAGAAATAGTGGGCGACATAAGTGATGAGTTTGATGATGAAGATGTTAATTTCTCTCAATTAGATGATAAAAATTATATTTTTGAAGGTAAGATCAATCTAAAAGATTTTTATCGAATAGTAGAAGTAGATGAAGATTTATTTGAAGCAAAGAAAGGGGAAGCGGAAACGTTAGCTGGATTTTTACTAGAAATTGTTGGCAATTTCCCCAAAAAAGGTCAAAAAATTACATTTGAAAACTGCACATTTAAAGTCGAAACAGTTGATAATAAAAGAATTAAACAGATAAAATTCACACTTGACTAAATCTTTTGTTTTTTAAACAAGTTTATAATAGCCTTTTCCAAAGACCAATCTATACTAATAATAGCTCAGCCATCGTTTCATATTACCAACGGAATAAATTAACCGGTATTAAAATCATGTCACAAAAAAAGATCCTTTTTCTAATTCCTTTTTTTACACTTATATTATTTGTAAGCTGTAAAGACAATGTACTACCAAAACCGTCCAGTTATTTGAGGCTAGACTATCCAGAAGCACAATATGCTGCTTTTGACAACAGTTGTCCTTTTACATTTGACATTAATGAACAATCTATTATAACAGCTGATAAAAATTGTGGTTTTAGTATTGCTTACCCTAAAATGAAGGCAACCATTTATCTAACCTACAAACCCGTAACAGGAAATATAAATTCACTTTTGCGCGATGCCCAGAAATTAACGTATGAACACGTCATTAAAGCAGATGACATCTTAGAACAACCCTATCTAAATAGTGACAAAAAAGTTTACGGTATGTTTTACCAAGTAAATGGTAACGCAGCAACCAATTCACAATTTTATGTTACTGATAGTGTTAAGCATTTCATTACAGGATCTGTATACTTTTATGCCAAACCAAATTTTGATTCCATTATGCCCGCGGCAAGTTACATCAAGAATGACATGCAGCGATTAATGGAAACATTAAAATGGAAATAAACTAAAATCAAGATACATGAAAAAAGCCATTAAAAAATTACTTCTTAATGGCTTTTTTTTGCATCTATCACTAGATATATTTTGAATTATTTGAAATTTGATACTTTATAGGTAGCTCCGTCACCCTCAGCTTGTACAATTTTCGTCAAAGATTCTTGATTGTGAATTGTTTTATCAAAAGATATCGATGCTATTTTTTTATCAAAGTCAACTTCTGCAACTTGAACACCCTCCGCATTATTTAAGTCATCTTGTATAACTTTCGCACATCCCATCTCGCAAACCATACCGTCTATTTTAAACGTTGCTGTCTGCAAATTTTCAGCTGCAATTTCTTTTTTCACCTTCACTGTTTCTGTCTTATCATTGTGAGGGATTATTTTGTCTGCTACTTCCGTTTCTTTTTTACAACTTGCAAAGACAACTCCTGCGATTGCTAGTAAAGCAATTGATTTAATAATTTTCATAGCTTATAATTGTTTAAAAAATAATTACAAAATTACTCAAATTACTACCGTTAATTCATAAAATAATTACAATTTTGGATTAAATAAAAAATGCAATGGAATCAAAACAAATTAAATGGGCTTACTTAACCGTTTTAGCACTTATTTGGGGAAGCTCGTTTATATTAATTAAAAAAGGACTCGTCGGTTTGTCTGCTATTCAAGTAGGATCATTGCGAATTATATTCGCTTCACTCTTTCTATTAATAATTGGATTTAAAAGCTTAATCGAAATCCCAAAGAACAAATGGAAATATTTGGCACTTACTGCTATTTGCGGAACCTTTTTACCCGCTTTTCTATTTGCCATATCTCAGACAGAGCTCGATAGCGGCATCACTGCTATATTAAACTCGCTCACACCATTAAACACTTTAATTATTGGTGCAGTAGCTTTTAACTTAGGCTTCCAAAAGAGACAACTTTGGGGCGTTTTCATTGGACTTGCAGGTAGTTTGCTGCTTGTTTTGAATGGAGCTTTAAATCATCCTGAGCAAAACTATTATTATGCTTTTTTGATTATAACTGCATCGGTATGCTATGCTATAAATGTGAATTTAATTAAACATTATTTATCAGATATGAGTCCGCTGAGCATAACTACAGGGAATTTTGCTGTTTTGTTTATTCCAGCATTAGCCATTCTTTATTTTTCTGGGTTTACTGAGACTGTTCATATAGAAAAAGTACAAACATCGATTCTATATATTCTTATATTAGGAGTAGTAGGAACCGGAATAGCAAATATATTATTCTTTAAACTAATACAAATAGCATCTCCTGTATTCGCTTCTTCTGTGACCTATCTTATTCCATTGATTGCTTTTTTCTGGGGTATATTAGACAACGAAAGCCTTACCAACATTCAATTTTTAGGTGCATTTATAATCCTAGTTGGAGTTTACCTATCTGCTAGAAAACAAAATTAAAATCAAAAACCATTCTAAAACAAAATCATTTTTAATTATGAGTTTGCTATAGAATGGTTATTTATAGTACTGCGCAAGCTTTAGTAGCTCAAACAATTATTTATACTTTGGCTTTTCAACTGGATTACCATATTTATCAAAATAATTAATTGGAATATTTAGTTTCTCTAGTCCAGGTATTACTTCCTCTCCCTTAGCCGCTATAAATATTCTAGTATTCTCAATCAAAAAGTATTTGTTAGCAGCCTTTAAAACATCATCAGCTGTCACTGCAGTAATGGCTTTGATGTAGTTTTCATAAAAATCTGCGGGCAATTCTTCAATCTCAGTATTTAAAGCATATCTCGCTATCGATTGTGGTTTTTCAAAATTCATTACAAAACGACCAATAAATCCCGCTTTTACGTCGTTTAACAACTCGTCTGTAACTTTTTCTACGCGCATTTTCTTGATTTCCTTTACAAATTCAACAACTGCACTATCTGTAGCATTCACACGAACAGAAGATGACGATTTTAATTTATCAATATATTTCCCAACTCCAATAGAGGAATTAGCACCGTAGGTCCAGCCGTGCGCTTCACGCAAATTCATATTTAAATTACTATTATAACCACCACCTAAAACATGTGTAGCAATTACTGCAGGAAAGAAATCGGGGGCATTCATTTTTAAATGTACCGTATTAACCAAAGATATCTCTGACTGCGAAGCATTGGGAACATCAACAAAGTTAATCTCTAACGAAGATGCATTTGCCGGATCTGGATAAGACTCTTTGGGAGTATTCTTCTTTTTCCACTTACCAAATAGAGTTTCAACACTCTTTTTAACATCTTTATACTTTACATCCCCAATAATGACCAAATACGCATTTTCAGGTACAAAATGAGCATCATAATATTTTTGAATGTCTACAATATTTACATTAGCTATACTTTCTTGAGTTACATATTCTCCCATTGGATGATTCTTACCAAATGTCAAGACATCAACTACTCTTGATGCAATTGCAGGAGCACTCTTTTCTTGAGACTTCAAACTCTCCAACATTTTGGCTTTTTCCTTATTTAGCTCATCCTCTGTGAAATTTGGAAATAATGTACCAAAAGACATAAGTTCTAAAACGCGTCTAGAATATTTTGAGAGCGAATTGGCATACGCACCATTGGAACTAAAACTAACATTTGCCCCTAAAAAATCTAATTCTTCATTAAAATCATCTTTAGAAATTTTAACACTACCATTACCCATAAGGCTACTAGTCAAAAAATCTACTCCTTTTTTATCTTTTTCTGCAAAAGGCGGATTATCTATTGTCAAGTTAAACGTTACTCGTGGTAATTTATGATCCTCTACTACCATAACCTTCAACCCATTTGACAACGTAAAAGTTTGAGGTTTTTTGACATTTACAACGGGTGGCTTGCCTTGTTTCGGCTGTTTATAATCTTGTGCTTGCATAGTAGCTGTGAGCAATAAAAGGATGAATATTATTTTGTGTGTGTTCATATATGTGAAATATATTAATGGTCATATACGGTATCAATACATTACTGCAATTTACAGAGCAAAGACATTATATTGACAATTTCATAACTAATTAATTCTTAGATTCGATAGTTGGTACATAATCCAAAAGTAATCTTTGGTTGGGATTTAAATATTTTTTCGCAACATCTCTAATCTCTTCCCTAGTTATCGAATGGTAAATATCAATTTCAGTATTTATTAAATTTACATCTCCATATAGCATGTAATATTTCGATAAATTTTCGGCAACTCCTTCCACATTCGAATTGTTATTGACATACTGATTTTCAAATTGATTCTGTAATTTCTGAAAATCTTTTTCCGAAATTAAATCAGTTTGAATTTTTACAATTTCTTCATCAATTTCTTTCAGTAAATCTTCAGCATTAAAACCAGCCATCGGTAGACTGTAAACAATATACATTCCATAATCTTCTTGACTATAATTAAAAGCCCCTACCTGCAGCGCTTTTTTACTAACATCAACCATCTTCTTGTATAACTTTGAACTTTTACCATCACTCAAATAACCAGAAATATAATCCAATACTCTAGCCTCTCTGGTTTTCATAGACGGAGTTCTGTAAGAAGCCACCAACATTGGTATTTGTATATTGGGATCTTCGTAATTTGCCTTTATGGTTTCGGTAATTGGAGCTTCATCAAAAACAGGTCGCTCAACAACAGCACCTTTTTTAATAAATCCAAAATATTTTTCGATCCATTCTTTTGTTGTATTTATATCTAAATCACCTGCTACTACCAAAACGGCATTATTAGGAACATAGAATTTTTGATTAAACATTTTAAAATCCTCTAGTTTAGCTGAATTTAAATGTTCCATAGAACCAATTACTGGCCAGCGGTAAGGATGATTTTTAAACATGTTTTCTTTTACCACTTCGATAACCGCACCATAAGGCTGGTTATCAGAACGTGATCTTTTCTCCTCTTTGATCACACCCTTTTGGGTATCTACACCAATCTGGTTTATTACAGGATGAAATAGCCTCTCGGATTCCATCCAAAGTCCTAGCTCCAAACTATTCGATGGAAAGACTTCATAATAGTAGGTACGATCTTCAGATGTATTGGCATTGTTAACACCTCCATTTGCTGCAACTATCTTCATCCACTCCCCTCTCTTGATATTCTTGGTACCTTCAAACAATAAATGTTCAAAGAAATGAGCAAAACCTGTTTTATTAGGATTTTCATCTTTTGAACCCACATGATACATGACAGAGGTTACTACTACAGGAGCAGAATTATCTTGATGCAATATAACATGCATACCATTATCTAGATCATATTCTTCGAAAGCTATTTTTTGAGCCGAAGCTACTCCGCCTAACATAAGAGCAGTACTTGCTATCATTATATATTTTTTCATAGGGATTAATAAAAATTGTAATAGGATTACCTAAATAATTATACCAAAATTACTTTTTTTTCGTTACTATCGAATGATTGTTAACAATAATTTACTCAATAACATAGGTGCAATTGTACTATGAACCCAATAAATTAAAGCGATCAAAGAAAACAGGTTGTTTTTTCTTTTAAGTAATTGCACAGTAAAAAAATAATTGTATATTTGCAACCTTAAAAATTTATAAATCAATCGGTATGTATGCAATCGTAGAGATAGCAGGGCAACAGTTCAAAGTAAGCAAAGACTTAAAGGTTTATGTTAACCGTTTAGCTAGTGAAGAAGGTTCAAAAATTTCTTTTGACAAAGTTCTTTTATTAGATGACAATGGTAGTGTAACTTTAGGCGCCCCAGCTATAGAAGGTGCTTCAGTAGAAGCTAAAGTGTTACAACACTTAAAAGGAGATAAAGTTATCATTTTCAAAAAGAAAAGAAGAAAAGGATACAAAAAGAGAAACGGTCACAGACAATATCTTACTCAAATTGTAATTGAAGGTATTACTGCTTCAGGTGCTAAGAAAGCAGCGGTTGAAGCAAGTACTGAAGAAGCACCAGCTCCTAAAGTAAAAAAAGCTCCAAAAGCTAAAAAAGAAGATACTCAAGAATAATAACAATATTAAAACTAATACGTCATGGCTCACAAGAAAGGTGTCGGTAGTTCCAAGAATGGTAGAGAATCAGAATCAAAACGTTTAGGTGTTAAGATTTTTGGTGGACAAGCTGCTATTGCAGGGAACATCATCGTAAGACAAAGAGGTTCAAAACACAACCCAGGTGAAAATGTATATATCTCTAAAGATCATACATTACACGCAAGAGTACCTGGAATTGTAAAGTTCCAAAAGAAAAGAGATAACAAATCATACGTTTCAATCCTTCCATTTGAAGTTGAAGCTTAATTGATTTTCTCAATTAACAAAAACCCAATTCGTAAGAATTGGGTTTTTTTTTGCCTCAAACTGAAACCATGTCTTTTATATAAAATAATATTATTAAAAAAAGCGCATTATAAAGTACAAATAAAGCTAATCCCTCATTTTTTAAAACGCATAGCAACCATTGTATTAATTATCAATTTTATTACGTTGTATAAAGGTAGCTTTATAAATAAATTTTTATATTTACCATAAGTGCTAAATAAAAATTCAGATAATTAAACTAGATCATGACAGTAAAAAAAGCCTTTATTTTCGACTTAGATGGAGTAATTGTAGATACAGCAAAGTATCACTTTCTGGCTTGGAAGAAAATCGCAGATCAACTTGGAATTAATTTTACGCACGAGCACAATGAACTTCTTAAAGGTGTAAGTCGCATTAGGTCACTAGATATTATTCTGGAACTTGGAGAAGTAAAAGCGACTCAAGAAGACAAAGAAAAATGGTTGATTCAAAAAAATGAGGATTATTTATTATGTTTGGTAGATATGGACCAAAGCGAAATTTTACCAGGGGTACTACCAATTTTACACTATTTAAAAACCATCAACCAACCAATAGCACTTGGATCTGCCAGTAAAAACGCAAGGCCTATTCTCGAAAAAACAGGGATACTCTCCTATTTTGATGCAATTGTAGATGGCAATGATGTTACTAATGCAAAGCCCGATCCTGAAGTATTTTTAATAGCGGCACAAAAGCTAAACAGCACTCCAGAGAACTCAGTTGTATTTGAAGATTCTATTGCGGGAATCCAAGCTGCAAATATCGGAAAGATAATTAGTGTCGGTATTGGCGAAGAAAAAACTTTACATGAAGCTAAATATGTTTTTAAGGACTTTACACATATAGACACTCACTTTATAGATATTCTTATCCACAAGAAAATTTAACAATCAATACTACCAAAGCAATTCTAAATTAACGAGAAATGAATCAAGATTACATACAACCCAGCAACTGGTCTATTATAGAAGAAGGCTTCGACCCAGAAAAAGTAAAATCATCCGAAAGCCTATTTAGTATTGGAAATGGTGCTATGGGACAACGTGCTAATTTTGAAGAAAAGTACTCAGGGGAAACTTTTCAAGGTAGTTATATTGCTGGAATTTATTATCCCGATAAAACTAAAGTTGGATGGTGGAAAAATGGTTATCCGAAATATTTTGCTAAGGTGTTAAATGCTCCTAACTGGATCGGAATCGATATCGAAATTAATGGAGAATCACTTGATTTAAATAAATGCGTTAAAGTAGAAAACTATCGCAGGGAATTAAATATGAAAGAAGGATGGCATAACCGTTCTTTTATAGCTACTCTTCAAAATGGAACTGAAGTAAAAGTCAATGCGCGACGTTTTCTATCTATAAATCTTGATGAGATAGGAGCTATCAGTTATGAAATTACACCTTTAAATCAAGACGCAAAAATAACATATAGACCCTACATAGACGCCGGAATCACCAATGAAGACACCAATTGGGAAGAAAAATTCTGGGAGCCTCTAGATGTTCAAAACAATAAAAACCAGGGATTTATAACGGCACAAACATTCAAAACTCATTTTAAGGTCACAACCTTCATGCATAATAGCATACTTGAAGACGATAAAATTGTAGACCTACAACCTGATAATGTAGAAAGCTCAGCAGACAAAACACAATTTAGCTACACCCTCAACGTAGTAAAAAACTCAAAATCGTCTATTCAAAAGCTGGGAGGTTATACCGTTTCACTCAATCACGAGAATACACAAGAAGCCGCAGAAAATGCAATTCAAAAAGCGTTAAAGATAGGGTACCAACAATTATTGTTAGACCAAAAAGAGGCTTGGTTAAAAATCTGGGAAATGTCAGATATTACTATTGAAGGTGATATAAAAGCACAACAAGGAATACGGTTTAATATCTTTCAACTGAACCAAACCTACTTAGGTAAAGACAGCCGACTGAACATTGGCCCAAAAGGATTCACAGGTGAAAAATATGGCGGTTCGACCTATTGGGATACCGAAGCTTACTGTATACCGTTTTACATGGCTACCAAAGACCAACAAGTAGCCCGCAATTTATTAACCTATCGCTATAATCAGTTGAACAAAGCGATTGAGAATGCCGAACAAAATTTAGGTTTCAATAACGGAGCAGCACTGTACCCGATGGTGACAATGAATGGAGAAGAATGCCATAATGAATGGGAAATTACTCATGAAGAAATTCACCGTAATGGAGCCATTGCTTTCGCTATCTACAACTACTACCGCTTTACAGGAGACTATTCTTATATTCCTGAAAAAGGTCTGGAAGTACTAATCGCAATTGCACGTTTTTGGCACCAAAGAGCCAGTTTTTCTACTCAGAGGAATCAGTATATGATTTTGGGAGTAACAGGACCAAATGAATATGAGAACAATATCAACAATAATTTCTATACAAATTACATAGCCAAATGGTGTATTGATTACACCAACGAACAATTGCAAAAAGTAGCTATAGAATACCCGAAAGACCATAAGCGTATCATAGAAAAAGTAAAACTATCAGATGCTGAATTAAAAGAGTGGAAAAAAGTAGCAGAAAATATGTATTTTCCAAAATCGGAAGAGCTAGGGATTTACTTGCAACAAGACGGATTCTTAGATAAAGATTTAATTCCTGTAAAAGATTTAGACAAGTCGCAACGACCAATTAATCAAAAATGGTCTTGGGACAGAGTATTGCGTTCGCCATATATCAAACAGGCTGACGTACTACAGGGGTTTTACTTTTTTGAAGATCATTTCACAATTGATGAATTAAAACGCAATTTTGAGTTTTACGAATCATTCACGGTACATGAAAGCTCACTTTCACCTTGCGTACACTCGATTCAGGCAGCTAAATTAGACAAGATGGACATGGCTTACAAATTTTACCTAAGAACATCTCGTTTGGACTTAGATGATTATAATAAAGAAGTCGAAGAAGGTTGCCACATCACCTCTATGGCAGGAACATGGATGAGCATCGTAGAAGGTTTTGGAGGTATGAGAGTAAAAAACAACAAATTACATTTTACACCAAAGATTCCAAAAGAGTGGGAAGGATATTCATTTAAAATTAATTTCCGTAACCAAATAGTAAAAGTTGCAGTCACTGCTAATGGCAGTACTTTTACATTAGATGGAAATGACGAAATGACCATTAATGTGTACGAGAAAGATATTTTAATTTCTCCAAATTCCGCAACAACAGTTTAAAATCTTAAAAAATTCAAGTTATTACAAAGTAATAATTTGAATTTTTAATTTATAGTCTATTTCTTCAACCGACAATTAGTACCTTAAAAAATACTCAATAAAGCATGTTATTTCAGAAACATAATATTATCGTATTAACTCTTATTTCATTATTTCTAAATACAAAATCACTAGCTCAGGAAGGCATCAACGCCAATACGTTCTACAAACACGACAAATATTTATCCTCTGATAAGATGGAAGGTCGTTTTCCTGGAACAAAACAGAATAACAAAGCTGCTAAATACATTAAAAAGTATTTTAAGAAAAATGATTTAAGCAGCTACGACAATTCGTATTACCAGCCATTTAAGCTATTTGTAAAAGCAGATATTAACAAAATGATATCAGATACGGTTATTACTCAAAATGTTGTAGGATACATAGAGGGATCTGATTCTGTATCGAAAAAAGAGTTTATTGTAATAGGTGCACACTACGATCACTGGGGCTGGGGAGGACAAGGTTCGGGAAGCAAAAGAAAAGACACTATAGCCATACACAATGGCGCAGACGATAATGCATCTGGTGTTGCTGCCCTACTCTCAATTCTTGAAGAGATTTCTCATTTAAAAACAAAACCCAAAAGAAGTATTATCTTCATAGCTTTTAGCGGAGAAGAACAAGGTTTAATAGGGTCAAACTATTTTGTCAATCATTTACCAGTTTCGAAAGAAAAAGTAAAGCTGATGATCAACATGGATATGGTAGGAAGATTAAATGCAAACAAGCATTTATATATGGGCGGCGCTGGAACTTTTCCTGATGGAGTTGCCCTAATGAAAGAACTCGGGAATAATACTGGATTAAACCTCATTGTACATGCGGGTGAAGTTGGAGGATCGGATCATGTTTCTTTTTATAAAAAGAATATTTCTAGTATTGGTTTCCACACTGGGGGGCACCCACAATATCACACGCCTGAAGATGATATCGATCTTATCAACAGTGAAGGCGGAGCAATTGTTTCAAAGTATATTTTTAATGCACTACTACGCATTGCAAATTACGATCAGCCTCTATACTTTATAAATCAGGATTAATATAATAAAGCAAAGTTTACTATTTAACTGTAAACATATTTTACATACAATGCAAAACCTAAAATAGGACGTATCTATCTACTGTAGAAATTGTACTTCTTAGTTTAGGGATTCCATAATGAGATGAAGATCTTTTTAGCAAAATATATCGAAAAAAGAAAGCTTACAATTCGGGCAAATTTATCCATCGTACCTTATCCTTTTGATAGCTATTTAATCTTAGCTCTAATATTTTGGGGGCTGGCCTTTGGCCCGCAAAATATTACTTCATTATTCTTTTATTTTTACTAAGAGTTCAGTAAACTTCGTTTAAAACAAATAGCAGGAAACAGCTTCTAAAAAGATAGATTAACTCTAAAAGGACCATTACTACAATTTCCCTCTTTCTATATCAAACAAAAAAAATCCCGATTGCTCGGGATTTTTATATTTATAAACTGAATATATTCTATTTCAGTTTTTTCTTGATTGCTACCTCATGGTAACATTCAATAACATCTCTTTCTTCAACATCGTTGTAACCTTTTACTTGGATACCACAGTCATAACCTTTGGCTACTTCTTTCACATCGTCTTTGAAACGTTTCAATGCGATTAGCTCACCTTCATGAACCACAACACCTTCACGGATAATTCTGATTTTGGCATTACGTTGAATTTTACCATCCATAACCATACAACCTGCAATAGTACCTACTTTAGAGATTTTAAACAATTCTCTAATTTCTGCAGTACCAAGTACTTCTTCTTTCATCTCTGGAGCTAACATTCCTTCCATTGCATCTTTCAAGTCATCGATAGCTGCGTAAATAATAGAGTAGTAACGGATGTCGATTTCTTCTTTATCAGCCAATTGTCTTGCGTTTCCAGCAGGACGAACATTAAATCCGATAATGATCGCATCAGAAGCAGAAGCCAACATAACGTCAGTTTCCGTAATTGCTCCAACACCTTTATGTATGATATTAATTTGAATTTCTTCAGTAGACAATTTAGAGAACGAATCAGATAATGCTTCAACAGATCCATCAACATCTCCTTTAAGGATTACGTTCAATTCTTTAAATTGACCAAGAGCGATACGACGTCCGATTTCATCAAGTGTAATATGACGTTGTGTACGTACAGATTGTTCACGCATTAATTGAGAACGTTTAGCAGCAATTTGTTTTGCTTCTTTTTCGTCTTCAAAAATATTGAACTTATCACCTGCAGTTGCAGCCCCATCTAAACCTAAAACGGATACAGGAGTTGAAGGACCAGCAACTAATACTGAATTTCCTCTTTCATCATGCATGGCTTTGATCTTACCGTGATGTTTACCAGCCAACATATAATCTCCAATTTTCAAAGTACCATGTTGTACTAAGATTGTCGATACATACCCTTTACCTTTATCTAAGAACGCTTCTACAACCGTTCCTTGAGCTGCTTTATTTGGATTAGATTTTAGATCTAAAATCTCAGCTTCTAATAAAACTTTCTCTAATAATTCTTGTACTCCAGTACCTACTTTTGCAGAGATATCATGAGATTGGATTTTTCCACCCCAGTCCTCTACTAGTAAGTTCATGCTTGCCAAACGTTCCTTGATTTTCTCAACATTAGAGTTGGGCTTATCAATTTTGTTGATTGCAAAGATGATTGGCACACCTGCAGCTTGAGCGTGAGAGATAGCCTCTTTTGTTTGTGGCATGATGTCATCATCTGCCGCAATTACAATAATTGCAATATCGGTAACTTGAGCTCCACGGGCACGCATCGCTGTAAACGCCTCGTGACCTGGTGTATCTAAGAATGCGATTTTTTGACCACTATCTAAAGTTACTCCATATGCACCAATGTGCTGTGTAATACCTCCAGACTCACCTGCAATTACATTTTCTTTACGAATATAATCTAGTAAAGAGGTCTTACCGTGATCGACGTGACCCATTACTGTAACGATAGGCGCTCTAAATACTAAATCTTCTTCTTTATCTTCTACAACTTCGATTGCTTCTTCGATATCTACAGTTATGAATTCAACTTCATAACCAAATTCATCAGCAACAATTGTTAATGTTTCTGCATCCAAACGTTGGTTCATGGTAACCATGATTCCAAGTGACATACAAGTTCCAATTACTTTAGTAATCGGCACATCCATCATAATAGCAATTTCACCAACAGTAACAAATTCTGTTACTTTAATAGTTTTACTACCTTCATCTAATGCTCTTTGCTCATCATCAGATTTTTGACGGTGCGTATCACGCTTGTCTCTTCTATATTTCGCCGCTTTCGATTTACCACCTTTTTTACCTTGTAGTTTCTCTAGAGTCTCACGAATTTGATTTTTAACTTCTTCTTCCGTAGGCTCAACCTTTGCAACAATAGCTGGTCTGTTTCCTTTTACAAATCCAGGTCTAGAACTTCTGTTAGCATTAAATCCACCACCACCAGTGTTAGGCGTAATTTTGTTAGGATTTGGTGCACCAGGAACCCCAGGAGGTCTTGGTGTTCCAGGTTTTGGAGCGATTCTTTTACGTTTATTTTTATTTGCAGCGTTTGCACCTGCAGCACCTGGTTTATTAGGCGTAATTTTTGGCTCTTCCTTTTTCTTTTTAGGCTTGTTAAATTGAGACAAGTCAATAGTTTGACCTGTTAATTTAGCACCCGACAATTTTTGATATTGAGTAGTGATCGCTTCTTCTACAGGAGCTTCATCTGTTGCAGGAGCTTTCACTTCTACTTTTGGAGTTTCCTTTTTAGTTTCAACTGGCTCAACAACTACAGGTTTAGGTTCTTTTTTGTCTGAAACAGGTTTTTCTGCTACAACTTCTTTTGGCTCAACCTTCTCTGCAACCACTTTCTCTTTGGTTACTTCAACAGGTTTCACGACCTCTTTTTCTTTGACCGGTTCCACAACTGCTTTCACAGGAGCAGCCTTCTTAGGATTAAGATCAATTTTACCTACTTGAACAGGTCCCGTAACTACAGCTCTCGCTTTGATTACTTCTTGTTGTTTCAAGCGTTCCTCTTCATCGTGTTTGCGTTTGTCTTCTATTTCATTTTCTCTTTCTACACGCAAAGCCTCTTTTTCTTTCCTTCTTTCTTCCCCTACTTCTTTTGAAGCTTCTTTCTTTCCTTTGTCACCAGCAAATTGACCGCACAAGACCTTGTATTCATTATCAGAAATTTTTGTGTTAGGGTTAGACTCAATGCTAATCCCTTTATCTTTCAGATAATCCACAGCTCTTTCTAAAGAAATATTCAATTCTCTTAAAACTTTGTTTATTCTAATAATTCTCTCTTCAGACATAAAACCTTTTTAATATTACCTTTTTCGTTGTGTTGCTAGAAGTATTTGGAGGCTAACTCTCAAATTCTTCTTTCAATATTTTCATTACATCTAGAATCGTTTCCTCTTCTAGGTCTGTTCTTCTAACCAAATCATTTACCTCTTGAGCTAAGATACTTTTTGCTGTATCCAAACCAATTTTGGCAAATTCTTCGATTACCCACGCTTCTATCTCATCTGAGAATTCTGTCAACTCAACATCATCCTCATCTGCAGTAGCTCCAGCCACATCACCTTCACGAATAACATCTAATTCATAACCAGTCAATTGACCTGCTAATCTGATGTTATGCCCTCCACGACCAATAGCCTTAGATACTTCTTCTAACTTCAAAAACACTTCAGCTCTCTTTGTTTCTTCATTGATTTTAATTGAAGAAACTTTTGCAGGGCTTAATGCTCTTGTAATATATAATTGAATGTTACTTGTAAAATTAATAACATCTATATTTTCATTTCCTAATTCACGAACGATTCCGTGAATACGTGATCCTTTCATACCTACACAAGCACCAACTGGATCAATTCTATCGTCGTAAGTTTCTACAGCTACTTTTGCTTTTTCACCTGGAATTCTTACTACGTTCTTAACCATAATTAAACCGTCAAAAACTTCTGGAATTTCTTGTTCAAATAATTTTTCTAAAAACTTCTCAGAAGTTCTAGACATAATAATTTGAGGTTTGTTTCCTTTTAATTCAACGCTTTCGATAATTCCACGCACATTATCTCCCTTACGGAAAAAGTCAGATGGAATTTGCTTTTCTTTTGGCAAAACGATTTCGTTTCCTTCATCATCCACCAAAATTACAACTCTTGGACGTACATGATGCACTTCTGCGGTGTAAATATCGCCAATTAAATCTTTAAATTGCTTGTAAAGATTTGTATTATCATGTTCATGAATTTTAGAAATCAAGTTTTGACGCAAAGCCAAAATAGCTCTTCTTCCTAAATCAATCAATTTTACTTCTTCAGAAACCTCTTCTCCGATTTCAAAATCGGCCTCAATTTTTCTTGCTTCAGTAAGCGTAATTTCTTCGTTTTCAAAATCTAGGTCTTCATCAGCAACGATAACTCTTCTTCTCCATATTTCCATATCTCCTTTATCAGGATTTATAATAATATCAAAATTGTCATCTGAACCGTATTTTTTCTTCAATGCATTTCTAAATACATCTTCTAAAATTGCCATAAGCGTTACACGATCAATAAGTTTATCATCTTTAAACTCTGAAAATGAATCGATTAATGCTAAATTTTCCATGCGAATTCTTTAATTAAAATGTTACTGTAACAATTGCTTCTTTTATATCTCCGTACGATAGTTCCAGTCTTTTTTGAACTGTTTCCTTTCCTTTACCCAATTTCTTCGGTTCTCTTGCTTCCCATGCCAAAATTACAAAATCATCATTAGCTTCCACCAATTCTGCTTCAATATTTTCAGTCTCTGTTTTCACAATCAAGGTTCTACCCACATTTTTTTTGTATTGTCTAACAAATTTCAGCGGTCCGCCAACTCCAAAAGAAGCTACTTCCAATGAAAAATCTTGTTCTTCACGATCAAGATTAGCCTCAACAGCTCTACTTACATCAATACAATCTTGTAAAACTACTCCATCATCACCATCAATTGTCACGATAACTTTAAAAGCATCTGTGATTACAACATCAATCAAGAAAAGCGATGGCTTATCTGAAAGTGCCTCTAGTAGCAATGAATTTATTTTTTCTTTAAACACCATATTTTTATAAAAAGAGGGGACTATTAGTCCCCTCATTATCTAGATTTTAATAAATAACGGTGCAAATATAGTGTTTTTTTTATAATTTAGAAGAAATTCATGGTCACAAGACCACATCTTATTCTCTAAAACAAAAAAACAAATATTTTTCTTACAAAAAATCTTTGTCAATCACTCAAAAAAACTTGTCTTTTGATTGATTTTGAGCTCATATAGCGACTAATATAAAATCAATTGCTAAACGAATGCCTGGATTTAACGTTAAATTTAACTCATAAAAAAAGCTTCTCGACTGAGAAGCTTTTTTGTTGGTCTACAAGGACTCGAACCTTGAACGACTGCACCAAAAACAGTTGTGTTACCATTACACCATAGACCAATAATTCCTTATTGCGGGTGCAAATTTATAATAATATTTAGCTTCTACAAACTTTTTGAGCACTTTTTATTGAAAAATTTCATTTTTTTTTCAAACGACCTTTCAATATTAATCGAATAATCTATAAATCAACTATTTACCTTTTACCGCTAGTTTCCTAGAATTTTTTGTTAATCACCTTTAGTTTCCATAAAAAAACATTTTCTTTGCAAATTAAAAATATAACTAAATTTTGATACATGAATAAGGCAGCATTCAATTTCAACAAATGGAACACTATAATAGGTTGGATCACTTTTGTGATAGCATTAGTAACCTATAGTTTAACCGTTGAACCAACTATGAGTTTTTGGGATTGTGGAGAATACATAGCAACTTCTGCAAAGTTGGAGGTTGGACATCCTCCTGGAGCGCCTCTATTCCAAATGATCGGTGCATTCTTTGCCATGTTTGCCACAGACATTCAGCATATCGCACTTATGGTAAATATGACATCTGTCTTTTCTAGTGCCTTTACTATATTATTTATGTTCTGGTCGTCTACTATGATTCTAAAAAAGATGATTGGTACAGATAATGAAAACGAAATTTCACAAGAAAATTATATCGCAATACTAGGAAGTTCATTTGTTGGTGCCCTAGCCTACACTTTTTCTGATAGTTTTTGGTACAATGCAGTTGAAGCCGAGGTGTATGCAATGGCTTCTTTATTTATCGCTTTGCTTTTCTGGTTAGGATTGCGTTGGGAACAAGAAATGAATACTCCACGCGGCAATAGATGGTTGTTGGTTATTTCACTTGTGATCGGACTTTCATTTGGAGTTCACTTCATGGCGCTGCTTACCATTCCTTCTATTGGTTTATTGTATTATTTTAAAAATTACAAAACGATAACTGTCAAAAACTTCATTATTGCCAATGTAGTTGTTGTCTCTGTGTTATTATTTATATTTAAATTATTACTACCTCTTACCATGGCTTTCTTTGGTAAAAGTGAAATATTTATGGTAAACAGCTTCGGTATGCCATTTGATTCTGGTACTATCTTAGTTGCGATTGTATTAATTGCATTCTTTTACTTTAGCTTAAAATACACTAAAGATAAAGGCTACGTACACTATAATACACTTTTACTTTGCGTTTTATTTATTTTCATCGGTTTTTCGACTTGGATGATGCTACCTATTAGAGCGAATGCCAATACGGTCATAAATGAAAACAAACCATCTGATGCTGCAGAAGTTTTAGCATACTATAATAGAGAACAATATGGTGTAAATCCATTGTTTTACGGACCTCAATACACAGAAACTTTCGCAGGATTAGACCCAGACAAACCTTATTTAGACAAAGCACCTAACTACGAGAGAGATTACAAGACAGGGAAATATGTCATTGTAAACAACTATACAAATGCCGTGCAAAATAGTGATGACTACCACAAAACGTTTTTACCAAGAATGTGGAGTTCTGAGCACATCGCAAACTATATTAACTTCACCCACCCACCTGAGTTCAAAATCAACCCTAATTATCCGTATGAGCAAGATTTATCAAAATACGGAATTATTGCTGACCAAATTTCTGAGGAGGATTACAACAAAGCTATTGCGCAACTAAAAAATGAAGTTGAGAAAACGGTATCTGAATTTAGATTGGCGTATGCTCAAAAGCAAATTGACAACGATGGTTATGTGAAATTCTTAAAAAGCTATGGTGAATATTTAATTATCGAGAAACCTACTACTGCAGACAACTTGAGTTTTATGGTCGAATATCAATTTGGTTATATGTACTGGAGATACCTAATGTGGAATTTTGTTGGAAGACAAAGTGACAACCAAGGTAGATACGATACAATGGACGGAAATTGGTTGAGTGGAATTGATTTCATAGACGGAATTCATTTAGGACCCCAAACGAATTTACCTTCGGATGTTTTAAATAATAAGGGAAGAAATACATATTACTTCATTCCGTTTATTCTAGGATTGATCGGAATCATGTTTCATGCTAGTAAGGAGAGAAAAAGTTTCTATGTTTTACTAATGCTCTTTTTATTTATGGGTCTTGCTTTGAAGATTTATCTTAACGAAAGACCATTTGAACCGAGAGAAAGAGATTACGCTCTTGTTGGTTCCTTTTATGTATTTGCAATCTGGATAGGACTTGGCGTTTACTCACTATACGAAAGCTTACAAACGTATTTATCTCCAAAAGTAGCAGGACCTATTATCATTTCTGCTAGTTTGTTGGCCGCTCCGGTAATCATGGCGGCTCAGAACTGGGACGATCACGACCGATCTGATAAATACACTGCATTATCAATGGCGAAAGCGTACTTGAACTCCTGTGAACCCAACGCAGTATTATTTACCATTGGTGACAATGATACGTTCCCATTATGGTATGCGCAAGAAATTGAAAAAATTCGAACAGATATTAAGATCGTCAACACCAGCTTATTTATGACCGACTGGTACATTGATCAAATGAAGATGAAAACATATGAATCGGATGGTTTACCGATCTCATTTACACACGATCAATATGTTGGAGATAAGTTAGATTATGTCGCTTATATTCCTAAAATCGAAAGTCGCAAAGATTTAGAGACGATATTGGAATTCATTAAAGATCCAAAATCAACGGTAGGAATGCAAAATGGTCAAACGATACATTACTTTCCTACTAATAAATTAAGACTTAATATTGACAAAAATGTAATAATCAAAAACAAGGTCGTGAATCCAAGTCAATACGATTCTATTGTTCCTTATATTGATATTGACATCAAAGGAAGCGCGTTGTACAAAAACCGATTGATGATGTTGGATTTCATTTTGAATAACAACTGGAAAAGACCGGTTTACTTTAGCGGTGGTGCTTATGACGCCGAAGATTATCTTTGGATGAAAGAGTACTTACAACTAGACGGAATGGTTTATAAATTGGTACCTATTAAAACACCGATCTCAAAAGACGGAAGCCCACTGGATATGGGGCAAATCGACTCTGAAAAAATGTACAAAATCATTATGGCTTGGGATTGGGGTAATAGCGAAAGTGATAAAATTTACCATGACCCAGAAACAAGAAGAGAAAGTATCACTTACAGAACCAATCTTGCCCGTTTGATGGACAAATTGATCGAAGAAGGAAAAATAGACAAAGCTAAAAAAGTAATCGAATTAGCAATGACCAAAATGCCTCTAGATAAATTTGGATACTACTCACTAGTAGAACCTTTTGCAAAAGGATACTACCAAACAAATGACGTAGCCAAAGCGCAAGACTTGCTTAATAAGTTGATGAAGAAATACCAAGAAAACTTGAGTTACTACAGCAAATTAAATCCGACAGAGCAATCTGATATTGCAGTAGATATTATTACAGATATTGAACGTTATAGAAGCTTAATAATAGTGATGCAATCAAATGGTGATCTTGATTTTTACGAGAAGAACAGAAAAACATTTAATACGTACAACGAAATGTTCGCTCGCTTTGGCCGAGATAAAATGTAATAAAAAATAGTAAAGAGCATGAAAAAATGCAGCAAATCTTTTATAGATTGCTGCATTTTTTTGTATCTTAAAGTCACAAAGAAAATTAATGAATATGAGCTTTTATTGGGTAAAAACAAATTCGATAATTAAAAAGATTTTTTCTAAATACGTTTGGGATATTCCGAATGATAGGAAACAAATTTACCTCACCTTTGATGATGGTCCCACACCCGAAATAACTTCTTGGGTACTCGATCAATTAAAAGCGCACAATGCAAAAGCTACTTTTTTCTGTATTGGTAAAAACATTGAAGCACAACCTGATTTATTTAGAAAGATAATACACAACAAGCACGCTATAGGCAATCACACCAACAATCACCTTAATGGCTGGTCGACTACTACAGAGAATTATCTAGAAAATGTAGCAGAGTGTGCTCAAATTATTAAAAAGCAACAGATAGAAGATAGCAATCTGCCATCTACACTGTTTCGTCCGCCTTATGGAAAAGTAACTACAAAGCAGATCAATGCCTTAAAAGGACAAGGGTATAAAATAATCATGTGGGATGTACTTAGCGCCGATTTTGACGTCACTATTACAAAAGAAAAATGTCTTGACAATGTAATCTCTAACATTCAACCAGGAAGTATTATTGTATTTCATGATAGTGTTAAGGCATTTCCAAATTTGAAATACACACTACCAAAAGTATTGGATTATATTGATCAGCAGCAGTTTCAGTACGCTACATTACAATAATTAAGTACTAGAATTGCTCTTGTACAATTGCAATAATACTATTGGCATCCAACTCACCAGATTTTCTCCAGATCATTTGTCCGCCTTTGTATATCATTAAAGTAGGTAGCCCTTTAATCCTCAATGCATCTGCAAGTTCTTTATTTTTATCTACATCAATTTTAATCACCTTAGCTCTATCTCCTAAAGCAGCCGCCACATCTTTAATAACAGGGTGCATCGACAAAGACGGTTCATTCCACTCTGTGTAAAAATCGATTAACACAGGCACTTGTGCGCTTATAAGTTCTCCAAATTTTGACATAAAATCAACGTTTTAATATATAAATCTACTAAAAAAATAGCTATTAATTTACAAATGTAGCATTTTTAACCAATTATGATACTTTCTCCCCTTTTTTTAGTTCAATCACTGTAATTTCAGGCATAATTCCTACTCTTCCTGGGTAAGCATGAAAACCAAATCCGCGATTTACATACACGTAGCACCCTAGTGTTTCATACAAACCTGCCCATTGCGGGTAGATGTATTGTGCCAAGCTCCACTTAAAATAACCAGGAATCTCGATACCAAATTGCATACCATGTGTATGTCCTGCCAAGGTCAAATGGTAGTTTTTAGGATCACGTTTTAATTCATAATCCCAATGCGAAGGATCATGACTCATCACAATTTTAAAATCTTCTTGCGCAACCCCTTTTGAAGCCTTATTGATATCGCCAACTTTCTTAAAATTATGTCCCCAGTTTTCGACACCAATCAAAGCAATTCTTTGACCGTTTTTTTCAATGAAACGATTTTCATTCAATAAAAGTTCAAAATCTATTTCACCATATAAACTTTTTATTGCTTCAAAATTATCGTCCTTCTCCTTTTGTGTTTTCCAGTCAACGTACTCTCCGTAATCATGATTTCCGAGTACCGAATATTTACCATATGCAGGTTTGTGAATACGCTTAAAGGTTTCTAACCAAGGATGCATTTCTTTAGCATGAGTATTGACGATATCCCCAGTAAACAAAATCATATCTGAGTTTTGCTCGTTTATCAAATCGATAGCATAGCTAATTTTTTCGGGATCATCAAAGCTCCCCGAATGAACATCGGAAATTTGAGTAATTCTAAAACCATCAAATTCTTCTGGTAAATCTGGAAAATGAATTGTTTGCCTGATTACTTTAAAATTGTATTTACCAATCGTCATTCCGTAGATTAATGAGAAGAAAGGAATAGCTGCCAAACCCAAACCAATTTGACTCACAAAGGTTCGTCGAGCGGTCAAAAACTCCTCTGAAGAATCGCCTACAGCTGCGCGAAACATACCCGAAATCAATCGGTACATATCCTCACCAAATAACACCAAAGCCAAAATAATTTTGGGAACAAAAACCAATAACATCAAACCCATTGTAAACATGGTTTGCTTCGTCTGCCCCACCGAGCGATCAAAGCTCATCAAAGAATAGGCAATATATATGAAAAGCAGTATGCTTATAATTACATAACCAATCAACATCCACTTCCCTCTTAAAAGTGTTTTGAATGCCTGGTAGGCATAGACCTCCACAATTAATAAGAGAGCGAAGAAAAATAATAACTTAAAACCCATTGCAACAATTTTTATGCAAAATAACGACTTATAAAAGCGAAACCCTTTCTAATTAATTAAAATTTAACGCTAGTTCAACCGCTTTTATTAGTGATTTTTATGAGCAGAAGTATCGTGTTTTTTGAGAACTATCCTCCTGCTCTACACTATATCTCTTGTATGTTCTTAATCCCGATAGTTCGGGATTAAGAACATACAAGAGGATGCCGTTCCGATCAGGGCTATTGAGTAAGATTTGTACTGTTTTCAATATTTTGGTAGGAATAAATTATATATTTGGTAAAGCGATTACAGATTGCATATTATATTAATTTATGTTTATTCATCATATTTTAGGTATATACCTAAATAATTAAGCGAATGACTGAAGTCAAAAAATATGCGAGAATTTAGTAAAATTATCGCACCAGAATAAATTTACTTTAGAATAATAGGGGAGAAATTCTAATACTGAAACTTCTAAACATCAATTAATACATTAATAATCAATTATGACAGATATAAAAATAGATGAATTTCTAAAAACATTTAGAGAAGAAGATGACTTCTTATCAAATATAAATTCTAATAATTTAAATAGCGAAGATCATATTAAATTCCATGCTATGATTAAACTATTAATACATGAAAATAAGGTAATACAAAATTTTAATAAAGGTTATAGGCTAACTGATAAAGGAATTGATATTTATAAAAAAGGTGGGTGGATCAAATATAATCAATTGATTGATGAAATAGAGCGAATTGCGTTTGCTAAATCAAAAGCAGATCTTCTATTAGTTGAAAAAACTCTGGAAGAATTCCCAAAAACTAAATTCTTTGCAAGGACTGCATTTATTATTGCCATCATACTAATGTTAAAGGAATTATATACACTAATCTATAAATAAAAGGCATTGAATTAATTAAAGTTTATTTTACCAATTGTAAACATAAAATCTACAGTTTACTTACTCAAAATGCTACTTAATTTTTAAAATAACTTTTAAAAAAGATATCATCGAAAAAAAAAATGAATTTAATTTCCAAATAAAAAGTCAAAATTATTAAAATTACCAAATGAAAAAACTAATAATTAAATTTTGGCTAACTAATTTCCTGATAAGTTTTATATTATTTATCATGTACCGGATTGCAATTGCTGAATCAAATCAGCCTAATGTTGATTTTTTTGAAACTATTATGCAGTTTCTAGATATCTTATTAAATTTAGCCTATTCGTTTATATACTTAATTGCAATGCTTATTTCCTCTTTTGCACTCTTTCTAAATCTAATAAAGAAGATTCGAAATAATTTTTATCTATCATTTTTATCATTTTCAGGAATACCATTTTTTTATGCTATTTTTATTGTTTTGTTTTTATCCAAACAAGCATTATTGTTAAACCTAGTAATTATTTCAATAATCTACCTTTCATTCACTATTGCTCAATTTTTTTTATTCAGAATGAGAATTAAAAAAATACAAATTAAATAAACGAGCGCAGTAAATAACTTCTAGATGTAGATTTCCCGTACATAAATAATTTATATTTTTAAAAACTCGAGCAGTTGTAAAGGCGAGAACTAAGCAACTGTAATGCCGAATCCACTAAATCAAAAAGTGGGTATTGTACTTTACATGTCCGATGACAATAATTTTTAAACACTATAAATGATCGTCTAATGGGGCGTTAAAAATGTGGAATACCTAGTTCGAAAAAAAGAACATTTTGAACCGCTAAGCATTGTGTTCGAAAAAACAAAGATTTAAAACAAATTAAGGTGACTTTTAAGTTGGAGTAGATTAGATAATAATAGGAATTATACAATAAGCTAGCCAATATAAAATCGGAGGCCAAAAGCATTTTACATACCTTTGGCTTTTACACCAGTGCGCAATTCTTGCTCTCTAATTCAGCTAGAAAGGCACAATAATGAATACTTATGAATGATTTAGGAGGCTCTATACTATCGGCAGCAGTATTGTTATTTTTTTTAATGGATCCCATTGGGAATATCCCTGTGCTGCTGTCAGTATTAAAAGGAATCGCCCCAAAGCGACAGCGTTTTATAATCATCCGCGAACTTTCAATCGCACTTGTGATTCTGATCGTTTTTCTTTTTGCAGGACAAAATTTGCTTACATTTTTACATCTTCAGCAAGAGTCGGTTACTATTTCCGGTGGTATCGTTTTGCTAATCATTGGGCTACGGCTTATTTTTCCTCGTGAAGAGGGAGTAATGGGCATTCAGGCAGATGGAGAACCATTCATTGTACCCATTGCGATACCAATGATTGCTGGCCCTTCCGTTTTAGCAATGTTGATATTAATGACAAAAAATGAGCCTCAACATACCATTAATTGGCTTTATGCTTTATTGTTAGCATGGTCATCTAGTGCTTTAATTTTACTTTCTGCTCCTTTTATTTTTAAAATTTTAAAAGAACGTGGCTTAAAAGCTATCGAACGTTTAATGGGAATGATCTTGGTTATGATGGCCGTACAAATGTTAATAAATGGAGTCAAAATTCTATTTTTAACCAAACCCTAAATTGCTTGTAAAATTTGAAATATTCCAAATCAAAAGTGTAATGGTTCACAATTTCTTATCTTAAGGTTTTATATTAAATTTTATTCTTTGGCAAATAGTATTAGTTAAAACTATTGAAATATAAAACTATAGTTCTATGCTATGTCTAAAGTAACATTAGATATTCAAATAAATTCGTTCAATACTGCCAAGATGAAAACCTTAAAACACTTCTTCTTAAACACCATCAAGAAACCTTTGCATAGCGTTTTTACAACTTCGTCGAAAATCGAAAATTTACTTTGTGATATTGGTCAACCTGAGATTAGAGACAAAAGCATTCTCATCACGGAATATCCATTTGAGCCCTCAAGTGTATATCCTCAAAAAGAAATTTACGCAACCGCTATTTTAGCCATAAGTACTGACTTTGGAACTTGCAAAATTTATTTAAAAAATGATATTGTTTTCATTTCATCCAGTTCGAGAACTGAATTAGAATCGTTTAGGAAAAGAAACAAAATCAATACTGCAAAGCAAAGCTGGAATTGGGATTGGATTCTTGAACCATACCTAGATACCGAATTATCGCCGACACATGAAAGATTAACTCTCGAAAGATTAAAAGAAAATGGATTTACAGAAACTGAGGTGGAGGCGATTCGAAAAGAGATAGAAGATCAAATGTTAAAATATAATTTCGACACAATGCTCTGGGAATGGTGCAGCTTAGGTATTATAGATGTCTTATCTGCTATGAAAGCAAAATATAACAAACAGGATTTTAAAATCTTTTATGCCAGAGCTATTGAGATCGAGAACCGAGTAAAATAATTTGAAATTATGCCCTAGCCAAGAGTTAAATGATACTAAAATGTAAATTAATATTAAATAAAACCTTTTAAATTTTAATTAATATTTTGTAGGATAATTTTATATATTTGAAAAATATAGATATGTTACTCATAAAATTAAATTATAAATTTTCTTAGCAAACCTGCTCATCATAGTAGGGTTTAGATGAATAGCACTATTTTTTTGATTTAAGAGAAATACTAAAAACGATTATGCGTAAATATCGTTATGTTTTCTTTTAGAAAAAGTAACAGTTTATAAGACCTCAATATTTTTAAATTAATAAACACAAGTATAATGGATTTACAAAAAGTGGACATGTTCATCATGTCAAATTCTAAATTTTTCGAAAGTCATCATCTAAATGTAATTAGAGAACAACTAATCGCTCTAGATGATTCGAAATGGGTTATGGTCTCAACTGTTCAATTAAAAGATCCAACAACTATGTTGATTATTTCAATTTTAGCTGGTTCATTTGGAATTGACCGTTTCATGGTTGGAGATACAGGGCTTGGAGTTGGTAAACTTTTAACTTGTGGTGGTTTTGGAATTTGGGCAATAATCGATTGGTTTTTAATTCAAGGAGTAACTAGAGAGAAGAACATGCAAAAAATGCAACTACTTATAGGTTAATGATTATAAACAGGAATAAACTATATGCCCTGCTTTTTACAGCATGTATAGCAGGGTATATTTGGTTGTTTTTTAATATGAATGACAATACTACAGATAGCAATTTGGTAGTTGGTTGTTTAATTAAGAAAACAACAAATATGCCTTGTCCTTCCTGTGGAACTACTAGATCCGTTATACACTTGATTAACGGCAATTTAAATAGTGCTTTTATGATAAACCCATTTGGTTTTTTAATCGCTGCTATATTGTTAATTTCCCCCGTTTGGATTGCTTATGATGTTGCCACAAAAAAAGAAACTCTTTTGAGTTGCTACAAAAAAACAGAATATTACATAAGGCAACCTAAATATGGAATTCCATTGCTACTTATTGTTATTTTTAACTGGATTTGGAACATTGCAAAAGGACTATGACAACTACAAAAAAATTTCACTACGAACCCGGTGAACACGAAGCCGAAAAAGCATCAAACAGCTATTTAATGTCATTGATAGCATTTATTGCTGGTTTACCACTACCAATTGTTAACTTGATTGCCACTTTAATTTTTTATTTAGGAAATAGGAAAGGAACTTATTTTGTACGCTGGCATTGTACACAAGCTTTATTATCACAATTGTCAATGCTTTTTGTAAATAGCTTTGGATTCTGGTGGACAGTATCAATTTTATTTACAGATGAAATGATGTCAAGTAATTACATTGCCTACCTATTTACAGCCCTAATTTTTAATCTAATTGAATTTATTGCGACTATTCACACCGCGATACAAACCAGAAAAGGGATCCATGTTGAATGGTGGTTTTATGGAAGTCTAACCAATTTAATTTGCAAAGCGTAATCATGAAAAAATCAATATTACAGGGAATTGCTACAATCGTACTGTTTTTCGCTACTTGGTTTGCTTTGATGCAAATTGATTGGATCAGCGTTTTTAAAGTTCAAAAGGTAAAGGATAAGACTGAAGAAAAACTTGGCGATCTTTTTTGGGAGGTCATTCAAAAAAATGAGGTTGAAAATAAAAATCCATTTATAGTCAAATCAATTGATAGCATTGTATCTGCACTATGTGTTGCCAATGATATCGACCGCGATTTTATCAAGGTGCATGTTTTCACAAAAGATGACGTCAATGCTTTTGCAGTGCCCAATGGACATTTAATAATATACAGCGGCCTTATACAAAGTGCTGATAACCCTGAAGAACTTACTGGTGTAATAGGTCATGAAATGGCTCATATACAACTCAATCATGTTATGAAGAAACTGGTAAAAGAGGTTGGCTTGTCGGCTTTGATTACAATGACTACCGGTAATCGCGGGTCTGAAATTTTAAAAGAGACGACAAAAAAATTATCATCTTCAGCATTTGATCGAAATTTTGAAAAAGAAGCAGATATTCAAGCGGTTGATTACCTTATTAAAGCAAATGTAAATCCTGCACCTTTTGCAGACTTTTTATACAAGCTTGCACAAAATGAAAGTCAAGCCTCAGAATACCTTACATGGATAAGTACACATCCCGATTCTAAAGAGCGATCAGAATATATTTTGAAATACAGCAAAGGTAAAGCGAAAAAATTCAAATCAATTATTGCCCCTCGAACCTGGGAGAAGATAATCGATGAATTAGATAAACAGTAGCTTCGCTTTTTATGTAACAACCCATTAGCAATTACTTTATTAAGATGAGCATCGACAAATCTGAGATTATCGCGAATATCTGTTACACTGAATTGGTTTATAGCAGAATTAATAAAAAACTAAAAACCAATTTATCTGTTTTTGATATCGAGAGAAAGATACTGCATATATTAGAAGAAACGCCTCTCTCATATTTTACGAAAATCGGAAAGAATTTTTATATTTCTAATATCGAAAACAATATTAAAATCACTGTTAATTCCCATACTTACAGAGTCATTACTGCAGACAAAATTGACAAGAAGCAAATCACATTTCAAAAAACTATATTACACTAGTAAATTAAGTAGTCTATATAAATACTGCACCTAACCATTCGAATTGCATTATTTTCAAATTATAAAACTAACCAAAAAACCTATTGCATTTATGAAAAAGTCTCTCTCTTTTATTCTGCTACTTATTTGCATTTGCACTAGTGCTCAAAAAAAATCAAATTCAGATTACGGATCGTATTTGGTAGATGATTTAAAAAAACAAAAAGTGACTTTAGAGCTAGATGCCAATTATTTCTTGGTTAATAATTATTTGAATAAAATAGAGCGTGAAGAAACAACTCATTTGCCATTGACCAAAATTGACGCAACGCTGACAAACACCTACTGGAAGAATTCGCCTGTTTTAAAAGAAGCTCATGATAAATGGAAAGAAGCTGCAGCTAACGTAAGCGCCTTTGAAAAAAAGAATGCACCCGAACTTCCCGAGTTAGGCAGTCAGTTAAGGAACAAGAAAATCACAGAATCTGAGTATTTTAAAAAAAATAGAGAGATTAGAGGACAGCTTTTAAAAGAATATCCTCAATTATACCCACAACTTTCTGAAAAACATATTAGCAGTTTAAAATCAATGTGGAAACTAACAGGGCGTTATATGCTAGAAGACCACAAAAATAAATCAATGCTCTTCCCTACTTATTGGATTCCAGAAAAGGACTTAGAGATTGAAGAGAAAGACAAGAAGTACAAAGCTATTAAAAAGGAATTAATTGAGGTACAAAAAGAGTTGAATTTAAAAACTGCTAAATAGTAATATAAAATGCTATTCTCGCAGCCAGCCAGCGTGAGTGATAGTAGTGAAAAGCCCACAAATAAGTGTAGCGGTAGCGGAACTTGTTGAGGACTTGCAACGTATAGCACGACAGCAGCCCAAAAAGAAGCCTATCAACGTACGATGCATGGCTTCTTTTTGGGGTGGTGGCACGCCCAAATGATTCAGCAAAATTTGAATAATGACATGATAAAATGACTGTTTTTAAAAAGCTTTGTTTATTTTTACGGTCAAATTATTTTTATTATGTCTGCTCAAAAACGTCTTTTTTTACTCGATGCCTACGCTTTAATCTTTAGAGGGTACTACGCTTTTATCAAAAACCCTAGAATTAACTCAAAGGGTATGGATACTTCTGCCATTCTAGGATTTATGAATTCATTGATGGATGTGATTAAGCGAGAAAAACCAGACCACTTGGCTGTTGCATTTGATAAAGGAGGGAGCGATTTGCGTAACGAGCTTTTTCCTGCCTACAAGGCCAATAGAGATGAAACTCCCGAAGCAATTAAAATTGCGATTCCGTACATACAAGATTTATTAAAGGCAATGCACATTCCAATCATCGAAGTGGCAGGATGCGAGGCCGATGATTTGATTGGTACTATTGCCAAGCAAGCAGAAAAGGAGAATTATAAAGTATTTATGGTAACTCCCGATAAGGATTTTGCCCAATTGGTATCTGAAAATATTTTTATGTACAAGCCTGCCCGAATGGGGAATGGTATTGAAATATGGGGAATACCTGAAGTTCTGGCAAAATTTGAGATAGAAAGACCTGAACAAGTAATTGATTACCTTGGAATGATGGGTGATGCTGCTGATAATATCCCGGGATTGCCAGGCGTGGGAGAAAAAACAGCAAAGAAATTCCTTGCTGCTTATGGCTCGATGGAAAATCTTTTGGCGAACACCCACGAACTGAAGGGTGCGATAAAAACCAAAATTGAAGATAATAAGGAATTAGGCCTTTTATCAAAACGACTTGCAACTATTATCTTGGATTGCCCTGTAACCTTTAATGAAGAAGATTACGAACTCTCTACTCCCGATGTTGCAAAAACAGATGCGCTTTTCAACGAATTAGAATTTAGAAGGATGGCGGAGCAGTTTGACACCATCTTTAGAAAACAAGATCCTTCAACTCCAACGGAGGCCACTTCTGGAGACGATTCTAAATTATATAAAAAACCACAAACAAAAACCGAGGATCAATTTGACTTGTTCTCGACTACAGCTACCGGAGAAAACACCGATACTAATCAGCAGTCATTTTACGGTACGCTTGAGACTACTTCACACTCTTACCAAATGGTACAAGGTGATTTGGGAATAAAATTATTATTGCAAAATTTACAAAAACAGACTTCGGTTTGTTTTGATACAGAAACAACAGGACTAGATGCGCTACACGCTGAACTAGTGGGTATCTCATTTGCCTATGAAAAAGGAAAGGGATACTATGTACCTTTTCCTGAGAGCCAGGAAGAAGCACAAATTTTGGCTGAAAGGTTTGTTCCGTTTTTTGAAAACGAGGCAATCGAAAAGATTGGCCAAAACATTAAATATGATTTAAAAATTCTAGCCAATTACAATATTAAAGTTGCTGGTAAATTATTTGACAC
Organism: Flavobacterium algicola; assembly: GCF_022399565.1. GTDB lineage: Bacteria > Bacteroidota > Bacteroidia > Flavobacteriales > Flavobacteriaceae > Flavobacterium > Flavobacterium algicola. The sequence goes on from NZ_JAJTUT010000001.1 coordinate 846,981, forward strand.
CATGATTGCGCATTATTTGATTAATCCAGATATGCGTCACAATATGGATATTTTAGCAGAAACGTATTTGAAATATTCTCCAAAATCGATAGAATCATTAATTGGTAAAAAAGGGAAAAATCAAAAGTCAATGCGCGACATTGCTCTCGAAGAGGTTAAGGAATATGCAGCAGAAGATGCTGATATCACTTTTCAATTAAAAGAGTTTTTTGCGGTAGAATTACAAAAAGCAGAAACTCAAAAATTATTTGATGAGATTGAGATTCCGTTAGTACCCGTTCTTGCCGCTATGGAAACAGAAGGTATTAATCTGGATGTTGCTTTCTTGAAGACGATGTCTACGCAAATGGCTATCGAAAGTGATGCATTAGAAAAGAAAATATATGAAACGGCTGGCGAAACATTCAACCTTGCCTCACCAAAACAACTTGGAGATGTTTTATTTGACAAATTAAAAATTGGTGGTGCCAAACAAAAGAAGACCAAAACTGGTCAATATGCTACTGGTGAAGAGGTTTTAAGCTATTTGGTAAACGAACATGAAATTGTGCGCGATATTTTGGAATGGCGCCAAATGGTGAAATTGCAAAGTACTTATATTGATGCCTTGCCTAATCAAGTAGATGTCAAAACAGGTCGTGTACATACCGATTATATGCAAACTGTAGCTGCAACTGGACGTTTAAGTTCGAACAACCCAAACTTACAAAACATCCCTGTACGAACTGAGAGAGGACGTTTGATTCGAAAGGCGTTTATCCCGCGTGATAAAAATTACACTTTGGTTTCTGCCGATTATTCTCAAATTGAATTGCGTGTGATCGCTGCTTTGAGTGGCGAAGAGAACATGATAGCAGCTTTTAAAAATAATGAGGACATACATAAATCTACCGCTGCAAAGGTTTTCAATGTTCCCCTTGAAGAAGTTACAAAAGAACAGCGTAGTCACGCCAAAACAGTAAACTTTGGAATCATATACGGTGTCTCTGCTTTTGGACTGTCTAACCAAACTAATCTATCACGCGCCGAAAGTGCTGAATTAATTGATGCTTATTACAAATCCTATCCTCAGTTAAAGTCATACATAAGCGATCAAGTTGATTTCGCTAGAGATAATGGATTTGTACAAACAATTTTAGGTCGACGCCGTTATTTAAAAGATATTAACTCACAAAATGCTATCGTACGTGGTGGCGCAGAACGTAACGCGGTAAATGCACCAATTCAAGGTTCTGCTGCTGATATCATCAAAATTGCAATGATTAATATTCACAACAAGTTAATTGCCGAAAATTGGAAATCAAAAATGTTACTTCAGGTTCATGATGAACTTGTGTTTGATGTACATAATGACGAACTTGAAAAAATACAACCGATGATTAAACACGAAATGGAAAATGCTTTTAAGCTAGAAGTTCCCTTAGTAGTTGACCTAGGAATGGGGAAAAATTGGCTAGAAGCGCATTAATTTCATCTATCGATTCACATTTGTTGTAATGCTTTTGATGCTAAACGATTCTATTAAATGACTTTTATATGACAGACGATTTTACACCACCTATAAAATCTAGATCACTGGAACAGTTACGAGAAATTATAGATGCGCCCGAGAATTGGAATTCTAAAGCAATTAGACTTGCTAATGAAGAACTATATAATCGAAAAGTAAGTGGTGGATTAGTTACTCCTAATATAGAAATTAAAGAAAAGATAGTTGAAAACGCATCAAAAGCTACCGAAAGTTATTCTGTTCTAGATCCTTTTACAAAACCCAAAACATTTTTATATGAGCTATTGTTTGTATGGAATTATAACAAAAGTGGATATTTTCTCAAAGCAAGACAACTCATAACAATTCGATTAATAATAATAGTATTCGTCATATTTATCTGGAGTCTACTGAGAATAAAATAATTTATTTTTATTTATCTAATTTTAAAAAACAACAGCCTTTTTATCAAACAAAGAGGCTTTTTTTACGGCTAGTTTTTGAGAAAATCTAGAGTTTGTGTTTAAATTACACTTATTGAGATAGGTTTATTTAAAAATTTATAACAATTAAGTATAATTACTGACCAATTAAGATGAATCTAAATCCTATTTTTGCAGAAATTAATCTTTAAACCTATTACCAAATTGAGAACTTTCAAAAACGCGCTTAATCTTAGTCTATTGCTAGCTGCCACTACCTTTTCTTGGGCACAAAATAGCACAAAAGTAGATCAAACAAATGTTTGGCTAAGCTATAACGGAAACCATAAACTGACTGAAAAATTTGGACTTCATACTGAGTTTTTATTACGTCGAAATGAAGTCCTTCAAAACCCTATGCAGACTATGTTTCGATTTGGGGTTGATTATCATATCAATAAAGATGTTATGGTTACTGCGGGTTGGGCACATGTAGAAACTGCAGCTTATGGAGATTTTGCAGAACATGTCCCTTCAAAATACAATAATTACAAATTTAATGAGCAGCGTATTTGGGAACAATTACAACTTAATCACAAAAATAGTGGTCGCTTTATTTTTGATAGCCGTTTTAGACTAGAGCAAAGATGGACACAATCTTTCAAAAACTTTGGAACTACTTTGTCTCCTGAATATTTAAGATATGATGATCCGCAAGAAGGATATTGGAAATTGAGACACCGTGTTCGTTACCGTTTTAGAACACAAATTCCGCTTACCAGTGCCAAGATGGAAGACAACACTTTGTTTCTAGCAATTGCAGATGAAATTTTTGTTAACGTAGGCGAGCGTGTAGCAGCAAATGTTTTTGATCAAAATAGATTATCTGCCGCTTTCGGATGGCGTTTTAGCAAAGAATCTAATATCCAAGTAGGATACTTAAATCAATTTATAGAAAAAGGTGACGGAATAAGCAGAGAAAACAATCATACTATAACTGTAGGATACGTTTACAATGTTGATTTTACGAAAAAGTAAATTATCTAATCCAGCTTATTTAAAAAAAACCATTCTTATTTATTTCGAATGGTTTTCTTTTTTGTGCGAGAGGACTCTCTTTCTTTTAATTTCGTTTTAATGATTACAGTTTCATATGGTGGTTCAATTTCAGACTCATCTTCCAAACGATCGATAAGCAGTTTAGCAGCTACTTCACCAATCTCAACTCCGTGCTGACTTACCGTAGTCAAGCTAGGCGATAATCTTCTAGATGCCAAAATACCATCGGCAAAACCAACAATAGACAAATCATCAGGAATATTATATCCTTGTTTTAAAGCCACTCGCAATGCAGCAACCGAATCATTTTCATCCAAGGCGAAAACAGCATCAATAGTATTGTTTGCAAAAATAGCTTCAATTTTAGATTTCATATCTTCTTCACAATCTGTTCTCAAGATAATGTTCTCATTCACCGGAATTCCGTTATCGGCCAACGCCTTTAAATATCCCTCCGTTCTTAACTTCCCAACACTTAGGTTTTCTATAGACGAAATTAAAGCAATATTTCTACAACCTAATTTTATTAATCGTTGCGTCACATTTAGACCAGAGTCAAAGTCATCTACGATTACTTTGTCGCAATCAATTTCGTCAGCAATACGATCAAACATCACAATTGGAGTTCCTTCATTTATAATATCAGCAAAATGCGAATAGTCTTGTAGCTTTTGTGCTTCCTCAGAAACCGACAATATAAAGCCATCGATTGTTCCGTTACTAAGCATTTCCAAAGTATTTACTTCTTTAACGATAGATTCGTTTGATATACATGTAATCACATTATATCCCTTTTTATCTGCAACCTTCTCAATACCGCTAAAAACCTTGGCATAAAAAGAGTTAAGTATATTAGGTATAATAACACCAATTGTTTTGGTTTTCCTGTTTTTTAGGTTCAATCCAATAACATTTGGTTTATAATTTTTAAGTTTTGCATACTCTTTAATCTTAACCTTAGTCAATTCACTTATTTCAGGACTATTGTTAAGGGCCTTAGAAACAGTCGAAACAGATACATTTAGTTCTTTTGCAATTTGCTTAAGAGTTGCTTTTACTTTCATAATTACTATTTATTTAAATTCTTAAAACCGAGAAGTATCGAATAATGAATACTGGAACATTATATCCTTTATTGACAATTACAATCTCTAATGCAATTTCAGTACTATGCAGAACAGATTTCCAATTCAATCATATTGCTACTCCTTTCTTATATAGGAGCACGATTTACCTCCTCAAATATTCACCTAATTACTAATAATCGAGTTAAAATAAACTAACTAAAAGTGTTGAATATAGATTCTAAAGCGCAAGATAATGAATTAAACAACACCATAAAAAACACAAAAATAGTTCTTAATTAAATTTAACAATTTAGACAAATGACGTCTGGAAAACAAAAAACCAAACCTATAGTAAAGGAAATAAAATAGACAATTGATAATCAGACAAAACCACAAATAAAATAATCATTTAAGCTATTTGTATTTAAAATAATTAATTGTACTTTTGCAACCCCTTTTATGGGGATGGAATGTTTAATTAAAATTTATTATTGTGAACGCATTAAGCTACAAGACAATTTCAACAACAAAAGCTAACTCTGTAAAAGAGTGGATTGTTGTAGATGCAGATGGTCATAACTTAGGTCGTCTTGCTTCAAAAGTCGCTATGATTTTGAGAGGTAAGTACAAGCCAAGTTACTCACCACACGTTGACTGTGGAGATAACGTAATCGTTATCAACTCAGAAAAAATCAACCTTACAGGTAAAAAAATGGATGACAAAATTTACATGCGTCATACAGGTTACCCAGGAGGACAAAGAACTTTAACTGCTAAAGTATTGCAAGCAAAAAACCCTGCAACCTTGGTAGAAAAAGCAATAAAAGGAATGTTACCTAAGAACAAATTAGGAGCTGAACTTTTTAGAAATCTAAATGTAGTTGTTGGAACTGAGCACAAACAAGGAGCTCAAAAACCAAGAACTGTTAACCTAAACGATCTTAAGTAATGGGAGTTATTCACAAAATCGGTAGAAGAAAAACCGCTGTTGCACGTGTTTATGTTTCAGAAGGAACAGGAGTAATCACTGTAAACAAAAAAGAATTCGCAACTTACTTCCCAACAGCTACTTTACAGTACAAAGTTATGCAACCAATGTCTATGACAGAAAATGCAACTAACTATGATGTAAAAGTAAATGTTTACGGAGGTGGTTCAACTGGACAAGCAGAAGCTGTAAGAATGGCATTAGCACGTGTTATGTGTGAAATCAATGCTGAAAACAGACTTGTGTTGAAACCAGAAGGGTTATTGACAAGAGATCCAAGAATGGTTGAACGTAAGAAATTCGGTCAGAAGAAAGCTCGTAAGAAATTCCAGTTCTCTAAACGTTAATATTACCTGTCTTGTTCAATATGTTCAAGACTTCGTTTATTTATTGAATTTAAAAACAATGTTGTTGTTGTCCCGTTGAGGCGGGAAATTAGTTTAGCATCTAAATGAAGCCAAAAGCCAAAAGCTCGAGGAACATTGCTAATCAACAGAACGTAAACTAAACAAAAAAATGTCAAACAAAGTAGAAGTAAAAGACTTACTAGAAGCAGGTGTTCATTTTGGACACATGACTAGAAAATGGGATCCAAATATGGCTCCTTACATTTATATGGAACGTAATGGTATTCACATTATCAATCTATATAAAACTGCAGCAAAAATCGAAGAAGCTAGTGAAGCTATGAAGAAAATTGCTGCATCAGGTAGAAAAATATTATTTGTTGCTACCAAAAAACAAGCTAAAGACATCGTAGCTGAAAAAGCTGCTGCTGCAAACATGCCTTACATCACTGAAAGATGGCCTGGTGGAATGCTAACTAATTTCGTAACTATCCGTAAAGCTGTTAAAAAAATGGCTACTATTGATAAAATGAAAAAAGATGGTACTTTCATGACACTTTCTAAGAAAGAGCGTTTACAAGTAGATCGTCTTCGTGCTAAATTAGAGAAAAATTTAGGTTCAATCGCAGATATGTCTAGATTACCTGCTGCTTTATTTGTAGTAGATATCAAAGCTGAGCACATCGCAATAAAAGAAGCTCAAAAATTAAACATTCCAGTTTTTGCAATGGTTGATACAAACTCTGACCCACGTGAGGTAGATTATGTTATTCCTGCAAATGATGATGCTTCTAAATCAATTGATAAAATTTTATCTTTAGTAACTGCTGCAGTTATCGAAGGACTTTCTGAAAGAGGTTCTGAAAAAGAAGGTGAAGCTGCTGAGAAACCAGCTGCTGCTCCTGCTGCAAAAGCTGTTGCAACTGAAGCTGCTCCAGTAGCAGAAGAAGCTGCTCCGGCTGCACCTGCTGCACCTGCAACTGAAGAATAAATCAAATAGTTAATTCCAAAACTAAATTTCCAAATTCCATATAAAAAGTCAACTATAAATTGATGATTTAATAAAATTGGAGTTTGGGATTTTAGGATTGGAATTTCTTTTTTTACATAAAAAAATAATCTCAAAACATACAAAGATATGGCAACAATAACTGCTGCAGACGTAAACAAATTAAGACAAACTACCGGTGCTGGAATGATGGACTGCAAGAAAGCTTTAGTTGAAGCTGAAGGAGATTTCGATAAAGCTATTGAAAACCTTAGAAAAAAAGGACAAAAAGTTGCTGCTAATCGATCTGACCGTGAGTCTAGTGAAGGAGCTGCTGTTTCTTTTATCAATGCAGACAAAACTAAAGGTGCAATCATTACTTTAAACTGCGAAACAGATTTCGTTGGTAAGAATGAAACTTTCGTAGCTTTAGCTAAAGAATTAGTTGAAAAAGCGATTAACTTCTCTTCTAAAGAAGAATTTTTAGCTTCAGAATTCAACGGAATGACTGTTGCTGAAAAATTAATCGAACAAACTGGTGTTATCGGTGAAAAAATCGAAATCGGTGGTTTTGAAATATTAGAAGGTGAATATGTTGGATCTTATGTTCACGTTAACAAAATTGCTGCTTTAACAGCAATCTCCGCACCAGTTGATAACGCTGATATTTTGACTAAAGACGTTTCTATGCAAGTTGCTTCTATGGGAGCTGACACATTATCTTACAAAGATTTTGATCCAGCATTTGTTGCATCAGAACTTGAAGCTCGTATTGCTATCATCGAAAAAGAAAATGAAGAAGCAAAACGTTTAGGAAAAACATTAAAAAATGTTCCTAAATATATCTCTTTCTCTCAATTGACAGAAGAAGTATTAAAACAAGCAGAAGAAGATGCTAAAGCTGAATTAAAAGCAGAAGGTAAACCAGAGCAAATTTGGGATAAAATTGTTCCAGGTAAAGTACTACGTTTCATTTCTGACAATACAACTTTAGATCAAGAAAAAGCTTTGTTAGATCAAAACTTCATCAAAGATGACAGTAAGAAAGTAAGCGATCACGTTAAGTCATTCAATGTTGAAATCACTGGTTTCAAAAGAGTTTCTTTAGGATAGTCTATTTTTGTCGACCTCATTATCAAAATATTAAGTCCCATTCGCTAAGCGAATGGGACTTTTTTTTGTACTTAACTTTAAAATTTATACTCATTTAAAAAAGAAATAAAACAAACAAAACAACTCAATATCGCAATCAAAAAACACAAATTATGCACTTAAACTGAAATTTAAAACACTTCAACAAGTAAATTTTCAAATGAAATAACATTGAGTAATTTTACCAATAGATAATTCAAATACATAACATTATGAAAAGATTCTTATTATTATTCGGAATAGTGTTAGTTGCACTTACAATAGCCAGCAACACTAAAAATGAGGCAAAAAAAACTAAGAAAGTTAGCACTACGCAAAACGTTCAAGCTAACAAAGCAGCTACTAATACTGTAGCAATTAGCGTTAAAAAGTAGTACGCTAATTAACTTAGTCTGTTGTTATGAAAAAGCTGCAACGCGACTTATATGCAAAGCACAAAGTAGTCTAGAGAAAAAATTTACCTAAGTGAATCTTACTTAAAAAGATAACATTTATTAAATTTACTAATATCAAAATCTCATAGTAATTAATTTGACTACTATGGTTTATTTTAAACTACTTTTTTCATAAGAAACGGTATGAAGTCACACCATGGCAGGCTTATAAACGGTGTGACAAAAAACAACTTAATATATCTTACAATGATCATCTATTGTTTTTAGTATATTTGATTTACTAAATTCGCTATGATGGAAGAAAAAATAAGATGTACTTGGTGTTTATCTTCAAATTTATACAAAGAATACCACGATAAAGAATGGGGCAAACCTGTCTACGATGACGCTACCCTATTTGAATTTTTATTACTCGAAACGTTTCAAGCTGGATTGAGTTGGATTACAATTCTCAATAAACGAGAAAATTTTCGAACAGCTTTTGACCATTTTGATTACAAAAAAATTGCGGCTTACAGTGATGCCAAAATCTTGAGTTTACTTGAAGATTCTGGCATCATACGCAATAAACTAAAAGTTAATTCAGCAATAACCAACGCGCAAGCATTTATGAACATCCAAGAACAATATGGTAGCTTCTCTACTTATATTTGGAATTTTGTTTATGGTAAACCAATAGACATCCTACCCGTCACAAATAGAGACGTTCCAGCTACTACTCCACTTTCTGATACAATTAGTAAAGATTTAAAAACAAGGGGGTTCAAATTTGTAGGTTCTACAGTCATTTATGCATTCCTGCAAGCTACTGGAATAGTTAATGATCATACTCAGGAATGCTGGACAAGAAATGATTTAAACATAATTTAACGTATTGATTTATTTTTCTGACAGAAAATACAGTATTTTCGTCTGATTAATTGTAAATAAGTTAACATGAAAAAAATTACTGTACTTCTTAGCCTTTTTTTATTGACTATTATTTCTTGTACTTCTTCTGAAGAGGCTACACAAAGTCAAGATTCTACCTTTCTTCCCAAAAAGTATATTGATAGTAATGGATCAACAACTACGGAATTCAATGTATCCTACAATAATAATAAAATAAACGAAGCAGTTAGTAGTGCTGGCTCCAAGTCTGTCTACACCTACACGGAGGATTTAATTACTAATGTTACTGTCTACCGCGGGACGAAGGTCGAAATCAGTAATGACTATAGCTATAACAACGGAATCCTTAAAAGCAATATAAAAATAGTTTATGATGCAAATTCTACGGTTGCTTCTAAAACAAAATATGAATATACGCCAAAAACTGATGGTTCAATTCTAGAAGAAAGTTACACTGTAGACGTTACCAATGGAACAGAAACAAAAACTGAAAAAAGCACAGTTTACACTTTTTCAAACGACAATTTAACAAAACAAATTGACACAAATATAGGCAGCTACTTTGACGGTGTAAAAAATGTGCCAACAACTACTGAGTATATTTACGAAAATGAATATGATACACAAAAAAGTCCAGAAACAAATATTCTAGGTATAACTAAAATTGATTTCACAAGTCCGACAGCTTCTAGAAATAATAGTATTAAGAGAATAATTTCTCAAAAAATAATTACTCCTACTACCACTAGCACAACTATTTTATCAACGACAGACTATTCTTTATCGTACGATAGCATGGGGTATTTAACACAAAAAACTAGTACCTATCTAGACGGAAACAAAACAGTAACATTAAAAACTCAGGTTTATTACAATTAGTTTATCGTTTTAAAATTACAAACCTAATGGGTTACTATAAAAGCGCAACACGCTCTTTGATAGTAACCCATTACGTTATAAAACAAGCAATTATAAATATAAAACAGATAAAAAAAGTAGAAAAAATCGAAAGACAATCAATATTTAACTTGAAAATTTCAATTTAGAACCAAATAAACCACTACATTTGTATTTCACTTTAGGGGTGTCTACAACATGTAGGCTGAGATTTTACCCTCTGAACCTGATCTAGTTCATACTAGCGTAGGGAAAAGTAAGATGACTTCCATAGTCCCATTTTTCGGGGCAATCGTAGCCATTCCTAAGGTATAGAAGCACTCTAGTGTTTTGTCAAATATCTAAAACTAAACAGGAATGGAATTAAAAATCAACAATCAAATTAAACAATTCGAGCAAGACGTTATAAACGTTCAAGCTTTACTTGACCTTGAAATTCCGCTTAAGCAAAACGGAATTGCCATTGCGATTAATAATACCGTTATTCCAAAATCTCACTGGAATAGCCAGCCCGTACAAGAAACTGACGACATTCTAATTATTTCTGCAACACAAGGGGGATAATTTTGATGGCTTTGGGCTTTGGGCTTTGGGCTTTGGGCTTTGGGCTTTGGGCTTTGGGCTTTGGGCTTTGGGCTTTGGGCTTTGGG
>NZ_JAJTUT010000001.1:857335-1651492 GCF_022399565.1 Flavobacterium algicola
AATTATTCGCTGCGCGAATACGACTTCATACTTCTAGAATGACAATCAAACACTATTCTAATAAAATCTACTTTCAACTTTAAGACATAAAAAAATGACAAACGAAGAACAAATTTCGAGACAACCTTTCCCTAATTCCACAAAAATCTACATTGATGGCGAAATTCATCCGATAAAAGTCGCAATGCGCGAAATAAAATTATCGGACACCAAACTTTCTAGAGGTGGTGTAGAAAAAAATCCAGCTGTAACTGTTTACGATACTTCAGGTCCATACACTGATCCTAATATGACAATTGATATTCGAAAAGGATTGCCTCGCATCCGCAAACAGTGGATAAAGGATCGTGGCGATGTTGAAGAATTAACAGAAATTAGTTCAAATTACGGAAAAGAACGTTTGAATGATGAAAAACTAGATCATTTACGTTTTGAATATTTGCACCAACCTATGCGCGCCAAAAAGGGAGCAAATGTTTCTCAATTGCACTATGCAAAAAAAGGAATAATCACACCAGAAATGGAATACATTGCCATACGTGAGAACCAGCGCATAGAAGAAATAGAGAACCAAACCAAAGCAATGCAATGCCAGCATGCCGGTCACAGTTTTGGCGCCAATACACCAAAAACCAAAATTACTCCAGAGTTTGTACGTAGCGAGATCGCACGAGGAAGAGCTATTATACCAAACAACATTAACCATCCAGAAAGTGAGCCAATGATTGTCGGTCGTAATTTTTTGGTAAAAATCAATGCCAACATTGGTAATAGCGCCGTAACATCCTCAATTGAAGAAGAAGTTGAAAAAGCGGTTTGGGCTTGCCGTTGGGGAGCTGATACTATTATGGATCTATCAACTGGTAAAAACATTCACGAAACAAGAGAGTGGATTATTCGTAACTCTCCTGTACCAATTGGGACTGTACCAATATACCAAGCTTTGGAAAAAGTAAATGGCGTAGCCGAGGATCTAACATGGGAAGTATTCCGTGATACTTTAATTGAACAAGCAGAACAAGGTGTCTCCTATTTCACAATTCACGCAGGTGTGCTCTTGCGCTACATTCATCTAACTGCTAATCGCGTTACAGGTATTGTTTCTCGTGGTGGATCAATTATGGCAAAATGGTGTTTGTTTCACCACAAAGAAAACTTTTTATACACACACTTTGAAGATATTTGCGAAATCATGAAACAATACGATGTGGCATTCTCTCTTGGAGATGGTTTACGCCCAGGCTCTATCGCCGATGCGAATGATGCTGCACAATTCGCCGAATTAGAAACTTTGGGTGAACTCACAAAAGTAGCTTGGAAACATGATGTACAAGTTTTCATCGAAGGACCTGGTCACGTACCTATGCACATGATCAAAGAAAACATGGACAAACAATTAGAACATTGTGATGAAGCTCCATTTTACACTCTTGGGCCACTAACTACCGATATCGCTCCAGGTTACGACCATATTACTTCTGCTATTGGAGCAGCAATGATTGGCTGGTACGGTTGTGCCATGTTATGTTATGTGACGCCAAAGGAACACCTTGGTTTACCAAACAAAAAAGACGTGAAAGATGGTGTAATCACTTATAAAATATCAGCCCATGCTGCCGATTTGGCCAAAGGTCATCCAGGAGCACAGTACCGCGACAATGCTTTGAGTAAAGCCCGTTTTGAATTCCGTTGGGAAGATCAATTTAATTTATCGCTAGATCCAGATACAGCGCGTGAATTTCATGATGAAACATTACCTGCTGATGGTGCCAAAGTAGCACACTTTTGCTCGATGTGTGGTCCTAAATTTTGTTCAATGAAAATCTCACAAGAAATTAGAGATGTAGCTGAAGCTGAAAAAGGTATGCAGGAGAAGTCAGAGGAATTTGTTGAAATGGGAAAAGAAATTTATTCATAAGATAAAATTATTGGTTAGGAGTTAAAGGTTAAAAGTATATAAACAAGAAAGAATGTCTAACGTATACAAATGCAAGCAATGATTATTTTGGAGCTATCGCTCGACATTATCGTTGTTCCCTATCGATAGTAATTGGTCGGGCTGCAGTCTTTCCACTATTAACACTAGCGCAGGAAAGCACACGTCAAACATTTTCAAAAAGTGTAATTATTTTTGCCATTTTTCCTTAACTCCTAACCCATAACTGTTAATTAACAAAAAATGATTGTAATTTCTAACCCCGTAGCAGTAGAAAATGAAATTCGTATTATCCATGATCTATTAGAGCAAGGATTGGAATTATTTCATATCAGAAAACCAGCATTTTCAGCTAAGGAAATGACTGATTACGTAACTGCAATCGGATTGGAATACAGCTCACAGTTGGTTTTGCACAGCCATCACCATTTAGCTGCAGCATTAGGAATAAATCGTATTCATCTAACCGAAAAAGCAAGAGCAGAAATGAATACCAAGGAATTGAACACTTTTATAGAAACAAAAGTCCATTTATCAACTTCAGTACATTCAATTTCGTCGTTTAATGCTTTAGAGCTTCATTTTGAATATGCTTTTTTGAGTCCTGTTTATCCTAGCATTTCTAAGACAAATTATAAATCGAATACTGATTTATTTCAAGCCACGAAAAGCCGAACCAATTACCAAACAAAATTGATAGGTTTAGGTGGTATGGAAGCTGAAAATATTTTGAAAGCACTTACAAATGGTTTTGATGATGTAGCGCTTTTAGGAAGTATTTGGATAACAGATCAACCTATAAAAAATTTTAAATTATGCAAACATATCGTCCTTTCGTATTAAGTATTGCTGGTTTTGATCCATCGGCAGGTGCTGGAGTTTTAGCAGATGTAAAAACATTTGAGCAAAATCATGTATATGGTCTTGCTATCCTAACTGCTAATACTATTCAAACCGAAGATAAATTTATTTCTCTACAATGGATTGCTATAGAGTCTGTATTAGAATCGATTGAAACTTTATTTACCAGTTATGACATTAAGTCGGTGAAGATTGGTATAATTCCTTCCTTGGATTATTTAAAAAAAATTATTTTTCGAATTAAAGAAATATCTCCAGAAACAGCAATCATCTGGGATACCATCATAAATTCGACAAGCAATTTCAACTTTTTTGATGTTAGATCAATAAAAGAGCTATTACCCATATTGAGCAAAATTGATCTAATCACACCCAACTTTAATGAAGTTGTTTTAATTGGAGACAAAAAGGACTCTATTAATAAAACGGTAGACAAGTTGACAAAATACTGTTCTGTATTACTGAAAGGGGGACATAATCCTCAGGAAAAGGGTACAGATTATTTATATACCAAGGATAGATTTTTTAAAATACCAGCAATAAATAATGAAGTAGCTGCAAAACATGGCTCGGGTTGTGTTTTATCTGCTGCCATTGCCGCTAATCTTGCATTAGGATCAAATCTTTTAACTGCTTGTAAATTAAGTAAAATATATGCCGAGAATTTTTTATTATCAAACCCATCACAATTAGGATATCATGATATTTAATCGTCTACAATATATTTCTCAGGGATCAACAGTTGAAAGTCAGCTGTATAATATCCATCAAGCATTAGATCATGGATGTGACTGGATTCAGTTGCGATTCAAAAATCCTCATGCACCAAATGATCGAATGAAGTTGGCAGAGGCTGTAAAAATGCTATGCGATGAATATTTAACTACATTTATAATCAATGATGATCTGCAACTTGTACAACAAGTGGATGCCGACGGAGTGCATCTAGGATTAACTGACATGAATATCAAAGAGGCACGAACCATTTTAGGCCCCACAAAAATAATTGGAGGAACGGCAAATACTTTTGAAGACATTCTCGCACACGTTATAAACGGATGCGATTATGTAGGACTAGGCCCTTTTCGCTTTACAAAGACAAAAGATAATTTGAGTCCCATCTTAGGTCTAGAAGGGTACCAAAAAATCCTTGATCAGTTGCAAGAGCAACAAATTAAAATACCTGTTTATGCTATTGGCGGAATTCTGTTGGATGACGTTGAAGCAATTTCTAAAATAGGTGTTCACGGAATCGCAGTTTCGGGATTGATAACCGAAAGCGAATCAAAAATGAAATTAATCACACAACTAAACGAAAAATTATATGGATACGTCCTTATTTAAAATTGGAGACAAAGAATTAACATCGCGATTGTTTCTTGGTACCGGAAAATTTGGTTCGAATAGTCAAATGGAAGAGGCCATATTGGCTTCTGGATCTGAATTAGTAACTGTTGCATTAAAGCGAGTTGATTTGGAAACCGATACCGATGCTATTCTATCTCATTTAACACATTCTAGAATTAATTTACTTCCCAATACGTCGGGAGCGCGTAATGCAAAAGAGGCTGTATTCGCAGCACAACTTGCACGAGAAGCTTTAGAGACAAATTGGTTAAAACTAGAAATTCATCCAGACCCAAAATATTTAATGCCCGACGCAATTGAAACATTAAGAGCAACAGAGGAATTGGCAAAGCTTGGTTTCATCATTTTACCCTACATACACGCAGACCCCGTCTTATGCAAGCGATTGGAAGATGCTGGTACGGCTGCTGTTATGCCATTGGGTTCCCCGATAGGAAGTAATAAAGGTTTAAAAACTATTGATTTCCTAGAAATTATAATCGAACAATCTAAGGTTCCTGTAATTATAGATGCCGGAATTGGAGCACCGTCAGACGCTGCAAAGGCAATGGAGCTAGGCGCTGATGCTGTACTTGTGAACACGGCTATTGCAGTAGCAGGAAATCCGCGTTTGATGGCCGAAGCTTTTAAAGAAGCTGTCATTGCCGGCAGAAAAGCCTATGAGGCAAAATTAGGACAACAGTTTAAACACGCTGTAGCATCCAGCCCGCTGACTGCCTTTTTGTACGAATAGCTCAACGCTATCAGGGCTCTAAACTCTCATAGCATTGCTTAATAAAATAAGAATAAATGGAAAATTTTAAATCTGTTTTCGAACATTATAATTGGGACGAAATACAAACTAAAATATATGCTACTACAGCGAAAGAAGTTGAACAAGCACTTGCCAAGACCAGGCGTAACTTAGATGATTTCTTGGTATTGACAGCTCCTGCAGCACAGCCTTATCTGGAACAAATGGCACAAGAATGTCATGAGCTTACCAAGAAGCGTTTCGGGAAAACCATCCAAATGTATGCTCCATTGTATTTGAGTAACGAATGCCAAAATATTTGCACCTACTGTGGCTTTAGTTTAGACAATAAAATTAAACGCAAGACCTTACTGGATTCGGAAATTAAACTGGAAGTGGCCGAACTAAAAAATTTAGGTTTCGATCATGTTTTGCTGGTTGCGGGTGAGGCCAATTACACCGTGAATATCAATTACTTTCTGAATGCAATTGATGTCATTAGAAAAAATTTTTCGACTATTTCTGTAGAAGTACAACCATTATCGCAGGCAGAATACGAGCAACTGCATTCAGCTGGTGTATATTCAGTTTTGGTGTACCAAGAAACGTATCATCAAGAAGTTTATAAAAAGTACCATACAAAAGGAAAGAAATCTAATTTTGATTTTAGGCTCGATACTCCAGATAGAATTGGGAAAGCAGGCATTCATAAAATTGGATTAGGTGTTTTACTTGGACTCGAAGATTGGCGAACCGATAGTTTTTTTAATGCGCTACATTTGGATTATCTACAAAAAACCTATTGGCAAACTAAATATTCAGTATCGTTTCCCCGACTGCGACCTGCCGAAGGAACCGTACCACCTAACTTTATTATGGATGACAAGGATTTGACCCAATTAATTTGTGCCTATCGATTATGGAACGAAGATTTGGAAATTTCGATTTCAACCCGTGAAAATGAAAAGTTCAGAAACAATATCATTCCGATTGGGACTACGAGTATGAGCGCAGGTTCAAAAACCAATCCAGGCGGCTATGTAGTTGATCCGCAATCACTAGAACAATTTGAAATTAGTGATGAACGTACGGTTGCTGCAATAGCACAAATGATTACAGAAAAAGGGTACGAGCCCGTTTGGAAAGATTGGGACAAAAGCTATAGTAGCAGATTGCTGATTAACGACTTTTGATTTAAGATGAATATCTATATATCTAAAAACACTATTCAAGAATCTAAAATCTAAAATTAAATGAGTGTAATACAAGATTTTTTGAGATACAACAGGCAGGTAATTTTGCCAGAGATTGGCGACGAAGGACAAGCAAAACTAAAATCAGCTAAAGTTTTAGTAATTGGTGCAGGTGGTCTGGGTTGCCCTATTTTACAATATATCGCTACGGCTGGCGTGGGAACAATTGGTATTGTTGATTTTGATAATATCGAAATTCATAATTTACATCGTCAAATTCTTTATACCGAGAATCAAATTGGCTTAGGGAAGGCAACGACTGCCAAAGCCACTATTGAGCAACTGAATCCCTTAATTACTGTTGTGGCATTTGAAGAAAAACTTACCATAGAAAACGCATCAAAAATTGTAGATCAATTTGATATTGTTGTGGATGGATCGGATAATTTTGGAACTCGCTATTTGGTCAATGATACTTGCGTAACTCTAGGCAAAACATTGGTATATGGAAGCATTCTAGGTTTTGAAGGACAGTTAGCCGTATTTAACCATAATGGAAGTAGAAATTTACGTGATTTATTTCCCGAACCGCCAGATGCTAAAGATGTACCAAATTGTAGTATGAATGGCGTACTAGGTACTTTACCTGGAATGATTGGAACAATGATGGCACACGAAACATTAAAATTGATTATAGGATTACCTACTTTGCGAAATGAATTGATTTTATATAAAACTCTGGAGTGGGGATTTGTTAAGCTAAATTTTTAATTCTCGTGTCTTAATGAAGCAGGCATTTTTTGTTCGGAACATAGATTGGAAAAATTTCAGTTCTACTATCCACAACGTTATTTCGCGCTGAAAGCATCTCTAAAAAGGTGCTCTCCTATCGTGAGACGCTTTCAGCGAGACAAACTAAGTGGTTATGGTATGGAATTGCTAAACAAACTTTAATTGGCTGCTTTTTAAATTAATATTACCTATTCGATTGAAAGTTATAAAAACTTGTAGCTGTGGACAGATGCGTGACGCTTGCAGTATCCACAACGTTATGTCTCGCTGAAAGCGTCTCAGCAAAGGTGCTCTGCTATCGTGAACGCTTTCAGCGAGACAAACTAAGTGGTTATGGTGTGATCTTGCTCAACAAACTTTTAATTGGCTGCTTTTTAAATTAATATTACCTATTGGATAGAAAGTTATAAAAACTTGTTGTTGCGGACAGATGCCACGCTGCAGTTTTCACAACGCTATGTAGCGTTGAAGGCGTCTCAGCAAAGGTGCTCTCCGATCGTGAGACGCTTTCAGCGAGACAAACTAGGCGGTTATGGCGTGGAACTGCTAGGCATACTTTTTATTGGCTACTTTCTGAAATAAATTTAAAGATACAACAGCTTGTTGTTACGGGTATGATTTGACACTCGTACTATCCGTAACGTTTTGTATCGCTGAAAGCGTCTCTGCAAAGTTGCTCATCTAATGTGAGACGCTTTCAGCGAGACAAACTAAGTGGTTATGGTACAGACTTGCAAGGAATGCTATTTAATGGCTACTTTCTAGAATAATTCTACTTCCTATTTTAAAGCTACAACAGCTTGTTGTTACGGGTATGATTTGAAACTAGTACTAGCCGTAACATTTTGTATCGTTGAAAGCGTCTCAGCAAAGGTGCTCTCCTATTGTGAGACGCTTTCAGCGAGACAAACTAAGTGGTTATGGTGTGATCTTGCTCAACAAACTTTTAATTGGCTACTTTATAAATCAATATTACCTATTCGATTGAAAGTTACAAAAACTTGTTGTTGCGGACAGATGCCTGACGCTTGCAGTATTGACAACGTTATGTATCGCTGAAAGCGTCTCAGCAAAGGTACTCTCCTATCGTGAACGCTTTCAGCGAGACAAACTACACGGTTAGGGTATGGACTTGCTAGGAATATTTTTTATTGTATGCATTCCGGAATTTTGCCCCAGATGGAAGTGGAAAGCCCGGACTGAGAAAACCTGTTTTTCTAGATGTAAAAGAGCGACCGATAGGAAGCTCCTTTTATGGCTTAAGAAAAAAAGGTTTTTGAAGGAGAACTTGAAACGGACAGCTGGATGGGGCTCTAATCCTTATTTTGAAGAATTTTCATAAAATCATCACGGTCAATTTCGCGACACCCTAAACTTTCTAAATGTGAATTGTACACTTGGCAATCTAGGAGTTGGTAATTGTTGGTTTCTAAATGACGAACGAGGCTAATAAAAGCGACCTTCGATGCATTAGAAACTTTTGAGAACATGCTTTCGCCACAGAAGACATGTCCCATATCGATACCATACAATCCGCCGACCAATTGGTCATTTTGCCATACCTCAACTGATTGCGCTATGCCTAGTTCGTGGAGATTGCAATAGGCATCAATCATGTCATTGGTTATCCATGTTCCGTTTTGGCCGTCGCGTTTTATTTTTTGGCAATTGGAGATAACACTTTTGAAATCCTTATTAAAAGTTACTTCAAACTCTCCGCGATTAAGAACGTTACGCATACTTTTGGTAACTCGTAACTCATCTAAAAATAAAACCATTCGCGGATTGGGTGACCACCAGATTATAGGATCCTCATCCTCAAACCATGGAAATATTCCGCTTTTATATGCTAGTTGCAACCTCTCTGGAGATAAGTCACCACCAACTGCTACAATACCATCTCTATTTGCGGTATTGACATTGGGGAATTCTAAAGCTTGTGTTAATTGAATCATTTACTGCAAAATAAAGATTTTAAAAAACAGAATCACTTAGCTCTGTCGTTAAACATTCTAAAAAAGCCATCCCTCTGTATGAGTTACCTTTTTCATTTAGTTTGGGACTGAACACTACTACAGCGTATTTGTTGGGCAGTATTGCTAATATACCACCACCTACACCACTTTTACCCGGTAGCCCTACCCTATAGGCAAACTCACCAGCTTCATCATAAAAACCACAAAGTAGCATAATTGCATTTATTCTCCTATTGCGTCCTGGTGTCAAAATAACTTCTTTGGAGAAAGGATCTATACCATCATTGGCAAAAAAAAAAAATGCTTTGGATAATTGAGCACAGTTCATACTCAACGAGCAAATTTTGAAGTAAAAGTCCATTACCTCATCCATTGTATTGGTAATATTCCCAAATGATTTCATCATATTGATTAAGGCATAATTGCGATAACCTACACTTTTTTCTGATTCGAAAACTTTTATATCGTAATCAATCGAATCATCTTTGGTAAGACGACGCACAAATTTTATAAAATCATCTTCGGGATTTTTAAAATGTGTAAATACGATATCTGCAATAACAATTGCACCTGCATTTATCAATGGATTTCTAGGAATTCCTTTTTCTAACTCTAATAAAATCATAGAATTGAAGGCAGCTCCTGAGGGCTCGACATCGACGCGTTTCCATAATTTTTCACCTTCGACATTATATGCCATGATAAGCAAAAGCACTTTTGAAATACTTTGTACGGAAAACTGCTGGTGGGCATCACCAATATTAATTTGCCCATGATTTAGAGTAGTTAAACTCACTCCAAATAAATTTTCGTCAACATTTGCTAATTCTGGTATATAGGTTGCTTTTTGTCCTTTGTCTTCAAAATCTGCAAACTTGTTGTAAATGCCGTTCAGCACGCTATGTATGTTCTCCATCAATTATTTTTTATGCTTTTGGCTCAACCTGAAAAATAAGCTTTATATTTATAATGCAAGTTTAAGCAGAAAAACACAAACAGTTGCCTTAAATATCTATTTTTGAACGATCATTCAATATCTATTACATGAGGAAGATTTCTAATTTACTTTTTCTTTGTTTGCTCGTTACCCAAATGAACGGTCAAATTATTGATACCTTATCACTTTCGGCTACCAAAAAATTATCATACAAAACATTTATTTTACCTGCTGCATTGGCAGTTACAGGCGCTGCCTTACTAAATAGCGAATTGAATAATAGTATTCAAGATAAATCCAACAGAGTTTTTGTAAGTGATTTTCAGACTCAAATTGATAACATTACTGTGTTTACGCCTATGGCACAAATCTATGCCGGGCGTTTGTTTGGTTACAAACCTAAAAATAATGTAAAGCATCAAACGGTTTCTATTATCACAGCCAACCTTCTAAGTTTTGTATTTGTTACGGGTTTAAAAAACGCAGTCAAAGCTGATCGCCCTGATGGTTCAGACCAGTTGAGCTTTCCATCTGGACATAGTGCAATTGCATTTACAAATGCAGCATTATTATTTCAAGAATATAAAGAATCTAATTTTTGGTATGCTAGCAGTGGTTTTCTTTTTGCCACAGCTACTGGCGTGCTGCGTATTGCAAATAAAAAACATTTTGCATCTGATGTATTAACAGGAGCTGGAATTGGTTTGGCTTCTGGATTTTTAATATCTTATTACAATCCATTGCAAAACATCAAAATCGGAAAAAAGAAAAAAGGAACCGCTTTGCTTTACCCTCAGTTTGGGAATCAAATTGGAATTGGAGCTGTTATTCTACCCAACTTTTAAGCAAAAAAAAGCCCTACAATTTGCAGGGCTTTCATTTCAAATAAAAACAATTATGGTAACAACACTTTATCTATAACGTGAACTACACCATTACTACATTGAATATCTGGAATAACCATATTCGCTGCTGTTGTAATTCCGTTGCTTTTTATTGTAAAAATTCCGTCTGTAAACGCACCGTAAGTTAATGTACCTCCACCTGCTGTCATAGCTGTCGTACCAGAATACTCAGATGTAAATTTACCACCTGCAATCGCATGATTTAATAATACTTGCTGTAAAACAACCGGTGAAGCGTTTGCTACATCTTGTACTGTTGCAAATCCTGCCGCCTTGAATGCTGCATCTGTTGGTGCATAAATTGTAAAATTGTTATTTGCATCAGACAATACTGGTGCCAAACCTGAAGTTATAACCGCTTGAACCAAGAAAGTTAATTCTGGCGCTTTAAAAACTTTAGCGTCTTTTAATAATATTGCAGAGTCAACGATGTTTACTCCTGTTGCAATCATGACTTTATCAATAGCATGAACAGTTCCGTTACTTGCGCTTACATCTGTAAGAATAATTTTTGAACCATTGATATAAAGATCACTTCCTCTACTAATGAAACGTCTGCTAACTCCTAAAGCAGAAATAGATGTTCCTCCGTTAGCTATTCCACTTGCTAATAAATCACCGTTTGAAACATGGTAAAGTAATGTGTTTGTCAAGAAACTATTTTGCAAACCTCCTAGCGTACCAGCATCTACTAGACCTAATCTTGCAAAAGCATCATTTGTAGGTGCAAATACTGTGTAATGACCAGAAGGATCGTTTGGATTGCTATTACTTAAAACTCCAACTAAACCTCCTTGAACTGCTGCTCCTTCAAGCGTACTAAAATTTGGATTGGCTACTGCAATACCTGCAATACTTGGTGTTTCGTCTTTAAAATCTGAATCACAAGAAACTAAAGTTCCCATTAATGTTAATGCTAATAGAGCACTTTTTATATTGATATTTTTCATTTTGTTTGTTTTTTGTAATTAATATTTATAAACTAGTCCACCGTAGAATCCTGTTGCTTGACCAATATTTCTACCAGCTACCAAAGTACTTGCACCTGCCGAAATTCCGAAATCTTGATAAATTGGTGTGTATAAATCAATACCAATTTTAGTATAATTTACTTTTGTTATTGGAAAATAACCCGCAAAACCTTCACCAAAGATATCTACACCACCAGTTGATTTTTGGTTTGCAACATAAACATCACCATAGAATGATTTTGCTGCGTAACCTACTTTAAGTTCTGTAGTAACAGAGTTAGGCACATCGTTTGAAGCATAATTTCCTGCAACTTGACCCGATGCAAAAACACCATTATCCATTTTGAACATTGCCATACCTGTAGTACTTATTGTTGTACTTCTATTACCGATTGCAATGATTGATTGAAAACCTTCTTCTACTTTATAATCACTTAATGGAGTTTTAATACCTAAAGCACCAATAAGACGTAATGAAGAAGAACCGAAGTCAAAATTAAAAGGACTGTATTTTACAAAAACAGATACGTCTTGAAAACCACTTCTTTCATTTTCTAATCCTAAATTGGTTAAAACTTCTTCGGTTGCTTTACCTTTTGCAGTGATATAAGGCAAAACCATAACTACATCAACTTGATCACTTATACCGTAAGTAGCATAAATAGAAGTACTATTTACAGTTGTTTCATTAAAGACAGGAACTCCTTCTACTTTTTCTGGGATAAAATAGACATCATCATATTTTTCTGAGCTGAAAGAAAGTGATACATTTCCTTTTCCTTTTCCTTGCATAAATCCGCTAATCGGACTTTGAGAATGAGCTGTGTTAACATATCCAAATGTTGTTACAGCTAAAATTAAGAGTAAGTGTTTTTTATTCATAATAATAATTATTTAAAAGTTGTTTTTATCATTTACGACAGAACAACAGATATGGTTTTAAATAATTAAAAAAAAACATAAAAAAAATTCAAAACGCCTTTCTAGGGCATCACAATAGGGTATAAAAAAACCGATAAAATAAAATTTTATCGGTTTCTTGTATTTATTTTAACTTTAACTAAAAAGGTAAATCGTCTGCTTCTTCTTCATTAAGATTTGTTGCTGCAGTAAAAACTGGCGCTGCTGGTGCTGCTGGAGCTTGAGCATTTGGTGCTTCAGCACCTGATTTTTCAATTCTCCATCCTTGAATACTGTTAAAGTATCTAGTTTCACCCTGTGGGTTCACCCATTCTCTACCTCTTAAATTGATAGAAACCTTAACAGATTCTCCTACTCCGTAATTGTTTAACAAATCACATTTATCTTGAGTAAACTCAACTAATATATGTTGTGGATATTGTTCTTCAGTAGTTACAACTAATTCTCTTTTTTTGAATGCCGCACTTACTTGTTGCTCTGGATTAATCACTTTAACTCTACCTATAACTTCCATCTGATGTATATTTAATTCTTGTTTATATTCGATTATTGACTAGAAGTTTTGCTCTAAGACAAAGAAATCCCTAAACGGGAAACTTCTAGTGGACAAATATACTAACTTCTTTAGACGCACACAAAATTAGCCTCGGTGGAAATGATAAAAATTATCAACAATTGAAAAACATCTAACAATCAATCAATTACAGACACTACAAAAGGTAGATTGAATTTCGTCTCTACAAATTCTAATTCATAACAAATTGTTGCAAGATCGCGTTCCCCTTCTGTTTGCAAGACTTGTGGCTATGTGTTGACCAAAATAAAAAAAGGCATTTGAAAATGGTTTTCAAATGCCTTTCTATATTGTGAGTTCTTTATCTAGAACTCTTTTTTACCAAATTCGCTATCAATAAATTTAGAACTGTTTTTGGTTTTATTAAAGGTGTAGGATAAGTTCAACGTCACCATATCTACTTCATATACATAGTTGGTCGTTGTATAATATTCTGCTGGGTTGTAGGTTGTGATACGTTGTTCATTTGAATTTAATAATCCCATATCAATATTTTGCCATTGCAAAGTAGCGACTAATTGCTTGTCTAAGAATGATTTTCTAACCGTGATATTAGGTGAATAAAAGCGAGAATCTTCACCTTGAGCTGTAATTCTTTCCGATAAATAATTTAAAGTAAATTGAACAGAAGTAGTAGCAGTAAAAGTATACGTACTATTTGCATTTATAGAATACTGCACAGCATTCGAATTAATAGCCTTGCCATTAAAATTTCCGTCAATATTAAAATTATAAACATTTGCGCCAATAAAATTTGTCCACTTTGCCGAAGGTTTAATTTGCGCGCCTACCTCTAGACCTAACGTTCTACCTCTACCAACATTTGTATAAATTCGATCTAGAATTGTGTCGTTTAAAACTCCCGCTGTAGTGTAAGACAATGTATTTACTCGATTGATTAAATTTTGCACATCTCTGTAATATGCTGTTGCGAATAATGAGTTACCGCCTTTAAAATTTTTGCTAATCCCCAATTCGATTAAATCAGTAAATTCTGGACGTAAATTTTTATCTCCTTGCTCGAATGTTTCAGAATGTTCTCTTTCTTTAAAGGGATTCATTTGATATGTTGGTGCACGATCAACTCTTTTACTATATCCCACTTTTACCTTTACATTATTATCCATTGTGTATTGAGCAGAAGCCGAAGGAAATAGTTTCACATAATCATATGATAAATTCTCGGCAGCTGTATCAAAACCTTTTAAGTAAAAATCACGATTCATCGATTCTAATCGTAAACCCGCTGCATATTCCCATTTCTTTTTACTTCCGTTTAATTGCAAGTAACCTGAATGAATCAAGCGATCTAAATTAACCTGACTTGTGAACTCTGGAACAAGTTCATATTCTCCAGTTGCTAAATTTCTTCTTTCATAAATAAAATTTCCATTATTTTTTAGTTTTCTAAATTGGTATCCTGCTTCCAATTTACCAAACGAGAAAGGTTTAAATTCATAATCCAATTGCGCTCTTGTACCATATAGCGGATTTTCATTTGTATTGTACTCATCTTGATATACAATGGCAGAATTAGTATAGCCTAAATTTAAATTGGTAGTAGGTCCTCCTAATAAAGTATACTCATATAAAAAGGAAGCCGTTAATTTTGACTTATCAAAGAATTTATGAGAATAATTAAAACTCCCTAAAGCAAAATCTCCATCACGTACTCTTAAATTTTCATTGTAATAATCAAAAGTGTTCAGCACACTTCCATCATCTAGAGAAGTTCGTTTATTGTTGTAATAAATATCCGCTTGCCTATCTACTTTACGCTTACCACCATAAAAACCTACAGTAAAATCATCGGCATCGCTTGGCATAAAATCAACTGTAAAACGACCACTATAATTTAATTCATTGGTACTGCGCTCCCCGTCTGATGGAAATTCAGTTTTGTAATTTTGCGCTATATTATTGGTAAATACGTTTCCTTCTCTACGACCTTGAATATCATTTCGTCCATAGCTACCACCAACGGAAATATCCCATTTATCTTTTTTAAGATTATAGGTTCCGTCTACTCCATAGCGTTGTGCATTTTTCTTATTATCATAATTTTCGATAGAAGGAAAACCACCTTTTACATTTACTTGAGTATAAGCACCATTTGTGGCTCCTTTTTTGGTAATAATATTTAGAATACCCGCTTTACCATCTGGATCGTATTTGGCAGATGGTGCAGTTACAACCTCTACTCTTTCTATTGCATTTGCTGGCAGCTGACCTAAAATTGTTGATATACTTCCTTGCGTAGGTTTTCCGTTTAGCAATACCATAAAACCTGTTGTACCTCTCACACTAATATCTCCTTGACCATCAATTGATATGGAAGGCAAATTTCTTAATACATCGATCGCAGATCCACCCCTACTATTTTGAAAAGTCTTGGTATCGTAAATTTGACGGTCAATCTTACTTACAACAGTACCTTTATCTGTAGTTACAACAACATCATTTAGTTGATTTTCTCCAGAAAGTAAAGTAATAAGGCCGAAATTTAAAGCGCGTTTCTTACTATCAATAACTATATCTTTAAAACTCTTTTTTTCGAAACCAATAAAGGAAACTTCAAGATAATAATTACCATTTTTTAAATTACCAATAACAAAAGTTCCGTCACTATTGGTTACAACTCCTGCCACTACTGATTTATCTTTGGTCGAAAATAGCGTAGCTGTGGCATATTCTAAAGGATAATCGCCATCAACCACCTTACCTGTCAACTGACCAAATACTGCGCTGGTTACGAGTAAAATAGCCATTAATACTAATTGATTTAATTTCATTTCTTTTTTTTTTGAAAAACAAAAATACAGCTATAAAAAGATATCCCTAGGTACATTTGTTAAAATTAAGGTACATAAAAAAGAATTTTCAAATTTGATCAACAGGAAATACAGCAAAAAGCCTCCCACTAGTAAATTCTAATTGGAGGCTTTTTTATTTTATAATTAATTGATAATAATCAATAACAGATAGGGAATCATAAATTGGAATTACTTTACCAATATGATCTGTTTAAAATCAAATCGGTAAACAATCACTACTTTTTATGATTTTGATATTACTTGAGACCTACTAATTTTTCTGCAATAAGCAATAAGTTCGGTTCATTTATTTGTGGTTTAGGAGCCAAGGTATATAGTTGTTGTCCTGGGCGCGCTATAAATGCAGCTTGCCAACCTGCCCACATAGCACCCGCAACATCCCATCCGTGTGCAGCAATCATCATGCAATCTTCTGGTTGTGCATCCATTTTTTTTGAAGCCCATAGGTACACGCTGCTGTCTGGTTTGAATTTACCTACCTGTTCGACGCTTATAATTTCGTCAAACAAATCGGTTAAACCTGCATTTTTTAATTGCGTAGCCAATCCATCGCTAGAGGAATTACTAAGAGCAACCATTTTATAGCCTGCAGATCTTAAAGTATTTAATGCTTCGACAACCTCTCTGTGAGGAGGTAATGAGCTAAAAGACTTCATGGCTTCCTTTGCTTTTTCTGAAGATAGGGACACATTATTATTGGCAGCTACCATTTGTAAAGCCGCCGCTCCAATTTCATCAAAATTTGTGTACTGCTGGCTTAATGTAGTAACCGATGAATATTGCAACATAGTTGTAAACCATAGAGGAAGTAGTTCTTCCTTACCTTCTAAAATCGTTGCTATACTTTTTTTCATGTTCCCTAAGTCAAGAAGGGATTCATTTACATCGAAGAATATTACTTTTGGTGCTTTCATGTTTGTGCTTTTATTATTTAAAATAACTAAATTCAGTAAAACTATCCAATTGATTGACTAAACCAATTCACTTATTTGTAACTCGCCTTGTACATTGGTGTAATTGGATACATCAGCAGCGAAAGTGGCAGCATGTGGCCCAAAAGACGCTTGAAAAGTAGCAACCGATTCAAACTTTAAATCTACGATAGCAAAATAGGGTGCTTTTTCTCCTGGTACTCTACCACCTATTCCTAATACAAATTCCATTCCCTTCAAAGCATCGCCTAGAGCAGCTGTAATCATAGGGAGATGTGTATTTTTGTAGTAATCAATATCAAATTGTATATCCGCAGTATTGGGATACATTACGCTTACTTTTATCATGGTCTGTTTTTTTTTTAATCTTTTTATAAAAATACAAACCTTATTTTAATTTCTGGACATTCTCGTAACTCAATCCCGCAGCCCGACTTGAGTGGAGCTCTTTTTTGTGGAGCGAAGCGCAACAAAAAAAGCGGGAACGGAAGGCGGAATAGCTGCCCAAAAATAAACCCAGAATCTGTATTAGCAATTTGTTACAAAAACTAATGCTGATTCTGGGTTAGAATAAGGTTTTATATAAATCTATCTAATGGATGGATTATTTTTTTTCCCAAGCAAATTTTTGGAACGCTGCATCTACTGGCGTATTTGCAATGTGGTTTGTATAATTACTAATTACTTTTTGAGATACTCCAAGGATAATTTCTAATACTTGTTGTTCTCCATAACCTGCTGCGTAAAATGCTTCTAAATCTTCTTGAGAAACGTTTCCACGGTTACGAACCAAGCTTAAAGTAAATGTTCTCAAAGACTCTAATTTCGCATTAGTAAGTGGCGTTTCGTTACGTAATGACTCGATGATTTCGTTATCAACTTTCATCATGTGAGCAATTCCTGTGTGTGCTGGTACACAATAGTGACATGAGTGCTCCACGTTGATTGATTGCCATACTACAGTTAATTCTTCTTCATTAAAAGAAGTGTTTACAAACAACTCATGTAATACTTGGTATCCTTTTAATGCACTAGGAGATGCAGCTAATACACCGTGCAATCCAGGAATCATTCCGTATGCTTTTTGTGAATCTTGTAATAATGTTTTGCTTTCTTCTGGAGCCGATTCGATTGTGTGAACTTTTAATGTTGTCATAATATTAATTTTTTAAAGATAATAATTGTGTTAAAAATATCTAAGCACTAGCTTAGTTTATGATTAAAAAAATAGTTAGATGTTGCTGAATGTTAATTCAATATAATCTGCTATCTCTTGTTTGTTGTTTACTCGTGATGCGGCAGCTAAACCATGTTTGGCCAATAGTAAATAATTGGCTTGTTTGGCGATTGTTGCTTCGTCTTTTTTGCTGTTTACAGCTAATTTCTGAATGAAAACGGTTTTCAAAACATCCATGAATTCCTTCATTTGAGTTTGGATTAATTGGTCTTCACTGTTTGCAAACTCATTATATGTATTAGTCAACAAGCAACCTTTATTGTCAAATTCTCCCATTTTGGTAGGCATTTCGACTGAATCATAAAAGAATGCTTTAATGTCATTTACACCATCAGTTCCATTTTGTAATTTTTCGAAAACAGAATAAATTTTGCTTTTATAACATTTCAAACTTTCAAGAAAAACTCCATGTTTACTTCCAAAACTGGCATAAATAGAAAATTGATTGATTCCCATTTCCTTTTCCAACATACGAACGGAAGTATTCTCATACCCATTGCGCCAGAACAAAGACATCGCTTTCTCTATCACCTCTTGTTCGTTATATTGTTTTACTCGTGCCATGTTGTTTTTAAATCTGATGCAAAACTAAGCAACTGCTTGGTTATAAAAAAACTTTTAACGAATTTTAACAATTTCCGTAAGATTTATACATTTCAAAAAACATTAAATTCCGAGTTTGAAATTGAGCGGCGTTCTCCCAGTGTGGCGTTTGAAGTATTTGACGAAATGAGAAACATCTTTGAAATCAAGACTGTAACCAACTTCAGAAATTGTAAGATCGGTGTAAAGCAATTGTCGTTTTGCCTCTTGTATAATATGCATTGCAATCAACTGTGATGCTGTTTTTGAAAAACTTTTTTTGCACAAGGCATTTAATTGTTGCGTATTAAGGTTTAATAGATCTGCATAGAAAGAGACATCATTGCGCAATTCTTGTTTTAAAAGCTCTTCAAAATGCATCGCTTTATCTGTAGTACTCAAACGTTCTACACGATTTGAATAACCAATAATTTTAGCAAACAAGGCTTTTAAACTACCTTCTATTACTTCTTTTTGAATAGATGATTGTTTCATCTCAAAACACATAAGTTCAAATAATTTATCAATAGTTTGATCGGCTTGAATGTTGATTAATCTCTCTTTTTTTAATCGGAATAATTGTTGATTGATGTGTTTGTCTGTAATTTTATCCAAAAAACCTTCTTTGACAATAATTACAAAACCTTCAGGCAGACTATCAATTTCCCAGTGATGCACATCGCTGTTATTTATCACAAATAGAACCGGCGGCTTAATTTCGTAAGCTGTTGAATCCATGTAGTGATAACCTGAGCCTGCTTTAAAATAAACCAACTCAACATATTTATTATGACGGTGTGGCTTTGTGTATCGTTTATTAACATCAAACGGTTCAATTTTAATGTCACTTACATTCGGTATTTTAGTGTAAACAGCAATAGATTCTTTCATTAATATTTTTATTTATGGCATTCTATAGTAGTGTAAAAAGATGCAATAATTAATTATTACTAGTAAATAATTATCCGCCTCCTAGTTATTTACGCTATAACTTTGTAAATCGCGAATCACTTTAAAATCAGACTTAGGACCAAAGTGAGATACAATTTTGATCTAAAAATAACGTTACACTTCTACTTAGGACTCTACAATTGCTGAAAAGTTTAAACCGCTACTTGCAATATAAATTTCCAAAGTATATTTTACTATATTTATACCTTTAAAATTCAAGTATGCAGTTTTCTGATAAAAGAAATACAACTCGCTGGGTAATTATTTTCATCTCTTTCTTAATCGTTTCCTTAATACTTTGGAATACCTACACCTTTTTTCAGACCTTTAAAAATGAAGAACGTATTAAAATGAATCTTTGGGCTAATGCTCAAAAAACGCTGATTAATGCAGACGAAAAAACAGATGTAAATTTACCTCTTGAAATTTTAAGCAACAACTCCTCAATCCCTATCATTCTAACCGAAAAAAATAAAATTATCAATACTGTCAATATTGATGAGAACTTAGGTCTAAATAGTGCCGAAACACGCAAAATTTTAGAACGTCTAAAAACTGAAAATGATCCTATCGTAATTGAATATGTATCGGGACATTTTCAAAAACTTTACTACGGTAACTCGGCGTTACTGAATAATTTAAAATATTATCCGATTGCTTTACTACTTATTATCTTTTTATTTGGTTTGCTTGTTTTCAATTTTTACAAAAGCACCAAAGTGGCCACCCAAAATAAACTATGGGCGGGTATGGCAAAGGAAACAGCGCACCAGATAGGAACACCGTTATCCTCCTTAATTGGTTGGGTCGAAATATTAAAGGCGGATGATGTCGACGAAAGCATTACGATCGAAATCGAAAAAGACATTCAGCGATTGCAAACGATTACAGAACGTTTTTCTAAAGTGGGATCTGTTCCTACCTTAGAAAATAAAAATATTATTGAAGAAACTTATCAAGCCTATACTTACCTACAATCTCGTTTTTCTAAACAAATTGAATTTAATTTTGAAGCTCCAGACAAAGAAATAATTCTAGCAATCAATCCGACTTTGCACAGCTGGACTGTCGAAAATCTAGTAAAAAATGCGATTGATGCGATGAAAGGTAGGGGGAAATTAACCTTACACATTGAAGAAGAAAAAGGTTTCTTGAGAATTAACGTCTCTGATTCTGGAACTGGTATTCAAAAAAGTCAGTTTAAAACAATTTTTGAGCCAGGATTTACTACTAAAAAAAGAGGTTGGGGACTTGGGTTATCATTAACTAAAAGGATTGTGGAAGAATACCACAAAGGAAAGATTAAAGTGCTGAAATCTGAGGTTGGTGTAGGTACCACAATTCAAATTAGCTTTAAAACCACTGCTTAATACCCTTTTGTTTGCAAAAAGGAGCCTTTGGCAAATAATAACTTTCTACCTACTTTTGATTTTTTTAAATAATCTTGTACAAATTGATATTGCTCTTCACTACTTCGATAAGCATCGTTAATTTGACTTTTTAATCGAGACAATGCTTCATTATTTATAGATCCAACGTCACCGATAGTGTACATCATTTCTTGGCAGTGCGCCAATTTTTCTTTAGGCAATCGCCCCATGCTATCTAAATTTTCATCCGGCATAGTCGGGCTAAATTTTTTATTTCGATACATTATTAAATCATTCAGATAAACAATGGCTTGATTGTACTCGGCTACCAGGCTGTTCATTTTATCAATACCAGTGTTTTGTCTTGCTGCTATAGAATTTTTTCTTATAATATCTAAGTAGCTAGTAACTACGGGTAGTTTATAACCATTACTCTCAATACGTTTGACAGTTTCAAACAAACGATCTGCTTCTGCCAATGATTCGTATCGAATAATTTCCTGCTCAAAGTCAAATTTCTCCTTAGTTGCAACTGTAGGTACTTTACCCGATATAAAGTTGTCAAAAGTTAATGGTTGAGGTAAAAATTGCCACAAATAATCAAAAGGAAGGTGGGACTTTGCCATCTGAGTCGGCGCAACTTTGAAGTAACTATTGTTTAGCCTTTTTACATATTTGCCATTCTGTACTCCACCAGCTCCCCAGGTAGGATCCATTAAAAACCATTGCCCTCCAATTTGTATTGCGCACCAAGCGTGTGCTATGGGGCTTACTTTACCTTGAGACTTTACAAATCCATCAATGATAAAATTCTTAATTTTCAAGTCGTTTGCAATTGCGCTGAAAACCTCAGCGTAATGAATACAAACTCCTTTGTGTGTTTTTAAAGTATTGGAAACTTTGTAAGCTTTTGACTCTGAACTGTTATCGGCCATCATGTTTTTTACATCATAATCGATATTGGTTGCAGTCCAATAAAAAACGGCTCGAAGTTTATCTTCGTCCGTTTTAAAATTTGCATCAATATAAGTGGCTATTTTTGCCGTTGTAGTAGTAAAATCTTGCGGAATCACAGCCATTTTCTTGTCTACCGGATCATACCCTGCTAGTGACTGACTGAAAGCACCATAAGAAACAATAAGTAAAAATGAACGTTTCATCTCTTAACCTTATAAATTAGAACGAATAGCTTCTGCCAAATCTTCAAATTCTTCTTTGGTCATTTTTACTTTCGAAATAAATCGCATATCGTCCATGCTCTCTATAGGTATCAGGTGCACATGAGCGTGAGGCACTTCGAGTCCGATTACAGATAAACCTACTCTATTACAAGGAATCGTTTTCTCAATAGCTACTGCTACCTTTCTAGAAAACTGCATTAATCCCATATATACTTCTTCGTCTAAATCAAAAATTCGATCAACTTCAACCTTGGGAATACATAAAGTGTGCCCTTTGGCATTGGGATTAATATCCAAAAAAGCAAAATAATTATCGTCTTCGACTATTTTATAACTAGGTATCTCCCCTTTTATAATTTTAGAAAAAATAGAACTCATTTTTTTGATTTTTTAATTAGTATAAATCCTTTACAGACAATTGATTTAATAATAATCTATTCTCTTGAAATTTCGACAATTTCAAATTTTATAGTACCACTTGGTACAGTAATTTCAGCAACATCACCAACAGATTTACCCAATAACCCTTTTCCTATTGGAGAGGTTACAGAAATTTTTCCTGTTTTCAAATCGGCTTCACTTTCTGCTACTAGAGTGTAGTTCATCTCCATTCCGTTAGCTTGGTTTTTTATTTTTACTTTCGATAAAACCAATACTTTAGATAAATCCAAGTTTGTTTCATCAATCAAACGAGCATTAGAATGAACTTCTTCCAACTTAGCAATACGCATTTCTAGCATTCCTTGTGCTTCTTTGGCTGCGTCGTATTCTGCATTTTCAGACAAGTCGCCTTTATCTCGAGCTTCAGCAATGTCAGCCGATGCTTTCGGACGCATTACAGACTTCAAGTAATCTAACTCTTCTCTTAATTTTTTTAACCCTTCTGCTGTATAATAAGATATAGCGCTCATAATTGTGTCGTTTATATAAATAGAAAAAATCCCATCAGGACGGGATTTCTTTCCACAAAGATAGTATTATTTTTCTTAGTGTAAAATTATATGTGAATCATATCTAATTCAAAGTTAATTAATTTAAATTTGTTTCGCTAAAAGTCACAACATTTTCAAAGGTGAATGATGAGCATTTTATAATTGACTTCATAAGACCAACATTACTGTTACAACAAACTAGCATAAGTCCACAATGAATTCTCATTAGAGGAGTTATTAATAGAACAAAGACCAAAAAATTACAGATGAAAAAATTACTTTCTTTACTACTCTTTATTGCATTTACAACAAGTTGTAGTACTAACGGAATTACCAACAACAATCCCTATATACCAACATCATACTCCATAAATTTGGTGATCAATACCGATTTGGTATCCAATAATGATTTAAAATATCCGAGCAATGCCATTTATTACCCAAATCATGGTGTAAGAGGTGTTTATGTATTTAATACCGGCAGCGGATACAATGCGTTTGATGCCGCCTGCCCAAATCAATCACTAACTGCTTGCTCTACTTTAAAACTAAAAGGTATTAACCTCGTGTGCTCTTGCGAAGAAGAAGAGTACAGTTTATTTTCGGGATTGAGCACTTTAAAATATCCATTAGTTCAATACAATGTTGAATTTAACGGAAATCAAATACGAGTTTATAATTAAAAAAAACGGCCTGAAATAAATTCAGGCCGTTTTTTGTATTCGATTGGGAACTTAAAACTTTAAAGTCATCCCCACCAAAAAGTTTATTCCAGCTTGCGGATAATAATATACATAACCTCCACCGTAATCTGCTCCGTTCGAAATATAAGAACGATCTAAGAAGTTATTAAGCAAACCATTGATAACAATTGATTTGAAAACTGATTTTGGAAAAATAGTATAACTTACATTCAAGTCGTTTACAAAGTAATCTGCTAACTCTCCCTGCGTATCTTCTATATTATTTAAATATTGACTTCCCACAAATTTGGAAAGTAAATTCAATTGTAAATTTGCAATTGGAGTATAGGATAAACTATTAGCAGCAATCAATTTAGGAGAAAACGCAATATCTGTATTCCCTAGAGGAGTTACCGTACCGTCACTGTTCTCCAAAGCAAAATCAACATTTTTGTTATCACTCAAAGTAAGGTTTGGTCGAATGCTCCACTTTTTATTTAATTGAAAATTGGCATCAATTTCTAATCCCAGACGGTAACTTTTACCAATATTTGTTCGAATAGGATTCCCAACATTATCCAATTCACCGGTCAAGACAAGCTGATCAATATACCTCATGTAATATCCGTTAACACTTACGGCAGTTGCAGCAGTTCTATATCTCCATCCTAATTCGAAATCATTTAATTTCTCAGGTTTCACACTTCCTCCTTTATAATCGGAACGATTTGGTTCGCGATTTGCTCGAGCGTAAGAGAAGTAAAGGGCATTATTATTATTTAAATCAAAATTTAAACCTGCCTTTGGGTTAAAAAAGTTGAAATTATCATTTACAAGTCCAGTATCTACACTATTGGCTTTGTATTGCACATTACGCAACTGAAGATCTCCATAAATATTGAGCTTTTCGGCTACTTGATAATTTGCTTTAGCAAAAAAGTTGGCGTCGTTTTTTGTCGATTCATTTACATCTCTTAAATCACCGTATTGACTATTTGAAGGGTATTGCATCCATAAAAGTTCTGTATAATGCGAACCTTCATAGCGATTTATACCTCCACCAAGAACAACATCTAATTTTTCCTTTTTATAATTAGCAGAAAATGTGGTACCATAAAAATCATTATCTAGCCATTTTCTTCTGCTGTAATCGGTCGAACTTATTATATTACCATCAACTGTTATTGGGTCTAATCCTAAAAAAGAATATTGAGCATCCTCTTCATAATAAATATTTGTGTACTTATAATCATCTACAAACTCCTCATAATAACCTTTACCTTTTGTGTAATGAAAGGCTAGATTTGTATCCCAATACTCAGACACTTTTTCATTCCAATGCAGCTGTGCATGATCTTGTTGGTAATTGTCTACTTGATCGTTGTAAAACCCTTCTAAATTACCAGCACTGTCGAATTTCTCACCTACAGAATTATAGGTTCTATCACTAGCTAATGTTGCTGCATCTACCCCGTTCCAAGATTGGTACGTTCTTTCTGTTCCTCCAAAAACCAATGCTTTAATAAAGGTAGTTTTACCAATATAAGTTCCTTGCAAAAAGTAGGACTTCAAATCAGAACTAGCTCTATCTACATATCCATCTGATTTCAAAGTAGATAAACGCCCTGCTAATTCAAAATGGTCATTCATTAAACCTGAACTGAATTTCACAGTATGCTTATGCGTATTAAAACTTCCAAAAGAATTGGATATTTCGCCATTGCTTTGTTGAGCATAATTATCGGTCAGCATATTCAAACTGGCACCAAAAGCTCCCGCCCCATTAGTAGAGGTACCAACTCCACGTTGTAATTGCAAGCTTTGAACAGAAGATGCAAAATCGGGCATATTTACCCAAAATGTACCGTGACTCTCAGAATCGTTATACGGAATTCCATTGATAGTTACATTGACACGAGTAGCGTCACTACCACGAACTCTAATTCCGGTATATCCCACACCGTTTCCAGCATCTGTAGTAGTTACTACAGAGGGCATAAAATTCATCAACATCGGAATATCTTGTCCTAAATTACGTGGTGCAATTTCCTTCTTGTCTAAGTTGGTGAAACTTACAGGTGTCTTTGAATTGGCACGTACAGCCGAGATTAAAACTTCATCTAATTTATTTAGATTAGTCGTGTCTTTTACTTGTGCGTAAGAAAGAAATGAGAAAAGAGAAAAGGAAACAGAAAACAAGATTGATCTGTTTTGTGTTTTTTTGCCAATTTGGCTTGAAAAACTTAAAGTAGCATTCATTCGTAAATAGTTCACGAATAAAAGGGGCAATTATTCAATTGTTAATTGATTTTTTTCATACTGCTCCTTCCGCTATAAGAATAGGCGGAAGAAAATTTCCCTTGACAACATTACTCGTCCAGGTTCGTTGGGTATAATCTCAGCCTGTCGTTTTAAATGTTATTATAAAACTAAAGCACCCCTTTGAGACGAGGCAAAGGTAAAAAAAGAAACAGTCTTAAAGTTTTTTATTCCTAATTATTTCACAATAAAAAAATAAACAAAAGCAAAAACGCCAGAGTATTAATGCTCTGGCGTTTTTCTTGTCTTCTTAATCTCAGATGTGCTTTTCTTATCTTTTATTCGTTTTCGAATGGCCGACTTTGGTATTTTTGTCGCCTTCCGAATTTTGGGAACGATCAGTCCTTGTTCCATCATTTTCAAAAAGCGTTTGATTACAATACTTTTATTTTTAATCTGAGAACGATCTTCATCACATTGCAGCATCAATATATTCTCGGCAGTCAATCTCGATTGTAATTTCAATTGCAAAAGATTTTTTTCCCTTTCTGAGAGCGCTTGGGACTGACCTAAGTCAAATGTTAAAATTACTTTTGAAGAAACTTTATTTACATTTTGACCACCAGCACCGCTACTCCTAACCGCTTTGAACTGTAACTCTGCTACTAATTTTTGAACTTCCATTTTTCTTATGGTCTTTGATGCGCCTCTTTTAGCAAATCATTTACCGTTTTAACTGGATTAAAAGTAACCAGTGGTACTTGTACAAAGATGGTCAACCATTCTGCCATTG
Organism: Flavobacterium algicola; assembly: GCF_022399565.1. GTDB lineage: Bacteria > Bacteroidota > Bacteroidia > Flavobacteriales > Flavobacteriaceae > Flavobacterium > Flavobacterium algicola. Next base: position 884,257 of record NZ_JAJTUT010000001.1, read on the forward strand.
CACCATTCCATAATCCTGGTAACTCGTATGCTTTAATCGGTTTACCACCAATATTTTTTTCTACTATAAAACCACTATTGTGATCCACAAATTCGTTTAAATCAAATTTCTCTCCCTTAAAGTTCTTGATTACACAAACCAAATCTACAGGATTAAAGTGTGTTGCCTCTTGTAAAAGTTTTGACTGTCTGCGACTTGTAGTATCAACTTGACTTTCTTCTACAATTTGTAGCGAAATTTCATTGTTATTATTTCGAACCCAAAAAGGACCACCACCAGCTTCTCCTTCATTCTTCACCATTCCGCAGACGCGTATCGGTCTGTCTAGAGCTTTCTTAATTGATTTTACCTGATTCTTAAATGTGAAAGAATCAAAATTAGGATCCATTTCACGATTCAGTTTTTCTTTAAAGAAGGTAATAATTTCAGGAATATGATTTTCTGTTAATTGCTCATTTTCGATTAGATTCAAAAACCCATAAACACCTTGCTGTACTTCCAGCAAAATTCCAGCTAAAGCTTTTTTATACAGTGCAACGTTTTCATTATTATGAAGGATGACATTATCAATATTTTTGATAAAGATCATATCTGCATCAAATTGATTAAGATTATCAATCAAGGCACCGTGTCCACCTGGTCTAAACACGATTTCTCCTGCATCATTTCTAAAAGGATTATCATCCATATCAACAGCAATCGTATCGGTGCTTTTATTTTGAAAAGAATAAGATACAGCTACCGAAGTCTCTGTTTCATTTTCAACCAAAGGTTTTACTGTATTTATAATCTTTTCAAAATGCATTTTATGTGCTTCTGAAACTGTAAAGTGAAGATTAGAAACTCCCTTTACACTTGAATAATAACCACACTCATACAAATGCTCTTCGATTGGTGTCGCAATATTATTTAGATATACATGAAAAGGTAAAATACCCTTAGGCTTATTGGCATAATCAAAATATTCTGGGTCCAATAGCATCTTGATAAAAGAGTAATTTTTTTTATCTCTAGTAAAGGAACTAAAATCAGGATAAACCTCTTTTAATTTAGCGTACACTTCTTCATAAAAAGGAAATTTATCCATTCCTACAATGAAGATAGCAAGATCATAGGCCATGTATCGGTTTACGTAAGCATTTATCGAATCTTTCTCAAGGTCAAATTTATTTAAAAAAGTATTTAAGAACTTAAACATTCTTGTCGCTGCGCCCGAAGCAGGTACAAATTTAAGTAGTTTAAGATTGTTTTTATTTTCGTCAAAGTACAAAGCGCGGCTGTGAAAATCTGCATCAGACAAATTAATAATCCCTTTACCTAAGGTAGCAGGAGTTTCTAAATTTGTTTTCGCAATACCGTTCTTAAAAAAATTCAATTGTTTCTGAATTGTATCTAATGAAATACCGCGACTAGCAATTTGCTCAATATCTGCATCTGAAAAACCTAATTTAACCAAATCATTATTTACTTCTTTCATTAATTTGTATATTTTATATGAATTTCCTTGTTTAACTGATAAGTCAAATTTAAGGTTTTAAACTACTTTATTCAAAATTAGCTGGTTATTTTTTTAACATTTTTTTCCACTCCAGGTATGCAACAACCGCCAAAGCGGTAAATATGACATACTGCAACGACAACATTCCTAAGCCTCGGTAACCGTACAAAGGAGCTGCAATTGCATCACCAATGATCCATAGTGTCCAGTTTTCAATCTTCTTATTGGCCATAAACCACATTCCGGTAAAAAACAATCCCGATGTAAAAATGTCAACATAATTATCCCAATGAATAGTATATTCGAAAAAGATATAAATCGCATAAACTACGATTGCAGTGATAAAAAACAGTAATAAACCAATCCATTTTTCTTTTTGATTGGTCCTAGATATTGGCAATACTTTTCCCGACTCGCCTTTACCCGACCATCGATACCAACCGTAAATACTCATAATACTGAAGTAGGCATTGATCAACATATCGCCAAGATAGCCTGCTATAAAAAGCAAATACATGGTTATTACCGTTGCTACCAAACCTACTGGATAAACCCAAATATTTTCTTTTCTGGCCAATAAAACACTCCATATACCACACACAAAGGCAATGAATTCTAGAATAATTTGATACAGAGGTGTGTTCTGATATGCGTTTAAAAAAAAGTCTATCATTATAAAATTTTATGATTTTCAAATTCAGGAAGCTGTTCAAAAAACAAACTGTTTCTCTCAAAGGCGGTTCCTATTACCACTAGGTCTGCACCAGAGTCATACATACGCTTAATTGCAGATAATGAGCTAATCCCGCCGCCTACTATCAAAGGAACTTCAAGATTATCCGCTACCAATTGCACCATTTCTTGCGGAACCTCATTTTGCGCTCCACTCCCCGCCTCTAGATAAATCAATCGATTCCCCAACATTTCACCAGCTAGTGCCGTAGCCACAGTCAGATCATTATCATCACGAGGTAAAGGTTTGGTTTGACTTACTCGCTCGACAGCAGTTACAGAACCACTTTCGATTAAGACATAACCTGTTGAAATAATTTCGAGCTTTGTCTTTTTTAACAAAGGAGCTGCTTTAACTTGATGCTCTATCAAATAATCGGGATTACGTCCTGAGAGCAAAGACAAAAATAAAATACCGTCTGCTTCTTGTGAAATTTGACTAGGATTGCCGGGGAATAAAACGATCGGCAGACTTATTTTTTGTTTCAATCGAATGATTAATTCGTCTATTCTTGCAGAAGTCACTAAACTTCCACCTACAAAAATATGCGTAGCAGGTGATTGATTTATCTTATCTATCAGCGCATCCAAGGTTGCCCACACAATTTTATCTGGATCCAAAAGAATGGCCAATAACTTTACATTATTAGCCTTAGATTTCAGAATCTCTTGGTATATAAGGTTGTTTTTTCGCATACGATTGTAAAAGTATAGGTTTTTTTTCGAAAAATAATTCAAACCATTGTAAAGCATCGCTGTTTTAAATGCATTTCTATTATATGATTAAAGTCATATAGTACCGATTTATATAAAACTATCTTTGTACATAACAGATTCCTAAATTCACATCAAATGACGACAACATTAAAAGATATAACCAATAGAGAAGATATTGCTATCCTTGTACGAACATTTTACGATAGAATTAGAGCTGATGACGAAATCAATTTTTATTTCAACGAAATGATAACCGATTGGGAAGAGCATCTTGAAAAGCTAACAGATTTTTGGGAGATGAATCTTTTTGGAGGTAAGAAATACAAAGCCGATCCATTGCAGGCTCACGTAAAAGTAGACGCCCATTTTGAAGGAAAGATTGGTCCAAATGAATTTGGCATTTGGCTAAACCATTGGGCGCAGACGCTAGATGAACTTTTTGAAGGTGAAAATGTTGAAATATTAAAACGCAGGGCTAGAAAAATGGGAACTTTCATTTACATGGCTATGTTTAAAAGTCGAAGCTAAACAGCTCAGAAATTAAACTATTTACCTTTTTTCGAATGCATATACGAGTGTGAAATTTTCTATCGCTTCAAAATGAATATTAAATTTCTTCTGAAGGTTCCCGAAATTCAGATTGGCAATCGTTTTTAATTGATCTAATTCAAATTGGAGGACAGAAATATGTTCTTTAAAGCTAATTCCTTTTTCATTTTGAATTTTGAAGATCGCTTCTTTGGCTCCCCAAATAACGGTAAGTTTCTGAATGTAGTTTTTCACATCCAATTCATTTAGGTATGCAACTTCAGCTGTAGTAAATTTATCTGCTATTCGAATGATTTTTTCGCGGTGTAATTCTACGTCAATTCCAACAGGGCGGTTACTGATGATTATCGCCGAGAATTCATGTGAATGTGTAATCGATATATTTTTATCGTCTTTGAGGTGCGGCTTCCCAAATGCATCATAATATAATTCTAAGTCGTTATAACCCGCTTCTTGCAGTAATTTTCGAACACTCAAAAAACCACGTTGGTGTAGTTCAGACTTCATTCCGTTTAAGCGTTCTCTGTTTTTCATGTTGAGAACCACCCCACTAAAAAGCTCCTGATAGGTTTCGGTGATTTTCCAAACAAGAATTTGTGTTTCAGAGTCGAAAAAAAAGTTTTTATATAACGGCATTTTCTTGTTTTTACTGGTTTTCCTAGCTTTTAAGTCTGCATAAATACTTGTAGGAGCGAGTTTTATACCCGCATAAGATTAGAGCAAACAGCCAGAAATAGCTCCAAAATAATAGGCTATTTTAATTTTTATTTTATTGATTTTGAAAAGCTTAGACTTGTAAACAATTCATAAATATTTGTGAATCCTTTTTAAATCACAACTTATTACGTAAATTTGCTTAAAAATTTTACAATTACAAATATACTATAAATGAGTACTACAACTATGCCTTTTGTGGCTTACAAAGTAAAAGATATCTCTCTAGCAGCCTGGGGAAGAAAAGAAATTGAATTGGCAGAAGCTGAAATGCCAGGTTTAATGGCACTTCGTTCTGAGTACAAAGACGAACAACCTCTTAAAGGGGCTCGTATAGCAGGATGTTTGCACATGACTATCCAAACTGCAGTTTTAATCGAGACTTTGATTGCTCTTGGTGCTGAAGTTACTTGGTCATCTTGTAACATTTTCTCTACTCAAGATCAAGCTGCCGCTGCAATTGCTGCTGCTGGAATTCAAGTTTACGCTTGGAAAGGTTTGAACGATGCTGATTTTGACTGGTGTATTGAGCAAACATTATTCTTTGGTGAAGACAAAAAACCATTGAACATGATTCTTGATGATGGTGGAGATTTAACAAATATGGTTATTGACCGTTTCCCAGAATTGGTTCCTGGAATCAAAGGATTGTCTGAAGAAACTACTACTGGAGTTCACAGATTGTACGAAAGAATGAAAGCGGGAACTTTGCCAATGCCAGCTATCAATGTTAATGACTCAGTTACTAAGTCTAAATTTGATAACAAATACGGTTGTAAAGAATCTGCAGTAGATGCTGTACGTCGTGCAACTGACATCATGCTTGCAGGTAAAAGAGTTATCGTTTGTGGTTACGGTGATGTAGGTAAAGGTACTGCAGCTTCTTTTAGAGGTGCTGGTTCTATCGTTACAGTTACTGAAATTGACCCAATTTGTGCTTTACAAGCAGCAATGGACGGTTTTGAAGTTAAGAAATTAGATACTGTTGTTGCTAATGCTGATATCATCATTACTACAACTGGAAATAAAGATATTATCAAAGGAAGTCACTTTGAGCAAATGAAAGATAAAACGATCGTTTGTAACATTGGGCACTTTGATAACGAAATTGCAGTTGCATGGTTAAACAACAACCACGGAGCTTCAAAAGTAGAAATCAAACCACAAGTAGACAAATACACTATCGACGGTAAAGATATTATCTTACTTGCTGAAGGTCGTTTGGTAAACCTTGGTTGTGCTACAGGTCACCCAAGTTTTGTAATGAGTAACTCATTTACAAACCAAACTTTGGCTCAAATTGAGTTATGGAAAAACAGTGCAGCTTACCAAAATGAAGTTTACATGTTACCAAAACACTTAGATGAGAAAGTAGCTATGTTACACCTTGCTAAATTAGGTGTTGAGCTTGAAACATTAAGTGAAGAGCAAGCAGCTTACATTGGTGTTGAAGTTGCTGGTCCATACAAACCAGAATACTACAGATACTAGTAATTGAATATTAGCAATTGCTAACTTATCATTATAGATTTACAAAGACCCTCACACAACTGTGAGGGTCTTTTATTTTTAAAGCATTTTTATTAAATTTTGAAGCTTAAACCATTTGCAACATTTTAAATTTCGATTGTTTAAATTTCGAACCAAATAGTACTTATCTTTCGCTCCCTTATAAAACTGTAGTAATCATATAAATTAAAATAAATCGGAGATGGATGCAAATAGACCTCAAAAACTGTTGAACAATCTGATTCTAGTACTATTACCTATTTTATTATTTAGTTGTAAAACTAGCACCAATACCACAGACAATAAATCAACAGTGGTTATTAAAGTTGTAAATCCTATTTCGATATCACGAGATAATGAAACCATAGCAATTTCTTCTAAACTCGTAAAAGAACAGTTTCCTAATCTCAAGATCGAAAATTTGGAAATCACAGATAACACGAACCACCAAATACAATTAAGCCAAGCGATCGATTACGATGAAGATGGCATTACCGATGAATTTTTATTTCAGACGAATTTCAGTCCGAAAGAAATCAAATACTTTAGCATTAATCCAACTGCAGATAAACCAGCAGCTTCCTCTGTCTTCTCTAAATTTATTAGCAAACCAGAAGGACTAGGTGACTTCTCATGGGAGAATGATTACATAGGCTACCGCATGTACGGACAAGCGAGAGCAGATGCACAAGGAACTGGAACCGCAATTGATGTTTGGAGCAAAAAAACATCTCGCCGCTTAACCGATGAATGGTACACAACAGGACAGAGTTACCATGTTGACAAAGGTTATGGTGCCGATCATTATGCCTCTGGTAAAAATCAAGGATGTGGAGGATCTGGTATTTACTACGATGGAAAAGTATATTATTCGAAATCATATTCGGCATGGAAAATAATTGCCAATGGCCCGATTAGACTTGTTTTTGAACTTGAATTTACTGGCTGGCAAGGAGAAAACAGCAGTCTCAAGGAAACCAAACGCATTACTCTTGATGCTGGGCAGTATTTTAATCAAATTGAAAGCACGTACACATCACCTACAAACGAGTTTAAATTCTCACACGCAGTTGGTATTGCACAACGCCAAGATTCTCAATCATTTATCGACAACAAAGCCGGACTATTTGAAAGTTGGGAAAAGTTAATCATTCCGGCAGGAAGAGATAATGGGTCTTTAGGTACTGGATTCATAATTGACACAGATACTAATCTAATTGCAATTAAAAATATGCAAGATCATTTATTTGGCGTCATGAAGGTCAAATCAAACAATAAAATCTCCTATTCCACTGGAGCTGCATGGAGTGAATTTGGCGCTATAAAAACACCTGAATTATGGAAAAGCTATGTACAAAATAAAGCATTGTGTATTGCGAACAAATGCATTATTTCCATTGAAAAGTAATCTAGAATCAAAAATTCTTTTCTTCCCATTAAACCTTATTGCATATTTAACATCTTAAGATGAAGTTTATCTACATCACTATGATTAAATATTTTACAATTCTCTTCTTATTTGCTTGTTCGTACTGTGTAACTGCTCAAAGTAGCTACAACCTAAAAGGTAAGGTTCTCGACATCGCTAGCCAAGTTCCTTTGGAATCAGCGACGGTTTATGTAACTACAGTCAAAGATTCTACCGTATTGGAATATACCTTAACCGATAAAAACGGAAATTTCAATTTTGTTGTTAAAAAAAATGACAAACCAGTATTTTTAAAAGTGACTTATGTGGGTTACGAAACCTTTTCTGAAGAGCAAAGAGAAATAAATGGCAATAAAGACTTTGATAACATCTATCTTTCTGAATCTATCAATACCCTAAACGAAGTAACGATCAAGGGCGAAGATCCTCCTATTCGAATAAAAAATGATACCATAGAATTTAAAGCTTCCTTATTTAAAGTAAGAGCAGATGCCAATGTAGAAACACTTTTGAAACAACTTCCTGGATTTGAAATGGATAGTGATGGTAAAATCACGGTAAACGGTAAAGAAGTAACACAAGTTCTAGTGAATGGTAAACCATTTTTTGATAGAGATGGTGCCATGGCTTTAAAAAACCTTCCTGCAGAAATCATTAATAAAGTACAAGTATCTGATTTTAAGACTAAGAAAGAGGAATATTCAAAGGATGATGCAGCATCAGACAATTCAAGTATCAATTTGACTATTGACGAAGATAAAAACAAAGGACATTTTGGAAAATTTCTTGCTGGTTATGGGTCAGATGATCGATATGAATCTAGCTTTATAATGAATTTCTTTAATAATAATCGAAAGATAAGCCTTTTAGGATCTTCGAATAATATCAATGCACCAGGTTTTTCTATGGATGAGGTTTTTGATAATATGGGTGGTGGCCGTAACACTAAAGGCACCACTGTTAACAGAAGTCAAGCAAATGGAATCACTAAATCTAACTTATTGGGATTTAATTATTCCGATCAATTATTTAAAGAGCTACAGGCAAATGCCAATTATAATTTCTCAGATACTCAGACCGATAATTTAAATAATTCTAGTTCAACCAATTTTAGACCAGATGGTGATTTCAATACTATTTCGACAACCAAAACTCAAAACACCAATACAAGTAACAAAGCAAATGTTGAATTAGAGTACAAAATAGCACCGACCATGCAATTATTTGTTGCTCCAAAAATCAACACTACTCGTACAGGAAACACAACAGCATCAAGTAGTAGTACTACAATTGAAGATGGAACACTTACTAACGATTTCTCTTCTAATTCATCAAATCAAACAGAATCAAATAACTTCAGCAACTCAATTAACTTTAATAAATCATTTGAGAAAAAAGCTAGGAATTTAAGTGTTGTTTTAAACAATGATAATTCAAGTACGAGCTCCAATAATTTCGTTCAATCTGAAACTAATTTGTATGCAAACGACGAACAGATTTTAAGAAACCAGAATAATTTAGGGGAAAACAGCAATGATTCTTACTCAGCTGAAATCGAATATTCTGAGCCCATTACTGATTCTATTAGATTAAAAATAGGTGTAGAATATAACTATCAAAATGCAGTCAGTGACATAAAATCATACGATTTTAATGCATTAGACAGTGATTATTCTATTTTAAATGGAGAACAAACAAGTTATATTACGTCAAAACAAAATAGTATCACTCCAAAAGTTGGACTTCGATTAATGAAAAATAAATTTACATTTGATCTGAACTCCTCTACCTCTATTGTTCAGTATGACAATCACTCTGACTACTTAGGAACTTCGACTGATTTATTCAAAAATTATGTCTTACCCGGCGCAAGAGCACAGGTGAGGTACAAGGTAGATCGTTCTAAATTTTTTACTGCGCGCTATAATTACAATTTATCATTACCATCGGCATCAGAGATTCTTCCGGTCATTAACGTTTCTAATCCTTTGAATACAATTACAGGAAATCCAGATTTAAATCCGACAGAAACTCATAGTGCAAGTGTCAATTATAGAAACTTTGATTACCGTACACGCTCAGGTTATAACCTTTACTTCAATTCAAATTTAAACAACAACAATATTATTACATCATCTGTGTATGATGCCGATCGCAAGAGAACAACCACTTACGAAAACGTATCAGGCACTTACTCCTTATCCGCTGGGGGAAATTGGGGGAAATCGATCAAGCAAGAGGCCAACTTACTGCGTTTTGGAATAGCTTTGAGCGTAAACCACGATTTTGAAAAAGGATTTACCGACTCTGTTCTATATGGCGCAAAATCTATTGGTATTACTCCAAAAGCTTATGTGAATTATGATTACGGCCAGTTATTTACAATTGCTCCGTCTTATAACTTCTCTTATAATGAAACCAATTACGATATTGACGCCTTAAAATCCAGATCAAATATTGTACATAGATTAAACTTGCAAACAACAAGCTATTGGCCAGTTAATTGGATTTGGGGAAATGATTTTGGTTATACCTATAATTCTATAAATCAAGATTTTTATTTGTGGAACAGTAGTTTGTCTTATACATTTTTGAATAAGATGTTTACTGCCAAGGTTAAGGTTTATGATATACTTAATCAAAATCAGAGTATTACCAGAAGCATTTCGACAACATCTGTGAGCGATAATGAGAATACCGTTTTAAAGCGATATGCGATGTTCTCCTTAACTTATAAAATCGAAAACTTCTCTGGGATGAAGAATCCGTCAAAAAGAAACGAAAAGGAACGCGGAGGCATGAATAGAGAAGACGGTGATAGAGGCGATCGTCCAGAAGGTCGCGGTGACAGAGGATCAAGAGCAGATTAGCGCCTTCTACACACTAAATAAATAGTCAGAAAATTTAAATTTGAAATATTCCTCGTACAATTTCTATGATCGAATAAAATAAATAGGTACTTTTGATAGCCCCAAATCTCCAGTATGAAGCCACTCGAACTAGCTAATAGACCTTGATGAAGGTCTGGCAGAAGTAGTACGGTATAATTTTACGGAAATCAAACAAGTAATTTATTTAAAACTATTCAAATGAAAAAAATCATTTTAAGTATGGCGGTTGTAGCATTAATTTTTGCTACATCATGTAAAAAAGAAACAGCAGAGGACGGGACTACAACTATCGAAGTTAATGAATCTGTAGATGTAACAGCATTGGAAAACGCATATAATGATGCCGTTATTCAACTTGAAGCAGCTAAAAAAAGTGGCGATGCAGAAGCAGAAGCACTGGCACAACAAGCTGTAGATAATGCAAAAAGTTCTTGGGAAACTGCGAAGAGCGGTGCCAACGAAATGGGAACTGATTTAAAAGAAAAGTTAGACGAGACTGAAAGTAAAATTGATGAAGCTTCGGCAAAAGCAAAAGAAGACATCAATGAATCTGCCACAGAAGCGAAAGCAGCAATTAATACTGCAAAAACTGATGCTGTAAATAATGCAACAACAGCTAAAGAAAATGTCGTAAAATCAGCTACTACTGCAAAAGAGAATGCAGATAAAGCAGCTGCTGCAGCAAAAGAAGACGCTAAAGAAAGCTATAATAAGTCAGTTGAAAAATTGAAAGTGAAATAATTTTTCCTTAAAATCAAATTGAACCTTGCTTTACAAACATATTTGTTCCAACAGCAAGGTTTTTTTATGCACTGTTTACAATCAAATGAATTATGCAAAAGCTGACATTGTGTGAGCAGTAATGATAAGAGAATTAAACACAAAATCTATTTAGTTAAATAAAATTGCAACAATTGGACTATTAGAAAAAGTAAAAAGAAGCTATTATTTACTACAACTTTAATAATATAGTAAAAAAAATGGCGCAAATTTACCACGTTGCGAATGATGTGGAAAAAAGCACTTAAATTAACAATAAGACTTGGCCAATGGCAGAAAAGCCAACAAATCCAAACCTATTTGTGCATTTTTCCCTTTAGAAATCAATTGTAGTGGTGTTAGAAAATTGATTTCTTCTTATTTAGATTATCTAATCTTTTTGCCTAATCCCCAACTTTTGAACTTGATCCCTAAAAAACTTTAATATTTTAAAACCGTTGGGCAACCGTTGGGCAACTTTTAAAAACAAAAAACCCAAAACAAAAATGTTTTGGGTTTTTCTGGTGCGGATAATAGGACTCGAACCTACACGCCTTGCGGCACCAGATCCTAAGTCTGGCATGTCTACCAATTTCACCATATCCGCGTGCAATTGTGGGTGCAAATATAAACATTAGTTCTAATATTCAAAGCATTTTTTAAAAAAATTTATTTATCATTTTTTCGTATTTTTGAAAGTACTAAAAGTGAACATAAAAATGGACAATATTAAGCACTATATAAGCGAGAATAAAGATCGTTTAATCAATGAATTAATTGAATTATTAAAATTACCATCTGTAAGCGCAGATGCAGCATACACCCAAGATGTCATAAATACTTCTGAGGCTGTTAAGAAAAGTTTAGAAGTAGCAGGCTGTGATTTTGTAGAGATTTGTGAAACAGATGGCTACCCAATCGTATATGGTGAAAAAACAATCGACCCTGCCTTGCCAACTGTGTTAGTGTACGGTCATTATGATGTGCAACCAGCCGATCCGTTAGAATTATGGACCTCTCCCCCATTTGAACCTGTAATAAAAGTTACAGATACACATCCCGCTGGAGCAATTTTCGCTCGTGGTGCCTGTGATGACAAAGGTCAAATGTACATGCATGTGAAAGCATTTGAATACATGATTAAAAATGATTGCTTGCCTTGTAATGTAAAATTCATGATCGAAGGTGAGGAAGAAGTAGGTAGCGTTAATCTAAAAACATTCGTAGAGAACAATACCGAAAAGCTGAAAAATGACGTCATTTTAATTTCTGACACTGGAATGATTTCAAATCAACAACCATCTATCACTACCGGTTTGCGCGGTTTGAGTTATGTTGAAGTAGAAGTTACTGGACCAAACAGAGATTTACATTCTGGTTTGTACGGTGGAGCAGTTGCCAATCCTATCAATATTTTATCAAAAATGATTGCTTCACTTCATGATGAGAACAATCACATCACCATTCCTGGTTTCTATGATAATGTTGAAGAATTATCTCTTGAAGAAAGAGCACAAATGGCCAAAGCACCTTTTAGCTTAGAACGATATAAAAAAGCCTTAAACCTCAAAGATGTTCATGGTGAAGCAGGTTACACAACAAATGAACGCAACTCGATTCGACCAACGCTAGACGTTAACGGAATCTGGGGTGGGTACATTGGTGAAGGAGCCAAAACGGTTATAGCAAGCAAAGCATTTGCCAAAATTTCTATGCGCTTGGTACCTAACCAAGATTGGGAAGAAATTACAGAATTGTTTACTAAGCATTTTACAGCCATTGTTCCCGCAGGAGTTACTGTTTTGGTAAAACCTCATCACGGTGGTCAAGGTTATGTAACACCAATTGACAGTATAGGTTATAAAGCAGCTAATATGGCATATACAGAAACTTTCGGCACCCCTGCTATTCCTGTTCGTTCAGGAGGTAGTATTCCGATCGTGGCTTTGTTCGAAAAAGAACTTAAAAGCAAAATAATCCTTATGGGCTTTGGACTAGACACTGATGCAATTCACTCACCAAATGAGCATTTTGGAATCTTTAATTACTTAAAAGGAATTGAAACTATTCCTCTCTTTTACAAGTATTTTGTAGAGTTATCTAAATAATTAGAAAGCAAAAAAGTCCGTTACTTATCCTTTTAAGTAGCGGACTTTTTCTTTTAAAAATATTTACTAGCATGATCCGCTAATTTTTGATTCGAAATTTATGATTACTAATAAATGATTACAAGTTCAATTTAACTTGACGTAAATTGTCAAGGTTTGTTTGTGCTTCTGACGATAGTGTGCTCAAGAGCAGATTAGATTGTTCAAAAGGATCTGAGCTTATTTTGTACAGTAGTTCGCTTCCAGTAGTCAAGTGAATCAATTTGTAACTATCATTTCTTAATGTGTATCCCTCATTATCGTAACCAACAGAAGTAAACAATTCACTGTATGCAAATGTTCTTTTGGTCGCAGCGCTATTGGATAACAAAGGTTTTACAGTAACTCCATCCTGGTAGACAGTTGTTCCTGTTCCTGCAATATCTGCAAATGTTACAAATAAATCTGGAGCTTGCACCAGTGAAGTTTCGATTTGATTGACCCTACTCACATTTTTACCACAAATGATCATAGGTGTATTTACACCACCTTGATACAACGTACTTTTTACAGTAGACGAAGTATAGGGTGTTCTAGCTACTCGTGATGGCGTTCCGTTATCACCAATTACGACAAATACAGTATTTTCTTTTTGTTCTGCAGTCATGGAGTGAATCATGCGTCCGATTTCTTTGTCCATTGCTTCTATCGATGCCAAATAGTACGGAAAAGGATTTGTATTAATTGTTGCGGCATCATCGCTAAGACTTTGATCTGAGATTAAATTCAGTGGTGGTCTGTGAAAAGGAGTATGAGGAGCATTAAAAGCCAGCCATAAAAAGAAAGGTTTTGTTTGCTGCTTCATCCAAGCAACAGATTGATCTACAAATTGAGTTGTAGCATAAGTTGTTATGGTAGACTGTACGCCATTACTAGTTTGTGTCCAATTGTAGTAATCGGATACTGCACCATTTAGAAAACCAGAATAATACTGGATTCCGAAACTCTCTGGAGCATCCAACTGCGAGTTCAAACTTACATGCCATTTCCCTATTAAAGCTGTAGCATAAGCATTGGATGTATTGTCGTTTATGTATTTCTGAATTACAGTTTCTGTACTCTTCAAATATCCTACCTGAGGAGATTCTACCCCACCCACGCTAGTGCGAAATCCGTACCTGCCGGTTAATATTGCGGCTCTGGTAGGCGAGCATTCTGGATTTGCCCAAAAATTGGTAAAGGTCACCCCTCTAGTTGCCAAAGAATCTAGAACTGGTGTACTGGCTTTGTTTGCTGCGTCTCCAATATACTTTCCAAACACATCCCAACCCATATCATCGGCGATGATAAAAACGATATTAGGTGCTTTTGTAGTTGCATCTTCTACTGCTATTTGTGCCGCAGCATCCTCTGAACCTGAGCAGGAGAATAAAATTAAAAATATAGAAGATGATATTAAACTTATTTTTTGATAGAAATACATAAACAAAGGGTACTGGTTACAATTTAGTGTTGTAATGCAAAGGCATTAAACATTAGACGTATTTCTTCTGAATTTCATTCGGTTTGAAAAAAATAAAAAAACTACAATTTATATCCATAATATGGCATTACATCTTCCTTGAAATTCACCCCATATTGTTCTAATTCTTTTAAAATTGGTTCATATACTTCTTTCCGTATCGGAAGCTGAACTCCAGGCTGTGTGATCTTTCCGTTCAAAATTAATAAACTAGCCATTGCTACAGGCAGACCTACTGTTTTCGCCATCGCTGTATATGTCTGATCCTCTCCAATACATACCATTTTGGAATCAATTTGATGTTTTACACCCTCAAGTTCGTATCCGAATTTGTGGTATATAACAATCATGTCTTTGTCATTTGTTTGTAAAGTCCAGCTATCACTTAATATTTTTTCGAGAATTTGAGCAGGTGAAGCCTTTTTTAAAGCAACAATTTTATCATCATTAAACAAATCGAGTTCGACCAGTTTCTCCCACATAATATCGTCTTGATCAATTTTTAGAAGAAGGCGCATTTTACTCTCGACAGAATCACTTAGATGGTAAGGTAGAAAAGAATTTACAAATTGTCGGTAACTCATAGTTTCAGAATTTTCTATTGTATAGGTATCGTCTGTCATGCCCAGTTGCACAAACATATTCCATGCCTTAGAAAAACCCACTTTACGAATAGTTCCTCGATACAATGTCACAACATCCTCTAGACCATAAACTGACTTATATTTTAAAGAATCTCTATTGGGATAGGCTTCAAATTTGCCGTAACCATCCACTTCTAAGAATTCGGTTCTACGAAAAAGGTTGCAGTACGGAATGTACTTGAGTGTTCCTTCTTGCAGAAATTTGGCCGCTCCGCCTTGACCTGCCAACACTACGTTGCGAGGTGCCCATGTAAATTTGTAATTCCAAAGATTGGTGTCTGATTCTGGAGCAACTAGGCCTCCACAAAAGGATTCAAATGCAAGCATTTTTCCACCCTTCTCCTTCACCTCGTTAATCACCTTCATGGCACTCATGTGATCTATACCAGGATCGAGACCAATCTCATTCATAAAAACAAGATTATTGGCCTTGACAGCTGTATCTAAATCCTGCATTTGCTCACTAATATATGATGCGGTAACTAAATGTTTTTTGAATCGAATACAATCTTTCGCAACTTCAATATGCAAATGTGCAGGTAGCATCGATACCACCAAATTTGCTTTTTCTATTGCTGCCGCTCGTTGTTTTATATCGAAAATATCCAATGCTAAAGCAGAGGCGTTTGGATGGTTTAAAGTTTTTCTCTGCGCTATATCCAAATCTATGTCGGCTATAACCAGTTTTAAATCTTCAGCAGTTGATTTATCTAATAAATATCGAATCAGTGACGAGGCAGAACGACCTGCTCCAATAATTAATATGTTCCTCATGATAATAGGTATTTAGAATTAGGCTACTAGCAAATTTAAGCAAATGGAATTTGGCATCTGCTTATCGCTTTCTATTTCTTTATGTCGAAATCGGAATCGAATTTTACTTTCTGCACCCGACTGCGTGAGTGGTAGAAGCGGTATCCTTTTGGGTGGCGACAGCAGACCCAAAAGATTTAGCGGATGACACGACGGCCTCTTGTAAAAGGGCTTTAACCGCCAGAACAATTGCCCTTTTACGAGAGGCCGGCATGCCCAAATTATTGTTAAAGAATAGAAATTAAAGCATTCCTATTAAGGTAATTCTCTTGATATAGAATACTTTTGCATTATTATAAAAAAGCACAAAATGGACAAAAAAATAACTTACACAGGGGCACTACTAGGAATGATTGCGATAATTCTTGGAGCTTTTGGCGCACACGCCTTAAAAAAAATTTTAACCCCCGATTTGCTAGCTACTTTTGAAACTGGCGTGCGCTATCAAATGTATCAGGCTTTCTTTTTGTTGTTATTGCCTAGTTTCACATTGCTTTCTCAAAAAGCAAAAAGCACCATTTATTACCTAATTGTTATTGGTGTAATATTGTTTTCTGGTTCGATTTACGGCTTGGCTACAAATTACTTAACGCCTTTTGATTTTAAAACTATTGGTTTTGTTACTCCTATTGGTGGACTGCTTATTATTATAGGTTGGGGAATCTTATTTTTTAATTACATAAAGAGCAAACGCTAACCTTTACTGGGTTATAATCGTTATCTTTAGTATGGTTTTAAACAAGTAAATCACTACTATCTATGAACGATAACATCTCAAACAAAGCACCAAATTTGGACGCGATTGGTATTAAAAATGCAACTGTTTATTATCAATTATCGCCCGACGAATTAGAACAAAAAACTGTAGTTGCTGGTCAAGGAACACTCTCTTCGACTGGTGCATTGGTGATTAATACGGGCAAATTTTCTGGTCGTTCGCCACTTGATCGTTTCATTGTTAAGGACACTATTACAGAAAATGATGTGTGGTGGGGAAATGTAAACATTCCTTTTGAGCCCTCTCATTTTGATGCTTTATATGTCAAACTTACAGCACATTTATCAAACAGTGAACTTTATGTGAGAGATTCGTATGTGTGTGCAGACCCAAGTTACCGCTTGAATGTGCGCGTCATTACCGAGACTGCATGGGCAAATTTATTTTGTCACAATATGTTCTTGAGGTTAAGCGAAGATGAATTAAAGTATTTTACGCCAGAGTGGACGGTAATTTGTGCACCCAGTTTTATGGCTGATCCTGCAACGGACCATACTAGACAGGGAAACTTTGCCATTTTAAATTTTACTCGAAAGATTGCCATGATTGGCGGTACGGGTTATACCGGTGAAATGAAGAAAGGCATTTTCTCTGCCCTAAATTTTATTCTCCCTACCACTCGTAATGTTTTATCGATGCACTGCAGTGCCAATGTGGGAGCAAATGAAGAAACAGCCTTGTTCTTTGGACTGTCTGGAACTGGAAAAACAACGCTATCTGCAGATCCTAAACGAAAATTAATTGGTGATGATGAGCACGGATGGACCGAGGAAAACACTGTTTTTAATTTTGAAGGTGGTTGCTATGCTAAGGTCGTTAACCTAACTGAGGAAAGTGAGCCAGATATTTTTAGAGCGGTTCGAAAAGGTGCTTTACTCGAAAATGTAGTTTACAAAGCAGGGACAAATGAAATTGACTATACTGACATTTCTATCTCTCCCAACACACGAGTGAGTTATCCTATTGAGCATATTGATGCTATTCAACCCGGATCAAGCGGAAGCAATCCTAAAAACATATTTTTCCTAACCGCAGATTCTTTTGGTATTCTTCCTCCTATTTCTAAATTGACTTCTGGGCAAGCTGCCTACCACTTTATATCGGGCTATACGGCAAAAATAGCGGGTACAGAAGCTGGAATTACAGAGCCGACGCCAAATTTCTCTGCTTGTTTTGGCGCACCTTTTATGCCTTTACACCCCACACGTTACGCCGAAATGTTGAGTCAAAAGATTAAAGAAGATGACGCCACTGTTTGGTTGATTAATACGGGTTGGACTGGTGGTCCTTACGGCACTGGAAACAGAATGAAGTTGAAATACACGCGCGCGATGATCGACGCTGCTCTTCATGGTGAATTAGATGCTGTAGCTTATAAAAACCATCCCGTTTTTGGAGTAGCGATTCCGCAATCTTGCCCTAATGTTCCTGAGGAAATTCTGAATCCAAGAGACACCTGGGCTGACAAGGAATTGTATGATGAAAAAGCAAAAGAGCTAGCAGGAAAATTCGAAGTTAACTTCAAACAGTTTTCATCATACGCAAATGAAGAAATTCTAACGGGAGCGCCGCATTTGTAATAGGACAAAATAAAAACTGATATTTAATTATATGCAATTGCCCCCATAAAGTAGGTTACTTTATGGGGGCAATTTACTATCTAAATCTTATTCGCTGATTTATTTTACAGCCTTATCAATAAGTTGCTGAATGGTATCCCAACTGTAATAATGAAAAGTCATTCCGTTACTCATGGCTACAAAAAGTCCGTTTTTGTAGTTAGTTCCAAGATTCACATTCGTAACATCGGCACCATCACACTCAATTGTTGACGTTGGTATTTCGGCAAGCAAAGGATAATTATTAGGATTTCCGTTTGCCCCTTCACGAGGATACACCATGAATGTATTTTTTTGCTGATTGGATACTAAAATATACCCCTCGGTTTTTGATTTTTTATAGATCGCAATTCCTTCGTTATCAGATTTAAAATCACCTTTTCCAAAAAGAGCCATTTCGTTATCGTCTTTCTCTTCTGGATTTGCTTTGTACTTCCTGATTCCAAATTGCTCATCGCTATAGTAAACAACTCCCGACTCATTGTCAACCGCTATAGCTTCTATTTCTTTTTTGCCACTGTAAGCCCCAAATTTACGAACAACTTTTCCGCCTACGATTCCGTTACCATTATCTGACAATTCATATTGCCACAAGTAGCTTCCTGACGGCCCATCTTTTCTTCCGACAATAGCAAAAATAGCTTGGTCACTTGGTCTAGTATACAAGGATATACCCATTGGTTTACGCAGTTCTTCTTCTTCAAAAACTGGAATTCCTCCGTTATCAATAGGTTTTAAGTCAGGTAAACTAAAGATTCTGATACTATTTGTTTCTCTTTCGGTGGTAACGGCAACATCTATTTTCTGTCCGTTGACCATTAAACCGTATGCAATATCAACATTATTGGGTCTTTTTAAAACTTCAGATTTTGCAACTATTTTTCCGTTCAAATCAAAAGCATACAAACCACCATCAGAATCTTTGTCGGTTCCTACAATAATACTTTTGCTAGAATCATTTGGATTGATCCAAATAGCAGGATCATCGGTATCATGAGGTAATTTCTCGGTAACTGTTACAGGTTTAATGGCATCTTTGCGCACAGCCGCTAGCTTTCCGCCACAAGAAGCAAGACTTAAACCAAGTACAAAGAATGCTATAAATTTATTTTTCATTTTGTTATAATTATTTTTATTGTATCAACCTCAGTGCTAAATAAATATATTACTTTAACTGAACTATTTTATTGTTATTTTTTTTCGATAGTTGTTTTGTAAATTACTTTTCCCTCTGCATCAACTACTTGCGCCAACAAACTAGAATTGGTAATCGAAAAAGTCATAAACCCTGCCGTTTCTGCTGAGAACATTGTTCCTTCTCTCTTACCTGTCGGACGAACTTCACAAGCACTACCCGATAAAAACTGAGTAGTATAGCGACCCTTGGGTTGAATAACTTGCAAATCATGTTCGTGTCCACAAAGATAAGCATCTACTTTATAGGTATCAAAGATAGTAGCAAACTTCTTTTCAAATGCGGCAGTATCGGGACTTTCTTTGCGTTTCCCTCCGCTGTATAGAGGATGATGTCCTACTACAATTTTCCATTTTACCGTTTTATCATTTACTGCAAGCTCTTTGACTAACCACTTTTTTTGAGCCGTAGTGTCTTGCGCAATTAGATTGTCATACATCATATTCCCTTTTTCATAATAACTATCGATAAACGGAGATGTATCCATGAAAAGAACTAAAACTTTGTCTCCTCCTTTTAGTTCAAAAGTTTTAGAGAAATAGGCAGATGGCATTTGCCAGCGACGACTTACTTTTGTATAGTCAATCTCAGCTTGTGGATTCCCGCGGTAATCATGATTTCCTAGTGTTACAAACCAATCATTCTGTAAACTGTAAGCTGTATAGATACTTTCAAAAGAAGCTATCCAAGCATAATCTTGCGTACTTTGCACTCCATTTGGATAAAAATTATCTCCTACAGAAATCACAAAATCAGAATCGATAGTTTTTGCCGCATTTCCCATTTGCGCTGCTACTTCTTTTTGATAAAATTGACCATGACGACCAAAATCACCCATTAATAAAAAATTCAAACTCTTATCAATGGTTTCTAACTTGCTAGTATTTTCTACTGCATTTTTATTTTGCTGAGCCATAACTACTTGGCATACTCCTAAAAGTATAAAGCTGTAAATTATTTTCTTCATATGGGGTATAAATGAAAAAAAAGCAACAAGAAAATTAATCCTTGCAGCTTTTTTCTATTAGTATTATTTTTTATTAAAAATCAAATTTCAGTCCTAAATTGTAACGTGGTTGGTAAAACTCAACTTGCTGTGTTTGAGACTCACTACCTTGATAGTATCGTAACGGTTGATTTGTTAAGTTGTTTGCCTCTGCAAAGATACGCATGCTCTTTGTAATTTTGAATGTTGCATTGGTATCTACAAAGAATTGTTTGTCGTAATAACTGTCCTCGGAGGCGTCTGCACCCAAAACGTCTACATAAGCAGCTGTATAGTTAGATGAAATTCTAGCTGAAAAACGTTTGTTCTCCCATGATAATGACCCATTAAACATATGTGGAGCTGTACCCGGAAGGCTCACATCTTTTCTCTCGTTTCCATCTTCATCAGCAATTCCTTTTGCCTTTGATTTTGTGTAAGTGTAATTTACATATACTCCAAATCCTTTTAGGAATTTACCAGGTAAAAAATCAAGTTGACGCTGCAAGGCAACCTCAAAACCGTAAACAGCTACGTTATCCCCATTTTTTGACTGGATAAATTTCCATTCCTCTCCCACCGGAATTGGATTGTTTTGATTTGGAAAAAGAGCAGCAAAATCAGCATTGGTAAATTGATTTGTACTGTATTTGTAAACAAAATCATTTAAACTTTTGTAGAATGCTCCTCCAGAAAGCAAACCAACGGATTTAAAGTAGTTCTCTACCATTAAATCATAATTATAGGAATAAGTCACTTTTAAATCAGGGTTTCCTGCTGAAACTTCACGATCTGATGCGATATTGTTTACATAAGGTGCTAAATCATAATAATTAGGTCGAGCCAATGCAGTTGTAATTGCTGCTCTCACGATTAAATCTTGGGTGGCATTGTATTTGAATGAGATGCCAGGCATCACGTTTGTGTAACTGTTTGTCGTTTCAATCTTGCTTTCTAATTCTTCTTCATCTAAAACACGGTTGGCAGTGTAGTCAATATTTGTATTTTCGATTCTAAAACCAAGTATCATCGATAGTTTGCTATTAAAATCTTGATCCCATCTCACATAGGTTGCAAATATATTTTCCTTTGCATCATAATTGGCTGTTAGGTACTCAGAAGGCTCAACTTGACTATCAAACAAAGTCGCATTATTTAAGTTCAATCCACCTAAATATGTAGCAGAAGCAAATGTTCCCCCAACATATTTATCTCCAGGATTAAAACCATTACCATCCAAAAATAATGTTGGCACTACGGCCAAAGTAGCTAAGTCATCATTTGTTGGCTCATAAGAATAATAAATATTATTTCGAGACTTGTTCTTTAACCTCATACGAAGTCCTGTTCTAATACGTCCTTTTTCAGACGGAATAATAGAAAACGGAAAGCGAATGTTTAATTTGGCTCCCAATTCATTTTCATCTGTATCATCTGTGTTCTCCGATAGGGAATCAAATTTGAGTGCACTCAATGACTCTCCTGTTGTTGTAATTAGCGGAAATCTTGAATCTGATAAATCTTGAGCTACACCAACATCTTTTTGGCGGTAATCAACATAGCGCTCACCTGGACGGTACTCTCTTGCTGTAGAATAATTTACCGACCAATCTAAATCTAATTTAGAATTAATTAAATGCTCTCCTCGCAAGGCGTAATTTTGAACGCGTTGGTCTTCTAATCTTCTGTTTTGATTGCGGTCATTGTCCACCCCTCCTTTTGTTTGGCGTGTAACTCTACCTGTATATCCAGTGATGCTTTCGCCTGCATAAATAGGTTCAATGTTATCATAAGTTACTCGATAGCGATTTTCGCGGTCGTCTCTCCAGTTGTAAATCGCATTTGCAAAAATGGTATTGTTCTCATTAAACTTATAATCCAAAGCAAGTGCACCACTCCTACGAACACGCTCTACATCATATCTTCTAATTTCAGATTTACTTAAATAATCGTTTCCAAAATCATCCTTGGTCCAAACATTCTCTACGTTATCAGACCCATAATCGTTGCTACTATACGAACCGCTAAAAACGACTCCTAATTTTTGATCAAGGAAACGGTTTCCGTAAACTAACCCTCCCGTGTAAATTCCTTTATCACGGATTGGACTATAACCTCCAGACAAAGTAGCCGAAATACGTTGACGGTTTGGCGTAGCTCGAGTCACCAAGTTTACAGATCCTCCAATAGCATCTGCATCCATATCGGGTGTCAAGGTTTTATTTACTTCAATTGTCGAAATCATATCCGATGGTATTAAGTCCATTTGTACATTTCTGTTATCTCCCTCTGCTGATGGAATGCGGTCACCATTTAAAGTTACCGAATTAAGTGAAGGTGCAAGACCACGAATAATGATGTTTCTTGCTTCTCCTTGGTCATTTTGCATTGTGATACCAGGAACTCGCTTTAATGCATCTCCCACATTAGCATCTGGAAAGCGTCCCACTTGATCAGACGAAATTATATTACCTATATTGTTATTATTTTTTTGTTGGTTCAATGCTTTCGCTTGGCCTTTTAAAACATCTCCTACTACTACTTCATTTAATTCTGTTCCAGAAGTTTTCAAACTAAAATTGACAACAGCATTTTTACCATCGGCTACTGTAACATCATTTACAATTGGGCTGTATCCTATATATCTAATTTCTAATTTATAACTCCCTGTATTTACATTTAGAAATTCATACCTACCATTACTATCTGAAATAGTGTATTTATTTTGTCCTTTAATTTCGATCATGGCTCCTGGTAGCGGAAACTTATCAGCCGCGTCCAAAATTTTACCCGAAACGATTCCTTTTTGAGCATAACTCATTACAGTCATTAAAAAAAATAATACTATCAAATGTTGCTTGTTCATCCTATCTTGTTTTTTTTTATGATGCAAAACTAGTGGGACTGCATTACCCTACCTTTTCATAAAAATTAAGTTTAAGTTATGATAAGCTAAATAATAAGTAAGTATGGTAACGATTAGATAACCTATAAGCGACTATAAATTCAAAAATTCTTTACTATGACATACTATTTATTTACATTAAAAAAAGATCCAAGGAGAAAACGTCTAAAAGATCACAATAAAGAAATGCATATTTTAGACTTAAATGGTTTTTTCGAAAACTAACTGGCGTAAAACCATAGAATAATTTAAAAGCTGATGAAAAATGAGAGACGTCCTTGTAACCACATTTTTCTGCGACCTCACCAACATTTAAAGTCTTATTTCTAAACAGATTTTTGGCATATTCCATGCGCAGTTTGGTAATATATCCTTTGACTGTAGTTTGAAAACAAGCCTTAAAACCTTTTTTAAGTTTGAATTCATTAAGCGCAATTATTCTCGAAAGCTCCGGCAATGTAGGTGCATTAGTAAAATTATTTTCTAAAATTAACTTGGCTTCATGGAGTTTATCGTAATCGTCTGAATCTACAATTAGTTTCTCATCAATTGTGTTTAACAACGATTCAATTTGCAAAACCACAAGTTCCTTTACTTTTGTTTCGATATACATTTTCTTCATCGCACCCTCGTACTTACAATTTTTAATTTCATGTATAACCCATTGAATGGCTGGGTTAAATGGAAGGTAATTGGGACTTAACGTGGTATTTATTTTTCGAAGGATATCCTTTGAAAACTTTGGATGGAGATTCCAATTTTTGTTAATCAATTCGGCATAATATTCGGCAGATAAGATGATAGTAAAATATTTTATTTGTTCGAAAGCTGGAACATCATACTGACCGCTAAAATCAACCGCATAAATAATATTTTGCGTATTTTCTACCTCATACATTTCGCCTTCAAAATTTTCAATAGCGCATTTCACATTGTTGCAGCAGATGAAATTTAGCAACACAGACTCCCCTGTTACATTGAAATCAATTGTTTTCGGATATTCAAAAAACAATTCGATATCCAACAGCACTAGATTTCTAGAAACTAAACTTGAAGTTATCAGGTATTCATCTTCGACCTCATCGCTACAAACATTTTCTTCCAAAAAAGAATTGTTTGTTATATTTTGATTTTCTGTTGTAATCTCAAAAATTGGTTTCTGAGTTGTTCTAATTTTAGAAGTAATTTTCACTATAATAATCCGCTTTTACAAAATAATAATCCGTTTTTCCCCACTTTTATTTTCGAAGTACCCTGTACTTTTGCAACAAAACTATTTATAATAAGTCTTAATAAAAATTAATTTATTTTAAAAATTAGTATATGACTAAGAAATATATCTGCTATATCGCCTTGCTCTTAGTCACATTTTCTATTTATTCACAAGAAAACAAAGCTAGTATCTACGGAAAAGTGACAACTGAGAATAGCGCTTTAAAAGGAGTTAATGTAATTGTAGAAGGAACATCAATCACCACAAAAACAAAATCGAATGGTGAATTTACAATTGCTATTCCCTCAGGAAACTATAGAATTACTTTTCAACATCCGGAGTTTATTACTCAAACAAAAACTATTGAATTAAAGCCTAACAGCTCTAGAAAAATACATATAAAATTAAAATCGACTCAGCTTGTAGATCCAAAGATCGATGTAGATATAGAAGCATTAAATGATGTAAAAATTCAAGGGAAGTCAAAAAAAAAGAAAATTGAAACGACTGGTTTTGCTGTAAATGTGATTGAAACAAAAGAAGCTTCTTTGCGCAATTTAACAACAAATGAATTACTAGATCGGTCTGTAGGCGTTCGCGTGAGGCAAAATGGCGGAATAGGATCGAATGTGGAATACAATCTTAACGGAATGTCTGGGAGTACCATTGGACTTTTCTTAGATGGTATCGAACTCTCTACTTACGGGCAATCTTTCAATCTAAATAACATTCCGCTTGCTATGATTGAGCGAATTGAAGTATACAAAGGGGTCTTGCCTTCACACTTAACTGGTGATTATGTAGGTGGTGCTATTAATGTGGTTTTAAAAAAGGATGTATCTCAAAATAGTGCTTCGGCTGCGGTATCTTATGGTTCTTTTAATACGGTTCAAGCTGATCTAAGTGTTACACTACGCGATAAAAAATCAGGATTATCATTTAGAGGTTCTGGGTTTTATACCTACTCTGATAATAATTTTGAAACTTGGGGTAGATCAACAACCTATGTCAATCACCTGCAACAAATTATAAGACCGTACAGAGCAAAAAGATTTAACAATACATACAAATCAATTGGAACTCGTCTCGAAGCTGGTTTTACTAATACCAAATGGGCCGATCAATTTTTCATAGGCTACAACGGATCAAGCAACTACAATGAAATCCCCCACGGAATAACAATGTCGGTTCCTTATGTGGGTCGATATAATGAAACTGAAGCTCATGTGTTCTTTCTAAATTATACTAAAAAAGATTTTTTAGCCAAAGGGTTAGCGCTTTCAGTCAATGCCGTACGCAGCAATCGCAGTACATACTTGCAAGACACCATTGGGTACGCCTACAATTGGGATGGCAATGTGCGAGAAGTTATTGAGTTTGGCGAAAGGGTCCCTCTGAAAACAACGGGCGGACAACAAGGTCCAAAAACCATCACAAATACCGATAGAAAAATTACAAATGCTCGCTCCAACTTAGGGTACCTCATTGCAAACGGACATCGACTATCCTTAAACCATAAATACGAGGCTACTGATAGAACCGATTTTGATTTACTAATTCCTGCTTACAATGACTTGGCCACAAAAGGAACACTAGTAAAAAATATTCTTTCTATGAATTATGAAGCACAAACATTCGATAAAAAATTAAGAACAAACATACTGGGCAAGTACACCACAAATAGTTCCAACCAAACCAGATCAGAAATAGTTAGTACTAATGGTGTCAACTCAATAGTTAAAAAAGATACGCTTACCTATAACTCAAATTTTGGTTATGGAGCAACACTGTCTTATAATGTGAAGCCCAAGCTTTTTATCATTGCCTCTACTGAGAACTCTTATATCATGCCGAGCGAATCTCAATTGTTTGGAGCACCTGAGATTAATATTCTACCAAATCTTGAACTAGAACCCGAGAAAAACATCAATTATAATTTGGGTTTTCGCTGGGGCGCATTAGACATTGGTAATCACAAAGTATCCTTGTATGCTAATGCATTTTGGCGCAATGGATACAAGAAAATCACACAGCAAGTTGTAGATGTATCGCAAATTCAAGAAGAGTCAGATGCCGACATACAAACGACAAAATATGTCAATCTTGGTCAAACACAAGCTCGAGGTTTTGAAGCTGAAATCACGTACAGTTACAATAGCAGACTGAATGCTTCACTTAACTTTTCGAAATTCAACAATGTCTTTAAACAAGAATTGGACGAAAGTGGCGCCTCGCATTCCTTTTATGGTCAGCAAGTTCCTAACGAACCTTTTCTTAGTGCGAATGCTAATTTCCAATATCGTTTTAATGACGTTTTTCAGAAAAAGTCCATTGTTAACGCCTATTATAACGTTGGCTACGTAGGAGAGTATTACATCGTATGGGGACAGCCCGATTGGTCCTTAACCCCCAGTCAACTTACGCATGATCTAGGTGTTAATTACCGCTTCCCTTCTGGAAAACTAGTGGCAAGTCTAGATATAAAAAATGTCACCAATGCCGAGATCTACGACAATTTTGCCATACAAAAACCTGGTAGAGGTATCTACTTTAAATTGAATTACACATTTACTAAATTTTTATAATCACAATTAATTATTATCATGAAAAAAAATCTATTTAAAATAGCATTATTGAGTACAGCTGTCATGGCTTTAACTTTAGGAGGTTGTAGTAATGACAGCGATAGCGAAACAACTGAGCCGCCAGTAGAAAGCGATATGCGATGGATAAGCTTAACAGGATCTTTTCCTGACGCAAACGGAACTGCAGGTAATGGAGGAACGAGAGCTTATGCTATTACAGAAGAAAATGCTGCCAATCCAGATTACGAAGTAGATCTTTTTAAATTAAATGGAGCAGAATATGTTCAAGGTTTTGCTTTAAAGTCAAGTCGTACAGCGCGTGTACAGGCATCTGCAGATGGGAAATTCTTATATAACATTCAGTACACAGGAACAGAAGGTGGTGTGTTTAATAAATACAGTGTTTCTGGAGCAGGACAGTATGAAGAAGTAGGTTTTGAATTGAACACGGCTACTATTTTGGGTACTGCTCCTCGTTGGGTAAAAGCAGCCGAGGGTATTGGTGTAGGTGTATACTATGGTGAAGCGCTACCTGCGTTTACAGGAACAGCTCCAAATTATGTGTACCAAAACCCAAAGGGAACTATTAAAATTGCGAATATTGACTTAAACAATACCGCTATAACAAACACTGGAACAATCAATGTAGATCTAGGTGAATATGAAGCACAAGGATATTACATTTCGAGAGCAGATGTACCTGTTCTAAACCAAGCAAAAACCAAATTATATATTGGTGTCAATGTTAATCGACATAATGTAAACGGAACGGTAACAACAAATGCTACTACTGGTGTGATTTCTGGTTGGGAGACTACAGATGAACGAAACATTGGTACTGTTACCTATGTGGTAGATTACCCATCTTTACGTAATGCAAAAATCATTATTTCTGAGAAAAGTAAAATAAACAACCACGGTTACCGCACAATGACGCAACATCTTGGTACTGATGGAAATATTTATCAAGCGACTGCAACCTCAGGACCAGACATTTTGCGTATCAGCAAAACAACAGACGAATACGATCAAAATTATCACTTTAATCTAGACACTGCCTTGGGTATGACAGGAACAAGTATAAAAGCGTGGCGTTATATTTCGAATGGTTTAGGAGTAGTTTTATATACAACATCAGGAAGTTCTGGTGGCTATATTGCCTTGGTAAATCTAAATGATTTAACCGCTACCAAACTAGCAACAGATATCGAATCAGATGCAGCATTGTCAACTACATTAGGACAGTTTCAAAACATTGGAGCTATTGGAAACAAAGTATACATCCCACTGACTCCAGCAGGAAAAGATGGAAACATATACATTATAGATGTAACCACAAAGCAAATTACAAAAGGTGCTAAATTGAAAGCAGCCTCTGGAAGTTTCTACTTAGGTGCTTACTAAAATTCATTAAGTTCGAAAAGGCAATAATCACAAAACCCCGTCAATTTAATCATTGACGGGGTTTTTGCGTTATATAAACCAGAATTACATATAACTCATAATTTCTTTTTTTAATGTATCATATTCACCTTGCAGAATTAATCCATTATCCAATAACTTTTTAAAATTTTGCAATTTTTCGAATAGTTCTTCAGAAGACAAATCTTTCATAGATTTTTCTTGAGTTGTTTTTTCTGCTGGAATACTTTGATATTCTGTAGGAGATACAGAAACAATTTCGGCAAAATGAGTTACCTCTTCAGTTTCCATCTCTTCTATTTCTTCTGCCTCTTCTACTGCACTTTCCGCAACCTTTTCATTAATAGGCGGTGGTAAAACAGCTTCGTTAGTTTGCGAAACAATTTTTAAATTATCCATTTGCTCTTTTGCAAAAGTATATAATTTACGAGCTTGAGTTTTCGGAATATAATCTATAGAAATAGTAAGATCTGTTTTGGTCGAAAATGAAAATTCTGATCCTAATAAATTTTCTTTCACAAATGCACCTGCAACATCTTCCCAGTCATAATCTACAAAGTCCATTGACAATCCTAGATTTTTTGGCTTGCATAAAATAATACGCTTGTTGGTCAATACAATACTATCAGGGAAAACGGTTAAAGCTGGCTTTTTCTGAACGCCTATATAACCTACCTCTTCATTTTTCATTAATAAATCCTGCAACTTCGAAGTGATTTTCTCAATCGCTTTCGGATCTTGATCTTCATTCAAGAATTTTTTAATTTGTTCTTTCATAATTAATTGAGACTAATTAGCCTTTGTTTATTTTTAGACAAAAGTAATTTTTTTATCTATATGAAATCGCTATTTGACCAATTTGGAATACAATTTTTAACGAATCCTTAAATGAAAGTTTAGACCCATCTGCATGAATCCATCTTTTTAAAGGTTGTTCACAAACCAACTTTTTGGTCTCTTCGTCGCCATAGATTTTTTTCATTCGCATAAAAATCTCTACATCAAATAACCATTTGGTCAAAAACTTGGTTTGAAATGTTTTTTCAATGACATCTTTACTCATGATTTTTGCACCACATTGAGTATCATTAAAATCCATTCCGATGGTTTTTCTAATAATAAAATTAATCATTTTACTAATGATAGCACGAGCAGATTCTTTGGTGATGTCTGCTCCCATACGAGCCATACGTGAACCGCTTACAATTTTGAATTGAGAACCAGAAATGGTACTTACCAAATCGTGAAAATCAGCAAAATCAGTAGATAGATCGGCATCTAAAAAACCGATGTAATCAAATTGTTCTTGCTTTGCCAAATGCAATGTTCCTAATCGAACAGCTTCTGCTTTACCACCATTTCTTTCGCAATCATAGATACTAATATGATCCTCGTTACCAAGTCGTAATTTCTCTAATACTTCTAGTGTTTTATCTGTACTACCATCATTTACAAAACATAAATGGTATCCGAGATTTGAAGCTACAAATGCATGAAACTCATCACTGAGCAGTCTTGTCTCTTCATTGTAACAAGGTATAACAACACCGATACAGTTATTTTGAATAATTTGATTTTTCTTAGTATTGGTAGGCAAAGTATCACCTACACCAATAAGTCTTTTCACTCTCGCACCAATTTCGCTCAGACTTAAAGGCTTTTTCATATAATCATCAACACCAATATCAAAACCTTTTACAATTGTTTCTTCATCTGTGTTTCCCGATAAGATCATAACGGGAGTGGTATGCCCCTTTGTTATTTTGATATGCTTTGCCAATGCAAGTCCGTTGTTTTCATTTGTACTCGATCCTGCTTCTGACTCTTGAGAAAAAGGCATGTTAATATCGGCAATAACTAAGTTGGGCTCGTCTAAATCATACTTTTGAATCCCCTCCGAAACATCTTTGGCAGTTACCACTTGATAACCTAAATCCAAAAGGCACTTCTCTAAAGATAAGACAACAAGTTCTTGATCATCGACAATTAATATTTTCATAAGTTAAAATTTTCGTAAATTTGGGAAAAGTAAATATATTAATAATCTTACCCATAAACAATTATTTTGAATCAAATTCGTATTTAAATATAATTTTTTTCTTAATTTACTGTCAATACTTTTATGCTTACTTTTACCCATAGTCAAACCCCAAATATTTAGTGAAAGAAAAAACAAATAAATACTTAATTGTTGCGCTGCTTATTGGAGTCGTCTTTCACTCAAGTGCTATTTTCTTTACCTTAGAGAGTACATACGATGCGCTTATACACATGTTTTTTGCACAGCATTATGCAACAAGCTGGTTTGAACCGTGGAACTACAGTTGGTATACCGGATTTACAGTTATGGGCTACCCTCCTCTAGTGCATCAAAGCATAGGCCTACTCTCACTCATAGGAGGTTTGAAATTTGGAATGTTTTCTGTGGCCATTATTGGTATTGTCTTATTTATAACGGGGGTTTATCGATACACTTTGATGATTACTGGAGATCGGAATGTTGCAGGCTATGCCGCTATTGTATCTGTATTCTCTTCCTCATTTGTAGAAACGCTACATATCTTTGGTCAATTGCCTAGTATTATTGGAGTGTCTATATTAATGCACTGCATGCCTGAGATTTACCTATGGATAAAAAGTGGACGAATCAAATACCTTTTTCGATCATTGTCCTTACTAGCCGTAACCATCACCTCACATCATGTGACCCCTATTTTTGGAATGATATTTTTTATTTTTCCATTAATCGGAATGGTTGTTATGGATGTTTCAAGGGAGCAAGTAGACTCTTATAAAGACATTAAGTTTAAATTGTTTTTGAGTACTTTTTTTAAATTATTCAAAAGAATTATAAGTTTTGGTGCTGCTTCGCTGTTCTTAATTATCTTTTGTATTTTTCCTTATTGGGTAAATTCAAAAGCAAATCCCATCACTCAAGTACCTATCCCACACGGCAGTAGGGACAATTTTATTGAAATCACCTCTTCTGGATTAATGTTTTTTGTAATTCCGTGGGGAATTTTATTTTTCATCTTGCCCTACATCCTTTACCGTTATTACAGTAAAAGGTACATTTGTTTCGGACTATCCATTTCCTTATTAATAGTTCTAGGAACAGGAGGTACTACCCCTATTCCTTTGAAAGTATTGGGTGAGACCGCTTTTAATATTTTGACCCTTGACCGTTTTACGCTTTGGGCATCCATTATGAGCTTACCTATGTTTGGTGAATTTGTTTATCGCTTAATCGAGGGCGATTTAAAAGTCGCTATTCAGCAGCGTTTTGGAAACGTATACCATCGTATTCTAGGAGCTTGCTTTGCAGCCACTTTTCTGTTTTTTGCAGGTTTTACCATTACGCTGGGTTACTTTAGACCTTTTCAACCTCAAAAAATAAATACCTTACCTCTCGTAAACTTTTTAAATCAGGACCAGCACGACCAATGGCGCTATTTACCGCTAGGTTTTGGAGATCAAATGGCTACCCTATCTTCACAGACCAATGCCAAAACGGTTGATGGAAATTACCACTCAGCCCGACGATTACCTGAATTGACTACTCGCGCTATTGAACGACTAGAAAATTCGAAATTTAGAGGAATGGAAGGTATTGGCTCCTTGCAACAGTTTTTGACTGTTCCTGAAAAGTACAATTTAAAATATGTTTTTTCGAATGATAAATTCTACGATCCCATACTCTATTTTTGTGGATGGCACCGACTATCATTACTCGAAAACGGAATCATGGTTTGGGAAAAGTTAAATGTGGCCCCTTTGCCTAAAGTACTCCCGAAAGATGAAGTGCCCTTGTATCTCAAATTAATGTGGGGAATCATACCTATTCTTACTGTTATAATTGCTTTTATTATTAATATTCAAAGTATATTTTACAAAGCATTAAAGATAAAAGCCGAAGTAAAACCAGACTTTTTTAAGTTTGTTGTACCCTATAAAAACTTCCCATTTAAGGTAATTGTTGTTTTACATCTTTGGATTGTACTCTTATTAGGTGTTATCGGTTATGCGATGTATGATTTTTATATGTATAATGCTACTCAAATTAGTGCTACGAATGTAGTTAAATCCTATTATGATGCACTAGATTATAAGTATTATGAAAAGGCTCACGCTTTTATAGATCCCAATAGCAAATTATCTATCTCGCAATTCATGCTCGAAACTTCTGTTGCTGATGGAATTTTAAATTCGTATGCAAAATTAGATGCTATTGATATTCAGGTCATAAAAAGTTCAGATGAGAGAGCCACTCTTATTGCCAAAACCAAATGGATTACACCATTGGAAATCATCAACAAGGACTATTATCATGAAGCAATAAAGCGTAAAGGAAAATGGTATATTTTACCTCAAAAACAACCATTAGATATTCCGCCAGATCAATTTTTATTCGATAATACCACTTCATATTACAAGCAAGGTAGACGAAAAATAACGACCCAACAAACCTATCATGAGGATGTATTAAAACAACCAGAACTTGAAATTTTGTCGGCCAAACTTATTCAATACAAAAATGAATTTATCATAATAGGAGAATTACAAAATATTGATAATTTCCCTGCCGATGTGGTTTTGAAATCTACTTTATACAACCATCATGATAAGGTACTGGCCACATTTAATGCTAAAGATGTTATTAAGCACAAAATCATGCCGAAAGAAACGACGAGTTTCAAAGTGAATTTTGAAGAAATTTCATGGCTTAAAAAAGATGTTGCTCAGCCAACAACTTTCAATCCCAACGAATTCACACCCAAGAACATAAGTGAAACACCTGCTAACTTTGATATTCAATCAGCAGGAAATGTAGCTATTACTGATTTTTACACGCAGGTGGCCTTGTCTGATTTGGTCATTGAAAGAAATCATTTAAAAGGAACTTTGTTTAATTATGGTATTCAAGAGGTGACCGTTCCAGAGTTATTAATCTCTTATTACACTGCCGAAAAAGAATTACTGTATGTAGACAATTACTTTTTGAGAGAAGGAGTTCGTGTGCAACGCAAGCAATATTTTGACTATGAATTGCTAGATTTGTCTAGTTGCCGCATTATCTTGTCATCATTGGAGAATTGTTATGTAAACGGTTTGCCCAATGGCGATCTTGCTAGAACAATAATACCAAAAAGAAATAAAGAAGTTGAAAAAGAACTGCTTCAAAAAGTAAAAGGTAAAGGCTTTAGTTATATTAAAATAGAAATGAATAATTATATTGGTAATCCTAAATGATAAAAAAAGCATTATATAGCGTACTACCCGTTTTGTTCCTATTCCTATTTGTTTTTGCAGCTTCAAAAATAGATGATGAAAGAACCTCTTTTCGATTACAAACTACTCAAGATAGTTTTGTAGCCGGTAAACCTATTGCCTTAACATTTTCAACTCCTTCTCTATCGGCTAATCCTCAACTCTTCTTAATTCACACTTATGGAAAAACAGTGTTGAATACTGAAAACAACAATGGCAAACTTGTTTATAAAATACCTGCTATTTACAGATCCAAAACAGGAGTTGTTTCTTGGTATTTAATCCAAAATCAAGAAAAGATAATGTCCGGTAATTTCAAAATTGTACCCAATGATGCCACACCAACGATCTTAGAAAACTATTTGGGACCACCCAGTTTATTAACTGGAACCGAACATTTTACTATGATGGTTGCTATTCCAACTGATAGTTATGATAATCCTAAACAAGATAACACTACCGTTGTTATTAAAGATCAATTTTTAGAAGACATCACAACAACCGAAAGAAAGACCGACTATTTTATTGCTTGGAAAAACATTTACTCTAGAACTAAGTCCGGTAAAATGTTGATTTCGACAGCATGTAACGCTACTGATTCAAAGGAATTTGAAACAGAAATTCAGCCATCACCAGGAGAAGATTTTAAAATTAGTTTCAGTCGCCCGCACAAATTTGCCGATGGAAATCAGATTACAACATTGGAGACTTCTACGATTCTGGATAAATATGGCAATATTGTGGGAGATGGAACATTGGTTACTTTTCAAGTTACAACACAAAATAATATTTTGCTCAAAACCTATGCAGCTACGATAAATGGAATTGCAATAGGACAACTGCTACATCCAGATCATAAGGATACCTATACCGTGAAAGGATATGTTACGGGAATTGCTGAGAGTAAACCAGTTCGAATAGATTACAATCCGCTAATTGATCATTTTACCTATAAGTTCACAGAAAAAAACAGGCAAATAACAGTTGGTCCATTACGAAGTTTTATGAAACAAATCGTTCCTGATGGAATTAAAGTAGAGTTAAAAATACTTTATAAAAAGGAACTGATTGAAACAAAAATTATCGAAACACAAAAAGGAATTGCTACGTTTTATTTGTTACCTCCTTTTTATAAAAAATCAGAATATCAATTTGAAATCACCACATTAGGAGTGACTCAAAAAACCGAAATAAAGAAATATGAAACTAATTAATAACCGTAATATTTTTAAAGCTGCTTTCATACTTTCCTTTATTGTGATAAGTGTCTTTACCATGCTGGGTTTGGCTAGAATCTTGGATTACCTCAACACTGGTGCCGATAGAACATCGATGCTCCATCTCGAAACAGAAAGTGAGGATGTCTATTTGCCACATGTCAATTGGACAAGCTTAGAGAATCCGGCTCGTGAGATGGAGAAAAACACTTTGGGCAAGCTAGAGCGAGATTATCTCTTTTCGTGGTATGTAAAAAATACAGCCTTAAAAACAAACAATTCAGAAGGAATAGATGACTATTATACTGCGAATACCCGTTTGAACTTGTATCGTACCATAAAGTACAATAGAGAACATCAAATCACGATTGAAAACACGACAATCAAACACTCCCCTGATCTTGAATTCTACAGTGAAGATGGTCAATTGGTCGTATTTACAGATAAAAATGTGATCGAATATCAAAAAGTGTATCAGAATAAAGAGTTGATAACCACCGTTCAAGATACAGCAACTTATAAAGTAATGATGCTTCTAGAAGATGGTTTCTGGCGTGTGCGACATTTTCTTAAAATGCAACCCGAAGTTTTTGTAGCTGACACCACAAAGACAAATCAAATTTATACGGTCAAAGGCAACCAAATATTCCAGAATAAAGTACCCTACACCATCAAAGGAATTAATTACTACCCTAAAAATTCCGCATGGGATACCTTTGGCGAATTATTCAACAAAGACACAATTGCAGCCGATTTTGAGATTATCAAAAAAGCAAAACTGAACACTATTCGAATTTTTATTCAGTACGGTGATTTTGGAAAAGCCAAGATTATCCCTGAGAAAATGAAGAAACTGAAAACCTTTTTGGATTTGGCAGAAGCCAAAGATTTAGCTGTAGTTGTTACCCTTTTTGATTTCTATAGTGATTACTCTCTGGATAATTGGACTTTAACGCATCGACACGCTGAGCAAATTGTGTCTACCTTCAAAGACCACAAAGCAATTCTTGCCTGGGATATGAAAAACGAACCCAATTTAGATTTCGAAAATAGAGGAAAAGAAAATGTACTAAGTTGGCTAGACCACATGGAAACTGTCATTAAGGAAAATGACCCCAATCATTTAGTTACTATAGGTTGGTCCAACTCGGTTGAGGCAACGAACTTGGCTTACAAAATGGATTTTATATCATATCACTTTTATAATGACATAATTCATCTTGAATACGAAACGAATCAATTATTGAAGAGCACTAAAAAACCAGTAGTAATTCAGGAATTTGGAGTGCCATCTTATGGCGGAATGTGGAATTTTTGGGAAGGAAGTATTGAGAAACAAGCAACTTATCATCAAAAAATGCAAGCTTATTTCAAAAAAAACAATTACTCTTTTATGTCATGGACTTTATATGATTTTCCACATGTGCCAGATCAAGTTGCTGGTAAATGGCCTTGGCAAAAAAACAGGCAAACAAAATTCGGGTTTATCGATGATAAAGGAGTCAACAAACCCGCATTTAAGTATATTTCGAACTAAAAAATTATTTTTTTGATTGTATAATTTCCTTAAACGTATCCATATACATATCTGTAATTTTATCCATGGATAAAGCACTTGCTGCTTTAAAATTCTGTATTGCGATCGATTTTCTATTGTCGTCGTTATTAATGATTTTTTCTATGGCCTGCGCCAATGATTCTGCGCTTTCTGGGTCAAAGAATTCCCCTTTGTAACCTTCTTCTTCTACCAATAAAGCAAGATCGCCAAGATCAGGCATGACTACTGCTTTACCATAACTTCCTGCTTGATGCAATACACCTGAACTACCTGTTGTAGATGTGTACGGGAAAGCAACTACGGTACTCTCTCCAAAAATTACTGGAACATCTTTTTCCTCTACATAACCTGTAAAACGGATTCCCTCAACGTCTTTATATTTTTCTTGAACACCTGCAAGATATCCAGGTGTATTTGGACTGTCTGTTCCTGCGATGACAACTTCAATTTTCTCTGTACTGCGTTGTCTTATTATGATAGCGGCTTCTATAAGGATTTCTACTTTTTTATAAGTACCAAATTTCCCAAAAGCCATAATTTGCTTTGGCCCTGGAGCCAATTCAAATGAAGGTTGTTCGATACTATCAAAAGTTCCGTGTGGAATCACTTTGATATTATTCACTTTGTATTTTTTTTCTAAAACCGTAACGTATTTATTGATAGTCACTGCAACAATATCTGATTTCAATATCAAACGAGTAAGTGTAGTCCCTATAAAATTATATATTTTTTGGGCCACCTTATTGTCTGTAAATCCAGCACTTTCAAGATCAACTTGTTCTAAAATATTGTGCAATAATGAAACAGTAGGAACTCCATTCATGCGTAGAATGGCAGGAATCATCAATCCCAAAGCAGCCGGAACTTTTTTGTCTCCAAATTTCATAAATTGAAGATTGATCAAAACAGCATCAGGTTTTTCTACTTGAATGGCTTTGTTTATAGCCAAAATATTTCCGTAACTATTAAAAGACCAACATTCATTAATTTTTACCTTGTCACTATTTTTAAAATTTAAGTCTTTAGGCTCTGCTGTTTTATCGGCAAGAACTATTACCTGACTTACTTCCTGTTTTTGAGCAAAATTTTTAACTAAATGATATCCATATTCATTTAAAGTCACCTTACTCGGTGGGAAGGCAGTGATGACAGCTATTTTCATAAGTTACTATTTGTTTTTAGGTTTTTAATGGTAGGTTTTTGCAATTTTGTTCGAAAATGAATACAATCACAAATTCCTATTTTATAATTGAGATTTGGGAATCTTAACTTTTAATCTTCGTCATTCTATTTTTATAAAAAAAGAAGCAAAGTTGAAATACTAATAAAATTACCATCGCGATAATTTGCATGTGTACGACTTGCTCTAATGTATCATGATTAAGCATGATGAGTCCAATTTGTGTTGTTCCCAAAATCGCTGAAACTACTACCGGAAAATATTGATTAAGTGATAAGTAATAGTATGCAAAGATATTTGCCACAGCAAAAAGCGATGTAGCCAGAGCATATTTCCACAATAAAAAGGAGATAGAAACATATTCACTACCAAACATTGTATTGACTACAAACTCAGGAAACAAAGCAGTGAAGCCTACAATTAGAGAAGATAATGTGGCAATATACCCGACATATTTAAGTAAAATAGGCAATGTATCTTGATTGTCTTTTTTCATTTTAATAACCTTGGGCAGTAATAGCATCACAAACATCCAAGCAACAAAATACACTACACGACCAATAAGAGCAAGAGAAGCATATAAACCAGCGTCGTGATTATCAAAATAGTGTTTTACCAATATTATATCGCTATTGTTTATAATAATCTGTGTCAACTCATAAAAGGCAGTTAGTGCAAAAAATGTTGTGATTGAACGAACATCTATTTCGGTAACAACATCTGTTGAGAAACCTTTGAAAAGAATTTTTTGAAAAGGAAATACGCCAAATACAAATGAGAATAAGATACCCAGCGCTACAATTATAGAACTAGGAACATTTGGAAATAAGAACAAAGCTCCCATCGTTAAAAGTAACCGGCTGGCCATCTCTGTTTGATAGGTAGTCGCCAATTTATTAAGTATATTTTGTCCTTGATATAAACCTCTATTTACGCTCATCATAAAATAAAGCGGAATTCCAAACCCAAAAATATAAAACATGGATGCTGTTTTGGTATGGAAAATAGTTTGTAAGTCTTGATAGAAATAAATGATAGCAACACCACAGAGTATTCCTAAAATAGCCGCGTATTTAATAATTAATTTGGTAAAAGCTAGCAGTCTATTTTCTTCGAATAAAACAGCATATTTGGCCGTCACAATTTGAAATGTCATTCCGACGAATGAAAGAATCAGTAAAAGAGTAATTAAAATAGCAGCATCTGAAAATTCTTCGGGTCCAAGCAGACGCCCTAATAAAAGATTGTATAAATAATTACCTCCATTAACCAATAATATGGTCACCATGAAGAGTTGCTCTGGACTTAGTTTTTTCGGTATTTTAGCAATCAGACTTGAGGCTATCTTCATTACTTATAATTTATAATTTATGACCTATATAGAGTTGTAGGTAACTTCTATTGGTCAAAGATGTATCGTTTGTATTTATCTAGTGTAAACTTTTATTATTTTATTGTCTAAAAATTAAGAGCATTTGAAAAGTGATTCTCATACTTATATAAGATAAAATCGCTTGCCACCTTAAATTGTCGGCATGATTGTTTAAATGTAAGCATTTTTGATAATTTAACATAATTCTTACACACTTAATTATTTAAAATTAGCTAGGTTAGAAATCAACTATTTTTATGCTAATAGCAATTTTAAGCCGCACAAATATCATTATTAAAGTTATAGCGTACTATAAACTTAGATGAATCGACCGAAAGTGTAGATGAAATATTACTATTTAATCCTTAACTTGCATCATAGAACCCCAGATTCACAAAACATGAAATTATTTTTAAAAATTAGCCTACTCTTCTTATTTTTTTTCAGCTTAACTACAAAGGCTCAAGACATGAGTACTGGCTTTGCTCATCTTGAAAAAGGTGAATTTGCAAAAGCAGAAGTTTTTTTCAGCAACATTTTAAAAGAGTATCCTAAAAACAAAACAGCCCGCTTATGTTACGCACGTGCTATTGGCTTAAACGATCAAGCAGATAAAGCATTAGATCATTTTATTCAGTTAAAAAAAGAATATCCAGGTGATCTAGAAATTGAACTAAATTATGCAGAATCCCTACTATGGAATAAAAAATATACTGAGGCAAAAGCATTTTACACGACACTTGTTGAAAAAAATCCGACTAACTTCGTTGCTCATCTAGGTTTTGCTAATACCTTATCCAATTTAAAAGAATATCCTGAAGCACTACTCAATGTAAATAAAGCATTAGAGCTTTCTCCTGGAAATTCTGGAGCATTGATATCAAGGAAGTATATAAAGCTGGGATATGCCTATCAAAATGTAAACGAAAAGAAATTTGATAATGCTGCAACTTTCTATGACGAAATATTGATTGATTTCCCTTTGGATAAAGAAACCTTGATGAACAAAGCCAATATGTACCTCATCACAAAAGAAATAGAAAAAGGCAAAGAGGTATACAATTTATTGGCACCTGGACATCCGAACATAGCCTTAAATGGATTGTCTTTATTAGAACATATTAATAAGAAAGAGAAAAAAGCTTTGGAACTCGCAACACAATCACTAGAAAAAGCAGTCCATATAACAGATGAGCCTCTGCAAAAACAAACAAAAGAACGTTATGTGCAAGCTTTGATTTGGAACAAAAAATACAAAGAAGCAGCAATCATTATTGACAACTTAAAAATAGAATATCCTAATGAAAACTGGGTTCTTGCATTGGCAGCAACATTAGCTATTTACAAAAGTGACTTCCCTGATAGCATTTCATACTACGAACAAATATTAGTAAATGACAGTAAATCATTTGATGGAAATTTAGGTATAGCCAATGCACATAAAGCATCGGGAGAAATCTCCAAAGCTTATCAAGCTGCAAACACAACATTGGAAATATTCAAAGATCAAGGGGATGCATTAAACTTTATTAAGAAAATCAAGGAAGACTTTACACCTTATGTAGAAGAAAAGCTAAGCTATTCATTTGACAATGGTAACAATACTGCTGTAGCATCAAAAACATTAGTTAGTGTACCTTTATCAACAAAATGGACTGTAAATGCGACATATCAATACCGACAAACTGAGAATACAGTTACCAATGTGGGCGCAAAAAGTAATGATTTCTTATTAGGAGCAGCCTACCAACTGCACCCAAAAATTAATTATACCTTTGAAGCCGGAGTCAACTCGGCCAATTCGACAACTGTAAATTACACGCAAGTTTTAATTAATACTTTTTTTAAAATGAAGCCATTTAAACTGCAAGATTTAGAAGTGGGTTACAAAAGAGAAATGCAAAATTTTAATTCTGATTTGATTGATAAAGAAATCGCCACCAACAACTACTATTTGAATTACAATTTAAGTACTAACTTTAACTTTGGTTGGTTTACACAGTACTTTTTTACTTCACAAACAGACAATAATGAACGTAACTTATTATTTACTTCTTTCTATTATAACTTCATGTCAAACCCTGTTTTAAAAGGAGGTTTAAATTACCAATATATTGCATTTAAAGATCGTGTACCTGCTGACTACTTTAGTCCTAAGCGATTCAATGCTGTTGAGTTATTCCTAGAGATCTTAAAAGATGAAAATGGAATCGAGGCAAAATCTTGGTTTTATCATGCAAATGTAGCTTCTGGATATCAGTTTAAGGAAAGTGATGCTAAAGAGTGGACTTATAGAGTACAAGCTAAATTAGGTTACAAATTTTCTGATCGATTATTGGCAAATGTATATGGTCTACGTAGTAATATTGCATCAACTTCTGCTTCTGGATTTACATTTAATGAGTTTGGATTACGCCTAAAGTGGAAACTGAATAGTGAGCCAATTTTTAAACTGAGATAAAGCTCTTGATAGAGCAAAAAAAAAGACTGCTCGTGGTAGCAGTCTTTTTTTGTTTAATACTATACTAATTGGTAATCTATTTTTGGAATTATGTTTTTACTAACTTTAAAATAGAACATAACTGGTA
Source organism: Flavobacterium algicola (assembly GCF_022399565.1). Classification (GTDB taxonomy): domain Bacteria; phylum Bacteroidota; class Bacteroidia; order Flavobacteriales; family Flavobacteriaceae; genus Flavobacterium; species Flavobacterium algicola. Next base: position 926,006 of record NZ_JAJTUT010000001.1, read on the forward strand.
AGGTGTTAATTTGATTGTAACTTATTGCCGAGTCTAACGTTCTATGATGTAAAGATACATGCATTCATAAACGATAGTAAGATTTTTCGTCGAGTGAAAGATTAGCTTCGACGAAGGGATATTTTCTAGTGGTAAAACAAAAACGAACTGCATTTTCCATTGAAGTTGCAGTTCGTTTTTATTTGTATTATTTTAAAGCTAATTGGCTTGTTGCAAGCTCTCAGCTTTAAAACCAATAAGTTTGCGTACTTCAGCATTGTTCGGCACAACAAGTTCGTTATTAACCGTTACTAAAAATGGAATTAAAGCCGCATGACTGATTATTAGTGTAGTTTCTTTATTTTTTATAATTTTCTCAGCATCATATCTGCTCAGTGGTCCTGCCCAATTTAAATTGTAACAATATCCCAGTGATCGTCTTCTGATAAAAGTTATATGATCGTCGTTAATCATTGTCCACCTAGTTGAAACTAAATAGTATCCGGTAGTATCATTATTTGAAGAATTCAACTCTAAATTTTCTGAAAAGGGTAATTTTACTTCCATAGTGAATAGTATTAAAGACCAAGCTAATATATAAAACAGATAGATTAAAAGCAAATAATACCGACAAGAAGAGGTTTGAGGCAATATAAGAAAGTTTTAACTTACGCTTTACAAAATATTTATCCTGTTGAGTAATTCTGCTCTATTGGATCGACTGACTGGTATAACGTCTTTACTAATCAAAACGCTATTATCCTCAATGTCAATTATTTTCTTAATATTAATAATGAATGAGCGGTGCACTTTTAAGAAAATGTCTGTAGGTAATTTATCTTCTATCTTTTTTAAAGTAGAATGTACAACGTAGTTTTTTGTTTCGGTTTTTATATGGATATAATCCCCTTTGGCTTCAATTACATTTACGGATTGAAAATCAATCTTTATCAATCTCCTATCAACATTGATATAAAAATTGTTGGATTTACTTTCTACATCTAATTTTACTGCATTTTGAGATGGAAGTTTCAATCCATCTAATTTCTGAATTGCTTTTAAAAATCGAGATTCTGTGATAGGCTTCACCAGATAATCAACTATACATTTGTATTCAAAAGCCTCGATAGCAAAATTTCTGTCAGAGGTTACTAGAATTACATTTGGTGGATTTTTGATGGTCTGTATAAAGTCAAAACCCGAAAAATTGGGCATATGAATGTCTAAGAAAATTAAATCGACTGGATTCTGATTTAAATATTTGATTGCATCGATGGGACTAGAGAAATCGGCTAGGACTTCTATATCTGTAAAGTTGGCAATAAATTGGGCCAATATGGCTCTCGCCATTTCTTCATCATCTATAATAATGCAATTCATTTACGCAAGGTTTTATAATTGTATTACAAACTCTTGCATATCTTTTAAAATGTTTTGAAATTCATCTTGCAAGGTCAAAGAGCTATTTTTTAAATTGTCTTCATAATCTGAAGCAATATAATAACTTTTTTCGAGACCTAGAATAGAAACTTTATGCTTTAACTTATGAACTGCTTCTGCAACTCGCAATAATTCATTTTTTTCTAATTTTTCGTAATAGGTATCAACCTCTAGTGGTAATTCTCGTTTTAATATTCCGATTAACTTTGCTTTGAACTCTTCATTGTCTCCAGAAAGTTCATTTATATAATTTAGATTAGGTGTTTCCATAATTCTTAGATAATGTAAAATAAAATGTTGTGCCAATATTTTCTTGACTTTCGAGCCAAATTCTCCCTCTATAGAATTCTATAATTTTTTTCACGATCGAAAGTCCAATTCCAGATGACTTACCATCATTATGTAACTTTGTAAAGACATCAAATATTTTACTTTGATAGGCTGCTGGTATTCCAATTCCGTTATCCTTTATTTCAAAAACAATTTCCTCTTCGGTTTCAGTACAAGATATTTCGATTTTCACCTCTTCTTTATCGTTGTATTTAATTCCGTTTTGAATCAAATTTTGAAATAATTGTTTGAACCTAAAATCATTTCCCAAAATCTTCGGAAGCTCATTTCCAAATGTTACTTTGGTGTTTTCTGGGATTTCAATCGTATTCAAAATGTCATTAACCAGTACGTTTAAGTCAATAATTCTATCTTCACTATTCTGACTTTCGATAGACGAATAATTTAGAATTCCTTTGATCAGCAAATCCATTTTTTCGACATTCGATAAAATTAAATTTAAAGATTTTAGATTGTCGACATTCATCATTTCTTGATTGTCTTGTATGAACCAATTAATCAAAGTATCAATACTTCTCAAAGGTGCTTTTAAGTCATGAGAGACCATATGTGCATATTCATTTAAAGCTTGGTTCTGCTTTTCTAGGTTTACCAACAACTCTTCTCTCTGCCTGCTTATTTTTACTATTTCAATAGACTGTTGTTTAATGTAATCAGATGAATCAAAATTATCTTTATCCAACGCAAGATTAGCATCTAGACTCATCGAGTTGAGAATAGATTGCAAATTTTTATTTACGTCTTTTAACCCCTCTGCTTCATCTCTTAATTTTTGATTTGCTTCAAAAAGCTCGTCAGAACTAATTTTCATGGCGCGCTGAAGCATCTCAATTTGATTTTCATAATTTTGATAGGAGTCGTTAACCGCTACCAAAAAAACGTCTAAATCATTTAAGCCGCCCTTTAATTTTTTATCTATTTGCCTTTTTAACAATGAATGCATTATTCGCTTATTAAGGTTAGTGTCATCGTTTGATTGTGAAGTTCACAAGCTTTGCTACCATTAAATGGCGCCATCTCTCCATAGGAATAAAATCCTGCCAGCGGAACTCGCTCTCCTAAAACCTCTTTAACCTGCTCTAATTCTTCCTCTACTCTTTGATTCATGACCAATTTTCGACCAATGCAACTTACAATTAATGCAAATTCTGGTTTATTTATTCTGTCTTTCATCGCAAATTCAGCAGCAAACTGCGCTCCTTCGGCGATTCCATCTACAGAAGCCATCATCAGCTGTACCTTTGAATTTAGAGGCACGTCTCCTGCCAAAATCATAGATTGCTCATTATCATCTATATTCAAAATGGTACGCACTACCGGTTCATTCTTTTCTGGTGGAGTAACATTTAAAGGATACAATAATGATGCCTGCGGCAACTCGTTTGATTTTTCTCCCAAATATTTTCGGTATAAGTCCAATGCCGGTTGGCCGTCAATCTCATACAGTATATTAGCTTCAGACTTTGTAACTATTCGCTCTGGCCCAAAAGGAATCCAACCACCATAACTAGCAAAGGTAATTTCTAATGAATCACCATAGAATCCAATCAAAATCACTTCTCCCTCTTTTGGATCTTCTTTATAGGAGGCTAATGTCTTTTCAAAACGAGCATCATCACCACACATACCTCCAGTTATTGAAATTGTTGTATCAATATCCGCCTCAAGTCCATTTATTAATGAACTTCCGTTAACAAAGCTTCCTTCTGAGACTACAAATAAATGTTTCAAATTATCCTTGGGGATTTTAGAGTACAAAACTGCTCCTAACTCTTTTGCATTTTTCCCATAATCCAAAACATTTTCACGTTCGATAATAAAGCTAGACTTTTCAAATTCAATTGCAGTTACCGATATACTTTCATCATTTACATGACAACATATAATTTCTCCTGCCGATGAACCAAATACAATATCATCATAAGGAAATTCAGCTCGAATATTTGCAAGCACTTCTGAATTTTCTAACAGATGCCTATTACCAAAAACCAAGACTAAAGGATTCTTTAAAGTTACTTTTTCTTGAAAATAAGTCCACTCATTATTGGACTCTCTGTAGGCTTGTATAATTTTCATAGTCTTTGTTTGTGCGGTTAGTATAGTAAATTCTTCTTATTTATCGAAATGCAAGCGGAATAATTAACTGATTTATTTGTTTAATTTGATGAAGAAGGTCGTTCCTTTTCCTACCTCACTTTCTAACCAAATCTCTCCTTTGTAAAACTGTACAATTTTTTTCACGATTGACAGTCCTAATCCTGTGGAATGCTTACTAGTGGTAAACGCTTTAAAAGTTTCGAATATCTTGGCATGAATTTCCTTTGGCATTCCTTCTCCATTGTCTTTTACCGAAAACACATAATAGCTGTCAAACTCTTCTGAAGCAATCTCAACTAGTCCGTTTTCTTTGTCAATATAATTGACTGCATTGCCAATCAAATTTTGAAACATTTGCTGAATACGAAAACGATCTGCCTTAATTACGGGCATTTGATTATTAATTCTAATTTTGATATGCTCGGGAACATGAATAATATCAATAATTGTATTTACAATATCGCTTGTATCTACGTTCTCACTTTTTGTCTCTTCTTTATCTATCTTAGAATACGTTAATATACCTTCGATTAGATGGTCCATTTTTTCAACTTTATTTTCGATTAAAGAAAAATACTTACTGGTGTCGATTGTAAAATTTTCTTGATTCTCTTCTTTGATCCAACTAATCAATGAATTGATACTTCGTAGAGGAGATTTTAAATCATGTGAAACTATTTGAGCATAGTCTTCTAATTCTTTATTCGTTTTGGCTAAGGCAGTTATCAATCCTTCTTTTTGTTCTTCCAAAATCTTCTGAGCGGTTATATCTTCTTCAATTGCAAAGAATTTGGTTATTGCACCTTCTTTATCATAAAGCGCCTGTCCTTGAATACGTACCCAATACTTCCGTTTGTTTTTTGAATAATTTATTAATTCACAATTAAAAGGAAGCCCTTTTGATAACTGTCCTCCTAGATAGGCTATTGTTTCTTGATTTGAACCTTCTCCCTGTAGCAAATTACCTGGCTTTCTACCTAAAATTTCCTCCTCAGAATAACCCGACATCTTGAAAAAGCTTGTATTTGCCCATTCTATATTGCCTTTTGCATCGCATACAATTACTGCATTAATATTTTTTTCGGCAATTAGTGATAATAGATAGAGCTGTTGTTCCTGTTCTTTTTGTGAGGTAATATCAAAATGTATTCCTATCGAACCAATTACCTCCCCTTCAATATTATAGTTGGGTGCACCACTTATAAGCCAGGTCTTTTTTTCTTTATTTTTATTAAGAGCTTTTACTTCGTATGAATCGGTAATACCCTCAGAACGCAGTGCTTTCTTGGAATCTAATATTGTCTGACTCTCTGGATCTATAAAAAGAGAATTAGCTTTTTTACCCATCAATTCGTCTAGAGAATAACCACTCATCTCTATAAAACTTTGATTGGCCAAGGTGATATTATCTTCTAGGTCGACTTCTATCAAACCTAGATTCATATTAGCAATAATACTTCTGTATTTTTCCTTTTCTATCTCAAGACTTTCATCATATGTCTTTTTGAGTGAAATATCTTCTAATATTGCAAAATATTGTGCTGGTTGTCCTTTAGCATCAAATATGGGTTGTGCCTTTACTTTTGCCCAAAATGAATTTTCATTTTTGCGAGCATGTTCCAAATCAACTTCAAACGACTTGCCAGAGTAAAAAGCTTCCATCATTTTTTTGATTTCTTCTTTGTCCGTTTTATCCGTTTTTCCAATTTCAATTGGAGTACTCCCTATGATTTCTTCTTGAGAAAGTCCTGTAATTCTCTGAAAAGCATCATTACACCAAAAAATAGTTCCGTCTAATTGCGTAAAGACAACACCATTTCTATTGGCACTAGCCACGTACGAAAGTCGGTTCAGCTCTTCTTTATCCTTTTTAAGTTCGTTTTTCTGCCTGTTTATAGTGAGCAACAATTCTTTTAATTCCTTCGAGCTATTTTCTGCATTATTAAGTACATGTAATAAATCTAACGAAGGATCGTGATGTGCAAAGTCAGTAACTGTCAATTGTCTATTGACTACCTCTGTCATTGTTGTAAACCAAGGCGATCCTACAAACAATACAGAATCATCTAGCAATTCAAATTGACCACGAAGTAAAAGTTTATTTTCTGTCAGCTCCATTAAAATATGCTGATCTGTATTTTGAGTAATCTCATCAAAAGCAATAACCTCTAAATGTGGTCTTTTGATTTCGAAAAAATCAATTAGCAAACTTCCTTTTTTGAGATGAGGACAAACTTTTGCTATACTTTTTCCGAAATTTAAGATTCTTAAATCGGAACTGATCTGGATATAGAACGGAAATAATCTATTAAAACTGTCTTGATTAAATTTTATTCCTAAACTATCCATCTTTTTACCAATTTATCTTGAATATTTCATGTGAACTCCCTTCATTTCTAGACTGTAATAACTCTAGAGTAACGGGAGCATTATATAATTGTCCTAGTCCTTGTAAAATTCCTCGAACAAAATCTTGCAGACCTTCACGTTTTGAGAAATAGTGCAAATGCAACCCTGCTTCTTCGACATCTGTAACTTTAAATTCAGGAGGACTCAACTTTGGATAGATTAACATAACTCGATTGTGAAAATTAGGTAAATTCACCAAGAAATCACGTAAATTATTACCACCAGATTCCAATAATCCTGGATATTTATCTTTGGTTGTGCGCATTACCCACCATTCGCCAAAAGTTACCAAAACATCATTCAAAGACATGTCCATCTCTTCCGATACAGCAGTGGCGATTTTATAGGTTACATCATCATCGTAAATCTCATTACTAAGAAAAAAATCTATATCCACTCCACTTCTCAGATGAATAGCGTCCCATTTGTCTTGTCCAAAATTGGCAACAACCAAATCTTCAATGGATTTATTTACAATTCCGTACATATCTTACTTAGTTTGTGATTAATTCATTCAAACTCCAATACTCTACCAACTTAGTAATTCGCTCCACATAATCATCGTATTTCAAAGGTTTAATTACGTAACCTGCAATACCTATGCGGTAACATTCTAAAAGATCTTTTTGATTATTAGAAGTAGATAATATTATTGTTGGAATGTATTTTAAATAATCATCCGCTTTCAAAATTCCCAAAAATTCAATACCATTAATCTTGGGCATATTTAAATCCAAAACAATGATATCTGGAACAACATCTTTTACTTTAAGAATCTCTATGGCAGCCTCACCATTATTAGCCTCAATAATTTTATGATTTAATTTTAGTGATCCAACTACTCTGTTGAATTTCATTACTTCAATTTCATCGTCTTCTATTAAAAGTATATTTAACGCCTTGCTCATGGTATCTTGATAATAAGTTTGAAATTAAAGATACCTATTATGTAGCAAAAGCGTTAAATGTATTCGCTGCATTTTCTAACTTGGTAGTTGAATGGTCAAAATGTATCGACGAATGGTAAATTATTCGTTTAAAATTTCAATTTGCATCTTTTTAGTCAGGCTGTTAAATACAAGCTCATAGGAATGTTCTATTAATTCTTTGACCATTAAATCATTTACCTCCTGATTGAGTGCAACTGTGTTCCAATGTACCTTACTCATGTGGTAGCCTGGCACTATAGAATCGTATTCTGCACGTAATTCTTGTGCACGTTCCGGATTGCATTTAAGATTGATCGATGGTGCATTTTGTTCCCATTGAAGTAAGGAAGTCAAAGCGAACATTTTACCTCCTACTTTAAAAACTAAAGTATTCTTATCGAATGGAAAATGCTCTGTAACTCCGTTTTTCGAAAGACAAAATTCATAGTATGTTTCCAGATTCATATTGAATATCTTTTGGTTGATTTCGACTAGCTAACTTTAGTCGTAGTTTTTCAAATTTGTAGTTTATGCTGGTCGATATTTTACTGATTAATTAAGATAAAACAAATCACTTGCAATACCGTCTGTTAAAAACTTACCTTTTAATGTTGGCCTAAGGATGTTGTTTTCTATAATTAGCAAATCATCAGACAAGAATTTATTAGACTGCTTTTGTAAATAATTTAAATAAGTATTTCCAAATTCAGCTTCAATCCGCTCTAGAGAAACTCCCCAAATAGTTCGTAAACCAGTCATAATATATTCATTATAACGATCTGTAGTTGATAGTGTTTCTGTCTCGCTCGGAAGCGTACCATTCTCTAAATCTTTTAAATACAATGCATTGTTGGCTACATTCCAACTTCGCGACTTTCCATCATAACTGTGGGCAGAAGGCCCGACACCTATGTATTTTTTGCCCAACCAATAACTAGAATTGTTTTTAGAAAAATAGTTCTCTTTCCCAAAATTAGATAATTCGTAATGAATAAAATCCTGATTTTGTAGCCTATCTACCAATAGTAAAAAATGTTGTTGTGCTAGATCATCGTTGGGAGCTGCTATTTTACCAGTCTGGATTAATTTTTTTAAAGCCGTTTTGGGTTCGACAGTTAGTGCATAACTTGAGATATGGGGAATATCAAATTGTAAAGCAGTATCAATATTCTCTTTCCAGCGATCACTTGTCATTCCAGGTACTCCGTAGATTAAATCTATAGAGATATTATCAAAATACTGCGTAGCGATTTGCAAACACTTTTTGGCTTCGGTTGCATTATGGGCGCGATTCATCATCTTCAAGTCATCTTCAAAAAAAGACTGGATTCCGATGCTCAATCGGTTAATTTTACTTTTCGAAAAATCAATAATTCGCTCTTCGGTCAAATCATCTGGATTGGCTTCCAATGTGATTTCAGCGTTCTCAATTACTTTATAGTTGGCATAAACTGCTTCTATCAAATAATTAAGTTCATCCAACGATAAGACAGAGGGTGTTCCTCCACCAAAATAAATTGTCTCGACTTGTTCATTTATTGATTCATTTTTTCGCATGCTGATTTCCTTGGCAATAGCCAAAATCATTTCGTCTTTCTTCTTCATTGAAGTCGAAAAATGAAAGTCGCAATAATGGCAAGCTTGCTTGCAGAAAGGAATATGGATATAAATGCCAGACATATTATTTTGTATTCAGTCACGGTTTAATTTGCAGTACATAAACCAAAAATTAAAATCGTAACCTATTTTTTTACACGAGCTTCGTTATTTTTTACAAAAGCGTCCCAGCCGCTATAACTCTTTTCTCCAATCACTTTACCTGAGTTAAAATAGTGGCAAACTGCAGCTGCCAATCCATCGGTAGAGTCTAGATTTTTTGGAAGTACTTTTAATCCTAGAAGTTGTTGCAGCATTTTGGCTACTTGTTCTTTACTAGCATTTCCGTTTCCGGTAACAGCCATCTTTATCTTTTTGGGTTCGTATTCTGTAATAGGAATATCTCTCGACAGTCCCGCTGCCATAGCAACACCTTGTGCACGACCTAATTTTAGCATTGACTGCACATTTTTCCCGAAAAAAGGAGCTTCGATAGCTATTTCGTCAGGATTGTGTGTGTCTATCAATTCGATAGTACGTTCAAAAATTATTTTTAATTTTTGATAATGGTTATCATATTTAGAGAGTTGCAATTCGTTGAGTTGTACAAATTCCATTTTTTTATTAATGACCCGAATGATACCAAAACCCATAATTGTAGTTCCTGGATCAATCCCTAATATGATACGTTCGTTTGCCAAAAGATTTTATTAATTTAATGTTTCGAGTTTAAACTTTTACGTTCTTTGCACTCATGATTTCAATTCCTCACAAAACTAAGCAATTCCTTGTACTTCTAGTCAAAATTTTGATTGTGGGTGGCGCTTTTTATTTCATTTACAACCAGCTTGCCAACAATGACAAACTAGATTGGGCTCAATTTATTTCGATCTTTAACAAAAATAAATCGGTTACTGGAGTTGGATTTTTATTATTGTTAAGTGTCTTGAATCGCTACTTTGAGATTTTAAAATGGCAAAACCTTGCTTCATTTATAAAACCTATCACAGTGAGGGAGGCAACAAAGCAGGTACTCGCGGCTCTAACCGCTGGAATCTTTACCCCCAACGGTGTGGGCGAATACGCGGGTAAAGCACTTTACTATGAAAAGAACGAAACCAAACAAGTTATTTTTCTAAACCTCATTTGCAACGGTATTCAAATGGTGCTCACGATAATTATTGGATTATTTGGATTACTATATTACAATGCCCTTTATAATGTAATCACTACAAAGACAGTCGGTTTTATATTCTTGGCTTTGCTAATAATAGTTGCACTTATCTTTTCGATTAAAAAAATCACTATTAAAGGATATTCTATCGAAAAATTAATTCGTAAAATAAATGAAATTCCGAAACGCATACACCAAAAGAACATCTTTTTGGGAATCTGTCGCTACCTGGTTTTTTCGCATCAATATTATTTTTTATTTATAGCTTTTGATGTCGATTTACCTTATTTGACTTTAATGTCGGCTGTTACTAGTGTTTATTTTCTAGCCTCCTCTTTACCTACTTTTCAGTTTTTAGATTTTGCAGTAAAAGGAAGCGTAGCGATTTATTTCTTCGGAATTCTTGGTGTAAACGAGTGGGTAATTATTTTCGTCTCTACCTTGATGTGGTTTTTAAATGTTGTAATTCCTGTAATATTTGGTAGCTTTTATGTTCTAAATTTCAAAACTTCTCGCAACACTACCAACCAAATTTAAAAGTACATTATGTTTGCAGTTGTTGTATTTATATTCATGTATTATTTTGCCGTACTTGCTCTGGTTTATGGCTTTGCAAAAATAAAGGAACCGTTACAATCTGATGTTGCACCAAAAACAAAATTTTCGATAATTGTACCTTTTCGAAATGAAGAGCACAACCTACCTACACTTTTGAACAGTATAGCGCTACTCAATTATCCCGTTAATCTTTTTGAAGTAATTTTGGTCGACGACGATTCAATAGATACCTTTTTAGTTCCAAATCACAAGTTTAAAATTAAATTAATTGTAAATAAAAGGATATCAAAATCCCCCAAGAAAGACGCTATTGTAACCGCAATGCAAACCGTAACGAGCGATTGGGTAATCACCACCGATGCCGATTGCATAGTTTCTATAAACTGGCTAGCAACTCTAGATCAATATATCCAAAATAATGAAGTAAAAATGGTTGCTGGAGCGGTCGATTATCAATGTAATAATTCATTTCTACATCATTTTCAGCAATTGGACTTAGCAAGTTTACAAGGCGCTACAATTGGCAGTTTCGGAGTACGAAATGGTTTTATGTGCAACGGTGCTAATTTTGCCTATTCGAAAACTTTCTTTTTTGAATTAAATGGGTTTGAAGGTAATAACTCAATTGCAAGCGGAGACGATGTTTTTTTACTTCAAAAAGCCATTGCTTATGCATCAGATCAAGTGCACTACTTAAAGTCGCAAGAGACAATTATCACAACAAAACCATTGAATGATTGGCAATCACTGTTTTATCAAAGAGTGCGTTGGGCCGCCAAAACGAGTTCTTACCATAGCACATTTGGAAAACTCTTAGGAATATTTGTTTTCACTGGAAACCTATCTATAATATTGGCATTTTATTTTTTAGGTTTCTGGATCGCGCTACTCCTATTTACAGTCAAGGTTTGCATCGACACAATGCTGATTGTCAGGACCAATAAATTTTTAAGGTCGCGTAATCAGTTTTTAATCACAAGTAGTATTCTCTATCCGTTTTGGTCGGTGACGGTCGCTGTTTACAGTATTTTTGGCAGCTATAAATGGAAAGGTCGGTCGTTTTCTAAATAGCTTTCCTTCTTCCAAATAACAGACCTGAAAAAATCAGTCCAACTACCAACGAAGATACTAGTACTACAAGATTGATTTCTAAACTAGGATCTTCAACAATTCCAGAATTAAATCTGTAGTAATAAACCGCAGCAGCAGTAAGTACAGTCAAAAGCCAATATGGAATGCTTATTTTACTAAAGGATTGTTTGACAACTGGCAATTTATAAAAGTAATAGACTAAATAAACCAAGCCAAAAAACGACATAAACCGATAAACATAACCAAATAAGGGGATTTCTAAAACTGGGGCACTGTAAAAACTATATCTCGTAACAAAATACCCATTGTTGTGTGTTAAGGAATCTAATAAAAAGTGTGTAAGGGTTCCAAAAATAAAAGAAAGCAAAACCGTAAAGAAATTATTTTTAAAATAATGAATCCAATCTGAATGCAATAATTCCTGAGTTCTAGCCTGAATGAAATTGGGTAGATTTTGCAGTAAAGCTTTTTTTATTAATAAATGAAACATAAATAAGAGCAGCATCCCTAAGGGTAAATCTACTGTGAATATCCCTAAAAAAGTATGACTCCTTTCACTGTTTAAGGTCATCTTAAAAAAATATTCTAGATCCGGAGAAATAGAGCCCACAATAAGCGCCGAAATAGATACCTTTTCATTTTTTAAAAAGGGCAAAACAGCTGCTGCATGTGAAAATGTAAATGGCATTATTGTGCTTTAAAAGTTATTCTTTATAATTAAAATCAAAGAAGATAGAAGCGGAGAATTTAAAAATTCATATCGTTTCGTTCAATCTTAGTAGTACAAAGATTAGATTTCTTATTAAGAACGTAAGGTACTTTAACTAAAATTTGGATTTTTGATGCCTACAGCATTTACCAAATTCCTTTATTTTTCTCTCGGATTCCCGCGATTACAAGACCTATAAAAACAGCACTTATCACACTTACAAGTACAGTTGCCCACTCTTCCTTTTTAATTCCAAATGAAAGTCTAATCAAGAATACCATTGAAGAAATCGCTAGAACCCACAACCAGTAGAAGCCATTGATCTTAGAAGTTATTTCATTATTAACTGGAAGCTTGATGAAATAAATCGCCATAAAGACTAAACCAATTACGGAACTTATGTATTGCAAATAGGAATAGAGTGCAACACCATTAAAATCGGAGTTCAAAAATGTAAATCGTCTTACTATGTATCCATCCCAATGCGTCATAGAATCCCAAACTAAATGTGTTAAGGCACCAAAAACAAAGGAAACAATTATTACCCAAAAATTATTTTTAAAATATTGTAACCATTTAGAAGCTTGTAGCTCTTGTGTTCGAAATTGAAAAAAAGTTGGTAGATTCTCCAATAGTGCATTTTTAATACAGAGATGAAATAGAAATAAAACTAGTAATCCAAGTGGTAGATCTATAATAAAGATCCCCAGCAAAGTATGACTGATTTCGCTTTTCATTTTCATTCGAAAGAAATACTCTAAATCGGGAGATAGTGTACCAACAATTAATGCCGAAGCAGATAACTTTTGGTTTTTGAGAAAAGGTAAAACGGCAGCCGCATGGGAAAACGTAAAAGGCATTATTCAATCTTTAAGATTACGGGCAATACAAACTGAGTTTTTACAGGAATACCACGTTTTATAGCAGGACTTACTTTCGGGAACCCTACAAGTCGTCGTTTTAAAATACTATCAATTTTCACCCGATCATAAGCAACCGAATCTTTGGGAAACAACGGCTCAAACTGTATTCTTGAATTGGGAAAAATAGTTACTTTCACTTCAATAGTATCAAGTTCGGGATACATTGTAGAAAGCGTATCGATGCGAATTTTTTCCTGAATTAATTCCGTTAAAAATTGAAAGAAGCATTGCTGACGCTCCGTTTTGCCTTCTATTTGGTTGCAATCAACAAATGAGGGATATTCATCCACTTCTTTCCAATTTATTGACTTTAACTCCTTTTGTAACAACTCTTTTTCTGTAGCTGCTGACTTGTCAAAATACTGACAGGAATTAAAAAATAAAATAACTAAAAAAAGCGCGAAATACTTCAAGGTTTTGAATTTCAATTAGACTTAATACTCGATAAAAATACAATTATTTTTTTTACTAATAATAATCGAGGCTATTTTCCGTTGTCATTCTACTCTTGACTCACTGCTATCATTGAAATATAGCATCAAATTCTTGTCATAAAGTGATCTACATTTTCAAGTATTTCTTACCAAAAAATCATCACCAATTAGAATATACAGACAGCTGAAGTAGTACCACCACCCTATTTTTAATAAAATTTATCGATAAAGAAATAGTTAAAAGTAATTTAATATTAGTGATTGATTTGTATTTAATCTCTAAATTTGTACTTGAGTTTAAAACTCGTTAACCATTTTACCCTATACAATCAATTAAGGGTAAACTATAAAAGATAAATAATATGGCATTAGCAATAACAGATGCTACTTTTGACGAAGTAGTTTTGAAATCAGACAAACCAGTTTTAGTAGATTTTTGGGCAGCTTGGTGTGGACCATGTAGAATGGTTGGACCAATCATCGAAGAATTAAGCAACGATTACGAAGGTAAAGTTGTAGTTGGTAAAGTAGATGTAGATGCAAACCAAGAATTTGCAGCTAAGTACGGTGTAAGAAACATTCCAACGGTATTAGTTTTCCATAACGGAGAAGTAGTAGGAAAGCAAGTAGGAGTAGCTCCTAAGCAAACTTACGCAGATAGTTTAGACGCTTTGTTATAATCGTAAGATTATAATTTATATAAAAAAAGGTTTGACGCTAGTCAAGCCTTTTTTTTGTGCTTGGTTGTAAAAAAAATATTTGATCCTTGTAATTATTGTGGGATGAATTTTCGTAGTCCTAAAACTTTGGGACAAGTAGAGATTAGCTGTTTTTTTATTGCAAGAAAGCACCAAAAATGATGTTACAATAATTCTTTAATAAAAAATGAGCTGCGAGATTATTAGTGCAACTATCATTTTAAAATAGTATGCTTGTATAATAGATGGTAATTTTTTTTAATACATTTGAGATATGAAGATTGATTCACAATTAGAAAAAATAGCACGTTTTCAAAATTTGGAGCTTTTGGCCAATCAAATTGTTGAAGGATTTATCTCGGGCATGCATAAAAGTCCGTTTCATGGCTTTTCTGCAGAGTTTGCAGAACACAAACTATATAATGTAGGCGAGAGTACCCGACACATAGATTGGAAGCTTTTTGCAAAGACCGATCGACTTTACACCAAACGATTTGAGGAGGAAACCAATTTGCGTTGCCATCTTATACTGGACAATTCCTCTTCGATGCATTACCCGAACCTAGACTCGAAGCAAAATTTTTACGAAAATAAAATTGGCTTTTCTGTTTTAGCCTCAGCCGTACTGATGCATCTGCTCAAAAAACAACGTGATGCAGTAGGCTTAAGTATTTTCTCTGATGATTATGACTACTACGCACCAGAAAAAGGTAGCGATCGTCATCATCGAATGTTACTAAATCAACTAGAAACAACTTTGCAAAAGCAGAAAATAACTAAAAGAACAGATACTGTCTCATTTTTGCATCAAATCGCCGAGAAAATGCATCGCCGTTCTATGATCATACTTTTTACAGATATGTTCCAACTAGAAGACGATGAAAAGTTATTTGAAGCCTTACAACATCTACGTCATAATCATCATAAAGTGATTCTCTTTCATGTAATAGATCGCAAAACAGAATTAAATTTTGATTTTGACAATAGACCGCGAAAATACATTGATGTGGAAACAGGAGAAGAAGTCGCTCTTTTTTCCGACAATGTTCAGGAAGTTTATAAAAAAGAAGCAGAAAAATATTTTAAACAGATTGCATTAAGCTGCGCGCAGAACCGTATTAGGTATGTACCAGTTGATATCGCTGATGATTTTGAAAAAATATTACTCACATATCTAGCTGAAAAACAAAAGTTTGGATAATTTTTAAAAAAATAATTAAAAATAATTGGTAAAAGCGCTTGCAGAAACAGAAATCTGTTGTATCTTTGCCACCGCAATAACGCAGTAGGTCTGGTAGTTCAGCTGGTTAGAATACCTGCCTGTCACGCAGGGGGTCGCGGGTTCGAGTCCCGTCCAGACCGCGAATATTGGGAAAGCCTTTCAGCAATGAGAGGCTTTTTTTTCCAATAGAACGCAACTTAGTTTATTTGCAAATTGATTAGTCTAGTTTACTAATCTCTGGTTTATCAAAAAGCTTTTACAGATTGTAGATTCTTATTTTTAAACTTAAATTATTTTGGATTGACCGTTTTTAGGGATTGATATATTCGAAACCAAAGAAACAAAATTAAATAGCGCATGGTCTGGTAGTTCAGCTGGTTAGAATACCTGCCTGTCACGCAGGGGGTCGCGGGTTCGAGTCCCGTCCAGACCGCAAAATTGGAAAAAGTCTTTTAGAAATAGAAGACTTTTTTTTCCAATATATGGTATCTAAAATTAGTTGTGTTGTGATCAGTCTAGTTAACTGATCTCGGTTTAGTAGTTAGACCAATGAAAAGCTTTTCACTTAATTGTGAATGGCTTTTTTGATTTTAGAGCAATTCTGAATCCTTTAAAATTGCAAAACAAAAAAAAAGGAACTCTTTTCAGAATCCCTTTTAATTTCAGTACAGGCGGTCCCATTTTAAGGACAATCCTCAATTTTACTATTATAACAACATCCAAAATCTTTTGGAATATTATACTGAAAAACCAAAATTTTATAGTTAGCCGTGATCGCAGCGGCATCCTCTTGTGTTGCGATAGCAAATGCAAGAGATATAGCGCAGAGCAGGACAAAACTATTTATGATTTCTATAATTGATGCTCCTACTTATTAAATGGTATGCTTTTGATTCCCATATTGTAAAGCGTAAAAGCTTGAATATCGACATTCTCTTCAATCGTTGCCTTTACTGATTTACCTGCTCCATGCCCTGCTTTGACATCTATACGAATAAGTGTTGGATTGTCGCCTGTTTGCTTGCTTTGCAATTCGGCAGCGAATTTAAAACTATGCGCTGGCACCACACGATCATCGTGATCACCTGTAGTTACCATCGTAGCTGGATAAGTTACGCCAGACTTCACATTATGTACGGGAGAATACGCTTTGAGGTAATCAAACATTTCTTTACTATCTTGAGCCGTTCCGTAGTCATATGACCAGCCCGCTCCTGCAGTAAAAGCATTGTAACGTAACATATCTAGTACTCCGACAGCTGGCAAAGCTACTTGCATTAAATCAGGGCGTTGTGTCATCACTGCACCTACAAGCAAGCCACCATTTGAACCACCGCGAATTGCTAAGTATTTTTTTGATGTATATTTATTAGCGATAAGATATTCACCAGCTGCTATAAAATCATCGAACACATTTTGTTTTTGTTGTTTAGTACCTGCATCATGCCATTTTTTACCATATTCTCCTCCACCTCTAAGATTTGGAACCGCAAAAATCCCTCCGTTTTCCATCCAGACTGCATTTGCTATACTAAAGCTAGGTGTCAAACTTATACTGAAACCACCGTAACCGTACAACATTGTTGGATTGTTTCCATCAAGCTTAAGACCTTTTTTGTACGTAATCATCATAGGCACTTTGGTCCCATCTTTGGAAGTATAAAAAACCTGATGTGTTTCATACAAATCAGATTGAAATTTAGCCTTTGATTTACGATAAACTATTGATTTACCCGTCTCTGCCTCGAACTGATATATTGTTGATGGAGTCGTATAATTATCAAAATTGTAATAAAGGGTTTTTTCTTTTTTCTTACCGCTAAAACCAGAGGCTGTTCCTAAATCAGGTAATTCTAATGTTCGTACTTTGGCACCTTTTACATCATATTGTTCTACAAAAGACACAGCATCTTTCATATAATGTGCAAAAAAGTAGCCACCACCTGTACTGATTTCTAATACATTTTCAGTTTCTGGTATAAAATCTTTCCAGTTTTCAACAGTTGGGTTTTTTAGAGTAAAAGTCGCGATGCGCTTGTTTGGCGCACCTAAATCAGTTTCTACAAATAACGTTTCTCCATTATTATCAATAATATTGTTAGCGCTATCAAAATTACCAACAACAGTAACCAAGCTGTTATTTTTATTTATTAAGTCTTGAATGTACAATTCGTTCCCGTAAGTAGAATTGGCTGCAGAGATAATTAAATAACGATCATCTTCTGTAACATAACCACCTACATAGCGGCGCTTTTGCTTATCCCCAAAAATTACTTGATCTGTTTTTTGCTGCGTTCCCAAGACATGGAAAAATAATTTATGTTGATCTGTTTTTGCAGACAATTCACTACCAACTGGTTTTTCATAACTTGAGTAATAAAATCCTTTATTACCCAACCATGAAAGTCCACTGAATTTGACATCCAATAAGGTTTGGTCAATTTTTTCTTTTGTTATTGCATTTATAATGATCACTTTTCGCCAATCACTTCCTCCTTCAGAAATAGAGTAGGCTGCTAGAGATCCGTCTTTAGAGAAACTAATATCTCCCAAAGAAGTAGTACCATCTTTGGAAAAGGTGTTAGCGTCTAAAAAGATTTCTTCTTTTCCTTTTTTGTCCTTGCGCCACATCACAGATTGATTTTGCAAACCATCATTTTTATAATAGTAAATAAAATCTCCTTCTTGGCGGGGAGCACTTTCTTTTTCGTAATTCCATAATTGCTCCAATCGGTTTTTAATAGCCTCACGAAAAGGTATTTGTTTTAAATAATTGAAGGTAACTTCATTTTCAGCCTTCACCCAAGCTGCAGTTTCAGCAGATTGGTCGTCTTCTAGCCAGCGATATGGATCTGCAACCGAAGTACCAAAGTAAGTATCGTTTACTGTTCCTTTTTGTGTCTGTGGGTATTTGGGTGCATTTTGTCCCAAAGCGGAAATAGTTGTCATTAATAAGAGTATTTTTTTCATAAGAGTGCGTTTAGTAAGCCTAACAAAAATAGCAAATTTAGACTGCAATAAAATCTGTTTTTACACCATATTAAGAATGCATTTAATAGCGAGTTTCATTTTTTACTATTTTGAGAAGTTTACAGTGTGTAAATTATATCAATACATTTTATATCTGCATAAAACGGAAAACGCCAATCAAGAGGAATGGCGTTTTCATTTTAAGTCTAACTTTAATTTTATAAATCAAAATTCAGTCCAAAGACAATGTTTCTTCCAATATTGGGAATACCATCTGTTTTTAGGCGGGAAAGATGTGCGATATATGATTTATTGAAAAGGTTATTCCCGTTAAGATTAATTCTGAAGTTTGTTTTTCCTAGGGTAACGTTTCCTCCAAAACCTAGATTTACCAAACCATATCCGCTTGAAGCTGTTTCAAATCCGCTAACATTTTTTTGACTAAAAGTAGCATTGTAGCTCAAGGTAGCAAAAGCATCTTTCAACCAATCTCTAATTTTAAATTCTGTTCGAATGGTATTGTTCCAGTTATTTGCAGGTAGAAGTGGCAGATAATCACCGTTTTGCTTCTTACCTGTTACAGTTTCAAAACTTGTTTCAAAATGCAACCAATCTAGTGGATGCGGGTGAAAGTGCAAACCTGCTTCTCCTCCATATAATTTGGCATCGTTCTGAATATACTCATATACCAAGTTATCATCTAATGTTGCTCCTGTTGCATTGATATAAATGTAATTATTGATATGGTTGTAAAAACCATTTACAAAAAATTCAAAGTGAGAGTTTTTATATTCTATATTCAAATCGGTTTGCATATTCTGCTCGTTGTCCAAATTAGCATTACCTACTTCATAGCGATAAGTTCCTTCGTGCACACCGTTTGAAGATAATTCGGCCAAATTTGGAGCTCTAAAACCAGAGGCTAGATTCAACCTTAAAATAAGATCGGTAGCCAAATCTGTTTTGTATCCTAACGATGCATTAAAGCTATCAAATGAACGGTTTATTGGTTGAAAATAGCCTTCTTCGCCTATATCTCCATTCTCTTCTGTTATTACTTTTCGATTATCATAACGAAGCCCCCCTTGAATCACATTGGAATTCCACTCATAATTGGCGGTTCCAAAAACACCAATATCATTTGTTTTTGCATCTGGAATCAACAATTCTTCTCCTGCATTGGTATTGGTTTGATGCATACCTTGAAGGCCGATGATTGATTCTATTGCTCCCAATTTTGGCAAATGGTACTTGGCATTAAAGTTTAAAGTATTAAGCTGCATCTGCAAAATAGCCTGAGGACTGTCCTCATATTCTCTCCTATTATTTGCGATGTATCCTAAATCAAGATCTAATTTTGAACTTCCTATATACACAATAGAATTCAAACTCAATAAGTGGTTATCTATTCCCTGACGAGGAAATTCGGTATCTTTTGAAGTCGACTGTGCTTCTACTCCATTCTCTGGAATCCCCAAATCCAAACCATTATAGTTGTAACGAAAAACAGTAGAAAATCCGGAGTTACTGTATCCTATCGCTGTTTTCAAGTCGGTTTCATTATAGCGCGTATTGGTCACTCGATCACCATTTGGCACTTTATAATCAGAATGTGTCGAATAATTACCCCTTACTAAATACTTCCAATTTTCGGTAGATGTTTTAAGACCTAAAGAAGTACTTGAACCTAAAGTATTCGAAAATAACTTTTGACTAAAATTTGCCTTTATACTATTTGCATCAGCAAACTTTTCTGGATTAAAGTACAGAACTCCACCCAAAGCATCTGAGCCGTATAATAATGAAGCAGGACCTTTGATAACTTCAACACTTTCTACTCCAGAATCATTAAGTCCCAAACCATGTTCATCTCCAAACTGTTGGTTCTCGATACGCACACCTTGTGAATACACTAATATTCGGTTACCACTTAATCCGCGTATAACAGGTTTTCCTATAGAGGTTCCTGTTGAAACTTGCGATACTCCAGGAATTGTAGCCAATCCTTCAATCAGGGTCGAAGTTCCTTTTTCTTGCAACGACTGTATGCTTTCATGCGAGACTTTCATCACATTTTGAGATTGTATTTTACTAAAGGCCGTTGAAACAATAACCTCATCCATT
This sequence comes from Flavobacterium algicola, assembly GCF_022399565.1. Taxonomy (GTDB): domain Bacteria; phylum Bacteroidota; class Bacteroidia; order Flavobacteriales; family Flavobacteriaceae; genus Flavobacterium; species Flavobacterium algicola. The sequence goes on from NZ_JAJTUT010000001.1 coordinate 946,711, forward strand.
TCGAATAGAGTTTGCTCCATAACCAATTGTAATTTTCCCTCGTTTTGAAAAAGGTTTACTAACTTATTTTGCGTTCCAAAACCTACTAAAACGAATCGAATATTTAATTCTCTTTTTGGTAAATTCGAAAAGAAAAATTCTCCATTATCGTTGGTTGTTGTTCCTTTATGTAGTTCGGGAATATAGACAGATACTCCTGGCAAAGGTTTATTTTGAATGTCACTTATTGTACCAGAGAGGATTTGTTGTGCTTGCAGCATTGTGCTTAATCCTAGAAATAGGATTAAAATATATTTTTTCATTTTGTTTGTTTTGTAGATAGTAGTACCCCTAGCTCATTATAAACTATAGGAATTGAAGACGAATTATTCGTATGTGAAAAAGCACGAACTAAACGCGTTTTTGGTTTTCCTTTAAAGATTAGCGGTAAATTTCAGACAGCTTACTATCTAAAAAAATAAGAATAGTATTTCAGCAAGCGTGGTCTTTAAAAATGGCAAAACAGACCGATTTTGTGCTGCAATTGATTTATAAAAAATTCAATTGTAAACCAAACCATTGACTACCAATAATCATAAAGAAGAACCAAAAGGAATTATTTACAAAAAAAAGGGCGGCCCACGAAGAGTATGGAAACATCCAGAAAACGCACTAATTTTTTCGGCAGTAACCGAAAAATAAGGAATTAACTTAAAATCAAACTTAAATTGGAAATTGAAAATTTCAGCCGAAACATAGTTACCAAATGAGAAATGACAAACACTACACGACTCTGATTTATAATGAAGGTGTGTAATTTGCGTTTTATTCTCGTGGTTTTCATGATGGCAATAATGTTGCGCTACTTCTTTGTAATGATGTATTTGCGCATGCACAGACTGCAACAGTATTGATAACAATACGGTTAACCCAAGTGAAAAGGCTATGACAATCTGTTTCTTTTTCATGAAAGGCAAAGATAGGGAAAGCAAAAATAAAAAAAACCACCTGATTAATAAACATTCGTTTTATTAATCAGATGGTTTATAATAGAGAAAAAGCTTTCTGTTAAATGAGAGTAGTTAAAATCATTTTAATCTCGACATCATCCATTTTAACCAAATTTAATATTATTGCAATTAATGCCGCTTAGACTAATTTAGCTGCAATTAAATATTCTGCGATTTGAATTGTGTTTGTAGCAGCTCCTTTTCTTAAGTTGTCTGCAACAATCCACATATTTAAAGTGTTTGCTTGGCTCTCATCACGACGGATTCTACCAACAAAAACTTCATTTTTACCTTCAGCATATCTTGGCATTGGGTAAGTAAAAGTATCTAAATTATCTTGAACAACGATTCCGTCAGTATTGTGCAATAAAGTTCTCACCTCTGTTACATCAAAATCATTTGAGAACTCAACATTTACAGCCTCACTGTGCCCACCTACTACAGGAACACGCACAGCAGTTGCCGTTAATTTAATACTATCATCACCTAAGATTTTTTTGGTTTCATTAACCAATTTCATTTCTTCCTTAGTATATCCATTATCCTCAAAACTGTCGCATTGTGGGATACAATTACGGTTAATTTTGTATTTATACACCATATCTCCTTCAACACCTGCACATTCATTTTCGAATTGTTGAACCGCTTTAACACCTGTTCCGGTAATCGATTGGTAAGTGGAAACAATTACGCGTTTTACATTGTATTTTTTGTGTAGTGGAGCCAAAGCTAGTACCATTTGAATAGTAGAGCAATTTGGATTTGCGATAATCTTATCTTCTTTAGTTAATTCGGTAGCATTGATTTCTGGTACTACCAATTTTTTGGTAGGATCCATTCTCCAAGCCGATGAGTTATCAATAACAGTTGTTCCAGCTTCAGCAAATTTTGGTGCCCAAATCAATGAAGTTTCTCCACCCGCAGAAAATAATGCAATATCTGCTTTCATATCTACAGCTGTTTGCAAACCAACTACTTTGTATTTTGTTCCTTTGAATTCAATTTCCTTTCCAACTGATCTTTCTGATGCAACAGGAATTAATTCCGTTACAGGAAAATTTCTTTCAGCCAAAACTTTTAACATGATTTCGCCCACCATACCGGTAGCTCCTACTACTGCTATTCTCATCGTATATCTGTATTACTTATTTTTAATTTGATTTTTGAATTGCAAAAGTAAGTAATATCTATTTCTAAACAAGCACGCTAACAAAAAATAACAAATTGTTATAATTATAACAATTGCATTCTCAAACATCAAAACGCCGTTTATCCATTCTTAAGCAATTGACAGTAAGCATTCATTTGCATTCCGCAGTTGCTATACTATTATTTTAAAATCACAAAAAAACCGCTTCAGGATTGAAGCGGTTTTTGTTATCTGATAAGATTAACTGAAATTATTTTTTCAATAAATCTCTAATTTGCATCAACAATTCTTCTTGAGTTGGTCCTGCAGGTGCTGCTGGTGCCGCTGCTGCTTCTTTCTTTTTAGTAGCTTCAGCTGCTCTTAAAATTAGGAATATAAAAAATGCTACAATTACAAAATTGATGATAGCTTGCACTAAATTACCATAAGTAATTACAGCTGCTTCTGCTGCTTGAGCTGCCTCAAGACTCTCGTAGTTGTTTCCATCTAAAGCTATAAATTTTGTAGTAAAGTCTACACCTCCAGTAATCAAACCAACAATTGGCATAATAACATCGTCTACTGCTGATGCAATAATTTTGCTAAATGCACCACCAATAACTACGGCAGTTGCTAAACTTAATACATCACCTTTCATTAAAGAGGCTTTGAAATCGCTAAAAAATCCCATATTTTTTCGTTTTAAAATTGAATGCTAAAGTAATAAATAATTTTAACACTATTTAACATTTGCCGATGAAAGACATTTATCATCTATAAAATACACGTTTTACACGTTGTGAAATACTGGTTAAAATTTCGTACGGTATCGTATGTAAAGCAACCGCTATTTCGACTACAGTAGGATCCTCTCCAAAAATAATCACATCATCTCCTTCATTACAAGCAACTTCGGTGACATCAACCATTAACATATCCATGCAAATACTACCTGTAATCTTGGCTTTTTGATTTTTTATTTTCACATATCCTACTCCATTTCCCCAACCGCGCGAGATTCCATCTGCATAGCCTATTGGAATAGTTGCGATTTTTGTTTCTTGCACCGCCATAAATCGTCTGCCGTAGCCCACACTATCACCCGCGGGTATAGTACGAATTTGTGAAATAATTGATTTTAAAGTTCCTACATTTTCAAGAAATTTTTGTTCTTCTGGATCATTTGAAACTCCATATATTCCAATTCCTAGACGCACCATATTAAATTGAGCTTCTGGAAAATTGCTAATACCCGAAGTATTTAATATGTGTCTAATAGGATTAATTTGGAGCGCCTCCATCATTTGAGTGGATAGTTCATCAAAAAGTTGGATTTGACCTTTTGCAAAATCATAATGCGTTCTGTCGTCACTAGTGGCCATGTGCGACAAAATACTTTTTACCTGCACTGCATCAGTTGTCTTTAGAATCCGAATTAAGTCAGGAATATCTTTTCGCTCAAATCCCAAACGATGCATACCTGTGTCTATCTTAATATGAATTGGGAAGTTTTTTATTTTTTTACTTTCAGCAATTTTTAGAAAATTATTCAAGCCTCGCAAACTGTATATTTCTGGTTCTAATTGGTATTGAATAATAGAAGAAAAACTCGTGCTCTCTGGATTTAATACCATAATAGGTAATCGTATTCCATCGTTTTTTAACGAAATTCCCTCATCAGCAAAAGCTACACCTAGATAGTCAACCTGATTGTGTTCTAATAAACTAGCAATCTCTAGTCCGCCATTGCCATAACCAAAGGCTTTGACCATCACCATAATTTTGACATCGGGCTGCAATTTGGCTTTAAAGAAATTCAAATTATCACTTAGAGCGTTCAGGTTTATTTCCAAAACCGTTTCGTGTTTTTTTTCTTCGAGAACTGCAACGATTTCTTCAAATTCAAATGACCTTGCCCCTTTGACCAAAACAGTTTCATTCGAAAAATCTAAATTTCGAAAATCATCTAAAAAATCAGCTGTATTGGGATAAGTAATGCAATTAAAAAAAAGATCTTTAAAGGCAGCTATCGTTTGTCCAATCCCAATTACACGCTGAATATGATTGGCAACGACCAATTTGGCCACTTGATTGTACAAAACTTCATCTGTCAAACCACTTTGAAAAATGTCTGAAAGAATCAACGTCTTCTTTTGAAATTTATTCTGACTTTCTAAAAAGTCCAATGCAATTTTCAACGACTGAAAATCAGAACTGTAACTATCATCAATTAAGCTACAATTGTTAATTCCATTCTTCACCACTAGTCTCATTTCTACGGGATATAATAATGACATTCTCGCACAGATGGTTGCGTTATCGTACTCCATATATAACATGACGAGCAAACATGAAATAGCATTTTCTATCGACGCCATATCTTCAAACGGAATCTGGACATCATGACATTGCCCTTTATAGCTATAGTATATCTTTGACTTTTGACTTTTTGTTTCTATTTTCGAAATAAAAACTTCGGCCGAATTATCCTCAAAACTCCAGCTAAACTTTTTTATGGTAGCAGGAAGTAAACCATCTACGGTTTTAACTTTTTTATAAATTAAAACGCCAGCATTCTTAAAAAGCTTTAGTTTTTCTTCGATTTTTTGATTGGTACTTTCAAATCCTTCATCATGAGAAGTTCCAATATTGGTTAAGACACCAATAGTAGGTTTTACAATAGGTTCTAATTTTTCCATTTCGGTAACAGTAGAAATACCAGCCTCAAAAATCCCCAGGTTGTGCTTTTCATTACTGCCTAAAATTGACAATGGCACCCCTACCTGAGAGTTAAAACTTTTTGGTGACCTTATAATATTAAAATCTGGACTTAATAAAAAATTCATCCATTCTTTTACGATGGTCTTACCATTACTACCGGTAATACCGATTACTGGAAAATGAAACAAACTGCGGTAATAGGCCGCAAATTGTTGCAATGCAGCCAGCGTATTTTCTACCAGTAAAAAATTAGCTTTTCCCTCGAGACCTTTTGGGATATAGTTCACAACAAAGTTTCCAACTCCGTCAGCTATCAAGTCTTTTACATAAATATGACCATCATTGTTTGGTCCTATTATCGAAAAAAACAAAGTATGTGCTCCATTATGAGAGGATCGACTGTCGATTGAGACATGCTCGATCATAATATCGCTGCTCTCTGAAGAACAGCTTGCCGACAAAACTGAAATAATATTTTTTAAAAGAATGTTCATGGTCTTGTATAATCTATTTCAAAAATAACACTTCTTAAGCATATCCTTACCGCACCAGTCCTTTATTTCGAAAAAACCTTGACAAGTCACCTCACATTAACTGTTACTATTTGGGTCCAATGAAATATCTCCAATTCATAATCCGCAACAATTTTATTATATTTGTTTTACTAACTAAGAACTATTGATTTGAAAAAGTTTCTCACCTTTTTTTCCTACCTATTCCACCCTTTGTTTATACCATTGTATGCAACCTTTTTCTACGTTTTTGCAAACCAATCAGTTGCTTTAACTAGGGAAAAATTGTTTATATTCCTTCAAGTTGTAGTGATCACTATAATCGTTCCGTTATTAGTATTTGTTCTATTGCGATCTGTGGGGAAAATTGGTTCTGTAATGGCGCCAAAAATTGCTGAGCGAAAAATTCCTTTGGTCGTACAAATTTTTCTAATTATTTTATTACTAAAAAAAGGAATTACGATTGACCGCTACTTAGAATTTCATTTCTTCTTTTTAGGTGCTTTAGTAAGCACGCTCATTGCTTTACTTTTGTTATTCCTCAGGACAAAAGCGAGCTTGCACATGATTGGAATAAGTGCTTTGACATTATTTGTAATCGGACTGAGTTTGCATTTTCAAACTCACAACATATTATGGATCAGTTTTTTGATTTTAATGAATGGTGTAGTAGCTTCCTCCCGACTTGAAATGAAAGCGCACAGTCTCATCGAACTGATTTTGGGCTTTTTTATTGGTAGTATCCCTCAACTATTACTCATGTACATTTGGTTATAAAATATAAAATATAATCCCCATGTTAAGGGCGTTCATATTTAATTTGTCATCACCAATTTTTGCCGATTTGAATAAAGAATTTAAACCATAGTAAGCATAGATATTGAAGGTATTGTATCCAGTGGACAAATAAAGTCCATATTGTAATTTATCAAAATCCTTATTATTGGTAATTACTGTTTTGCCATCATCATCAGTAGAAACATAACGGTCATAAAGCAAATAACTAAATTTAACCCCACCATAAATACGCCAAAATTTATACGATTGATAGGTTGATGTTCGCCAACGAAATTCAATTGGAACATCTACAAATACTTGCGAAAAACGATTTCTACTGTAATCTGAATCTGAGTCAAATACGGTATATGTATTCGAGTCACCACTTTGTTTTATCTCTAAATTCTGGAGATAATTATTGTACGTAAATCCAATTCCCGTAGCAAAGGCTTTATTTCGTTGCTTGTTTATTGGCATGTCCCTTAAAAAACCAGCTGAGAAACCTGTAGAAAACTTATTTTGTTCTACATCTTCTGGTTTATTTTGAAGTGTATTATAGGTAAAACCGAAATAAAACTGATCCTCTCTATATAATGAATCAACCACAATTATCATTGGTTTCTCTACGACTTCATCAATTTGAGCATAGGTACTGAAAAACGAAAACAAATAGAAAAAGAGCAATAGTTGTCGCATTGTAAAGCTAGTATATTTGAATAATTAAAAATATAACTACAAATATAAATATTTATAGTGAGCTCTAACGACTTAGGTTTACTAGTTATTGTAGAAACTGACAGTTAAAAGGTTTACTAAAAACAAAAAATGCTGCTCTTTAGGGCAGCATTTTTTGTTTGCAGAGAGGAAGGGATTCGAACCCTCGATGCAGTTGCCCACATACTAGCTTTCCAGGCTAGCTCTTTCAACCACTCAGACACCTCTCTAATTGGGATTGCAAATAACCTAAAAAAAATCGACTAAAAAAATAATTTCGAAAGATATTATACATCTATTTCTACAAATAATGCGGTTAAAATAATGATGCAAATAACTCTTATAACTACTCCACTTTTTTATTCAAACAAAACTATTCATAATTGTAAAAATCAATTGCTATCCTTTTTAAGCTATTAGCATTTTAGCAACTCTGTGACTACCATTATATGGATTACTTTGAACATACTCGAACTAGTACGAGATTCAAATTGAAACATAGACCTTACAAGGCAAATTACATAATCCAATAACTTTTCTACGCTAGCGTATTGCAGAATATTCAACAAATTGAAGAGAAACATTAATTTTTTTAATGAATTCATAATAGCGACCTTTGCGGCAAATATAAAATGGCATGTTTAAAGCATTAGAATCAAGAAATTTTAAAATATTTTTTTATGGTCAATCCATTTCCGTTATTGGGACCTGGCTACAAAAAACTGCCGTAAGCTGGATGGTGTATAGCATCACCAACTCTGTTTTCTTATTAGGACTTGTTATGTTTTTCAGTATGATACCGTCACTATTTCTATCACCATTGGCCGGTAGTTTATTAAAAAAGTACGACAGGCATCGCGCAATGATCATTTTACAGTTTTTAGCCATGTTTCAAGCCGGGTTAATGGCGTTGGTCTTCTACAATAAAACATACAATATAGAGTTGATCATGGCCTTAACGTTGTTTCAAGGCGTCATCAATTCTTTCGACATGATTTGCCGGCAAACGATGATGGTCGAAATCGTTGATAACAAAGATAATTTGGCCAATGCCGTAGCATTAAACACCAGCTTAAGTAATCTTGCGCGAATTGCAGGTCCTGCTCTTGCGGGAATCCTTTTGCATAAATTTGGCGCAGATGTTTGTTTTATTGGGAATTTTTTGAGTTACATTCCTGTGTTGTTCTCGCTGTTTATGATGCGCCTAGCGTACCAGCCAAAATCCGCCCACAAGATCAAGATTTATAATGAATTTGTTGAAGGGCTTGATTATGTAAAAAACGAAGCGGAAATGGGGAAAATGCTTCTTTTACTAATATTTAGTAGTTTGTTTGTGACCTCATTCATAACCTTACTTCCTGTTTTTGCAAAAGATATATTTAATGGTGACGCACAAACTTTCAGCTGGTTTGAAAGTGCAGCAGGAATTGGATCTCTTCTGTCTGCCATCTACTTAACCAATATAAAACAAGGAACAGATGTAACTAAAATTACCCTAGCAGCCACCCTACTTCTAGGTAGCAGCATGATTCTACTGTCTTTTTCTCAAAGTATCGCTATAGCGATATTTTGCACGACACTTTGTGGACTAGGAATGATGGCGCAAACCTCATCTATAAATATTTATATTCAATTGAAAAGTGCCTCCCATATGCGTTCCCGAAGCATAAGCTATTTCATTATGGCCTATCAAGGAATGTTACCTATTGGAAGTCTACTTATTGGAATTTTATCACACAACATTGGCGCAAGACTTACCGTAACGCTACAAGGAATTCTTTGCATTGCAACTGCAATTGTGTTTTTGGTATATAAGAATAAAGAGAAAAGAAAAACGACACCACTACATAAAAATAGTGAAGAAGTCGTTCACCAATAACTTAGTCAGTCAACTCACCACGAAGTGATTTTTCGAATAAAACTTTAAAATCGGCATCATCATGATCCTGCTCAAGCAAGTACATTAATTTTGTAATGGCAGCCTCAGTAGTAATGTCTTTGCCCGAAATCACACCACTATTTTTGAGTCCTGTACTGGTTTCATATTGTCCCATCATAACACTTCCGGCAGGACATTGGGTAACATTGATTACATGCAAACCATTCTTTATAGCGTTTTCAATCAAGGTTAAAAACCATTCCTCAGTCGGTGCATTTCCAGAACCATAGGTTTCTAGAACGATTCCTTTTAAGCCTTTTATCGAAAGCATTGCAGCTAGTACAACTTCACTTATTCCTGGAAACAATTTCAAAATGGCAACATTTGTATTCAATGTAAATTGAACCTTCAACTTCTCCTGAGAATCAACCTTGAGTAGTAATGATCGATTGGTTTTTAAATGCACACCCGATTCTACCAAACTAGGATAGTTGGGCGAATTAAAGGCCTGAAAATGTTCTGCATTTACCTTGGTCGTGCGATTGCCTCGATACAGTTTGTATTCAAAATACAAACAAACTTCTTGTATCACGCTCCTACCGTTCTCTCGCAAAGAAGCGACTTGAATAGCTGTAATTAAATTTTCTTTAGCATCAGTACGCAAATCACCTATTGGCAATTGCGAGCCAGTGAGTATTACAGGTTTGGAAAGATTCTCAAACATAAAGCTCAATGCCGAAGCAGTGTACGCCATAGTATCTGACCCATGTAGCACCACAAAGCCATCGAATTTTGTATAATTATCTTGTATTATTGACGCTAAAGTCCCCAAAATCTCAGGATTCATATTAGACGAATCAATTGGAGTTTCAAACGAAACAGTCTCAATCTGGCAATCGAGTAATTTAAGCTCGGGAACATGCTGTAAAAGCTGGCTAAAATTGAAAGCCACCAATGCTCCTGTTTCAAAATCCTTACTCATACCGATGGTTCCACCGGTATAAATAAGTAGTATTTTAGTTTTTGACTGCATCTCTGTATTTTATACTATTCACCACTGGATTAGCATACATATTTAAAAAACTCTGTAAGGCTACTGGGTTTTCTTTATCGATACGCTTTTCCATTCGACGTTCAAAAAGCATTTTTTGATCTTCGGTGTATAAACTTGCGTAAGTATCGCTGTTATTTAACACATCGTAAGCAATGTAATTTGTTGGCCACAATCTGTAGTTACTCAAAATAGAGTCATCAATTGCTTGGGCAATCGCTTGTATTTGTTTATTTGTACTGTCGTTTTCAGTACCAATTTCGTCAATGACATCTGTTAAAACATCACCAATGTGTATGTGAATGTGCTTCTTTTGTCCTAGAGCACCACTTAAAATTGTCATAAAATCTTCGTTAGCATCCTTTACGTAGACCTCATTATTAGCTTCTGCTAATATTTGTGGCATTTTTAGAGCGTCAGTTGGGTCATATTCATATGAGATAGATACGGGTACAATTTTAATTTTCTTAAAATAGTCTATAATATTATCTTCATCAGATCCCATGGCAAGCATTTTTAAAACACCAGGATTTGTTGCATCGTTACCATCTTTGGTTCTACCTTCACGCTGCGCTATCCATACAGAACGGCACTCATGTGTGAGTAGGTGACCAATATATTCTGATAACGTTTTTGAACTTTGTAACATTTCTCTTGGACTCAACCCTCGTTGCACCAAAAAGTTACGATTCAACTTTGCCAAGTTCATTAAAAATGACTTTTTAACCAAATTGTCTCCAATAGCGGAAGCTGTCATTACCAATCCATATTCAAATAGAGAAGCATTCAATAAAGTAGTATCTAATAATATGTCTCTATGATTTGAAATAAACAAATAAGATTCACCTTTTTCTAATTTTTCGAAACCAGAAGTAGTAAGACCTTCGGAACTTTTCTTTAATAATGTTTGTACCGACTGGTATATAAAATTACACTGAAAATCACGTATCGAATGGGTTTTTGCCAATAGTCCTCTCCAAGATGCATCATCGTCATCGGGAAAAGAAAAATCCATTAAAGATTTCATCATCGGATGATAAAGTAATTTTTTAAATACTTCGTTTACCTCCGAATCATAAAAAGGTCGAATTGCGTCGAATTTTTGCATTATAGTTTTTTTAGTCAAAGCAAAAGAACAAAAAAAAAGTTAAACTAATGTAATTTCTAATTTAAATCCCAAAAATTGATTTGGAATTTTCTGTCGTTTTTAAAGCAACCTCCTCAATAGAAACACCATATATGTCTGCCAGTTTTTGCGCAACATTTACAATGTAGCTACTTTCATTTCGTTTCCCACGAAAAGGGATTGGAGCCAAATAAGGTGAATCTGTTTCTAAGACAATGTGTTGCAAATCAATTTGATGTAAAAACTGGTCTATTTTTCCATTCTTAAAAGTAACTACCCCTCCTATTCCTAATTTCATATTATAAGAAATTGCTTGGAGTGCCTGTTCATAATTGCCCGTAAAACAGTGAAAAATCCCAAATAATTCATCGGACTTTTCTTCCTCTAAAATAGCAAATACTTCATCAAAAGCATCTCGACAATGAATTACGATTGGCAATTGATACTGCTTGGCCCACTTAATTTGAGTTCTAAAAGCTTCTTGTTGCTCAGCCAAATGTGATTTATCCCAATACAAATCAATCCCAATTTCGCCAATAGCGTAGAATTTTCGTTGTTCTAATTCTTTCTTTACGTGGTTCAGTTCGTCGTGAAAATTCTCTTTGACATAAGTAGGATGCAATCCCATCATTAAAAAAACCTCATTTGGATGTGCTTTTTCTAATGCATACATGCTTGCAGTTTGGCTAGAATCAATAGCTGGAATAAAAAACCGAGAAACTCCAGCATCTATTGCACGCTGCACCATTTCATTGCGGTCTTCATTAAATTCCTCAGAATAGAGGTGAGTATGGGTATCTGTCAGTATCATTATTGCGTTTTAAAATGTAAAACTACAATTATTCATAAAGACCTACAAAACAACGATCACAATCTAATTACAATTTCTTTTGGTTCATTTATCGAACTAATTGATTATAATTATCTAATCCAGGAATATTCTAATTTTTTCAGCAAAGCCTGCACAGCCACATGATCTTCATAATCCCCAGAAATAGTCTTTAATGTAGCTTGACATTTTTGATAGTCCTTTTGTTTTAACTGTAAGAGCGCCAAGTTCCAGCTGGCTCTATCCCTATTAGTAATATCCTTAGAGATTATATTTTCAAAAATCGGCTGTGCTTCTGTTAACCGGTTCATTTCCGTTAGTGCTATTGCATAATACAATGTTATCTCTGAAGTTGGATTTTGTTTTAGTACGATTTCAAATTGAGTAATTGTTTCACCATAATTCTTACTGTTAAAATAATCTTGAGCTAATTTTAAATTGATATTTGTTTTATCATTCGATAAAAAACTAACCTTTTTATGCGCATTAAAATCTTCAAAAACTGGATTTGTACTTTGCATTAAGAAGTATACACCTAGTAATACCACTATCGAAGCCGCAACAGAATAATGCCACGGTTTGAGTAATCGAACAGTAGTGTCTTTATCCTCTCGACACTCATTAACTATTTTTGAGAGCTTCTGACGAAAGTTATGTTTGTCCTTTTCAACTCCGTATTTTAGCTGCAACTGAAAATCGGCATCCTTATAACCGTCAAAGGCGGTTGCCATGGTACAATCTCTTTTAAGTTTAGTCTGAAAAGTTTGTTTTTCTACATCCGACAATTCCTCATGAAGGTATTTATCGAATAAAATAAAGTTTTGGTCAGTCATGATTTTGGTTGGTTAAATGGTTTATTAATGGCTTAGTAACATTATCTAATTTATTTGCTAAACCACTACAGAATAGTATGTAATTTTAAGTATAACTACAACCGAAATTGTAGCTTACTGAAGTTCTTATTATTTATATAAAAATTTCTAATAATTTATTCTGTCATCACCATCTACACCAAAAATTCAACAAGCAAAGGAAACATAACAAATTATTTTTCAACTTTTGAATTAACTCCTAAACGAATTAAGTTCAAATTTTAAACTCTGTTTTCTACATCATTTTAGTCAATAACTCAGCTCGGGGGCATTATAATTAAAACACCTATATCAGCAGTAAGCCTATAATTGCTACTGAATCTCTATACAATTGATTAGAAAGTACTTATATTGGCGTTCTTCAATTTAATCAGACTACTAATGTAAAGAAACAAACTCAATTATCTTCGATTTTGAGGGGTTAAAATTAGAAAATCGCATTCTTACCTCTCTATAAATCAGAAATTTACTTTCTTTTTTAATTTAAATTACGATTATCACATTCAATGACTACCGGTGTACTATTGCAACTCTAATTGCTATTCACTTCTATATAATGATCACTTTAAATTATCCTTCGTAAAATTCTTCAAGAACTAACTAGACCAAACCATTTTTTATGGCATAAATAGCTAGGCCTACTCTGCTTTTTACTTCAAATTTTTCAAATAAAGCATCTCTATAACCTTCAACTGTTCTGGGGCTGCAATTCATTTTATCTGCAATCTCCTTATAATTTAATTCTAATGTTGTGTAGGCTAAGAATTCCATCTCCCGATCGGAAATTTTTATTGAACTAGTAACTTCTGTCTTTGCTTGACTCAAGGTTGCAAAAACTTTGTTAGTAACCCAGTCAGGATAATAGCAGCCATGATATACCAATTTATTTAAAGAATTTTCCAATTCGTTGGGATGAACATTTTTCAACAAAAATGATTTGGCTCCATTTTGAATCATCTTTAACAGACTATCTTCATCATCCTGCATACTCAAAGCCATAACCAACACCTCGGGATGATTCTCTTTTAACCACAAGGCCGTTTCAAACCCATTCATAATAGGCATGCTAATATCCAGCATCACTATTGCTGGATAGTTAGCCTCTTTTTCAAATTTATCTTGAAGCTCTTTTCCATTTTCGCAGACGTATAGAATTTCAAAATTTTCAAATTTATTTATAATTTCCTGTAAAGCTTTAGCAATCAACAAGTGATCATCAACAATTACTATCGACTTTTTCATTTTAGTAGGGGATTTCAATTCGTAATTTTGTACCTATTTCCACATTGCTTTGCAAGTCAAAAACGCCTCCAATAAGTGAGATTCTTTTCATCATATTTTTTAAACCAATTCCTTTAACTATGGGAGATTTGGAATTAAATCCTTTACCGTCATCTGTCAAAGAAAGATGTAAAACATTTTTATCTACTTTTAGATCTATAGTTATCAAACTGCAAATGGCGTGCTTGATACTGTTCTGCGAAAACTCCTGAATAATACGTAATAGAATAATTTTAGTTTGATATTCTAATATAAGATCTCGTAAATCTTCATTATAATGTAGTGTACATTTTTTAATCTTATTTATTTCTCTGCTTTCGCCTTCGATTAAATCAATGATTTTTTTGTTTTCAATTTCGTTATTTGTCAATGATTTAGATAATAACCTCAACTCAGACAAAGCCGAATTGATAGTTACATTGACATCCTCAATTTTTTTGATCATTTCTTGAGGTATGTTTTCTAAGGTTAATTGCTGTATACCAATACTCGCTAAAATAAGTTTTTGGCCAATATTGTCATGGATCTCTCTTCCTAGGTACTGCATTGTTTGTTGTTGCATCTCTTGCTCAACAATAACTAATTGTTTTTGATGCAGAATTTCTGTTCTTTTCTTTTGTTTGTCGGTGCTAATAATTTTATAAATAAAAGCTGTGGCAAAACATATATTCTCAAGCACATACCCTATACATATATACTGAAACCCTAAAAATGTACTGTTCTCATAGTTTAAAGTAACATCGTAAAAAGCTAATAATGAAAATATTAAAAATATAAATAAGGCTGCAAAAATTAATTTCAAATTACCATTTGAAAGGTTTTTTGCCAAATTGACCAGAAACACGACTACTATTGCATATACTACAATTCGAGATATTTCGAAAAAAATACCAATATTGTTATTTAGCTTAGACTGAACTACTGCCGTTATCAAATATAATAGAAGCAGAACAGCATAGGTCTTAATGATCCAAAACATTTTTTTGAACTTTTCATTTTCCACAACTATTGAATAATAGGCAAAAGTGGTATGAAAAAAATAAGACAATACCTGAATAGGATCATATATGTACCCAGTAATTTCAAACAGAAGTGAATCTTTGGAAACTTGCTGTCCATAATTAATAAAGACAGCGGCAATGTATATGACTGTCGTTAAGACATATCCTAAATAAAAAAAGTACGGTTTTGACTTAAAATAATAATTTAAAAAAAAACTAATGAACCCCACGATACATAAAAAACCGAGGGTAAAGAAACACATTATAAAAAATAGAATATGATCTGACATAATATATTATAAAGGATGACCAAATTAATGATTTCTATTTAAATCGACTCTGTTTATAAGGAAACATTACTGGGTTCTTTAACGGTTTTTTATTGGGTTTTTTGACGGTACACTTAAATGTAAATTTTTTTATTACCTTCAATAAACCTGGAGATTAGGTCTGTTGTAAACCAAAAATAATGATTTTTGAATATGTTTAATTGCGCTTAGTGGCTGAAAATTAAGAACAAAAAAAAGGCTGTCTCGAAAATATCGAGACAGCCTTTATAAATAGTCTTTGACGATTATATATTTGCAGCTAACCAGTCACCAACTTCTTTAGTTCCGTAAGCTTTTCCTCCATCGGCTAAATCTTCAGTAACCATACCAGCTTCTAGCGCTTTGTTTACTGCGTCTCTCATAGCTTTTCCTTCTTCCATCAAGCCAAAGTTTTCAAACATCATCGCTGCTGACAAAACAGTTGCCATAGGGTTAGCGATATCTAAACCTGTTGCTTGTGGATATGATCCGTGAATAGGCTCAAACAAAGACACCTCAGCTCCCATAGATGCAGATGGCATTAATCCCATTGATCCAGAAATTACAGAAGCTTCGTCCGTTAAGATATCTCCAAACAAGTTCTCAGTGATTAACACATCATAAGAGTTTGGCCATTGCACCAAACGCATAGCAACTGCATCAACAAATTCATAAGAAACAGTTACTTCTGGATAATCTTTTTCCATTGCCTGTACTGTTTCTCTCCACAAACGTGAAGTTTCAAGTACGTTAGCTTTATCTACGCAACATAATCTTTTGCTACGTGTCATCGCTAATTCAAAACCTTTTTTAGCCAAACGTTGTACTTCATGTCTTGTATATACACAATTGTCAAAAGCAGTTTCTCCACCGTCTCTTCTTCCTTTTTCTCCAAAATAGATTCCACCAGTTAATTCTCTTAAGAAAACTAAATCAGTTCCTTCTATACGTTCTCTTTTTAATGGAGATTTATCCAATAAAGATGGAAAAGTAAAAGTAGGTCTTACGTTTGCAAACAAACCTAAAGCCTTACGCATTTTTAACAAACCTTGCTCTGGACGTACAGGTGCAGAAGGATCGTTATCGTATTTTGGGTGACCAATAGCACCAAACAAAACAGCATCAGCATTTTTACAAATTTCGTGAGTTGTATCTGGATAAGGTTCTCCAACTGCATCAATCGCAGCAGCACCAGTTAAAGCTGGTTTCCAAGTGATTTCATGTCCAAATTTTTGTGCAATTGCATCTGATACTTTTACTGCTTGATCAATTACTTCTGGTCCGATTCCGTCCCCTGCTAAAAGTGCGATATTTAATTTCATTATTTTTTATTTATATTACTAATTCGTTTCTTTTTTATTTATTATTGAGCGGCAACATTCAACATCTTTTGAGTAGCAATAATTGCGGCCACCGTTTGATCTGAATCTAAGCCTCTTGTCTTAAATTCTTTGCCATCATAAATCCATGTGATAACGGTTTCACACAAAGCGTCAGAGCTACTACCTGGAGGAATCCTCACAGCATAATCAATTAATTTGGGTAATTCTAATTTTTTGCTTTTGTAGATCTTTGCCAAAGCATTCATAAAGGCATCAAATTGACCATCACCTTGCGCATGTTCTTCAATAATTTGGCCGTCCAGTTTCAAACATAAAGTGGTTGAAGGGCGCATTCCTTTTGCATGAGACAATAAATACGATTCAAAAGTAATTTTTTCCTCGTAAGCGTGACTTCCCAAAACATCCGAAATGATATAAGGTAAATCTTCTTTGGTTACCGTTTCTTTTTTATCCCCTAATTCAATAATACGCTGGGTTACAAGTTTTAAATCTACGTCATTAAGTTTTAAACCCAATTCTTGAAGGTTTTTCTCGATATTGGCTTTACCAGATGTTTTACCTAAAGCATATTGTCTTTTTCTTCCAAAGCGTTCTGGAAGCAGGTCATTAAAATATAAGTTTTTCTTGTTGTCACCATCAGCATGAATTCCGGCAGTTTGAGTAAATACATTATCTCCTACAATAGGCTTGTTGGCTGGAATTCTATATCCTGTAAAGGCTTCTACCAATTTACTTACCGAGTACAAAGAAGTTTCCTTTACACCCATTTCTATTTCTGGCATAAAATCGTTAATCACCGCTACGATACTAGCAAGAGGTGCATTACCAGCACGTTCTCCCATTCCGTTTACCGTTACGTGTAATCCATGAATTCCTGCTTTGATTGCTTCCATAACATTTGCGACACTTAAATCGTAGTCATTATGCGCATGAAAATCAAAGTGAATAGCTGGATATTTCTGAGTTATTTTCGAAATAAATTCGAAAGTATCCGAAGGAATCAAAACTCCTAGAGTATCAGGAAGCAAAATTCTTTTGACCGGTTGAGTACTAATAAAATCTAAATATTGATACACATACTCAGGCGAATGATGCATACCATTACTCCAATCTTCGAGGTAAACATTGGTCGCTATTCCGTTTTCAGTAGCCAAAGCAATACTTTCCGCAATTTCGGCAAAATGTTGTTCAGGAGTTTTTTTGAGTTGGTGAGTTAAATGATTCAAAGAACCTTTAGTCAATAAATTTTGAACTTTGGCACCCGACTTTTTCATCCATTCGATAGAAAGTCCTTTGTCTACAAAAGTCAACACTTCGATCTTGTCTGCTATTCCTTTTTGCTCTGCCCAGGTCATAATTCCTTTGACACCTTCAAATTCACCTTCACTCACGCGAGCCGATGCAATTTCGATACGATCAACCTTTAATTCGTTTAATAACAATTGGGCAATGGTTAATTTTTCTGCAGCAGAAAAAGACACTCCTGAGGTTTGTTCCCCATCACGAAGCGTCGTATCCATTATTTCAATCTTTCTTTTTTCCATTTTTATTGTTGTTGCCATTGGCTAATGCGTACTATTCGTAAACTATTTGAAAGTGAAGTGAGGAACTATTAAATTTTACCTCTCACTTCATTTAGCTTCATTGTCATCGAAATCGCTTTGGTTTCGATCCAGTTATTATATTCTTCGATTGCTTTCAATCTCAATTCATTGTCCAAGTAGCCCTCTTCGACCATTTGGCTAGAGCCTGCTACTTTTGACCAAATTCCTATTTTGACTTTATTATCTATTGCTGTATAATGCTCATCGGCATTTATATTTTCTATCGAATGAAAACCAACTTCTTTTAATAAATCGGCCAAATCTTCTGCAATTCTATTATTCATTCCAGCATCAGCCCGCCATTTCAAAAAAGTTTTATAAAACTCTTGCATGCTAACTGGGGGTAACGGATTCCAAATTAAACTAGTATGATCATAATCTAATATCGAAATTTGTCCGTTTGGTTTCAAAAGTGATTTCATTTTATTCAAAGCTTCTTTTGGACTACTCAACCACTGTAATGTTCTGGACGAAACAATTAAATCAAATTTTAAATCGGGATTATAATCAAACAAATCTGTGTGAACTAATTCTAGATTTAAAACGTTTTGATTGTTTTCTTTTCCAATTTGAATAAATTTCTCCGTATTATCAATTCCGATAACTTTCCCATTTACTCCTATAATATGAGCAATATCTTTAGAAATTGCCCCTATACCACAACCCACATCCAAAACCGTCAATCCGGGCTTCAAAATTTGAGATAGGTGTCTGTAATCATTCTTAAGACTTCTATCATCAAATATTTTTGCTGCCTCTTGCGCTTCTCTATGTATGTGTTTGTTTGGTTTCATTTTTTTTTATCCTGTTCTTATTCTTGGTTCATTCTATCTTGATGTCAAAATTTGTGATACCAAGTTATCACAATCATTTTTTATTCTCCAGAACCATTTCATAATGCTCCACTACTGGAAATGGATCATAATAATGATGCAATAATTTTTTCCATGCTTGGTATTCGTGCGAATTCCTAAAACCTATGGTATGATCTTCCAGTTTATCCCATTGCACCAATAATAGGTATTGATTTTTGTTCTCAATACATTTTTGCAACGAATGACTTACATACCCATTTATACTGCTAATATATTGACTGGCAATTTTAAAATCGGCTTCAAATTCATTTTCTAAACCGTTTTTTACATGAAGTATAACTGCTTCTAAAATCATTTTTTTGTTTTATAATAAATCCTATACCGCTTTTATACAGTATAGGATTTTAATTTATTGCAAAAGATTTGGATTAGCAAATACATTCTGTAATTGTGATTCAGATGCCTAATCGCTTATTTTAGTAAGGCAATTTGTCTGCGAAAGCAACAATTTCTTCTTTGATGTTTGATAAGTAATCAATATCATCAAAACCGTTTACCATATTGTTCTTTTTGTATCCGTTGATATCAAAAGATTCTTTGTCTCCCGTAGCTTTCAAAGTAATCGTTTGCTCAGGCAAATTGATTTCCAATTCCGTCTTAGGATCTGCTTCGATAGCAGCGAAGATTTTTGCAGCAAATTCAGCACTTACTTGAACTGGTAAAACACCAATATTCAAACAGTTTCCTTTGAAGATATCTGCAAAGAAAGAAGAAACAACCGCACGGAATCCGTAATCGTACACCGCCCAAGCAGCATGCTCACGAGAGGAACCTGAACCGAAGTTTTTTCCTCCAACAAGAATTTTACCTGAGTAAGTTGAGTCATTTAATACGAAATCAGCTTTTGGAGTATCGTCTCCATTGTATCTCCAGTCTCTAAAAAGGTTATCTCCAAAACCTTCACGTTTTGTAGCTTTCAAGAAACGAGCAGGAATGATTTGATCTGTATCTACATTTTCAATAGGTAGTGGCACTGCACTACTGGTAAGGATATTAAATTTATCGTATGCCATATTTTTTATTTTACCGCAAAGACGCAAAGGCGCAATGCTATATTATTTTTGTTTACCGCAAAGGCGCAAAGGCGCAATGCTCATTTTTTAAAGTTTAAGAAGGTTAATAATTGTTTACAAATCTTCTAAAACCACTTTTTATTAAGGGAACATTAAAATTAATTAAGAATCCCATTCTTTTATCTGCCAATTTTAAATATGAAATCAGCTGTGCTTCGTGAACCGGCAAAATCGAATCAACCGATTTTAACTCTATTATTATCTCTTCTTCAACTAGAATATCGATTTTATATTCTTTTGATAAATAAAATCCTTTGTACTGTAGAGGAATAATAACTTGACATTCTGCTGAAATATTTCTCAATTGCAATTCTCTCAAAAGACACATTTCATAAACGGATTCTAATAAACCGGGTCCCATTATTTTATGAACCTCAAGGCTAGCTAAAAATATTTCTTTTGCTAACTCTTCGTAACGGTATTTTTCCATAATTCCTTGCGTCTTTGCGCCCTTGCGGTGAAAAATTCTACATCAACTCTCTTGGATCTGTCAATTTTCCAGTAACTGCCGCTGCTGCTGCCATGATTGGAGACGCTAACAATGTTCTTGAACCTGGACCTTGACGACCTTCAAAGTTTCTGTTTGATGTACTTACTGCATATTTTCCAGCTGGCACTTTATCATCGTTCATTGCTAAACAAGCTGAACAACCTGGTTGACGTAGTACGAAACCTGATTCAGTTAAAATGTCTAGAATTCCTTCTTCTTTTATTTGTGCTTCTACAACGTGTGAACCTGGAACTAACCAAGCCGTTACGTTATCTGCTTTTTTACGACCTTTTACAATTTCAGCAAAAGCTCTAAAGTCTTCGATACGTCCGTTAGTACAACTTCCTAAGAAAACGTAATCGATAGTTTTACCAATCATTACATCATCTTCGTTAAAGCCCATGTACGCTAATGATTTTTTGTAAGTCTCAGCACCACCTTCTACTTGATTAGCAGTTGGAATATGTTTTGAGATACCAATTCCCATACCTGGGTTTGTACCATAAGTAATCATTGGTTCGATGTCTTCGGCATTGATGTTTAATTCAGCATCAAAAATTGCGTCAGCATCTGTTTTCAAAGTTTTCCAGTATTCAACTGCTTTTGTCCAAGCTTCACCTTTAGGAGCATGAAGTCTACCTTCTAAGTAATCAAATGTTTTTTGATCTGGAGCAATCATACCACCACGAGCACCCATTTCGATAGAAAGGTTACAAACAGTCATACGTCCTTCCATGGTCATTTCTTCAAAAACATTTCCAGCGTACTCAGCAAAATAACCTGTACCTCCAGAAGTTGTTAATTGCGATATAATATAAAGTGCCACATCTTTTGGTCCCACACCTTTGCTCAAAGTACCATTTACGTTGATACGCATTTTCTTTGGCTTAGGTTGCATAATACATTGTGTAGAAAGTACCATCTCTACCTCTGAAGTACCGATTCCAAAAGCAATCGCTCCAAAAGCACCATGAGTCGAAGTATGTGAATCTCCACAAACAATCGTAGCACCAGGCAATGTAATTCCGTTTTCAGGACCTACAACGTGAACGATTCCATTTTTTTGATGACCTAATCCCCAGTGCGAAATACCGTATTCAGCTGAGTTGTCTTCTAATGCTTGCAATTGATTAGCAGAAAGTAAGTCTTCAACAGGTAAATGTTGATTGATAGTAGGTGTATTGTGATCTGCAGTAGCAAAAGTACGCTCTGGATATAAAACGGAAACACCTCTAGATTTTAAACCTAAGAAAGCCACAGGACTAGTAACTTCATGGATGAAATGACGGTCAATAAAAAACACATCTGGTCCATCTTCAATTTTACGCACCACGTGCGAATCCCATACTTTGTCAAATAATGTAGTACTCATTTTTAATATTTTTTAAGTGTAATTTTATTAACAATACCAGTTAACTAACTGTAATTGCAATAACAAGAAAACAAAACTACTAAAAAGAATTATAGGGGTCAATTAAGAAAACTCATTATATACGATACCCAAAACGATTTTGAAATAAAATACAACTTATATAAATGGAAATATGATTTTGAGACACTATTTTATTATTCTTTTCGAAAAAGAGTCAACCAAAAAATTTATTACGAAATTAAATTTAAAAATTTATCATATTCTTAAAAAAACACATAAATTAAAGACATATTATAACATAATTAAACAAAATGATTGTGATAAAAACAAATTAATAACCATTCCGTCCTTACTACCATCAATATTCTAATTAATAAATAATCGAAAAACCATGTAGAATTTTAGCCTTTTGTATATATAAATGAATCTTTTTTTACGCGTCAAATACTACGACATCCAAATAAAAGATTTTAAGTTTTTTTATAGTTCTATAAAGGCAAAAATTAAAACTTTCTTAATCTTGACAGAACTCCTAATTTTAAAATGAAAAGTAAGATGAATTCATAAATTTAGACAAGTAATTTTAGATAAATTCATAAAATCTTCCTATATAACATAAGAAAATACTATATATTTTAAAAATTCTATTGAATTAAAAATAAATTCTTTAGAGTTAAACCATCTAGCCAAAATTGTATATCGGATAATAATAGAGTAACCTATAAGTTAATCTGATTCTCGTATTATAATAGATGCTCACATACACACCTATAATATATAATCGTACAATACAGCCCAAAAACACTGTTACAGAAAAGGTTACAAAAGTATTTTACAACTTAATGCTTTTCATATAAGTAAATATTTTTTTTTTGAACTTTATGATTATATTGAAATAGAATTCCCTTTTTCCTATAAAATGATAAGTGCTCCGTAAATTTAATTAATGAATTTATGTTCACATTAACATTATTAGCATCCTAGACCTCAATTTCGAACTTTGACAATAAAAAAGTTTTTTTGTTTATTTGTAACTCACTTATTCCTGATTAAGGCTCTTTAGTCCTAGCAATTTTGGTATTGTACTATATTTTAAAAGCATGAGTATTTCAAAATGGTTCCAATTTATCAAGCCTAACTTCAAGTTCTATCAGGACGGGTTTTTCGAATTCCCTTTTTTAGCAAATACTCCGGAATCATTTATAGAGTCAACAATAAAAACACCCGGAAGTAAGCATGTTATCGAAGAACAAACTGTATACCGAAATAATCCTTTTATAAAAGGTGAGATGCGCTACAGAAAAATTGACGAAGGTTTATGGCTTACGATAACCAACTTAAATTTTAAACACGATACAGTTATAAAATCTGTGTACGCAAAAGACATTCCGAGCGAACATTACTCAATCACTTTTACCGTTTTTGAAAGTGATGTAAAATTGCAAAATGTATTTATTGATAAAATGCCTTTTCAAAATAAATTTTGGGGATTTAAAAAACCGGGCGTTGACGTTGGTGCTTGTTTTTACAAAGGATCTAAATGCCAATTTTATATTTATTATGTAAGTCCGAGTTGGATTGAGAACAACATACCATTAGATCAATTAGACAGCAATATTCCGTTTAAAAAATTTCTAGATTCCGACAAAGGCTTTATTTCGTATCAAGATATAGTGCCTAATGCGGAAGAGTTGTCTCATGCAATCCTTCATACTTTTAAAACATTCAATACGAGTGTATTCAATAAAACTATTTTAAAAGCACAATCACTAAGCTTACTCTCTTCGTTCTTCAAAAATGTTTTTGAAGATGACCGAAAAAATGACTACCAGGAAAAAGGTGCAGTGGATTATAAGAAGATTGCAAAATGTGAACTGATGATTTCGACTAAATTATCTAGTCCGTTTATTGGTATTGATACTATTGCAGAAAAGCTTAATATCTCGTCCTCAAAATTAAAAACAGATTTTAAGTCTGTCTACGGTACTTCAATTCTACAATATAATATTGATAAAAAAATGGAGTTAGCGATGCAGCTTATTCTTAATACTGATATGCAAATAAAACATATTGCAAATCAAGTAGGATATGATAGTCCCAGCAAATTTAGCGCTACTTTCAAAAAAAAACATGGAAAGCTCCCCTCAGCATTTCGTTGTGATATAGCTTTTGATTAGAGTTCTTAGAACAAAATTTATCAATTTATTACGGTCAAAATCTCCATTAACCCCCAATGTTTTTACATATAAAAGTGTAAATAATCGACGATCTACCTAAAAAATCGTCGAAATGTCTTATTGGGCTATCGATTTGTCCGAATGGGCTATTCGAATTATATTTTGTACAATAGATTTGTCACTCAATTAGAGTCTATGTTCAAAAGGTCAATTATTTACTATTGATTCAATTCAAAACCATTTATTTATTATAGGTGCCCCAAAAAACATCTAATTTAATGAGAGCGGTAGAATTGGGTCGAAAATCATTTTTAACAACTCCTTTTTCATATAGAAATTATAAACCTACTTAAAATAATTAATTATGATTAAAAAATTACTTTTCCTATTCGCATTTGTGAATATCAGTTTGGCTTCGGCAAATGCACTTGCAGTACCCGGTAACTTCATCATAGATGGAATCAATTATGAGATTAACGGAATTTCATCCGTAAAAGTGATTGCAAACAGTGAGACTGGATATTCTGGTTCAGTAGTAATCCCATCAGTTATAACTTATTATGATGAACCATATAATGTGACAGAAATTGCAGAAAGCGCTTTTGCTAATAGTTATGGGTTAAGTTTTGTGAATATCCCTAAATCTATTACTTCAATCGGTGATCATGCTTTTGCGAATTGCTTCAATTTAAAGCAGATTACCAGCAATATAGAAGTTGCACTACCAATCAGTTCATCTGTATTTACAAATGTATATTTAGATTATTGTAAATTAATTGTTCCTACAGGTAAAAAAGAACTTTATGAACTAGCTTTCATCTGGCAAGATTTTGCTAATATCAGCGATGTCAAACCTTTTGTCATTGATGCAGTAGCTTATGAAATCACATCTACTCAACCAGCAGCTGTAAAAGTGGTACTAAATACTGAAAATCCTACTAGTACTTTAATAAGAATACCAGCAACTGTAAGCTATAATGATGTGGTTTATGAAGTTACAGAAATTAGTAATACTGCATTTAATGGGTATAATCAACTAAATCAAATCACCTGCGAAATTATAAATCCTTTACAAGTAAGTGAAGAAGTATTTTATAATATTAATGTAGAATCTTGTAGATTAATTGTTCCAACAGCAAGCTTGGATCTTTATAAAAATGCAGATGGATGGAAAGAATTTTTAAAAATTACTGATGCCGAGCCATTTATAGTCGATGGTCTTGCCTACGAAATTACATCTAAAGCAACGCCTGCTACTGTCGAAGTTGTGAATAATACAGATGGCAATTACGAGGGATCTATCACTATTCCTTCGACAGTTACATATGAAAATATAACTTATAACGTTACTACAATATACTCAGAAGCTTTTAGATATAATGAAGAACTTACAGCTATTACTATAGGGAATAATATTACTGCAGTTCCAGAATATGCTTTTGAAGACTGTACATCATTAAGTTCTGTTCATATTGGAAATTCTGTCACTTCATTTGAAAAAGCAGCATTTACTCATTGTGAAAATTTAACAACCATTAATATTCCAACTTCTATTACGTCTATTGGAAAAGAAGTTTTTGCATATTGCAAGTCATTAACTTCGTTAGAAGTACCGAATTCTGTTACTTATATAGGTGATTATGCATTTAATAATTCAGGTTTAACAAGCTTTAGTTTCCCAAATAGTATTACAGAGGTATCATTTGCAGTTTTAACTAATTGTAAAAGTTTATCGAACGTTACGATACCTGCAAGTGTTCAATCAATTAGGCAATACGCTTTTAATTTTTGTCCAAATTTAAAATTAATAACTTGTAATGTTGCGTCACCAATTGAGATTGATAACACTGTATTTTCTGGGACTACTCCAGTTCTATCTGCTACCTTAATTGTTCCTACTAATTCAATGGATGATTATAAAAATGCAGCACATTGGGAAGATTTTTATCGAATTACAAACATCGAACCAACTGTTATAAATGAAATTAGTTATGAATTCACATCAGGGTCAACGGTAAAAGTAATCGCTAGCTTGGGTAAAAATTATACTGGAGCTATCGTAATTCCTGCTACCGTAAATTACAAAGGAGACGATTATTTAGTAACAGCAATCGCAGAGTCAGCTTTTGAAGGTATCTATAATGACGATTTAACAGCTAGCAAGTCATTAACGACAAAATCCTCTATAACAAGTATCACATCAATTACCATTGGAGAAAATGTAAATTCAATAGAGGATTATGCTTTCGCAGATTGCGCAAATTTAACTTCTGTTATCTGCATGAATCCGAACGTGGCTGTAATAAATGCTAACGCTTTTTACGGAGTAGATCAAGCAAACTGTAGTTTAAAAGTACCATCAAGCAGCGTATCTAGCTACAAGACAGCAAACGTATGGAAAGATTTTAGCCCGATTGAAGCCAATGCCACACTTGGAACAAATAATTTTAATACTTCTAACGGTGTCGCAATTTATCCAACTTCAATCCAAAATGAACTTTTTATAGTTTTGAGTACTACTGACAAAACGAGTATTCAACTTTTTGATACTACAGGTAAAACACTTATTCAGAAAACAACAAATAGCAGTTTGAATACTATCAATACTAGCGAATTGGCAAGAGGAATATATTTCATTAAAGTAACTGCAAATGAAGCAACAGTAACAAAAAAATTAATTAAGATCTAAAAAGTTTAAGTTTTTAGATCTCTAAGAAGGCTTGCTGTAATGGCAGGCCTTAATTTTTAATACATCAAATTTAGGCACAGTACTTTTATAGCAATGGAAAAAATTAATACAACAGTTAATTACTAACTAATTAAGAAGCATCTCTTAATTCATTGTTCCAATATATTTTCTAAAAGTAACTTATCAGAAATTACGAAATAGTAAACTAAATTAACTGCAAATTTACCTTCTACAAACATCTGTTATTAACTACTACTACCTTATTTTGGGAATAATTATGGTCTATAATCTACATAAATACCAGTCAAAACACGTAAAAATACGATTAAAACACTATTTACAAATAATTTATAAGTAATTTTGCATATATTTACTTAGGGAAATTATTCGAATTTAAAAGTGCAGTTAATAATCTATCCCATTTTATTTAATGTACTTATTAATTACAAACCATCAATAAAAATGAAAATTATAAAAAGAAAATTATACGTAAGTTGATTAATTCATTTAACTCCATTTATGACATTTATTCAAGTAGATAAAATCGTCTCAGACTTTTTGAAAATTGATTATTAAAAAACACATGTTATTAAACACCAACACTTTTTACCCCAATTTAACCCCCTAAATAATCCGCATATGAAAAAAAAATACTTATTAAGTCTATTTGCTGTTTTAATTACACAGTTATTTATAGCACAAACGACTGAGGATTTCGAAACAGAAACTAATGGAAGTACAAGCTTTACAGATAATGGTCAAGTTTTTAATGTTACTACTCAAGCTCATGGTCCTTTTAAAATTCAAACCGCATATCCTAGAACAGGATGGAACGGTACTGCTATCGACAACAATTACATAGAAAATAGTAGTGCAGGGTCTTATGGACCTGTAGAGTTTACAATTGCTACTTCTGGGAGTACACCGTTTAATTTAAAAAGCCTGTGGTTATATTTAAGCAGAAAATCTTTTTCAGATTTCAATATTACGGGTTCTTGTACCATTACTGGTAAGCTTGCTGGCGCAACCGTATTTACAGCCTCACAAAGCAGTGGTTTCGCTACAGGAATAGGAACAACTAATGGCTTTACTTCAGTAAACATGACTACTTATGGTGGGAGTGATAATTCTAATGCCATTATTGATTCATATATAGTTACGACTACAGGAAATATTGAATATGTAGCACTTGATGCTATGACTTGGCAGAAGATTACTTGTTCTGCAGTAACAGTAGCTAAGGCCTCTCAAACTAATATTGCATGTAACGGAGGCAGCACGGGAGCTGCAGCAGTAAATGCTTCTGGAGGAACGGGCTTAACATATAACTGGACTCCCGGTAATCCAACAGGTGACGGAACAGCGAGTGTAATAGGATTAACTGCTGGAAACTGGACATGTACGGTGACTAATTCTTGTGGTAATAGTAATTCTACTAGCTTTAACATTAGTCAACCAACTGCAATTAATTTAACAGCTGCTTCGCTAACTAATATTTCTTGTAATAGTGCTTCAAATGGCGCTGCTACTGTGAATACTCCAACTGGAGGTGCTGGAGGTTATACATATAATTGGACTCCAGGAAATCCCGCAGGCGACGGAACAACTTCTGTAACAGGTTTAACAGCTGGTAGCTGGACTTGCACTGTTACAGATGCGAATGGATGTACAAAAGCTCAAGATTTCATCATAACACAGCCTGATGCTTTAACTGCTCCAACAACCAGCCCTGTGACCTATCTAAAAAATGCAACAGCAACTCCATTAACAGCTAGTGGAACTGGACTACTTTGGTACGCTTCATTAATTGGAGGGATCGCAAGCACCTCTGCACCAACACCGAGCACTACAGTATCTGGAACAACTACTTATTATGTATCAAGCTCAAATTCGAATGGTTGCGAAAGTACAAGAACTGCTCTCGTAGTCACCGTTACATCACCAGCAACGCATCTGAATTTTGATGGAGTTAATGATTACATCAGAATACCTAAACCAACCACTTCTGATTTTACATTAGAATATTGGATCAAAACGACTGATACTGGATCAAATAGCGGTCAATGGTATGGTGGTAAAGGAATTGTGGATGCCGAAGAAGCTGGCGTAACCAATGATTTTGGTACGTCTTTGGTCAACTCCAAACTAGCTTTTGGCGTTGGTAATCCAGATATCACTATTTTCTCAACAACTGCAATCAATACAGGAGAATGGAAACATGTATGTGTTAGTTGGAAACAAGCTACTGGACAAATGAAATTATACATTGATGGAAATTTAGAAGCATCTGGCACAGGAAGCACTTTAACCAGAAACAGTACTCCTGAGATCGTTATTGGAGCCCTACAGTACAACAGCAATTACTTTAATGGATCAATTGACGAACTTCGTATTTGGAATACTGTACGAACAGTTGAGCAAATAAATAATAGTAAAAATTGCGAATTAGCGGGTAATGAACAAGGATTAATTTCCTATTATAAATTCAACCAAGGTAACGATCAAGCCAATAATACTGCTCAAAATACCTTAACAAATGCAGTTACAGGCTATACTAATCCGACATTAACAAACTTTGCGCTTACAGGATCAACATCAAATTGGCTCGCTGGATCGGTAATACAAACAGGTTCAACATGCGCTACTTTAAGCACTACCAATTTCAACAAATCAAATAGTATTAAAGTATATCCAAACCCTACTAGCAACTTTGTAATAATTGAAGCCAGTACTATGGACAACGCTACTATTCAAATATCTGATGTTTCCGGTAGAATATTAGTATCGAAAAACATTTCTGAAACTGCCAATACGATTGATCTTTCACCCTTACAAAATGGAGTGTATATTTTCAGAATTAAAACACAAGACGGCGAATCGGTAACAAAAGTGATTAAACAATAAGTTTCCATTTGATTTTTCTTTAAAATAGTAATAGAGCAACCCTGCTTGAGTTTAAAACTCTAGCAGGGTTTTTTAATACGATTTTGTCACTCCCGCGTGACTGATAGAAGCTAGCTACCGAAGTAGCGCGGATAGCAGGACAGCAATAAAAAAAGGGGCTTTGTAACTGCAAACTACTGTAAGCCCCTTTTTTTATTGGTGGCACGCCCAAATTGTTATTCGTGTATTTTTGTTGATAACTTCCCTTTACATTCGCTCAAAAAATCCCTAAATTTGAAATTCATTTTTCGGGAAACCTTAAAATCATAATCTCCTCAATATCAGCTATGTACTTAATATTCGATACCGAAACTACTGGATTACCTAAAAACTGGAATGCTCCAATCACCGATTCTGATAACTGGCCTCGTTGTATTCAGATTGCATGGCAGTTGCATGACGAGATGGGTAAATTGATTGAACATCAGGATTATTTGGTACAGCCCGAGGGATTTAATATCCCATATGATGCCGAGCGTATTCACGGGATTTCAACCGAATTGGCACAGCATGATGGGATTCCGCTAGCTGAGGTGTTGGAGAAATTCAATATCGCTTTGGGAAAAGCCAAATTTATTGTGGGTCAGAATCTAGGTTTTGATGTCAATATTATGGGTGCTGAATTCCACCGACTTTCTGTTGAAAGTCCGATGGCGTCGATGCCCGTTTTGGACACCTGTACCGAGGTTATTGCTAAGTTATTACAATTACCTGGAGGTCGTGGAGGAAAGTTCAAATTACCAACTTTAACAGAATTACACCAATATTTATTTGGAGCTCCTTTTGGTGAGGCGCACAATGCAACTGCCGATGTAGAGGCAACAACACGTTGCTTTTTAGAATTAATTCGAAAAGAAATTTTCACCAAAGAAGAGCTGGATGTTCCTGGCTCCTACTTTGTTGATTTTCAAAATAAAAACCCAAGAGAGATTCAGCTTATTGGGTTGAAACACATCAACCTCAAGCAGGCGTCTGATAAAATTCGTCAGCAATTTGGCGAAACCACTACGCAAACTGTTTCGAAAAAGGAGTTAAACAACAACAAAGCAGTTTTAACAGATGTGCCTTATGCGCATTTACACAATCACACACAATTCTCCGTTTTGCAATCCACAATCGGAATTGCGGACATCGTTAAAGCAACTGCAAAATTCAAAATGCCTGCAGTTGCCATGACCGATACAGCCAACATGATGGGAGCTTTCCACTTTGTGAGTGCAGTAATGAATCATACCAAAGCCGCTAAAGCCAAAAATGCCGCATTGATTGAAAACGGTGAAGAACCTACAGAGACTGAAATCAAACCAATCGTAGGTTTAGAGTTCAACATCTGCGAAAACCACTTGGACAAATCCAAAAAAGACAATGGTTATCAAGTAGTATTGTTGGCCAAAAATAAAAATGGGTATCATAATTTAGCCAAAATGGCATCGATTGCCAATATTGATGGTTTTTATTATGTACCTCGTATTGACAAAAAACTTGTAGAAAAATACAAGGAAGATATCATGGTGTTGTCGGGTAACTTGTATGGAGAGATTCCTGGAAAAATCCTAAACTTGGGAGAAAACCAAGCCGAAGAAGCTTTGATTTGGTGGAAGGAGCAATTTGGAGCCGATTTCTATCTCGAAATCATGCGCCACAACCAGGAAGATGAAAACCGAGTAAACAAAACCTTGATTGAATTTGCCAGTAAACATGATGTTAAATTAATTGCGTCCAATAATACCTATTACGTTAATAAAGAGGATGCCAACGCACACGATATTTTGTTGTGTGTAAAAGACGGAGAAAAACAAGCCACTCCAATAGGACGTGGTCGTGGCTACCGTTATGGACTTCCAAATCAAGAATATTATTACAAGTCGGGTGATGAGATGAAGCAACTTTTTGCTGACTTACCCGATGCGATTATCAACATTCAAGAAATCATTGATAAGGTCGAACCTTATTCTTTGTACCGCGATGTATTGCTACCAAAATACGATATTCCGCAAGAATTTGTGGATCCCGAAGACGACAAAGACAATGGGGTACGTGGGGAAAACGCCTATTTGCGTGACTTAACGATGGTTGGTGCCCGAAAACGATATGGCGAAATAACCGAGTCCATTCAAGAGCGATTGGATTTTGAACTCTTGACCATTTCCAACTCTGGGTATCCAGGGTATTTCTTGATTGTTCAGGATTTCATTGCCAAGGCCCGAGAGATGGACGTATCTGTAGGACCGGGACGTGGATCGGCAGCGGGATCTGCCGTTGCATATTGCTTGGGAATTACCAATATTGACCCGATTAAATACGACTTGCTTTTTGAGCGTTTCTTGAATCCCGATCGTGTGTCCATGCCCGATATTGATATCGATTTTGATGACGAGGGTCGTGGTCGTGTTATGGATTATGTAATCAATAAATACGGAGCCAATCAAGTGGCACAGATTATTACATATGGTAAAATGGCGACCAAATCGGCGATTCGTGATACCGCCCGTGTACTCGATCTACCTCTATTTGAAGCCGATAGAATTGCCAAA
The DNA here is from genome assembly GCF_022399565.1 of Flavobacterium algicola. Classification (GTDB taxonomy): domain Bacteria; phylum Bacteroidota; class Bacteroidia; order Flavobacteriales; family Flavobacteriaceae; genus Flavobacterium; species Flavobacterium algicola. The sequence goes on from NZ_JAJTUT010000001.1 coordinate 979,000, forward strand.
TTGATTCCGGCCATGATGCCTGGAAAATGGAATCTAGCACGTTTTCTTTCTGAGTCAGAAGATGATGTAAAGAAAGCGCTAAAAGGACCAGACGAATTTGAACTTGTAAAAGAATTGATTGCCATTGCCAATGGTAACGACCTTGCTGCAGAGACCATTCAGCAAGCAAAAATCTTGGAGGGTTCCATGCGTAACACCGGTATTCACGCCTGTGGGGTGATCATCACACCATCAGATATTACCAATTATGTTCCTGTTACTACTGCCAAAGATTCCGATTTATACGTAACCCAATTTGATAACTCCGTAGCCGAAAGCGCTGGATTGTTAAAGATGGACTTTTTGGGTCTGAAGACCCTTACTTTGATAAAAGACACCGTTAAATTGGTAAAATACAGAAACGATATTACGCTCGATCCGGATACCTTCCCTATTGATGATGTAAAAACATACGAATTATTCCAGCGTGGAGAAACAGTTGGTATCTTTCAATACGAATCACCCGGAATGCAAAAATACATGAAGGAATTGAAGCCTACCGTTTTTGGGGATTTAATTGCCATGAATGCCTTGTATCGTCCGGGACCATTAGAATACATTCCTTCTTTCGTACGTCGAAAAAATGGAGAAGAAGAAATCAAATACGATCTAGATGCCTGCGAAGAATACCTTGGTGAAACCTATGGTATTACTGTTTACCAAGAGCAGGTGATGCTTTTATCTCAATCTTTGGCTGGATTTACCAAAGGTGAGGCCGACGTTTTGCGTAAAGCGATGGGTAAAAAACAAAAAGAAGTACTAGACAAAATGAAACCTCAATTTGTCAGACAAGCGGCAGAAAAAGGACATGACCCTGTAGTACTGGAGAAAATCTGGAAAGACTGGGAAGCCTTTGCGAGTTATGCCTTTAACAAATCCCACTCAACTTGCTATGCATGGATCGCTTACCAAACCGCTTATCTAAAAGCGCACTACCCTGCCGAATATATGGCGGCGGTATTGTCTAATAATATGAACGATATCAAGCAAGTCTCTTTCTTTATGGAAGAATGCAAACGCATGGGCTTACAAGTTTTGGGACCAGATGTAAATGAATCTTTCTATAAATTTACCGTAAACGATGAGTATGCTGTTCGATTTGGAATGGGTGCCGTAAAAGGTGTTGGTTCTGGAGCTGTAGCAACTATAGTTGAGCACAGAAAAGATGGTCGCTACAAATCTATTTTTGATTTAGCCAAACGTATTGACCTTCGTTCTGCCAATAAAAAAGCATTTGAAAATTTAGCATTAGCAGGTGGTTTTGACTGTTTTGAAGACACACATCGTGCGCAATATTTTCACGATGACGGTGACGGAATCACATTCTACGAAAAAGCCATTCGATACGGAGCTAAATTTCAGGAAAACGAAAATTCATCCCAGGTAAGTTTATTTGGCGAAGCGTCAGAAGTGCAGATTGCAGAGCCTGTTGTTCCCCCTTGCGAGGATTGGAGCACGATGGAGAAACTTGCCAAAGAAAAAGAAGTCGTTGGAATTTACATCTCAGGCCATCCACTTGATGATTATAAATTTGAGATGAAAAACTTTTGTAATGTTAAACTTGAGGCTCTCAAAAGCTTACACTTGCATGTAAGCAAACCGCTAGCAATTGCGGGGATAGTCAACAATGTACAGCACAAAGTAGCCAAGAACGGAAAAGGTTGGGGAATCTTCAATCTAGAAGGCTATGATGAAAGTTATGAGTTCAAAATATTTGGTGAAGAGTACTTAAAATTCCGTCATTTCTTCTTGCAAAACAATTTTGTCTACATCAAATTGATGATCAAAGACGGTTGGGTAAATCAAGATACGGGTAAGAAAAGTGATCCTAGAATTACGTTTACAGAGGTGAGACAATTACAAGATGTATTGGCAGCCTTTGCAAAAAAACTTATTATTATTCTAAATATTACCGATTTACAAACGGATTTCATACATCATTTGAACCGACTTTTCCAAGAACACAGAGGTGACCATCAAGTCGCTTTTGACATTATGGAACTGGAGCGAATCAAGAAAATGGTCGAAGTAGAACCAATCACTATAGAAGGTGAGGATGATTTTATAGAAGAAGCAACTGACGATGATGATACCGAAATTAGTACCGTAAAAACACCAGAAGTAACCGAAGTAGAAGAAATAAAAGTCGTTACGAGATTAAACATGCCGAGTCGCAGACTGAAAATTAATATCTCAAACGAGTTATTGGTTGAACTCGAAAAAATGCAAATCAACTTCAAGTTGAATTAAAGATTTTGGGAGCAGGGAATTTGGGTTCTTTTAAGAAAATCCGGTCCCGCTCTCCACTGTATCTCTTGTATTTGCTATCGCAATACAAGAGAATGCTCCCGAAACTTCGGGACGGTCGCGGCTATGAAGTACTATTAGGGAAATTACAGACACCCATCTTCATCAAATTTTTACTATTACAAGGCAAACTCCCTACTATTCATTTTATTTTCCTTAAATTTAGTTTTGAATCCCAATCAAGACTACTTTTCTATGAAACCAGACTTATTTCAAGCCCCTGATTACTATCTTTTAGATGATTTATTGACCGAAGAACACAAATTAGTTCGAGAGTCCGCAAGAGCTTGGGTCAAAAAAGCAGTATCACCCATTATCGAAGATTATGCCCAACGAGCCGAATTCCCCAAAGAACTCATTCCGGGTTTAGGCGAGGTTGGCGGTTTTGGTCCTTATATTCCAACAGAATATGGTGGCGCTGGATTGGACCAAATCTCTTATGGTTTGATCATGCAAGAACTAGAACGCGGAGATTCGGGGATTCGATCAACAGCCTCGGTACAATCATCCTTGGTGATGTATCCTATCTGGAAATATGGGAACGAAGTGCAACGAAAAAAGTACTTACCTAAATTGGCATCAGGCGAATTCATGGGCTGTTTTGGTTTGACCGAGCCCAATTATGGCTCTGATCCAGGAAGTATGATCACCAATTTTAAAGACAAAGGCGATCATGTTGTTTTGAATGGTGCCAAAATGTGGATTTCAAATGCACCTTTTGCAGACATCGCCATCGTTTGGGCAAAAGATGAATCAGGACGCATTCATGGCCTTATAGTAGAGCGAGGCATGGTTGGTTTTACAACACCCGAAACCCATAACAAATGGTCATTGAGAGCTTCAGCTACTGGTGAATTAATTTTCGATAATGTCAAAGTTCCCAAAATAAATATATTACCCAACAAATCAGGTTTAGGAGCACCACTAGGTTGTTTGGATTCTGCTCGCTATGGCATTGCATGGGGAGCAATAGGTGCTGCAATGGATTGTTATGATACTGCATTGCGCTATGCCAAAGAACGCATACAGTTTGATAAACCTATAGCTGGCATGCAATTGCAGCAAAAAAAATTAGCAGAGATGATAACCGAAATTACCAAAGCGCAATTGCTCACTTGGCGATTAGGCGTTTTGCGAAACGAAAGCAAAGCAACAACTGCACAAATTTCAATGGCTAAAAGAAATAATGTCAATATGGCTATAGAAATTGCTCGCGAGGCAAGACAAATATTAGGCGGAATGGGAATCACCGGCGAATATTCGATCATGCGCCACATGATGAACCTTGAATCGGTAATCACCTATGAAGGCACACATGATATACACCTGCTAATAACCGGATTGGATATTACTGGTATTTCTGCCTTTAAATAATCTATTTTATTATATAAATAAGTCACAATAGCGAGATAATAATGTACATCTATCTGCATCGAAAATAAACATTCGATAAATCAATTTAAAAGTTCGCTGTGATAGAATTAAAATATTCTGTTAGTCGAAACATACTGGTAGCTCATCGATATTTGATGATCTCAAAACCATATATTGACTATTTTCGTATCTATAATAGAAAGCCAACTGAAACATTTATTAAAGTAATAATAAAATGTAAAGAAAGCTTCTCGATAACTAGAAGCTTTTTTATATTTACATCAAAATTATCCAAAAATGAACATTCAACACATCAACGACAGTATTGAGAGTCAAAAAAATATATTATTAGAACATCCTCTTTACAACAAAGTAAAAACTATTGAAGACCTACAAGCTTTTCTTGAGGGACACGTCTATGCTGTTTGGGATTTTATGTCTTTATTAAAAGCACTTCAGTCAAAGTTAACATGTACAACAACACCTTGGTTTCCAACTTCAAACCCTCAAACCCGTTACTTAATAAATGAAATCGTTCTTGCAGAAGAAACTGATTTATCTATTGATGGTCGTCGTCAAAGTCATTACGAGATGTACATCGAGGCAATGAAAGATTGCGGTGCAGATACAACTGAAATCGAGCAATTTCTAAAGGAAATAGATTCACTTAAAAATATTTTTGTAGCAATCAAGACAAGTCATTTACACCCTGGAATAAAAGCATTCTTAGATTTTACTTTCAATGTAATTGAGCACGGTAAACCTCATGAAATTGCAGCCGCTTTTACTTTTGGTAGAGAAGATTTGATTCCGAATATGTTTACTTCCATCATTAAGCGTTTTCAAGAAAACTTAGTTGATGCTGATTTGACAAAATTGGTTTATTATTTCGAAAGACATATTGAGCTAGATGCAGATGAACATGGTCCTATGGCAATGGAAATGATTACAGAATTATGTCAAGAAGATGCTGTGAAATGGAAAGAAGTTGAAGAGGTTTCTATTTTGGCTTTAGAAAAACGTATTGGATTATGGAATGCTATTGAAGAACATATCTACCACAAGGTAGCTGTAATCTAAAACCATATAGTCTGTTTTACCGTAACTATCAGTAGGTTCTAATTAAATTAAGGCTATATGAAAAAGACATTCATTCTAATAGTTACGGTAGCGCTTGTTTTTCTCCTTCTCAACTGCACTGCGGAGAGCAGCGCAATTAAAGACACATCTAAGTCCCCGTTCTCGAGCAATCAAAATTTAACATATCTCGCACTTGGCGATTCCTACACCATCGGGCAAGGCGTTTGCAGCAATTGCTCTTTTCCTTTACAATTAAAACAAAAATTAGCCACAACTTGCAATCAATTTCAACAAATCGATGCGGATATTATTGCCAAAACAGGCTGGACTTCTACGCAACTACTTGCCGCTATAAGCAATCAAAAACCTCATACTAATTACGATATGGTAACGCTGCTCATCGGTGTTAACAATCAGTTTCAGAATTTTGATTTTAAAATATTTGAGAAAGATTTTCCACAATTGATTAAACAAAGTATTGCTTTTGCAAAAGGTGATAAGAAGAAAGTTATCGTATTATCAATACCTGATTATACCTTTACTCCTTTTGGTCAAGATTACACTAACAGTACGAACACATCTCTTGCAATTGATCGTTACAATAGTTTTGCCGAAAAATATTGCAGAGAAAACGGAATCGCATATATAAGCATAACCGATATAAGCAGGGACGGAATTAGAAATCCATATTTAGTCACCTATGATGGCTTACATCCATCTGAAGCTGCTTATACATTATTTGTAGAACGATTATTACCTAAAGCGCTAATTGCATTAAATACCAAAAAATCGAACTAAAATCAGCAAAATATTATCCGTTTAAATTAGAAAAATTTAACTTTTGTTCCAACGTCAAAAGCGTACCTTTAAACTAATAAACAAACTATTATATGAAAAATAAAATTTCGATACTTGTATTGGCACTCTTAACTGTCCCGTACATATCATTCGCACAATTAAAATCGGTAGCCTACAAAGATGATTCTCAAAAATTATCAGGATTTTTTGCCGAAGCTAAAAGAAAAAATTTAGACAATGCTGGTGTTCTAATTTTACCAGCATGGATGGGAATTGATGACCACTCTAAGGAGTCTGCAGTTGCTTTGAAGGAGTTGGGATACCATGCTTTTGTAGCTGATATCTACGGAGTTGGTAACAAACCTACAAATGCTCAAGAAGCCGGAAAACTGTCTGGATCGTACAAAAAAGATATAGCGAACTACCACCGTAGAATTCAGCTAGCTCTTGATCAACTAGTTAAAAACGGTGCTAATCCAGATAAAATAGTCGTGATTGGTTACTGCTTTGGTGGCACAGGAGCTATTGAGGCCGCACGTGTAAATATGAAAGTAAAAGGTGTTGTTTCTTTCCATGGTGGCTTAGCTCGTGACGCAGCACGAAACATTGACCCAATAACACCTAAAGTTTTGGTACTACATGGTGCCGATGATCCTTATGCACCGGAAAAAGATATTAAAGATTTCCAAAATGAAATGCGTACTGCTAAAGCAGATTGGCAGATGAATTATTATTCAAATGCAGTGCACGGATTTACACATAAGGATGCAGGAAGCGATAACAGTTCAGGAATGGCCTATAATAAAGAGGCTGCAGAGCGCTCGTGGGAAGCAATGCTTAGTTTTTTTAAAGAAGTTTTAAAATAGATTCTCGACTTCTTCTTAAAGAAGTCTAAACAAAATTAAAACGATTAGTTTTAAATATAAAAAAAGCCTCCACTTTTGCAAGTGGAGGCTTTACTATTTAAACGATATTGACTAACTCTCTGGAGCTAATTCTAATTCTAATCCTTCTAACTCTGGTGTAATTGGAATTTGGCATCCCAAACGGCTATTTGATTTTACGTAGAACGCTTCTGAAAGCATCGCTTCTTCATCATCTCCCATCTCTGGTAAAGCTACATCATTGATAACATAACATTGACAAGAAGCACACATTGCCATTCCCCCACAAGTACCTTCTACAGGTAATTCGTAAGCTTTACATAATTCCATGATGTTCATGGCCATGTCTGTTGGAGCTTGCAATTCGTGTACAACTCCTTCTCTATCTTTGATTTTTATTAATACGTCCATTTTTAGGGTATAGGGGGTTTTGCGTGAGGGGTACAAATAATAACAATGTATTATTTAGATCTTAAATAATAACTCATCTGAGCGAATAATTACTTAAAACAATTACGACCTCATATTAATTATGCTATATTGACAACGGTTTCTATTTGTGGTGCAAATTTCTTGATTGTAGTTTCTACACCTGCTTTTAAGGTCATCTGGTTTACGCTGCAACTTGTACATGCACCTTCTAATCGTACCTTAACATGTTTGTCGTCATCGATTGAAATCAATGAAATATCTCCGCCATCTGAATTCAAAAAAGGACGAATTTCTTCAAGTGCAAGTAACACATTGTTGGTTAATTCTTCTGTTGTCATAATTTTTATATTGTTTCCCTAGTTGTTACACAACTGGAATTATTTTTTTACTGCTGAACAACCTGCCATTGTTGTTATTTTTATGGCTTCTGAAGCTGGTAAATTTTGATTTCTACTGATTGTTTCTTCTACGACCTTACGAGTAATTTCTTCGAAAACGCTAGCAACAACCGAACCCGTTTGCATTGCTGCAGGACGACCATAATCACCCGCTTCACGAATTGATTGCACAATTGGCACTTCTCCTAAGAATGGAACATCTAGATCTTGAGCTAAATTTTTTGCCCCCTCTTGTCCAAAGATGTAATATTTATTATTTGGCAATTCTTCTGGTGTGAAGTAGGCCATGTTCTCTATAATTCCAAGTACTGGCACGTTGATAGCTTCAGATAAAAACATAGAAACTCCTTTTTTTGCATCGGCCAAAGCTACTGCTTGTGGCGTACTTACAACGACAGCACCTGTTACAGGTAATGATTGCATGATAGAAAGGTGAATATCACCCGTTCCTGGAGGCAAATCGATTAACATAAAATCCAGTTCTCCCCAATTTGCATCAAAGATCATTTGATTAAGTGCTTTTGAAGCCATTGGACCTCTCCAGATAACCGCCTGACTTGGCGCAGTAAAGAACCCGATTGAAAGCATTTTTACTTCATAACTTTCTACTGGTTTCATTTTTGACTTACCGTCAACAGTAATCGAAGTAGGCTTTTCATTTTCAACATCAAACATAATTGGCATAGATGGACCATAGATATCTGCATCTAAAACTCCTACTGAAAATCCCATTTTTGCTAAAGTAACAGCTAGATTAGCAGTTACAGTTGATTTCCCTACTCCTCCTTTTCCAGAGGCAACAGCGATGATATTTTTGATTCCAGGAATTGATTTCCCTTTAATCTCAGCTTTTTCAGGAACTTCTACTTTACTGTTGATTTTAATTTTTGCGTCGGCAGAAACTTTTTCCAAAATGGTTTTTTTAATATCATCTTCAGCACGTTTCTTGATGTGCATGGCTGGCGTATTCAATACCAATTCAACCACAACCTCATCTCCAAAAGTAAGTACATTTGCAATTGCACCACTCTCTACCATATTTTTTCCTTCGCCAGCTATAGTTATTGTTTCTAAAGCTTTTAGAATGTCTTTTCTATCTAATTTCATCACTTATTCTATTTCTATTGTTGCGTTCGGTCTAAAAAACACTATGTTTATTTAAACTTATTTCAGACTACAAAGATAAGGGATTAAGTTCTTAATATAAAGTATTTAAATTGTATTTATTGTTAAGGAAAATGCAAATATTCAACTCCAAAATAAATTAAATTTTGTCCATTTTGCCTGTATAGCAATGACTATCTAATAGCCACATTTATAAGAAAAGTACAGAATTGCAGTTCTTTTTAAAAACATCATAAAATACTAAAAACAATAATTATTATTGTGTGATTTCTGGTTCCCAAAAATGCTTTTCAAAATTTAAAATCTGATTATCAACCACTTCAACTCCTTCACTTTCTAGCAGTTGTTGCATAAGGTTGGTGCCATCAAAATGTAATTTTCCTGTCAGCAGTCCTTTTCTATTTACAACTCTGTGAGCGGGAACATCTTCTAGACTGTGAGATGCATTCATTGCCCAACCTACCATTCTAGCAGAGCGAGCAGTCCCTAAAGCTTTGGCAATAGCACCATATGATGTAACTCGACCAAAAGGAATTTGGCGAGCGATAGTATAAACGCGTTCAAAAAAATTATCGTTTTCCAATTGATTTTCTTTTACTTTAAGTAGTATCGAATGATATTTATTAAAGCTATTATCGAAATTAATCCTGTAACACTACCTATAATTTTGTTCATATTTTTCAAGAGAGAATCTGCTTTGGATTCGACTTTTTGAAAGAAAGAAATATAAATATAAAATACCAATGAAGACCCTATAACAACTCCTGAAACAAATGGAAGAATATATGTATTTGAGAAAGAAAAAAGACCATAAGATGCCAATGTAAAACTCACAAAAACATAATAGGGAATAGGAAAAAAGTTAAGCCCCGAAAGCAACATTCCCAAAAAGAAGCGCTTCTTCTTGCTTTTGTTACCAATTTTGGCTTTTCTCAATTTTGGCTTTTTAGCAATAAAAAGAAAATAGATCGTTAGTAAAGTGAAAATCCCAAGGCCAATCTCTCGCAATAAAATTACAATATCTGGGCGTGAATTAATTACTTCGGCAGATAAGATCGCAATGTAAGCTTGAACAAAAATTATCAATACAGCACCCAAAACAAAAGAAACAGCATTTCTACTCCCCTCTTTTAAATTTACTTTGACAGCCGTCATGTTGATCAAACCCGGAGGAAGAATACCAATAACAGCCGTAACAAATCCAAAAAAAAGAGGGGTTATAAAATTCATTCTAACAATTTAAAAACATCTATAAAAATTAATCTTTAATCTTAAATTTAATATAAGTGATCGCCTTATTAACCTCTAAGTATTGTTTTTCATAAAAAGTCTGAAAAGCAGTTACCTCTTCTGGGCTTCCTTCGTTTACGTATACATTATGGTTAGCGTACAAAACTTCATGGCCTTCACCATGTAGCAATCCTAATGTGTATCCGTGCATAAATTCACTATCAGTTTTCAAATTCATTACACCATCCTTCTTCAAAACTTTTTTATACAGTTTCAAAAACTCCGAATTTGTCATACGGTGTTTGGTTCTCTTATATTTTATTTGAGGATCTGGAAAAGTAATCCAGATTTCATCCACTTCATTTTCTGCAAAAATATGATTGATTAATTCAATTTGGGTACGTATAAACGCCACATTTTTCATTCCAGAATCAACTGCAGTTTTGGCACCACGCCAAAAACGAGCTCCTTTGATGTCTATACCAACAAAATTTTTATTCGGATATCTTTCAGCTAAGCCTACAGAGTATTCTCCTTTACCACATCCTAATTCTAATACAAGTGGATTATCATTTTTGAAAAAATCTGAATTCCATTTCCCTTTCAAAGGAAAAAGATCACCCACTACTTCTTCTCTAGTTGGTTGAAAAACATTTTCGAATGTTTCGTTTTCCTTGAATCTCTTTAATTTATTTTTGCTTCCCACGATTTTCTATCTATTTATACTTCATTCAGTTCGACCCAAAAGTCTTAGCCGGCAAATTTAGGCAAATATATAAGACCTAAGTAAATTTTAATTAACGATTTTTGACCAGATTAAAAGTAGACTGATAAAGAATCAAAGGTGTATTCAATAATAAAAATCACCTATTTAATTTAATCTGTACATTCTATAGGAAACAATGTCTCATCATGTTGCGAAATATCCAAGCCTATATTTTCTGACTCAGGCGACACACGCATCGGTATAATTCTATTGGTTACTTTAAATAAAAAGTACGCTCCAAAAAATGTAAAAGCAGAAACCAGTACAAGTGCCATCATATGATGCCCAAAAACGCCCCATCCACCGTGAAGCAAACTAGCATCTTCTCCATGGGCAAATATTGCAGTTAAGATCATTCCCATAATTCCGCCCACACCATGACAGGCGAATACATCTAACGTATCATCAAATTTTCGCAATAAAGAAGAATGCACTAATGCATTAGAAACTAAAGAAGTAATAAAACCAAAAAACATACTTTCTGGTACAGAAACATAACCTGCTGCTGGAGTGATAGAAACCAATCCCACGACTGCACCTATACACGCACCGAGAGCGGAGACTTTTCGACCATTTAACCTATCAAAGAAAATCCACGTCAACATTGCTGCCGCAGAAGCTGTTGTTGTAGTAGCAAATGCCATTGCTGCCACTCCGTTTGCCTCTAGAGAAGATCCAGCATTAAAACCAATCCAACCAAACCACAACATTCCAGTACCTAAAAGTACAAACGGAATATTTGTTGGTACATGGTTGCTGTTATTTCTTTTTCCTAAAACCATAACTCCCGCCAATGCTGCAAAACCAGCACTCATATGCACAACAGTACCCCCTGCAAAATCCTTCACTCCGAAGTAGGATCCCAAAATTCCTGTAGGATACCAAACTGAATGACACAATGGCGCATATATAAAAATGGTAAATAAACATATAAATAATAAGTAGGAAATAAAGCGAACACGTTCAGCAAACGAGCCTGTAATAATTGCTGGTGCGATTACTGCAAATTTCATTTGAAATAATGCAAACAACATAAATGGAACTGTACTTGCAATTTCTTTGTGTGGCAAAACATTCACATAATCCATAAATGCAAAAGAAGTTGGGTCACCAATAAAGCTGTAAAAACCATCTCCAATTTGTACACCCATTGGTTCTCCAAATGCCAGACTAAATCCTACCACAACCCATATCAACGTTACAACTCCCATACAAATAAAACTTTGCAGCATAGTAGATATAACATTATTTTTTCCAACCATTCCGCCATAAAAAAAAGAAAGTCCAGGTGTCATAATTAACACAAGGCAACATGAGGTAAGCATCCACGCTACGTCTGCAGGTACGATTTGATCTAAAGTTCCAAATTGATTTAGAATTTTATTAGTTTCAGATGCCAAAGGCCAAAAAACTCCTGCGATACAAACCAAACTTATAATCGTAAAGGAGATTATCCAACGTCTTTCTATTTTCATTATATTCAATTTAACCTATTAATTTTTGACTCAAAGTTAAAAATATTTTATTTTTTTTTAACAAATCAACCATAAATCAAATCTAAAACTTGGATAAACATCATATTAACAATGCATCTCTATTAAAAGTTGTCAACTTTGACTAATTATCAGAAATAGGTAAGCTTTACTGAGAATTTAATTTTTTTCAAAATCTCAGTCAGAAATCACACACACTATTTCTTAAAAATTTCTTAAAAATTTTTAAGATAAGAGGTCCTAAGGTATAGTTATTGCTATAAAGAGGCTTTAAGATTATTAAAAAATTGCTAATTACCTAATCATTTATTTGATGTACTTTTACATTCGATATTGATATAAATTTCAGTCAACATGAGAAAGTTAAGCCTATTTGTTTTTTTAGTATTAAATCTAACACTCTTCTTAACAGCATCTTGCAATAAATTCAAAGATAAATCTGGAGCTACAGCAATAGAAGCAATTGCAGAAAAAACAGATCCTGTTTTTGACAGTATCAATGTGACAACTTTTTTTCAGAAACATCCTTTATTAGATAAATATCAAGACGAAGTACGTGCATTATATAGAAAACACAACTATAAATACATATGGTATGACAAAAACGGGGTAAATGAATTTGGAAGTTTGCTGCATAATAAGATTATAAATATCGAAGACGAAGGTGTATTAACAAGTATTCCTTACCGTCAAAAATTAGATTCAATCTACGAAAGTGCACTTCCAAAAGAACCTAATTTTACTACTGAATTACTAAATACTTCCATGTATTTCTTTTATGTAGATAAAGTATATCAAGGGTTGGATACAGAAAAGACGAATAAAATGGAATGGTTTTTACCCCGAGACAAACAATCTTATGGGCAATACCTTGATTCGTTACTAGTAAACCCGGCTTTAATAAAAAAGAATGAAAAAGGATTATTTGCACAGTACTATTTACTGCAAAAAACTTTAAAAAAATACCGAAAAATTGAAAAAGATGGAGGCTGGGGAACCATAGAATTTGATCCTTCTGTCAAATCTTTAAATATTGGTGACAGCTCTAATACCATAGCACAGTTGAGAAACAGATTGTATCTAACTGGCGAGCTTGAAAACAATTCTAAGAGCGCTGTCTATGATGAAACCCTCGGAGATGCCGTATTAAAGTTTAAAAAAACAAATCGTAATGCCTCGAGCACTATCATACTACCATCACATTTAAAGACACTTAATATCTCGGTTACCGATAGAATCAAAACTCTGGTAGTCAACATGGAGAGATGCCGATGGATACCCAAAGATATCATTAAAGCAAAAGAAATTATTGCGGTTAATATTCCTGCTTACGAATTGACTTACTTTAAAGATGGAAAACCAGCATTTAAATCAAATGTAGTTGTTGGTAAGACGCTAAATAAAACAGTAATTTTTAGTGCTCCGATGCGCTACATTGTATTTAGCCCCTACTGGAACATTCCTTACAGCATTATTAAAAATGAAATCAAACCAGGGATAGCCAAAAACCCTAATTATTTAGCACAACACAACATGGAGTGGAATGACGGTAGAGTGCGCCAAAAACCAGGATCCAGAAATTCATTGGGTCTCGTAAAATTTTTATTCCCAAATTCAAATTCAATTTATTTGCACGATACACCCTCTAAACATTTATTTAGTCGTCGTGATCGCGCATTCAGTCATGGTTGCATTCGAGTAGAAAAGCCAAAGGAACTTGCCGAAGTGTTGTTACAAAATGAACCAAAATGGACATCAGAGAAAATCGATGAAGCTATGCATGGTGGTAAAGAAGTTTGGCATACGCTTCAAAATAAAATCCCTGTTTATATTGGTTATTTCACCGCATGGGTAGACACAGATGGAACACTTCATTTTTACGAGGATGTTTACAAAAGAGACCAACCGCTAGCCGATTTACTTTTCGAAAAAGAAGCGCAGATTTAGGAGCAGCATATCTCGTTTTTCATTAGTACAGTTGTCCCGCTTTCCGCATTATCTTTTTTATAATACAGCTCCAGAAAAAGCATCTGTATAATAAAAAAGGATAATTAGCTGCAATCGGGGCTAAACAACAATTATTCGCACACTGCATTACGCCTGCCAAAGCTCACTATCTGTAGAAACAATATAGCTTTAGTCGTGGGCTAAACTTCATTAGAATAATATTACACACCATAATTGATAGCAGCAAATCTACCGCAATAAAAAAAGCAGCCTAAAATATTTTTTAGACTGCTTTTTTCTGAATTAATAATCAACTTTATTATTCTTATTAATGTGTTTGTTGCTTTTCAAAAGCAGTAGTTAACGCTTTTTTAATTTTATCTGACGCTAGAAAAAATGCTTTTTCGATAGAGTCTGCATGAGCTGTAACCGCAATAGGTTGCAAACCTGCTGGACGTGCTTCGATTACACATCTTTTGTCATCTGCTCCACCTTTTGCGCTATTTTCGTCTCCTAAATGCACTTCAAAACGTGTTACTTTATCTTCAAAACGAGCTAATGATTTTTCTAACTCAGTAGTAAAATATATTTCTAATCTTTCGTGTCCTTCTATATTTTTGTCGGTATTGAATTGTATTTTCATATGTAAATATTTTTTGATATATCTCAAATTTAGCAATATTATTCTATAAAAAATAGGGAATTAGCAAAAAATTATGACTAAAAAATGCCTTTATAAATGAATTATCAACACAATTAATCCTAAATAGTTTAAAATCTACACTATACAGTTTCTGATTTATTTAATCACTATATATCTTTTGACAAACAAGAGGTTGAACATATGATTTCAAGGATACAATCTAATTATTTAATAGCAGCATTTGAAATACATTAAAAAGATAAATTGAAATAGGTAATTATAAAATTACATCTTTAAGTAAAATTCTGAGGTAAGTTCGATATAATCTTGAGTATAATCATGTCTTGCATGCTCAATAATTAACTCTGTTGTTTCTGGCGTAACGGTATCATTACGACTAAATGCCATTAAACTTCTTTTAATCTCTGTTTGCGCAGTTCCTTTTACGCGAGTAATTTTAAAGGGATACAGTTCGTATTCTTCTGCAATTTCTAAGAACTTATCTTCTTCTGAGAATGGTATAATTACTGCAAAAACTCCTTTCTCTGATAAAAATAAATCAGCAGCTTCAATTAATTCATCAAAAGGCATAGCGTCTTGAAAACGCGCTAAATCTCTTTGCTTGTCATTCGACTTAAAATCTTCGCTGTAAAAAGGCGGATTGGAAACTATCAAATCATATTCGTCCTCTGGTTCATCTACAAATTCATCCAGGCCTGCGTGATAGCAAAATAAACGATCACCCCAAGGCGAACTTTCAAAATTATCTACGGCTTGCTCATAAGCATCCTCATCTATTTCTAGCGCATCTATTTGCCCTGCCGCAGTGCGCTGCGCCAACATTAGACCAACAAGTCCTGTCCCAGCACCAATATCTAAAACAGAAATTGGCTGATGATTTACAGGCGCCCAAGCTCCTAGTAAAACACCATCTGTACCTACTTTCATAGCAGTCTTATCTTGCTTGACAGAAAATTGTTTGAATTGAAACAAAGTGAATTAAATTAAAATTATAGGAATAGAAATATTTATAAATAGAAACTATTTATAAATTAGAATTTATTTGAAATGAAAATTATTCAAGCAGAAAAAATAAATATTAAAGATACATCTCCACCAAACCTTCTGGAAGGTTCATGATGACTTTTTTATTTTCACGATCTACTTTAACCAAGAAATGGTCAATCATCGGAATTAATATTTCAACATTACCATTCAACACCTCAAAAAGTGGTTGAGCAGATGTATCATTGATGGACTGAATTACACCGAAAACACCTAAACGCTGGTCTTCGATTTCAAATCCTACAACTTCATGAAAGTAAAATTTATTGCCAGTAAGTTTTGGCAACATATTAAGAGGAAGAAACAACTCGTTACCCATTATGGCGTCGGCATCTTCTTCATTTTTAACTTCTTCAAAACGAATACGCAAAAAATCGTTTTTATGGATTGAGCTACTTTCAATAAAAAAAGGAATCAAGTGTTTGTTGCATTCAACAAACACTGATTCCAAGTTTTCGTATAACTCAGGTTCGTCCGTGTCTAAATAGGCAAGAACTTCTCCTTTGAAACTAAATTTTTTAGCGATTTTACCCAAATAGAAACAATCTTCTTTACGCATTATCGCTGTGGAATTAAGCTTGAGTTTCTTCGTTAGATTCTTCAGCAGCTGGAGCTTCTTCAGCTTCAACTTCTGCAACTTCTTCTGCAGGCGCAGCAGCAGCGATAGCGTCAGCTTCAGCTTTAGCAGCTGTTGCAATACGTTTTTCGTTTACATCTTGTTCTGCTTTAAAAGCTTTAGCTTTAGCATCAGCTTGCGCTTTTGATAAACCATCTTTCTTAGCATCTACAGTTCCTGTTTTAGATTCTAACCAAGTTGCCAATTTAGCATCAGCTTGTTCTTGTGTTAAAGCACCTTTACGAATACCTCCATCAAGGTGGTGTTTCAATAAAGCTCCTGTGTAAGAAAGAATTGCTCTAGCAGTATCAGTTGGTTGAGCACCATTGTGCAACCATTGAACTGCACTATCTATATTTAAATCGATAGTTGCTGGGTTAGTGTTTGGATTGTAAGTACCGATTTTCTCTAAGTATTTACCATCTCTTTTTGAGCGTGCATCTGCAGCTACAACCCAGTAAAAAGGTTTTCCTTTTTTTCCGTGTCTTTGTAATCTAATTTTTACTGACATAATCGTATGATTAAATTTTGAGGTACTCGACCTCTGTTAATTAAGGGTGCAAAGATATACTTTTTATTTTATAATAACTAACTACTTTTATGAGCTTATTTAATTTTTCAATACTATACTTTTTTGAATTAAATTTACACGATAAATTCTGTTAACAATCTCATTTTGTTTACTTAATACCTTTATCACATGAAAAAAACATTTCTATTTATAATCCTTATTGTCAGCTTTCTTTCTTGCGAGGAAAATGTAAAATTCAACAACCCATCCTTTCAAGCACTTAAAGACAATGTTTTTTGGAGAGCAACAGCTACTACAGCTACAATTAACATTAATAACGGGCTAACAATCACTGCATACACGAGCAATGAACAAGTTGTGTTGCGCACCAGCTCCACAGCAATCAGCAGCTTTACACTAGGACAAGATGACATTACAACAGCCACCTATACCATTACAAATGAAAATAACACAACAACATATAGCACAGGGACAACAATAGGAGACGGTCAAATATCAATTACAGAATACGACATGGCGAATAATACAATAACAGGATCATTTAAGTTTAATGCAGTTAATCAATCTGCTATACCTGGCACAGAGGCAAGCATAAATTTTCAACAAGGTGTTTTTTATAAACTACCAATTACACCTTAAATGTTCATAATGAATTTAATTACAATCACAAAAGACTAAGACCAAGTAGAATAATTGAAAAATATTTGATTAAATAAGCTTATTTATAGTAGATTAGAAAATATTTAAACTACATTTGCTACAATTATTATAAATAAGCACATATGAATATTTTTGTTGGAAGCCTTCCATTCAGTATTGAGGAAGCAGATTTAAGAGAGTCTTTCGAGGCTTACGGAGCAGTTGATTCAGTTAAAATTATCACAGATAAATTTACAGGAAGAAGCAAAGGATTTGGTTTTGTTGAAATGCCAAGTGATGATGATGCTCAAAAAGCAATTGACGAATTGAACGGAGCTACTGTTCAAGGACGTACAATCGTTGTTAACAAATCTGAGCCAAAACCAGAAGGCGAAAGAAGAAGTTTTAACAACAACCGTAGCGGTGGAAGCTATGGTGGTGGAAACCGTGGCGGTGAAAATCGTGGTGGTGGAAACAGAGGAGGATATTAATATTTTTTTCTACAATATACCAAAAAGGGTGTCAATTTTATTGACACCCTTTTTTATTTATATAAAATCGGAAACAGTTAATTTGTAAAAGATCCTTTAGCACCATAATAAGAACCTGCCTTAAGAATATAATATCCCGTGTTTAAATAATTAATATTACTCGCATGGTAATGGTATATTCCGTCAGGAAAATCAGCCGTTGCACCAACATGCCCACCGTAGGTATCCAATTCCGGATAGGTATTATCTTGATCTCTTCTCCCATAAAGCGGGAAACCATCTCTTAAGAAACCTATCAACTTTGCATCATCGGTACTCGTATACTTACCTGTAGTATGATAGTGATAATCTTCTCCGGGCCCCGGATGCGCTCCTGAATAATCAAATGTAGTAATTGTCAAAGCGTCAAGCGCCACATTACCTCCCTCTCTATCATTATAAATTGGCACTCCATTTAGAGCCATTCCAATTGCACCAAGCGTCGTTTCCTCATGACTAGTGGCTTCAGAAGGTCTTGTGGTAATTGTCATAGTATAGTCATGCTCACTCATACTTGTATTAACATTTGCATGGAATCCCTCTGGGAAATCTTCATACAACGCATTGCCCTCGCCCCAGTATGGTGTTTTATGATCTGGTAGTCCATTACTTTTTAAAACAATAGATGAAGCAGTAGTGGCCATTGTTACACCATTAAAATATTTATTCAACACAACAGATGTTATATCTACTGCACCTGTCGCAGCGATATCATCACTGGCTGTGTCTTCCGTTTTACTGCATCCCATTTGGAACAGAATGACCAAACTTATAACTATTTTTACCATAACTTTCTTATCTAAATTTAATATTCTTCTTCCAAAACCTTAATATCTTCAATCAAAGCTTCCATGCTACTTGGATCCAAACTATTGTAAATACCACGAATAATTCTGTTCTTATCAATTAAGACAAAGTTTTCTGTGTGTAAGAATATGGAACTACCTTTATCTTCACCCAAATCTTCTTCAACAAAATAAAATTTTCTCCCTAGGTTATAAATTTCCTCTTTATCGCCAGTAAGCAACTTCCATTTGTTGTATTGAATATTCTTCTTCTTTGCATAAGCAGCCAAAACTGAGATATCATCTTTCTCAGGAGTGACAGAATGAGATATCAAAAGCACATTATCATCTTCCTTAAATGTCTCTTGTATTTTAGACATACTATTGGTCATCTTAGGACAAATTCCCGGACATGTGGTAAAAAAGAAATCAACTACAGAAATTTTACCATCTAATGATTTTTCTGTAAACAATTCACCTTCTTGATCTACAAGGTTAAATGGGCGAATTTTATGAAAAGAATCCGCTTCTGGTTTTTCCCAAATTGGTGTAAAATCAGATGAGTTGTAATAGGGTAACTTTCGCACCTCTTCTTTACACGAAATCACTACCAAAGTCACTACCAGGATTATATAAAATTTTAGTTTCATTTTGACGACAATTTAATTTTTTGATTTTGTAGCGTGTAGCACAAGTTTGATTTTTGCAAACCGTACCTACGCCCTTCTTTCGCTTCATAGTTAATATATGGTTTCCCATTTTCTCGCCATGCGTATTGCATGCCGTGTTCTCTATCATTTTTAAATGCCAAGAAAGAATATCTACCGCCGCTTTCATACCACTGTTTTTGCACTCCTTCTCGTCGATCATTTACATAAATAAAATCAAATTTCTGATTTCCATTTTCCCAGTATCCATAGTGTCTTCCAAATGATCTACCCTCTTTATAATTTCGTGAATTTTTCAATTTACCATTTTGAAAGTATACCAAACTCAAACCTTGCTGTTTACCGTTCAAAAAACTAAAAATACATTTGACCTTTTCGGCACTATACATTTCTTTGAGATAGCCTGAATAAGCTTTTCCTTGCCAATAATAAACTCCATTTCGTAAAGTTACATTCGGGTTGGTCACCAAAAGGGTATCATTGGGGATACCAGCAGTAGAAACAACAAAAGACGAGGGCACAACACCATCGTCTTTTATTTTATTATTACAACTCGTGGTAACAATTGCAATAATCAACACAAAATAATACTTAAAAAGTAAACGTTCCCTTTGTACCATAATAACTTCCTGCTTTTAAAACATAGAAACCTGAACTCATATAATTTACATTTAAACAATGGTAATGGTAGATTCCGTCAGGGTATTCAGCGGTAGCTCCAATATGTCCTCCATTTGTATCTAAGGCAGATGGATAGGTACCATCAGCATCTTTTCTTCCGTAGATTGGAAAACCATCTCTTAACCATCCAATAAGTTTTGCATCATCATCTGATGTAAAATCACCATTAAAATGGTAGTGATACAACCCTCCAGGACCACTATGTGCACCTGCTCTGTCAAAAGATAGAAGAGTTCCAGCGTCAACTTGTACATTTCCACCTTCTCTATCATTATAAATAGCTACTCCGTTCAAAGCCATTCCGATTGGCCCTAGAGAAGTCTCTTCTTTTGACGCAGCTGCAACTGGATTAATTGGAATAGTCATAACAAAAACCTGACTTTCTAAGTTTCCCGGATTTACAGTTTGACCAGTGGTTTGCGCTTCATAAAGGGCATTACCTACTCCCCAATAAGGAGTTACATGGTCTGGCACGCCTGTAGATTTTAATGTTACCGAAGTACCATCACTAGACAAAGTTACAGCCGATTTATATGAAGAACTAAAAATAGTAGGAACCGTAGCTGTCCCTTCTGCATCATCAGTACTTGACGAATCGTCACTGCTGCTGCAGGAATATATTGTAAAAGCTAACGCTACAATACTTATTCCTGATATTATTATTTTTGAACTTTTCATTGCTTTTGGAAATTTAATTAGGTGTTTTGATTTTGTAATTCGAACTGAAAGTATTAATTGTCCTTCTTGCGTTCTGGTTTTGGAGCTTTGTTTAATTCTTTAAGACTTAAAAAACCATCTTTATTGGTATCCACTTTAGCAAAATCATCTTTTAAGGGTCCTTTGATTTCCTTTTTAGATAACTTACCATCTTTATTGGTATCCATCTGCTTTATGAGCTCTGCGGCAGTAGGAGGCTTTTGATTTTCTTGTTTCTCATTTTGTTGTGCAAAAACACTAGAAGCGCCTAAAAATAGAGTTAAACTAAAAACTAATTTCAATAGTACTTTCTTCATAATTATTAATTTGGAGGTTATTATATTATTGACAAAGTTGAGAAAAGAATTAATCTGTTTTTTTTATTTTCAGTGAATCGACTAAAGTTATCTGTGAATGACGTTTTACGCTCGACTAACTGCATCGGCAGATGTTTTACATCTTTACTATACTCAAAATTAAGCATGTAAATAAGTACAACAGCGTTTTGAAATAAAAGATTTTAATTCAATTTTTACCTTACCTTAATAAATTATACTTCTTTTAAACACAAAAAAAAATGAAGCTAAACTAGCTTCATTCTTTATCTTATTATATGCTATAAGAATATTTTTTCCTTACTTTTCTTTTCTTTCAGGTTTTGGAGCTTTCTTTATTTCTGCAAGACTTAAGAATCCATCCTTATCTGTATCAATTTTAGTAAAATCATCTTTCAACGGACCTTTAACTTCGTCCTTCGATAATTTACCATCTTTATCTGCATCCATTTTTTTAATTATCTCCTCAGCAGTAGGTGGCTTTTTACCTCCTTGTTCCTCATTTTGCTGTGCAAAAACACTAGTAGTACCGGCAAATAAAGTTAAACCTAAAACGAATTTCAATATTATTTTTTTCATGATTATAATTTTTTAATTATTACTTACACAAAGTTGAGAAATTATTTGAAGTAGCTATTTTTCTTTCAGTGAATAGGCTATAATTTTCAGTGTATCACGCTTTTTATTTCAAACACAGATAATATAGCTATTAAAAAAAAGTGAAAATTAAATAGACGAATACTTTCTACATTCCCGTTTTATGTCCCAGTTATTTATTTACTACTACTTTAAATAGGCATTAACTGCTGCAGTTCGTGAAGATACATGCGTACTTAATTGGTCTACGGCAGTTTGAAAATCGGCTGTACTGTTCAAAAAAGTATATCCTTTAAGTTCAGTTGTTGCGTAAGGTTTTACAAGAGCTGCATAAGTAGTGTACTTGGCTTTCATTGTAGTTTCGTTAAAAGCATTGTCAATTACTTTTTTTACGTAGCTATCGTATGTTGCCTTATATGTAGCATCATTATATAGATAACCAATTAATGGCCAAGAACTACTAGATAAGCCAGAGAAATTAAGTGGTAAAGACCCAGACATGTTACCCGTTTGTAATGATTCATTATTATCCCAAGGTATCCAAGATAATTTTCCTGTATCTGGATCATTATATAAAAAGTAATTATGCGTCATTCTACCGTAAGTATCCCAGTTCTGAATAACAGTGTTTACGGCTAAATAGTTTAAAAATTTATCTGTATCAAAAACAGCTTCTAAATTTGCTCTCCACACCGCTGCATCTGTTGTTCTATTGGTTGCGTGCAAAACTGTAAATAGATTTTTAATATCTGTAAAGTCCGCATCATCTTCATTTGTTTTTTTATCAAAAACGGTTTCAGAGAAAGTACCATAAGTAAAACTTGCTCCTGTACCGTCTGGCTTATACAGATTACCATCATTGTCTGAAAATTGCGTCTTAATCACTGTATCATCGACTTCTTCGACTAATGTGTATAATCCAAAATAGGTTGGCCCATCACCGTGATCTACATATACAGTATAGAATGCAGCATGTGAACTTTCGACTCCAGAGGCTCTAAAGATATCAGTCGCTACTTTTTCACGTAGCATTGACTTATCATTATAATTATTCTTTAAACTTAACTTTTTAAAACCATAAAAACGTTGATTGTCGATTTGCGGATAATCATCTTCGTACTCATCAAAATCCAGCTTGAAAGACAGCTTCAAATTCCCACTAGACCAGGTAGATTGTAAACTTGAATTCCCTTTGAATCGAACACCCACACGATACCATTCTTTTCCTTTATAAAAGACCTCTGCAGGCACCATTATAGGATCCTCATCAGACTCATATAAACTAGATTTAGAACTACTACCAAAAGTACCGTAGGTAGCAGTCATATCATCAATCATTGTCTGCCAACGTGTTTTTGTAATTACTATATCAATCCTTTTGACACTATTGTCGTCAAAAACTTCTTCAAAATTTGGATCAGCTTTTTTACTGTGAGTCGCTTCAGTCCAATCTGTAATTTCAAATACAGAATCATCAACAACCTCTTGCTCCTCAGCTACTGAAGTATCTTTTGAACAGGATGAAATAAAAAACAACTGAATACCAATTAAAAAAATTAAACTTACCTTTCTCATAATTATAGCTTTTAATTTAATTTGTTAATAGATTACAAATTTGAACAAATTAAAAAAGCATCATAATTCTTTTCAGCGAACACACCAAAGTAATCTGTGAATACCATTATCCAATCAATTAACAGTCCTTTATAACGGGTTAAAAACGTGAGATATAAGAATTGATTCATTTTTATTTTATTTATTTGCAGTATGAATAAAATTAACAGAACGATTTTCCAACTTTTCTTATGGGCCGCCATATGGATAATATTAGGGTTAAGTCAAAAGAACTTCACTCATTTTTTACATGAAAATCTCTTAGCTTACGTATTTCAAGCTGTATTAATAGTCGCCTTGATTTATCAAATTGCACCGCAGTTTTTATTTAAGAAAAAATACCTCTTATTCACTTTACTATCTATAGGAGCATTAGTCGTATCCGCTGTACTTTCCGGAGGGTTAACACCACATCTTGGCGAAGGTATGCGTCCTCGACCAGAAGGAATGAACCTCCCACCCCCACCACGTTTTGGACAGAATAATATGCCTTCTCCCGTTTTAATCAATTTGCTATTATTAAGTGTATCCTATGTATTAGCTATTTTCTTAGAGACATTCTCCTTTGCACAAAAGAAAGAAGAAGCATTAATTTTAATCAAAACAGAGAATATCGAAAATGAATTAAAGTTTTTAAAATCTCAAATTAATCCTCACTTCTTATTTAATTCGCTAAATAATATTTATTCACTATCCATGATAGATTCGAATAAAGCACAGCAGAGTATATTGTATCTTTCAGACATGCTACGTTATGTACTCTATGAATGCGAAAAACCATTGGTACCACTTGAAAAGGAGGTGATGTATATTAAAGATTTTATTCAGTTATATTTACTTAAAAGCAGTAAAAAATACCCGATCGCCACGCAATTTACAATCGAAAACAAAAATTTGCAGATAGCACCCATGTTACTTATTCCTTTTGTGGAGAATGCATTTAAACACAGCAATTTAGAAAACATAGATGAATCGTACTTAAGAATTAAAATTCACTGCACAGACAAAATAGTACATTTTTGTATCGAAAATAGTTTCAGAAAAGGTCCTATTGTACAAGATGTAGTTGGAGGGATTGGTATAAAAAATGTTCAAAAACGATTGGATTTACTATATCCTGAGAAACACACTCTTACTATCTCAGAAATTAATACTACATTTAAAGTAGAATTAAAAATAGACACAAATGCTTAAATGTATTGTAATTGACGACGAAGAACTGGCTCGAAAGCTAATTGAAAGTTATGTGACCAAAATTGACTTTCTTACGCTCGTAGGTACCTATGAAAATCCTCTGGATGCAATTGACATATTAAAGAGTGAGCAAATTGACGTTGTTTTTTTAGACATTCAGATGCCACAAATTAAAGGAACCGACTTCGCAAAGTTGATTCCATCACACACCAAAATCATTTTTACTACTGCTTACTCTGATTATGCAATCGAAGGATTTGAACTCAGCGCCACAGATTATTTGTTAAAACCAATTGGATTTGATCGCTTTCTTACAGCTGTAAAAAAGGTAAAAGTAGATTCTCCAGCGACAGTAGATACTATAACTGTAAAATCAGGTTATGATTTATTTAAATTAAAATTTGATGAAATAACACATATTGAGAGCGATAGCGAATATGCTATTTTTCATACTGCCAATAAAAAAATTATGAGCCTGCAATCTCTTAAATCTTTAGAGAAAACATTGGACCCAAGCATCTTTATTCGTGTACACCGCTCTTATATTGTCAATAAAACTAAGGTTACAGGATTAAAAAGCAGGTACTTACACCTCCAAACTATTCAAATACCCGTAAGTGATAGTTATTTTGATAAAGTCAAAGCTGATTTATTTGGTTAATTCCTATAATAATTAAATACAAGAATGAATATAATTTATCATCGAAATAAGTAAATCGATCTTACAGCTAGATCGTTTAATCCATTACCTCACTTATTTTAAGACAGAATTTGCTCCACCTTTTGGGTATTATTACAGTTTTTAGCATACTTTTGAAATTCATCGGTCATAGAAATGGAAAAACTACAAGAGATCCTAAAAAAGGAGAAATATAAAAAGATAAAATTTAAAATAATCAAAACGCAACATTTGTTAATTAAAGCCAAGATTAATGGACTAAAAGGTAATTTTATATTAGATACAGGAGCGTCTAACAGTTGCATTGGTTTTGAAACTATTGCCCTCTTTCAAATAGATGCAAAAGAGTCGAAAACCAAAGCGTCGGGTGCTGGCGCGACAGGTATGATGACACAGACATCGAGCCAAACCAAAATTCAGCTCGGAACTTGGAAAACCAAAGTAGACTTAGTTATCTTCGATCTATCACATGTAAATGAAGCTTTGATACAGTACAAATCAAAACCAGTTCATGGAATCATAGGCGCTGATATATTACTAGAAGGCAAAGCAATTATAGATTATTATAATCACTATTTGTATTTGCAATAGGTAAGCTTATATGTCATTTAAATAGTGAAAGTCTAAATGAGAAGCCATTACTGCAAAGTAAATAGCAAAGGTGAGCAAACTATAAAAAGAGCTACTAAACAAAAAACCCAAATTCTATTATTAGAATTTGGGTTTTTTTATAGATTGAAATTATAATATATTACAATTCAAAAGCTCTTTTAGGATTATTGTCCAAAAGTAATTCCATTGGGTTTTCTAGAGCTTCTTTAACAGCCACTAAGAAACCAACAGATTCTTTTCCGTCAATGATTCTGTGGTCATAAGAAAGCGCCACGTACATCATTGGGTGAATTTCAACTTTACCATTTACAGCAATAGGACGCTCAATAATGTTGTGCATTCCTAGGATACCTGATTGAGGAGGGTTGATAATTGGAGTAGACAACATAGAACCAAATACACCACCATTTGTGATAGTAAATGTCCCACCAGTCATATCGTCAACAGTAATTTGACCGTCACGTGCTTTGATAGCCAATCTTTTGATTTCAGCTTCAACACCACGGAACGTTAAATTCTCAGCGTTACGTACTACAGGAACCATTAAACCTTTTGGTCCTGATACTGCAATAGAGATATCTGCAAAATCAAAAGCAATTTTATGATCTCCATCCATCATAGAGTTAACATCTGGATATAATTGTAATGCTCTCGTTACTGCTTTTGTGAAGAAAGACATATAACCTAGACCAACACCACCATGTTTCGCTTTGAAAGTATCTTTGTACTCATTACGGATGTTGTTAATCGGAGTCATGTTTACTTCGTTGAAAGTAGTTAACATGGCAGTTTCATTCTTGGCTGCTACCAAACGCTCTGCTACTTTACGACGTAACATAGATAATTTAGTACGCTCTTGTCCACGGCTTCCACCTGTTGGAGTTCCCATTGATGGTACTGCATTTACTGCATCATCTTTGGTTATTCTTCCTGCTTTTCCAGTTCCTGATACGGCTGAAGGAGCAATGTTTTTCTCATCTAATATTTTCTTAGCTGCTGGTGATGGAGTACCTGAAGCATAAGTTGCTACTGGTGCTGCCGGAGCCGCAACTGGTGCTGGTGCAGGAGCTGCTTTTGGTGCTTCTGCTGCTGGAGCAGCTGCTGCTGGAGCAGCTGCTGCTGCACCTTCTGGTTTTGCTGCTGCAGTATCGATAAGACAAACTACCGCCCCAACTGCTACTGCGTCACCTTCTTCTGCTTTAAGGGTAATGATACCACTTGCTTCTGCTGGTAATTCTAAAGTAGCTTTATCTGAATCTACTTCTGCAATTGCTTGATCTTTTTCAACATAGTCACCATCTTGTACTAACCAAGTAGCGATTTCAACTTCTTTTATAGATTCCCCTGGTGATGGAACTTTCATTTCTAAAATCATGTCCTAATATTTTAAATTATGAATTTTAATTTTCTTTTAATTATAAATCTTTATTATTTGCAATTGGCCCTAGCCCTGATGGTAGCGGCATCCTTTTTCTTTTTTTTAAAGAAAAAGATACAGCGGACAGCAGGAAATAGCTCCTAATCTCTATCTAAATAACGTTTTGTCAAATACCATTTTGATAGCATCTGCATGACGACGTTTTGCTCTAGTGTAACTTCCTGATGCTGGCGCAGAATATTCTTTTAATGAAGCTAATCTCCATTTTACCAAATCAAAGTTCATCAACATATAAGCATAAGCTCCCATGTTTCTAGGCTCTTCTTGTGCCCAAACATAATCTTCTACGTTTGGATATAGAGCAATAATTTCTTTTAATTGTTCTACCGGTAAAGGAAATAATTGTTCGATACGTACAAACGCAATATCAGTACGCCCGTTTAATTCTCTTTCGGCAGTTAAATCATAATAGAATTTACCTGTACAGAAAACTAGAGATTTTACATCTTCTTTATTAACTGTGTTATCGTCGATTGTTTCTTGGAAACTTCCAGAGGTAAAATCTTCAATTGGAGATGTACATCTTGGATCACGTAATAAACTTTTTGGTGTAAATACCACAAGAGGTTTACGGAAAGTAGTTTTCATTTGTCTTCTCAACAAGTGAAAGAAGTTTGCTGGAGTTGTACAATCTGCTACGTACATATTGTGACGTGCACATAATTGCAAGTAACGCTCCATACGTGCTGAAGAGTGCTCTGCACCTTGGCCTTCATACCCGTGTGGTAACAACAATACGATTCCGTTTTGTGTATTCCATTTATCTTCTCCACAAGAGATGTACTGGTCAATCATAATTTGAGCTCCATTTGAGAAATCCCCAAATTGTGCTTCCCAAATTGTCAAAGTTTTTGGATTTGCTAATGCGTACCCGTAATCAAAACCTAAAACTCCGTACTCTGATAAAAATGAATTGTAGATATGAAACTTTCCTTTAGCATTTGCTAAATTTCTGATCAAAGTTACTTTTTCTTCAGAATCTTCAACCTTTACAACAGCGTGACGGTGTGAGAAAGTACCACGCTCAACATCTTGTCCCGAAATACGAACGCTAAATCCTTCTTGAAGCAGGGAACCGTAAGCTAAATGCTCAGCCATACCCCAGTCTAGTTTATTAGTATCGAAAAACATTGTTTTTCTATCGTTAATCAACTTTTGGATTTTGCTAATAAATTTCTTGTCTGATGGTAAATTACAAACTGCGTCTGCTACTTCAGTCAAACCTTCTTTAGTAAAGCTTGTGTCTACTTTTGCAAACATTCCTTCTGTAGAAACTTGCTCAAAACCTTCCCATTCATTACGCATAAATGGAGTGATCACTGTTAATTCTTTTTTACGAGAAGCTTCTAAATTTTGATCTAAGTCATCTTTGTATTCTTTCTCTATTGTTTTTACCAAATTAGCGTCGATAACACCTTCTGATAATAACTTTTCAGCATAGATTTCTCGAGGATTGCTATGTTTAGCAATAATTTTATATAATAATGGTTGCGTAAAACGCGGCTCATCACCTTCGTTATGACCATATTTTCTATATCCCAATAAATCGATAAATACGTCACGACCAAATTGCATTCTAAAATCTAATGCGAATTGCATAGCATGTACTACAGACTCTGCATCATCAGCATTTACATGCAGTACAGGAGACAAAGTTACTTTTGCAACATCTGTACAATATGTAGAAGAACGTGCATCTAAGTAATTTGTAGTAAACCCTACTTGGTTATTGATTACAATATGGATTGTTCCTCCTGTTTTATAACCTTCTAATTGCGCCATTTGAATGATCTCATAAAGGATACCTTGTCCTGCAATTGCAGCATCACCGTGAACGGCGATTGGTAACACTTTAGAAAAATCATCTTCAAAGTATTTATCTTGTTTTGCTCGTGTAATCCCTTCAATTACGGCACCTACTGTCTCAAGGTGTGAAGGATTTGGAGCCAAATTGATATTAATGTGTTTACCCGAACGAGTAATTTTATCAGCTGTAACACCTAAATGGTATTTAACGTCACCATCAAAATATTCTTGATCATAATCTTTACCGTCAAATTCCCCAAAAATATCTTGAGTCGATTTTCCGAAAATATTAGCAAGAACGTTCAAACGACCACGGTGCGCCATTCCCATTACAAACTGCTCTACTCCTTGTTCTGCTGCTCTTTCGATCAAAGCATCCAAAGCTGGAATGATAGTTTCTCCTCCTTCTAGTGAAAAACGTTTTTGACCAACATATTTTGTATGCAAGAAGTTCTCAAAAGAAACTGCTTGATTCAATTTACTCAAAATTCTTTTCTTCTCATCTGAGTTGAAAGTAGGTTGGTTCTCGTTTATACTCAATTTTGTTTGAATCCAATCAACAATTTCCGGCTTACGGATGTACATGTACTCAACACCAATGTGTTGGCAATACACTTTTGTCAAATGGTCAATGATTTGAGATAAAGTAGAAGGTTGTAAACCTAATAATTTTGCTGCATCAAAAACAGAATTTAAATCAGAAGATGAAAGTCCAAAAGTCTCTAGGTCTAATGTAGGAGTAAATGATCTACGTTCGCGCACAGGATTTGTTTTGGTAAACAAATGTCCTCTTGAGCGGTACCCTTCGATTAATTTTAAAACTCTAAATTCTTTTTGAAGTTGTTCTGAGATCTTGCTCGCATCAACAGATGGTGATGAAACAGAAGTTGCTGGTGCACTATATTGAACTGGATTTTCCTCATTATATGTTTCCATTCCAAAGTCGAAACCTTGAAAGAAACTTCTCCAGCTAGGTTCTACGCTATCTGGGTTTTCTAAATATTGATCGTATAATTGCGCGAAAAATTCGGTATGTGCTGCGTTTAAAAATGAAAACCTATCCATAATGTTAGTGAATATACTTTTTGTTAAATAGTTCCGCAAAAATACAATAATCAATTATAACTGAATCCTTTTTTTAAGTACTTTTACATATAGATTTGTTAAAAAAAACTATAATTCCATGAAAAAAACGCATCGTTCAAGCTTTTTAGAAGTTTATTTAATTTTGGTAACGCTTTTTGTTAGTCTTTCGATGAGTGCGCAATTCCAAAATAACAGTAATTCTACCTCAAGTGACTTTTGGAATAAAGTACAATTTGGGGGAGGTCTAGGCCTAAGTTTAGGCTCTGGATATACAGACATTTCGGTTTCACCATCTGCTATTTACAACGTAAATCAATATTTTGCTGTAGGATTAGGCGTTCAATATACCTATGCTAAACTTAAAAATTCGTATAGCTCTAACCTCTATGGTGGAAGTGTAATTACCTTATTCAATCCGCTACCAGAAATACAACTTTCGGCAGAATTAGAACAATTGAGAGTGAATGTTTCAGGCGTATCTCCAAATGCCTTTAAAGACAATTTTTGGAATACAGGTTTATTTCTGGGAGCAGGTTATGGTAGTAATAATGCTACTGTAGGTATTCGATACAACGTTTTGTATAAAGAGAGTAGCTTGGCTTACAATACCGCTTTTATGCCTTTTGTTAGGTTCTATTTCTAATAATTACAATCGATAATTCTAAATTTTTCTAGAATGTAAATGTTGCAATTTTCAAGAACAAAATGGCATCTATAATTTGGCGCTATATCACTTTTCATTTTAATTGAAATCATTTTTTTTCATTTAAAACAGTACAGCAGTGAATATGATTGTAATTACCCTTCAATAATAGTATCATTTTACTGCCTTATAGCATTGAATAAATAAGTGATTTTTGAAATGTACCGAACTATTTAATCTCTAAAAGAATTTTTTTTTCGCTAAAAAAAAGATTTATAATTTATTTTGCAAGAATAAACTTAAATTTAATTTTTAACGATATTTATTACGAAACCATACTTTCTGCCATTCTCTTTTCAAAATAAGAAAAGCTACATCTTCAGCTAAAACAACCAAATCCGATCCGTCCAAAGCTTTAATTTGCTCTTCTGACACATCAATAATGTATAAGAGATTTAGGTATTCAGCAAATTTATACTGAATCATGCGATAGATTTTTTCGTGCAATTGGATCTTTAATTCATCTGGCTGAATACTTTTAGGAAAATCAATCCCTTCATTAGCCAGATTAAAATCTTTATTAATTTGTTCTACCAAAGCAAGGTACAACGATTCTTGTGTAGCTTCTTGAAGCAATAATTCTGCTGATATTGGAGCGATAAAATTCATATTTCATTATTTTTTTTATTATCCCAAGCCTTTACAATTTTGGCTAGCAAACTGTCGCCACCTGCGTAGAAAAATACAGCGCCCATCGGCGGATTGGAAGCCGGTAAGTAACCAAAAATTGTTGGTATCCAAGTCCAACATTGATAATATGTTCCTATTAACTCTATAAAAATAACGCAGATAGCGATAAAACAATATAGATTTTGCCACTGTTTTCTTTTCAACAACCAAAAGAACCCTACACCAAAAAGTAACGAAAAATAATCTTGAAGAAAAACACCAACAGCTAGAAACAAGATTGCGAAAAAGATTAAAAAGTACTTCCTTAGAATGGTATCATTTGTACGAGCCCAATTTGTATAAGCATAAACATAACCAGACGCATATACTATTGCATGACCAAAGGGCACATAAAGAGGAATTGCCTCGGTACGGTAATTATACATACCTAATAATTTGCAAAAAATAAGCTCTCCTATATAAGAAAGCCCAACCATAACCAACATCAATTTTTGCAAAGGCTTCTTTGAAGCAAAATAAAAGCCCGCAAAATAAACAACTGCCATTATATTGGTAATTTGCCTTGCATCAAAATACTGTTCTGTAAATGTAACGGAGTCTACCCATAGCGCCAGAATAGTAAAAAAAGGAAAACACAACGCAAAAGCTAATTGTAATTTTGAATCAGAAACAGGTCCCTCTTCAAGTAAATGCGAAATATTTTTATTCATTAAAGTAAGATAATTGATTTACACTTTTCTCTTCATCAAGTTTTCCCCGAATATCCTCAAAGCAGATTTTTTATCACTGTTAATATCTATTTTTTCAAGGATTTCGAAAGCTTTCAAAGTGTATTCTTCAATTGCATCTTGTGTTATTTTATCTGCCGTAGATCGAACAAAGATTGATTTGACTTGCGCTACTTTATCCGTACTATCTTCTGGTGAATTAGCAAAAAATTGGAGTAATTGTGACTTATCTTCTGTACTAGCCGCAGCAACAGCTTTAAGATATAAGTATGTTTTTTTATTTTCGATTATGTCTCCACCAACTTGCTTACCAAATGTTTCAGGATTTCCAAAGGCATCCAAGTAATCATCTTGTAACTGAAAAGCAAGACCTAAATTAAGTCCGAACTCATAAATTAAATTGGCATTTTCCTG
Organism: Flavobacterium algicola; assembly: GCF_022399565.1. Lineage (GTDB taxonomy): Bacteria > Bacteroidota > Bacteroidia > Flavobacteriales > Flavobacteriaceae > Flavobacterium > Flavobacterium algicola. The sequence continues at coordinate 1,011,564 of NZ_JAJTUT010000001.1, forward strand.
CGTAGCATTGGCTATAATAGCACCCATCTTCATGGCTGCAGCGACCAATACTGCAGTCTTATATTCAATCATTTTGAGATACTGCGGAATCGTAACATCAGTTCTGCTTTCAAAATCGACATCCCATTGTTGACCTTCACAAACCTCCAAAGCAGTTTTACTAAATAATTTGGCTAAATCTCTAAATACTACTGGTTCATATTGTTCAAAATACTGATACGCTAAAATCAACATTGCATCACCAGATAGAATTGCAGTATTTACATCCCACTTCTCATGCACTGTTTGATTGCCTCGTCGCAACGGAGCATCATCCATAATATCGTCGTGAACTAACGAAAAATTATGAAAAACCTCTACAGCCATTGCTGCAGCCAATGCATTCTTACAATCGGCATTAAAAATCTCAGCTGTCATTAAAGTTAATACTGGACGCATCCTCTTACCTCCCAATTTTAAAATATATTGAATAGGATCGTAAAGATTTTTAGGTTCCTTCTCAACGGATTGACCTTCTAGATAATCGAGAAAAACTTGCTGATAATGCGAAATAGAATGCATAAAAAATATTTTTCGGCTAATTTACAGTATTCACTTTGGATTACAAACACCCACTGCTAATGAAATGTTAAATAAAAGTAAATACAATGGAAACTATTTTGGTGTCTAAAGTTTCCTAGTTACCTTTGCAGAAAAATTAACATTTTAAAATAGTTCTTAAATAGCCTTTAAGTACTTTAAATTAAACATTGCTATGGAAACAAAATGGACTATCGATTCAGATCAATCAGATGTATTAATAAAAAACAGACATTCCATTATAGCATACATATCTGGAACCACCAATAAATTTAAAGGAAACGTTGATTTAAAGAATGATAGTATAGAAAACGCACATATCGAGTTCTCATTAGATGTTAATAGTAAGGAGAATAAAATAGAGCAAGTGGACACTTACTTAAAGATTAATGACTTTATAGAAACGGAACAATATCCAGTGATAAACTTTAAATCTACTTCCTTTCAAAAAGTAAATCAAAATATTAATTTTATCAAAGGAAATTTAACCGTAAAAAATATCACAAGAGTTATCGAGTTAGACACTGCATTTTTGGGTTATAATTTTTATAATGGTGTTAGAAAGGCCTCGTTTGAAGTAAAAGGTACCATAAATAGAAATGATTTTAATTTAAAAACAAATTCCATATTTCAGAGAGATGGCATTATGATGGGACAAGATCTAGTCATAGAAGCCAATCTCGAATTTACCGCATAAATGTGAAAAGAAAATGAAAGAGAAAATAATAAAAAAAGCAGGCGAACTATTTTTAAAACTTGGTTTTAAAAGCATCACTATGGATGATATTGCCGGCGAAATGTGCATCTCAAAAAAAACCATTTACAAATATTTCTGCAACAAAGAATTACTTGTTGAAGAAAGCACCAATTTTATGCATATTGAAATACACGAAACGATCAATACGATACTGGCAGAAAATAGAAACCCTATCGAAGAGAATTTTAGAATTCGTGAAATGTTTAGTGAGATGTTTCAATCATCAGCGGACACCTCACCCGTGTACCAACTAAAAAAGCATTATCCTGAAATTTACGACAAAGTAATTTTTAGAGAGATAACCGAATGCTCAAGATGGTTTAGAACAAATATAATACGAGGTATTGAAAATGGTTTGTATCGAAAAGAAATTGATGTAGAAGCCTATGTTCAATTTTACTATACCTTAATATTCAACATAAATGAAAATACTAGCTCCGAGAGAGAATCGCAACGCTTAGAATTACAAGCATTAGAATATCATACACGGGCCATGTCAACAGCTGAAGGAATTATTGAACTAGAAAAACAACTACAAAACACAAATACCAAATGAGACAATTAATTTTATTAACACTCTTAACTTTTGCAATTACTGCAAAAGGACAAGAAATCAAGAAATTGACGCTGAAAGATGCGATCACTTATGCACTGGAAAATAAAGCAGATGCAAAAAAAGCAAAATTAAAGATCGAAAATAGTGAATATCAAATTCAGGAAGTTCGCGCTAGAGCCTTACCACAAATTGCTGCAACGGGTAGTTTAAATTACAACCCTATATTACAAACTACCGTTATTGACGGTTCATCATTTGGAGCAGATGGAGCTATCCAAGCCGTTTTTGGACAAAAATGGAGTTCAACAGCAGGAGTCTCTTTGACCCAAGCTTTGTTTGATCAATCTGTTTTCACTGGGTTGAAAGCTGCAAAGACTACACGTGAATTTTACCAGATTAACGATCAATTGACTGAAGAGCAGGTGATCGAAAGAGTTGCTAGTAATTATTATCAAGTGTACGTGCTCCGTCAAAAGCTGAGCTTATTAGACAGCACATTAGCGACGACCACTAAGGTTCGTGATATTGTTAAAGGTCAATATGATAATGGGTTAGCAAAAAGAATTGACCTAGACCGTATGACTGTTAATTTATCTAACATCAATACCCAAAAATTACAAATTATCAATTCGGTACAATTACAAGAAAATGCCTTGAAATTCTACATGGGAATGTCTATCGACATTCCTATCGATATACCGCAAACCGATTTTGAAGTTACCCCTGCAGCAATCGCATCAGCTCCAAATGCGGCTAACCGTTCTGAGTATTTATTACTCAAAAAACAACAAGAATTGTTAGAACTTCAGAAAAAATCAGTGATTGCTGGATATTACCCAACATTATCATTATCTGCAAGTTATAACTATATCGGACAAGGACCTGAATTTCCATGGTTCGCAAAACCTCAAAATGGAGTGTACTGGTCGGACTTCTCTGCCATTGGATTAAACTTAAGAGTTCCGATTTTTGCCGGATTTGGTACTAAAGCCAAAGTAGACCAAGCTGACAATCAATTGAAAACATTAGAAGTCGAAATTTCAGACACAGAACTTGCCTTAGATTTAGAATATAAAAATGCGAAGATTCAAATTGAAAACAGCATAATAACAATTCAAAACCAAAAGGAAAACATGAAATTGGCTAATGAAATTAAAGATAATATCAATAACAATTTTACTCAAGGATTAGCATCATTAACAGATTTACTGGATGCAGAAAATGCTGCTACACAAGCACAAAACAATTACACTGCAGCTATTCTAGATTACAAGTTGGCAGAAATTAAATTAATCAAATCAAAAGGCGAATTAAAATCATTAATAAATAACTAACATGAAGAAAACAATAACTACCGTAATCATCATTATTGCTGCATTGGCATTAATAGGATTTATTTTAACGAAGAATAAAACAGAAAACGAAGAGAAAATTGCTATTGTTGCTGAAAAAAACGCTAGTGTTTCTGTGAAAGTTTCGACTGTAAAAACAGAAGAAATCTCTTTGGACTTTGTCGCTAATGGTATTTTTGAAGCCAAACAAGAATTAATTTTAACTGCAGAAAAATCTGGAAAAGTAACTAGCGTACTCGCCAAAGTAGGAGACCGAGTAAATGTTGGACAAACATTGGCGATCATGAGAGGTGATGCTATAAATATTAATGCACAAGCCGCTGAAGCATCTTACCAAAACGCAAAAACAGATTACAATCGTTTTCAAAATGCTTACAAAACAGGTGGTGTAACTAAGCAACAACTAGATCAATCAAAAGTGATGTTGACTAATGCTGAGGCAAGTTACAGACAATCAAAAATTGATGTTGGTGATACAAGAATTAAGGCGCCAATAAGCGGTATCATTAATAAGAAATTTATTGAGCCAGGCTCTATGTTAACTTCTATGCCATCTACTAATTTGTTTGAAATTGTAAACACTAGCAAACTAAAGTTGACAGTAGCGGTAAATGAATCACAAGTAGCTAGTTTAAAAGTTGGAAATAGCATTACTGTTACATCAAGTGTTTATCAAGGAAAAGAATTCACTGGTAAAATAACTTTTATTGCACCAAAGGCAGATGCCACTTTGAGTTTTCCTGTTGAAATCGAAATTGCGAACAATAGTGATAATGACATAAAAGCAGGAATGTATGGTACTGCCGTATTTAAATCTGCACAACAAAGACAATCTTTAACTGTGATTCCAAGAAATGCATTTGTAGGTAGTGTTAATAGTAATCAAGTATTTGTTGTCGAAAACAAAATTGCAAAACTAAAAAAGGTTACCGCTGGAAGAATCTTAGGAGATCAAGTAGAAATCTTGGATGGTTTATCAGATGGAGAATCTGTTATTACTACAGGTCAAATCAACTTGCAAGATGGTAATACAGTAGAAATCATTAAGTAGTTATTTCTAATAATCAACAGATAAAAAATATATGAAATTAGCAGAAATATCCATAAAACGTCCCTCGTTAGTAATTGTATTGTTTACAATTCTAATTCTTGGGGGAATATTTAGCTATAGCCAATTAGGTTATGAGCTGATACCAAAGTTTGAGACCAATGTTATCACTGTCTCTACTGTTTACCCTGGAGCATCACCAAGTGAGATTGAAAATACGGTCACCAAGAAAGTAGAAGACGCAATTTCGTCCTTAGAAAACATCAAAAAGATTGATTCTAAATCATACGAAAGCCTTTCGATCGTTTCGATTACATTGACATCAAATGCCAATGTAGACAACTCGATGAACGATGCACAAAGAAAAATAAATGCGGTATTAAGTGATTTACCAGATGATGCCGACCCACCTTCGTTAACAAAATTCTCTTTGAGTGATTTGCCAATTATGACAATTGGTGCCAATGGAAAAATGGATGAGGCCGAATTTTATGACTTAATTGACAAAAAAATTGCTCCTGTTTTATCTCGTGTACAAGGTGTGGCGCAAGTAAACATTATTGGTGGACAAGAACGTGAGATTCAGGTGAATCTTGATGCTACCAAAATGCAAGGTTATGGGTTGTCAGTACCACAAGTACAACAAATCATCTTAACGTCAAATCTTGATTTCCCTACAGGAAACATACAAACTCGTGAACAAAAAATATTAATTCGTTTAGCGGGTAAATATAAAAATGTTGACGAATTGAGAAACTTAATAATTTCTTCGAAAGACGGAATTCAAATTCGTTTGAAAGACATTGCAGATGTTCAGGATACGCAAAAAATTGCTGAGAAAATTGCGCGTATTGATGAAAAGAGCGCAATCGTATTGCAAATTGTAAAACAATCAGATGCAAATGCAGTAGCGGTAAGTGAGCAATTGGTAAAAACGATTGCTGTACTAGAATCTGACTATAAAGCAAATGAAGTTAAATTACAAATAGCAAAAGACAGTACCGTATTTACGCTTGAAGCTGCAGATTCAGTACTGCACGATTTACTAATCGCAGTAATATTAGTGGCTTTGGTAATGTTGTTTTTCCTACACAGTATTAGAAATTCATTAATTGTAATGGTTTCTATTCCTGCTTCCTTAATAGCCACCTTTATCGGTATTTACCTTTTGGGGTATACATTAAACTTGATGAGTTTATTAGGACTATCGCTCGTAGTAGGTATTCTGGTGGATGATGCCATCGTAGTTCTTGAAAACATTTACAGGCACATGGAGATGGGTAAGAGTCGTATTCGAGCATCATATGACGGAACAGCTGAAATTGGAGGAACCGTAACATCAATTACATTAGTAATTGTAGTGGTATTTTTACCAATTGCAATGAGTAGCGGACTGGTATCAAACATCATTACGCAGTTTTGTATGACAGTTGTAATTTCGACTTTGTTATCCTTATTAGCTTCATTTACGATTATTCCTTGGTTATCATCTCGTTTTGGAAAACTAGAACATATTGAAGGTAAAAACCTTTTTGGAAGAATTATTCTTGGTTTCGAAAGTTATTTAACTCGTTTTACCAACTGGGTTACTGAGATCTTATTATGGTGTTTGGATCACTACATCAAAACTATCTTGGTAGTATTGGTATTGTTTTTCTCCTCTACTATAGGACTAGTTGGTGGTGGTTTTATTGGTGGTGAATTCTTTGCTGCATCAGATAGTGGTGAATTTTTAGTTCAAATCGAAATGCCAAAAGATGCTTCTCTGGAGCAAACCAACTTTATGACTCAAAAAGCAGAAGCTTATTTGAAAACACAAGAATACGTTCACAGCCAGATTACAACAGTAGGTCAAACCTCTGAAGGTATGGGGGGCTCACAAGCTACAGCCTACAAAGCAGAGATTGATGTGAAAATGATTGAGCAATCTGAACGTACAGATGATGCCGCTGTTTATGCTGCAAAAATAAAACGCCAACTCGAAAAAGTTTTGGTTGGTGCAAAAGTAAAAACTGTACCAGTTGGTATCCTTGGTACAGCTGAAGATGCAAAATTAGGATTGATTGTTACAGGGCCGAATGTGGAGAGCGCTATGAAATTTGCAAAATTAGCTGAAGCTGAATTGCGCACCATTCCTGGAACTACTGAGATAAAGTTAACAGTTGAAGACGGAAATCCAGAGATCAATGTACAAGTAGACCGTGATAAAATGTCTGCTTTAGGATTGACTCTACAAACCGTTGGTATGACGATGCAAACTGCTTACAGTGGAAACACTGATGGTAAATATAGAGCTGGTGAATATGAATATGACATTAACATCAAGTACAATGCTTTCGATAGAAAAAACATTACAGATGTTAGTAATTTGATTTTCACCAATGATATGGGACAACAAATTAAATTATCACAATTCGCTACAATTACAGAAGGATCTGGTCCTAGTAAATTGGAACGTAGAGATAAAACATCTTCTGTAACAGTGCAAGGTCAAAATATTGGTGTATCTGCAGGAGCTATTGTAACACAATGGCAAGAGAAATTAGATAAACTAGAAAAACCTACTGGTGTGAATTACATTTGGGGAGGTGATCAAGAGAATCAATCAGAAGGTTTTGGAACGTTAGGAATTGCATTATTGGCTGCCATTGTTTTGGTATACTTGGTAATGGTTGGATTGTATGACAGTTTCATTCACCCGTTTGTTGTATTGTTTGCTATCCCGCTTTCCTTTATTGGAGCGATGTTAGCTTTGGCATTGACCAACAATTCATTAAATATCTTTACTATTTTGGGTATCATTATGCTTATTGGTCTGGTTTGTAAAAATGCGATTATGCTTGTCGATTACACCAATCAGCGACGTAAAGCAGGTGAAACAATTAGAACAGCATTGATACAGGCAAATCACGCTCGTTTACGTCCAATTTTGATGACTACAATTGCGATGGTATTTGGTATGTTCCCTATCGCACTAGCTTCTGGAGCTGGAGCTGGATGGAAGAATGGTTTGGCATGGGTAATTATCGGAGGTTTGATTAGTTCATTATTCCTTACCTTAATTATCGTACCCGTAATTTATGAACTCATGGAAAAAATAGTAGCAAAATTCTCTAAAGGAGAAAAAGTGGACTACGAAGCAGAAATGGTTGCAGATTACGATCATAAAGAATTAAATGAGGATAGCTTTAACTCAGATCATAGTAGTTAGATAAACACTCAGTTGAGATTATAAAAAATGCCTGCACATTTATTTGTGCAGGCATTTTTGTTGTATTAAATTAATTTTCTTAAAGTTCAACAGTTTAAGGTTGCCATATCACAGAAACCACTGCAAAAGAGACCATCTATCGAAGACTGTTTAATGTCAAAAACGTTTCTGGTTTTTGAGCCCATTAAGACTTATGCGCAATTCCTGTTTATTAAAGATTTAGTTAATAACTAATGCATCTTTTTTCCAACTCTTTACTGCAACAATTTTATTCTTTGAATAATCTACTTCATTTAAAGTTCCTTCTGACCAATGAAACCATTTTCCAATTTTTTCACCATTATTATATTCGGCGATAGCGATTTTTTTACCATTCTCATCATAAGATACCCACTCGCCTTGTAGTTTCCCATCTTTAAAAGCACCTTGTTGTAAGACTTGACCGTTGTCATAGTAATAAGTGGCCATAACAGTGTTGTTTTTAAGCACTTCTAATTTTGGTTTGTTGTCATTAGCAAATGTCATTGCAGAAATAAGTATTGCTCCTAGTACTATATATTTTTTCATCTTGTGGTAGTTTTTATGATTCGTAGATTCAAATGTAAAAACAATTTTTACATTAAAAAAACAATTTGGTAACAATTTGGTAACATTGAAGAAAGCTTAACATTGGAAGTTCGATTTTGACCAAAAAAAAGACTTTCGAATCTTAATACGAAAGTCTTTTTCAATCTGAACGAGATAACTTTTAATCTTCGTTCGCAATAGCATCACGTTTCCAGTTCTTTACATAAGCAATTCTGTTTCCAGAATAATCAACTTCATTCAGTGATGACTGACTCCAATGAAACCATTTCCCAACCTTTTGTCCTTTATCATAAGTAGCAATAGCTGTTTTATTTCCTTTATCGTCATAAGATATCCATTCTCCATGCAACTTTCCTTCAATAAAAAATCCTTCTTGCATTAGTTGTCCATTATCATAATAATAGCTTGCCTTTACAGCATTCCCAACTGCTTCTAGTTTAGGCTGCTTAGCTTGAGAAAACGCGATTCCAGAAAATAACATCAGGGTAATTAGTATATATTTTTTCATGATCTATGTTTTTAAGGGTTAGTCTATCAAATATACGGCTTCGGTTTACATTAAAAAAACAATTTGGTAACAATTTGGTAACATACACAAAAACTTAACATTGGAAATTATAGTGGTAAATGAAAACCTAAACAAAAAATACTAAAACACAATTCATTGTTCATAATTAGTCTTAAATTTGCCCCCGTGTCCAAAAAGACAAATAATCTAAAATTTTGATATGTATAGAAGTCATAATTGTGGTGAATTAAGCGCCTCACATATAAATACAGAAGTTACGCTTGCCGGTTGGGTTCAAAAATCTAGAGACAAAGGTTTTATGAATTGGGTTGATTTAAGAGACCGCTACGGTATCACACAACTCGTTTTTGATGAAGGTCGTACTGAAAAAACAGTATTTGAACTTGCCAAAACTTTGGGACGTGAATTTGTAATTCAAGTGAAAGGAACTGTAATTGAACGTGAAGCAAAGAATAAAAACATTGCTACTGGTGAAATCGAAATTTTAGTTACTGAGTTAACGATACTAAATGCCGCTTTAACACCTCCGTTCACAATCGAAGATGAGACAGATGGTGGTGAAGATATTCGAATGAAATATAGGTATCTTGACATAAGACGTAATCCGGTAAAAAACAGTTTACTTTTTCGTCATAAAGTAGCTATGGAAGTTCGTAAGTACCTATCAGATTTGGATTTTTGCGAAGTAGAAACACCGTACTTAATCAAGTCTACTCCTGAGGGTGCTAGAGATTTTGTGGTTCCTTCTCGAATGAATGAAGGACAATTTTATGCTTTACCGCAATCGCCACAAACTTTCAAACAACTATTGATGGTAGGTGGAATGGACAAATATTTCCAAATTGTAAAATGTTTCCGTGATGAAGATTTACGTGCTGACAGACAACCAGAATTTACACAAATCGATTGCGAAATGGCTTTTGTTGAGCAAGAAGATATTTTGAATATTTTTGAAGGCTTAACACGTCATTTGCTTAAAGAAATAAAAGGAATTGAAGTAGATAAATTTCCACGTATGACCTATGAGCATGCAATGAAAACCTACGGAAATGACAAACCAGACATCCGTTTTGGGATGGAGTTTGGAGAATTAAATGAATTTGCACAACACAAAGAATTCCCTGTATTTAATGCAGCTGAATTAGTGGTGGGTATTGCAGTTCCAAACGGAGGAAATTATACGCGTAAAGAAATTGATGCTTTAATCGAATGGGTTAAACGTCCGCAAGTGGGTGCATCAGGAATGGTATACGCAAAATGCAATGAGGACGGAACATTTAAATCATCGGTAGATAAGTTCTACGATCAAGAAGATTTAGGCAACTGGGCAAAAATAACAAGTGCACAACCAGGAGACATGATTTTTGTTCTTTCAGGTCCTGCCAACAAAACAAGAGCACAGTTAAGCGCTTTAAGAATGGAATTGGCAACACGCCTTGGATTAAGAAATCCAGCAGAATTCGCTCCATTATGGGTAGTAGACTTTCCATTATTGGAGTTTGACGAAGAATCGGGTCGCTACCACGCAATGCACCACCCTTTTACATCGCCAAAACCAGAGGACATGCACTTATTAGAAACTGATCCTGGAACTGTGAGAGCAAATGCCTATGATATGGTTTTGAACGGAAACGAAATCGGAGGAGGTTCTATTCGTATTCACGATAAGGAAACGCAAAAACTAATGTTCAAATACCTAGGGTTTTCTGACGAAGAGGCCAAAGCACAATTTGGATTTTTAATGGACGCTTTTCAGTATGGCGCACCACCACACGGAGGATTGGCTTTTGGACTAGACCGTTTGGTTGCAATTTTAGGAGGTCAAGAAACAATTAGAGATTTTATTGCTTTTCCAAAAAATAATTCAGGTCGCGATGTAATGATCGATGCACCGTCGGCAATTGACAAAACACAACTTAAAGAACTTCACATACAGTTGGATTTGTAAAATTCGAAAGCATTATAATTTAAAAACCGAATTATGACTCGTAATAGAATCATGATTCGGTTTTTTTTTATCTTTTATTCAATCTAAAAATTTGAATTCTATTGCAACAAATAGTTTTAATTTTCACCAAAATAGGATCATTTAAAATTTAGAAAACTGAAATTATATTTCATTTCTTACAAAGAAAATTACCTAATGAAACAAATAACAGCAGATAATTAAGACAAGAAAATAAATTTTGAATCAGCTTAAAACCAATGCTACTGTTAAACAATTTGGTTAAAAATACTCGAATACGCTGAAAATCAATTATTTTTACAAAAAAACACACAATAATAGCATTCGTATTATATTAAATATTACATTTGCGACATTATAAATTATTATTACTATTACAATGCGTACAGGTACAGTTAAATTTTTCAATGAGTCTAAAGGTTACGGATTCATTACAGACGAAGAAACAGGAAAAGACATTTTCGTTCACGCTTCAGGAATCAACGCGGAAGAATTACGCGAAGGTGACAGAGTTAGTTACGAAGAAGAAGAAGGAAGAAAAGGTAAGGTTGCAGCTCAAGTAGCAGTTATCTAAGAATAAAATTAATTTTTTATTACCAAAGAATGTTTAAAACGTTCCAACAATAGTTGGAGCGTTTTTTTTTGTCTACAAATGAGCAAAATAGGCAGATAAAATCACTATTTAGACTATAAATATTTAAGAAAAAATTATAACTTATTATTAAAATTATGTTGTGATTTCGTATAGCGAATTATATCTTTGTAGCTAATAACTTTTTTATAACAAATCGTATGTTGACTGACCAATTAAATTACGTCCCAATATTCATGCAATGCTTACTTGCAGTGGGTTTTGTAGCAGGAACAATTGTTGCTTCTGGAAAATTAGGACCAAAAAGAAGATCTGAGAAAAAGAACATCAATTTTGAGTGCGGTATCGAGTCAGTTGGTAATGCACGTATTCCTTTCTCAGTAAAATATTTCTTGGTCGCGATATTATTTGTTTTGTTTGATGTAGAAGTTATTTTCTTATATCCTTGGGCTATTAATTTTAGAGAATTAGGAATCGAAGGTTTGATCAAAATGATCATTTTCATGCTTTTACTTTTAGTAGGTTTTTTCTACATTATCAAGAAGAAAGCATTAGAATGGGAATAAAGCCTTTTTTAAGGTAATAAATTTAAGAATTACGATTTATAATAAACGATTTAATTTAGGCATCACCTAAATCTTAAATCCTAATCTAAAAGTTAGCATGACTGAATCTAAAACAAATATGGTTGCGCCACCAGAAGGCGTGGTTGGAGAAGGTTTTTTTGCAACCAAGTTAAATGATGTGGTAGGACTAGCGAGAGCTAATTCACTGTGGCCATTACCGTTCGCAACTTCTTGTTGTGGTATTGAGTTCATGGCAACTATGGCTTCTCATTATGATTTAGCTCGTTTTGGGTCAGAGCGTGTTAGTTTTTCTCCTCGTCAAGCAGATATGTTGATGGTTATGGGAACTATTTCGAAAAAAATGGGACCTATTTTGCGTCAAGTTTATGAGCAGATGGCAGAACCTCGTTGGGTAATTGCTGTTGGAGCTTGTGCTTCATCTGGAGGTGTTTTTGACACTTACTCTGTTTTACAAGGAATTGATAAAGTGATCCCTGTAGATGTATATGTACCCGGATGTCCTCCTCGACCAGAACAAATTGTTGATGGTGTGATGAAATTACAAGAATTAGTAAAATCAGAATCTGTACGTCGTAGAAGTTCACCAGAGTATCAAGAATTATTAGCTTCATATAATATCAAATAAGTACAATGGCATTAGAAACAGCTCAAATTCAAGACAAATTATCAGCCACTTTCAGCGATATCTCTTTTACTTTCAAACAAGAGAGAGACATACTAGCTGTAGAAGTACCTGCTGAAAAAATAAGCGCCATTATCCTTTTTTTAAAAAATGATCCTGAATTGCGTTTTCATTTCTTGACCGACTTATGTGGAGTTCATTATCCAGATAATGAAGTTGACAGACAAATGACTATCGTTTACCATATGCATAATTGGTATGAAAATACTAGAATTAGATTAAAAGCTTTCATTAGCGGAGAAAACCCAGAGATAAAATCTATTAGTTCTATCTTTCCAACAGCCAACTGGATGGAAAGAGAAACATATGATTTTTATGGTGTAGACTTTATTGGTCATCCACAATTGAAAAGAATTTTGAATATGGATGAAATGGTATCCTTTCCGATGCGAAAAGAATTTCCATTAGAAGATGGCGGACGTACTGATAAAGACGACCGTTTCTTTGGAAGAACAGCTAGTAACAACTAGAAAATAAAGAAATATAATTTTTCACATACTATAAATGTCAGAACTATTATTACCACCAGAGCATCGCTATGCTAAAATAATGAAAGAGAAACTAAATGAAGACGGAAGCGAACTTTCGATCCTGAATTTAGGTCCTACTCACCCTGCTACTCATGGTATTTTTCAAAATATCTTGTTGATGGATGGTGAACGTATTATAGAGGCTGAACCAACTATTGGATACATTCACAGAGCTTTTGAAAAAATTGCAGAAAACCGTCCGTTCTACCAAATCACTCCTCTTACCGACCGAATGAACTATTGCTCCTCTCCTATCAACAATATGGGATGGTGGATGACATTAGAAAAGCTCTTAGGCGTTGAAGTACCTAAACGTGCACAATATTTACGTGTAATTGTAATGGAATTGGCTAGAATTACCGATCACATTATTTGTAATTCAATTTTAGGTGTTGATACTGGAGCATATACTGGTTTCTTATATGTATTTCAATTTAGAGAGAAAGTTTACGAAATCTACGAAGAAATTTGTGGTGCTCGTTTGACAACAAATATGGGACGTATTGGTGGTTTTGAAAGAGACTGGACTCCAAAAGCCTTTGAATTATTGAATACTTTTCTTGAAGAATTTCCTCCAGCTTGGAAAGAATTCGAAAACTTATTCGAAAGAAATAGAATTTTCATTGACAGAACTGTAGATGTAGGTCCGATCACTGCTGAAAAAGCAATGGCTTACGGATTCACAGGTCCAAACTTGCGTGCTGCAGGTGTGGATTATGATGTACGTGTTGCACAACCGTATAGCTCTTATGAAGATTTTGAATTTATCGTTCCTGTTGGAAAATCTGGTGATACATACGATCGTTTCTGTGTTAGAAATGCCGAGGTATGGGAAAGTTTGAGCATAATCCGTCAAGCGCTAGAAAAAATGCCAGCTGGAAACGAATTCCATGCAGAAGTACCTGATTATTACCTTCCTCCAAAAGAGGATGTATATAATAATATGGAATCTTTAATTTACCACTTTAAAATTGTTATGGGTGAAGTACCTGTTCCAGTGGCAGAAATTTATCATCCTGTAGAAGGAGGTAATGGTGAACTAGGATTCTACTTAATTACCGACGGAAGTCGAACTCCTTACCGATTACATTTTAGAAGACCTTGTTTTATCTATTACCAAGCGTACCCAGATATGATTAAAGGAGCTTTATTATCAGATGCTATTGTTATTCTGTCAAGTTTGAATGTAATTGCAGGAGAATTAGACGCGTAACCCCCTAACCCCAAAGGGGAATATTATAAAGGGTAAAAATATAGAATTGAAAAAAAATTAATAACATATAAATTCACGTAAAACCTCCCTCCCATTTGTGGAGGGTTGGAGTGGGGCTTATGGAAAAAACACATTACAATCAAGAAATAAACATGACTCCTGAGTTAATGGAACGTATCAATGAATTGATAAGCCATTACCCAGCAGACAAACGTAAATCGGCTTTATTGCCAGTTTTACATGAGGCACAAGATGCACATGATAACTGGTTGAGCATCGAATTGCAAGATAAAGTAGCAGAAATATTAAATATACTACCTATTGAAGTTTACGAAGTGGTTACTTTTTACACCATGTACAATCGCAGACCTATTGGGAAATACATGTTTGAATTCTGTCAAACATCTTCTTGCTGCTTGAGAGGAACAGAAGATTTAATGGATTATACTTGTGAAAAACTAGGTGTAAAAATAGGGGAACCTACTGCAGATGGACTTTTTGAAGTACGCGGTGTAGAATGCTTAGGTGCTTGTGGGTATGCTCCTATGATGCAATTAGGTGATTTTTACAAAGAACACCTTACGAGAGAGAAAATCGATCAAATCATCATTGATTGTAGAGATGATAAAATAATACTACACGATAAATAATATGTCAAAAAAAATATTATTAGACAAAATCAACGTTCCAGGAATCAGAACTTACGAGGTATATCGTAAAGAAGGTGGTTACGCTTCTGTAGAGAAAGCGATCAAAGCCATGACTCCGGACGAAGTTGTAGAAGAAGTAAAAAAATCAGGGCTTCGTGGTCGTGGTGGTGCAGGTTTCCCAGCTGGAATGAAATGGAGTTTTATTGATAAAAAATCAGGAAAACCAAGACATTTAGTTTGCAATGCGGATGAGTCGGAACCAGGTACATTTAAAGATCGTTATTTGATGGAATTTCTTCCTCACTTATTGATCGAGGGAATGATTACTTCTAGTTTTGCCTTGGGAGCCAACCTATCGTATATCTACATTCGTGGAGAATACATGTGGGTTTTTAAGATACTAGAAAGAGCCATAGCAGAAGCGAAAGCTGCAGGATGGTTAGGAAAAAATATATTAGGATCGGGTTACGACTTAGAACTACACGTTCATTGTGGTGCCGGAGCTTACATCTGTGGAGAAGAAACGGCTTTGATTGAATCTTTGGAAGGAAAAAGAGGAAATCCACGTATCAAACCTCCTTTCCCAGCAGTATCGGGATTGTGGGCAAACCCTACAGTTGTAAACAATGTTGAGACAATAGCATCTGTGCCTTGGATTGTAAACAATTCAGGTGATGATTACGCAAAAATCGGAATAGGACGTTCTACTGGAACTAAATTAATTTCCGCTTCAGGACATGTTAAAAACCCTGGTGTTTATGAAATTGAATTGGGTCTTACAGTAGATGAATTCATGAATTCTGATGAATATTTGGGAGGAATGTATTCTGACAGACCTTTGAAAGCCTTGATTCCCGGAGGATCATCGGTGCCAATTTTACCGGCTGACTTGATTTATAAAACAGCAAACGGTGAAGATCGTTTGATGACCTATGAATCTTTGAGTGACGGTGGATTTGCAACAGGTTCAATGCTAGGTTCTGGTGGCTTTATCGTTTATGATGACACCGCTTGTATCGTAAGAAACACTTGGAATTTTTCTCGTTTTTACCACCACGAAAGTTGTGGTCAATGTACACCTTGCCGTGAAGGTACAGGTTGGTTGGAGAAAGTATTATGGCGTATCGAAAACGGTCAAGGTCGTGAAGAAGATATCGATTTGCTGTGGAGCATCCAAAGTAAAATCGAAGGAAACACGATTTGCCCACTTGGAGATGCGGCTTCATGGCCAGTAGCAGCAGCTATTCGTCATTTTAGAGAAGAGTTTGAATACCATATTCGTTTCCCTGAAAAAATCAAAAATAGAAATCACTTTGTAAATGAGCCTTTCGCTAAGTCGAAAGTCTTAACGTCTTAAAATCGTAAAGCAAAAACGAGTCTATTTATGGGGAAATTTAGTTCATTTGAAGAAATTACATCTTGGAAAAAGGCAAGAGTTTTTAATAAAAAAATTTATGAAATAACTGAAAATGTTATTTTAAGAAAGATTTTGATTTAGTACGGCAGATAAGAAGAGCGTCCATTTCAATATCATCGAATATTGCAGAAGGATTTGAAAGAAATACAGACAAGGAATTTATATACTTTTTGTATATAGCTAAAGCATCAGCAGGAGAAGTGAGATCTCAATTGTATTTAGCGCTAGATTTAAACTATATTTCAAAGAATGAATTCGACGATTTATTTATGAATATTTCAGATATATCAAAATTGTTGAGTGGATTTATAAAATATTTAACTGATAGTCAGAAGTCGTAAAGTCAAAGTTGTTAGATCGATCGTATCGACGAAGCACTAGAAACATTAGGACATTCGACATGAAGACATTAAGACTTAAAAAGAAATGAAAGTAACAATAGACGGTCAAGAAATTGAAGTTGAAGCAGGAACAACCATCTTGCAGGCAGCGCGTAAGATAGGTGGAGAATCTGTTCCTCCTGCGATGTGCTATTACTCAAAACTAAAAGGGAGCGGTGGAAAGTGCCGTTGTTGCTTGGTTGAAGTTGCTAAAGGAAGTGATGCCGACCCTAGACCGATGCCAAAATTGATGGCTTCGTGTGTTACAGGTTGCATGGACGGAATGGAAATCAACAGTAAAAATTCAGACAGAGTGCGTGAAGCAAGAGAATCTGTTACCGAATTTTTATTAATCAATCACCCTTTGGATTGCCCAGTTTGTGACCAAGCGGGAGAATGTGATTTACAGAATCTTAGCTTTGAGCATGGGAAATCAAAAACGCGTTTTATTGAAGAAAAAAGAACATTTGAACCAGAAGATATTGGTCCGAATATTCAACTTCACATGAATCGTTGTATTCTATGTCAAAGATGTGTACAAGTTGCCGATCAATTGACAGACAACAGAGTACACGGAGTAATGGACAGAGGTGATCATGCCAATATATCGACTTGCATCTCTAAAGCTATCGATAATGAATTTTCTGGGAACATGATTGATGTGTGTCCTGTTGGGGCATTGACAGACAAGACCTTTAGATTTAAATCTAGAGTTTGGTTTGACAAACCATACAACGCACATAGAGAATGCACCACTCCTGGATGTTGTGGAAAAACTACATTGTGGATGTTTGGGCAAGAAATACAGCGTGTTACAGGTCGTAAAGATGAGTACCATGAAGTAGAAGAGTTCATTTGCAACAGCTGTCGTTTTGAACACAAAGAACCATCTGACTGGGTAATTGAAGGTCCTAGAAAATTTGAAAAAGATTCTGTTATTAATCAAAACAATTATACTCAGAAATTAGAAACGGTAACTATCAATACTGAAGAAGGAATTCTAAAAGGTAGAGAAGATGATCGTAAAAAAATCAGTATGTCTGAAATTGGTTATGATGAAAAAATTGATGGTCAAAAATTAAATTCAGATAAATAATGGATAGTGCACTTATTATAGAGAAAAGCCTTGTTATCCTAGTTGTATTTGCAATTACTATGGTAATGGCAATGTACTCTACATTAGCAGAGCGTAAAGTTGCTGCTTGGTTGCAAGACCGAATTGGTCCTAACAGAGCGGGTAAAGGTGGAATCTTACAACCTCTTGCTGATGGTTTGAAATTATTTGCAAAGGAAGAATTCGAACCTAATACTCCCAACTTATTTTTATTTTACGTAGGGCCTGCGGTCGCTATGAGTACGGCATTAATGACGAGTGCTGTGATTCCGTGGGGAGATAAACTTCACTTATTTGGTAGAGATATCGTGTTACAAGCTACAGATATTGACGTGGCTTTGCTATATGTATTTGGTGTAATATCATTGGGTGTTTACGGAATTATGATCGGTGGATGGGCTTCAAACAACAAGTTCTCATTGATTGGAGCGGTTCGTGCTGCTTCCCAAATGGTTTCTTATGAAGTTGCCATGGGATTATCAATCATTGCCTTGCTGATGATGACTGGTTCTTTGAGCTTAAAAGAAATTGCAGAGCAACAATCAGGAATGAATTGGAATGTGTTTTACCAACCTTTATCCTTTTTTATCTTTTTGATTTGTGCATTTGCTGAAACCAACAGAACTCCTTTTGACTTAGCAGAATGTGAAACAGAATTAATTGGAGGATACCACACAGAGTATTCTTCGATGAAAATGGGATTCTACTTATTTGCTGAATATGCGAATATGTTTATCTCTTCTACTATTCTAGCCGTATTATTCTTTGGAGCATACAATTACCCTGGAATGGAATGGGTTGTAGAAAATTGGGGATTGAACATCGGAAATGTAATCGGAATTGGAGTATTATTTGCTAAAATATGTATGTTCATTTTTATATACATGTGGGTAAGATGGACCATTCCGAGATTTAGATATGACCAGTTGATGCACTTAGGATGGAGAATTTTAATTCCGCTTTCTATTTTTAACATCATTATTACTGGAATTGTAATTTTGAGAGCTGAGATTATGGTGTTTTTAGGGTTTTAAATTATTTAAATTAAAACACAAGGTGTAACAAAGGGTAACTATATTTTTTATCTGTGAAAATTATGAATGAAATTATAATTCCTGATGAAATAATAACTGATAAAATTTATTTGATTAGAAATCAAAAAGTTATGCTGGATAGAGATTTGGCAGAACTTTACGGTGTTGAGACTAAACGTATCAATGAACAAACGAAGAGAAATATAGATAGGTTTCCAGAAAAATTCATGTTTCAATTAAACGAAAATGAATTCGAAATCTTGAAGTCGCAATTTGCGACTTCAAGTTGGGGAGGAACAAGAAAACTTCCTTTTGTCTTTACAGAACATGGAATATTGCAATTATCTAATGTTGTAAAAAGTGAAAGTGCTGTACGAATGAGTATTAAGATTATTGAAATTTTCGTTAGTTTGCGACAATTTTTAAATGACAATCTTTCGATAAAATTGGAAATTGAAGAATTAAAGAAAAAATCAATTAACCAAGACAAAAACATAGAATTAGTTTTTAGTTACTTGGATGAATTAATAGAGAAGCAGGAAAATCCGATACAAAGAACAAAAATTGGATTTAAAAAATAAATATAACTAATAGCAGAAAGCCCTAGCCCCGATTGAAGTGGAAATCCTTTAATTTTTTTTTTTAAAAAATTAAAGATTGCAACGGAAAGCGGGAAACAGCTCTTAAAAAATAAAAATTAAAAAATGGCAATAGAAACCATATCCTTATCGGGAAGAAAGAAATTGGTCTCTCACAAAGAGATGAGTTTTTTGGAACGGATGTATATCATTGCAATCTTTAAAGGATTGTGGATTACATTAAAACATTTGTTCTCCAGAAAAGTTACGATTCAGTACCCAGAACAAGTACGTACAATGAGTCCAGTATATCGCGGGCAGCACCAATTGAAACGCGATGAACAAGGAAGAGAAAATTGTACGGCATGTGGATTGTGTGCTTTGTCTTGTCCTGCTGAAGCGATCACTATGAAAGCGGCAGAACGTAAAGCGGATGAAAAACATTTGTACCGTGAGGAGAAGTATGCAGAAATATATGAAATTAATATGTTGCGTTGTATTTTTTGCGGATTGTGTGAAGAGGCTTGTCCTAAAGACGCAGTGTACTTGACTACCTCAAAAGTATTGGTGCCTTCTAGTTATGAAAGAGAAGATTTCATTTTTGGAAAAGATAGATTGGTAATGCCACTTGATGTAGCAATGAAAAATACTCAACTTAAAAACGCTAATTAATGTCAACAGTACTTATTATATTTTGTGTTTTGTCTGCAATTACTTTAGCAACGGCTTTTTTAACCGTGTTTAGTAGAAGCCCAATTCACAGTGCATTGTACCTTGTAATATGTTTCTTTTCGATTGCAGGTCACTATCTATTATTAAATTCCCAGTTTTTAGCAATTGTACACGTTATTGTTTATTCGGGTGCGATCATGATTTTATTCTTATTTACCATTATGTTGATGAATTTGAATGAGAAGAAAGAAGTACATCGCCCGAGAATTACTCGATTGGGTGCTATTGTAGCTTTTAGTTTGATCTGTATCGTATTGATTTTAGTATTCATAAACTCAAAACCAATTGTTGGAGAATACACTACAACAGGTGACGATTACCAATCTATCAAAGTATTAGGTAAAGTACTATTAAACGAATACATGGTTCCTTTTGAATTTGCTTCTGTTCTACTTTTGGTAGCGATGATTGGCTCTGTATTATTGTCTAAGAAAGAAAAATCAGAAAACTAATATGGATAATATTTTAAACGAAATTGGAATAGAGAATTATATTTTTCTTGCTGTCATACTTTTTAGTATTGGTGTATGTGGCGTTTTGTACAGACGTAATGCAATTATTGTATTTATGTCTATCGAAATTATGTTGAATGCAGTTAACTTATTATTTGTTGCCTTCTCGACATACCACCAAGATACCCAAGGTCAAATATTTGTATTCTTCTCAATGGCAGTTGCTGCCGCAGAGGTTGCTGTTGGACTTGCAATACTGGTTTCTATATTTAAGAACATGGGTACAATTAGTATCGATAAATTAAAAAATTTAAAAGGATAAACTATAATGGATACAAATTTAGCTTTACTCTTATTGTTAGCTCCTTTTTTAGGGTTTATATTTAATATCTTCTTCGGAAAAAATATTGGTAAAACGGCCTCTGGAGTAATTGGTACTCTTGCTGTAGTTTTATCATTTGCTGCTACACTCTACTTCTTTACTCAAATAAACGCTAGTCAACAAGCGATTCAAATTCAATTGTTTGATTGGATTCAGATTAGTAATTTCAAAGTAGATTTTGGTTTCTTATTGGACCAATTATCGGTACTTTGGTTACTGTTTGTAACAGGAATTGGATCTTTGATTCACCTCTACTCTATCAGCTATATGCACGATGATGAGAATATGCACAAGTTTTTTGCGTATTTGAATCTGTTTATCTTCTTTATGATCACTTTGGTAATGGGTAGTAACCTATTGGTATTGTTCATTGGTTGGGAAGGTGTTGGATTGTGTTCTTACTTATTGATTGGGTTCTGGCATAAAAACCAAGACTTTAATGATGCTGCTAAGAAAGCTTTTATCATGAACCGTATTGGTGATTTAGGATTATTAATAGGGATATTTATCTTGGGATCTACATTTTCTACATTGGATTACGCTAGTTTGCAATCAGCAATTGCGGGAGCAACAAACCTAGACGTAACCACATTATCTATTGCTGCTTTCTGTTTGTTTATTGGAGCTTGTGGAAAATCAGCACAGATACCGTTATACACTTGGTTGCCTGATGCAATGGCGGGACCTACTCCTGTGTCTGCATTAATACATGCGGCAACGATGGTAACAGCGGGTATCTTTATGATTACGCGCTTGAATTATGTATTTGATTTGGCTCCAGATGTTCAAAACATCATCGCCATTGTAGGAGCTGTAACTTCATTAGTAGCGGCAACAATAGCATTGGTACAAACAGATATCAAAAAAGTATTGGCTTATTCTACTGTATCGCAATTGGGGTTAATGTTTTTAGCATTAGGACTTGGTGCGTATGAAGTAGCCGTTTTTCACGTAATCACACATGCTTTCTTCAAGGCTTGTTTGTTCTTGGGTTCTGGTTCTGTAATTCATGCTTTGCATGGAGAGCAAGACATGCGTAATATGGGTGGATTGACAAAAGTAATGGGAATCACATTCTTTACTTTCTTAATATCTTCACTAGCAATTTCTGGAATCCCTCCTTTTTCAGGATTTTTCTCGAAAGATGAAATATTATTAGTTGCTTTCGAAAATAATATAGCACTTTGGATCATTGCTTCTTTGGCTTCATTAATGACTGCTTTCTATATGTTCCGACTTTTGTACCTTACCTTCTTTAATGATTTTAGAGGTACTGAAGAACAAAAGAATCATTTACATGAAAGTCCCGCTTTAATTACTTTCCCACTAATTGTACTGGCTATTCTGGCTGCAATTGGCGGATTGATTAGCTTACCAACAAACAGTTGGTTGAATGGTTATCTAGCTCCTTTGTTTTCGAAAGAGGTACACGAAGCACACCACTTTGGCGCTACTGAGTATACATTGATGGGTATAGCTGTATTGGGTGGACTAATCGGAATTGGAATTGCTTTCTATAAGTATATCAAACAAAAAGAAGTTCCGGAATCGGATGAGAACATCACTGGCATCGCTAAAACGTTATACAACAAATATTATGTTGATGAAGCTTATGATTTGATTTTTGTAAAATCGATCAACAGTGCATCAAATCTATTCAGAGACCATGTAGAAACTGGATTAACATCATTAGTCTTTGGACTTGGTAAAATAACGAACGAATTAGGATATCAAGGTAAGAAAATACAAAACGGAAGTATTGGTTTGTATGTATTATTCTTTGTATTGGGACTTTGTGCCATTGTAACCTACTTATTTTTAGCTCAATAATCATTTATTATGAACGTATCTCTTCTATTAATAATTCTTTTAGCTGGTGCTCTTATAACCTATCTATCAGGCGACAAATTAGCTTCAAAAGTAGCTTTAGTTTTCAGCTTGGGTGCATTTGGTGTTAGTATTGCTTTGCTTAATAGCCTTTCACTTGGTGAAGACATTAATTTTGTTGCACCTTGGATCAACCAACCAAAAATAGCCTTTGCTCTAGCAGCAGATGGTTTGTCAATCGCGATGTTATTATTAACTACTGCATTGACTCCTATAATTATCTTTTCTTCTTTTGGAACTGAATTTAAAAATGCCAAAAGTATTTACAGTCTGATTTTGTTTATGGCATTTGCTATGGCAGGAACATTCTTAGCTGCTGACGGACTTTTATATTACATCTTTTGGGAGTTGTCTTTGATTCCGATATACTTTATCGCTTTGATTTGGGGGAATGGCGATGCCGAAGACCGCAAAGATGCAGTGATAAAATTCTTTATCTATACACTTGCAGGATCCCTATTCATGCTAGTTGCTTTCATCTACTTGTATCAAAAGGCAGGAAGCTTTATGATTGAAGATTTATACGCACTTGACTTAACTCTCGAAGAGCAAACATGGATTTTTGGAGCCTTCTTCTTGGCTTATGCTATTAAAATTCCGCTGATTCCTTTTCATACATGGCAAGCAAAAGTATATCAAAAAGCACCCGCAGTGGGAACAATGTTACTTTCTGGTATCATGCTAAAAATGGGATTGTACAGTGTCATCCGTTGGCAATTGCCAATTGCACCAAATGCAGCGAAAGAATATATGGATATCCTTATCGGTCTTGGAATTGCAGGTGTGATCTACGGATCTATTGTAGCGTTGCGTCAAAAGGATTTGAAAAAATTATTAGCGTACTCTTCCCTAGCTCACGTTGGTTTGATTGCAGCAGGTTCTTATGCACTAAACCTAGATGGATTGCGTGGAGCCGTTTTACAAATGATTGCTCACGGTTTTGTGGTAGTAGGTTTGTTCTTTGTAGCTGAAATCATTTACAGAAGATACGAAACAAGAAATATTGCAGACATGGGTGGCATACGTAAACAAACGCCAAAATTTGCTTCTTTGTTCCTAATATTAGTTTTGGCATCGGTGGCATTACCAACAACATTCAACTTTGTAGGTGAGTTTACTGTGTTATATAGTTTATCACAAATTAATATCTGGTACGCTGTTTTGGGTGGAACAACAATTATTCTTGGAGCTTACTATATGTTGAAAATGTACCAACACGTTATGTTGGGAGAAACAAATACAAAACCTTTTGCCGAAGTAAATTTCAATGAAGGATTTGCACTAGTTATAATAGTTGCTGTGTTGTTTGTTTTTGGTATTTATCCAAAACCAATCAATGATTTGATTACACCAAGTTTGGAGCATATTCTTACTGTGATAAATAGATAAAAGATTTCAGATTAAAGAGTAACGATTTTGTATTCTAGACTTTTGGACAGCTAGAGTATCGTCACACTAATAATGAAACATCAATATAAAATAATACATTTAAGGTTTAGAGTCAGGTTCAACAGAAATCCTAAACCCTAAATAAAACAATCATAAACATTAAAAATGAGTACATTAATAGCTATAATAGGACTAGGTATTTTATGCCTTTTATTGGAAATTTTCGACTTTAGAAAAGCAATTATTCCAATCAGTATTATTGGATTGTTGGCTGTTTTAGGATTGAACATTTCTGAATTCAATTCCCCTGAAGCTTATTACAACAATATGATTATAGTGAGCAAGTTCTCGACTTCTTTCTCTGCATTGTTTATTGTATTGACAATTTTCTTGGTTGCGTTAAGTCATAAGTTTCACGAAAACAATCAGGCTCACATTTCTGATTTTATCGCTATAAAATTATTTTTACTTGCTGGAGCGGTTGCTATGGTTTCTTTCGGAAATTTAGCAATGTTCTTCTTAGGAATCGAAGTACTGTCAATTGCACTGTACGTGCTAGCCTCTAGTGATAGAAAAAGCATTAAGAGTAACGAGGCCGGAATGAAATATTTCTTGATGGGTTCTTTTGCTTCTGGTATTATACTGTTTGGTATTTGCTTAATCTACGGAGCAATGGGAACTTTTGATATTACGGAGATTAGTGAACTGTCTTATTCTGCTGAATTGCCAGTGTGGTTTCCTATTGGAATTATTTTGGTTTTTATCGGAATGCTTTTCAAAATCGCAGCGGTACCTTTTCACTTTTGGGCTCCCGACGTTTACGAAGGTTCACCAGCATTGACAACGGCATTAATGAGTACGTTGGCCAAAGTGGTAGCGATTGCTACTTTATTCAAATTACTAACGGCAATGAATGCTGAGATTTCAGCTGAGTTTCAAACCGTGATTGTAATTGTTTCTATGGCATCGATGACCGTTGGTAACATTATGGCGTTACGACAAGTAAATGTAAAACGTATGTTGGCCTTTTCTGGGGTTTCGCATGCTGGTTTTATGTTGATGACTTTATTGATTACTACAAATGCAGCAGGAACATTATTATATTATTCATCATCGTATGCATTAGCAGGTATTGCAGCCTTTAGCGTTATCTTATATGTATGCTACAACAAAAACAATGAAGACATCAATAACTTTCATGGTTTAGGAAAAACTAATCCTTTATTGGCCGCTATATTAACTGGGGCTTTATTGTCTATGGCAGGTATCCCTATTTTTGCAGGTTTCTTTGCCAAACTATTTCTATTTAACCAAACTATTCAAGCAGGATATATCTCTTTGGTAATTGTTGCAGTAATCAACTCTATTATCAGTATTGGGTACTATTTCAAATTAATCTTAGCGATGTACAACAAAGAACCAAATGAGGTTAGAACAGCTACTCCATTTGTGATCTATGCCGTTGCGGTAATCGCTATCGTGCTTAATATCGCATTAGGTTTCTTCCCGTCACTTGTATTGGATTTATTAGCTTAAAACTACATCCGAAACATTTTCGGCAAACACAAATATACAGCAGCAATAGACTTTGGTTTATTGCTGTTTTTTTTTGTTTCAATATTACTTTTTTTAGATTAGAAAGTTTGATGTTATGAAGAATCATTGGTCTTGCTCCCTAAGTTTCGGGGCGTTTCAATCTTATAGCGGTTTATCCCGAAGTCTCACCCCCGTCAACAGGTTTTGTACTAGGATTAGGGCTGGTGAGAAAATTCTGTTTTTGTAACCATGTTTTACTTATATTTGCTTCTATAGCAATGTATCAGGGGATCATACATATCTACCACAAATCGGATGAGTATGTATGATTTTGTTATACATATAGAAGTTACCTGACATGTAAACCAACAAAACGCATTAAATCAACAAGAAAACAACTAAATTTGTAAAAAATATAAAAATGCCAAAAATATCATTTGAAGATTGGAAAAATAGTATGTCGTTTATGATTGATGATGATTTTGATAATAATTTTCTACTATCAATCGAACCATTAACAAATTATATTAATGCAAATTGTAATCGTTTCTCAAGTCCAGAAGAATTATCCATCTTCTTGACTGAGGCAGATAATTTTTCTCCAGTAGAAAAATTGAAAGCTTTTGTTTCTATAATTGGACTTTCCGAAGAAAGACTGAAAAGAGTAGTTTCTCTTTTGAGATATCGTTTTAATGGAGAGGAATTTAGAACCGAATGGGACGTTAGGAGAATTAGTCGAACTATTCAAAATAATGTAGAATTTCGCATTCTTCTAATTGAATTTTTTATAAACGGGAGAAATTCAAGAATCGGTGCTGAAATTCCTCTTTATTATATGCGAAATTTCAAGCTTAAAGAAATTGACTTCATCGAAGATTTAAGAGATTACAAATATGTTGAAAGAATTTTGAACGATAATGAAATTCAAGACAAGTATTCAAACAAAGTTGGAGCTCACGTTGAGAAGATTATCCAATCGAGACTTGATAATTACAAAATCAATAATAATGCTTCTTTAAAATATGAACTTCAAAAAGAGTTTCCTCTTCTAAATAAAAACATAGATTTTCTGCTACCTGGTGTTGACGCTCCAATAATTTTAATAGAATCATCTTATAACATAACCACTGGAAGCGGTCAATCAAAAAGAGCCGACCAACTTGTAGAATTCTATGGTGCTTTAATGCGACATAATGCAAATCATCGAGCAAATAAAATTATTATGCTGAATTACTGTGATGGTTTTGGATGGGTTGGAAGACAAAACGATTTACATAGAATTTATGATGCAAGCGATTTTGTATTTAATCAAAGAACTCTCAATGTACTTGATGAAGTTTTGAATGAATATTATCCCAACCCATAAATTCGAAATTTATAGTTTCTACTATTTTTGAGGCAACAAATTCCACCACAGGGACGGCGACTGTATTTCCTAACAAATCGAAAGCATCGTACTCTTTTGTTGGAATTTCGTACCATTCTGGATAACCGAACAGTCGTAAACCCTCACGAATAGTCAATCTTCGCAAACCATTTCCGTCTGGAACTGCTAATCGAGAAACATCTGTTGCTACTAAAGTTGGAGCAATGTCTTTTGGGTCAAGTATTTTATTTATTTCAAAACTCAATTTTCCAGTTACAATATTGTAACCTTTAGGTTTGGTTTCGTCATATATCCGTGACGTTGAAATGCCATTTTCTGTTTGAAGCGTGACCAACTTCTTAGGATGTTCAAATTTCAAATATCCCTTTTTAGTAAGATCTTCTAATAAGATTTTTAATTCAGCTTTTGGTAAATCAATAAACGTATTTATTTGTTCCAAAGTCAAAGCCATTCCATCCATCCAGTCAATTCCGATTTCAACAGCCCATTGTTTTTTACGTCTTTGCTTAAACAATTTGTTCAGAATTTCAGCTTGCTGTTTAGATACACTTCCTTTGATCTCAATATCCCAACTATGAATATTGTTATCGCCACCTCGTTTGTCTTTTATAGATTTTCCGTACAAATCTTCAAATGGAAAATGAGCCAAAAGTTTGTCTATAAAATCGGATTTTAATGTTGGTAAATCTTTTTCTAAAACACTTTCCAATGATTTAAAACGTGGCTGATTTCCATTCAAATCAATTTTTTCATCTTTTGTACCAACAATGAAAATTCTTTTTCGAGATTGAGCCAACCCAAATTCTAAACTGTCAAAAACTTTCCAACTTGTTTTGTAACCTAATTCATTTTCGAGAGTATGTAAAATAGTTTTTAGTGTTCTGCCTATTTCATCACTTTTGTTTTCTAAATCGTGCTTTACCAATCCTTCGACATTTTCAAGAATAAAACCATAAGGCTTTTTCTCTCTCAAAATTCTTTCAATTTCAAAAAACAAAGTACCTCTTGTATCTAAGAAACCTTTACGCTTTCCACCTGCACTAAAGGGCTGACAAGGAAAACCACCTAATAAAAAGTCAAAATCAGGAATAAATTCATTACGAATTTCAAAAATGTCACCCGCCAAAAACTCGTGACCAAAATTGTGCATTAATGTTTTTACAGCATAAGGTTTTATTTCTGAAGTCATTACACATTCTGTCTCCATTCCTAAATCTTTAAATGCTTTTTCAAAACCTAAACGAATTCCACCAAGACCTGCAAAAAGGTCAATAAATTTTACAGTATTATTTTTCATTTTGCTTTTTTTTATAAGGTTCATTTGATTCTGCAACCATCAATAATTGACTTTCATAATCTTCAATTTCAATTTTTTGACAACCTATTACAGTAAGACATTGCAACAAAAAAGTAGCGCTAAAACAACCACGACTGATTTTGCTGTCAATGCTTGCTTTGGTTTCTTCAACTCCAATTTCATTCAATAGTAAAACTAAATCTGTATTTGACACACCACGTTTGACTAATTCTGACTTTAGTAATCGTTTTGCTTTATCATCCCAGTTTGACATAATTCTATAGATTTATATTGCAATATTAGATAATTATTGTCATATATGCAAATAAAAAGGCGGAAATAAAAATACGGCAGGTGACACATGTCTTGCGCCATTTGCGAATTTAGTAGAATTACCGTTTTTATTCGTATTTTAGTTTAGCGCGAAAATACGCGTCTTCGTAAGTCGCAAACTGCGTAGGGCGCGAGAAAGTCAGGCTGTGAAAAAACCTCTTTTTTCTACAATAATCATTAAATTTTATGATAACACAACTTAAATAAAGCCTTCTAAGAAGGCTATTTTTTTAGGCAGTTGATTTAATTTGGATCAAAAGGAAATCTGTATTCGGGTTTAAATATTTCGTTTTTAGCAAAAGCAAGACTTTTGCCTTCTATGGTGAGTTCCACTTTAGAAGTTTAGTAATTAAATCGGGAACGCCAAGTATTTTGATACTGCGTTTGATGTTGTAAACCAACAATATTAAACTGTGTTCTCCATTTACTTTCTAAAGTATTGTCAAATTGGTGTGATTATTTCTAATTCTCATTTTATCTGAAGTAATAATTTAATCTAAACTAGTAGAAAATAGGTGATTACGAGGAATTCCAGTGATGTGTTGCATATTTAAATATACAACTTTTCTTCTTTTTTATTTGACATTATGTGTTATATTTGATTCAAAAAAATGTTAGTTTTTTCACAGACTGCCGCTGGCAGCAATTTTTTTCAAGAACGTCTATCATTTAATCCGATCTGTGATATTATAGTATATTTGCAGTACGACATCTCATACCATAATTATGAATAAACAAATTAATAGTTTGGAAAAGCTTTCTCTTTCGAAAATCAAGGAGATTATTTTAAATGTATTAGCAAAAGAAGGATATAAAAACTTGATTAGCGATTCGACTAATTTAATAAATAGTGATACTAAGGAAGGTTTGTCAACTTTTTCGACAGCATTTTATGTCTATCAAAAAAACCTTTCCGGAAGTAATGTTGAATTGAAAGAGCTTCAAGATAAAATAAAACTTGCGCACAAATCATCTCAGCCACATTTGATGATTCTAATAACTGGCTACAATATTTCAGGATCAGTACAAAAAAATCTTCGTAAGTCCTTCGAATTTAGTTTTGATATAATTCATCGCGAAACTTTAATTGAATTAATTTCTGCACATTTTCCAAATTTTTGGATGTATGAAAATTTCGATTTGGTAGCGTACGAAAAGTATTTTCTGGAGGATATGGTTGAGAAGTCAGCACTTCTTAATATTCAAGGTTTGGAAAGTAAAGCAAAAAAACTGCTCGATATATACATTAAGCCAAGGATCTATGAGATCAAAAAAGATTTAGAAAGTAATAAGTCTCAACTTAATAAAGTTAACGAAGCTGAAATAATGCGGCGAGGTAAATCCTGTATTATTGAAGGTGATACGGGCTCTGGGAAAAGTACATTATTGAAAGAAATTGGACGTTTACAGATACAAGAACAAAAAGACTTAAAGACGCTTCCTATATTTATCTCTCCAATTTTACTCTATGCCTCTAATTTTGATATTGTAACAGCTGCAACAAAATTACTGCACGGAAAAGTTGAAGGTGAATGGGAAGAAATACTTAAATCGTACAATCTAACACTTCTAATTGACAATATTGATGATTTCGAAGAAGGCGAACAGAAGCAGGTTATCGACCAATTGAACGAATTAAATGAGTCTGGCTCTATACGGTATGTGCTCAGTACACGATCCATCAAAGCTGGAAAAATTAGCACATTGTGCGCGGACGTCAATTTTTTTCAAATCCGTAAATTCAATGATCTTCAAATTAGAGAATTTGCATTTCGTTTTTTTAATAATGCAGGAATTACAAGCAATTTAATTGAAGCTCTAGAGGATAACAGGATATTGCAGAAGTTACCTCTAACTCCACTTTCGCTATCGTTAATCGCCCTTGTCTACGAAAAAGAAAACTATGAAATCCCCGCGACAATTTCCGATATCTATGACAATTTTAACCAACTAATACTCGGAAAATTAACCGCTACGAAAAGATTCGAAATAATAAAATTTAATTTTAGAGAACGTATATTATCTCTTTATGCTTTAGAAATTTTACGACACAATAATGGTCGACCTTACACGAAAAGTGCTTTTTTGAATTTTTTAAAAGAATATTTTCAGGATAAATCGAGTGATATAGCTCCGGAAGTTTTAGACGATTTTTTGTCGTTTTTTATTGAAAGCTCGGGAATCTTAAGAATGGAGGAAGAACAATATGTGAATTTTTCTCATAAATCATTCTTAGAATATTATGCTTCTCTTGAAATATTTAAGCACAAAAGAGAATTAGAATCTGATTTGGTTGAAAACTTTCTAGATTTAAGTTGGCAAAATGTAGCCTTATTTTACGGTGGACAGTCGAAAGATATGCCAAATTTTTTGCGTGAAATTTTAACTAGAATAAAGAGAGGAACAACAGTAGAAGAACATAATAACGCAATTCTAGGATTGGGGTATTTGTTGCAAGCCTTATATCAAACCGACAATAAGTTGAGACGAGAGGCTGTTGATATAGCGCTGGATCAAAGCTTGATACTCCATGAGTGGTATAAAAAAATTATTATTGATGGAGAAGTTTTCTTATTCAAGAATATGAGCTTGCCCGCATTGTCAATTTTCAACATGTACTTTTTCTACCTGAACTTTTTATCATCAACGCTCAATGAACCCCTTTCACAAGCGTTTCAAGGTTTATTGGAGAAATACAAACAAGATAATCAAACGAACATAGGTTATCAGCTTTTAACAATCGCTGCCATTTTTCATTCAAAAAAATTCGGTGATTCATCTTATTTGAAAACATTGTTTGATGAGACAAAGCTATTAAAAGATCCTTATCTGGTCACAATTGCAGATTTTGCTTTGTACTTTGATAGTGGCGCAGAACATAAAGTGATGAAACAACAGCTACATCAAGTTTTTTTAAAGATGAGTGATGTTACTAGAGATCTAATAAAGTTGCCTGCAAGCAAATTAAGATTTTCGCCGCTGGACTCAATTGAATCAAGAAAAAAAGTCACAATCATTACAGAAGGTCCCACAGATGCAGAAATTTTAGAACATGCTTTCACAATTCTTACTGATGGGAAGATTCCATATTGGAAAGTCAAGCCTGCTGGAAATAAGAGCGGTGGTGCGAATGAAGTAAAATTTCTTCTTGATAAGTCAAAACCTTTATCAGGTGAAAACGAGTTTATTATTGGAATTTTTGACCACGACACTGAAGGAATAAATCAATTTGATGGTCTGCAATTTGATTTTTACGAAGATTTTACTAGAGTAAAGCAAATGTCTGGCGCAAATATTTTCGGTATCAAATTACCCGTACCCAACTTTAGGGAAGAATACGTTCGTCAAGAACGAGAAAATTTTTACTTGGCAATCGAACACTATTTTGAAGATTCGATATTAATTGAAAATGACTTAGTTAAAGCTTCCGGAGTTCCTGGATTATACAAGATCAAGGATTCAAGTGGGGTTAAAACGAAATTCGCTAAGAAGATCAAATTGTTGAAGAATCCATTGGATTTTAAAAACTTCATTCCACTTTTTGAAACTATTGACAAAATTTCAGGAATTCAGGAAACAGATTACTACGCGTATATTTAAGTTTCTTGGGCGACTTAAAAGTACGTAAGCCAGTAGCATCAAAACAAAACTGCTGCAAACAGCCTGTAACCGCAATCGCGAAGTTTTCGGTAACCAGAAGTTGTAGTTTTACGAAAAAAGTCTATCCTTAGCAAACTGAGAACTCAGTTTGCTAAGGATACGCGACTGTCGGTTACAAGCGACACATCAGGCTGTGAAAAAACCTCATTAATCAACAATAATAATTAAATTTTACGATATCACAACTTAAATAAAGCCTTCTTAGAAGGCTATTTTCTTAGGCAGCTGATTTAATTTAGAACGAAAGGAAGTTTGTATTCGGGTTTAAATACTTCGTCTTTAGCAAAAGCAAGACTTTTGCCTTGTATGGTGAATTCCATTTTAGAAGTTTGGTAATCAAATCGGGAACGTCCAGTATTTTGATACTGCGTTTGATGTTGTAAATTAACATAATCATACTGTGTTTGCCATTTATTTTCTAGAATCCTGTCAAATTGATTTGAAAGTTTCTCAATCTCGCTTTGTATGAAGTAATGATTTCTTATAAACTAGTAAAAAATAGCTGATTGCGAGCAATTCCAGTGATATGTTGCATATTTAAATATACAACTTTTCTTCTTTTTTATTTTACATTATGTGTTATATTTGATTCAAATAAATGTTAGTTTTTTACTGACTGACGTTACAGGCAAGTTTACTAAAAAATGGAAGAATTCAATAACCTAAATAATAAATAATGAACGAATTTCTTTCTAAAATAGAAAATTTTATATTCGATATACTTGGACTTGTTTTAACTGGCTTTATATTCCTTGGTACTTTAATTATTCCTTTAGCATTCCATCCATCTCAAAGCAGCGAAACACTAACAGCAACAATATGACAATAGCAAAACAAACAATAATAGCATTGACTATCGCAGTTTTAGGACTGACAGCATGTAACAATTCAAGTCAACAGCATAGTCCTCAAAGTAAAAAATCAGTGACTGACACTCTTACAGCTGTTGATGATGTTATAAATAAATCAAACAACGACTCCAACACCTCCGATTATACTTCTTTTCCTATTGACAGCACTTTATCAGTCAAAGTGTTGACCGTGGGTACATTTCACAGTGATGAAGTTTGGGATAACGCAGATAAAGAAAAATGGTTCGGACTTTTTCAAGGTAAGACAGGTTATTACCTTGCAGAAACGAAGCTGAAAACTAAAAGAGTTATTGATCCAGTTGTGGACGAGGATGAAAATGAAAAGACTGGTTGGGAAGTTAAAACCGTAAACAAAGACACTTCAATTATTTTAATTCAAGCTTTAAAATATTTGTCACCTCATAATGTTCAACAAGCCATTCTACCAAAAGAAAAACTCTTTCCTGGCGATACCTTACGAATTAACTATTTAGGCATCAACTACCAAATATATGCAACAGGAAGTAAAAAGAAAGTGCAGGACGACCCAGAGTGGTTTAGCGTTCGGAATTACAAACTTTATTTAACAGCCACAATAAACGGACAACAACACAAAAGTCTTCTTGTTGCCCAACCAAATTTTGACGAGCAAATGGCAGAACTATTATTTGCAGGTGATATTGACGGGGACGGAATTCTAGACTTGATAATTGATACTTCAGGACATTATAATGCAACAAATCAGACAATTTATTTGTCAACACCTGCGAACAAAACAGAAGTAGTGAAACCAATAGGAGAACACACAACTGTTGGATGCTGAAAGAATTGCTGTGGCTAAAACGAGTTTGGCAAAAGTGGCGGTTCAATACTCCGCGGGTACAGTTGTGATTAATCAAAGTTTTGGTCTCCACATCAACATTTGAGGTAAAAATTGCCACATTCGCCAAGCCTAAAACCGTCAGCAGTCCGTTTCGGTCAGACAGCTAAAAATAAAACCTTTAAACGTGATGAAAAAGCTTCCACTACTATTATTTCTATTGATTTATGTTACTGTATTTTCACAAACCAAAATTAAAAAAGATACTTATACTTTTCTAGTCACAGAAGTAAGCGGGGATTTAAATAATGACAATTTAATTGATAAGGTAATAGTCACCCAAGATACTATTAATCGAAATTCACCTTATAAACTTCAAATTGTTTTTGCTCAACCAACAGGTGGATTTAAATTAATCGCTACTTCAACCAAAATAATTGCTCCGCAATTCCCTAATGGAAGAGATGGATACCGAACAGGTGATGGATTTATGGATATTACAATTAATCAAGGAGTGATTAATGTTAATTTTGGATTGTTAAGAGGACACTTTGAACATAAATTCAGATTTCAAAATAGAAACTTTGAATTAATTGGTTTCTCATCAATATCATCTGATTGACACGGAACAATTTACACTACAGACTTTAATCTTATAACGGGTATTAGAATTGAAAAAACAGAAAATTTTGGAGAACAAGACGATAAGCTTCCGACTAGTTTTAAAAAGAAAATACTCATAAGGCCTTTACCGAAAATTCAAGACGTTGAACCATATGAAAACGAACTGTACTAAAAATCCCGACTACACGGATATACAGTAAATTCCATCATATGTAGATAGCGCGGTCTTGCATTAAGTGCCTAAGAAGCTGAGCAAATAATCAAAGCATAAAAGGCGGCAGTTTTAAATTTTTTATAATCCTGTGAACGAAAAAAATTCTAATAATTCTAGAGGATAATTATTTTACCTCAGCCATTATTTATGTTGTAGTAGATTATGACTTACAGCTAATATTATTAGATTTTTTTTAATGTTTCAATGGAGCATGCACAGAATACAATTCTGAGTTATCCATAAAGAGTATACATTGATATTACCGAGCGATCAAATTATTTATAAAAATTAAATGTTTACTGCAACGCTAACATTTATTGAGTATTCCAATTTTCATCCCATTTACCTAAGCTATCAACGAGTGATAACAGCTGTTTCGCTTTTTCAGTTATACTATAAATTATCTCTAACGGAGTCGTATTCATTTTCTCTATCTTCTCTATTAAATCATTATCAATCAAATTATTAATTCGTATTGCTAGAACATTTTCAGAAATTTCAGGAATGCTTTTAGTTAATAATGAGAATTGATTACTTCCTTGAGAAACTTCATATAATACCATCATCAACCATCGTTTACCAATCAAACCAAGAGTGTCATTTACGCTGCATCTATCCGACAATATTCGTTTATTGAGTTGATTGGTAGAACTTTCTTTAATTTTATTTATCATTTCAGTACTAATAAAAAAGTGAGTTATTGTGAATTACAGACAACCAAAATATCTTTGAAGTAAATATAAAAAAATAATATTCATGGAAATTATAAAAGTATTGTTACCAATTGTTACTGATGATTTTGAAAATACAGTAGACTTCTATAAAAAAATAACAGGAAAAAATGTCTCATTGGCAGCAGCCCACGATGGGTATCAACTGAATTTAGTGGATCATTTTGTTATATTGGGTGCTTTAAATGAGCCTGAAGCACTAAAAATTCCTAGCTTAGTAAATGCCATATTTATAGTTGATAATTTGGATGTTTATTGGGAAATAGTTGAAAAAGAATCAAAAAGAATAATTATTCCTGTTAATAGAGTAAGTACCGGGGTTCGTTTTATAGTTGAACAAAACGATGGTAAAATAATTGAATACCTTCAACTTAATGAATAGTAATTAACATAGCTAGTGTTATATGGATGCTTGTCCCTTCAATCGCATCCATATAACTGAAACAAGAAGAATAAAACAAGGTTTTTGGAAATTACTAAATTTTTCGAATTTTGAGAAAGAAGAAGAAGAACTTGTAATAGATAATTTAAAAACATTTAGAGACTTAGTTGAAAAAATAATTATAGAGAAAGAAAAAAAGCAATGTTTAACTGCCATTTAATTAGCTTTAATTAAGCGGAACTATTGTTCGTATTCCTAGAGCTTTTAGTACCTTTTAAATGGATCAAATTTATGGGATAAATAACAAAAAGACTAACCAAAAAGCAAAATTCTCGCTGAAAATCATATACTTGCACCCTGAAAATTAACAACTACAACGATAGCAATCACTTAAAACGTTAAAGTAATAAATCCGTTTTGAGATACTACTCTTATAAAAATCATCTTTCGTATTTTTGCATTTCTCAACTGCAAAACAAAAATTTTGATTCGATTAAATTTCATTGGTAATTTTAGAGCGCAAGGAAAAATAAAAAAGAGTTTTAGGAAAGCAAAAGCTTCTTATTTAACTCGCATTCGTTGGGCGGTCTCTTCCTTCTATTTCGGGATGGGTTTGTGCTTTTCTACATGGGCGAGCCGAATCCCAGACATAAAAGTGGCCTTGGATTTAAGTGCTGCTGATTTGGGAAATATATTACTAGCATTACCACTTGGACAATTGACCATGATGCCTTTTGCAGGTAGACTAGTGACTCGCTACGGAAGCCATCGTTTGGTATTGTTCTCCTTGGCTATGTACGGTGGTTTTTTATCTCTTATGGGGTATGTGTCCACTCCTTGGCAATTAGCCTTTGGTTTGTATTTATTTGGAATGTGTGGTAACATGAACAGTATCGCCATCAACACACAAGGAATTTATACCGAGAAATTATTCAATAAAAATATCATGACCTCATTTCATGGTGTTTGGAGTTTTGCTGGATTTACTGGAGCATTGGTCAGCATCGGAATGTTGTCATTCGAAATGACCCCTTTTCAACACTTTTCGATTGTAGCAGTGATTGTATGTTTGCTCATTATTTTTAATTATAAATTCTTAATCAAAGCCAAAGAATACCCGAAAACAGGCGAAAAGAAAAAATTATTTACAAAACCCGATCCCGCTTTGTTGTCACTGGGAATCATCGGTTTTGGATGTATGGCGAGCGAAGGAATCATGTTTGACTGGAGCGGTGTATATTTTGAAGAAGTTGTCAAAGCACCTGGCCCACTGATTGTTTTGGGTTATACCTCATTTATGATTATGATGGCAACAGGACGCTTTTTGGGAGACGGATTGATTACCAAATACGGACGTAAAAAAGTCATCCAAATAAGTGGCTTTATGATTTCGATAGGATTATTTACCGCTGTTCTTTTCCCAATTCTTATTCCCGCAACCATTGGTTTTATGCTTGTTGGTCTAGGTGTATCGACGATTGTGCCTACACTGTATAGTGTAGCAGGTAAAACGCCTCATATTCCTCCTGGCGAAGCTATTGCAATGGTAACGAGTGTGAGTTTTCTCGGCTTCTTGATGGGACCCCCCGTAATTGGATATATCGCAGAATTATTTGGATTGCGATTCTCCTTTGCCTTCATTGGAATATTCGGACTTATCATTGCCTTTTTGGTTTCGCGAGTTAAAGCACTGCAATAACATCATTATAATCCATTCGAAAATAAAAATATTAGGATCTCTAAATAAAAAGTTTGAGTAGGAATACCAAAATCGTACCGATCATAAAATCTTTCTCGGCGATTTTGTCATAGACATCTTTGCTGAACATATACAATTTAGATGGTTTTTTGGAACCGGCAACTTTTCGTTTATCATCAAGCGGAACAATATAGGGCTTGCTCAATGTTTTCTTTCTAAAGTTTCTATTGTCTAGTTCGATATTCAGTAAAATCTGAAAGGCGGTTTGCAATTCGTTTAAAGTGAATTTTACAGGAACCAAATCAAACAAAACTGGTTCGGTTGTGATTTTGTTTTTTAAATCTTCAAACGAATCGTTTATAATCAAATGGTGATCAAAACCAACTTCTGGCAATGACTCTACAGGAAACCATTGCAAATCGCTCCCTTCGACCAATTCTATATGATCTTGTGGCATAGTTAAGTAGTAGACCACAGTGATCGTTCGCGCTTCTGCACCTTGGCTACGCACCCATAACAAATCCTTATCCGACTTTACTCGCTTGTGACTTCCGTAGGTTCTAAATTGCTTTTTATTGGTAAAATGATCTTCAGAAATGTCTTT
The DNA here is from genome assembly GCF_022399565.1 of Flavobacterium algicola. Classification (GTDB taxonomy): domain Bacteria; phylum Bacteroidota; class Bacteroidia; order Flavobacteriales; family Flavobacteriaceae; genus Flavobacterium; species Flavobacterium algicola. The sequence goes on from NZ_JAJTUT010000001.1 coordinate 1,049,907, forward strand.
TAAAATTTTATCTGCAGATTGTCCCAAGCTATTACTCTTAAACACATTCTCGCCCGGAATGATCCAATCATCAATTACAGGATAATTCTCATTGTAAAGATTTAAGCTGCGCTTTTGAAGTAAAACATTTAGATTATCGGGTCCTAAACCAAATATCACACAGTCTACCGATAAATTATTTATTTTTCTAAAGTCCATGATTGGGGATTCACTTTGGCAATATTTTGCACATAACACAAATATAGCTGTTTTTAATTATTTTATCAACCAATAAATCCTTTTAGCACGCATTATTATGGGACATTTTCGAATATAATTGCGTATTTTTAACGTTTTAAAATTCATTGTAAAGTTTACTCATGGCGAAATCTTATTATCTAAATGCTGAAAATCTAACACTACTGCCTAAAGATGTTGCTATCCCATCATACGATAGAAATCAAATTAACACCAGTATTTTACACATAGGCGTAAGTAACTTTCACCGATCCCATCAAGCTTATTACGTACATGAGTTGATTGATAAGTACAAAGAACTAAACTACGGAATTTGCGGTGTTGATTTATTGGAGTCCGATCGAAAAATATATAGTGTTTTAAAAGATCAAGACGGACTTTTTACACTTTACACCAAAGAAAATAACGGTGCTCATAAAGCAAAAATAATAGGCTCAATTGTCGAATATTTTTATGGACCTGAAAACCCATTGGCCGTAATCGAAAAGATGGCCAATCCGAATATCGAAATTATCTCTTTGACGATTGCAGAAGATGGTTATCATCTAAAAGAAATTACAGGGGAGTTTGACATCAACCATCCTGCAGTGACCGAAGATATTAAAAACCCTTTTAGCCCTAAAACCGTTTTTGGATATTTGACACAGTCATTTAAATTAAGGAAACTAAGAAACCTACCGGGTTGCACCATTTTGTCCTGCGACAATATTAAATCAAATGGAGATACAATGAGGCAGTCGCTATATAATTATGTAAGCAAGACAGAGCCAGATCTTTTGGATTGGATTAAAGCCAATACGAGCTTTCCCAACACGATGGTCGATAGAATTACACCTATCACAAATTCAGCAGATATTCAGACGCTTAAAGAAGATTTTTTTATTGATGACCAATGGCCGGTCGTTTGCGAAGCTTTCTCACAATGGGTAATCGAAGATAAATTTATTCATAGCAGACCTGTCTGGGATAAAGTAGGCGTGCAGTACACAGACAATATCACACCGTTTGAAAACATGAAATTGCGTCTGTTAAACGCCAGTCATACTATTCTAGGTATTCTAGGGACTTTACATGGATACAAAACAGTATACGAGACCTCAAAGGACGAAGATTTTATGCTTTTTCTTAAAAAATTTCTAGATAACGAGGTAACCCCAACACTTACCGACTCTGACAAAGAAAGAATTGAGAGCTATAAAAAGAATTTAATTTTTAGGTTTCGAAATCCACATATCAATGACCAATTATTTCGTATCTGTCAAGAGAGTTCTGCTAAGATTCCGTTGTTTGTATTGCCTACCATAAATCATCAATTAGCAAATGATAAGAATGTTAAAAGTGCAGCATTTATTATTGCCGCCTGGGCAAAATACAATGATGGTGTTGATGATAATGATCATCCGTATGACATTATAGATACCAAGAGTGGTACTTTGATTAGAACCGCAGCACTTTCGATACAAAACCCTTTGAAGTTTATCGAAATCAAATCTATTTTTGACGATCTAAGCACCAAAGAAGATTTTGTTACTCATTATCTCGAAGCACTAAGTTTGCTAAGAGAAAATACAGTGAAAAGTTCCATTCAAATGTGGAATGTCTCTTAGAAATTAGTTCGAAAATTACACTTTACTGCATAAAAAAACTTCATGATGGCTATCATGAAGTTTTAACGACAAATTCTAAAAAAGTTCAAGTTAAAAATTGTAATAATTTGAATTAATAATACTTGCAAAAACAAGACTATTTTAAAAATATAACCATTAAGAAATTAAGAAATACTTTGACGAAATACTCAAAATTCCTTAATGGAGAAACATCTATATTATATCGTAGAAGCTTCGATTAAGAAACTGTCTTTCCCATTAATTTATTGATTTCCGATTCTTCAATTTTTGGATTTGCTCCCTCATGGCTTGCTACCAAAGCACCAATTGCACAAGCGTAATCAATCGCCTCTTGTGGATCTGATTTTTTGACCAACTTATTGATTAGTGTTCCTAAAAATGAATCTCCTGCACCTACTGTATCGGCAACCGTGATTTTATATCCAGCATTGGAGTAAAACTCTCCTTCAAAATACAAGATAGCTCCTTTACTTCCCAAGGTTACACATATACAATCTGTATTGGTTTTTTGAGCAATAAACAAAATAGTAACCTCTAATGTTTGAGAATCTGAACCAAGTAAGCCAGCGATTTCGAAAATTTCGTCATCATTGAATTTAATAAAATTGGCTTCATTCATCAAATGTGACAATACATCTGCGCTGTAGTAAGGCTTGCGTAGATTAACATCAAACACTTTGTACTTTGCTACTTTTAAAAGCTCGTATAATGTGGCTCTAGACACTAAATCTCTAGAAGCCAAACTGCCGTAAACAAATACATCAGATTCTTGAGTAAGTTCAATCGCAGCATCTGTCAAGGCTATTTTATCCCAAGCACGTGGTTGCATAATATCGTAAGAAGCAGATCCTGACTCATCCAGCACTACTTTTACTTTACCAGTTTTATAATTGGCATCAAGTTGAACCCCTTTGGTTTCTACATTGTTTTCTTTCATAAAGTCAAGCAAAAGCTCTCCTTTTTGATCAACTCCAACACTACTAATTACCGCTACTTGATTTTGCATTGATTGCAATCTAACAGCTACATTAAGTGGTGCTCCTCCAATTTTTTTATGAGTTGGAAATTCATCCCATAAAATTTCTCCAAAACAGGTTGCCTTTATCATCATTATTTACTTAAAGATTTGCTATTCAACTCTACTACACACTTTTTGACCCCAAAAGATACAATATCTTTGTAAGATTTTGCAAAAGCATCTACAAAAACATCTGATTTACTCAAGTTTCCAAATACAGCTTCTAGCTCTAAAAATGCTTTTGGATTGGTTTGTGCCAATTTAGCCTGTGCAAAAAGTATCTCTTGCAATGCATCTTTGATGTTGATTGCCTCGTTTTTCTCATTGTAACCTAAACTATAGATGGCCCAAGCCGCGATCACAAATGATGCATGACTTACTGCTTGATCACCTTTTAATTGTTCTTGTACCGTTGGTAAAATAAACTTAGGGATTTTGGCAGAACACTCAGAGCAAATTCTATCAATTTGATCTTTGATGTAAATATTGCTAAAACGATTAATCAAAGTTTGTTTGTAGGCTGTTAAGTCCATTCCGTCTAGATCACGAAGAATTGGCGTTACCTCAACATCTAAATAATTAGCTAAGAAAGTTCCAACTGCAGGATCTGTCACCGCTTCATCAATAGTAGCATACCCTAACAAACTTCCTAGAATCCCAACCACAGAGTGACCTGCGTTTAACAATCCTAATTTCATTTTTTCAAAAGGAGCCACATTTTTTACAAATTGAACGCCAACAGCCTCCAAATTTGGTCTACCTGCAATAAAGTCATCCTCTATTACCCATTGTTGAAAAGATTCGCAAACCACTGGCCATTGATCTTCTATGCCCGATACTTCTTTAAGTTCAGCAATATCAGCAGGCATAGTTGCAGGTGTAATTCTGTCAACCATACTGTTTGGGAACGAAACATTACTTTCGATCCAAGCTAATAATTGCGGTTCTGCAAATGCCACATACGACAAAAGCATTTTTTTGGTTACATGTCCGTTACCTTCAATGTTATCACATGAAAGAATAGTTACTGCACCTGTATTTTGTTCTTTTCTTAATTTTAATGCTTGCGTTAAATAACCGAAGATTGTTTTTGGATCTTCTGGGTTTTTACTGTCGTGAATAATTTGAGGATTATCCAAGTTAAACTCACCAGTAGCTTCATTTAAATTATAACCGCCTTCAGTAATTGTTAGAGTTATAATCTTAACGTCTGGATTTGCCATTTTTTCGATTACCGCCTTAGGACTATCTGGAGCAAATAGATATTCGACGATTGATCCTATTACTCTTTTTGTCAATGTACCATCAAGCTCTTTTACAACCAGTGTATACAAACCATCTTGATCCTTAAGCGTATTGTATATTTTTTGATCAAAAGACAATAAGGCTACTCCACAAATACCCCAATTTGAGTTGGATTCGTCGTGTAATAATTGATCTAAGTACATGGCTTCGTGCGCTCTATGGAACCCACCAACACCAACATGAACAATACCTGCTTTTACATTTGATCTGTTGTATCTTGGCACAGAAACCCCCGCAGTAAGTTCTTTCAAACTACTGTTATTTAATTTATGATTTGTCATGATTACTATTTTTTGCTTTCGATTTTTTGAAACAATACGGCTAAGATGATGATAGCTCCTTTTACAACTTGTTGCGGATAAGAAGGAACATTAAGAAGATTTAATATATTACCTATTAATCCCAATATTAATACACCCATAAGTGTGTTTACTGCATTCCCTTTACCACCATTAAGACTTGCACCACCAATAACAACAGCTGCAATGGCATCTAATTCCCAAGAAAAACCCATGTTTGGAGAACCTAAATTGGTTCTTGAAGCGGTGATAATTGCGGCAACAGCAGCTAAAGAACCTGATATTGCATATACTAAAAACTTATATTTACTTACTTTTATTCCAGATAAACGAGAAGCTTCCTCATTACTACCCATTGCGATTACCAATCTTCCAAACACATTGTATTTTAACATTACTGCAGCCAAGGCAACGATAATAAAAAATACGATTGCAATATTTGGAACAAATAAAGTAGAGTTATTTGCAAAATCAGACATAAATGAACCTCCTGGAGAATTGAAAGTTACAGGAGAACCTTTTGAATAAATAAAACCCAAACCTCTAGCAATCGTCATTAATGCTAAAGTTGCAATAAATGGTGCCATTTTTTGATAGGCTACCAAATACCCTGAGAAACTACCCAGAGCGAATCCTAGTACTATCGTTAATAAGATAGCAACAGGCAAAATCACCACATTTATTAAAATGGCAAAAGTAACGGCTAATAGAGCTACAAGTGAACCAACTGATAAATCAATACCACCGGTTAAGATTACAATTAGCATCGCAATACTTACTACCCCGATTCCCGATACTTGTTTTAATAAATTTGAAAGGTTGGTTTCTGTAAAAAAAACATCCGATATGAAGGCTGAAAAAATTACTAGAAGAAGAAAAATAAAGATCGTATTGTGCTTAATCACAAACTTCAATATTCCGCCTAAACCATTTGCTTGTTTATTTATAGATGTATTCATTTTTTATATTTTTAATGTTATTAGTGTTTATTCTTTTAATTCTTCGCCAATAGAATATCTTAAAATATTTTCTTCAGTGAATTTCTCTTTTGGCAATTCGCCAAATATAGATCCTTTGTGCATGACTAGAATTCGGTCTGCAATTCCCATAATCTCAGGCATATCTGAAGAAATAACAATAACACCAACTCCTTTTTTTGCAACTTCATTTATGAGGTTATATATTTCTATTTTCGCCCCAACATCAACCCCTCTTGTTGGTTCATCAATAATAATTAACTTACTATCAATACTCAACCATTTTGCCAGCGCAACCTTTTGCTGGTTACCACCAGATAAGTTTTTAACGTCAACTTCACTGCTTGGCGTTTTAATATTTAGTTTACTTATCAAACCACGAACATTCTCACATTCTTTTTGATTATTGATAAATCCTAACTTACTTGAGATAGGTTTAAAACTAGTAATACTGATATTGCTTCTAATCGAAAGTGGTAAAAACACTCCTTCTTCCTTTCTATCTTCAGACACAAATCCAATTTCATGCTTGACAGCATCAAAAGGCGAATCAGTTTTGATTATTTTACCGTTTAGAATTAAGGTCCCCGATTTCTTTTTATCGGCACCAAAAATAAGTTTTGCCATTTCGGTTCTTCCACTACCTCCCAATCCTGCAATTCCTAAGACTTCACCTGGATGAACAGAGAATGAAACATCTTTTACAAAACCATCACTCCCAAAAAGGTTTTGGACTTCAAAAACCGGAGCTAAATCTTCTCTTGCATCACGTGTTGGATACAACTCATCTAAATCACGACCAATCATCAATTTTATTACATTGTCTTTGGTAATATCTTTGGTAGCCATACTACCGGTATCTACACCATCCTTAAGAACTGTGATGGTATCGGCAATCTTAAATATCTCATCCAAATGGTGTGAGATATAGATAATTGACATTCCTTCACTCTTTAACCTTAATAAATTTGCAAATAACTTTTTGGCATCATTAGGGTCAAAAACCGTTGTTGGCTCATCTAGAATCAACACCTTTGTATCTTCAGATAATGCTTTGGCTATCTCTACCACTTGTTTTTGAACGATGCTTAAGTCTCTCACTTTCGCACCAGCATCAATAACAAAACCCAAAGAGTCAATTAGTTCCTGAGCATCTTTGGTGATTTGTTTCCAATTCATCCAAAATTTACTTGCTCCTAATTTGTGTAGGTAAATATTTTCAGCAACTGATAAATCATTTACCAATGACAATTCTTGATATACAACACTAATACCTAATACTTGTCCGTCGTGTGTGTTTTTTGGATTAATTTCTACGCCGTTAAGCAAAACTGTTCCATTATCTCTTTGATGAACACCACTTAGGATTTTTACTAAAGTAGACTTCCCTGCTCCATTTTCCCCGAGCAATGCGTGTATCTCTCCAGGCTTGACTTTTAAATTTACACCTTGCAAAACAGAAACTACCCCAAAACTTTTGGTAATTCCGATCATTTCAACTCGGTACTCACTTTTCATATTTTCCATACTACTTTAGTTTTATTATCCCTCTGGGTGAAATTATTAAACAACATAACTTACACCCAGCGGGTTTTTATTAGATTAAAACAATGCTTTTGGGTCGTAATATTTAGCTGCATTTTCCTTTGTAATTAACAATGGCGGTGTAAACGAAATTTTAGAAAAATCTCTTTTACCATTGATATATTGAATGGCAGCTTCAACAGAATTGATTCCGATTTGCACAGGGCTGTTCATTGCAGTACAACCGTAAAAATCAGTATCCATAATGTATTTGATTGCTTCTTTTTGACCGTCTGCACCAGCAACGATTAAGATATCATCTGTTTTTCCTGCTTTTGCAATTGCTTTTATCGCACCTAATACACATACATCAGATTCTGTAATAACAACATTCACATCTGGGTGTGCTACCAATACATCTTCCATCGCTTTTTGCCCACCTGCATATGTCCACTCTGTGTAAGCTTGTGTAACTACATTAAGGTTGATATATCCTAAAGTTCTCAATTGTTCCTCTGTAATACCTTGTAACAATCCTTGTTTGCGTGTTTTACCAACTGGGTTTCCAGCATTACCACTCAACAAAGCGATATTCATTTTTTTACTTCCGAATTTTTTGGCAGCCCATGCTCCAGCTAATTCACCGTTTGCTAAATTATTTGATTGAATTGTAGTTACAAATTCTGCAGATGGGTTGATAGAACTGTCAATAATAAATACTGGAATTCCAGCTTTTGCAGCTACTTTAGTAACCTCAACCAATGCGTCTGGATCTTTTGGGTTTAACAATAAAGCATCAACACCTTTTGTTATTAAATCTTCACAAGCTGCAATTTGCTTGCTGATATCACCTTGACCGTCTGCTGACAAAAACACCATTCCGTTTGCCTCTGTAGTTTCTTTTATACTTGTCAAAAGTGCTTGGTAATATGGTGCATCCAATGATGGAGAACAATATCCAATTTTCAATCCTTTTAAGTCTTTTGCACTTTCGAATTTCATTCCAGCACTTGGCGTTGCTACTGCATCACCTTCAGCAGTTTTTTCTTTATCGATACAACTAGTTGCAGAGGCAACAATTGCCAACATCAATAGTGGCTTAACCATTCTTTTTAATAATGTTTTCATATCTTGTAGTTTTGTTTGTTAATTTAAAATTTACTTTAATTAAAATATTTTTGCAGCAACTTGTAGTACTGTTTTTTGTTTTTCTGGATTCCACATTGCTGTTACGTCAACTGGTAATACATAACTTCCTAGAGCGACTTTTTTGGTAAGCGTTGCTCCAACGTTGATAAGATTTCCTTTACCTTCTGTATAAAACGTTTTATCTGTTATAAAAGACCAGGCTCCTCCTGCAAAAAGTGATAGTCTATTATTTCCTTTTTCCCATACTTTACTTTTAACTTCTAAGTAATGCGTGTATGAATCTTTAAAAGAGCCATCAGATTGCACCTCATAATCTCCAGAACCACCAGCCAAAATTGTAGCAAAATATAGAGAGGTGCTTTTTGTTAGTTGGTAACCAAAGTTTAAATCTACAAAATTATATCCTTGTCTTTTATCATAACTCCAGTAGTGTAAAACATCTCCTCTTTCTTCAACACCTGTATAGTTATTATGAGAAACTGCTTCTATAAAAAATTTATCTGAAAAACGGTATGCTGTATAGATTGAGAATTCTTTGTAGTGTGCGCTAACTTGATCTCCAGCTTTATTAGTTACATCAGATGCTGCACCCGCACCACCCCATACACCAAATGTGAATTTTTTGTCACGAGTATTGTATTCTAAGTTTGTAGCAACCATTGGCCCAGGTGTTACAACGAATCCATGCCAAAGGTGCATGTTCTTCAATTGAAGCCCAAAGCTAAAAGGCTCATAATCATCTTCTGCCATCGCTTTATCTTGTGCTTGTATTGTATTTGCACCGAAAAGCATTCCTAAAGCTACTACTTGTAAAGTTAGTCTTTTTTTAAGTTTTGCTCCATTAGTGAACGACGTGAAGCTGTTTACTTTTTTCATAATTAATGATTTGTGTTTAGTTAATTTGTTTCTGTGGTTGTTTGTAATAAAACGTATTATCTACGCTTTAATAAAACAAAGATAGAATTAAATTTGACATAAATATTTTTTTTATGCCTTAAAAAAACATTTAATTCATTTATAAGATCACATTATTGACATAAAACCATATTTTACAAGGGATAAACATCAATTTCTTATTACGTATATTTTACGTTTAATATTGAGTAAAAGAAAGAAAAATCAACTATTACGATAGAGTTGGTAATGAAAATTGAGTGGAATTCTATAAATTAGTACTGCTAAATAGTGTAAAATGGAATCAAAAAAGTTAGCAAGAGCCATCGTCACTTATAATTTTGCATCGAGCTGTTGCATACAATTGAGTCTCTCAACAAGATACTCATTTTCAACACTATATGAAGAGTAAATCCTAATAAAATCCTAAACTCCTTTAAAACTAGGAATCTGTTTTGTACATTTGTATATACAAACATTAAAGTACAATGGAAAACACACTCAAAATACAAATATGGTCAGATGTAATGTGTCCATATTGCTACATAGGAAAACGACGAATTGAAAATGCACTAGAACAATTTGGTCACAAAGATGCAATAGAAGTAGAATGGAAAAGCTTTCAGTTGGATGCTAGTTTTGTAGCATCGCCAGAAGATAACATCTACGACCATCTAGCTGAGAAATATCGAAAAGATAAGGATTGGGCTATCGAGATGGTACAAAGCATGACAGATAACGCAAAAAATACTGGGTTGGAATTTAATTTCGATAAAGCAATTTTAGCTAATTCGCACAAAGCACACCGTTTACTTCACTTAGCCAAAAAACATAATTTAGGAGATCCTTTAAAGGAATTACTTTTCAAAGCTTATATGACAGATGGTAAAGATGTTGATGACATCCCGACGTTGATAGCTCTAGGACAAGAAGTAGGATTAGAAAAAGACGCTATTGAAGAAGTTTTAAATTCGAATGCATACGCTGAAGAAGTGCAAAATGATATCGCTATGGCGCAACAAATCGGAGTACAAGGGGTTCCTTTCTTTGTATTCGATAATAAATACGCTGTTTCTGGTGCGCAGCATGTTGAGACATTTGTTCAAACTTTGGAGAAAGTATGGGAAGAAGGAAGTTTTGCACCCAAACTTACACTTTTGAATAATGAAGAAGGTGACAGTTGCGGAATTGATGGTTGTAATTAATTTAATAATTCCACCAAAATCAGTTTGAGATCGATAGTAGAAGCGAATTAAAAGGAGTAATCATACTATTATCACTACAATCAAAATGCCCAAATGACTTAACGTCGTTTGGGCATTTTTAATTTAAAAGTACACGTATAAGTGTATAATATTATTTACCGTTATAACTCGTCATTGTAAGTTCTAGTCCGGCTGTTCCAAATGATTTGATAATCTCTGCTCCCATTTCATATCTTTCCGTTAGTAGCGATTCTTCTTCTGCCGTCCACTCACCTAGGACATAATCGATTTGCTTCCCTTTTTTAAACTCATCGCTAATACCGAAACGAAAACGCGTATATACATTTGAATTTAATTCGAAATTAATATTTTTCAAGCCATTATGACCACCGTCACTCCCTTTTGGCTTAATTCTTATTTTTCCGAAAGCAAGATTTAAGTCATCAGTTATAACGAAAAGATTTTCGACCGGAATATTTTCTTTATCCAACCAGTATTTTACGGCTTTTCCGCTCAAATTCATATAGGTATTGGGCTTTAAAAGTAAAAATGTCCTTCCTTTAAATCTGTATTCGGCCATTGTTCCCAATTTTACAGTTTCAAATGAAACTCCCTCTTTTCTAGCCAAGAAATCAACTATTTTAAAACCTATATTGTGACGTGTATTAACATATTCTGCACCAATATTTCCTAATCCTACTATTAAAAATTTCTTCATATCCTCGGTTTTGTCCTCTATGGCTGTAGATGAAAACAATTGTTGTATCCATTTTATCATGATGCAAAAATAAGGGTATTTGTTTAAAAAAAGAATTAAATATACTATTCCATTTCTTTCCTAATAAAAGAAATCACATTTCTGTATTTACTTAGTATTCTCGAAATAGTGCATAAAGCTAATTAGCACTGGATACCTCTTAACTCTGAAGATGTAATAGAAATAAAAAATCCCTTTACAATTGATTACTCAAATGCAAAAGGATTTATTCATTCGATAAAAATTATTTTCTAAAAATTTTAAGCTTCGTTTGAAGGCTTGCCAATTGTTGCTAAGATACCACCATCAACATAAACGATATGACCGTTTACAAAATTACTAGCATTTGAACTCAAGAAAATTGCCGCACCCTGCAAGTCATCTGGATCTCCCCAACGATTTGCTGGCGTTCTTCCTAAGATAAATTCATTAAATGGGTGTCCATCTACACGAATAGGTGCCGTTTGAGTTGTAGCAAAATACCCAGGACCGATTCCGTTTACCTGAATGTTATGTTTTGCCCATTCTGTAGCCATGTTTTTGGTCAACATTTTTAGTCCACCTTTTGCAGCTGCATAAGCTCCAACCGTACTTCGACCCAATTCACTCATCATTGAGCAAATATTAATAATCTTACCTTGCTTGCGAGCGATCATCCCCTTTACAACATGTTTTGACATGATAAAAGGACTAATCAAATCTACTTTGATCACTTCTTCAAAATCGGCTACTTCCATATCTTCTAGCGGAATCCTTTTAATAATTCCGGCATTGTTTACCAAAATATCAATAGGACCAACTTCTTTTTCGATTGCGGCTATATTTTTTATGACTTGATCTTCATTAGTAACATCAAAAAGATAACCGTGCGCTTTAATTCCTGCTGCTTTGTAGGCAGCTACAGCAGAGTCTAGTTTTTCCTGAGACGAGGCACCGTTTATAACCAATGTAGCACCTGCGTTTCCTATTCCCATGGCCATTGCTTGCCCTAGTCCATGAGTACCACCAGTAATTAAAGCTACTTTACCCGTTAAATCAAATAATTGAATTGACATACTATTTCTTTATTAAAAATTATCTTAAATCGGTGATGTTACAAAAATCCATGTCACCGTAATCTAAATTTTCCCCAGCCATTCCCCAAATAAAAGAGTAATTACTCGTTCCAGAACCAGAGTGAATAGACCATGGTGGCGAAATCACAGCTTGATTGTTCCCCATCCAGATATGTCTTGTTTCGTCTGGCTGTCCCATGAAGTGGCAAACCGCTTGATTCTCTGGAATTTCAAAATAGAAATAAACTTCCATTCTACGGTCGTGTACGTGAGCAGGCATTGTATTCCACACACTACCAGAGTGTAAAGATGTCATCCCCATCTGCAATTGACAAACATCAACTACACTGTTTACAATATATTTACGAAGTGTACGTCTGTTTGCTGTTTCAGGAGCTCCCAATTCAACAACTTCAACATCATCAATTCCGATTTTCTTTACAGGATAAGCTTTATGAGCGGGAGTTGAGTTAATATAAAATAAAGCTGGATTTGCAGCATCGCTACTAGCAAAACTTACTTTCTCGTTTCCCTGACCCACATAAAGTGCTTCTTTATGATCCAATTTATAGGCTTCACCGTTTACGGTAACAGTACCTTGTCCTCCTACATTTATAATTCCAAGTTCTCTACGTTCTAAGAAATAGCTCGCTTTCAATTGATCTATACTTTCTAATTCAACCGTTTCAGATACAGGTTTAACACCTCCAGCAATATAACGATCGTAATGAGAATACACCAAACTAACTTTATTGTCAACAAATAGATTTTCGATCAAAAACTCTTTGCGTAATCTAGTTGTATCATAAGACTTTACATCTTGAGGAGCAGCTGCATAACGAGATTCATATTTATTTTCCATAATACTATTTTAAAAATTTTGATAAATATACAAATAATATTTAAAAATACAATCGATTGTATTTTGTTTTTTAATAGTTACATTTGGCTCGAAGAGAGAACGGGCAAACTTCTCATTAACGCAAATTTAGGCGTAACCCAACATAATCCTGAAAAACCGGAATGGGTCAAGCTAATAGTTCTCACTTTAATGAGCATTGTAAAAAAGCAACTTAAAAAAAAGCTTCACTCCTATCCTTTAGTAAAAATAGATACAATGGTAAAACGACGTCTCAAAGAGAGATGGCATTATATTTTTGAAATAAACACTTACCTTTGAGCGCAATAAATGAAGATGAAAAACAACAATGTAACCATTCATGATATTTCTAAAGCTTTAGAAATTGACAGTTCCACAGTTTCAAGAGCACTCAACAATAGTCCGAGAGTATCTCAAAAAACAAAAGATAAAATTATAAGCAAAGCAAATGAGTTGGGTTACCAACGCAACAGTTTGGCATCAAAATTAAGAACCAACAAGACGCATTCTATTGGGGTAATTGTTCCTAGAATTTCACGTCATTTTTTCTCCTCTGCCATCGCAGGAATAGAAGAAACTGCTTATGACGCAGGTTATGACGTAATTATTTGCCAGTCTCTTGACGATTATGAAAGAGAGAAAAAGTTAATGAATACCATGTTATCTAATAGAGTCGACGGTGTTTTGATTTCAATATCGATGAAAACTACGGAACATGACCACTTTAAAGAATATCAAAAACAAGGATTACCAATCCTTTTCTTTGATAGGCCTTGCGCACTTGCAAACAGTACCAATGTAATTATTGACGATTTTAAAATAGGTAAAGAAGTTACCGAACATTTAATAGAACAAGGTTGCAAAGACATTGTTCACTTTTCTGGACCGCAAACTTCACAATTATACCAACAAAGAACCAAGGGATTTAAAGCGGCATTGGAAAAACACCAACTTCCCTTTCGAGAAGAATATGTATTTGAATCTTCTTTAATGAAAGAGGACGGAATTGAGATGGCTAAAAAAATACTTGCACTACCGAAGGTTGATGGTGTGGTATCCTCAAATGATACTTCTGCCATCAGTGCCATGCAACATTTAAAAGAAAACGGAATCCGTATTCCGCAAGATATCGCGTTTGTAGGTTTTAGTAATGAACCTGTGTCTGCCGTTTTTGAACCTTCACTCACAACTGTAAAACAACCTGACTTTGAAATGGGAAAAATAGCGGCAAGTTTACTTTTCGAACAAATTAAATCAGAAGGCAACCTGAGAATAAATCAAACAAAAATTCTAGAACCCGAATTGATCATTAGAAATTCATCTAGGAAAAAATCATAATTATCTATCTTGAAATTTAACTATTAATTCTTTCTTTAAAAATACAATCGATTGTATTTATTTTATATATTTACAAAAATTAACCATTTAAAACCACCAAATGAATGTAATAAAAGCCAAAATAGGCAACTACCGCTTCCGTATTCTAGCTTTATTATTGTTTGCCACCACTATCAATTACTTTGACCGAAGTATTATTGGTGTAATGGCACCGACTCTACAAAAATTATTTAATTGGTCGAATAATGATTATGCCAACATTCTTATAAGTTTTCAAGCCGCCTATGCAATTGGTATGCTTACTATGGGTGGGATCATTGACCGTTTGGGAACAAAAATAGGATATACCGTTTCTATTGGAATCTGGAGTGCCTTCGGAATGCTGCATGCCCTTGTTACTCCTGCTTTTAGTATCATCGGTTTTAGTTTGGCTCGTTTTGGTCTTGGTTTTGGAGAAGCAGGTAACTTTCCTGCAGCCATTAAAACAGTTGCCGAATGGTTTCCTAAAAAAGAGCGTGCTTATGCTACCGGAATTTTTAATGCTGCAACAAGTCTTGGAGCTATCGCTGCACCATTTGTTGTGGGTTGGATCGTTGAAGAAGACGGTACCAACTGGCAAATTCCCTTTTTGATCACTGGAGCATTGAGCACCATATGGATCATAATATGGCTTTCGACTTATAAAAAACCCGAAGTACATCCAAAAGTTTCCCCAGAAGAATTAGCACACATTAATAGTGACTCTGAGGTTGAAACAGATACTGTAAAAATACCATGGATTAAAATCATAAAAAAACGCCAAGCTTGGGCATTTGCAATCGCAAAAACAACTGATGCTGTTTGGTGGTTTTACTTATTCTGGGGTGCGAAATTCTTATCTGATACTTTCGACTTGAAATTAAAAGACATTGGACTTCCATTTTTCATTATGTATTTTATGGCCGATATCGGAAGTATTTTTGGAGGATATCTATCTGGATACTTCATAAACAAAGGATGGTCGATCAATAAATCTAGAAAAGTAACACTATTACTATGCGCTTTATTAATTCTTCCTGTAAGCTATGTTGCCTTTGCAGAGAATAAATGGGTAGCCGTATTTTTAATCGGTATCGGAGCCGCTGGACATCAAGCATGGTCAGCAAACATATTTACCTTAGTACCTGATGTCTTTCCGAAAAAAGCAATCGCAACTATCATCGGCTTAGGTGGAATGGTAGGAGCAGTTGCCTCGATCATAAGTAATAAAATTCTAGGAAGCTTACTAGACAATGCAGACAACACTGCTTATTTTTGGGCATTCTTGGTAGCAGGTTCTTGTTATTTAGTTGTTTTAGGATTTATTCAGTTGTTAATGCCAAGCATGACACCATTAAATGATGACCTACAAGAAATAAGATAATTTAATTTAGTTTAGTTTTTTTTGAAGATCCCCGAAGCTTAATTGATTCGGGGATTTTTTTGTTATCAAGGAATTAGATTCTTAGGTCGCTATAGCATTGAAGTGAAAGAGAATTAAGATAAAAGAAGAATCAACTGTTCGGTAATCCCGAACAGTTCAAAAAGTCTACAAAAATTGATTATTATTAAGAATAAACAATAAGCGCAAAATTTGCACAAGCTCAATTAAAAAACAGCAATAAAAGCAAAAAGCCTCTTAATCATACGATTAAGAGGCTTTTAAGTACCCGGAGCCGGAGTCGAACCGGCACGGTTTCCCACAGGTGTTTGAGACCAGCGCGTCTACCAATTCCGCCATCCGGGCTTTAGCAGACATGAAATGACGACAGCCATTTCAACGCAATAAAGAACTGTAAGGTGGTAGCCTAACAGCTGTTTCTTTAACACGGTGCAAATGTATAAAAATTTTTATATTATTCTAGCAAAAAAACTAAAATTTTATCTTTCAGAGTTGATTATTTTTTCTAAATTTGCAACTCGTAAAAACAAGACACACTAACTAACTACAAAACAACAATTTAAATGTCACATACAGAACCGGAAGCTAAAATATTTGCTTGTTCACAAAGTGTCTATCTAGCAGAGAAGATCGCTGATAAATATGGTATACCACTAGGAAAAATGACAATGTCTACCTATAGTGACGGAGAATTTCAGCCTTCTTACGAGGAGTCTATCAGAGGGTTACGTGTATTTATTGTATGCTCTACTTTTCCAACTGCAGATAATTTAATGGAACTTTTACTGATGATCGACGCTGCAAAACGCGCATCAGCAAGACATATTACTGCCGTAATTCCTTACTTCGGTTGGGCAAGACAAGACAGAAAAGACAAGCCAAGAGTGCCGATTGGAGCTAAATTAGTGGCTAAATTATTAGAAACTGCTGGAGCAACTCGCATTATGACGATGGATCTACATGCAGATCAAATACAAGGATTTTTCGAAAAACCAGTAGATCACCTTTTCGCTTCTACTATTTTCTTACCTTATATAGAAAGTTTAAAATTAGACAACCTTATGATTGCATCACCAGATATGGGTGGTTCAAAAAGAGCTTACGCTTATTCTAAATTTTTGAGTTCTGAAGTAGTAATTTGCTACAAGCAAAGAAAAGCTGCCAATGTGATTGCTACAATGGAATTGATTGGTGAAGTAAAAGGTAAAAATGTTATACTAGTAGATGACATGATCGATACTGGTGGAACACTTGCAAAAGCAGCCGATTTGATGATTGAAAAAGGTGCACTTAGCGTAAGAGCTATTTGTACGCATGCCATTTTATCTGGAGATGCTTACGAAAAGATAGAGAATTCTAAATTATTAGAATTAATCGTAACCGATTCTATACCATTAAAAAAAGCATCTAATAAAATAAGAGTCGTAAGTTGTGCACCATTATTTGCAGAAGTAATGCACATGGTACAACACAACAACTCTATCAGCGGCAAATTCTTGATGTAGATTTTGACTGTTGGCATTTGGCCATTGGCAAAACCACTTCAACTACACAAACTGAATGCAAAAAGCTAAAGGCCAATAGCCAATAGCCCCAAAAAAGAATTATTAACAATTATATATATTACAATGAAGTCGATTACAATTAAAGGATCAGAAAGAGAAAGCGTGGGAAAAGTGTCAACTAAAGCCTTACGTAATGCTGGAGCGGTTCCTTGCGTTTTATACGGAGGAGATCAACCAGTGCACTTTTCAGCAGAAGAAAAAGCATTTAAATCTTTGGTTTACACTCCAAACGCACACACAGTTGTGATCGAATTGGGTAACGGAAAGTCATTTACTGCTATCATGCAAGACATCCAAGTACACCCAGTTTCTGAGAAAATTCTTCACCTTGATTTCTTTCAAATCTTTGATGATAAAGAAATCACTATTGAAGTACCAGTTAAAATCATCGGTAACTCTAAAGGAGTTATGGCAGGTGGAGATTTACGTTTGAACAACCGTAAATTAAAAGTAAAAGCGTTACCTGCAAATCTTCCTGATTTTGTTGAGGCTGACATTACTCCACTTAACATGGGTAACAAATTATACGTTACTCAAGTTCCTACTCCAGACTTTAAAATCATGCACCCAGATAACACTGTTATCTGTCAAGTGAAGATTTCTCGTGCTGCGATGAAAGCGGCTCAAGAAGCAGCAAAACTTGCAAAAGGAGCTCCTGCAAAAGGAAAGAAAAAATAATATTTTTTCAAAACATACAATTCAAAAAGACTGTCCAAAAGACAGTCTTTTTTTTTACTTTTGAATTATGAAAAAATTCCCCTCTACCCTTTCTACAAAACTCCAAAGGAGGATTGACTCCAATGCCATAAGACAATTGGGTAGTGCAAATACAAGAATTGATTTTTCATCAAATGATTACATTGGGTTTTCACAATCCAAAACAATATTCGATACTACGCATCAATACTTAGTTGATCACAACTACACACAAAACGGAGCTACAGGTTCACGATTAATTTCAGGAAACCACGAAGTATATACGACGGTAGAAGGACAAATAGCCAATTTTCATGAGTCAGAAACCGCTTTGATTTTTAACTCTGGTTATGATGCCAATCTTGGCTTTTTTAGTGCTGTACCTCAAAAAAATGACTTCATTTTGTATGATGAATTATGCCACGCCTCGATTCGTGACGGATTTCAGTTATCACACGCGAAAGCTTACAAATACGACCATAATGATTTTGAAGATTTAGAAAGATTAATTTTAAAGTTCAACAGCAACAATACACCTATTTACATTGTTACCGAAAGTGTATTTTCAATGGATGGCGACAGTCCCAATCTAGAAGAGTTAGCTTGTTTGGCAACTAAATACGAATGTTACTTAGTGATTGACGAAGCACATGCTCTGGGAGTTTATGGTACTAACGGGCAAGGATTAGTACACTCTTTAGGAATCCAAGATCAAGTTTTTGCTCAAATTATGACATTTGGTAAAGGACTTGGTTGTCATGGTGCTGCAATTTTAGGTTCGAAAGAATTACAAACCTACCTTATCAATTTTGCCCGTAGTTTTATTTATACCACAGGACTGAGTCCGCATGCAGTAGCAACGATTGGTATGGCTTATCAGCATTTAGAGAATCATACTCAAAATATCGTATTATTAAAAGAAAATATAATTTGGTTCAATCAAGAAAAAAAAATGATTGGACTACAGCCGTTGTTTGTACGTTCTAAATCGGCCATACAATGCGCTATCGTGCAAGGCAACGAGAATGTAAAAAACATCGCTCAGCAATTACAAGAAAAAGGATTTGAAGTAAAAGCAATTCTTTCGCCAACTGTTCCTGAAGGTCAAGAACGCTTGCGATTTTGTTTACACAGCTACAACACCAAAGAACAAATATCAGAACTACTAACTTTATTTGCATCTCTTGTATTTTAGAAAAACCCAAGATTTGTAACAGCAATAAGTACTATGGAAAAAGGTTACTCTTTCACCCCTTAAAATTTTAGAATAATGAAAATATTTATCACAGGCATATCGACCGACGTTGGCAAGACAGTTGCCTCTGCCATTATTACACAAGCCCTTGAAGCCGATTACTGGAAACCCATCCAAGCAGGAGATTTAGTAAGCTCAGACACTATTAAAGTGCAAGCATTTGTATCGAATACTAAGTCAAAGTTTCACAACAATAGTTATGCATTGCTCACACCCGCCAGCCCTCATTTGGCAGCACAAATTGACGGAATAACGATTGATCTAAATCAAATCTCTGCTCCGGAAACAGACAATCATTTAGTTATCGAGGGTGCAGGCGGCATTTTTGTTCCATTGAATGATAATGATACTATCATAGACCTAATCAAACCCGATTATAAAGTAGTGGTGATCTCTAGACATTATTTAGGAAGTATCAACCATACGTTACTTACAGTTGAGGCTTTAAAGAATAGAAACATAGCAGTAGCCGGAATCATTTTTAGCGGAGATGAAAACCAAGCAACTGAATCGATAATCTTAAAGAAGACCAATGTGAAATACTTGGGACGTATAGAGCAAGAACCTTATTTTGATCAAAGCGTCATTGAGTCCTATGCCGATTTGTTTAGAGATAATTTATTACAATTAGATTCATAATCTACTTTTGCATACTACATATGAATACCTTAAAAAGATTATTTACATGATAACTAGAAATTGAGTACAACAACATTATCTATCTGAGTCTGGTGAAGACTTCTTTCAAAAGATATTTCGACAAGCTGAACGTGATAATAGTTTTAGAAATCAACTTTAAATAATAATTACTTCCTACAGGTTTATCATACTTATTGGTAACGGATTGTGTTTGCGGGCACTACGCTCGCGTGAAGGATGGCAGCTAGCTACCGAAGTAGCGCGTACAGCCTGACAGCCTAGGGATATAGGGGCTTGTAAACGCAAACAAAGTTGCCCCTATAGCTCTAGGGTGACACGCCCTAATGAATTTACTCTTTAGAATAACCTATCATTCTTTATCATAGATAATGAATAACAGTCTGATCAGGAAGTTGAAATTTTACTCTACCAACTTAGGGTCTTTTACAACGACTATGTATCTTTGCAACAAATTACTCCCATGACACTAGCAGAAAGAAATCAAAAACATAATTGGCATCCTTACACACAACATAAAACAGCACAAATTCCGATAGCGATTGTAAAAGGGGAAGGCGCATTATTATGGGACGAAGATGGCAAGGAATATATTGATGCAATTGCCTCTTGGTGGGTTAACCCATACGGTCACTCAAATCCGGTAATTGCCAATGCTATTTACAAGCAACTGACTACATTGGAGCATGTGCTTTTTGGTGGATTTACACATGAGCCAGCCGTCGAACTTTCGGAACAACTAATTGCTGTTTTACCTACAAATCAGAATAAATTATTTTACTCTGATAATGGTTCTACATCTGTAGAGATTGCTATTAAGGTCGCAATGCAATACTTCTTTAATAAGGGTATCAAAAAAACCAAAATTATTGCGTTTGAAAACGCTTTTCATGGTGATACTTTTGGAGCGATGGCAACAAGTGGCATTTCGTTTTTTACAGAAGCGTTTAAAGAATCCCTGATTGAAGTAATTCGGATTCCAGTTCCTACCCCAGGTAATGAAGCTGCGTCAATAAAGGCGTTGATAGAACTAGTGATTACCAATGATTTTGCAGCATTTATCTTTGAGCCATTGGTTCAAGGTGCAGCCGGAATGGTCATGTATGAACCCGCCATTTTGGATGAGTTACTCGCTATTTGCAAAGAAAATGAAGTAATTACCATTGCTGATGAAGTCATGACGGGTTTTGGAAAAACAGGAAAAAACTTTGCTTGTGATTACCTAACTGGGATGCCCGACATGATGTGTATCTCAAAAGCATTAACCGGAGGAGCTATCCCGATGGCAATTACTAGTTTTACACAGGAAATTTTTGATGGCTTTTATGATGATGACATCAACAAAGCTTTATTTCATGGACATACATTTACAGCCAATCCTACAGGTTGCGCAGCAGCGTTGGCTAGTTTGCAACTCTTACAATCTCATGAGATGCAAGCAAATATTGCTCGCGTAAATAAAAGTCATTTGGCGTTTGAGGATAAGATAAAGCAACATCCCAGTGTTAAAACGACACGAGTTTTGGGTGTAATTTTTGCACTTGAAGTAAAAACCGAAAACGACGAATCATATTACGGTTCTTACCGAAATAAATTATATAAGTTCTTTATCGAAAATGGAATTATCTTGAGACCTGTTGGTAATATTATTTATATTCTTCCTCCTTATGTGATCACTGATGCTCAATTGGAAAAAATCTATGTTACTATTGAGGCTGTTCTATAAGCATTAATTTTGATGATTTCAAGCTTTTAAGAAAATTGAAATTGAAAAATTTGGGTAGCAATAACTGATTTAAACGAGGAAACATCTTTTTTATCGAATATAAATGATAAGTAAGAAAAATAGTGATATGTTTGATGCGTCATTAATAGATAGCGAAAACATCAAAAGCTTGACACTTATAAACACAGGTTTTAAACTAACAAATACGTATGATCAATAACTTTACTCCTTTCTTAAAAAATCCGATTTTAATACTTCTCGTTTTCTAATTTCACAGGCTTTTTTAACAGCAATTGGATGCACGCTGAAAATAAAATTTATAGTCACGTAAGAGATCTTCGTGAGAAAATTGTAGAATAATCATAGACATAACTACATAGCGAACCGTATTTGTAATTAATAAAATTCAACCTTATAAAATCAAACAAGATCTGCGTAATTAATAGAGGAAATTATTTTATCAAGATTCTTTTAAAATCACTATCATGAAAATAAAAAATATATTATTTAGCATTTGTATTCTTGCCATGACAGCACAAATGCAAGCTCAAAAAGCAGCTGTAGCAAATGCGGACAAACAGTATGAGCGTTTCTCTTATATCGACGCAATCGCCACCTATGAGCGCGTTGCCGAGAAAGGGTACAAAGATGAAAAAATGTTTCAGAAACTAGGAAATGCTTATTATTTTAATGCTGATTTATTGAAAGCTGGAAAATGGTACGAAGCATTATTTGCAATGAATTCGAATCAAGAACCTGAATATTTGTACCGCTACTCCGAATGTTTAAAGTCAATGGGAGAATACAAAAAAGCTGATAAGATACTAGAGCAATTTAATGCCAAATCTGGAAATGACATTAGAGCCCAACTATTCGAAAATAATAAAAACTATCTAGAAGATATCGAAGCGAACTCGGGACGTTTTAATATTGAAGATGCTGGTATTAATTCACAGTATTCAGATTACGGAACGGCGTTCATAGGTAATAAATTAGTTTTTGCATCTGCTAGAGACACTATTGGTGTATACAAAAGAGTGTTTACTTGGACCAACCAATCTTTTACCAATTTATATAGCTCTGAAGTTAACGAAAGAGGGCAACTTCAAGAACCTCAGCGTTTCAGCTCTAACATTAATTCTAAATTTCATGAGTCGACTCCAATTTTCACGAGAGATGGGCAAACAATGTATTTTACTCGAAATAATTATTTGGATGGTAAAAAAGGAAAAGACAGTCAAAAGATCACATTATTAAAAATCTATAAAGCAACTTTAGATAACGATAAATGGTCGAATATAACAGAGCTACCTTTTAATAGCGATAATTACAGCATTGCACATCCTGCACTAAGTATTGACGACAAAGTTTTGTATTTTGCATCTAACATGCCAGGCACTTTAGGACAATCGGATTTGTATAAGGTTACTATTAATAGTGATGGTACTTACTCGAAACCAGAAAATTTAGGAAAGGAAATAAATACAGAAGGAAGAGAAACCTTCCCTTTTATATCAGATGATAACGAACTCTACTTTGCTTCTGACGGACGTCCTGGATTGGGTGGACTTGATGTCTATGTAACTAGTATTACAAGAAACAAATTTAGTGAAGTTCAAAATGTTGGAGAGCCGATCAATAGTTCGAAAGATGATTTTGGTTTTTTTATGGACAGTGCGAGCCGTGTCGGATTTTTTACCTCAAATAGAGACGGTGGTCATGGATACGATGATATTTATAAATTCTCTGAAACTAGAAAACTGAAATGCAACCAATTCCTTAGTGGTTATATAACGGACAAAGACACAGGAAAAAAATTAGAGAATTCTAAAACAAGTTTATTTGACGATAAATTTAATTTGATCAAAGAAGGATATACTAATGCCGAAGGAAAGTTTACCTTTAAAGAAGTGGAATGCGGTAGAAATTATTATGTGAGAGCCGAGAAAAAAGATTATGAAACGAATGAAGGAAAAGTTTCTATCTTAAAAAAATCAGGAGAAACACAATTTTCTCTACCACTTGACAAACGCATTAAGACAATTAATATCGGAACTGACTTAGCAAAAACATTAAGCATTCCGATAATTTATTTCGACCTTGACAAATCGTTCATTCGTAAAGATGCTGCTTTTGAATTAGAAAAAGTTTTAGCCGTAATGAAACAATATCCAAAAATGAAAGTAGATATTCGCTCACATACAGATTGTAGACAGACTGCCGCTTACAATGAAGCTTTGTCTGACAGAAGAGCAAAAGCTACAAGAACTTGGTTAATTAAAAATGGAATTGAAAGCAATCGCTTAACGGCCAAAGGTTATGGTGAGTCACAGTTAATTAACGATTGTGCTTGCGAACCTACAGATACATCTAGCTGTACAGAAGCAGAGCACCAATTAAATAGACGAAGCGAGTTTATTATAATCGCAGTAGACTAAATTTATTTTTTATAATAAAACAAAGGGTTTGACTAATCAGTCAAACCCTTTGTGCATTATAGGTCCGAAACTTTGAGACACCAAAACCTTTGGTTATCTTTGCAATAAAAAAATTCTGTTGTCACAAAAAATTGCCATCACTGCCCTAGCCTCTATTTCCCCTTTAGGATCAAATTCTGAAACGATTTGGGAGAATTATTTAAATGCTAACACTTGCTTTTCAAATCAACTTTTGGACCATCAAGAGACAATTGTTGGCGCTATAAGCGAAGCAGATTCTGAAGCGATAAAAGATTTAAGCGAGTCGGACACAAAATACAAGTCACTAGATAAGACAGTATTGTTTGCCATTAGAGCCTCACGCAAAGCTATTGCACAAGCAGGTTGGGTTAAAGGTGATGATTTCGGAATTAATTTTGGTTCCTCTAGAGGCGCAACTGAATTATTCGAAAAACATCATCGTGATTATTTAGCGTCAGGCAAAGCACAAACGTTGGCCTCTCCTACTACAACTTTGGGAAATATTTCCTCTTGGGTTGCACATGATTTACAAACTACTGGCCCCGAAATCTCTCACTCAATCACTTGTTCTACTGCATTACATTCCATGCTTAATGGTATCGCGTGGTTACGAGCTGGTATGGCTACAAAATTTTTGGTGGGTGGTAGTGAAGCTCCTTTAACCGATTTTACGATTGGGCAAATGCGCGCATTAAAAATTTATTCGAATAGCAAAGAACAGTATCCCAACAGAGCATTAGATTTCGATAAAAAACAAAATACAATGATTTTGGGCGAAGGAGCCGCTGTGTGCTGTCTGGAGCTGGGTCAGAAAGATAATGCTTTAGCTTATGTTGAAAGTATCGGATATGCAACAGAAATTTTGGAACACAATATTTCAATTTCTGCTGAGGCCATCTGTTTTCAAAAATCAATGAAAATGGCGCTACAAAATACTGATTTAAAAACAATTGACGCCATAGTTATGCACGCTCCGGGAACCATCAAAGGAGACATAACAGAATATAAGGCAATCCAAAAAATATTTGGAGATGAACTCCCTTTACTAACGACCAACAAATGGAAAATTGGCCATACTTTTGGCACCTCTGGAATGTTAAGCATCGAACTTGCGATATTAATGTTACAAAAAAATCAATTTATTCCTGTTCCTTTTACTGAAATACAAGTACAAAAAAGATCTTTAAAAAAGATAATGATAAACGCTGTTGGTTTCGGAGGAAATGCAGTTAGTATCTTACTCACCCTCTAGAAAAATTACCTCATAAAGCATTTTCTAAAATTGACTGAATGGTAAACTAACGCTCCTATTTCAAAAAAGTTGACATGTTTGCTATAGTCTTTTTACTTCAATTGGCAGCAGTTACAAATATATTTTTATTTGTAACTGACTGACGAGTAAACCAATATAAAGCAGCTGCTTTAAATCGCTTCTAAACTTGCTTATTATTATTTAGATTAAATATAAATAATTAATACATTTGCCGTCTCTAAGGAAATAGTCTATCCATTTTCAGTCTTAAAACAGCAACCCTTTTTTGTGCTTTTTTAATTCGAAAGAGATAAGATTGAACCACAGATTGCAACTATTGAGAATAATATATTAAATAATAATTGATGAAGATTACGTTAAAAGAGGTTAATTGGTTAAAGAATTTGAAAATTATTGTAGTATTTCTAATTTTACTACAAGCACCAATTCTTAGTGCACAAAATTACAGCAGTCAAATCCTAGGAATTACAAAAAATCAAAGTGACAAGATAGTTGGTAATGCTACAATTCAAATTAAGGGAACGCAGTTAGGGACATCGTCAAATGATCAAGGTCGATTTTCAATAGCAGTTCCTAGTGGTAAAATTACTGTAATTGTGTCTTCTATCGGATACAAGTCATTAGAGAAAACCGTAATACTAAAAACTGATGAGACAGTTTCACTTACATTCGAACTGAAAAAAAACTTAGAAGATCTTGATGAAGTAATTATCAATGCGCAAGTGGCTAAAGAGAAAGTGGCCATCAGCTCAGGATCTGCAACTAAATCAAATATAAGTTTAATGAATACGCCAGCTCCTATAGTGGTAGTTGCAGGTTATTTATTGGACCAGCAAGCCAATAGTACCATACAAGAGAGTATAAGAAATGTGAGTGGGGTTACGCAAGCAGGAAACAATTATAATATTGGTGACAACCTTATAATAAGAGGACTCGATGCTAATTATGCCTATGACGGAATGTATGGTGGTGGAAGTTTGGGAAATACATTTAATCCCGTGCGTTCGCAAACCAATATCGAAAAAATAGAAGTCTTAAAAGGACCTTCTACCGGACTTTACGGAATGGGGGCTGCAGGTGGAATCATAAATTTGATCGAAAAAAAGCCATTGGACTTTGAGCAATATACTTTGGAATCCCGCTTTGGAAATTGGGGACATTACCGCATAATGGCCGATTTAACTGGGCCGTTGGCAAAAAATTTAAGTTACCGATTGGTAAGTGCATCTGAGAGTGAGGAAGGCTACAGGGACATTTCATCTCAACGCTTTGAAACATACGGAACCTTGCGCTATACTACCAAAAAACAGGAGTTAACTGTGTCCTCCGCTTATATTGAAGATGCTGTACAAATTGATGCTACAGGAAATCCAGTGCGATTAATTACGCCTAATGTTCTCGGTGATCCAAATGCGGGAGGTTATAGCTGGGAGAATTTGCAAAATGATCCTACACTTGACAAAAATGGTAATTTTACAGGATTACAGTTAAGCGATGACCAGCGAAAGACTTTGGCAAACTCACTACTGAATTCAGATGGAACAGAACCGTTTGATATCGGTGATGCAACATTAGTATCTCCACTATCAACACCAAATGAAGGCGTTGAATCTAGAATAAAATTACGTCACGAATGGAAGCCATCTGCAGCTTGGACAATTACAAACCAGTTTCTCTATCGCAATTATAAATCTAATTATGTGCGCCAAACTGGAGCATTAAATTATGTTTACTGGGCAACTAGTGGGGTAATAAATGATGACCCAAGAGCACCATTGGTTGAGAATGATGTTTTATATCCTTATGCCGCGCGTAGGCAAGAATACCGTATTGTGGATGCAAAAGAAAAAATGTTTCAGTATTTTGGCGATTTTAAAAATACTTGGGGAGCGGAAAATAAATTTCATGGGGAGCACATGTTAAGTATCAATTTCGAAAACAGGGATATTAACTTCACACAGTACAACACTTGGGATGCAGATGACAGTAGAGCGACAAACCCAGTACCCTACATTTACGATATTAGAAATCCAAACTGGGGCAGTGGTTCAATTTGGGATTACAACCCAATATTAGGAACACAGTATGAGAAAAAAGTAAAAGCTTGGGGTACAGGATTACAAGAGGTATTGTACTATGATAAATTTACGGCTCGAATGGGAGGTGCTTTTCTAGGTACGATTCAAAACTACCAAGACATCTATGCATTAGGACCCTATGTCGATTTTGATGATTCTGGATTCGCATATAATTTTGGCCTAAATTACAGACCAATAGACCAGCTTTCACTTTTTGCAAATTACGCTGCGGGAAGAACTGTTTATGCAGTAACTTCATCCCTCGATGGTGACGATCGTCCAGATTCAGAATCTTTATCTATTGATTTTGGATTGCGTTACAAATCATTAAAAAATGATTTTCTTGCCTCAGTAGTATTCTTTCAGACTGCAACTACCAATTTGCAATATTCAAATGATGATTATGACGATGATCCAGGATCTTCTGCATACAACATCTCTGTACCAGAATATTTCTATGATCAAGAGAACAGAACTAGAGGAGTCGAAATTGACATTAATTATGCGGCTACCAATTTATTATCTTTTAATGCAAATGCTACTTTTCAAGACCCAAAAACCTTGGAGGCGAGCACCGTTACAAATGAGCAAAGTACAGGTGTACCAAAAACTTATGCTCGATTGTGGAGTCAATACAAGATTTTAATTGGTAAAAATCGCAATGTAATGAGCTTGAACTTTGGAGTAAATTATGAAAGTGAGCGGTCTATTACAGGTTATGGACTTAATGCACATGTAGATGAATATGTAATTTATGATACAGCTCTGGGATACAATTTAAGCAAAAACTGGAATCTAAAATTAAATGTTGCCAATCTCTTCAATACAAGGTATTACATAAAAGCTATGTATGCTGGAGGCCTACCAGGCGAAACTAGAAACTTTCAAGGAACAGTAAAATATACTTTTTAATACAATACTCAATTTAACAAAATGGGCTTTACATCACGTAAAGCCCATTTTTTTTGTCATAATTTTAGTTTTATAAATCAATCAATTTTCATTGCCTTCTCCTTTTTCTAACTGTGTTACCTTATCGTAGATTAAAAAAGATTCAAATCCTCGTCTCAAGAAATAATCACAGAATTTTTTACGTTTCTTCAACTTATTATTTTCAAATAATAATTCCCAAAATCGTTCTGTCCACTGATCAAAATTCTCATCATACTCCTCCTCTATCTCCTTTAAAGCGATTTTGATGAGCGTTTGATTAATACCTTTCATCTTTAATTCATTGGTAATTCTATTTTTCCCCCAATGTTTAATACGGTGTTTGCCTCGAGCAAAACTTCGAGCAAAACGTTCTTCATTAAGGAATTTATCATTAATCAATTGAGCAATAACTTCTTGCTTCTCATTCTCATCTAATTGCATTTCCCACAATTTGGAAATTACTTCTTGATGGCAACGGTCTTGATAAGCGCAGTAATGCTCTAATTTCTTAACGGCCTCTCTTATGGTATAGATCTCTTTCATCTCAATTGGTAAAATAAGGCATAATATCTAAAATACACAATCACTTTTCCACTTTAAACGTTTGGGTTAAAAAATTTTGCTTAAAAAGCAAGCACTACAAAAATATTATAAATGACTGCTTAAAAATAATTGCGAATTATAAAACCAAAAATTATTCTTTATCGTATATCGAAAAACAAGTAGCAGTCTAAACCTTTCTGTTACATGTATATGAGTAGTTAACGCGAATAAAAATCATAACAATTTGATGAATATCTATGAATAGTCGTATTTCAACTGCTTAATATGTCGTTTAGACGAGTTTACTTTCGTTATGCAGTAAAATGAAATAATTTTGTACCTCAATCCATTTTATATTTAACTGATATAAAATTATTGAATAACGATTTGCCCCCAAATCAAACCGATAAACCTATGAAAAAAATCTACTTTAAGAATAATAATTTTGTATCATCTAGTATCACTAAATTATTTACTTTATGCTTACTTGTACTTATTAATCCTACTTCAGTAGCTAACAATGCAGTTTCATCACTAACCGATACAAACTTTACTGCTATAACTAATATTACATTACATAGCAGTGAAAAAAATAACCCTTCAGCAATTGCTGCCCCAGGAGATGAAGTTTCGTACGGAACAGACTCATGGATAGGGTATGTGTATGCAAGTACTAACGGAGGGAACCCTCCTAGTAATGCTTTTACTACTAGCTATGTTGGTTATGTCAATCGAGATACAAAATTTGATCAAGATTTAGGTAGTGGATCAATTACAGGAACTAATTTGACGAGTTCTTATTCCGACTATTTTGCTATTCGTTATAAAATGAATAAATCCATGCCTGCGGGGAATTATACTTTTACAGTTGGAGGTGATGATGGGTATCGATTGAGTTTAGATGGAGGTTCATCATATGTTGTTAACGTTTGGAATAATCATGCCTACTCCTCTAGGACTTACACCGTTTATTTAAGCGGGAGCACAAATTTTGTGTTAGAATATTTTGAAACTGCTGGATTGTCTCGTGTGTCATTTGATTATACTTATTGTCCAACTTCTGCGGGAACTTTGTCTGGAGATCAATACATATGTAGGTATAGTCCAAACAACACAACAACTTTTAGCTCTACTGTTCCGGAAGGTACATGGTCGAGTAGTAATACTGCAGTAGCTACTGTTAATTCAACTACAGGTGTTGTCACCGGATTAACTAATGGAACAGCAACAATTTCTTATAAAACCAGTACAAGTTGCACAAGTTCATACACTTCCACTAGAGTGGTTTACGTAGCCAATAGTCCTGGGGCTGGTCCAACAAGTTTAAGTGGTTCGACAAGTCAATGTGTTAACTCAACAACGACTTATACTATTACTGCAGACCCGTACTCCTATGCCTACATTTGGAGTTATCAAGGGACAGGGGCTACCATAACTCCTGCAGCGGATGGCCTATCTGCTAGTGTAACATTTAGTACGACAGCCACGTCAGGAAATATGAGGGTACAGAGTACGAATGCTTGTGGTACGGATAATGGCGGAAAATATTTGTATGTAACAATTGTACAGGCACCTGGTAGCCCATCTACTGGTAGCCCTGATAGCGCAACGTGCACGGGCTTTACTGCAAGATGGAACACAGCAAGTAACGCAACATCTTATAGTATTGATGTAGCAACAGATAGTGGTTTTACAAATATTGTTTCGGGATATAATAATTACAATGCTGGAAATAATTTAGCTTTAGTTTTGACAGGATTGAGTGCTGGTACTACTTATTATTACAGAGTGAGAGCAATAGGTACGTGTGGTACAAGTGCCAATAGTACTACAATGACCTATACTACTTCTGCTTCTCCTGCTTCAACACCAGTAATAACTAGTCCTACTAATTCGAATTGTACTAATGGTCTGCAGTTGAATTGGACTCAAGTTACTAGTGCTACTGGTTATTACGTTGATATTTCTACTAGCAGTACTTTTTCTTCATTTGTAAGTGGGTTCAATAATTATCAGGTGGGTTATCAAACCAATAATGTTTACGTGAGCGGATTAACGTCAGGGGTAGTTTACTATTATAGAGTCAGAGCTTATACCGCTTGTAGCACAACGGCATCATCTAATATAATATCATTTTCTCTTGGTTCAGTTGGAGGTACTGTATCTTCAGCTCAAACAATTTGCTCTGGTACTGCAGCATCAGATTTGACTCTATCTGGTTATACAGGAACCATTTTAAGATGGGAAAAATCATCTGACTTTTCTTTTACAAGTCCAATTACAATTTCCAATACATCTGCGACTTTATCAAGTGCCGCCATTGGAACCTTAGCTTCTACAACCTATTTTAGAGCGGTAGTACAAAATGGAACTTGTTCTACAGCAAATTCTAATTCTGCTAAAATCACCATTAAGACTCCTGTACCAAACGATCCATCAACCAATTCTGTGGTATGTGATGGTTTTACAGTACTATTTAATGGTAACGAATCTGGAAATGAGTATTATTTAGAAGTTGCAACCACTTCCTCATTTACTGCGGGAACCTTTGCAACGGGTTACCCTATGAATGTTGGAACAAATAACAAGCCCACTGTTACTGGCTTGACGCCAAATACGACTTATTACCTTCGAGTAAGAGGTATGAGTACGACGGGTACTCCTAGCTGTACCAGTGCTTATTCAGGTACTTCATCAGTGACGACATCAGCAGGAACAGCTGCTCCTGTTCAAAATAGTACAAGTTCATCAAGCTGTGATGGATTTCAAGTGAACTGGAATTTATCAGGATCTGGAACTTATACCGCAACAGCTTATTATTTAGATATTGCTACCACAAGCACTTTTGATGCTGGAACCATTGTGAGAAACAATGTAAGTATAGGAACTAGTCGTATCTATACGGTAACGGGTTTAACAGGTGGAACGTATTATACTAGAATAACTGCTTCTGGACCTTGCGGAACAAGTACATACAGCGGAACTCAAACAGGTACGGTTTTTAGCACTACGACTCCAACCATTAGTGCGGTGACACAACCAAGTTGTACTACTACAAACGGTACTTTGACCATAACCAATTACAGCACAGGAAATACGTATACTGTAACACCTAGCACTGGTGTCGTAATGAATGCAGGAAGTATATCTGCTCCAACAGGTAGCTATACACTTACTGCAACAAATATAGTTAGCCCATACTGTACGTCATTGCCGGTGTCATTTACTGTAAATGCGCAACTTGCAAAAGAAGTAACTCCGACCTTGGGAACAACAGTTCAACCAACTTGTTTAGTTCCGACCGGAAAGGTAACTTTAAATAGCCTGCCATCAACTGGTACATGGACGATAACACAATCTGGAACTGTGAGTGCCACGTATACAGGAACAGGGACAAGTAAACTAATCGATAATTTAGCAGCAGGTACCTATACTTTTACTGTATCAGCAACTGCAGCTTGCCCATCATTAAGTTCTGCAACATTAAAAATTACTGCAATAGAAACAAAAACTTGGAATGGTACTGGCTGGTCTGGTCCTGTTACAGGAAGTACTGAGCCAACCATTGAAAATAATTTGCTTTTTACTGGTAATTATACAGTAGATACAAATGTAACGGGATGCTCATGTACTGTTAACAATGGCGCTTCCGTTACCATGCTAGCAGACAAAGTTATGAAGATTTACAATCAAGTTCAAGTTGAAACTGGAGGATCAATAACTTTTAAAGACCGTTCGAGTCTGGTTCAAATAAATGATGCTGCTGTAAATTCTGGATCTATCACATACATAAGATACACGACTCAAATCACCAATTTTGATTATACATATTGGTCTTCCCCTGTTATAGGTCAAAAATTGAGTGTTTTATCTCCTGATACATTTTACGATAAATATTATTCATTAAATGCTGCTGCCAATTCTTGGACCTTAGAAAATAGAGATAACTTAATGACCGTAGGTAAAGGGTATATCATCAGAGGACCTGAGTACTATAAGGCTCCAGCAGTTCCTGGTTTATTTGATGGTACTTTCTTTGGTGTGCCTAATAATGGTGTAATCAAAGTAACAATTGGAGGAGCGGGAACTACCAATTTAATAGGTAACCCTTATGCATCAGCGATAGATGCAGATACATTCATAGCAAAAAATAGTAGCTCAATCGAAGGAACTCTATATTTCTGGACACACAATACAGCTATACAGTTAGCAAGTAACATTACAAATGGTACTGCTGGTTCTGGAGTGCTTGCCTACACATCAGATGATTATGCTTCGTATAATTCAACAGGAGGCACAGCTACTGCTCGTAGTACAACTGGAAGCAGCGCTGGTGTTATACCGACAGGTAAAATTGCAGCTGGTCAAGGGTTTATGGCTATAGGAAAATCTACTGTCGATGCCGAGTTTAATAATAGTATGCGTCTAGATGGTGTTTCAGGTACTACCCTTGTCAATTCACAGTTTTTCAAAACTACCTCAAGTGCAAAAGCGACAGCTAAAACAGCAGCAATTACTTTAATTGAAAAAAATAGATTGTGGCTTAATCTTGCCAATACACAAGGTGCCTTTAAACAAATTTTAATAGGTTATGTTACTGGCGCGACCAACGATTATGAGTCAGCGTATGACGGAGTTACATTTAACGCTAACAGTTATGTGAATTTCTACAGTATCAACAATAAATTCCCGTTTAGTATTCAAGGAAGAGCAATTGCAACACAAGAATATGATAATGTACCACTAGGTTATAGTTCTAAAATTGAAGGGGATTTTACAATTGGTATCGATAGCACAGATGGAATCATTAGCAATCAAATTGTATATTTGGAAGACAAGCTATTAGGAATCAACCACAACTTAACTGAACAGGCCTATAGCTTTACAACTGCGGTAGGAACTTTTGATGATCGATTTGTAATTACTTATAAAGCAAAAACAACCTTATCTGTCGATAATCCTGAAATCACTGAAAAAAATAATGAAGTGTATGTTACGCAAAAAGAAAATTTAATCGATATCCACTCACAGTCAGAGCTGATTACAGAAATTTCGATGTATGATATCACCGGGAAATTAGTCACCTATAAAACAAAAGTAAACAGTCAAGATATTTCTCTGTCGAAAATAGCTAATTCAGTTCAAGTTTTTATTCTACGAATTAAGTTAGAAAATGGTGAAATAGTAAATAAAAAATTTGTACAACAGTATAATTAATTTCACCTACTATAATTAAAAGAGCCCTCAATAATTAGTAAAATATTGAGGGCTCTTTTAATTTAATGCAATAGCGACTTGAAATTGTGAACTTTTTTAAAATAGTAACATCAGTAAATGACAACCTTATTCTCTTATAACTTATGTAATCGAAGGGATAGTAATTTTTCTCAAATAATTTAGAAACTGAGCTCAATCAATTCTAAAAATGATGATTAAAACAGATAAATATTTTGTGAAAATATTTTAATAAAGAAATAATTAATTTAAATCAGTTTCGAAAGTATAGATTCAATTATGTTAATTTAACCTACCAAAGTGTATTTAGTCGATAGTAATTGCTTATTATCGATTATATTTAATTTATATTTGTGTACTTTAATGAATTAAATTTTAAATTCTAACTAAAATCCGAATAATTAATTACAGCAACATGCCATATTAGTAATGGATTTAGTTTTGAATTAGCAGATGTTAATGCAACTTAATATATGATTAAAACTTTAAAATTTTGCCAAAATGCTTTTTTTTGCATTATGTTCTTTCTATTTACTATTGCTAAGAGCAATGCTCAATGTACCTATCCTGGAGGCACATCTGTAGAAACTTATAGTTTTTGCGTAGACAATTACAATACAATAACTACAGCATCTGTTACAAGTGGAAAATATGTGACATTGAATGTAATTCAAGGTTTTAATTATACATTTTCAGTAGCGGACATTACTGCATCAGCAAATGAAAATTTAACCTTATATAACGGTAATACAAATAATGCATTAGCATATAATTCAAATACTACTTTTGCTAGCATAACATGGACCGCTACTTTCTCTGGTCAAGTAAAAATACTTTACACAAGTGGTACATGTTCAACAACCGGGACTAGTAGTGGTACAATGAAATTAGTTTTAAATAGCGTGGGTAACACCAAAGACTCTCAAACAACTTTTGGAGTTGATAATTGGATTGGACATATTTATAATCATGTCGCTCCGAGCGATCGTACACCAGGAGGAACAACTTCTCCATCAAGTCCTTCAACTATCATCTCGCCATTCTTACCTGAAAACTATGTCGGTTATTACAATATAAGTACAGAAACCATAGATGAAGATTTTGGAGGTAACCAAGTGTGTTTCCCTGTAATTAGTGATGGCGTTGATAGAGCCAAAATATATACTGAGGTTTTCTCTGTACGATACCGAATGAAATCTACTAGAAAAGCTGGATGTTATTTACTCAATGTCAATGGAGATGACGGTATACGTGTCTATGTCGATGGCGCATTAGTTTTTAGTCAATGGAAGCAACAAGGAAACACCACCTATTGTGATAATATTATTTATCTAAATGGAAACAGTGACATCGTACTCGATTATTATGAACACAGTGGAGGAAATGTGGTTGGGTTAAGCTTAACTCCATTTGGGAGTTCATCGAATATGATAACTAGTACTGCAACTATCAATGTTTGCTCGGGTTCTTCTCCAGGAACCATAAGCGCAAATAATCTACCTACTTGTAGTGGGGGAAGTGGGACAACGTACCAATGGCAAGTATCTACTGACAGCGTTACTTTTACAGATATATCAGGCGCCACAGGACAAAATTACACACCAGCGACGGTATCAACCACAGGAACTGTTATTAAGTACTACCGTCGTAATTTAGTTCCTAAAGTGCCAAATTCTTATGTTTGTGATTTGGCCAGCACCTCTGTCAAAGTTACAACCAGCGGAACAAATTATGTGAGCGCAGGATCACCCAATACTATAGAGTGCATCAACATTGCAATGACGCCAATACAACATTCTACAATAGGGGCAACTGGAATTGGAACGGCAACTGGCCTTCCTAATGGTGCATCTGCATCATGGTCATCTAATGTAATTACTATTAGCGGAAGACCAACAGTTTCAGGAACTTTTAATTACAGCATACCATTAACTGGAGGTTGTGGCACTACAATTTACGCCACAGGTACGATTAAGATCAATCCATATTCTAGAGTTTCATCTATGAATGGTACGAGTCCAATGTGTCTTAATTCAACAAGTACATTTACAGTAAATGAACTAGAATTGGGAGGCGGAACAGGTGTTTGGACTAGTAGAGAACCAGATATAGCTTCGGTAGATCCAACAACGGGAGTAGTTACGGCCTTAAAAGCTGGATATACCGTTATATTTTTTAATATTACAGGTGGTTGTGCAGACAGAGTAACATCAGCTGGACTAAACGTAAGTCCAAACGCGAGAGTAACATCTCTATCTGGGTCAACTACTGCAATGTGTGCAGGTGCTACTACAAAATATATAGCTAACAGTGTTATTTTAAGTGGAGGAACTGCTGTCTGGAGTAGTAGTGATACAAATGTGGCAACTGTAAATTCATCTGGTGAAGTAACCGGTATTGTAGAAGGTTCAGCCGAAATAATATACACCATAACTGGAGGATGTGGAGGTACAGTTGCTGCGCAGAAAACAATCACTATAAATCCTAATGCAAGTATTGCATCATTAAGTGGGCCAAATTCAATATGTATTGCAGAAAATCCACTCTTTAAAGCCGATTCAGTAGTTTTAGGTGGTGGAAGTGGAACATGGAGCTCAAGCAACGGTAATATAGCTTCGGTATCTGGAGGAGGATCAGTAAGAGGACTATCCGCTGGTACTACAACCATAACTTACACCATCTCTGGAGGTTGTGGTGGAACAGCAACTAAATCGCAGTTACTGACTGTTAATGCGAATGCAAGTATAGCTTCAATTACTGGAGCGAGTACTTTATGCATTAATGAATCTTCTACTTTCGTTACCAATTCAGCAGATTTAGGGGGCGGTACAGGTACTTGGTCAAGTCTTGACCCAAAAATCGCAACTGTCAATGCTACGACTGGGGTAGTTACTGGAATAGCTCCCGGAACAGCTTTGATCAGATATACAATAACTGGAGGCTGTGGGGGTACAGCGGAAAAACAAGCACAACAGTCGGTTATTGTTACTGCGACCACAGTTGGAGGAACTGTTTCGGGGGGCACATCAATATGTTCGGGACAAAATAGCGGCACCTTACAGATCTCCGGACATACTGGTTCAATACTTAAATGGCAATCGTCTGTAAGCCCATTTACTTCATGGGTAGATATTGCAAATACAAATACAACCTATAATGCGACAGCTTTATCACAAACAACTCAATTTAGGGCAGTAGTTCAAAGTGGTAGCTGCAGCTCTGTAGCTGCAAATTATACTACCGTAAATGTCACAACTATTTTGGCTCCAACGATAGGAACTATTACACAACCTGTTTGTTCCTTACCAACAGGAACTGTTATTTTAAACGGTTTACCATCAACTGGAAACTGGAATTTAAAAAGGACGGGGACAACGTTAACAATAACTGGATCAGGACCATCAACCACCATTAGTGGTTTAGCTGCTGGTTCATATGTATTTACGGTGTCTAATGGCACATGTGAATCAACAAATTCACAAACTGTTATTTTTAAAACTATAGAAACAGTCTCTTACAATGGTAGCAACTGGAATGCTGCACCTACACTTGACAAATATGGGATTATTACAGCTAATGGAACAATCTCGGCAGATACAAATTTGTGCTCTTGTACTGTAAACTCGGGAGTAACCGTAACAGTTTCAAAAGGCACTGTTCTACAATTACAAAATCAATTAACAGTTAATGGTACAATGATTTTCGAAGACACATCAAGCTTAGTACAAATCAACGATAATTCGATCAACTCTGGATCAATTAATTACAAAAGAAAAACCACACAAATAACCAATTTTGATTATACTTATTGGTCCTCTCCTATTCTGGGTCAGAAATTGAGCTTATTATCACCAAAAACATTTTATGACAAGTACCATTCGCTAAATGCTGCCGCTAATGCATGGGTGGTAGAAAATAGGGATAATTTAATGACTGTTGGAAAAGGATATATAATTAGGGGTCCTGAGGATCACAAAACTCCTGCTGTTCCTAGTTTCTTTGAAGGTATATTTTCTGGGGTACCTAATAATGGTAAAATTAATGTTACCATTGGAGGAAGTGGTACCACCAATTTAATCGGAAACCCTTATCCATCAGCAATTGACGCAGATGCATTTTTAACAAAGAATGATCTAGTTATAGAAGGAACATTGTATTTCTGGACACACAATACCGCAATTCAATTAGCAAGCAATATTACTAATGGTTCTGCAGGATCAGGTTCACTTGCCTATACATCTGATGATTATGCATCTTATAACAGAACTGGAGGTACGTCTACCGCAGCGCGAAGCAAAACGGGAAGCAGCGCGGGAGTCATACCTACTGGTAATATTGCAGCAGGACAAGGTTTTATGGCAATCGGAAAGTCAAGCGCCAATGCAGAATTTAATAACAGTATGCGTCTTCAAGGTTCTGCAGCTGGTACAATTCCAAATGCGCAATTTTTTAAATCGAACTCAAACAGTAAAGCAACAGCCAAAACATCAACGACCGAATTTACAAAAAACAGATTATGGCTTAACCTTGCCAATGCTGAAGGTGCTTTTAAACAAATATTAATAGGTTACATTACTGATGCAACCAATGAGTATGAATCAGCTTATGACGGAGTGACTTTTAATGCGAACAGTTATGTGAATTTCTACAGTATCAATAATAAATTTCCATTTAGTATTCAAGGACGAGCGATAGCTACCCAAGAATCTGATAGTGTACCTCTAGGATATAGTTCGAATATTGAAGGTGATTTCACAATTGCAATCGATACTACGGACGGAAGTCTCAATAATCAAAATATCTATTTAGAGGACAAGCTTGTAAACTTAAATCATAACTTGAGTGAGAAACTTTACAGTTTCACTACAGCAAAAGGTACATTTGATGACCGTTTTGTAATAAGCTACAGACCAAAATCACCTGAAATTATTAGCGAAATTGACAGCAATACTATCTCGATCTACGTAACACAAGAGAGCACAAAAATAAATATCTATTCGAAGTCTGACCTGATTCGGAATGTCTCCATGTATGACATTGCGGGTAAGTTACTTACTGCTAAAACCGATGTACACAGTTATGAGGTTTCCCTGAACAAAATTGCAAATACAATTCAGGTATTTCTACTAAAAATCAAGCTCGAAAATGGACAAATAGTAACAAAAAAAATTGTGCAGCAAAATAATTAATCAAATGACATTATTAATTTAAAAATAATTACTAATTTTAAATTAAACTAACATAATAGATTGAACATGAGGTCAATTATAATTGTATTTATTTTCTTCATGTCTCAATGTTATGGACAGAGTATTTTTGAGAATTCTATAACCGATCCCTCGCCAACAGTATATCCAGCTTTATTTGACCCATTCACGAGTGGCCAAGTCGTCAATACAAATATAACCGTATCTGGAATAGGAAGAGGAACAGGTCTAAATCAAAATTCAGGTGGTGATAGATATAATGCTAGAGATTGGAACTTTACAAATTTAGACCCAAATGATTATTTTGAATTTATTTTAACGCCGAATACGGGTTATAAAATTAGTTTTACAGCATTTACATATACTGGTCAAGTCTCAGGAACTGGACCAGTTAATTTTTCTTTCCGTTCAAGTATTGATAATTACTCGACTTCAGTAGGATCCCCTACTGCAACAGGAACTACGATAAATTTGACCGCTGCAGCTTTTCAAAACATTACAACTGCCATAACGTTCAGAATTTATGCATGGGGAGGATCTAATGTAACTGGAACCTTTAGTATTAATGACTTCATATATACCGGGGCTGTAGTATGTAATATCAACACACCTACAATTTCCACAATTACGCAGCCTACATGTGCAACACCTACAGGAAGTCTTTCACTTACTAATTTACCAACGGGAACATACGATTTATATCAGAACAATATTTTGCTCGCATCAGCTACTACTGGAACGACTAAAAATATCAGTAATTTGGTGCCAGGTACCTATACTTATTATGTGAAAAATATTTATTGCAGCTCTAATAACTCCGCAACTGCATCTATAAATTCACTGACTACAACTTGGAATGGAAGTTCCTGGTCAAATGGACTACCCGATAGCGATAAAAATATAATATTTTCGGGAAACTACAATTCGGCAGCGAATATCGAAAGCTGCTCTTGTGAAGTTAGTGCTGGCACTACCAATATAAAAAGCGGACATACTTTGACAGTCCAAAATAACATCAAGATTGCTTCGTCAAGCAATTTAATTTTCGAAAATAGTGCCAGCCTTATTCAAATTTCAGACGGTCCACTTACAGCAAATTCCGGAAATATTACCTATAAACGTTTGACTACAGCAGTTGATAAATTTGATTTCACCTACTGGTCTTCACCAGTAAAAAATCAATCATTATATGACGTGTCACCTCTAACATTATATGATAAATTTTTATCATTTAATAATGGGTCATGGCAAGTAGAAAATTCAAGTACTATTATGACGTCAGCAAAGGGATATATTATAAGAGCACCCGAAACTTATCTAATCACTGCACCACCCTCTGTTTACGAAGCTTTATTTAAAGGAGAACCTAACAATGGGATTATCACTCTACCAGTTAACGGTCCAAATTTAGCAAATCTTATTGGAAATCCTTATCCATCACCGCTAAGTGCAGATGCATTTATTATCAAAAATTCGGGAGTTATAGAAGGTACACTTTACTTTTGGACACATAATACCAATCCAGCTATTAACGTTTCAAATCCTGGATCGGGAACATACGCCTATTCATCTGATGATTACGCAACTTACAACATTACAGGAGGTACCGCTACGCAGGCTAATTCGGCTACTACAGCAGGGGCAATAAATACCAGTATACCAACAGGCGAAATAGGAGCAGGTCAATCTTTCTTTACTATTAGTAAAAATGCGGGCACGGCTTTATTCGAAAATGCCATGCGAAAAAAATCATCAAATTTGATGAGCAATGCTCAGTTTTTCAAAAATAATAGTAGTTCAAAAACTACAGTGTCTACTACCAAAAACAGAATATGGTTGAATTTATCAAACAGTACTGGAGCATTTAAACAAATATTGATTGGTTATTTAGAAGGTGCCACCAATGCATATGACTCCTTATATGATGGACCTACTTTTAATGCCAATGCATTTGTAAATTTCTATAGCATCAATGATAACTATAATTACAGTATCCAAGGGAGAGCATTACCGTTTGATGTCACAGACAACGTGCCATTGGGTTACAGCAGCACTGTTGAAGGAAATTTTATTGTGAGCATTGATTATGCTGATGGTTTATTGAAAAACCAAAATGTATATTTAACAGATAAATTGACAGCAACAACACAAGATTTAAGAGAAAGCCCTTATTCTTTTTCTACCGCTGCAGGAACATTTAATGATCGTTTCTCTGTATCATATAACACGGAAAAAGAATCAAAAATGATTGCTACCGAACAGACAAACAACCAAGTTAAAATCGTTGCAGATGAAAATAATATTACGATACAGTCGGACACAGAACTGATAAGAGAAATCATCGTACATGATATTACTGGAAAACTAATTATGTTTCTGTCAAATATTAATAGCATAGAGGTTGCGCTTGTCAAACCTAAAGCCAAAAATCAGATGTTATTATTTAAGATCAAACTCGCAAGTGGGCAAGTAGTGAATAGAAAAATAATTAATTAGTAGAGCAAGATATAATAACCAAGATTTAGCACAATTTATTTTTATATAAAAAAACCGTTTCACGAGTGAAACGGTTTTTTTATATAATTATTTTCCTTTTTGCGAGGCTTCCAAATTTCTTTCGATCTCGTGTCCTGGTCTACTCCATTTTGGTTTTTCACCTAGTGTGGTAAATTGCGACTCTGCAGCTTCTACAGTTTGTGGCTGTGATACCTTTGTAAATGGCTTTTGTGGGTTTAGGCCCAATAAGTCAAACATTTTCATATCATCATCAACATCTGGATTTGGAGTTGTTAGTAATTTATCTCCAGCAAAAATTGAATTAGCACCGGCGAAGAAACACATTGCTTGCCCTTCACGACTCATATTCATTCTTCCCGCAGAAAGTCTTACTTGTGTTTCTGGCATAATGATACGCGTGGTTGCAACCATACGAATCATTTCCCAAATCTCTACTGGTTTCTCTTCTTCCATCGGAGTACCTTCTACTGCTACAAGAGCATTTATAGGCACCGATTCTGGTTGTGGGTTTAAGGTCGAAAGCGCTACTAACATTCCAGCACGATCATCAATACTTTCACCCATTCCTATAATTCCACCACTACAAACGGTTACATTAGTCTTACGTACGTTTTCAATTGTTTGAAGACGGTCTTCAAAACCACGTGTAGAAATTACTTCTTTATAATACTCTTCAGAAGTATCTAAATTGTGGTTGTAAGCATATAAACCGGCTTCTGCCAATCTTTGAGCTTGATTTTCAGTAATCATTCCAAGTGTACAGCAAACTTCCATATCTAGTTTGTTGATCGTACGAACCATCTCTAATACTTGGTCAAATTCTGGACCATCCTTTACGTTTCTCCATGCTGCTCCCATACATACACGAGAGGATCCACCCGACTTTGCACGTAATGCTTGCGCTTTTACCTGACTTACAGTCATCAAATCATTCCCTTCAATATCAGTATGGTAACGTGCCGCTTGAGGACAGTACCCGCAATCTTCAGGACAACCTCCAGTTTTTATTGATAATAATGTTGAAACCTGAACAACATTAGGGTCATGATGTTCTCTATGAATGGATGCGGCTTCATAAAGCAAATCCATTAATGGCTTATTATATATAGCTACGATTTCGTCTTTAGTCCAATTGTGTTTTGTAATACTCATCAATACGATTTTTAATGCTCCAAAAGTAGTCAAATTGTTCGAATGTAGCAATGAAAATGACTAAAAGCAATTTTATGAAACAACTGACCATTTATCATTTAAAGAGCATAATTGTGCCTTTTAAATTTCTATAAAAACTTAAGCCTAGTACCTTTTTAAATTTTGAAATAAATGGACAATATACTTTACTCTATCCCTTCAATGTATGATAATGCTTGCGCTTTATCTACTTCTAGCTGCGATTTCAACAATTCTAATGATTCAAATTTTTGTTCAAGTCGAATGTACTTCAGTATATAAACTGTTAATTCTTGACCGTATAGATCACCTTCATAATCTAAGTAATTTACTTCAATTGACAACTCTTCACCACCAACCGTAGGTCTGAAACCAACATTCATTAATCCGTAAATGATTTTATTTTGTAAAATACTTTTTACAACGTATACACCATTAAGCGGAATCAATTTATAATCTTCACTTATTTGGATATTAGCTGTAGGAAAACCAATAGTTCGTCCCAACTGCTTTCCTGTTACCACCGTACCCGTTAAAAAATAGTCATACCCAAGGAAGTTATTTGCCAGTTGCATATCGCCCTCGTCAATTGCTTTTCTTACTTTGGTTGAACTTACAGAAATAGTGTTAAGCTCTTGAACAGATATCTGTTCTACTTCAAACCCATACTTCTCCCCAAAACCAATTAAATCGTTGATATCTGCAGTTCGGTTTCTACCAAATCGATGATCATGACCAATAATAATTTTTTGAATTCGAAATTGATCTACTAATATACTTGACACAAATTCTTCTGCAGTTAATCTTGAAAAACTTTCATCAAAAGGATGAATAACTAAGTTTTCAATACCAATAGCTTCAAGCAATTTTACTTTTTCAGGAATTGTGTTCAATAATTTAATTTCCGACTTCTCCTGCAGCACCATTCTTGGATGAGGGAAAAAAGTCAGTACCAAACTTTCAAATTCATTCAGCTGTGTACTTTGAATTAATTTATCGAGAATTTTTTTATGACCAATATGCACCCCATCAAATGTGCCAAGTGTCAATATGGTTTTTTTATTAGAACTAAAATCTTTTATAGAATGAAAAATCTTCACTGTAATTGTTTTACGGTTTTGCAAATTTATGGTATCTATTTTAAATGTAACAACTTCGAGAATTGATTTTATACTTTTTTTATAATGGTTTATGCCTTTTTAATATAAGAAAATGAAACCATGAACAATTTACAAGCTGCATTATTTTTGCAAAAGCGAAAT
The DNA here is from genome assembly GCF_022399565.1 of Flavobacterium algicola. Classification (GTDB taxonomy): domain Bacteria; phylum Bacteroidota; class Bacteroidia; order Flavobacteriales; family Flavobacteriaceae; genus Flavobacterium; species Flavobacterium algicola. The sequence goes on from NZ_JAJTUT010000001.1 coordinate 1,094,169, forward strand.
CAATGCTAATCATTTACATATAAATGACTTATTTTTGGACTATTATATTCACTAAATACTATGAAAAAATATATTTTAATAACACTATTATTCACAAACTCTCTAATTTCATACTCCCAAAGTAACGCTGCGTGGACAAAGAGAACGCAGACAGTTAACACGATTGTAAGCAAATCAAATGCGGTACAACAAAAAGAATCAGAATTACTGTATCAATTAAATTTGCCAGTAATTAAAGAGGCCCTACTATCATCATCAAGTAAAACATCAAAAACAACCTCTACAATAATCGAAATTCCAAATACAAAAGGAGTTTTAGAAAAATTCGCTGTTTGGGAAGACTCAAATTTTGAACCTGAATTACAAGCCAAATTTGCAGATATTCGTGCCTATAAAGGAATAGGAATTACAGACAAAAGTGCGACCTTAAGTTTAAGTATAGCTCCCAAGGGAATACAAACAATCATTTTAAGACCTGAAACTGGATCTGAATTTATCGAATTATACCCAGAGGATCAGTCCCTTTATATCGTTTTTACAAATAAAGCTAGAGATAAAAGCAGTTTGCCATTAAGTTGCAAAACAGAAGATGTTTTACAAAACAAATCCAAGACTACTCTTTCAGCCAAGACTACATCGAGTACCAAGACTTTTAAAACAATGCGTCTTGCATTATCTTGCACTGCAGAGTATACTGCCTATCATGGAGGTACTACTGCCGGAGCTCTAGCAGCCATGAATGCAACGATGACACGGGTAAATGCAATTTTCAGCAGAGATTTAGCTATAAAGTTAACCTTGATAGCTAATAATGATTTACTAATTTTTACAAATGCAAACACTGACCCTTATTCTAATGCGAGTTCATTGGATAACTGGAGCTTGCAATTGCAGAGAACCTTAACAACACTTATTGGGAATAGCAATTACGATATAGGACATGTTTTTGGAGCAACTGGCGGCGGCGGAAATGCTGGTTGTATTGGTTGCGTGTGTAATAACCCAACAACAGCTGATCCGTATGGTAAAGGTAGCGCCTATACATCACCCGGGGATGACAGACCCGAAGGTGACAGTTTTGATATCGACTTCGTAGCACATGAATTTGGACATCAACTTGGTGCAAACCACACTTACTCCTACGAGATTGAAGGAACAGGAGTAAATATAGAGCCTGGAAGTGGCTCTACAATAATGGGATACGCAGGAGTAACAGATACCTATGATGTTCAGGAGAATTCAGATGATTACTTTTCATTTGCAAGTATTGACCAAATTCAAACTAATCTCAGCACAAAAACTTGTCCCGTAAGCACTTCAATAATAAACAATCCACCTGTAATAGCTGCAGGAAACGATTATACTATTCCAATGGGAACTGCTTTTGTATTAAGTGGAACTGGTACTGATTCTGAAGGTGACACAATAAGTTATTGCTGGGAACAAAATGACTCTGCCTCAAATAGCTCAATTCAAGATAATAGTTTTGCCATTTCTACCAAAACAAACGGACCTTTATTTAGATCATTTAATCCTAGCTCTAGCCCTGTTAGATATATGCCTTCATTAAGCAACGTCATAGCAAATAAACTAATTAGTAATTGGGAATCAGTTTCAGATGTAGCTAGAACCCTAAATTTTGTACTTACAGGTAGAGATAATGCAGCTCTGGGTACAGCGCAGACAGCAAATGACGAAGCAATAATAACTGTCAGCGCAACGGCAGGTCCATTTAAACTGACCTCTCAAAATACAGATGATGTAAGCTGGCTGCAGGGCACCAGCGAAACAATTACTTGGGATGTAAATAATACAAATTCCTTACCGGGATCATCCAATGTAAATATCAAACTCTCTACAGATGGTGGTCTAACGTACACAACCACCCTGGCTTCCAACATTTCTAATAATGGCTCTACAACGATAACAGTACCCAATATAATCGAAAAAAACTGCCGCTTATTAATAGAGCCTACCGACAATATTTATTATGCTTTAAACAGCAAAGCATTTGCTATTGGTTATTCTGTAGAATATACTTGTACAGCTACTGGCTTCTCTACACCATTTGCAATTCCAGAAAGCTCAAATTATACAACAAGGACAATTACTTATCCATCAACTACAGGAGTTACATCAAATATTGAAGTAAATACCAACTTTACGCATACTTATATATCAGATTTACAAATGGACATTATTAGTCCACAAGGTACAATGGTAAATTTATTAAATAGAAGCTGTTCTGACATAAGCGGTACATTAGCATTAACATTTAGTGATTCTGGAAACACATTAGAATGCGGTAAATCTACCTCCCAAATAGTTAGTCCTTATGGTAATTTATCCGATTTCACCAATGAAAACCCAGAAGGTGTTTGGACTTTTCGAGTAAGAGATAATTTCACGAATGATAATGGAACACTAAACAGCGCATCTATAAATATATGCACTAAAAGCTACACCTTAAGACAGCCAACTTTCGGGATTTTGAATCTAGTAGCTTATAAGAATCCTAATAATGGAACATTTACATTATACTTAGAAAGTGACAATACAAACTCTATTCAAATGAGAATTACAGATGTTTTAGGTAAAACGGTACTTACAAGAGAATTTGCAAAGACTTTATTACTTGATGAACAAATTCAAATTCCAAATCCAACTACTGGTGTCTATTTTATGACTGTTACTGCAGGTAATAAAAAAGAGATTCGTAAGATAATGGTATACTAGTGGATATTCTGTCATCAATTTAATACGCAGTTTAGAGAATCATATTTATAACTTTCCCTACTACTTGCTACAGCAGTAAGTAGTAATTAAAAACTTCTACTTAATTTCGAATAGTTGTATGTGGTTAGCCTCAATAGATAAAAAACCATTAATACTACTCTAAATATCCAATTTAGAATACATACAATTAAACCATTTTTCTACCTAACATAAACCAAAAAAAAAGAGCTATCAGTGATGATAGCTCTTTTTTTTTCTGTAAAGAATAATGGTTTTAATCTGCTAAAACAATTATCTTATTATCTTTCATTTCAATAGTCCCAGAAGAAATAGGCAATGTATAAGTTTGATTGTTTACTTTAGTAAATAAAGCTGCTGATTCTTTACTAAATTCAAAACTAGATGCCGTAATACTTACGATTCCTTTTTGAAGAATAGAAACTATTGGTGCGTGATTATTCAAAATTTGAAAACTTCCGTCCACTCCAGGTAAAGTAATCGAAGTTATTTCCCCTTTAAACAAAGACGCTTCTGGTGATACTATTTCTAAAATCATATTTAATTTTTAAGGATCTTGGTTTTAAAATTTGCGAATTTGCACTCTAAATTTCTACACCTAAATCAATTATGCTTCTGCCAACATTTTTTCTCCAGCTTCGATAGCCTCTTCGATAGTACCTTTAAGGTTAAATGCTGATTCTGGCAAGTGATCTAATTCACCGTCAATAATCATATTAAATCCTTTGATAGTATCTTTGATGTCTACTAAAACTCCTTTTAATCCTGTAAACTGCTCAGCTACATGGAAAGGTTGAGATAAGAAACGTTGCACACGACGTGCTCTAGAAACTGCTAATTTATCTTCTTCAGATAATTCTTCCATACCAAGTATCGCAATAATATCTTGCAATTGTTTGTATTTTTGAAGAATTTCTTTCACTCTTTGTGCACAGTCATAATGCTCATCACCAAGAATTTGTGGTGTTAAGATACGAGAAGTAGAATCTAACGGGTCAACCGCTGGATAAATACCTAGCTCAGCAATCTTACGAGACAATACTGTTGTTGCATCAAGGTGAGCAAACGTTGTTGCTGGTGCCGGGTCAGTTAAATCATCCGCAGGTACGTAAACCGCTTGTACAGATGTAATAGATCCTTTATTTGTAGATGTGATACGCTCTTGCATCGCTCCCATTTCTGTAGCTAATGTTGGTTGGTATCCTACCGCAGATGGCATACGACCTAAAAGTGCCGATACCTCTGAACCTGCTTGAGTAAAACGGAAGATATTATCAACGAAAAACAAAACGTCTTTACCTTGATCTGTTCCTGCTCCATCACGGAAATATTCAGCGATAGATAATCCAGATAATGCTACACGAGCACGAGCTCCTGGAGGCTCATTCATTTGTCCGAAAACGAAAGTAGCTTTTGACTCTCTCATTCCAGGTAAATCTACTTTAGACAAATCCCATCCTCCATTTTCCATAGAGTGCATGAATTCCTCACCGTATTTTATAATACCTGACTCTAACATCTCACGAAGCAAGTCATTTCCTTCACGTGTTCTTTCCCCTACTCCTGCGAATACTGAAAGTCCACCGTGACCTTTTGCAATATTGTTGATCAACTCTTGAATCAATACTGTTTTACCTACTCCAGCTCCACCAAACAATCCAATTTTACCCCCTTTTGCGTAAGGCTCAATTAAATCGATTACTTTAATACCTGTAAATAAAACTTCTGACGAAGTTGATAAATCTTCAAATCTTGGTGCTTGACGGTGAATTGACATTCCGTTCTCACCTGTTTTAGGCAATTCTGGTAATCCGTCAATAGCATCTCCAACCACATTAAACAAACGTCCGTAAACATCTGCTCCAATTGGCATTTGGATAGGGTTCCCCGTTCCAACTACTTCATAACCTCTACTCAAACCATCTGTTGAATCCATAGATACGGTACGAACAGTGTTTTCACCAATATGAGATTGTACTTCTAGAATTAATAAAGTTCCGTCTTTTTTTGTGATTTCTAATGAATCATAAATTTTCGGAAGTTCAACATCTTTACCGTTGAAAACTACATCGACTACTGGTCCAATGATTTGCGCAACTTTTCCTATTACTTTTGACATTACTTATGTATTTATTAAATAGCTAATTAGGTTTATGAATTCAATCAATCAAAATCAATTGACTAACTGCTTTTTTCAGAGTGCAAAGATAAATTTTTTAAAACAAAAAATCAATAATTTTTTATATAAAAAAGTTGATTTTTTTGAAGTATCAATTAAAAGACCTTTAAACAGATAGAATTTTGACATTAAAAAAAAACCACCACATTGTAAAATGGGTGGTTTTCAACATTTAAACAGTCAATTATTATGGATTTATTGTAAATGAAGCAAATATTTGTTGTCCAATTGCACCTGCTCCTAGCACTTGTGTGTACTCTTTTCCTCCCAAATTAGCAGCTCCAATTTTTAAAACTGACTTAATAGAAGGAATACTGTAATTCACTTGTGCATCTATAACTGTCGCAGAAGCTATCATTCCGTCAACCATTGAAGACTCCCACAAGTAAGAACTATTCCATCTTCCACTAATATTGAATCCGAAGTTTTTAAATAATTTATCATTTCCTATAGCTAATTTAACTCTATGTTTCGGAGTATTGAATCCAGCTTCAAAACCAGAATTATCTGCTTGATCAAATTTGAATTCCGCAAAGTTATAATTAATAGTAGCATCAAAATTTTGAAAAACTTTTCGAGAAAGACCTAAACCAAAACCAAATGATGAAATTTGCGCTTCTGAGTTAGTATATAATTGATAAGCTCTATTTTGTCTGTTTGTAATTGCAAAAATAGATTTATACGTATCATCAGCACTAGCTGTCAATGCACCAGCAAAATTTACTGTTTCACTTACTGTACCATACAAAGGAGCTTTAACATCTAAACCTCCGATGAAATTATTATATACATTATAATAAGCATTTGCATCAACATAAATTTTATCAACCTGAGAACGGTATCCTATTTCGAATGCCTTTACTTCTTCAGGACGTACTAAATTTGCTTTTGTTACTGTCAATAGAGGAGCTGCAGCCATTTGAGCAGCAACTAGCGCTTGAGGGGTAGTTGGCGCTGCAATTCTAATTGCATCTTCAAAAGCCGTTACAGAAGCTAAAGTATATGAATTGTTATAAGCATTTTCTCCAGTCATCACAACAGTTGTTCCACCAGCATAAAATTGACCTAAACCAGAAGAGTTTGCTACAGGTAGAATCTCAGAAACCTTAGCTAAGTTATCAGGAGCAGAACCGATTAAAATTTTTGACCCTACGTTAAAACCGATATATTGATCTTGAGTTGTAGGGTTTCTAAATCCTGTTTGAAAAGATGCTCTAAAATTATGATTTCTACTTTCTCCTCCAGAATACACTAAGGACAACCTAGGAGATACATTTCCGTCAAAATTCTTAGATTTATCATAACGAGCAGAACCTGTAAACTTCAATCTGTCCTCCATGAATTTTTTGGTAACCTGAGAGTACATACCATACTCATTGTATTTAATAGGAGCGTCAGCATCTGTATAAATACGACCGTGAGAATTTAATTCATACGATCTATAAGAACCTCCTACTTGTACCTCAGCAAATTTTATCTTTTCTTTAAAATTATAATTAGCATCACCATGGTAAATTTTAGAATTGTCTACCAATTTAGAACCAGTAGTAACATCTGCTTCTGCAATTACTTGATTAAAAGCATTGTTAAATGCTGCCGTCCCGGGAAGAAAACGACCTGTATCTGCAATTCCTCTTGCAAAAGCATGAGCAGTAGTTGAATTTCCTGCAGCGACATTAGGCACAGCACCATTTATAGCCTGAGCATAAGCGCCAGCATACTGACCAAACCACTGCGCATCAGATTTCCATTTTTTATTTACATTCAGACCTGTAAATAACATATCATATGATTCACCACCGTCTTCAGTAGTAGTATACCCTCTAATAAAAAAATTATCCCCTTTTATCTCCAGTTTATGCTGTTGCATCGAAAAGTTATTTAAATAATAACGATTCGCACCTTGATAAACTGCGTTACCAAAACCAAATTTACTTTGCCAAATCACTTCTAATTTATCAGTCCCTAAAGGCCTGAAATGAAGAGAAAAATCAACTTTTGTATTACCTGCTTTATTATCAGTCAAATCAGTCTCATTATAACCTGTTCTGGAAACATTTTCATTTGGCAGTGTACTAGCAGCTCCTGCTGACAAAAGGTTACCAGCTACCAAAGATTGACCAACATCGTATATATTAATTGTAGCTTCATCACCATATACATTTATTCCGTCGTAATTCTGGTGACTTCTAGTTCTTCCATCTACCGTCTTATCATCATAATTCGTAGCGTACCAATCCGTACCCTCCATATATGTAAAATTGAACTTTGCTGCAAAATGCTTATCAAAAGCATGCGCCATTCTTATACCAAAATCGTAAAAATCATTTACACCAGCGGCTTTTTGACTTGTTTGACCGTATTTAAAATACGATGAAATACCTTGATGATCAAAAGGGTTTTTACTGTTCATAAACAAAATTCCGTTAAATGCATTCGCACCATATAACGCAGAAGATGCCCCAGGTAAAAGCTCTACACTTTGAACATCGATCTCAGAAACACCTATCATATTCCCTAAAACAAAGTTTAACAATGGAGAGGAATTATCCATGCCGTCCACTAATTGTAAAAATCTAGAATTGGCAACCGAGGCAAAACCACGAGTATTAATAGATTTAAAAGAAAGACTACTTGTATTCATATGTACTTCCTTCATATTCTCTAAACCATCATAAAAAGTAGGAGAAGCAGTTTTTTTAATTTCTCTAATACCCATTCTCTCTACTGTTACAGGTGACTCAAAAATTCTTTCAGGAGTTCTTGAAGCCGAGATAACAATCTCATTCAGCTTTGTATGCTCATCATCCAGAGTGACTGTAGCATTTTGATTATTTGTCGTAAATGTCATTCTATTATTGGTAAAACCTACGCTAGAAAACTCAACAGTCCACGGAAGTTTCTTATTAGATTTCAAGATAAACTTTCCATTACTATCTGTAACAGTACCCGAATTATCACCGACAATTTTAACATTTACACCAAAAAGTCCCTGATTATCGATACCAGTAACTATTCCAGAAATAGAATTCTGAGCAAAACAGATCGTTGTAAATAACAATACCGTAAAAAGCAATTTTATTCTCATAGGTTAATTTTTAAAAATTTACTGATTCTAAGTTACTGCTATTATTACTATAATCAAAAAATAATGTTAAAAAATTAAAATATTTCGACAATAAAAGGTTAAAATTCATAAATCCCTAATGAAAATACTTGAATTTAATATCGAAAATTCGTTAAAAAACAAAATTTCATATGCACGCATATAAAATTTTGGCAAAATAAATTAATTTTCGATAAAAATAACCATAAAAAAAAAGAGACTCCCTTTTTGAGGGAATCTCTTAATATTTCTGATAATATAAATGCTGTATTAGATTATTCTACAGTTACCGATTTGGCCAAATTACGCGGCTGATCAACATTACAACCTCTTAAAACTGCAATATGATAGGACAATAGCTGCAAAGGTATAGTCGTAATTAAGGGAGATAGAGCATCTGAAGTTTCCGGAATTTCAATAATGTAATCTGCCAGTTTTCTAACTTCTGTATCACCTTTGGTTACAATTGCAATTATTCTTCCGCTTCGAGATTTAATCTCCTGAATATTACTTACAATTTTATCATAATGACCTTGTATTGGTGCAACTACAATTACAGGCATGTGCTCATCAATTAAAGCGATAGGTCCGTGTTTCATTTCTGCAGCAGGATAACCTTCTGCATGAATATAGGATATTTCTTTTAATTTCAATGCGCCTTCTAATGCCACTGGAAAGTTATACCCTCTACCTAAATACAAGCAGTTGGCAACATCCTTAAAGGTAGCTGCAATTTCTTCTGCTATTGCATTAGATTCTAAAGCCTCTTTCACCTTTTCTGGAATTAATTCTAACTCTAATAAATATCTATGAAAATCTGAATGTGACAAGGTACCTTTAGCTTTAGCTAAGCGCAAAGCAATCATAGTTAATACGGTAATTTGTGTTGTAAATGCTTTTGTAGATGCTACACCAATTTCTGGACCTGCATGAGTATAAGCACCTGCATGAGATTCTCTAGATATTGAAGAACCAACTACATTACAAACCCCAAAAACAAAAGCCCCAGCAGCTTTGGCCAATTTGATTGCCGCCATTGTGTCGGCAGTTTCTCCTGATTGCGATATTGCTATAACAACATCATTACTGTTTATGATTGGATTTCTATATCTAAACTCTGAAGCATATTCTACTTCTACATTAATACGTGCAAACTCTTCAAATATGTATTCAGCAACTAGACCTGCATGCCATGATGTTCCGCATGCAATAATAATTATACGATTAGCATTTAAGAATTTCTCCAAATTATCTTCTATACCTGACATTTGAATTATTCCCTTATCCGCCAGCAATCTACCTCTATAGGTATCTTTAATAACATTGGGTTGCTCGTAAATCTCTTTTAACATAAAATGATCATATCCACCTTTTTCAATTTGCTCCAAATTCATTTGAAGTTCTTGAATATAAGTATCTACGGGTGCATCATTATTAATTTTTCTAATTTTTAACGGCTTGTCTCTTTTTATAATCGCGACCTCACCATCTTCAAGATAAACAGCATTAGAAGTGTATTCAATAAAAGGTGAAGCATCGGAAGCAATAAAGTATTCTCCATTACCAACACCGATAGCCAATGGACTACCTAAGCGAGCCACCACCAATTCGTCTGGTTTCTTTTTATCAAAAACAGCAATTGCATAAGCCCCTACAACTTGATTTAAAGCAATTTGAACTGCTTTACCCAATTTGATGTGCTCATTTTTTTGAACTTCTTCTATTAAATTTACTAATACTTCTGTATCAGTATCAGAATGAAATACATAACCTCTTTTAATCAACTCCTCTTTCAAGGGAGCATAATTCTCTATGATTCCGTTATGAATAATGACTAAATCTCCAGAATTTGATACATGTGGATGAGAGTTCACATCATTAGGAACACCATGTGTTGCCCAACGCGTATGACCCATACCAATGGAACCAACGTTATTACCTAGATCTGCTTTGGACTCTAAGTCTACAACCTTTCCTTTTGTTTTACAAACAGTAACAGCTTTGCCGTCATAAGTCATAATCCCCGCACTATCATAACCTCTGTACTCAAGCCTTTTTAAACCCTTTATAATGATAGGATAAGCATCTCTAAAACCAATATAACCAACAATTCCACACATATACTTAAATTAATTTGGTTTAGTATAATAAATTTCTAATTTCAATCTCTTTTTATCCTCTACTCCTGCTGTACTACCATATAAGATAGTACCCAATGGATTCATAACTGAACTTACTGGTGCCTTCGTAAAATTAGTACTTGCTGTTTTAAGTTTAGCATTAGTAATATTAAGGATGTTCTCTGTAACCACAAGACCCAATTTGACATTGGTAGAGTCTTTACTAATTAAATTCCTAATGTGATTGGTAACTCTAAATTTATAATAATACTCATCATCTGCATCCTTAGTTAAAATTCCACCATAGATGTTTTTACTAGCTTTTGTTGTTCCGGTCGTTCCATCAAAATAATCAATTATATATGTATTATTAGTAAAATCATATAAATAAAGCCTTTGAGGTTGTGCCTTATCGGCGCTTGTCAAAGATGTTTTGTCAACATGAAAAATAATATTGGCCTCATTTACTAACCAATTGTTTGTTTTAATCGTTGCCAAATCTCCTTTGTCAAACAATTTCAATATTGCCATCGATCCTTCACCCCCTTTTACGTAAAGCTTACTATCTCCCAATGAGCTGTCAGCATTATTTATAGCATTGGTATATCCCATTTTTGTATCAGTTTGTTCTAGCAAACTAACTTTGTTACCAATCATATTTAAAACAATACTATTGTCAACTCTCGCAGCATCTTCTCCATTTTTATAATTAACGGTTATTTTTCCAGCAGCAAAATTTAACATAGCCAAATTACTAGCACTAGCACCCGATTTTTCTACCTGAAAATACAACCCTCTAAAATATTCTGTAAAAACATCATTTGATGCTAACTTCCCTGACGCAATAGCATCAACAATGGTAGACTGAAAATAGTCTTTGTTCAAATTTAGTCGCATTTCTGGAGTAGTATAAACCGCTTCTGAAACTGTAGCTACTGCAGCAACAAAAAATCCAGATTTATCAAAGAAAAATTCATCATTCTCTGCTTTATCTGTAGCGTTATTTAATCTTTCACCAACTTTTGCAGAACTAAATAATGAATTTTGATCTGTATAGTATAGTTGAGAATTAACAAAATCACTAACTGGATCTAAACTTCTTAAATAATAATTGGAACGAAAAACGCTTAGTTTTAATTTCCCTGCTTCATCACCATAAATAGAATCCAAAACATAAGTACGCTTACCCTCTGTATCGGTGACAGTTTGTGTAGCATCTATATAATAAGGAATAGACAAAACAACACTCTCAACAACTGGATTTACGCCAGCGGAAGTAACAACAGAGCTAAGCGATAGTTGGGTTACAAAATTAGCTGTAGTTGTACCAAAATCTGGATTATCAAGTATCCCTAAAGGATTTATTTCTTGGTTACTAGATTGTATTGCTGTAATTTTTTGATTGTAAGCCACTATATCTGAAGTGTACTTTTCAAAATCAAAATGGTTATCACCAACTATGTCACTACCGATTGAATTAAAATCTTTATCACAAGAGGATATTAAAACAACACTAAATATTAAAAGAACTTTCTTAAAAAAAGAATTACTATACATACTTTGAAACTAAAATTAATTATAGACTTTCGCTATTGTAAAACTCAGTATAAGCCTCAGCAAATGCATCTTTGGGCACGAAAGGTAAAAAAGGTTTTCCCGAAGATTCTATAAATTGTGTTAAACTTGAAGAAAGGCTTTCTGAAGCAATTATCACACCGTCTGAGTGTTTAATTGCAGATTTTATAACTCCTTCATAGTCGGGAGTAATTAAATCTGAAACTGCTTCTTCAGGCACGCCGTCTAATTTAACTTTGTTGATCATTTCTGCATCAAGCGTACCGTCAAAAGATTGTCCGTATACAGAAGTAATTATTTTCGTGTCAGAAAACAAAGCCTCATTTTTATAATAATGTTTCATGTAAACAGGTAGCATAGCTGCCATCCATCCATGAACGTGTATAATATCTGGAACCCAGTTTAGTTTTTTAACTGTTTCGACAACTCCCTTTGCAAAAAATATTGCACGCTCGTCGTTATCTGGATACATCACTCCATCTTCATCTGCGAAAGTTGCTTTCCTTTTGAAATATTCATCGTTATCTATAAAATAAACTTGAATTCTCTCTTTAGGAATAGAAGCTACCTTTATAATCAGTGGCATATCTAAGTCATTAACTACCAAATTCATCCCCGAAAGTCGAATGACTTCGTGCAATTGATGTCTTCTCTCGTTAATATTTCCATATCTCGGCATAAAAATCCTGATTTGTCCTCCTTGATCATTTACCATCTTCGGGACATCATAAGACATCAAAGAAACTTCATTTTCAGCAAGATAAGGTACCACTTCAGATGATACATATAATATCCTCTTGTCTTTCATATTGTAATTTGCTTTATTTATTGGCAATAAAAACCATGCAAAATTACGAAATTTTACGCAGTTATTAACTAAAATATTATGTTTGCAGTTAATTTTAATAAAACAGCTATGCCTATTTTCTACGGAAAAGCAGCTTTGATGACTTTTTTGAAGTCTTTCAAAACACAAAATAGTACTATAGGATTTGTACCGACTATGGGCGCACTGCACAAAGGACACCTTTCTTTGATGCAACAATCCTTACAAGAAAATCAAATCACTGTGGTAAGTATCTTTGTCAACCCCACACAATTCAACAATTTGGAGGATTTGTCAAAATACCCAAGAACTCTTGATGAAGATACAGAGAAAATAAATGGTTTAAACAAAGATATCGTGATTTACGCTCCTTCTGTAGAAGACATTTATGAAGGAAATGTTGTTTCACAAATTTTTGATTTTGATGGGCTCGAAAATCAAATGGAAGGAAAATTCAGACCCGGTCATTTTGACGGTGTTGGAACAATTGTTAAGCGATTATTTGAAATAGTAACACCCGACAATGCTTATTTTGGAGAGAAAGATTTTCAGCAATTACAAATTGTAAAAAAAATGACTCAGAAAAACAAGCTACCGGTTACCATTAATGGTTGTCCCATTTACCGAGAAAAAAATGGACTCGCTATGAGCTCCAGAAACGAGCGACTCACCAAGGAGGAACGTGACGAAGCAAGTATAATATATAAAACCATTTTACAAGCAAAAGATTTATTTCATAATAAAACGGCAACAGAGGTCGGTGATTGGGTAAAATCAGTTTTTGCAAAAACTAGCGGTTTTGAATTGGAATACTTTACTATTGCAGAAGAAGAAACACTTTTAACTTGTGAAGAAAAATTAGAAGACAAAAATTATCGTGCATTTATCGCTGTTTTTGTTAATAATATTCGATTGATTGATACCATATCACTAAAATAATTTACTTTTGTGCCATGCAAATTCAAGTACTAAAATCAAAAATTCATCGAGTAAAGGTAACTGGCGCTGATTTAAACTATATTGGCAGCATTACTATTGATGAAACGCTACTGGAAGCTTCGAATATTATTGAAGGAGAAAAAGTAGCCATCGTAAACATTAACAACGGAGAGCGTTTTGAAACTTATGCCATCAAAGGGGAAAGAAATTCAGGCGAAATAACTTTAAATGGTCCAGCAGCTCGCAAGGTGCAGAAAGACGATATCATTATTGTTATATCATATGCCACTTTGGAATTTGAAGAAGCAAAAACCTTCAAACCATGGATTATTTTTCCCAATGAAAAAGACAATTCGTTAACGTAAATTACCGTAAAAAATTCAAATTTAAGGAGTCTGCTAGCTTAGTAAGACTCCTTTTTTTTTATAACTGTTATAAATTTTACTAGCTGACTAAATGCAGTAGTACCAATTCACACCCATCCCTATAAAAGTGCAATTAAATTTTAAAAGCTTCTTACCCTTCTTTTCTAATTAACAAAAACTTTAAACGGCATAATTTTACCAAAGGTTAAAATATAGTAAAAGCATTTTCTACTGTATGAAATGGTATATATTTAAACTATTTTTGAACTCTAAATATGGATTTAAATTAAAGCTATGTCTAAAGTAAAAACTACTTTTTTTTGTCAAAATTGCGGAGCACAATATGCCAAATGGCAAGGTCAATGTAACTCCTGCAAAGAGTGGAATACCATAGCCGAAGAAATTATTCAAAAACAAGAAAAAGTAGCTTGGAAAACCGAATCTGCACCCGTAAATAGAGCTTCAAAACCTTTAAGAGTAAACGAAATTGATTCTACTCAGGAAGTACGAATGAACACTACAGATGCCGAATTGAATCGCGTATTAGGTGGTGGCCTCGTACCTGGTTCTTTAACTCTTTTGGGGGGTGAACCTGGAATTGGAAAAAGTACACTCTTGCTTCAAATATCTTTAAAATTACCTTATAAAACTTTATACGTTTCGGGAGAAGAGAGTCAAAAACAAATTAAAATGCGTGCAGAGCGTATTACTGACTCTAGCGATAATTGCTACATATTAACCGAAACGAAAACACAAAACATATTTAAACAAATAGAGGCTATTAATCCTGAAATTGTGATTATTGACTCTATCCAAACGCTTCACACAGATTATATTGAATCAACTGCAGGAAGCATTTCTCAAATTAGAGAAACAACGGCAGAACTCATAAAATTTGCGAAAGAATCAAATATCCCTGTCATTTTAATTGGTCACATTACTAAAGACGGAAATATTGCTGGTCCAAAAATATTGGAACACATGGTCGACACTGTTCTTCAGTTTGAGGGTGATCGTAATCATGTTTATCGCATATTAAGATCTTTGAAAAACAGATTTGGATCAACTGCCGAGATTGGTATCTATGAAATGCTTGGTAGTGGATTACGAGAAGTATCTAATCCGTCTGAAATTTTAATCTCGCATAAAGATGAGGAATTATCTGGTACAGCCATTGCCACTACTTTAGAAGGTATGCGCCCGTTGATGATCGAAATTCAATCTCTTGTAAGTACTGCGGTCTACGGTACACCTCAACGAAGTACCACTGGTTATAATGCCAAAAGGCTAAATATGATTCTTGCCGTTTTGGAGAAAAGGGCTGGTTTTAGACTGGGAGCCAAGGATGTTTTCTTGAATGTTACAGGTGGAATTTCAGTTGATGACCCTGCAATTGACTTGGCAGTAGTTGCTGCCATTTTATCTTCAAACGAGGACATTCCAGTCAATAAAGGTTTCTGTTTCGCTGGTGAGGTTGGTCTATCTGGAGAAATACGTCCCGTAAATCGTGTGGATCAACGTATTCAAGAAGCAGAAAAATTAGGCTTTTCGACCATATTTGTTTCGAAATATAATAAAATAGCATTAAAAAATGCCGGAATAAAAATTGAATTGGTAACCAAAATAGAAGATGTAGCAAGCATTCTTTTTGGTTAATTACAAAAGTAGAATTATGAGAACAGTCAAACAAAAAGCAGTGTTGACATTAAAGATTATCATTGCACTTATAATTCTGGTAATTATGGGGCTATATAGCTTCAGAAACACACTTCTAGAGCAAATTTTAGCAAAAACTACATCAAAGGCAGCAACAGAATATGACTGCAACTTTACCATAAAAGAGGCCCATTTTGAAGGACTTTCTGGCCTCCAATTTACAGATGTAGTTTTGGCTCCCAAAAATGCCGACACTCTATTTAAGATTCAAAATATGAGTACGAGTGTAAACCTAATGCAACTGTTTTTTAGCGATTTACAATTAGAATCTTTGAAAATTCAGAAAGGGTATGTTCAATTGACAAAAAAAGGTGACGTAAAAAACTTTGCTGCTTTTATTAAAAGGAATGATGATGAGGAAGAGAGTGGTAATGATAAAAGAGATTACGCCGCTTTTACATATAGAATAATTTCTAAAGTATTAAATCTCATACCTACAGATATGAAGGTCGAAAACCTGACATTTCGATTAGATGATAATGGTATGAAAGCTTCTATCGATATTAAAAAACTAGCTTTGGTAAATAAAAAAATTGAAACCTTTATCAATGTCCAAACCAAAACGTTTACTCAAAACTGGAAAATAAAAGGATTAGCAGATCCTAGAAACAAGACTACAGATGTGCGCTTTTTTAATTTGGATTCTGGCGCTATTAAATTGCCATATGTCGACGAACGCTACAACCTTATCACTAGTTTTGATTCTATTCGCTTAAAAATACAGAATATATCTAAAGACGGTGATGAATTGCACTTAGACGGGTATGCCTCTATAGTCAATTTAAAAATCAACCATTCTAAAATCGCTAATAAAGATGTGGTCATTAAAGACGCTCGCTTCGATTATCGTTTTCTTTTAGGGGCAAATTTTATTTCGATAGACAGCAGCTCAACAGTTCGATTGAACAAAATAAAATTGAATCCTTATCTCTCATATAATACTGAAGAAGACACGATTTACAAACTAAAAATTGCTATTCCAAAAATGAAAACGCAGGACTTTATAACGTCTTTACCTGACGGTTTATTTACCCATTTTCAGGGTATGGAAGCTACAGGAACATTCGATTATAAACTAAATTTTAAATTCAACAAAAACAAACCCAATCAATTGGTTTTTGACAGTAATGTTAAAAAGCAGAATATGCGCATCACGAAGTATGGTGAAGCTAACCTTAATAAAATAAATAATGAATTTGTTTACCGCGCTATAATTAATAATGTACTACAACGCCCGGTTCTGGTAGGGCTGGCCAATCAAAATTATACGCCTTTGGACCAAATTTCGCCATACTTACAAAAATCAGTTTTAATATCTGAAGACCCATCCTTCTTTACTCATCGAGGATTTATAAATGAGGCATTCAAACAATCAATTGTAAAAAATATTAGAACTAAGAAATTTTCTCGAGGAGCTAGTACTATAAGCATGCAATTAGTCAAAAATGTTTTCTTGACCAGAGAGAAAACATTATCCCGTAAAATGGAAGAAATATTATTAGTTTACTTGCTAGAAAATAATAGAATTTCGACCAAAGAACGTATGTTGGAAGTTTATTTTAATATTATCGAATGGGGTCCTAATGTATATGGTATTGGCGAAGCTAGTCAGTACTACTTTCAAAAAAAGCCAATTGATTTGACTTTGAACGAATGCTTGTATCTAGCCAGAATCATCCCTAGTCCAAATAAATTCATGTATCAGTTCAATACTGATGGAAATCTTAAAGAAACGTCAAAAAAGGCAGAAACATTTTTAATCAATACTTTAATAAAAAGAGGGCTTTTGGCAATTGACGATAGTATTTACAAATCTCAATCTGTACTGATAACGGGCCCTGCAAAATCTTTAATAAGAATTATAAGCAAAGACACATTGGCTATCGATTCATTAAAAACACCCAAATTGACACCACTTTCAACTACAATTAATAAAAAATAATTGAAATGTCATTTGTATAGTCCTAGTAATAAAGCAAATCATTTTCGAAAAAATGTAAACGTTCAAATCTTCTGATAAAGTATTAGTTGGTTTGAACGTTTAACCTATTCACTGCAGATTAAAACAGGTAGAAAAGGAAATAAATATTTAATTACTGAATGATAATTTTGCTATTATAAATCCCTTTATCCGTTTGAACTTTTACAACATACACTCCTTGAGGTCCTGTGAACGGAATTTCAAAACTATCGTTGTTCGTTGAAATGACAGCATTCAGAACCTGCTGTCCTAGAATGTTATAAATTATTACTTTGGTAATCTCAATATCATTATATTTAGCAATAGTAATTGCCTTCTTTTGATTATTATTTGATACCACTATTGAAGATTCTAATTTTGCATCGTTATTATTTGGTGTTCCCAAAACAGCTCCTGAATCAATAATGCTATTTGTTTTAAAACTTAATTCAAATCGATTTGCATAAATTCCAACTGGCAGAGCTACAGCAACACTTACATCTGTAATGTCATGATATAGTCCTAAGTCTTTATCGTGGATATATACTTTTTGTGAAGCTGGTAGAAATTCACTGTGGTCAATCATAAAGTGCACATCCCCTTCAGTTTGCACATTGACACCAATTGGGTATGATTTTTCGACATCAAATGCACCTACACCTTGGATAGAAAATTTTGAATTTTCTATTAAAAAATAAGCATCATCTACTTTAGTGTCAATCTGAACACCGTCGTAACCATTTTCAAAACCATCTGTAGCAGCTTCATTCATAAATCCTATTAATAGTTGTCTGTGCTCCATGTTGGAGCCATTAAAACCTAAGTGTATTTTAACCTCGTTATCATTATATTTTACATCATTACTATTATTGTCAAAGTTGCTCGCTTTTTGTGAAGTTGTTCTAAACATCGTATTTGAAATAGGAACAAATAAATCGTCTACAGCATCTTCCTTCACAAATGCTCGTTGACTGTTATCAAATTTTACCTTCGTCTCACCACTTAAAGAGCTAGACCCAATTACAAAAAAACCTTGCCCTACCGGAATATATTGACATGGTGTCTTAGAACTTGTCCCCTCATTAAAAATACCAATGGGGGCAACAGGAGGTGTAGCGCCTGTTAATGTCAATGTAGCATACCCACCGGTGTAACCTCTTAAAACATGAGTGTCATTTGTTGGAGAATGTTGCCAAAAATACAGTGTTCCATCTATAATATCAGTCGCATTATATCCTCCATTGGCAACTGAAATATTACTCTTTATAAATTCATGTCCATCCAATGCAGAAGGATAGGGATTGCCTACTAAAAACAAACTATTTGGTAATACAGAACTACCAGTAATCGGCCCGTTAAAAGGTTTTCCAGTAAAAGTGTAGTTTTGAGTTAGCGTATTAGAAGCATCCACCTCACCAGAACCTTTTACTATAAAACCTTGTGATGGTTTTGTTCCTATATCTTCTTTAAAGCGAAGCCAACTTGAATAACCTCCAGTATTCTGAAATTTAAACAACCAATAGCGAGACAGTGTCAGAGGAGAATTACTACCATCGTAACTATCTGTCCAAGAAATATTTTGTAGGGTTGAAGTCGTTCCGTCTTTAAAAGCATCTTTGACTATAAAATCTGCATTATTGCTACCGCCAATAGGTCCCACTGGTGATGACCAATAATTATAATTGTATCTATTTACCGTTCCCTGCTGATCTCTCTTTATAAAACCAATGCTAGAATTATCTAATTCACTATCTAGGGTTTGCACTAATTGTGAGCGCTCTTTTAAATCAATCAAACCATTTAATTTTAAATAATGTGATACTTCAATTTTTGAATTATTACTAGCTGTTAATGTTTTATAGGTTACATTATCTGTTCCTTCTACAATTAACGCTAATACTGTTTTATTACCGTTAGAAATTACATTGTGTTTGATTTGAACGATATTTCCATTCATTGTTGTTTGATTATTTACAATCGAAATATTATTTGGTAAGACCTGTAAAGATCCATTTTTCCAAATTGATTCATCGCTCCATAATCCGTCAGCAATAGTTTCATATGGTAAAGGTGCAGTTTGCCCAGCGGTTAATTGTTTATTTTTTCGCAGATAATTAATTCTTAAAAAGTTTCTGTCATCGGTCAACCCTTCCACAGTTGTTCCGTAAAACGAATTGAAATCGTAATATGCTTTAAGTGAATTCCACTGAATTGTTCCCAATTCATTTTTAACAATTGCTTCTG
Organism: Flavobacterium algicola; assembly: GCF_022399565.1. Classification (GTDB taxonomy): domain Bacteria; phylum Bacteroidota; class Bacteroidia; order Flavobacteriales; family Flavobacteriaceae; genus Flavobacterium; species Flavobacterium algicola. Next base: position 1,113,953 of record NZ_JAJTUT010000001.1, read on the forward strand.
GTAATACAGCACCCATCGACATATTAGATGCCCCTTTTTTAACTTCTTGATTCATCAAAAAATTCACTTGATCAACAGTCAACGCTGCATCCCAAATAGATACCTCATCTATCTCTCCAAGAAATGGAGTTCGTACATCATTTTTACTTACATACATTGCTCCTATAGAAAATCGAGAATAGTTGGGTGTAGGATTGGTTAAATTGAAAGTCGAAACATCCAGCACTCCATCTATATAAAGGTTAGCGCTTCCTGAATAATAAACGGCTGTAATATGATGCCATTTATAATCAGGTATTGCAGTATTAGACACAAATTTCAAAACACCGTCCCAATATCCTTCTACTTTATTAGCCGAATTTAGACGTAGTTCCAAATTAACTCCTTTACCCATTATTGTTCTATTTCCAGAACCATTATTTCGAATCCAACATGCGATTGAAAAAGAACCACTATTTAAATTTAGATCATATTCTCCTACCAAGAAACTCCCTGACTCAATAGATACTAAGCTTTTTGATACTAGTTTTTCTGTTTTTCCGAAGCTGAAATACTTAGTGCCGTCAAAATCATACCAAGTTTGTAAATTACCTTTTCCGTCAAGTTTTAACGGAATAACATCAATAATATCGGTATTACCGAAATTTGAATTATCTGCCACTATCAAAACATATTCCTCTACGCTAGATTTTGACATAGCCGCAAAAGCTGCCAGTGGAACACTTACAAACACATTACTTACATCTCCACCTGTTTCTACAATTTTCCATTTTTTTCCTATTCTTGTAATAGCAGTACTCAAACCTGTTCTTAGTGTAGCGGTATTGGTCGATCCTGCTGTAAAAAGTCCATTATTAGATCCCCAAATTAAGAAGTTTTTATCTGCAGAGAAATCATTTATATTAGCAGAATTTGTAGCTTCTACAGAACCGAGTCCAATTGTTACAGTATTTATACCATTGCTGCTTTTGGATTGTTTTTGATCTAAATCTGATGCTTTATCTTTACCAATTCCCGTAATATTATAATTGAACCCTATGTTGGCAGTTACATCCCAAATAACACCTCCAGAAGAATTTACATAGTTTTTACTAGTACCGTTGTCTCCCATAGTAATACCATATTTTAGCGCCAAATAAGTTTCGATTTTTGGTCGATCGCCATTTGTAATTCTTGTAGCATAAGATAATACTTCGGCAACACGCCCATTCAAATCCCCTTTTGTATCGCCGCTATTAATATTTTTGCCAATATTATAAGGGGTTCCTTTCCATAGGTTAGGAGAAAAAGTTAAGTCAAGAAACCCTAAGTTTTTAAAGATCCCTTTTGTACTTGATGTTGTTCCTATGTCTTTTGCATTGTAAAATAATTCCATTTCTGGAAATGGGGATGAAGTTGTATTTCTGGCGTTTATAAAACCAACATTGTTAAAATCTCCTGTTTTATCAGCTATGGTATGATAAGGAGCAATTACTGTTGAATTTGGTGACCATTGATTAAACCAAATTTTCTCTCCTGATATTCGATTACTAAAATTACCCAAACCGATTCCCGACAATTCGTCAGAAATTAAAGAAAATAAAGGCGCTAATGCAGATGTTCCAGAGATAATAGTCATACCATCATTTATAGCTACATCTGGTTTTACAACTACAAATGTTTCCTGAGTATAATACCCATTATCAGCATTACCTAAAAATTGACTAATGGTAGTTCCGTTATTCTCAAATTTCACTACAGGATTGTAATTTAAATTATCTGTCAAATTATCGATAAATGTGGGTTGGTTATTTGATACAGATTGAGAAGCGTTTTTACCTAGAGAGCCCAAATCTTGCCATAATGCAACTTTCGATCCATTGGCTACATTGATTCCTCTATCTGCTTTCAACCAAAGTCGAAAATCTGCGCTTCCACCCCCGGGTCCTGCTACCGCAGGATTATAACCTTCACCTGAAACAACAAATGTGTAAGAAGGTATAATTAGATCACTGCTGTTAATTGATATTCTGGCAGATTTTGTACCTGTAGATGTAGGGCTAAATTTCACTTCTAATAATGTATAATACCTCGAATTAAGCACACTAATACCTAGGGGAACGATCGTAAAATCTGGAGAGGAGACACCTGTTTCTGGGTCATATGTTAGACTATTTATTGCACTAATATTCAAGGGACAGTTTCCTGAATTTGCAACAGCAAAAAAACGAGATACAGAAGATGATATATCAACTGTTCCAAATAAAGTACCTGTTGATGAATTAGGAATTAATTGACCGTTTGGCAATGCTTGAAACGGCTGTCCACCATATACTGAAATTAATGAAGATGCAGAAGAAGTTACGGTATAACTAAAGTTACCAACATTAGTTACCAAGGTTACTATTGAAGAAGTAGATGAACAACTCGTAGAATTTTTTGAAATTGTGAATCTTCCCGTTTCACCTCTAAAGATAAAATTATCTGAAATGTACGGACTAGAAGACACTACAAAGTTCGAATTATTTACGCTTATACTATGAACGTACAGGTAGGAATTACCATACACTGCAGCATTACTGACTGAAAATTCAATCTCACCAGATAAACCAAATGAGACAGACCCTCCGTTATTGATATTTACAGCTGGCCAACCATAAGTCACTTTTGCAATCGGTTGTGAATATAAAATGGATGAAAGCAAAAATAATAATGGCGCTAGAATTTTTACAGTAATGTTTTTCATAACGATGTCTTTTAAAACTTTGAATACATATCAAAGTTAAGAAACAAGACACTATTAGCTATAATTACAACCGACTAAAGTTACTTTAAATCGATTAAATACATTAAATATATAAATTGGTAAATAAAAAGCTACTTTATAAAATGAAAATAATTAACAGTTAAAACGACTAAGTAACGTAATATATCGACAAAATACATAAAATTTAAAACATAGTAATACAAAACCTACTATAAAAATATTAATATTAACATTGTATTATAGAGCTTTGCTTCTAAAGGTTAATTTTGAAATATTTTATGCACACCAGCAATACCGATTATCCATAATATAAATTGAAATTGGAACGCTACAATCACAAAGCTTTAGTTGAAGGAAAGCAAAAGTGCTCAAAACTTTAATAAGTTTTGAGCACTTTATAAGCTGTTTTAAGCAAAATTATGGAGCAGGATTAGGATAAATAGCCTGTACCTCATCAATTTCTTTCAAAATTTCATCTGAAAGTTTAATGGTAAAGGCTTCAATATTTTCTTTTAGTTGTGGTATGGAGGTCGCGCCTATGATCGTACTTGTAACATACGATTGTTGATTTATAAAAGCCAAAGACATTTGTGTTAATGATAATCCATTTTTGATCGCTATTTCATTATACATTCTAGTTGCAGCCACACTTTGCTCGCTACTATATCGGTTGTATTGCGGAAACAAATTTAATCGAGCTTTAGGATGTTTTTCAATTCCATTCAAAAATTTACCTGTCAAGACACCAAACCCTAATGGAGAATATGGTAATAGCCCAATATTCTCACGATGACAAATCTCTGCAGAACCAACTTCAAATTGCCTATTAAGTAATGAATATGGATTTTGAACAGTGGCAACCCTCGGTAAATTATGATATTTACTCTCTTCTAGAAAACGCATCAAACCCCATGGATTCTCATTAGAGAGTCCGATAGTTTTAATTTTACCAGACTTCACAAATCCGTCCAAGGTCATCAATACTTCATGTATATTATCTTCCCAAGCATCATCCTGAACTTTGTAACCATGTTGCCCAAAAACATTTGTTTTGCGTTCTGGCCAATGTAATTGATACAAGTCTATATAATCTGTTTGCAAGCGTTTTAAGCTATTATCTAATGCGTGATGCAAACTTGCTGGAGAGAAATCTAATTTCTCACGCATGTAGCCAAAATTTGCATTTGGTCCAGCAATTTTACTTGCCAATACAACTTTTTCTCTTTTTCCTGATTTTTTAAACCAAGAACCTATAATTTTCTCTGTACTACCATATGTCTCTTTGTGCGCTGGTACAGAATACATTTCTGCTGTGTCAAAAAAATTAACACCATTATCTAAAGCAAAATCCATTTGACCATGTCCTTCTGCTTCTGTATTTTGTTGACCAAAGGTCATTGTTCCAAGACATACTTCACTAACTTTAATATCAGTATGAGGTAATTTATTATATTTCATTTTTTTATCTCCGTTTATAACAGCAAAAGTATCTAAAAACAAAAAAGGTTCAAAGAATATCTTTGAACCTTTATATAAATTTTAATAACTGTATTACTTAATTTCATTCAGCATCTTAGAAATTTCATCTAATCTAGGTGTTAAAATGATTTCAATTCTACGATTTTTCGATTTTCCTTCAGCAGTTGCATTAGTTGCTAGCGGTGAGAACTCTCCTCTACCTGCAGCCGTTAGGTTTTGCTTGTTAATCATCTTATTCTCGGATAAAATGGCAACTATAGCGGTAGCTCTTTTTGTAGACAAATCCCAGTTATTAGCGATAGGACCAGATGCAGAATAAGGATCATCATCTGTGTGACCTTCAATCAAAACCGCAATTTCAGGATTATCACCCAGAACTTTACCAACTTCAACAACTGCTTTACGACCTTCTGATCCTACAGACCAACTACCTGAACCAAAAAGCAATTTGTTCTCCATAGATACGTATACTTTTCCGTTCTTTTGCTCAACCGTCAAACCTTTACCTTCAAAACCATTTAAGGCATTTGATAAAGTTTCTTTCAACTTACGCATGCTTTCTTCCTTAGCTGCAATAAGTGACTCTAATTCTTCCAAACGCTGAGCGCTTTTGTTTAAACGTTCTTGCTCAATAGCCAGTGCTTTTGATTTAGAATCTAACTGAGAAAGCAAATCACGATTTTTACTCATATTAGCTTGCAGTGCTTCACTACTATTTTTCTCCAATGCTTTGTAAGAAGCATCTAGTGTATTCATTTTATCATTTAGAGCAGCATATTCTGCATTTAGCTTTTCACGTTCTGCTTTAACTTTGGCCAAATCAGCATTCAAAGCATCTTGATCCAATTGCAATTGGTTTTTGCCTTTTAACAAATTGGCATTTTCGTCAGACAAACTTCTATTCTCTTTCTTTAAATCAATATATTTACTTTCAAGTTCGGTGTAAATTTTTTTCGAAACACAAGAACTATTCATTGCAATAAGCAACAATCCAATGGAAACTTTTTTAATCATCAATTTCTATTTTAAAATTTATTATTCTATTTCTACTACAATTGGGCAGTGATCTGAATGCTTTGCTTCTGGCAGAATCAATGCTCTCTTTATTTTATCTTTCAAAGGTTCACTTACTAAACAATAATCAATACGCCAACCTTTATTATTTAATCGAGCCGACGGAAAACGCATTGTCCACCAAGTATAATTATCTGGTTCTTTATTAAGATATCTAAAACTGTCTATAAAACCATTTTTCAGAAACAAATCCAACCAAGCTCTTTCTTCTGGTAAAAAACCTGATGTTTTTTTATTTCGAACTGGATCATGAATATCAATCGCTTCATGGCAAATATTATAATCGCCACAAATTACCAGATTAGGAATTTCTACTTTTAGCCTCGTAATATATTCTTGAAAATCATCCATATAGGTAAACTTATGACTCAGTCTCTCAATGTTTGTTCCCGATGGAAGATACAAACTCATAACTGAAAGTTCGTCAAAATCTACTCTGATATTTCTGCCTTCAAAATCCATATGCTCAATTCCTGTGCCATAAACTACATTGTTTGGTTTTATTTTTGACAATATAGCTACACCACTATATCCTTTTTTTGTTGCAGAAAACCAGTAATGATAAGGATAACCTGCCGCTTCAAAAGCTTCTAATGGCACTTGCTCTGAAGTTGCTTTAATTTCTTGTAAACAAATAACATCTGGATTTGCTTGTTGTAACCATTCAATGAACCCCTTAGAAATAGCTGCCCTAATACCATTCACGTTATAGGATATAATCTTCATAAATATTCTGTTTTTATATTATTTCAAAAGTACTAAAAAATAAAAAGGATCAGGTACTAAACCCGAAATTAGAATTTCACAATAGTTGAATCATCGAGTTTTTTTCTATCTTTGTTTTTCGCTTGAAAATATCATACAAACATGGGTTTAGTTACTGCCAAAGAAGTTGCAAAAGCTATCAATATTGAAAAATACGGAATTTTAGGAACTTTTATAGGTTGGCTATTAATGAAAATTTTGAGAATTTCAACCTTAAACAAAGTTTACAACAGAAATAAGCATCTTAAGGATATAGCATTTTTAAATGGTATTGTAAATGATCTACAAATTAAGTTTGAAATTCCAGTAGAAGATTTAAAACGTCTACCAAAAGATGGTGCCTACATCACAATATCAAACCATCCTCTAGGAGGAATTGATGGTATGTTACTATTAAAATTAATGTTAGAAAAGGAGCCTAATTTTAAAATTATTGCCAACTTTTTATTGCATAGAATAGAACCCCTCAAAAAATATATAATGCCAGTTAATCCTTTTGAAAATCATAAGGATGCCAAATCTAGCGTAGTGGGTATTAAAGAAACGTTGCGTCATTTAAGTGATGGAAAACCATTGGGAATGTTTCCTGCGGGTGAAGTTTCGACTTATAAAGATGGCGAACTCATTGTCGATAAACCTTGGGAAGAAGGCGCTATTAAAGTAATAAGAAAAGCGCAAGTTCCTGTTGTACCTATTTACTTTCATGCTAAAAACAGTGGGTTATTTTATTTTCTATCAAAAATAAGCGGGACACTTCGTACAGCCAAATTGCCCTCAGAAGTTTTTAGTCAAAAAAATCGTATTATTAAGGTTCGAATAGGAAAACCTATTTCTGTAAGCGAACAAAATGAGCACAAGACGCTTGATTCTTATTCAGAATTTTTGAGAAGGAAGACCTATATGCTTGCAAATCCATTTGAAAAGGAAACCAAGTTTATCAATACTCAAAACTTTAAACTTCCAAAAAGTCCAAAAGAAATAGTTACTGCTGCCAGCTCAGAAAATATTTTGAAAGAAGTCAGCGCTCTTCGCAATACTAATTGTCGTTTATTACAAAGTAAAAACTACGAAGTCTTTTTTGCAGACGCTAAATCAATTCCAAATATTCTTTATGAGATAGGACGATTGAGAGAAATCACTTTTAGAGAAGTAGGAGAAGGAACAAACGAATCTATCGATCTGGATAAATTTGATCAATATTACCACCATTTGTTTCTGTGGGATGAAGATGCTAAAAAAATTGCAGGTGCTTATCGAATGGGTTTAGGTTCGGAAATATTTAAAAAATATGGAATTGAAGGTTTCTATCTAAATGAACTCTTCCGTTTTGAGCCCGAATTACATGATATGATGAGCAAAAGTATCGAGATGGGTCGCGCTTTTATTATTAAAGAATACCAGCAAAAACCTATGCCTTTATTTTTACTATGGAAAGGTATTATTCATACTACCCTACGTTTTCCTGAACATAAATACTTAATGGGCGGTGTAAGCATAAGCAATCAATTTTCAGATTTCTCTAAGTCTCTGATGATTCAGTTTATGAAATCCAATTATTACGATCCGTATATTGCTCAATATATCAATCCGAAAAAGGCGTACAAGGTAAAACTAAAAGATGCTGATAAAGATTTCATTTTTAATGAGACTGAAGCAGATTTAAACAAATTTGACAAAATCATTGATGAACTTGAACCAGGTATTTTAAGACTGCCTGTATTGATAAAAAAGTACATCAAGCAAAATGCGAGAGTTGTCGCATTTAATGTAGATCCACTTTTTAATAACGCTGTTGATGGGCTTATGTACATTAGAGTAGAAGACATTCCTGAGAGCACTATGAAACCCGTCATGGAAGAGTTTCAAGCAGAACTAGAAAGAAAACTCAATGAAAAGGGAGAACATGATATTGAACTATAAAAATAAAAATGCCTCGATATATCGAGGCATTTTTATATATTTTACATTTTGCAATGCTAAATTTATACTAGTTTAAAGATTGTATTTCGATTTAATCTTATCTACAATAACTTGAGCAAGACGCTTGTGACTTTCAAATGTCCAGCCAGCTACATGGGGAGATAAAATAACATTGGAGGCGTCTAATAAGTATTGAAAAGCCGCTGGAGTTTCATTTTCTTGAAAAAGTGTTTCAAAAGATAGTTTTTCATATTCTAAAACATCCAATCCCGCTCCTAAAACCTTTTTTGACTTCATGGCAGCAACCAAATCGGCTGTCACTATATTTTTACCTCTCGACGTATTTAGGATCCAAATAGGATGGCTAAATCCATCTAAGAATTTTTTATTCACCAATCCATTTGTTTCTGGCGTCCAAGGAAGGTGTAAACTCAACACCTCTACCTTTTGCTGAAATTCTTCTAGAGAAACTTGCTGGCAATTTTCATCACCTACGTTATCAAGAATATCATAACAAAGAACCTCAACATCAAAACCTCTTAGTTTTTTTGCAAACGATTTACCCATATTCCCGTAACCAACTATCCCGACAGTTTTTCCATGTAGTTCATGACCACGATTGCTTTCGCGGTTCCATTGTCCAGAACGAATTTCTCTATCGGCATGATTAAGGTTGTTGAATAATGACAAAATCATTCCGAGTGTATGTTCTGCCACTGCATTACGATTACCTTCGGGCGCAGCAATAAGCGTAATATTTTTTGTTACTGCGTAGTCACAGTCAATACTCTCAAGACCTGCTCCTACCCTAGCAATAAATTGCAAATTGGTGGCTTTGTCCAAAAAAGTTTTATCAATATTAAAACGACTGCGAATCACAATACCATGATAGTCCTGAATCTTAGATTCAATCACTTCCTTGGTCGACGAGAAATCTTCGTGATTTATAAATCCAGCAGCTTGCAATTGCTCCATCATAATCGGATTATTACTATCGATATGGAGGATTTTAATTTGTTCTAACATGAGTCTTTTTAATTTTATTGTCGCTTATAATTATGTAGTTAGAAAAAGATACTCATTTATCAAAATTCGTTCTCAGTTTCCTTTTTCTAATTGTTGGCAAAGAATTGCATAAGGGATGGTAGCGGCATCCTTTTTTGGAGCTTTTTCTGCTCCAAAAAAGATATAGCGTACAGCCCGACCCGCTCCCGACCCCTCGGGATTTTGGCGGGTTATGCCCAAATATTTATTTACCTTTAATTTGTTTCAAAGCCGATTTGATTCCACGAATTAACGATGAGCTAAAACCATGAGATTCCATTTCACTTAACCCAGCAATGGTGCAACCCTGCGGTGTTGTTACGCGGTCAATTAATTGTTCTGGATGTACTTGTTCTTGCATAAGCATCTCGGCAGCTCCTTTTACAGTTTGTGCAGAAATAGCTAAAGATGTTTTCCAGTCAAATCCAATTTCGATTCCGGCTTGCATTGAAGCGCGCATATAGCGCAAGGCAAATGCGGTACCAGATGCTGCCAATACAGTAGCTGCGTCCATTAATTTCTCATCTATAACAGGAGCTGTCCCTATTTCTTGAAATAAGGTCACAAGTTGCTGACCGTAGCTTGCTTTATCTTCTTGGAAAGAGATACATGTGGCCGACTCACCAAATTGAGCTGCAATATTTGGCATTACACGAATGGCGTGGTGCTCGGCGCCAATTTTACTTTGAAGCTTTTCTATAGAAAGACCACTCACGGCCGAAGCTATAATTTTATTGGACAAAGTAGGAAGAATTTCTGCCAATACTAAGTCAACTTGATATGGCTTTATCGTTAATAGAATAACTTCTGCTTCCTGAATATTGTGATTATTATTTGAAGACACTGTAATGCCTAATTCCTCAAGATATTTTATATTGACAACATTACGACGTGTGACTGTCACATTGTGTCCCTGAGTAAACTTAGCAATTCCTACAGCAACTGAAACACCAAGGTTTCCTCCTCCAATGATATGTATTTTCATTTTTTTATATTTTTTCGAATCATATACTAGTAGATATGAAACGTATTTTTTATTGTATTATTAAAACCCAAGAATGAATCTCGCAATAGAAAAGTAAATTAAAATTCCGCAAATATCATTACTCGTTGTTATAAAAGGACCAGTTGCCAAAGCAGGATCAACTCCGAACTTATCCAACATTAACGGTACGAAAGTACCAATCAAGGATGCGATAATAATTACAGAAATTAATGCACTACAAACTACAAATCCAATAATTAGGGGTTCGTCTAACAGAAAGTAACTCCCCAAGAAAAGGATTACCGCTAGAATAGCACCATTTAATAAACTCAACGAAATTTCTTTTATAAGTCGATTGAACAATGAACCACTCAAAGTATCATTTGCCAAACCTTGTACAATTATTGCTGACGATTGGACTCCTACATTCCCGGCCATTGCCGCAATAAGTGGCGTGAAGAAAAATAATTTTCCGTGTTCTAGCATAGCGCCTTCAAACAACCCAAGTACTCTTACCGTGATAAAACCACCTAAAAGAGCCAGTACCAACCAAGGCAAACGTGCTTTGGTCAATTCTAGAATACTATCATCTGCCTCTACATCTTTGGAGATACCTGCTGCCAACTGGTAATCTTTGTCGGCCTCCTCACGAATTACATCAATAATATCATCGATTGTGATGCGTCCTACCAGTCTGCCCATAGCATCAACCACAGGAATTGCTTCTAAATCATACTTCTGCATGATACGTGCAACCTCAACATCTTCTGCATCAACACTTACCGAGGTTACATTGTTGATATAAATTTCAGAAATCTGTGCTTTTGTAGAGGTAACCAATAAATCTTTTAAGGATAAACGACCTTTAAGACGATTTTCATCATCGACTACGTATATTGAGTGTACACGAGAAACATTTTCTGCTTGAGCACGCATTTCTTTAACACAAGTTAAGACATTCCAATTCTCATTTACCTTTACAAGCTCCTTACCCATGAGTCCACCAGCGGTGTCTTCATCGTAACGAAGCAAGTCGATGATATCTTTGGCATGCTCAATGTCATCAAGCTCTGAGATAACCTCTTCTTTCTTGGATTGTGATAATTCAGCAATAATATCTGCCGCATCATCGGTATCCAACTCATCTAACTCTTCGGCTATTTCCTTTGCCGAAAGTCGACTTAATATATTTTCACGCAAATCATCTTCTAATTCTAGAAGAATCTCTGCTGTTTTTTCTGAATCTAATACCTTAAAAATATACGTAGCCTCATCAAAATCCAGTTCGTCTAATATTTCGGCTATATCAGCATGGTGCATGTCATTCAACAAAAATTCTAATTCTTTGTCGTTTTTAGCTACAATATGCTTCTCTAGTTCGAGAATTAACTCTTTACTGATTTTGAATTCCATCGGCTTCTATTTTTTGGGTCAATTCTAAAAATTGGGCTACATTTAATTGTTCTGGTCGAAGGTTAAAAACTTCATCTTCCCGCAGTACATCAGACAAATTTAGGGTTTTTAAACTGTTGCGCAAAGTCTTTCTACGTTGCTGAAAGGCAGTTTTCACTACAGTAAAAAATAGTTTTTGACTACAGGGTAAACTAAAGTCTTTTTTACGTCGTAAACGCAAAACACCCGATTTTACTTTGGGCGGCGGATTGAATACATTTTCATCTACTGTAAACAAATATTCGGCATCATAAAACGCTTGAACCAAAACAGATAAAATACCATATGCCTTTGTTCCTTTCTTCTCACAAATACGTTCTGCTACTTCTTTTTGAAACATGCCTGAAAACTCGGGTATTTGCTCCTTGTACTCTAACATTCTAAAAACAATCTGAGTCGAAATGTTGTACGGGAAATTACCGATTATGGCGAACTGCTTACCTGCAAAAATCTCGTTGATATCGTACTTCAGGAAATCTTTTGAAATTATTTTATTTTCTAATTTTGGATAATTTGCGTCTAGATATTCCACTGATTCGTTATCAATTTCGACCACATAGGTTGTCACTGGTTTCTCTAACAAATATTTTGTTAGCACTCCCATTCCAGGACCTATTTCCAAGACATCATCGTATCCTTCTAGATTTAGAGTATCTGCGATCGCTTTGGCTATACTTTCATCTTTTAAGAAATGCTGTCCTAGATGTTTTTTTGCTTTTACTTTTTCCATTTTCTGCTTGTCTTTTTTTGCCACAAAATTCTAGGGCATACATTTTTTCTTACTAGACGACTTGCCCATAAGATATTACAACATTATTTGTCATTAATAACAATCACTTTTTAATGCTCTGAAATAACTTGTAATTCGGTACGGAAGATTAGCATCTTATCCCCAAAGAGTTTTTGTCCCTCTTCTTGAAAAGTACCCGCGTTTTCTAAATAATATTTTTCTAACGTTTCTTTACTGTCTGTGGTGTACTGAGTAGAGTAGGTTACTCCGCCCATTTCTTCTTCAACCAAGACACGTACTAAGCGTGCCGAAACAAATTTACCCGTTGCAATCATTTCTGGAATGTGTTTGTGTTGCATCCAGATCATCCATTGGTCGTGTAGGCTTTCGTGTATGTTGGTGGTAACGTTATATATTATCATGTTTTTATTAAAATTATAAATTACTGTTTCTTTTTTAAAACTTAAATTTTAGAGATTTGTATCTCCCCTTAAAATTCTAAAACTTTTTCTAGACTCTACAAAATAGATACTATCTTGATGTCCAAAAAGTACTTTCTCGTACAACTGTTTTGCTTTCTCGGTATCTTTTAATTTTTTATTATAGATCTCAGCCGAGAAATATAATGCTTCATCTATATAAATTCCATCACTGTGTTTATCTATTATTTGTTGATACTGAGATAAAGCCTGTTGGAAATCACCTAATTTCTCAAAGACTTTTCCTAATCTTAATAAAGCGACACTCTCAATTTCATTGTCCTTATAGTTTTGTAAAAGTGACTTAAATTGAATAATGGCCTCATCGTTTCGGTTTTGATATAATAGATAATCTCCTTTTGCAAATTCTTTTAATGCCGTTTGGGTCGAATCTGCTACAGTATTATCATTAATTAACAAATAATATTCCAAAGCATCATTTGCAATCAATTGTGTACTTGCCGATTTTAATTCTTTGAACTGCTTCAATGCCCATGAAAAATCTGCTTTGAAATAACTCGTTTTGGCCGCTTTCAAACTTGCCTCATGTGCAACTGCATCATTTTTTAAATCCAATTCGATTTGAGAATAATACAAGAGTGCTTGGTTGAATTTTTCTTCGAAAAGTAAAATATCTGCAAGTTCCATCTTGACCTGCGCTTTCTGATATTCATTCAATCGTAAATCCATAGCCTTTTTGACGATCACTTTGGCTTCTTCTGGTTTTTTCAAATTAAACGCTACAAAATGTGCTTGCAGTAACTGCAAAGATAAACTAAAAGGCGTTATTTCAAATTCTTTAAGTAGTGCTTCTAGTTCAATCTCGATAAGCGTATAGTCACTCGGTAGCGCTTTATCGATTTTCATTTGAATTAAATAGGTATTGGCCTGTATTAATAACTCTAAATCTTTAGAGTTTTCCAAGACAAAACTGAGTATTGTTTTTGCCGTTTCAGTATCTTCTTCTTCAATACTAGTCTGTGCCAGATTAATGATATTTGACAACGAAATCGGATTGCGCTTGTAAACTGCTTTTTCCTGAATAAAAGCTTTCGAAAATTCTTTTTGCTGTACATAGAACCAGCTTAAAAAGTGGTTCCAAAATACATCTTGATTTTTTTGAACTCGAACAATTAATGCCTTACGCAATAAATCAGAAAACGTCTCGTCACTTTCGCCTGTCATGTATCTAGACATTTGATTCTGAATTAAAACAGCATTTTGAGGATTTACATAGGCTTCTTCCAAGAAAGTATCGACCATTTTCTCCATATTTCCCAACTGCCCATAGAGCAAACCTTTTTGATAATTGAAGGTGAGATTTGGCATTTTTAATTCTGCGGCTTCGTACGATTTTAAAGCATAGTCTAGTAAAACTTTTTTCTCAAAAGTTGCCGCAACGCCATAAACATCATATGCATTAACACTTATTCGATTAATTGCTTGATCGTAGTAAATTTTGGCTTTGGTAGAATTGTTTTGTAGTTGATAATTGTAGCCCAATTCAACCAATACTGGAGCTTGTTTGTACCTGCTAAGCTGTGTATTGATTTCTTTTTCGGCAACATCAAATTGCTGTAATTGCTGGAGGCATTCAATAGTTCTGATGAAATACTGAAGATTTTGAGGAACTGATTCTAATAATTCTTGGTAACTAATTTTTGCTTTTTCGAAATCTCCTTTATCGTAGTAATATTGCGCTAATTGTTCATTCTGAGAGAAACTAACCAACGAGCATAATAAAGCGATAAATAGGTAGCCCTTTTTCATATCCTGAAAAGGTTTTTAATTTTAGAATTAAAAATTTCTTTTTATACCATTAAGAGATGAAGATTGTGGTATAACACCTCTTCACCTCTCAATGGTTAAAACTTATATTTGCTAGTGATATTACAAACTAATTTATAATATCAAATCCACAGTAAGGGCGCAATACTTCTGGAATAACAATTCCGTCAGCTGTTTGATAATTTTCAAGTATACCTGCAAGTACTCTAGGCAAAGCCAATGAACTTCCATTTAAAGTATGTGCCAATTGGTTTTTACCATCCTTATCTTTAAAACGTAATTTCAAACGATTCGCTTGAAAAGTTTCAAAATTTGAAACAGACGAAATTTCTAACCAACGATCCTGCGCTGTTGAGAATACTTCAAAATCATAAGTCAAAGCAGACGCAAACCCCATGTCACCACCACACAGGCGAAGAATACGGTAAGGCAACTTTAGCTCGTTCAATATCCCTTTGATATGCTCTACCATTCCGTCAAGAGCTTCGTATGATTTTTCAGGATGTTCAACACGTACAATTTCGACTTTATCAAATTGGTGCAAGCGATTTAAACCACGTACATGTGCTCCATACGAACCAGCTTCACGACGGAAGCAAGGAGTGTAAGCAGTAGTAAGTACAGGTAATTCTGCTTCACTCAAAATCACATCTCTAAACAGATTGGTTACAGGAACCTCTGCTGTTGGAATTAAGTATAAATCATCTGTAGCATCATGGTACATTTGACCTTCCTTGTCTGGCAACTGTCCTGTTCCATAAGCTGAAGCTTCGTTTACCAAATGAGGGACTTGTACTTCATTATATCCCGCAGCTGTATTTTTATCCAAAAAATAATTGATTAAAGCACGCTGCAAACGAGCGCCTTTTCCTTTGTAAACTGGAAATCCAGCACCTGTAATTTTATTCCCTAATTCAAAATCAATAATATCGTATTTTTTTACCAACTCCCAATGTGGTTGTGCCCCATCATGTAATACTGGAACTTCTCCGGCTTCAAAAATATTTAAATTTTCTTCGGGTGTTTTTCCAACTGGAACTATGTCAGCAGGAAGATTTGGAAGTGTATATAATTTTTCGGTCAGTTCGGCTGCCAAAGCATCTACTACTTCTGCTAATTCTTTACTTTTTTCTTTAAGAGAAACTGTTTTTTCTTTCAGAATGGCTGCTTTCGCTTTCTCTCCACTCTTCATCAATCCGCCAATGTCTTTGGATAATTTATTAGATTCGGATAAGATGTTGTCCATTTCAACTTGTGTGGCGCGACGTTTTTCGTCTAGTGCTACTACCTCTTCTACCACAGTTTTGGCATCCATATTCTTTTTTGCCAAAGCTTGGATTACTGTCTCCTGATTCTCTCTAATAAATGCAATTTGTAACATAGTTTAATTTTTATAACTCTAGTTGTTCTTTTGATAAAGTAAGCAAATTTAAGGAAATGTTTCATATAAAAAGGGACAAACTCAAAAACTTAAATCATTGTTTTGCAAACAAAAAAAGACCGCCTCGAGAGACGGTCTTTTGTTTGTTACATAGCAATTATAACTAGTCGATAACAATCTTTCGTGTACTTGTTTTTCCTGCTTCCGTAATTTTCATCACATAAGTTCCTTTTTTAATTGTAGAAACATCTAGCAAACCTGAAGTTACATCTTTTGAAAGTACTTGGACGCCTAAGATACTGTAGATAGTCACCTTCTTTACTTCCCCACTATCACTATTTATAAAGATTTTTCCGCTAGTTACTGGATTTGGATAAACACTTAATCCTTTGATATCGTTTTGTGCAACTGCCAAATTAGCCGCAGTCTTTACTTTCAAATTATCCAAGTACATACCATTTGTACCATTGTAATTAAAATACATCATCATATTTGTGTTGGTCGCAGTTGTATAACTTGCTTCAACAGCAGAAGCAGGACTAGATACAACAAAATTATTTGCTGTAGTTGATTCGGGATCAACATAAGAAGTTGACAAATCTTGTCTTACCTTAAGAGTCCACGTATCATTAGTCGGCGCATAAGTCACCACTACAGAAATAGCATTGCTCCCGATAGTAATTCCATTTACCTTAAGTATTGTGGAAAAAGTCCCGTTATTAATTCCACCAGTAAATACACCTAAGGCGACACTATTTGTAGTTCCTCCATCTTGACCAGAGAAAATAACTGCATAGCCATTTCCAGCATCTGATATAGGCGCATTTGCTACAGCATCAGTAGCTAAAATCAAACCTCCACATATTCCTGAAGCAGGAGTTAAAGCAGTTGCTAATTGTGTCAATTGAGCCCCCCTATTAATACGCATATTATAAGACCAAGTAAGAACATTGCTATTATTCTTTAAAATGGGATTAAAACCAGAAATAAAGCTACTCATAGGGACAGCAATCGTTGTTGCCGCTTTACTATCTGCCGCTGAACTTCCTTGTACACTTAAATTTGTAGCATAGGTTGCAGATGCGGAAGTATAAATACAGTTCAAACCACTAGTTCCATTTCCTGAACTTAAATTCCAACCACTGGCAGAACTATTATAACCTGTGTAAGTATAAAGACCGGAAGAAACACTACTTGAAGGTGAGGAGGCAGCAAAAGGTTTATTTAGTGTAGCATCAGGAGAGGGAAATGATGCAGGGTCAAAATTGTCAAAAAACAGTGTTGTTTGACAAAAAGAGCTAGCTGCAGTAAGAGTCAATGCAGCAATTAAAAGTAGTTTTGTTTTCATAAAATGTAATTTAAAGTTAGTTATAGTATGTTTTTAAACTGGTTACCCAGTTTGATTTACCAAATATATATGTTTTATTTAACAATAAAAAAACGTATCTGTTATTTTTTATAATAAAAAAGGACAGATACGTTAAAAAATTTACATTCTGTATTGATAAATCACCATACAATTGTTAAAAAGAGTCGACACTAATTTTTCACTATAATCTTCTTTGAAGCAAGTAATACACTGCGTGCATCTAAAATTTTAATGATATAAATGCCATTAGACAGGTTATTACTGCTTACTGAGTAATGACCCGCATCGTTTGCTACTAAATTATTTGAGAACAAAACTTTACCATCCAAGCTTAATACTACAATTTTTGAAGCCTCTCTTGTTGCATTAGCATAAAGATTAATAGTGTGAGAAACTGGATTTGGATATATCTCAAATGAATTACTCAATTGGTTACTTATTACCGATAACACTGCAGCTTTTCCATAAAATTCAATTTCAGATATGGTCGCATAATTAGAGCTATTATTCCCTTTCCCTACTATTCTAACATAGCGAGCAACATTTGTAAAAGGGAATGTAGCATAAGTTGCAGATGAAGCAGCAGCACTTTGCACTCCCACTGCTTCTGAATAATTAATTCCATCAGTAGAAAATTGTACATCATAAAAATACCATTTTGATGAAGTACCTGTAGTTGCTAGTTTTATTGATTCTAATGTATAAGCTGCTCCCAAATCATAAGTGATGATTCCACCATCAGCATTGTCAGACCATCTCGTTGCCGCATCTTTATCCAATGAATTTATAGCATAATTGGCATTACCACTTCCCACTTGTTCAGAAGTAGCGGTTGCTGTAACAGGACTACCACTTACGCCAGTATTTATCAACGTTGCTCCCGATGGTGCACCATCTTGAGTAATTGATAAAACTGTTGGAGCAATGGAATTCCCCGTTACTGTTAAGTTTGCCGTTCTACTTGTAGTAAGTGTGTTTTTCGTTGCTGTAACAACGATAGAGCCGTTACCAGAACCTGCTGTCGTGTTTATACTTAGCCAACTATAATTATCAACACTAGCTGTCCAAGAAACATTTGAAGTAATAGCTGTTGTCTTACTTTCCCCGTTAGCAGCTAGAGCCGTAATAGAAGACAACGCTAACGAAGGTCCATCTTGAGTAATCGCTAAAGTAACTGGATCAACTCCAAGACCAACTACCGTCAATAAACCAGTCCTAGAAGAACCTGTGTTATTGGCTTCAGAAGTAATTACAATTGTTCCATTACCTGTTCCTGACGTAGTACTAATACTTAACCAACTTGAATTGTCTACAGTTGCGGTCCAAGATAAATTGCTAGTAACAACCGTTGATTTTGCTTCGCCTCCTATAATAAACCCTGTGATAGGTGATAAAGCAAGAGGTACATTTTCATAAGCCAATGGCCCTACTGTTGTAGCAGTCATAGGTAAATAACGTACTGATTCTAAGCTATACTGATCGGCTCCAGGATTACTAATAGACGGTCTTGATTGCCCCTCGATATCTTCATTATTTATTGTCCCTGACTCATTAGTATATAATGGTGTGGTATCACTAGATTTCCAAGTATTCGTAGCACTATTAAAAACCAAGTTAGGATTTTCAACAACTACTTGACTTGCATTTGCAAGAGTCGTACTAGTTGCTCCGCTAATAAGGGTTGCAGTACCAGTGGGGAACATCAGATTATTTTTCCAAGTCACATCAGATCCTTGATCTTTATCATCAACAACTCTAACCAAACTATTTCTATCACTAGTAATTAAATTATTAGCGATTGTAACTTCTTTCATTTTTTGACCATAAGCTCCATTATTCGAAAACCCTAATTCAATTCCTTGATCATTATTAACTAATGTATTGTAAGCAACTAAAAGACGTTCTATTCTGTAATGCTTAGTTAAATCTTGTGTTGTTGAAGTAGTATTCCAAATTGCATCTCCTTGCGTTAAAGTAATTGGCGCATCCCATTTGGTACCATTCAAACCTTCAAAATAATTATTGATAATCACATGGTCTGTCCCGTACACGCGCATTCCTCCCGTGTACAATTTTGTAGTACCATCTGGCGCTGTTCCAATAGGTCGTCCGTTCCCAAAAAAATAATTCCCTTCAGCTCTATTTCGGTTTCCGTGTCTAAAAGAAAGAGTACCATAATTCCCTCTAAAAGTATTGTGTCTAATGATGTTATCGCACGACTTAACAGATAGCACTTCTGGATCTCCATCACAGTTTTCGAATAAATTATATTCGACTGTTGTAAAACCACTGGAATTTGACATACTACTCCAACCCACACGCACAGACTCTTGCTCGTTGGTAGCTCTTGGTGAATTGTCTTTAAAGTAGTTATGATCAATCACATCATATTGGGACTGTACTTTTGCATCGGTTCCATCAATAGTAATGTAATGGCCCGGTAAATTTTTGTCTTTAAAAATGTTATGATCAATGCGATTGTGATGACTAAGAAATTGATAAGGTACTGTAGTGTCATCATAAACTCCACCGATATAGACCCATTTCACAGATGATATACCATCTGATATAGTTAACTTAAAAATATTACGCGTTACCCTAATGTTGTTACTACCTTCAAACTTTACAATGGTACTTTTACCAGTACAATTAAAATTAAATCCTTCCAAAATTATGTTGGATGATTTTTTGAAAGCAAAATAAGAATCTCCTGTAAATGTTACTCCACCAGTAGTTTGAGGTTTAATTATTATAGGCTTATCAGAAGATGCATTTAATAAAGTTGTCGTCACTTTAAAACTTGCATAACTTCCGTCTTTGATATAAAATGTTCCTCCCGTTGCCGCCGCTGCATGTAATGCTGTCTGTAAAGAAGAAGATGAGCTATAAAGCGTTTGAGCTGTAAGAGCATTGATAAATAGGAGACAAAATAATAGCCAAAATTTAGGCATCACTTTACCTGTACTAAAAGTAATTTTTTTCATGATATTATTGGTTTGGTTAGTTAAAGAATGGAAAACCATATTGGTTTACCAATTTAAAAAACCAAATATAAAAATAATATCGATATAACCAACAAATTAGTAAAATAATATTAACTGACTTAAATACAGAATATTAAATCATGTATAACAATCCTATTTTCGAAAAAAATGAGCAAGCATTATAAGTTGATTATTATAGAACAGACAGATGAATATAAAAAAACCCAACTTACATCGATATGTAAATTGGGCCCTTTATTTATATACTTTTTTTAATCTAACTACGATAAAATTACTTCTTATCCTCGGTAACATTATGAGTTTTCAACCACTCTTCACCTTTACTATCGATGAAGAAATCCATCCAAACATAATACATTACCTCTTCTTTTTCTACAGAAACGGAATGCATAGATCCTAATGGAATATGAAGTAAGGAATATTGTGGGAAGTCTACTTTTGCTTCATCAGCATACACTACACAATTGTTATCTGTTAATCCTAGAAACAATTGCTCAAGCATAGGGTGCTTGTGCGCTCCAACTTTATCTGGCCCTTTTGTTTGAACGGTTCCCATGGCAATTCTAGGAATAATTTTGTTAGGCATAATGGTACGACTAATCGTATTTGGACTTTTAATAGGCTCTGTGTATGGTTTGCAATCTGTAAATTTTGCATAATACACTTTCTGAGTATTCTCTACAGGGAATTCTTTAATCTCTATTAAATCTTGAGCCGAGAGTTTACTAGTTATTTTTAAATAATGTAATGTGTCGTTTTTTGCCGTAGTGATCGTAACATTTTTCGCTACGTTGGGCAAAAGGATAGTTTCTGGAACAATTTCATAATCGGAACTTGCCGCATTTACATTTCCTTTTCCTTTAAAAAATAAGTAAATGGTCTTATAACCGTCTTGCGCTTTATCGACAATAGCTTTTTTTCCTGTAAGTGCAATGTGATTAACTGTTATTCCATTAATCTCCTTATCCAAAACACTTTGCGAATATTGATTTTTATTTTTCTCTAAATTTGTATTTAGACTCTCGATTGGAATTTCTTGACTGAACATTGTTGTTGAAATCGATAGTAGTAAGAGGGAAGCTGTTATGGTCTTTTTCATTTGTTTGTAATTATAGTTGTTGATCGTTATGTTAATCGTAATCTGTGTTAATAGCTATTATTCACTTGACAATTATTGCATTTTAATTATTTGCAAGTAAACTTTAAATTGGTTAACCAAATCTAGTTAAATTAAACTAGATAAAAAAGCTAGCTGTTATTTTCGAAATAAATTATTCCTCTATAAATACTCACCGAACTGAAACGTTTAGTATTTCATCCGTTAATAATTTACATCACTTTCTAAAATAAAAAAAAATATACCGTACAATTACATTGACGGTATATTTAAAAAAATCTAAATCTAACTAACTTATTTTGTGAGAATATAATCGTGCTATCCTATCGTACTGATAATAAATAGCATTATTTATTAGCTTTAAATAGTTTATCTCGAGCCCACTATTAGCAGGCTCGAAAAGAAACTATATTCTTTTTATATGACATTTTGTTTTCGAAAAAACTTATAATGCTAAATTTGGATTTCTTAAAACTTCTTCTGCAGGTATTGCAATCAAATAATTTGCATCTGTAAAACTTTTATTACCTTCTAATCCTGAAGCACCAAATACTGTTGGACCTAATTTTCTTCTTACTATATCGTACCATCTTTTTTGTTCGAAAGCAAGTTCTATTCTACGTTCTTCTAATACAGCATCTCTAAAAGTTGCCTGAGTTGATCCTATAGCATCGATAGGAAATAAACTAGGAACATTACCATTGGTAACACCTCCGGATCTTGCTCTAGCTCTAACAAGATTCAAATAACCTTCCGCTTCAGCTATACTACCACCTGGAATTTCGTTAACAGCTTCTGCAGCAATAAGTAAAACTTCAGCGTAGCGCATCATGATGTAATTTTGACTAGATGCTCTACCTTCTGCTCCTGGAGTATCTCCTCTAAGACGGGTATATTTTGCAATATAGGGTTGGTTTTGATTTCTGCTATCTGCAGCTTTAAAACCAGTATATGGAGTAACTGGTCCATCAACAGCGCCAAACTTCGCAGTAGCATTAAAACTAACTTGTCTTCTATAATCTAATGCATTATAGGATAAGTACGTCTTCAAAGAAGGAACCATAACAGCCCAACCTTCTTGACCTACACCAAATTGATTGTCTTTTCTAATACCCGTAAGAGGTACTAAATAATCTGTACTGTAGTTTCCAATTGAACTATCTCCAATATAATCAATTAAGAAAATTGGCTCTAGAGAACTACCCGATTTATCTGCATCAAACAAATCTTGATAATCTGCTTCAAGTTCAATATTATAAATTCCTTTTTTAGAAATAAAATCAGTTGCTTCTGTGTAAGCATTTGGATAATCGCCCATTGTTAAGTATACTGAAGCAAGGTAAGCACTTGCCGCTGACTTAGCTGGTAATGCTCTAGTAGCTTGTGTGTTTGGCAACCATTCTTTAGCAAATTGTAAATCAGCAATAATGTTTGCATAAACATCAGCAACCGGAGTTTTTGTCACATTACTTGCTTCTGCTACATCTGATACTGGTTTATCGAAATACGGAATTGCTCCAAACTGCTGTACCAAATGAAAATAAGTAAATGCTCTTGCAAAATAAGCTTGCGCTATCAAAGGATTTTTGACAGATGCCTCTGCAGTTACCAATTCAGCTCCAGCAATAGCTTGATTTGCAGCAGCAATAATTTGGTACATTATTTTCCAACTTTGTAACGTTTGTCCGTTATTGGCCAGATCCGTTAAATCATTATGATTCCTTCTATCTACAGAGGTGTTTGGATCAGAAATTTCGACAATATCACTACGTAACATCAGCGTCATTGCTGTCTCTCTCCCCATAAAATATCTGTTAGCCATATAGCTGTAGGCACCTTTTACAGCGATCTCTACTTTATCCATGGATGTAAAATAACTTTCTGGAGCTAGTATTCCAACAGGTTTTTCTTCTAAATCAGAACATCCAATCATTGACAAACCGATCAATGCGAATATGTATTTATATCTTTTCATAATCTCTTTTTTTTTAAAATTTTAAATTAAGGCTAAAGTTTACTGATCTAATTGTTGGGTAATTACCAAAATCAAATCCACTTGTTGTATTACCTGCTGAGCTGCTTCCAGCACTATCGGCAAAATAACTTACTTCAGGATCCAAACCAGAGTACTTGGTTAATGTCAAAAGGTTTTGAGCACTAACAGTTAATCTAATTTTATCCATACCTAACTTATCTGTAAACGTTGATGGGAAATTATAACCTAAAGCAATATTCTTTAGTCTTATGTAACTACCATCTTCAATAAAACGAGATGATAAATCTCTTCTATTAGCAATACTTGGCGTATTGGTATCTGTATTTGTTGGAGTCCATGCATTTAAAACTTCTTTTGTAGCATTTGAATCACCATTATACAACTGTACATTAGTTAAGTTGAAAATTTCACCACCTTGAGAACCTTGAAAAAAGATATTTAAATCGAAATTTTTGTAACTGAAATTATTTGTAATACCAAAAGTATAATCAGGGTTAGGGTTTCCTATGATTTTTCTATCATCTGTAGTAATAACTCCACTCCCATCCAAATCATTATACAATGGATCTCCTGCAACAGCTCCTGCCAATGTAGCTGTACCTTCTGGTAAAGCTCCACCTTGCCACACACCTTTTGATTCAAATCCGTAAAATACACCTGCAGCTTCACCTTCTCTTAAAATATGAGTATCGGCTCTACTAAAGTAACTTGGAGATGCATCAAGATAAATGTCTTGACCATTCAATAAAGTTTTTATTTTATTCTTGTTAGTCGCCCAATTGAAATCTGTTGTCCAGCTAAAGTTTTCATTAGTTATGTTTCTAGTATTCAAAGAAACTTCAAAACCTTTATTATTTATTTCACCAACATTCTTTAAACTTGCAGATGTCAAAAACCCTAAATAAAGTGGTTGACTTGAATCTGCAATAATCAAATCTTTGGTGTTAATGTTATAATAGTCTAATGAAAGTGACACTTTGCTATTGAACAATCCTAAATCTACACCAATGTTAGTTTGATATGAAGTTTCCCATTTTAAATTTTCATTTGCTGCTTGATCTGGCACAACCGCACTTACAATGCTTCCACCATACAAACCATTAATATTATCAAAACGTGCTAAAGATTGGTAAGCACTAATTGCTTGATTACCCGTTAAACCGTAACTAGCTCTAATTTTTAAGTTTGAAACAGTCTCACTATCTTTTAGGAAATCTTCATTTGAAATTTTCCATCCAATTGCTCCAGATGGGAAGATTGCATATTTCTCATTTTTTGCAAAATTAGACGAACCATCTCTTCTTATTGTAGCTGTCAATAAATATTTATCATCGTAATCATAGTTCAATCTTCCAAATTGAGACTGAATTTCTTGCTCTACTAGAGATGAAGTCGGAATCAAAGCAGTATTACTACCAGATAAATTGTAGAATGAAAAATCATCATCAATAAAATCTTGGGCACCAGCTGTAAATCTAAAAGTTGTATTCTTTTGATAAGAGTATCCTGCTAGAACAGTTAAATCTCCTTTACCCAATGTTTTCTTGTACGTCAAGTAGTTTTCACTCAAAACTGTAGTACCACGTTTGTTACTAATAATCGCAGTTCCACCTCTACCTCCGTCATTGGCAATCAATGTAGAAGGAACATAAGAACCATTAGTTTCATTTACTGTACTATAACCAAAAGTAGTTTTAAAGGTTAAATTTTCAATAATATCATAATTCGCGTATAGATTAGCTCTATAATTATCTGTTTTAGTTTCATTTACCCTTTGAGTTGCTACAGCATATGGATTATCTACATTTTCACCAATTGAGTTGGTTGTAAAATCTCCATTCTCATCATAAATCCCTCTATCTGGTGTAAATCTAAACATCAATGAAATCACATCATCACCACCACCATTTGCAGAATCTCCAGTTGATTGCGTCGCAATACCATTTTTAGAACCAATACTTCCAAAAAGATTCATTCCTAATTTTAATTTGTCAGTTACCTGTGCATCGATATTAGAAAGAAAAGTTATTTTTTCGAAATCAGAATTAATAACGATACCATCTTGCTTGAAGTAATTTGCAGAAGCATAGAAATTTATCTTATCACTACCTCCCGAAAATGAGAACTGGTGATTTGTAGTACTACCACTTCTATATAAAAGATCTTGCCAATCTGTATCTGCAGGTCCTTGAACATATCCAGGGTTAAAAGTTTGCTGATAAGCAGCAAATTCATCAGCATTAAGTAAATCTAATCTGTTTGCTGTATTTGATACTGAATAATTTGAATTCACTTCAATAGACAGTTTCCCACTTCTACCTTTTTTTGTTGTTACCATAACAACTCCATTAGAACCTCTTGAACCATAAATCGCAGTTGCCGAAGCATCTTTTAATACTTCAATAGATTCAATATCATTTGCTTGTGGCATAGAAGCTCCAACAAAACCATCAACAACAATAAGCGGATCACTACTTGCATTAATAGAAGTATTACCTCTAATTTTTATACTAATCGGCGCACCAGGTTCACCACCATTATTTGATTGTACCACCACACCAGCAGCACGACCTTGTAGTGCTTGTGTAGCATCTAAAACCGGAAAAGCATTTATTTCTTCTGATTTAATAGAAGAAACTGCTCCTGTAATATCACTCTTTCTTCGAGAACCATATCCTACTACTACAACTTCATCAAGCTGACTATTATTTTCGATCAAAACTACATTAAGCGTTTTTTGATTGGTGATTGTAATAGACTGCATTTTATAACCTATATATGAAAACTGAAGAACATCTCCTTTTTTAACATCAACTTGAAATTTACCATCCAAGTCCGTTGCAGCACCTTTTGTAGTATTTGCAATAATTACATTTGCACCAGGAATAGGCATTTTATCTCCATCTGATATGGTACCAGATAATCGATATCCACCTTGTGCATACAATGATATATTGAATATCATTATTAACACGAATGTTATTTTATTTTTTAAATTCATTTTCAATTTATTTATTATTAATATTAGTTAGTTTAAGAATTAAGTAAGATTGAAGATTAAGTTTTGCATTTCATATTAGAATAATTTTGACGGTTATTAATGTGAATTTTGATGATTAATAAAACGGAATAACCAATTTGATTAACCAATCTGGTTATCCAAATATAAGTCATATTATTATGTTAAAAAAAGATTTTTGCATAATAATCAAAAAAACTACTTGAAAAAGGCGGATTGTAAAAATTTAATCAATTAAAATTACACAATTAGCAAAAAAAATTGAAATAAACAAAATCTTAGAATTTAGCATGATGTAGAAAGTTGAAGGGTAAAAATATAGCCGTCAAAAACAATCGATAGCTAAAGAGAAAATTGTAAAATATATAGAGCGAAATTGGGAAAGAAAAATAATGGGCTATATTGATCAACTTTTCAAATTAAGGAGAAATGAAATAGCCATTTAAATAATCATAAATTCAAACAACTTACTAGTAACAAGAGATTTAGAAGTCTTTTAAACGAAAAGATTATTGTTAAAAAATAAAGTGTATACAATACGTTTTATATGTAACTAATTGAAATTTAAGCTTATAATTTCCCGAAGTGAAAAATTTAATTTTCAAGCGTTAACAATTATAATTAATCTGCATTTTATCCACATAGATTTTACAAATAAAATAGTAACCTTTATAGAATATGACGTTATAAATTGCCCCTAAAAAGATTGTATAATTTCTATTTCTATAAATTAATTAATTTTATAACAATATTACGTAATTTCTTATAAGCGATGTAATTTTATATTAAATCTCAACTCGTTATAGGTAATAAAGTTTCATGATTTTAGCTGAAATATCAGCATAAAACGTTTCCTTATAAAACTTATTTCTTTAATAATTAATCGAAAAAATATAGATTTTTAAAAAAACTTTTAAATTCAAAACTGAATAATTAAATTACAATTTTGAAAATAAACAAAAAAAATACCGGCCTGATTATCAGGCCGGTATAATATAGAAAAATTGAAACACTTAGTGATTAATTAACTAGTAACCAGGATTTTGAGTAATTACATTAAAACTAGCTGAAATCTCAGAATCAGGTATCGGGAACAAATAAAAATTATTACTAAATGATGGGACACTAGGTATAGCTGAGGCCATTGCAGTTTGCGTTGCACCTGCAGTTACTTTATTGTATCTCAACAAGTCAAACCATCTTTGTCCTTCAAAAGCCAGTTCTAATCTTCTATCTTTTGCGATAGCTTGTCTAACTGCAACTTGCGTATCAGCCAAAGTTGGTCCACCAGCTGCATTATATAGTTTCAAACCTGCTCTAGTTCTAATTTTACTTAATTCGGTTAAAGCTAAAGTTCTTGATGCAGTAGCATCTGTTTCTTCATTTAAAGCTTCTGCATATAATAAAATAACGTCTGCTAATCTAAGTTCAATCCAATCAACTTCACTACCCTTAGGCGTTCCTGTTGCAGTCGGATATTTGGATGATTGATATCCTTTAGTAACCGTTACATTTGCTACAATAGTTTTTGATCTTCTCAAATCGGCAGTCCCTACAGCATTTGCATCACTAGCAGTAAATGCATTTACTAAAGAAAGATCTACTGTATTAAAATCTGCTTTTGTATCACTACCTGTGTACCAAGCCCAAAAATCAGTTCCAGAATAGTCATCTGATATTGAACCTGAAATTTGTGAAGCAAAAAGTGTTTCAACATTTTTATCTACAGTAAAAATAGTTGCATAATTAGCTCCCGAAATTAAAGAAAATCCTGCAGCAGCAGCACCATTAACAACAGCTGCTAATTCTGTTTTGGCAAGTGTAAAATCACCCGCATTAGCTCTAGTTAAATATACTTTACCCAACATACCTTGTGCAGCATATTTTGTAGCTCTACCAGTAGATGCTTTTGCAGAAGGTAAGACATCTCTAGCAGCTATTAAATCTGCTATGATTTGAGTATAAACATCAGCCACAGAACTTCTCACTAAAATAGATGTGTCTGCCGTATCTGGAGCATCTGATAAATTGATTGACACGCCACCAAAAACTTGCACCAATTTAAAATAAGACAAACCTCTTAAAAATTTTGCTTCAGCTACTTGAGTTGCATTTGAAGATTTATTGATCACTATATTACAACTAAGTATTGACTTATACATAGTAGAATAAAAGGGACGAAAAAACAGCGCTTCTTGACTCTTAATCGCATTGCTATTAAAACTGTCAAAATCTGTATTTGGCGCTTCGTCCATATTTGCATTGTCTGCTCTAAAGTCTCCCATTACCGCCAATGGAGTAACTGCATTAACTTGATAGTAATAGGCAGCATACAACACATTAGTAAAATCTGTTAATGACTCTGATTTCGGATCAACACTTGGTACTTGATCCAAATCTGAGGAACATGCTGTTGTTAACAACAATGACCCCAATAATATATATATATATTTCATCTCTATTTATTTATTAAAAATTAACATTTAAACCTACGGTAAAACTTCTTACTACCGGACTAGCACCATTTTGTACTCCATAAGTGATCGGCCCTAAGTAAGCTTGAGTACTGTCTTCAGTATAAACACCTTCTGGATTTAAAGAAGTATAATTTTTAGCCCATAGATATAATAAATTCGTAGCTGCTCCATAAACTCTTACAGAACTTAAACCAATCTTGCTCACTAGATCTTTATTAAGTGTATATCCTATTGTTAAATTTCTCAATGCTACATAAGAAGCATCTTGCATAAAAGCATCTAGCGGATTATTAGCATCCAAAATAATATTTCCTGCATTCGGACCAACATCTGCAACACCATCACCATTAGTATCTACACTATTAATTACTCCACCTAGCTTTCCACTGGCTCCAAGACCACCAAATTGAGATTGATAGTAAATAGGATCAACATTCCATACTTTTGCTCCATGAGAACCTTGTAATTGAAAAGATACATCTAATTTTTTGTATTTAAAATTTTGAGACATACCCCAGTAAAAATCCGGAGTGTTTTTTCCCATTTTTACTAGATCTCCACCCTCTGCAACAGTTTTTGTTATATCAATTTTACCATCACCATTTTGATCTTTAACGTAGTAAGCAGAACTATTTACACCAATTGCTACAGTAGGATCTTTAATGTATTTATCTTCTACAACTCCAAGAGTTTGTATTCCCCACATTTCACCAATATTACCTCCTACATAATTTCTAAAAACTGGTGCTCTACCGCTAACTCCGTATCTCGTGTCAGCAATTTTTTCTAAACCACCCAAACTTTTAATTTCTGTATTTACAGTTGATAAATTCGTATTTATACTCCAAGAAAAATCATTACTGTTAATTATAGAAGCTGACAATTCAAACTCTAAACCAGAACTTCTTACGTTGCCAGAATTAAGGTTTAATGTAGATATACCTAAAACTTCAGATTTAGGTTGTTTAATTAAAATATCATTAATATCAGAAGTATAGTAATCTACACTCAATTTAATACGATTATTTAAAAACCCTGTATCAATACCAAAGTTTGTTTCTGTGTTGGTTTGCCAAGTCAAATCCTCATTTGCCACATTTGCAGGTATTAAATATCCTGTACCCAATGCAGTTGGTTTTACTGTCAATACACTTAAAGCATCATAAGCACCTAAAAATGATGTTGTTCCTAAAGAACCTCTACTAAATCTCAATTTTAATAAGTTCAACACTTCGTTCTCTTTAAAGAAAGCTTCTTTGTGTACATTCCAACCCAATGAAACTGCTGGAAAAGTAGCGTATTTTTGATTTGCACCAAAACGAGAGTCACCATCTCTTCTTACAGATACTGATAGCAAGTAACGATCATCATAAGCATAATTTACCCTTCCAAAAACACTTTTTCTTGCAATGTGTTGATCAGTATTTACAGTTGTGATATCAGCAGGTGCTAATAAGTTGTAATTGATGATATCTCCATAAGGAACATTTGTTCCGTTTAACGAAACACCTTTGAAAAAAGTATTTTGAAATTCAACTCCTGCTACTGCAGAGACATCATGTTTTCCAAATTCCTTTGCATAGTTCAAAGTAGTTTCACTTAATACAGAAGATTTTTTAAGGTAAGCATTATTTAAATTCGTTTGAGCTACACGAGCTTGTGAATCAGATTCTAAACCTCTCCAGTAATAATTTTGAGTGTCATTAAAATCTCCACCCAAAACGGTTTTAATATTTAATCCTTCAATAATACTATATTGCAAATACGTTGTTACGTTTGCAAAATATGTTTTTTCCCATCTATCTGTATTATCTAATTTACTTGCAGGTCCTGCATCACCCGTAGATCCAATACCATTTAAGGCTCTACCATAATGCCAATCTTGCGCTGCCATACCAGGTTGAAGCTCTGCAATTGTACTATAACCAAAAGTATTTCCACTACGGTTACCAGAGTTAAAGTTAGCTAATCCTAAAGCTACGGCTTGATTGTTTAAATCTTGTACAAACGCGATAGAAGCTGCTGTATGATATATAGGACTAATACTAGAAGCTCTCAACAAATCTCTCATATCCCACCCTAATGAACTTCTATCAGAAGTAAATCCATTAAAACTTAATCCAGTTTTGAATTTATCTCCCAGACTAGCATCAATATTCATACGTGCATTCAATTTTTCAAAATCTTGGTTAAGTGCTACACCTTCCGTATTTTGATATCCCAAAGATCCAAAAAACTTTACATCTTCAGTACCACCACTTACACTAAAATCATGACTAGAGCTTGCACCTGTGCGGAAAAGCCAATCTTCTACATTCACTACATCTGGTGCATTTTTGTAAGCATTAATTCTATAATTAGCTACATTCAATTGAGCAGGAGTCAATCTAGAAAGATCATAAGTACCATCTGCAATACCCGCCTCTAAATGAGCACCCCATTGATTAGCATCCATGTTTAAATTATCATTTGTGTATTTATTTGATAAACTTGTGTAAGCATTATAACTAAAACTAGTTTTTCCCGCCTTACCTTTCTTAGTAGTTATCAAAACAACTCCATTTGCCCCTCTAGAACCATAGATAGCAGATGATGCTGCATCCTTTAATACTTCTATACTTTCGATATCATTTGGATTTACAGTCGCTAAACTTCCTGAAATTGGAAATCCGTCAACAACAACTAATGGATCTGAATTACCTGAAATAGAAGAAGCTGCTCTAATTTGAATTTTTGGAGCTGCTCCAGGTTCTCCGCTTTGATTTTGAATTCTAACCCCAGATAATTTACCTCCTAAAGCCTCATCTACACGAGTAGCTTGAACAGCAGCAACATCATCACCACCAATTTTTGCAATAGAACCTGTTAAATGTGATTTCTTTCTTGTACCGTAACCTACTACTACTACTTCGTCAAGTTCACTACTATTTTCAACTAATGAAATCGTTAAAGACTTTTGAGCCGAAATAGTTACCGATTGTTTTTTATAACCGATATATGAGAATTCAAGTACATCTCCTTTTTTGACATCTATTTGAAATTTTCCATCAATGTCTGTCGATGATCCTTTTGTTGTGTTGGCAATATTAACATTGGCCCCTGGGATAGGCATCTTATCCCCATCTAAAATTGTACCGGATAATCGATATCCGCCTTGCGCAAACAATGATATATTGAATATCATCATTAACATTAAAAAAAGTTTAGTTTTTAAATTCATGGTTTGATTAGTTTGTGATTAAAGATTAAATAACAATTACATTAGAGTGTACATTCATTCATAAATACTTTTTATTGGTTAAAAATTAAATTGTAAGATTACCTCAAAAATATAAGCCAAATTGCCACACCAATCTGGTTTTCCAAATATATGTCTTATTTTATTGTTAAAAACAAAAAATTATGGAAATTTTTAAATAAAATGTTAAAAAACTTGGATTCACTAAATTTACCGATTTTACAAAAAAGACCTACAACGTAATAAAAGCATATAAAACAATGATCAGCAGTACCTTATATCTAATTAATAAAGTATATTAATACATTTTAACGACAAGTTCAATTTGTATTTGTTTCGTTTTAATTGAAAAATAAATGCAACTATAGTATTATGAAGATTAAAATTTAACATAAAAAAAATCCCAATATACATTTTCATGTATATTGGGATTTTTACTAAATTAAAACTTAGCTAAACTATTTCGAACAAAGATTATTTTCTGAAACCTTTTATAATTTCGATACATTCTCTAGTCAACGATTCGATTTTTGCAATGTCAAAATTACCATTAGCATCCGCTTTGATTAATTTTGAACCTAAACCTACGCAAGTAACTCCAGCATCAAACCATGATTTCAAATTTTCAGCTGTTGGAGAAACTCCGCCAGTTGGCATTATTGAAGTCCATGGTTGAGGACCTTTAATTCCGTTAACGAATTGTGGACCATATATATCCCCAGGAAACAACTTAACAATTTCGCAACCTAACTCTTCGGCTCTTGCGATTTCTGTAAGCGTACCACAACCAGGAGACCATAAAACTTTTCGTCTATTACATGCAATAGCAATATCTTCTCTCAATACTGGAGTAACAATAAAATTAGCTCCCAACTGCATGTATAATGAAGCTGCAGCTGCATCTGTTACCGACCCAACTCCCAAAATCATTCCAGGCAATTCGACAATAGCATATTTGTTTAAAGCTGCAAATATTTCGAAAGCAAAATCTCCTCTACTAGTAAATTCTAACAAACGAGCACCTCCATCGTAACATGCCTTTAATACTTTCTTACTTACTTCTACATCTTTATGATAAAACAAAGGAACAATTCCCGTTTCTTTCATAACCTGTGCTACTTCTATTCTTGTAAATTGAGCCATATTTTTTTATATATTTATCTTGAAACTTTTCCTGAGAAATCACCTGATAGTAATTTTTCAATTTCTGGTTTAGTTACTAAATTATAATCACCCGAGATAGTATGCTTTAAACAACAAGCTGCTACAGCAAAATTTAAAGCTCTTTGATTGTCTAATGGTTCTTCATTCAAACCATAAATTAAACCTCCCATAAATGCATCACCACTACCAACTCTATCAATAACAGGAGTAACTTCTTGCACTGCGGCGTTAAATATGTTTTTACCATCATATAAAACCCCACCAATACGTTGGTGTGACGCACTAACAGAATAACGCAATGTAGTCGCTACGTATTTCAATTTTGGACATAATTTAAAAATAGTATCATATAAAGAAGGTAAAATTTCACCTTTTGTATAATCTGGATCTACTTTATCAAGACCTAGCATAAAATAAGCTGTATCAATATCACCTAGAATAACGTGGCTATATTTCAACATTTCTGGCATTACATCTTTGGGTTGTTTACCATATGTCCAAAGTTTTGAACGGTAATTCAAATCTGTAGAAATAGTCAATCCCATTTCATCAGCAATTTGAATCGCTTCTAGACAAGCCTCGGTGGCACTTTCTGATAATGCTGGTGTAATTCCGCTCCAATGAAACCAAGTTGCATCTTTAAAAATTTCTCTCCAGTTTATTTCTCCTTTTTTCAAATCTGCCATAGAGCTATTTGCTCTATCGTAGATTACATTGCTGGCACGAGTACTAGTTCCTGTTTCTAGAAAATAGATACCTAAACGATCACCGCCAAATAAAACATTATCACATCCTACATTAAGTTTGCGCATTTCTTTTAAGGCACTAATTCCCAATTCATTATCAGGTATTTTAGTCACATAATCTGCAGTCATACCGTAATTGGCCAATGAAACTGCTACATTAAATTCACCCCCACCATAAGTAGCCTTGAATGATTCTGCTTGAGAGAATCTCAAATGTCTATCGGTCGATAAACGGAGTAAAATTTCACCAAAAGTGATTACTTTTTTCATCTTATTTATTTCCAAATTGATTAAAATTACAATTAACCGTAAAAACAAAAAGCAAAGTATCACTTTGCTTAGTATCTTAAATCAGTTCAAAAATAACCCTTTTTAACATTGTAAATTAATTTATTTTAGTAAAAACAAAAGGTTAATGAACAACTAAGTTATTTTCTATTACGAGATAATCTGCATTATTTATCAGCAAGCCACTAAGCGCAACACCTAACAAGCAATTTTATCCCTTATAAAATAGATTTGCTACAATATTCACATAAAGTCATCATTTTGTGAGATTTTATAGAATATTGAAGCAAAGCTATTATCAGACTTTAATATAAATATTATCGCCCTTTTAATCTTTTATTTTAATTATATTCCTAATGCTTGACCACCACCAATTTGGATAGTTTCTGCAGTAATGAAAGATGCGTCAGCACTTGCCAAGAAAGCAACTACACCAGCAACTTCTTCTGGCTCACCTAATCTTCCTAACAATACACTACTTTTCCAAGAAGCAAAAACTTCAGGTTTTGTAGCTTTAATTTGTGCGTGAAATGGAGTATCAATAGTTCCAGGAGAAACTGCATTAACTCTAATTCCGTATTCAGCTAAATCTTTAGCAAGGGCTCTAGTGATAGATTGTACTCCACCTTTAGAAACTGCATAGATTCCTGCACCTGGTCCTGCACCATTCCATGCTGCGTTTGAAGTGTAGTTGATTATAGATGCATTTGTACCTTTTTTCAAGAAAGGGATCGCTGCTCTTGAAGCATAAAATACAGAATCAAGATTCAAAGCCATAACGAATTTATATTCTTCGTTTGTCATTTCTTCAAAACGAGCTCTTACTCCAATTCCACCTGTATTGTTTACTAAAACATCGATTTTTCCATGTTTCTCTCCAATTTTAGCAATATTTGCAGCTACAGCATCACCATCTGTCATATCAAAACCATAGTATTCAGCAGTAATTCCTTCAGCAGCAAGTTCAGCCAATTTTTCAGCACCAGCTGCATCATCAATACCGTTTAAAACAACAGTATATCCATCTTTACCTAATCTTTTAGCTACTGCAAATCCTATACCTCCAGTTGCACCTGTAATGACTGCAACTTTACCTTCTACTTTACTCATCTTTATATTTAATTTAAATTATTAAAATCGTTATCAATTTTTTATTGTAGTTATGCTACTGGTTGTATTTTTTTTATCAAAAACATTATAGAACCAATAGTTAATGGTGCCAATACAGCTATGATAATAAAGGCCGGAGTATAAGAAACAGTTGTGATTTTAGGTATCAACCAGTTCATAACAATTACTGATACAGCTCCTACACTTCCTGCCAATCCTGCTAAAGTTCCAACTGATGGTCCTCTAAATAAATCACTAGATAGTGTTTGTAAGTTTCCGATAGCAAATTGAAATCCGAAAAGTACCAAGGCAACTATATAAATAAATGACATAGCGCTCTCACCATCTACAAAGAAAATTATGCCTAATAATCCCATCAAAATCAATGCACAACCGATACCAATTGTGATCTTTCTTGCCGCATCTACCGATCTTGTTTCGATTAATTTTCCACAGTACCATCCACCGACTAAACTTCCTGCCATTCCTCCTAAATAGGAAATCCAAATTGTAGAACCAATTTCGACAATACTAAAACCGTATGCAGAGTGCAAGTACAAAGGCATCCATCCTACAAACAACCACCAAATAGGCTCAATAAAGAAACTAGCAACTAATACTCCCCAAGCTTCTCTGTATTTTAAAATACTCATAACACTTAAGCCTTTTTCATTTACGACTTTCACGTTACCACCATCGGCATTACTACTATCAACAATTAGGTTTAATTCTTCTTCAGTAATCCAAGGATGTTTGTTTGGAGTTGATTTATTAATAAACAACCATGGAATAACCCATAGAACACCTATAGCTCCAATGATAATATAAGTAGATCTCCAACCATAATGGCCATATAAAAAAGCAATTAACACAGGAGCAATTACACTACCCAAAGATGCTCCGGCATTAAAAATACCTTGAGCAATCGCTCTTTGCTTTACCGGAAACCACTCTCCGTTACTTTTTACAGCTCCAGGCCAGTTCCCTGCTTCACCAAGACCCAATAGACCTCTAAAGAGTGTAAGTGAGAATAAACCTCTAGCAAAGGCATGGAAAATAGAAGCGACAGACCATAGAATAATAGATACTGTAAATCCTAAACGGGTTCCGATCATATCATATAACTTCCCAGACAAAAATTTACCTGCTGCATAAGTTATCATAAAGATGTTTAACATAATGGCATAATCGGCTTCGTCCATCCCTAGATCTTTTCCCATCTCAGGCCACATAATTCCAAATGCTGTTCTGTCGATGTAATTAATCACTGTGGCTAAGCAGATTAATGTAATAATCCACCATCTTAATCCTTTTACTTTCATAGTTTTAACTTATTGCTTTGACCTATTTTCGCTAAAAAAAAGCCAAAAATTACTTGAACCTACGTCTTTCAACTAGGGAGATTTATATTAATTTTCGATAAAGAGCCGACTCAAAACAAGCTCGTAATTTTTATGATATTTTATTTAAACAAAACTAAATTCACTTTTACGAACTATAACAGTATTCATACAAAGCTTTAAAGTGTTCTTTCATCTTCTGCTTTGCTAGTTGCGGATTCTGAGCTACAATAGCATCAAAAACTTCTGTATGTTCTTTTATTCTATCTTCAGCATCATTTTCTTTCTTTGCACACACGTGAAACTTCTCAAAATTGGTTAAAATCTCAGGAGTTATAATCAGCATCAGATTATTTATGGTGCTATTACCACTCGCTTTTGCAATGGCTAAGTGGAAAATTAAATCCTCTTGAACAGCATCTTCAGTTGTTACTACCTTTGCCGCATATGCATCTAAGGCTGCTTTAATACAAACGATATCCTCCTCTGTTCTCCTTGTAGCTGCCAAGCGAACTGTCTTCAATTCGATCAAAATTCTTGTTTCTACAAGTGATTTAAAATCAGAAGTTCCTAATCTTAATATGTCATCTATTATACCATTGATCGCTATCTTCCCAATATTGGCAACAAAAGTTCCACTTTGTGGAATCGATTTTAATATCCCGTAAAACTCTAATCTCTGAATAGCTTCACGAACACTACTTCTACTCACCTCAAATTTTTCAGAAAGCATTCGCTCTGATGGCAATTTATCTTCTGGCTCTAAATTCTTATAATTGATGTAATCTCTAATTTTTGCAATAATAGCATTTAGTGATTCTTTATTATTATCCTTCCTCGTTATTACTTCTAATTTCATACTATTTAAATTTTAAAAAAGCTCTGGTTAACCAGATTGGTTCGTAAAAATAAAAAAAAAAACGACATAACAACAAAAAAGAGACTTTTATTAAACGAATGTAAAAACGCTTAATGTGATGCTTTTAAGGAGTAAATTTTAACTTTTGCAAATGACTTAGGATCTTTTGATTGAAAATAATTTCCTGCTTTAAAATAATTTTCAAAAACACCCCACTTTTTAATATTTATATCATTATAAACAAAAGATTCTGAATCATTTAAAATCACTTCTAATCGACCATCAGAAACTTTCACTTCTATAGTAAATTTATTGAAATCGACCTTTTCTTTAAAGTCTCTACCTGCATCATCTTTCCATGCATCAGCCGGTAATAATTCTTCTTCGGTAGCATTAAGATTCTTTAATACTTTTGTTTTTACCCTGATTTTTCCTTTATCCCAGTAAATCTTTAAAATAGGAGCTGCATTGTT
Source organism: Flavobacterium algicola (assembly GCF_022399565.1). GTDB lineage: Bacteria > Bacteroidota > Bacteroidia > Flavobacteriales > Flavobacteriaceae > Flavobacterium > Flavobacterium algicola. The sequence continues at coordinate 1,151,997 of NZ_JAJTUT010000001.1, forward strand.
GTCTTTCTGACCAATTAGGTCACGTTGCGCATCAGATAAGCGTCCGTGTATTTGTGCTATAATTACGCGACTGTACTTACCATCACTCTCTTTTGATACAGATTCTATAGCATATTTTGCTTTAAAATTTCCACCTTGTGCAAATGTCCAGTTGGTATCTTTATCGCCTATATTTATTGTTTCTCTTAATTCTGATCTAGAAAAATGACTGTTAGCTGTTGAAGTTCCTGAGGGAAAAGCATAAAACACAATTGATTTATCTTTTTTATCCTCATACATGTACTTATTTGTAGCTTCGTTTGTGGCGAAGTCCAAAATTTCAGGGTAACTTAAATCAAGCGTTTTACCTGGTTTTACCGGATCTTCAGCTGGAGTTGTTACAGACCAATGAGACAAATCTATGTTTGCCACATTCTTTTTTTCTTTTACATCTTGACTGTAACCAATCGATGTCACTGCAAAAACGGTTAGAAGCGTACTTCTTGAAAATTGTAAATTCATATTAGGCAATAATTTGTTAATGACAACAGTTTAAGGTTTTACAAATCTTCTTAAAAATCAATGCTACACAAGCAATGTTAATTACTTTACCAATTTGGTAAACCAATTTGGAGAACCAAATATAGAAACAAATTTTAACTAAAAAAAACAATTTCATAATTATTTTATAAAATTATTGCAATTAGTTTCAAAATTACTTACAAATCATAATAAACAGATAATAAAACAATTACAAAAAAAAACTGCAAAACTTTCGATTGAAAGCTTTGCAGTTTTTGTAAATCTAATATGATTCTGTATTGGCCCTTCCTTAAAACATTTGTAATTAATTTATAATTACAAATGTTTGGATATTGTCACCATCGATTTTATAAACTTATTCAATTACAGCGTTATAATGTGCACCAGTCCAAGAATAGGTTTTCCCTTTTATTTCTACAGTATGTTTTGTTGTTACTGAATTATCTGATGTTGCTAATATAAAAAGGGTACTAATTCCTTCCTTATTTTTGATTGTCACTCCAACATACTTTTCATCTTCCAACACTAATTCCAAATTATCAATTGAGCTAGTAGCATTTAATGCAATCTCAGAAACAGGGCTATAACCTCCATGAGTTTCAATAACATTTACAAATGTTGCTTTCTTGGCGTTTTTCTTACGAATAATTATTCCAGCGTCTCTACGCAAATTAAAATTTGGATCGTTGGCACCTAAGCGAACTAATAATAAATCATCATTAGCTGCAGTTGCAGAAGTCATTGTATAAAAACTTCCTTCGTGAAACCAAGAGAATTTTGTATTACTAGAGGTAGCTTTACCAACTCCTTCTTTCCATAAATGCTCGTATCCGTATGCTTTACCTAGAGGCTCCAAAGTTTTTGGTGTTTCATACTTAAAGTTGGCAGTCATCATTTGTCCCAAATAATAGAAGGGTAAATCGTATTGATTTGCTGTCTTCGAATCAACTTGAAAGATATCTAATAACAATGGTTTTTGAAAACCTTCTGTTTCTAAAAGTACCATTGTTCGTTGCATCTTTGTTCCTGGATACGCATTGTCTTCTGTAGCACTAATAATCTGAACTTTAGGATCATTTACATCGTATAAGTATTTTTTTGATGAGTATAAATTTCCTTTTTCGAAATCTCCTTCAAAATGAGAAATTTCGTTTTGAATAATTGTATTATGCGCAACAGTTTGCTTTGCCCAAGTAGCATTTTCTTTTAAGTAATTCCCGCCTCCTTTTTGTTCGATATTTACAAAACGAGCTAGACCATAATCTTGTAAAATTTCTGAACTATTATTATAATAAGAAAATGATAGTTTGTCAAAATGACCGTGGCTAGAACCTTGAGCTGCATACTTCATTACCAAAGTCAGTTCGTCATCTTTAATTTTATTTCGAATAATAGCTATTCCTCCTTCTTTTCCATCAGAACCATCAGATAGGTCTATTGATTTCTTTATAAAAGGTTTTGTCAAATTATTTTTAATTCCTAGTGCAACGGCCATACCTGAATTATCTAATTCTACACGACCTTGCTTTTCGGCAATCGATAGTAATGAAGGATCTTTTCCGCCATATAAATAAGCGATATCAACTGCAGAGACAAGTTCTCTAGAATAATAAGACATTCCTTTTTGACCATCGTTAAGTGGGAAAAATTCACCTGATGAATTAGTCAAATTTAATAATGCATAAATTGACTTATTAAGAATACCGTTTTTATATTCGAATATTTTCAAATCTGGTTTTGTATTTTGCAAAGCCTCTGCAAATACCATGAAAGGATACATCGCATAACGTTGGTAATATGGCCCCTCATTATAATATCCATCTGGAGAAAAAGGCTCATCAACATTTGCTAAGAATCCCGTTTTTTGTCCTTCTTTCTTTATCAATCCACCATCATTATCCTTCATTCCTGGAGGCAAATTGTCTTCTTTCAAACCATTTAAAGCTCTGTCTAGCAATTCATCATCATCCATTACAAGCGCTATCATACCGACTGCTACATTTCCCCATGTACTGTGGTTGTGAACACGATTAAAAAACTGTGGAGAACCTATTGAAATAAAATCAGCATAAGGTTTAAATAAATCTTTCTCTATCAAAGCGCGGTCTTTTGCTCCTATAAAGTCGTACACACAATCGTATGCTTGACTCATATACACCAACCAATTGGAATCATTTAAGGCTTGCCAAAATAATTTTCCGCGCGCGTATGACCTCTCTTGAGGATGTAATGGCAGCGTAGGATACAGCTTTGTATATGCCATAAGCATATCCTTTACATAATTTGCGTATTTTTTATCACCAGTAATTTGAAATAAAACACCCGCTTTTTGAGTTATTAACCAGTTTTTTTTATGTCGCTCATGCGTATAGCCACCAGAAAAATCTTTAGGAATAGGAACTTCGATACCTAAAACAATTTCAGCATCAACTTCCTTTTTTACCACTGCAAGAGATTCGTCAAACAAGGGCACTTTACCCAATTTAGATTTGATTTCCTTAACTCCTTTTTGAGTTAAAACCAATCTAGGATGTCCTTGCGCAATGCTATTCTGAAACATTATTAAAAACAAACCTAAAGCCATTGCTTTTAACCATTTTTTTTTACTACAATTCATCATTAAGATTTTATTATTACATTCGAAATTGACTTCTTCTACTTTAAAAAAAATCAACAGTCAATTAAAATTCATTTGTATTAATTGAAATTAGCACTTATTGTACCATTGTTCCTAATTAAATAAATAATTAAAGTTTTTATTTTGACTTCAATTGAATTTGGTTTACCAATTTGGTTGTCCAAATATATCGTAATTTTTAGAATTTAAAAACTAAAATGAAAAAAAATAACCATTTAAATAATGAAAGTCACAGTAAAAAACAAAATTATCTCAATTTCAAACTTTACATATAACTAATTCAATTTGAAACTGTAAGCAATAAACCCTTCATGATTTTAGAATCAATATCCGTCAAATTAGAAATTAATAACATATCATTAGAAAAATATTCATTATCTAATAGCTAATAAGTTTCGAATCTTAAGCTAAAATACAGCTAAGTTTTTCCGTTTTATAGTATTCGAAATACAAATATATTATTAAGTAGAAAAAAGTTTATGCAACTGTAAATCCAATCTTATCATAGAATTAATTTATTTTGCTCGGTCGCACTGTAGATGACCATAATTATTATATTTGTGACATAAGAAAACAGAATGTCTGAAAAAAGATTAAAACGCAAGAAGCTTAAAAATAAATTGTTTACAAAAAACCGTCTGGTCATTTTGAACGAGGAATCATTTGAAGAAATATTCTCACTCAAACTAAACTTGATGAATGTATTTGTTGTTGCAACGCTTGGAGCCATTCTATTAATTTCTATTACAACATTTATTATCGCTTTTACTCCCTTGAGAGAATACATACCTGGCTATTCTTCCTCTCAATTAAAAAGTGATGCAACCAAATTAGCTCTAAAATCGGATTCCTTAACCAAAGCTTTGAAGAAAAACGAAGTCTATATTCAATCCATTCAGAAAGTGCTCAACGGGCAATTGGAATATGCCAAGTTTAATAAAGATTCGATTTTAAACAATGACGAAGAACCCGAACCACAGCTTGATCTTAATCCTTCAAAAGAAGAGCTAGAATTGAGAAAAAGCATTGCAGAGGAAGAAAAGAAAGCAGCTCAGTTGTCTAAAACGAAAGAGAAGTCCACAAAAAAATAAAAATAGCATGTTTATAAAATCATTAGCAGCCAAAATATTTGCCAAGAGAGTTTTCAAAAAAACACAGCTCTGGGCAAATGATCCTGTGATAACGCAACAAGCTGTTTTTCATTCGATAATAAAAACAGCTCAAAATACCCAGTTTGGAAAAGAACATAAATTTGCCGAAATAAAGAATTATCAAGATTTTGCTGCGCAAGTTCCCGTAAGAGACTATGAAGACCTTAAGCCCTATGTTGAGAAAGTGGTCAAGGGAGAGGAAAATATTCTATGGCCAGGCAAGCCACTTTATTTTGCTAAGACATCAGGCACAACTTCGGGAGCTAAATACATTCCGCTTACAAAAGATTCAATGCCCTATCATATTGAGGCAGCTCGTGATGCTATTTTACATTATATACACGAAACGGGTAATGCCGATTTTGTTTCTGGAAAAATGATTTTCTTGCAAGGGAGTCCGATAATGGAAACCAAGCACGGAATTCAGTTTGGACGGTTATCGGGCATAGTAGCTCATTTTGTGCCAAAGTACCTTCAAAAGAACCGCATGCCTTCGTGGGAAACTAATTGCATGGAAGATTGGGAAGCTAAAATTGACGCTATCGTTGACGAGACTTTTGACAAGAATATGACCGTAATTTCTGGAATTCCGTCATGGGTACAAATGTATTTTGAAAAATTACATCAAAGAGGGGGAAAACCCGTTGGCGAAATTTTCAAGAATTTTAATCTCTTCATTTACGGAGGAGTTAATTATGAACCGTACCGCGCCAAGTTTGAAAATCTAATCGGCCGAAAAGTACCTAGCATTGAACTTTTCCCCGCTTCTGAAGGCTTTTTTGCCTATCAAGATTCCCAAAAGGAAAAAGGGATGCTACTCTTACTCAATTCAGGAATGTTTTATGAATTTATAAAAAGTGATGAATTTTATAGCGACAATTCACGCCGTTACACTATTGGTGAAGTAGAATTGGAAACCAATTATGTTTTAATCATTTCTACAAATGCAGGTTTGTGGGGATATAATATTGGAGACACAATTCAATTTACAAGTTTAAAACCTTACCGCGTTATTGTATCTGGGCGTATAAAGCATTATATTTCTGCATTTGGAGAACATGTCATAGGTAAAGAAGTTGAATATGCTTTGCAAGAAGCCATGGAAGGTACAGACATACAAATAAATGAATTTACCGTGGCACCACAGATTAACCCTGCAAGTGGTTTACCCTATCATGAATGGTTTATAGAGTTTGAAAACGAACCTAAAGATCTTAAACTATTTTCTGAAGCTATAGATGCTGCTATGCGTAAACAAAATAGTTACTATGATGATTTGATAGTAGGGAACATTTTACAAAAAGTAGTTATTACCAAAGTGGTAAAAAATGGTTTTCAAGAATACATGAAATCTATAGGAAAATTGGGAGGACAAAATAAAGTGCCGAGATTGGCAAATGACCGAAAAATAACAAATTTATTACAGACACAGATATGAACGAAACTAAAAATCTAACTATAACTCGAGCACAAGAATCATCAGCTGCTATTGAGAAGATATACATTACCATGCGCCACTTATTTAACCGCGGTTTTTACAAACCAATGGGGATTTCTGGTGATAGTTTGCGAGAAGCATTACTTACTCTTAGACCAGAAATATATGGCCATATAGCAGATGAAAAGGTAGAATTAAAAGGTTTATTATATGTTATTGAGCGTTTACCAGTTGGTATAGAGGAATGTCGTTTTATTAATTTGACATCACACGAAGGATATGATAAATCACATTTCAAAGCTATTATACCTCCCAAAAGAAGGCGTAACTGCTACCGTATTGATGATGATTTAATGCATATCGAAATCACTAGAGGTCGTTCTGATATATACGATATACTTACTCACCTAACTTTTATTTTTATCGAATCTCACAAAATTCGATACCATGTACTACTAGATGAATCAGGAGAAATATCAAGAGACTGGCAGAAATTAGAATTTGCTGTTTCGCAGAAGAAGAAATTGAGTTTGATTGAAAGAGAGAAGGCAATATCTCATGCGGCCAATATTTTGGGTAGAACTTTTGAAGACATCTCTGATATATATGATGACTTTGGAACAATCGCAGCTCCAGACCGTTTTTTACATATTATTTACTGGTTAGGTAAACTTGCCATTGAAGAAATTACAGAAAACACTAAAAGAACCATCACTTTCAGCCCGATATTAAGGGAACGTCTTGGGCACCACATACATGGTGATATTTGGGCTACTCAAATTAAAGAGGTTTTAAAAGCTAACGATTTACTTGATAGGCCGATTCATGTCATTAGCGCAAATATGCATTCGGTTATGAATTCTATTTTTGCAAGTCCAGCATTACAATCTAAATTCAAAGGCATGAGTGATTTTGCCATTTATGAGGAACTAAGCAAACCAAACGGAAAAGATTTAAGAAGCAAAGTTGAAGATATTGCACTCAAAAACGGAATGATTTCGTTACCGGATACTTCTGGAACAAATATCGATGTTCAAATATTCGATACTGCCAAGATTAACTGGGCAGACACCTCTTTTTCGAATGTTAAACTCGGTGAGAAAAAGCCCGTTCTTATCGTTATGGACTATGCTTTTGGTGAACAAGCGTACGAAACGATTGACGAGTTATTAAAACCTTACAAAAAAGAGACTTTTTTACAGGTAGAATCTGTTTCTATTATGGGGAAAGCTGGAATTCTTGAAGGTGGTAAGGGAGACATCATGATTCCTAATGCTCACATAAATGAAGGTACGGCAGACAATTACTATTTTGAGAATGAATTGACTGCAGAAATGTTTGAAGGAAATAACATTGAAGTATTCTCAGGACCAATGGTGACTGTGCTTGGAACTTCATTGCAAAATAGAGATTTATTAAAGTTCTTCCACGATTCGACTTGGGGAGTTATAGGACTAGAAATGGAAGGCTCGTATTATCAAAAAGCAATACAATCGGCTTCAAAAATTAGAAAAAGTATCCCAATGGATGTAAAAGTGCGCTATGCATACTACGCATCAGATAATCCTTTGGAGACAGGAAGCACATTAGCATCCGGCGGGTTAGGTACTACAGGAGTAAAACCAACTTATTTGATTACAATCAAAATTTTGGAACAAATCTTTGTAGAATAACTTAATATTTAGCTTTTATTTGCAATTAAGTTAAAATTAGGATTCTACATATTTTAGTAAAATTAAAATATGTAGAATTAATAAAATTGGTTGCATCGGTATGAAACACAATGGAATAGGACGATATTCAAAATACATTAGACCAATAAGCATTCTAGTAGATTTGCTAATAATTGCTGTTTTAATTCAACTATTATTTAGTGAGCTTACAATACAAATAAGTAATTATACTTTTTATCTATTGGTTAGTTGGTCCATCGTAGCATTTATCGGAGATTTTTATAAGGTGTATCGCTTTACGACACAAGTTGAAATTTTTACAAAAATAGTTAAGCAACAGATAGTTTTTTTATTACTGGCAATTGTTTATTTCCCATTTACAGCCAATGCGCAGTTTAATGAGTTTGTGATTGTTGAATTTTTTGTACTTAGTACGCTATCCGTAGCATTGGCAAAATTTATTCTATTTTTTCTGTTAAGAGAATACCGCTTAGTAACGGGAAGTAATTACAGAAGCACTGTAATTATCGGATACAGTTCACAAGCCATACAATTAAAAAAATTGTTTGAGACTAAAGTTAATTACGGATATCATTTTTTAGGTTTCTTTTCGGATAAAAAATCCAATGATGAAATTCTCGGAAAATATGAAGATGTAGCATCATTTGTAATCAAACATAATGTTGATGAAGTATACTGCTCATTAAGTGATATTTCGAATGAAAAAATCAAAAACTTAGTCGAATTTATGTCTGAGAACAATCGGAATTTAAAATTTATTCCGGACACCAAGGATATATTTTCAAAAAATTTAAAAATGGATTACTACGAGCTTTTTCCTGTTTTATCACTCCCTAAAAGTGTTTTACATCAACCTGAAGTTCAGTTATTAAAACGTTGTTTTGATATTGTATTTTCACTTTTTGTCATTATTTTCATATTGTCTTGGGCAGTTCCATTGATTGGAATTTTAATAAAATTAGAATCGAAAGGTCCTGTCTTTTTTAAACAAGGAAGACCTGGTATTAATCAAGAAGAATTTAGTTGTTACAAATTTCGCTCCATGGTCTTAAATGCAGATACGGAACACGAAACGATCAAAAACGATCCTAGAATAACAAAGATCGGTCAATTCTTAAGAAAAACGAGCATTGATGAAATGCCTCAATTTTTTAATGTTTTAACGGGCGACATGGCAATTGTAGGTCCTAGACCTCAATTATGGGTACATAATAATGCCTATCGCGACAAAATCAAAAAATATTTCGTGCGACACAGTGTAAAACCAGGCATCACAGGATTAGCACAAATAAGTGGATACCGCGGTGAAATCAATAGTGAAATTGATATGGAGAACCGTATCAAGTATGATGTTTTTTATATTGAAAATTGGTCTCTGTTTTTAGATATCAAAATAATTTTCCAGACTGTAATCGATATTTTTGTTGGAGACGAAAAAGCATTTTAATATGAAAAATGCGTTAGTTTCTATCATAATTCCAACATTTAACTCTGCAGAGTTCATTGCCGATGCTATTGGATCAATACAAAAGCAAACGCATCAAGATTGGGAAATCATTATTATTGACGATGCTTCTACAGATCAAACAGTTTCTATCATTAAGGAAATATCTCAAACCGAATCAAGAATAAAAAATTATTCACTAGCTTTAAATTCAGGCACAGGGATTGCCAGGAATACAGCTTTGCAGTATGCCTCGGGCAGGTATATCGCTTTTTTGGACGCAGATGATTTATGGAAACCTCAAAAACTACAGCTCCAACTAGAATTTATGCAAACGAATAAAATTCCGTTTACATTCTCAGCTTACGACTGTATGAATGAAGAAGGAGAACTACTGAATTTGTGTATCGTTCCTCCTCAAAACTTATCCTATAGACAATTATTTTTCTGCAATTATGTCGGCAACCTAACCGGGATTTATGACACCTTTTTTTTTGGAAAAATAGCGATCGCACCAAATCGAAAACGTCAGGACTGGATGCACTGGTTAACGGTGCTTAAAAAAATAAAATCGGCAAGAGCTGTTCCCGAAAGTCTAGCTATTTACCGAATAAGAGCTAATTCTATTTCTGCATCAAAATTTGATTTAGTAAAGCATAACTTTGCTGTTTACAAGCAATTTCATGGCTTAAATTGGATAGTGGCATTAAGTTGTATGTCAATATTTTTATTTACTCAATTGGCGATAAAACCGTTCTACATCAAGAAAATCCCAACTCAGAAGTGAATTGTCTCAGCTTTCCTCTTGCTGTTCTTTGCAAAATGTCCTTTCTAATGAAATCAAATTTTAAATTAGGCTCCAAATACAGCTGTATAGCTTTTTCGATTTTTTCGATTTCGATACCATTTAATTCTCTTTCACTTACGTAATCAACTATAAAATAGTCCAACTCAATTTGCTTGATGATGAATTCTTTTACATTTCCGCTATCTTCAATTATGCTTTTGGTCACATAGTAAAAAACCAATCCACCCGATTTTTTGCCAGTAGGAAATTGCACTATATCATTTGTTCTACCTATCAGCTGCTTTAAAATTGGTTTTTCGGGAGTACTATTTTCGTCTATTGTACCAATATCCCCAATTTCATAGCGAATAAATGAATGTGCTTCATTAAATAGTGAAGTCACCACTACTCGACCCGTTTCTCCGTAAGGTAGAGCTGTACCCTTTTCATCTACAATTTCTACATAAAGTGTTTCAGTATTAATTTGCCATTGACCTTCAGCATTTTCAAATGCGATTAGATCAAGTTCAGATGCGCCATATTCATTAACAACCGCTATTCCAAATTGCCTTTCGAGTAGCATTCGATCCTTTTCGAATAACATTTCGGAAGTAACTACACAAACCTTCAAAGTCGGACAAACATTCTTTAAAACTATATTTTTTCTTTCTAAAAATTTTGCAAACAGAACAATTGCACTAGTATAGCCGTTGATATAATGAAATCTACTGTTTTCGAATTTCTTCAAAAAAGATTCCAGTTTTTTATCAGACAGATCAAAAACAGAAAATCGATAACGATTACTCAGTAAATCCTTAAACCGCTCTGTAATTCTCCCTCTAAAATCTTTAGGAATACCGTAAAACCGTGCTTGATAAGCGGTATCAAGATCGATATTGTGCCAACCAAAACGCATGTAATTTGATGCCCAGGTCAAAGCATGACTGTATTTATCTTTTGCAAACACAAACGGATTTCCGCTAGAACCAGAGGTTTTATTGATATAGCTGTTTTTTACTGTATATCCTTTAGACAGTCTGTTAGTCAACGGTTGTTGTAATTTACCTTTTGTTAAAATAGGTAGTGTATCCCAATCCTCAAATTCAGAAGAACCAACCAATTCAGAGTAAAATAGATTATTATCCAAATGATATTTGACAATAGCTTTTTTTTGACTTTCGATAAAAACTAATCTTTCACTTTCTGGCAAACTGATTATCTTTTGTAATGCAGTTTTTGCTTTACGTATTGGAAAGCCGCTAAGTTGTAGAGAAAGCTTAAATAGAGAAAACATAAAAGGTTTTTTATCAAAAATAATGTTTAACCAATAAGTAATTGTCATAACCTGGGTAATTTTCAAAATATTTCATTTTTGAGGTATACCATAGCATTATAATTTGTGAACCAAGGAAGGAAATTATTAATTATAAATTTAATTTTGCATTTAGTAATCATTATAATTGGTATTAGATTCAAAACCAATTATTTTTGCCATACCATTTTTAAGAATGAAAATAATTTACTAAAAAAATACAGATGAATATTTTACTACTAGGTTCTGGAGGAAGAGAGCATGCTTTTGCTTGGAAAATGATTCAAAGTCCACTATGTGATACACTTTTTGTAGCTCCAGGAAATGCAGGAACAGCTTCTATAGCAACAAATGTAGCAATTAGCCCAACTGATTTTGAAGCTGTTAAAGCTTTGGTCTTGGAGGAGAAAATTGAGATGGTTGTTGTAGGTCCAGAAGATCCTTTGGTAAAAGGTATTTTTGATTTCTTTAAAAATGATAAAGATTTAAATACAATCCCAGTTATAGGGCCATCAAAACTTGGTGCAACATTAGAAGGTAGTAAAGAGTTTGCCAAAGAATTTATGGTAAAGCACAATATACCAACAGCTGCTTATGACAGTTTTACTGCAGAAACAGTGGAACAAGGTTGTATCTTTCTAGCAACATTAAACCCTCCCTTTGTATTGAAAGCAGATGGTTTGGCCGCTGGAAAAGGGGTGTTAATAATTCACGACTTGGTAAAAGCTCAAGAAGAATTAAAGAATATGCTTGTTGGCCAAAAATTTGGTGCAGCCAGTTCAAAAGTTGTTATTGAAGAATTTTTGGATGGAATTGAATTGAGTTGTTTTGTACTTACCGATGGTAAAAATTACAAAATATTACCAACTGCCAAAGATTACAAACGTATTGGTGAAGGAGACACTGGATTAAATACCGGCGGAATGGGAGCAGTTTCTCCTGTATCGTATGTAGATGCCGTGTTAATGGAGAAAATTGAAACGCGTATTGTAAAACCAACTATCGAAGGTTTTCAAAAAGACGGTATTGAATATAAAGGTTTTGTTTTCATTGGTTTAATCAATGTTAATAATGAACCAATTGTGATTGAATACAATGTGAGAATGGGTGATCCAGAAACCGAGGTGGTAATACCTAGATTAAAAACAGATTTAGTATCTCTATTTCTTTCAGTTGCTAATGAAAAACTTGATGAAATCACGCTAGAGATAGATGAAAGAAGTGCTACGACGGTAATGCTTGTTTCTGGAGGATATCCTGAAAACTTTGAGAAAAACAAAACAATTACTGGATTAGAAAACATTACTGATTCTATTGTTTTTCACGCAGGTACCAAATTAGACGGAGACACCGTTGTAACAAATGGAGGACGCGTAATGGCGATAACTTCCTATGGCGATAATTTTCAAGAAGCATTAAAGAAGTCTTATGCGAGCGTAGATAAGATTCAATTTGAGAAAAAGAATTTCAGAAGAGACATTGGGAATGATTTGTTGTAAAAAATAAATATTCTCTATTAACCCCGATAGCAGCGGCATCCTTTGTTTTTTTTTACTTAAAAAAACAAAGATATAGCGTATAGCGGGACAAAACATCTGAGGTGCATAATTGTCATGCTTCATTAAAAATGATTCATGATATTTGGATTAAATTGGGACTTCAGTCTCTATCTTTGCCAAAAATAATTTGGAAATGGAATTACATATATAATAATTCCTTATTCATAAATCTTAATTGCAAAATGTCAAGAGACACACAACTTAAAGAACGCTGGGAGCAGCTCGTTACTATATTATCAGATCAATTTTCGCAAGGAGAAGACTTAGATCTGGATGCCATCATTTACTTAATAGGTGTTCAAGAATTAGGGAAATTACATCGCGAATTCAAAAAAGACGAAAAGTTAAATTTAATGCATATTGCGATATGCCGTTTACTAGAGCCTTACGGATATTATGAATTTGACTTCTTTGATGACGAAGGGTGGCCACATTTTATTGTAAAAGAGGAATTACCAACGTTGAAAGCAGGCGAGCAATCGGTTTTAATGAAAGAAGCAATTGTCAATTATTTTTTAGAGAAAGAATTGATTGCATAAACATTAAACTGCCGTCCCGACTGCCTACTTAATAAATAAAAAATGCCTAAATTTGCACACTCAATTATTGAATGGAAATGATAGATAAGATAAAAGAATATATTGGTGAAGCAGCTGCTTTTACAACTCAAAATGCAGCAGAACTAGAAGTGTTTCGCATTAAATTTATTGGAAGTAAAGGGATTTTAAAAGATCTTTTTGCAGAATTTAAAAATGTACCCAATGACCAAAAAAAGGAATTCGGACAAGTAATAAACTTACTGAAAACCACTGCGGAAGAAAAAGTAAAAACCATCCAAGAATCTCTTGAGAACAAAGAAGAAGCCAAAGGTATTTATGGTGATTTGACACGTTCTGCAGAACCTGTAATAATAGGTTCTCGTCACCCGATATCTATTGTAAAAAATCAAATCATTGATATCTTTTCTACCATAGGATTTAATGTTTCTGAAGGTCCAGAAATCGAAGATGATTGGCATAATTTTACTGCATTAAACTTGCCTGAATATCATCCGGCTCGTGATATGCAGGATACCTTTTTTATTCAAACAAATCCTGATATTTTATTACGTACACATACATCATCTGTGCAAGTACGTTATATGGAAGAAAACAAACCACCGATAAGAACTATTTCTCCAGGACGAGTTTTTAGAAATGAAGCTATATCGGCTCGTTCACATTGTATTTTTCACCAAGTTGAAGGTTTATACATTGACAAAGATGTTTCATTTGCCGACTTAAAACAGACACTTTTATATTTTACAAAAGAGATGTTTGGGAAATCAAAAATTCGTTTACGACCTTCTTATTTTCCTTTTACAGAACCAAGTGCCGAAATTGATATTTACTGGGGATTAAAAACAGAAACTGATTATCGAATTACCAAAGGAACAGGTTGGCTAGAAATTGGTGGATGCGGAATGGTTGACCCTAATGTTCTTAAAAACTGTGGCATCAATCCTGATGAATACAATGGTTTTGCATTTGGAATGGGCGTGGAACGTATCGCAATGTTACTGTATCAAATTGGAGACATTCGAATGTTTTATGAAAACGACGTACGTTTCTTGGAGCAGTTCAAAGCTAATATTTAATATTTTCGAATAATTACCTAGTACAATATGAAAGCAGACATAACGATTCCGGAAGTAGAAAATGTATTCATAGCTGCTGTTCAAGAGTGGAGTGACGACTTTTTGGCCAAGGTCTGGAATATTTATCTAGTTAACGATAGTGATTTTGACATTGACAATGTTATGGTTGTGTCTAAGGCGTATGGAATGATTGATGATGAAATGAAAAAAACGTCACTTTTGCGACATGCATTTCCTCAAATCCCAGCAGTTTCTGTTATTAAAGTAGAAATGGTACAAGACAGTGTCCTTACACTTACTAACGAATTTATGGTTTCGTATTTTATAGGCAACAAACTATACGACAAAAAATTTATTTTTGAAGCGAACTTCATTAATGAGAAAAATGTAGAGGAAGTTCCTATTTTATTCATTGATGGTGTAATAATTAGATAAGTTGAAATTTACATATATAAGAAAGGCTGTTTTGAAATATTCAAAGCAGCCTTTCTTACTTAAAATGTAATGCTTATATGGATCGAATGAAATTTAATCGCGATCGGCTTTTCTAACTAAATTTATTAAATTACCTTTCAATAAATAACCCAGATAACAAATTACAAATGGTTCTAAAACTAAAATTTACTTAAGATGAAATTAAAAGTAATTGCTTTTGACGCAGATGACACTTTATTTATAAATGAAACCTACTTTGCCGAGACTGAAGAGAAATTTTGCCACCTGATGAGTGACTATCTTTCAACTCAAGGTATTTCGCAAGAACTATTTAGAATTCAGATTTCAAATTTAGAACGATATGGTTATGGCATTAAGGGATACATTCTTTCGATGATCGAAACTGCAATGGATATCTCCAACAACACTATCCCTGTAGAAGTAGTTCAAAAAATAATCACTTTTGGTAAAGAGCTTATTGACAAGCCGATCGTATTATTGGATGGTGTTGAAGAAACATTAAAATCTTTACATGGAGATTATAAATTGGTAGTTGCGACAAAAGGCGACTTGCTAGATCAACGTAGAAAATTACACAATTCTGGTCTAGGAAAATATTTTCATCATATAGAAGTGATGTCAGACAAGCAACAAGTTGATTATTTGGATCTATTAAAACGATTAGAAATTCAACCCGAAGAGTTTTTAATGATCGGAAATTCTTTAAAATCAGATATTTTACCTGTGCTCGAGATTGGCGGAACTGCGATACATATCCCTTTCCATACTACTTGGGCTCATGAGCGAATAAATCACAAAGTTGAACACCAAAACTTCAAAAGTGTCGAAAAGATAGCAGAAACGCTGCAAATAATAAAGTAAAAAAGGATTTTTAAAAGATTAAATCTTACAAATTAAGCTGTTTTAACAGTGGAAAATTGTTAAAATTTACAAATTGGCCTAATTACATATTACGCATAAATTTAAGTTATATATTACAATAACAATAATAAAAGTAGTTAAAATTTATCTGATTTATAATTATATCTCGAATAACCATTAAAATTAAATCAATCAATACCACCTGAAGGTATGATTTGAAACACAATAAGGTGAAGTGTTCACAAAAATTGTTAATTTTGGAAAAAAATATTTACTTTTATAAAAAATTTAAAACAATGAAAAAACTTATAATTACTTTAGTTTTTGCATCGGCTTTTACAGCAGTAAATGCTCAAAGCGAAGCAAAAAAAGAAATTGAAACTGAAAAGTACAACAAATGGTCTATCGAAGCTTCAGGTGGAGTTAGCAAGCCATTAAACAAACAAGGATCTGCATTCGGATTCGTAACACCATTTACAGTTGATCTAGGAGTTAGATACATGATCAACAATAAATTTGGTATTAAAGGAGATCTTGGATACAACGCTTTAAGCGAGAAAAGCGGAACACCAGATTTTGAATCAAGATACTACAGAGGAGATTTGCAAGCAGTTGCTAACTTAGGTAGAATTATGAGTTTTGAAACTTGGACAAATACTATCGGATTATTAGGTCATGGTGGTGTTGGTCTTGGAATGGTAAGACAAGGTGATACTAAGGACTGGGTTGGAAACGGAATCTTAGGATTGACTGCTCAAGTTAAATTGTCTGATCATTTTGCATTTACTCTTGATGGAAGTGCTATCTTGAATGTTAGACAAAACTTAAACTTTGATGCTTCTACAGGTGTTGGAAGACAATACGGTGGAATCCTTAATGGAACAGCTGGTATTACTTACTACATTGGTAAAAACACTAAACATGCAGACTGGATCGTTCTTGACGTTACTAATGGTTTAGAAGCTAGAGTTTCTGAATTAGAAGCAATGAACTTAGATACTGATAAAGATGGTGTAGTTGATTATTTAGATCTTGAGCCAAACACAATGTCTGGAGTAATGGTTGACGGTAAAGGTCGTGCTATTGATGCAAACAATAATGGTATTCCTGACGAAATTGAAAAATATATCGATAGTAAATACAAAACTGGAAACGGTTCTGGTATCAGCGATGACACTATCAAAGGTTTAGTTAATGGTGGATATGTTGGTGTATTCTTTGATTTTAACAAATCAACTCCAAACACAGAATCTACAGATGCTTTAGCTTATGTATTAACTTACTTAAGAAACAATCCTTCAGCTACAGTTGACATTATCGGTCATGCTGACGAAATTGGAAGTACATCTTACAACAATAACTTATCTTCTGCAAGAGCAAATAACGTTAAACAAACTTTATTGAAATCTAATGTTGCTGCTTCAAGATTAAATGTTGTTGCTGCAGGTGAAGATACTTCAGTAAATGTTAACTCTGATGCTGCTAGAAAACTAGTTAGAAGAGTTACTTTCTTTATCAAATAATAATTTAGTTCTATAAATAGAAGCTCCAAAGGGAAACCTTTGGAGCTTTTTTTTTGTAGCACGATGATAATCTGCGTAAACTTTACAGTCTAAACAATTGTTTAGAAATAAGTTTCAAGACTTATTATGTAGATATATGTTAGTAGTTATAAGTTACCTATAGTTTGATAATGAAGACTATATAAAAAGCCAATCTAGTGACAAATGCTAGATTGGCTTTTTTAGCTTATCGTAATGAAGTAATTCTATTTCCCCAATAATAACACTTCAGAGATTACCACCTCTGTAATGTAACGTTTCTCCCCATTTTTATCATCATAAGATCGATGCGTCAATTTACCTTCGACTGCTATTTCTTTACCCTTGGTTACATATTTCTCTATAATTTCTGCCGTTTTACCCCAGGCTACTACTTTATGCCATTGTGTTTCCTCTACCTTTTCTCCTTTTTCATTTTTGTAATGATCATTTGTAGCTATCGTAAAGTTTGCTAATTTTCTCCCTCCTTCAAATGTTTTGATTTCTGGGTCATTTCCTAAGTGTCCTACTAATTGTACTTTGTTTTTTAATGAATTCATGGCGTATATATTTAAGGTTAAAATTATGATGATCTGTTCGTTCAAATCAACGGTACAAAGGTGCGACAGCTTCATTAATCTATTCGGTTAGCATTCAATTACTTTCGGTTGTAAATATTTGTAAACGTTTGTAAACGGATACGTATTTTTTGTATCTTAGCATAAATCAAGAAAGTATATGCAAGCAGAAATTAATAAAGTTGAATTAAGAAATTTAAAAATAGAAGATTATAAAGAGTTGAAAAAGTCTATGATGGATTCCTATCCTGAAATGGCGGACAATTACTGGAATGAAACACAAATAAAAAAGTTATTAAAAATATTTCCAGAAGGTCAATTGGTTATTATCGTAGATGATGTTGTTGTCGGTTCTGCATTATCCCTTATCGTAAATGAGGATTTAGTCGATAAGAATCACAATTATGCGCAAATAACTGGACAATATACTTTTTCGACTCATACCTACAAGGGTGCCGTTCTCTATGGTATCGATGTTTTTGTACACCCAAAATACCGCGGTTTGAGACTAGGCCGCAGAATGTATGACGCTAGAAAAGAAATTTGCGAACAGTTCAACCTTAAATCAATAGTTTTTGCAGGAAGAATCCCGAATTACGGGAAGTACGCTCAAGATTTATCTCCTAAAGAATATATTGACAAAGTAAAAAGAAAAGAGATACACGACCCCGTACTTTCTTTTCAATTGAGTAATGAATTTCACGTTATGCGAATCATGAAAAATTATTTGCAAGGAGATACAAAATCAAAAGAATTTGCTGTATTACTGGAGTGGAATAACATCTATTATGACGATAGTCCAAAAATAATAAATCAAAATAAGAGTGTAATTCGTCTGGGTTTAATTCAATGGCAGATGCGTCCTCTCAAAGATTTAGATGCATTATTTGAGCAATCTGAATTTTTTATCGATGCAGTATCCGGTTATGGAAGCGACTTTGCCGTTTTTCCGGAATTATTTATCGCTCCTTTGATGGCAGATTACAATCATTTATCAGAAGCTGATGCTATACGCGAATTGGCAAAATATGCCGAGCCAATAAAGAAACGTTTTCAAGAGCTAGCAATTGCTTACAATATCAACATTATTACAGGAAGTATGCCTCACCTAGTTGATGGCACTTTGTATAATGCTGGTTTTCTATGTAAAAGAGATGGTACAAATGAAATGTACACCAAAATACACATTACACCTAATGAGGTATTTCACTGGGGTATAACAGGAGGAGATATAATTCAGACTTTCGACACGGACTGTGGTAAGATTGGAATTATAATTTGTTATGATGTAGAATTTCCAGAACTCTCCCGATTGATGGCAGATGAAGGTATGAATATACTATTTGTTCCTTTCTTAACCGACACACAAAATGGCTATACACGTGTAAAACATTGTGCACAAGCGAGAGCCATTGAGAATGAATGTTACGTAGCAATTGCAGGTTGCGTTGGTAATCTACCCAAAGTAAACAATATGGACATTCAATATGCACAAACAGCTGTATTTACACCATCTGATTTTGCTTTTCCAAGTAACGGGATTAAAGCAGAAACAACTCCTAATACAGAAATGACGTTAATAGTAGATGTTGATTTGGACCTTTTGAAAGAATTACACGAACATGGAAGTGTAAAAATATTAAAAGACCGCCGTCACGATTTATATAAGATAAAGAAAACTAAAAACTAAACTATGAAAAATTGTTTAGAATGTGGTGAAAAAATCATTGGCCGAGAAGATAAAAAGTTCTGTAGTGATGGCTGTCGTAATGCTTATAACAATAAGATCAATAAGGATAGTAATAACTACATGCGTAATATTAATAACAAGTTACGAAAAAACTATCGTATTCTTTCGAGTTTAAATAAAGATGGAAAATCAAAAACAACGAAATCAAAATTATTGAGTTTGGGTTTTGACTTTGACTATTTCACTAATATTCTCAACACAAAAACAGGAAATACTTACTATTTTCTGTATGATCAAGGATACCTGCTCCTAGAAAATGATTTCTTTATGTTAGTCAAAAAAGACATTTAATTCCACTACCCAATCATGATAAAAAAGTTTAGCTCTTTGATTTCTGTTCTGATACTGTCTATTGTTTTAGGAATAATGTATTATAGTATTATGCCACGTACAGGTTCTGAAACGAAAGTACCTTTGGTTGAATTCTCTTCTCAAAGAGCATTTAAGCAAGTACAAGCTATTTCTAAGCAACCTCATTTTGTGGGTTCAGAAAATCATGAAATAGTTGCTCAGTATTTACAGCAGGAGCTTCAACAGCTAGGATTAAAAGTGAGTTTGCAAGAAGGCTATACATTGACAGATTGGGGGAATTTGGTCTATTCCAAAAATATAATAGCCCGTATTAAGGGAACTAATTCAAACAAAGCACTACTATTGCTTACACATTATGATAGCGCGCCTCATTCGGCTTCATTTGGTGCTAGTGACGCAGGATCTGGTGTAGCAACAGTACTAGAAAGTTTACGTGCTTTTCTACATTCTAAAAAAGCACACAAAAATGACATCATATTACTATTCACAGACGCAGAAGAACTGGGATTAAACGGAGCAGCTTTGTTTGTAACCAAACACAGATGGGCAAAAGAAATAGGACTAGCACTTAATTTTGAAGCTAGAGGTACATCTGGACCAAGTTATATGTTGATGGAGACTAATAAAGGAAATGCAGGTTTGGTAAATGAATTTGCCAATGCAAATGTTCCTTTCCCAGTTTCCAACTCACTGATGTATAGTATTTATAAAATGCTTCCCAACGATACCGACTTAACAGTTTTTAGAAAACATGGAGAAATTCAAGGTTTTAATTTTGCATTTATTGATGGTCATTATAATTACCATACTGCGCAAGATGACAGTCAGCACCTAGATATAAATAGTCTAGCGCACCAAGGTTCTTACTTATTGCCATTATTGCACTACTTTTCTAATGCTAATTTAAACGCTACAAATTCGCTTCAAGATGATGTCTATTTTAGCTTACCATTTAGTTTCATACATTATCCATTTGATTGGGTGCAGCCCATGTTATTTGTAGCAATTGGCTTAACTATAATTCTGGTTTTCTTCGGAAAAGTAAAACACATCTTAAATTTCAGATCCCTACTTAGAGGATTCTTGCCTTTACTTGCTAGCTTACTTTTATCAAGTACTATTGCCTACTTTGGATGGAAAGCATTATTATCATTTTACCCACAGTACAACGATTTACTCAATGGTTTTACATATAATGGCCATGACTATATCATTGCATTTGTATCATTAACATTGGCTATATGCATGTTATTTTATACACTATTCTCAAACTCAAAAAGCACTGTCAGTAACTGGATTGCCCCATTAATACTCTGGATCATAATTAATGCCGGAATAGCATTTTATTTACAAGGTGCTGGATTTTTAATACTACCTGTATTTTTTGGACTTTTTGGTTTGTCCTACTACATTATAAGTCAGCAAAATAATCGCTGGCTGAATTTAATTATGTGTTTGCCGGCAGTACTAATCATTATCCCCTTTATTTATATGTTCCCCGTTGGACTGGGCCTTAAAATGCTAGTAGGCAGTAGCGTTTTGACTGTTTTACTATTTGGGCTTCTACTTCCTATCTTCGAATCGTTTTCAAGAAAGGGAATATGGTCGATATTATTTTTGATTATTTCGATCACGTTTTTTGTAAAAGCACACTTTCAATCTGGCTATGAAAAAGGAATGGCAAAATCAAATAGCTTGATTTATCTCTATGATGTAGATGCCAAAAAAGCATCTTGGGTGACCTACGATAAAAACTTGGACGACTGGACAAGAGGCTATTTGGGAAACAACCCCAAAGAAACACATTTACAAGATGAAATCCCTTTGTTTAGTAAGTACAACAGTATTTTCACCTATGCGACAGAAACAGCAATTCGAAAAATACCAACTCCCAAAGTTCTATTTCTCAAAGATAGCTTGACAGATAATTTGCATTATTATAAAATTAAAATAAACCCTAGTCGTAAAGTGAATCGATATGATATCTATGCAGATGAAAAAATGGAGTTTTACAACTTTAAAGCCAATGGAGTTTCTCAATTAGAAGAGACAACAAACAAAATGAGTCGTAACGGAAAGAAAATTTTGAGTTATTATGTGGTAAACAATCAACCCCTTGAACTAGAATTCACAATAAATCGCTCAACCGTTTTTGATATGTGTCTTCTGGAAAGTTCATTCGATTTACTAAAAAATCCACTATTCGCCGTACAACCAAGAGCCGACTGGATGATGCCAACACCTTTCATTCTTAATGATGCCGTCTGCATCAAACAGATTATTAAACCAAGCCCAATTGCAATAGAAATACCAAGCACAAACGATGATTCTATAATCAATACTTCAAAAAAAAATCAAATTATACAAACTAGCCAACCTTAAAACAGTAAATTATATCTATTGCGACTTAATAAAATCTACAAGGTTTTTTAATACCAAAAGAAAGATGTACCTTTCCTAATCAATTTTCCTGATTATGAAAGACTTAAACAGCTTGAATAAAAAGTCAAAAGCCGCAATGGTTCTAATTTTTGTATCCATATTACTCTTATTGAGTAATTATTTCATTGGGCAGAATTCGAAAAAAACAAATGAAAGTATTAAGGCGATTTACAACGATCGATTAATGGTTAGCCATTATATTTTTCAATATAATAATACGATTCATAAAATTAAAAACACTGCTCTTCAAACTAACATTGACAACGACGTTAAGAGAAATGAAATCGCTCAACGCTTAGAGAATATAGCAATTTTAGACAAGAAATATTTAGCTACAGTTTTAACTGCCGAAGAAAAACAGCACTTTAATACATTTCAAAACCAGTCAAAAATCTTAAAAAAATTAACGGATAATAACCAGTGGGTACAATTAACAACAAGCATCAATCAAAGCCTGCATACTTTGACGCTTTTATCTCAGGTACAAATTGATGAGGGCAAAACGGAACTGACAACGGCCAACACTTTGCATAGTGGTAACCAAATATTTGCGCAGTTTGAAGTAGGATTACTTATCGTCCTCGCATGTCTATCTGTTTATTTACTAGTGCTAAAAAAAATGAAATTCAAAATCAAAATTCCAGAAGCACCGAGTATGAATTGATTTTATTAGGAGCTTAATCCTGCTATTCGCTTCAATCTTTTGCTTAAGAAAAAAAAGCAAAAGGATTTCCACTGCTATCAGGGCTAAATATTAGGTAAAGAAGATATTTCAATATTTCGACACATCCCTTCGATCATCAGATTAATACCAATTCTTAACAACTTTTCTTTTCATAAAACTTATTTTCAGTTAATCAATCTACCGAAATTGTATTTAAATAATCAGATCTTCAAAAATTTGGTGCCCACTTATTGCAACAGAACTTCAATTTAATTTACTTTTGTAAAAAACAAAAAGGCATTTACAAATGGTACAAATAAGTATTTTGGGTTGCGGATGGCTAGGACTTCCTTTGGGAGAAAATTTAATGCAGAGTGGGTTTATTGTAAAAGGATCTACAACTACATCTGATAAAAAAGAAATATTAGAAACTAGCGGAATCCCCCACTACTCTATTGCCTTAGACCCCGAAATAATACCAGATGAATTACCAAAATTCTTAGAAGGAAGCAGCATTTTGATAATTGCGATTCCACCAAAATTACGCGGAAAAAACAAAGACTACTCAGATGCTAACAAGAATTCATTTGTAAAAAAAATAGCATCCATTCTACCAACTGTCGAAAAATCAACTGTTGACAAAATCATTTTTATTAGTTCGACAGCCGTTTATGGCGAAGCTAATACAACTGTAACCGAGGCTTCAAAACCAATACCGGTAACTGAAAGTGGCAAACAGTTACTTGAAATCGAAGAGCTTTTATTAAATAATAAAGATCTTAAGACAACTATTATACGATTTGGCGGATTAATAGGACCCGATCGAAATCCTGCACGCTTTCTCGCGGGGAAAGAGAATGTTTCCAATCCTGACGGACCTGTTAATTTGATACACTTAGAAGATTGTATTGGTGTAATAAAGATGATAATTAATGATAATATCTGGAATGAACGCTTAAATGCTGTGGCACCAAATCACCCTACTAGAAAAACGTATTACACAGAAAAAGCATTGGAACAAAACCTCATCCCTCCTACTTTTGACGAAACTACAGAGTCTGTAGGAAAAACAATAGCTTCTGATAAGCTAATACAGCAGTACAACTATACTTTTACGCAACTTACTTTATAGTGATCACAAAATTTAAAAACGGAATTTCGTCAAAGATTTCTCTTATCGGTTTACCTATTTTGGCAATGCTTTGGGTTGGTTTTTTCTGGGGGAC
The DNA here is from genome assembly GCF_022399565.1 of Flavobacterium algicola. Taxonomy (GTDB): domain Bacteria; phylum Bacteroidota; class Bacteroidia; order Flavobacteriales; family Flavobacteriaceae; genus Flavobacterium; species Flavobacterium algicola. Next base: position 1,176,008 of record NZ_JAJTUT010000001.1, read on the forward strand.
TACTTGGATAGCATCCAAAGAAGGTGTACGTTATATTCCAGCGATACAAATGGTAGCCACTCGCCAATTCTTGGCTGGGTCAATTTACATTATCTATTTTTTAACCACTAAGAAACCATGGCCTAAAGGTAAACAATGGAAAACCATTATTATATTGGCAATACTTAATTTTACATTTAGTAATGGCTTAAGTACCATTGGAGTGAAATATATCAGTAGTGGATTAGGATCTATAATTTCTGCTATTTTCCCTATTTGGGTTGTCATTATCTCATTCTTTAAAGGAGAGAAAATTGCTAAGCTAGCCGTAACGGGATTACTGGTAAGTTTTGCAGGTATCTGCGTAGTTTTTTACGAACATTTAAGTGATTTCTTAATACCCGATTTTAGACTCGGAATTCTATTCTCGGTAACAGCAACCATAACTTGGGCTTTTGGAACTTTGTACGCAAAGAAGAAAGCAAGCAATTATGATCCCTATTTTAGTTTAGGGTTTCAAATGTTTATTTCTAGTCTGATCTTATTTACATACAATGGCGCTACAGGAACATTTGTAAGTCTGGTTGAAATTCCGGCAATTACTTGGTTTGCTATAGGCTATCTCGTAATTATAGGATCGCTGGTTACTTTCACAATCTTCATTTATTCTTTGCAACATTTGCCGCCAGAGGTAAGTAGTCTATACGTTTATATCAATCCAATTGTAGCTATACTTTTAGGATCAGTAATATTTGATGAATCACTAACTTTTCCTATTATTCTGGGCGGAGCAGTTACCTTACTAGGTCTATTTATCGTCAATAAGTCGCTGCGACAATCTCGTAAGAACATGAATATTTTGATAAAGTAAAAGTCAAAAATAAAGCCCAACAATTATAAAATTGCTGGGCTTTATTTATTTCAATTCAGTATTTTATTCTACCATATTTTAACTCTCTTATCAGGAGCTATGTACATACCATCTTTATTTTGAATGTTGAATGCATCATAAAATGCATCTACATTTTGCAATGGCACATAAGCACGATACATTGCTGGAGAATGTGGATCGGTTTTAACTTGGTTTTTAATCGCTTCATCACGCGATTTTGTGCGCCAAATTGTAGCCCATGAGATAAAGAAACGTTGTTCTGGTGTATAACCTTCGATCAAACCTGGATTTCCGTTTTCTTTTAAATACAATTGCAAACCGTCATAAGCTGCATTTACACCTCCTAAATCTCCGATATTTTCACCCAAAGTAAACTTACCGTCAACAAAAGTTCCCGGTAACGGTTCCAATGCACTGTATTGGTTTGCCAAAGCAGTCGTTAGCTCAGCAAATTGCTTCGAATCTGTAGCAGACCACCAGTCAATCAAATTACCATCAGCATTATAACGTGATCCAGAATCATCAAAACCGTGCGAAATCTCGTGACCAATCACCGCTCCGATTCCTCCATAATTTAAAGCTTCGTCTGCCTGATAGTTGTAGAAAGGAGGTTGTAGTATAGCTGCAGGGAAAACGATTTCATTGTAAGATGGGTTATAATAAGCATTCACAGTTTGTGGTGACATTCCCCATCTTGTTTTATCAACTGGTAAATCTAAATCAATCAAATCTTGCTCAAATTTCCATTTTTGCAAATTTTTCATATTATTAAAATAAGTCCCACCCTCTTCAGGTTTGCTAATAACTAAAGCAGAATAATCTTTCCACTTATCTGGATATCCTATTTTAATCTTTGATTTATTTAATTTTTCGATGGCGCTCACTTTTGTCTCTGGAGACATCCATGCCAATTTATTGATTCGGTTTTCAAAAGCAATGAAGATGTTCTTGATCATCTTTTCTGCTTTCGCTTTCGCTTCGGCAGGAAACTTTTTCTCTACATATAATTTACCTAACGCCTCACCAATAGTAACGTTTATCACTTGCAAAGCACGTTCATCACTTGGTCTTTGTTTTAGAGCGCCGGTTAATGTTTTACCATAAAACTCAAAGTTGGCATCTTCGATCGAAGTAGATAAAAAATTGGAAGACTTATTCAACAATACCCAACGCATGTAACTTTTCCATTCTTCGACTTTATTTTCTTTCAAAATAGTTTCAAAAGCAGCCATGTATTTCGGCTGTGAAACGATTAATGAATCGGTATTCTTCAGGCCTATGGTTGAAAAATAACTTTTCCAGTTCATAGATGGAGCTAATTTTTGCAAATCAGCAATAGACATCGGGTTGTACGATTTTCTTCTGTCTCTTCTTTCCACTCTGTCAAATCTAGGTTTTGACATTGCAATTTCAAGAGCCAAAATTTGTTCAGCATGAATTTTTGCCTGTGCTGGCTTCTCTCCAAGAAATCCTAGCATTTTAGCAACGTGTAGCACATACTTCTCTCTTTTTTCTTTAGAATCAGCATCTTCGGCAACATAATAATCTCTATCGGGCAATCCAACAGAACCAGGTCCTATACTCACAACATTTCTATTACTGTCCTTAGCATCCGAGCCAATATTAACGTTGATAAAACCTATTCCACCGACCGGCTCCATCTCAGCCAATAGTGCTTGTAATTCTTTTTTTGTTTTTACCGCATCAATTTTTTTCAAATACGGTTTTAGAGGAGCAATTCCCATTTTATTGCGACCTACCGTATCAAGAATCGTTTGATATAAGCCAATAGCTTTACCTTGATCTGTTGTAGAATTGTACTTTGGATTGTTTAAAGCCTCCTTTAATATTATTAAGGCATCCATATCTGTATTTTGTCTTAACTCATCAAAGCTTCCCCATCGAGTACGATCAGATGGAATTTCAGTATTTTTAAACCAGATACCATTTACAAACATATTAAAATCATCACCTGGCTTAATACTCTTATCTAAATTAAGACTACTTTTTGCCTGAACTTTACTCATAGGAGTATCTTGGGCATGCAATGTCGACATTGCTTGCAGTGTAAGAAATGCATACGCAAATTTCTTAAAAAAAGATTTTTTCATATAAAATGATAAATTGAATTAGTAGTGACAAATTTATTTATTAAAATGTAATAAAATCATAAAACAATCAAAAAGCTATGATTAATGCAAATAAAACAAAAAATCATTTCGTATTTTTGTGAAAAAAAAGTATGCCTTCATTATTTCGCAGATACCGCATTTTTATTGGGATTTTTATTATTTTTTCGGCAATAACTTTATTTTTATTTTATGGTGCATTAAAACCAAAAAAAGTACTTCCTATTTACAATCCTTCAGATGTAAATCCAGAATTAGTAGATAGCACTATTCAATATGTGAGCAAATACCACACCATAGCCGATTTTTCTTTCGTAAATCAAAATGGAGATACTATTACTCAAAAAGATTATGAGGGTAAAATTTACGTCGCAGATTTCTTTTTTACAACTTGCGGCTCTATATGTCCTAAAATGTCCAGAAATTTGTTTGAAGTTCAAAAAGTAATTTTAGACAATCCTAAAGTGATGCTTTTGTCACACACTGTATTTCCAGAAACTGATAGTGTCCCTGTTCTAAAAAAATACGCAATTAAATACGGTGTAAAAGACAGCAAATGGAACTTAGTCACGGGATCTAAAAAAGATATTTACACGATGGCAAGAAAATCCTATCTTGCTGTAAAAATGGGTAAACCTAGCGAATTATTAGACATGGTTCATACTGAAAACTTTGTTTTGGTCGATGAAAAAAGACGTATCCGTGGCTTTTATGATGGTACGAAGGAAGAAGAAATTCAGAGACTGATAAAAGACATCAATTTCTTGAGCGGTGTAGACGAGGAATAGTTTTATATCTATCAGTATCAAATTTCAGATTATGCACTGCTTCTAGAAATTTACCTCTATCAAGAGAGCAAACAAAAGCTAAAAAATTACAAATATCATTCGTATTCGTTTTATAATATGTATTTTTGCAATCTTAATTCAATCTAAATAAGCCTTGCGTACCACAATTAATTCCCTTAAAAAAGGCGAAAAAGCCATTATCAAAGATTTTGATATTGATATCATTCCGTTAAAATTACTTGAAATGGGATGTTTGCCTGGTAACATGGTCGAATTGCTGCAGATTGCTCCTTTTGGCGATCCTTTATATTTGGACATCAATGGCTCACATCTTGCCATTCGTGTCGAAACTGCTGCAGAGATTGAAGTTGAATTAGTCCAAATCAAGCTTTAAAATGATTAACGAAAATATCAATGTTGCCTTAATAGGAAATCCTAATGTAGGGAAAACTTCTGTTTTTAACCAATTAACTGGTTTAAACCAACAAGTGGGGAATTATCCTGGAATTACTGTTGAAAAAAAGATTGGTTTTTGTAAATTACCAAATAATATTAAGGCAAACATCCTTGATTTACCAGGAACTTACAGTCTTAATGCCAGCTCAATTGATGAGAATGTCGTTATTGAATTACTACTTAATAAAAATGACAAATTATATCCAGATGTTGCACTTGTAGTAACAGATGTTGAAAACTTAAAGAGAAACTTACTCCTTTTTACACAAATAAAAGACCTTGAAATCCCAACTATTCTTGTCATCAACATGGCCGATAGAATGGAACAAAAAGGAATAACGCTAGACATTCCTTATCTTGAAGAGCATTTAAAAACCAAAATCTCCTTGGTAAGTTCTCGTAAAGGATTTGGAATTGCAGAATTAAAAAAACAAATCATCACTTACAAAACTATTTCTAGCGAACCCTGCTTGAATGCTTCTGTGATTGATCCCGAATATTTTGACAGTTTGCGCAAAGCTTTCCCTAGTCAATTACTATATAAATTGTGGTTGGTAATCACACAAGATGTTAATTTCTTAAATCTAGAACGAAAAGAAATTCAAAGCTCTTTTACAAAATCACATTCAGATTTAAAGCGTTTACAGCAGAAAGAAACAATTAAAAGATACCAATTCATCAATGATGTCCTAAAGGTTGGATTAAAGGTAGATATCGCTATTGCTAAAGATTTCCGTAGCAAACTTGATCGTGTTCTTACGCACAAGGTTTGGGGCTACGCCATCTTCTTTGCCATCTTGTTTATAATTTTCCAGTCCATATTCGAATGGTCAAAAATTCCGATGGATTTTATCGATAGTACTTTTGCTAATTTAAGTTCACTAGCTTCAAAGAATTTACCCGAAGGAGTTTTTACCAGCTTACTATCCGAAGGAATAATTCCCGGAATTGGCGGTATTTTAATCTTTATACCTCAAATCGCATTCCTGTTTTTATTTATTTCGATACTAGAAGAAAGTGGTTATATGAGTCGCGTGGTATTTTTAATGGATAAAATAATGCGCAAATTTGGGCTGTCTGGTAAGAGCGTTGTGCCTTTGATATCGGGAACGGCTTGTGCCATACCTGCAATTATGGCCACCCGTAACATCGAAAATTGGAAAGAACGTTTGATTACGATACTTGTTACACCATTTACTACATGCTCGGCTAGATTACCCGTATATGCTATTATAATTGCACTGGTTATTCCAGATAATTATGTATTAGGGTTTTTGAATTTACAAGGCCTTACTTTAATGTTACTCTATCTATTAGGATTTGGAATGGCAATATTTTCTGCTTATGTACTGAATAAAATCATGAAAATTAAAGGCAAAACATTTTTTGTAGTTGAAATGCCAAATTACAAATTGCCGATGTTTAAAAATGTTGCCATCAATGTGATCGAAAAAACCAAAGCGTTTGTATTTGGTGCTGGAAAAATAATTCTAGCCATCTCTATCATTTTATGGTTCTTGGCCTCTTATGGTCCAGGGAAAAATTTCAATAATGCCGATACGATTCAACGCTCAAAAGTAGAGAATAAAGGTATTGAGGAAAGTGAGATGAGTAATAAAATAGCATCTTTTAAACTAGAGAATTCCTATATTGGAATTATGGGGAAAACGATAGAACCAGTGATTTCTCCTCTAGGATACGACTGGAAAATCGGAATTGCAATTATAAGCTCATTTGCAGCTAGAGAAGTATTTGTAGGAACATTGGCAACTATTTACAGTGTAGGTGGCTCTGACAATGAAGATACAATCAAAAACAAAATGGGAGCAGAAATTAATCCTATTACGGGTAAAAAAGTATTTAATTTTGCTTCAGGAATTTCTTTGCTATTATTTTATGCTTTTGCCTTACAGTGCGCTAGTACACTAGCGATTACCAAAAAAGAAACAAACTCATGGAAATGGCCAGTTGGTCAATTAATTTTTATGAGCGGCTTTGCTTATGTGGTTGCATTAATAGCTTTTCAACTTTTAAAATAAATTATTATGCAGGAAATATTAGCTTTTACAGCTTTGGGATTTGCAGTAGCTTTCATAATAAAGAAGTTTTTCTTAAAGAAGAAGAAAAAGAAAGGGTCAAAAAGCTGTGGAACAGATGACGACTGTGGTTGCCATTAATTTTAAAAAAATAGCTACAAATTAGCCTCAATCTTTTCTACTACATCTTCCACCCTTATCGTTCGCATAGCATCTTCATATCCGGCTACAATTTTATTACCATAAACCGATGTAGGTAAAAGCGGATATTGTTTTCGATCGGAAATTATAGCATTATTTTCATGTTGGTTAAACGGTGCAAATCCTGCATAAGGATGCGTTGCACCCCATAGTGTAATTACCTTTACGCCGAGCATAGCAGCTATATGTGCGTTACCTGAATCCATAGATAACATCACATTTAAATTACTGATTAATTGCAGCTCCTCTTGAAATTTAATTTTTCCAGCAATATTGATAACGTTACTTTTACCGACCGCGATAGAATTTAAAACTGCCATTTCATTTTTTCCTCCACCAAAAAGCAGAATAGTGTTTTGATTATTTTCCGCTAATGTATTAACAACTTCTTGCATAAGGTCTTGAGGATAGACTTTTGCATTGTATTGAGCAAATGGAGCAATTCCAATTAGAATCTTACCTTGTCCTATTAGATTTAAAATACCAACGCTTAAAGTAGCTTTTTCGGGAAAAACTGTTGCTGACAAATCAACATTATATCCCAATTTTTTAAAAACTAACTGGTGATTTTCGAACATTGTAGGCAGGGGCTCAAAAACTTTATCAATTGCACGAGTTAATTTTTTCTTTCCCTCTCGCCCTTTTATAACAGCGGCTACTTTCTTTCCGCTTATAGCAAATAGATTTCGCACTATCTTAGAGCGAAGTACATTGTGCAAGTCAGCAAACGCATCTACTTTTAATATTCGTAATTCTCGATAAAGTCGTATTAGGCCAAGAAACCCTTTATGTTTTTCTTTTTCATCGAAAGCAAAGAAATTAAGATTCGGAATACCTTCAAAAAACGGCTTAAAAAACGGACGTGAAACAACCGTTAATCTAACATTTGGATGTTGAGCAACCAATGCTCGTAAAACAGGAACCGTCATGGCGACATCTCCCATTGCGGATAGTCTCATGACGGCTATATGAGTTGCTGTATCTGACACGTGATTGAATTATTTTTTTCCGTGATATAAGATAGGATTCAATTCATCATCGTTGTACATTTTCATTTGTTTGTACACTTTCATAAATTTATCTCCATTCTCTATATCTGTCAATAAATCATCAATCGCAGTAGACAAATCAGTTCTTTGCTCTAAAAGAATATTTAATTTTTCTTGACATTTGTCTCTATGATCTTGAGAAGCTTCTACTCGTGTAGCCTCTTCTTGCATATGATAAATTTTTAATGCTAAGATAGAAAGTCTATCAAATGCCCAAGCTGGACTCTCTGAGTTAATTTTTGCATCAACCTTAGACTCTACTTTACTGTATTTTTGTAAAAAATAGCCATCAATATATTCAACCATGTCGGTGCGTTCTTGATTTGAAGCATCAATTTTACGCTTTAATGTCAATGCTGCGACAGGATCAATATTGGGGTCACGAATGATGTCTTCGTAATGCCACTGTACTGTATCGATCCAATTTTTCAAATAAAGCAAATGCTCAAATTGATCCTTTGGAAAAGGATTATTTATTGGTTGATTAACATCATCAAATTCATGATAATCTTTAATACTTTGTTCGAAAACAGAATAAGCTAGTTTTGAAAACATATCTTTATATTTAATAGTAGCAAAGATACTTTTTATACATTTATAAAAAAATTACATTTCAACTTTCTGTCTCAATTAAAAAAACCACTATTAGCTATGAAAATTCATCATTTATCAGCCAAGAATACGATCATGAATCAATTTTTAGGAGAAATAAGAAATGTCGCTATTCATACTGACAGAATGCGTTTTCGCCGGAATATTGAACGTATTGGAGAAATCATGGCTTATGAGATAAGTAAAGAATTGGAATATACAGCTATAGACATCCAGACACCACTGGGTATAAAACAAACTAGTAAGATCAAACATCCCATAGTTATTACTTCTATATTAAGAGCAGGACTACCCTTTCATCAAGGGTTTTTGAATATTTTTGATAATGCAGAAAACGGTTTTATTTCGGCCGCTCGTTATCATTCTAATGCAGATGATGCTTTTGAAATCAAAGTAGAATATGAGGCTATAGCAGATATAACTTCTAAATATGTAGTAATAGCTGACCCTATGCTTGCAACAGGGCAATCTATTGTTGCAGTGTTTAACAAAGTTATTGAGAAAGGTTATCCAAAAGAAATTCATCTCGCCGTTGTTATAGCAGCTCCAGAAGGAATAGCACATCTTGAAAAAGAACTGCCCGAAAACTGTCATCTCTGGATTGCTTCATTAGATGAGAAACTTGATGACCGCTTTTACATCGTTCCTGGACTTGGTGATGCGGGTGATCTTGCTTATGGCCCTAAATTATAATTGACTAAAAAACATAATCACACTACAAAGTAGTAAGACTGCTAGCACAAGTTCTTGTTTCAGTTTTAATTGAGGAATTTCGATATGATTGGTTGCCATAATAGCCAATGGAGCAATGGTAAATACTAGCAAATCATTACTCTTATTTGGCGAAATTATAAATATAAGTACCCCAATAAAAAAAGAAGCTATAATTTTTTTATATGTCGCATGAGTGATTACCGGCTTAGACGGAAAAGTCGCCGTGATCGAAATCACGAAAAACAATGCAATAGTTGCGTAAATTGATAAAGCAGCATTCTGATAATTATTTGTAAAATAATCAATAGAAAAACTTGTCGAAACACTTTTATCAAGATAATCCAGAACATTTATATCAAATAGAATAGAGAAAACTAGAAATAGAATGGTAGAAGCAAATAGTGCAATAAAAGGCAAAAACCAATTTCTATAATCTCTAGCTACGTGAAATACGATTGAAATAAATACCAGCGCCAGATAAAGAATACACCAAAAGTGAAATAATGATGCAACAAATATCCATAATGATGCGTCAAATATTTTTTCTTTTGAAGCTTTTAAGGAATGTAATGAGATCAATCTTCTAATTGCTAATAAAACGAAGAGATTTGCAATTACCAAATTTGTACTATCCCACAGCGTTGGAAAGAAGATAAAAAACAACAGGTAAAACAATATAGTATACGAACTGTCTTTTGAGATACCATTTTTCTTGGTAATAAAATTGGTAATAAATATAGAAGCCGTCACTACAAGCAATACTCCTACCTTTTCTACCACTGAAAAGGTTGAATTTACCCAAGAAATATCTTGGATTTGATAGGCAAAAAAGAAAACCAGTATTAAAATAACTACCAATGAAAAATTTAATGGTGTAGATTTTCTAAAAACGCTTGTAATCATAAGGATATTTTATACTTTTGTGACTGTAAATATAATACTTGTTTAAAAAGGAAAGGGTCAAGTTAAAAAGATTCTTCTAAAAAACATATTTGCCACCCATTAATTAAACAAAAAATATAATTTTAACGATATGAAAGCATTTTTCGAAGGAATTCAATACCTATTTGTAGATATTTTATTTGCACCATTAGATTTTTTACGTTCATTAGAACTAGCAAGTTGGTTTGGAGCTAACACTATCAACTGGATTTTCATGCTGATTTGTGCTGCTGCAATGGTATATTGGATTAAGCAATTAAGAATATTTGATGAGGCAGGTACAGAAAATCAAGATACTACTGCTCATTCATTTTTAAAATAAAAGTCAAAGAAGCCATTCTGATCTAGTGAATGACTAATTGAAAAACGCATCAAAATTCGATTAAAATTATTTTTACTCGAATTTTGATGCGTTTTTTTGTTCGAACATCAAGTAACTTAAAACTCTCAATTTCAAATTATGAGCTAATTGATTGACATTAAACAAAAACGGCTACCTGAAAGTTTCAGATAGCCGTTTTTGTTTTTATGATTATTTACTATTAGTTTTTCAAATCTTTAATAACTTTGAAAGCTACATCAACTTGTTCCTCACTTACCAATATTGTAAATTCATTTGAGGTAGAAATCACTTCATTGATAATAATTCCTTCCCACGCCAAGCGCTGAAAAATAAAATAGTAAATCCCTGGAATGATAATATTTTCTTTTGGCAACTTTACAGTTATAGAGGCTAAATTATCTAGTTTTTGAAGTAATTTTTCGTTTACAAAGTGCTTATCAACAAGCGCATTAACACTGTTACTCACTACAATATTAATCTCATTTACACCTCGTGAAGACGTATAAAAGACATCGGGAAATGCATTAATATCTGATATCAATTCGGCTTGCTTGTTTAATACTGTTTCAGAAACCGCAAAAGCGTAATCTGTCAAAGCAGATCGAACTGTAATTTCACCTATATTTTTAATTACCTTATTAATCTTATGATTTAGTCGAAAATCAAGCTCCTCTGTCAATCGCTTTAGAGACATTACAACAGCTCCTTGCTTTACTTCTTTCCCAAATTCACTTTCTAATTCAGACATGATGTTCCTAGACAGCGAAGTCAAATTAATAATTCCTAGAGATAAAGCGTTCAATAAAAATGGCTTTGTCTTAATGTAATTCTCTACAATTGACGATACAGTTTTCATAATCGATATAGGTATTTATACTTAGTTTTTGCAGTTGTTTTTTTGTTTTGTCTCTCAAAAACCTATGCAAAGATATATAAAAAACAATTTGTTACAAATATAACAACATAAAATTTAACCTAAAAATGATAAAAAGCATCTGTAATATGTTCTATTACAAAGGAATTAGCTTCTTTGTGAATCGAAATCACGTCAAAACGAACGTCGACATCGAGATTTTTTGCGCATACGTATTCGTCGATAGCCCTTGTAAGTAGTCTAATTTTCTTGGAGTTAACCGCATCAATTGGTAAACCAATTTCGAGCGAAGAACGTGTCTTTACTTCGACCACGACAAGGAAGTTTTTTATGGTGCAAACTATATCGATTTCGGCTTTTTCAAATCGCCAATTTGTGTCCAAAATGGCATATCCGTTTTCTTTTAGAAAATCTACAGCCATTTCTTCCCCTAATTTACCTAATTCATTGTGCGCCGCCATATCAAATATTGAATTAGAATTTTAAAAAAACTAAGTAGAAAAACTAAGTAACCAAATTTCTACGAAACTAATTAAAAATTACGGTCGATTTGGAAGCAGTCACATCTATTGAAACAGTATTTCCCATAATCAAAGTACGATTGTCATGAATGTGTCCTGCAGGGAAATTATAAATAATAGGAATGTTATACTGCTTGGTGACCTCTTGAATTATCTCTAATGCATTTTTTCCCCATGGAATATCATTATCCTTCATACTACTCATTGCTCCAACCACTATTCCCTTGATACTTTCTAGACAACCGTTACGTTTTAGGTTCATCATCATACGATCTACATGATATAAGTATTCGTCTAAGTCTTCGATAAAGAGAATTTTATCTGTACAATCTATAGCAGATGGCGACCCAAATAAACTGTATAAGATGGAAAGGTTCCCTCCCACTAGCTCACCGCTAGCAGTTCCTAATCTGTTCATCGGGTCTGAACTTATTTCATACGATAGCTTCTCGCCAAAAAGTGCCAATCGTAAACTTTCTACAGCCTCCTTGGTAGCTCTAGGAATACTTATCGGCATAACGCCATGAATCGATTTGAACCCCATCGTATTTAGGTGATTGTGCAATACAGTAACATCGCTAAAACCAATCACCCATTTTGGACTCGCTTTGAATTTGGTAAAGTCTAGTAAATCAACCATACGAACAGTACCGTAACCACCGCGTACACACCAAATGGCTTTGATACTGGGATTATCTAATTGAGTTTGAAAATCTGCTGCGCGTTCTTCATCACTACCAGCCAATTGATTTTGCTCTAAACCAATTGTTTTTCCAATCACAACTTCAAGCCCCCAACTTTTTAATAAGTTAATGGTAGGTTTCAGATTATCAACAGTATTTTTTCGAGCAGTAGACACAATTGCTATTGTATCTCCTTTTTGCAAGTAAGCAGGTGTAATCATAATATTTTGTGATTGGCAATTAAATGATATTAGAATAAAAATTAAAAGTACAAAATTGCACCTTTGAACAGAGGCTTTTGAAAAATAAAAAATAGAGGTCATAGAAAGTTGAAAATAAAAATCTTGATAGCTATACAATCAGTTAAAACAAAGATACGTTTTTTTTAAAATTGGAAATCGCATTATAGTAATTCGTATTTTTACTACACTAATCTGCTTAAAATGAAAATTTTACTAGTCCTGCTGTGCTGCTACGCCTCCTTATGTATCGCCCAACCTAAAAAATATAGCATTCACACGGTTGCTTTTTACAATTTTGAGAATTTATTTGACACTATAAACAATCCGCTAACAAATGATGACGAATGGACGCCAAAGGGACTTCAACATTGGGATTCTAAAAAATATTACAAAAAGCTTCATAATCTGTCCCAAGTTTTGGCAGAGATAGGAATGGGCGAAAATAGCAACTCCCCTACTTTAATTGGATGTTCAGAGATTGAAAACAGATCTGTACTTGAAGATTTGGTCAAGCAGCCATTGATAATCGAGAAAGATTATGGTATTATCCATTATGATTCGCCAGACAAACGCGGTATAGATGTGGCTTTACTTTATCAAAAAAAGCATTTTAAACCTACTTCTTACACCAATATTCCGCTGATAATTTACAGTAAAGATAAAAAAGCAACAACTGTTAAAACAGAAAGCTTTTCTGAAGATGAACCAGAAATTGCTTATGACAATCAACGCATCTTTACTCGCGATCAATTACTGGTAACGGGTTTTCTTGAAGATCAAGAAGTACACATAATTGTCAATCACTGGCCTTCACGTTCTGGTGGCGAAAAAAAGTCAAGCCCTTTGCGTGAAGCAGCAGGAGCATTAAATCTTAAAATTATTGACTCCTTGCAGAGAATAAATCCAAGTGCAAAAATAATAACATTAGGAGATTTGAATGATGGCCCTTATAATAACAGCGTCAAAAAAGTATTGAATGCCAAATCAAAAAAATTAGAAGTCCCTGCTTTAGGAATTTTCAACCCATTTGAATCGATGGCCAATCAAGGTTTGGGTACTATAGCTTACAGAGATTCTTGGGATATTTTTGATCAAATTATGGTAACTCATTCTCTTATTCAAAGTGACTACAAACAATTTCAATTCTGGAAAGCTGGCATCTATAATAAACCTTTTCTCATTCAAACTTCGGGGTCTTATAAAGGATACCCCAAAAGACATTCTGCGACAGAAATTGGGTATAGTGACCATTTTCCAGTTTATATTTATTTGATAAAAGAGATACGATAATGAGTTAGGATTTTATCGGCAATCACATCATGTATGATAAATGGTAACGAAAAATTTTTAGGAGCTTTTTTTACCTCAAAAAATCATGCTGTGAATGACTAAACTCTTCCCGAAGCTTCGGCATTATGAAGAGCTACAAACATATAACCGATATTTGTCAGAACCATGGTAGATCACCCCAACTTTCGAAGAAAATACTTTTTAGTATCTTAGCAGAACAAACAATATTCAAAATTATAATGGCAACAGCACCTACATCATTCGACATACAACAAGTACTTTTTCAATTAGGTATAAAACCTGTAAATCTTGGGACCTCAACAGGGATTGAACGTTTTTCAACAGGCGAACTTTTTGACAGCTATTCTCCCGTAAATGGACAATTGATCGCCAAAGTATATGCTACTACGGCAGCAGATTATGAGCAAGTAATGGAGGCGGCAACAGAAGCTTTTACTTTTTTTAGAACTGTACCTGCTCCAAAGCGAGGTGAAATGGTGCGATTGTTTGGGGACAAACTCAGAAAAAATAAAGAAGCTTTGGGTAAATTGGTTTCATATGAAATGGGTAAATCATTGCAAGAAGGTTATGGCGAAGTTCAAGAGATGATTGATATCTGCGATTTTGCAGTGGGGCTTTCACGCCAGTTGCATGGACTCACAATGCACTCAGAGCGACCGAGCCACCGTATGTATGAGCAATACCATCCGTTGGGTGTCGTTGGAATTATTTCAGCTTTTAATTTCCCTGTTGCTGTATGGGCGTGGAATACAGCACTAGCATGGATTTGTGGAGATGTTTGCGTATGGAAACCCTCTGAAAAAACACCACTTTGTGGAGTTGCATGCCAAAATATAATTAGAGAAGTAATTCAAGAAAATGATTTACCAGAAGGTATATCATGCCTAATTAATGGTGATTATAAAGTAGGAGAAATGATGTCGCAAGATAGTAGAATTCCATTACTATCTGCAACTGGCTCTACTCGCATGGGTAAATCTGTGGCCCAAACAGTAGCTGCACGATTGGGTAAAACACTATTAGAGCTAGGTGGTAATAATGCTATTATTGTAACTCCCGAAGCTGATTTGAAAATGACAATAATTGGTGCTGTTTTTGGCGCTGTAGGAACGGCAGGACAGCGTTGTACCTCAACAAGAAGATTGATCGTGCATGAAAGTATGTATGACAAGGTGAAACATGCTCTAATTGATGCCTACAAACAACTTAGAATTGGAAATCCATTGGACGAAAATAATCATGTTGGACCCATTATAGATAAAGATTCTGTGGCACAATATCTTCAAACACTAGACGCAGTTGTCGCAGAAGGCGGAAAATTACTGATTCCCGGTGGTGTTCTATCCGGCGAAGGTTATGAAAGCGGATGTTATGTGCAACCTGCCATTGCCGAAGTTGAAAACGCTTATGCTATTGTACAGAAAGAAACTTTTGCTCCTATTCTTTACCTTATAAAATACAATGGCGATCTACCAAATGCTATAGCATTGCAAAACGGAGTAGTGCAAGGACTTTCATCTGCGATTATGACCAATAATCTTCGCGAAGCCGAACTGTTCTTATCTACTTTAGGATCTGATTGCGGAATTGCAAATGTTAATATCGGAACATCTGGAGCAGAAATTGGTGGCGCATTTGGTGGCGAGAAAGAAACAGGTGGCGGAAGAGAGTCAGGCTCTGATGCGTGGAAAGTTTACATGCGCAGACAAACCAATACAATTAATTATAGTTCAAGTTTACCGCTAGCACAGGGGATCAAATTTGATTTAAATTAAATATTCTTTACAAGGTCTTGATTTGCATAAGCTAAATCAAGACCTTATTGTTTAATTTTATTTATTTTCGAAAATAAAACAAACAACTACTCGGATTAGCACATAAGAATATATTTAATGCACTATTTCTTCAATACTTCTCTACCCCTATCCCTACTTATTTTGTGCCTAATTATTATGAGATGTAGTTTAAAAAGTGAATAACCACTGACAATATTAAATCACAATTAAGGGGTTTTATTAATTATAGTTATAGCAAAAAATATATTTCCTCAATACTACAGTAATTCCATTCATTATCATAATGTTAAAACAAGCTTTGTTTGTTAACAAAACAATAATTATTCATTATAAATTTTTAACATTTAGAATTTGGATTGTATAGTGTTAAACTTCAATTGAGCGGTCCTAGGGCACATAAAGTTAAAAAAATTTTGCTAAAAGCCTATTTGGACTGAATTTAAACTTATCTACCTGTTTATGTTATAAAATTAATTGTTATGTTTGTGTTAAATGATTAACTAAAATTAACAATTATGAAACAAAATTATTTAATTGTTTTATTGTTTTTTGCGGGTCTATTTATGACATATTCCCAAAGTATAACAGTAAAAGGTATCGTTAAAGATAACAATGGTATTCCGACACCAGGGGTGAATATTTTGGTGAAAAACACCAAGATTGTTTTTGTAACCGGAATTGATGGCGATTTTCAGGGAAAAGCAGAGGTAGGCAACACTCTCGTAATTTCCTCAATTGGTTTTGAAACCAAAGAAGTGAAAGTTACCGGACCATCACTAACTATTGTTCTTAATGAAAGTTCTCAAATGCTAAATGAAGTTACCGTAACAGGTGCTTTGGGTATTACTCGTGCTAAGTCATCATTAGGTTATTCCACGCAAAGTATAAGTGGGGCGGATATTGCAGACACTCAGAGAGAGAATTTTGTTAATTCGATGCAGGGTAGAATAGCTGGATTAACTGTGACTAGTACTTCTGGTTCGCCAGGATCTTCGGCATCTGTGCAACTTAGAGGAGTGAATTCTATGAGTGGTAATAATTCACCTTTATTTGTAGTTGATGGTTTACCTATTAATAATTCAACCCTAGATCAGGGATTGTTAATTTCGAATGGTCCAAATAGAGATACCGATTATACCAATCGTGGCGCAGATATTAATCCCGAAGACATAGAATCTGTTACAGTTCTTAAAGGTCCCGAAGCAGCTGCTTTGTATGGTATTGATGCAGGAAATGGAGCCATTATTATTACAACCAAAAAAGGTAAGAACGGTAAAGGCACATTGACCTATTCAACCGATTTAAGACTAGATGAAGTATATCGTTTTCCAGACACACAAAGGGTGTATCAAAGAGGATCAAACGGAATTTCAGAAGATAATTACCGTAGAGCTTTTGGAGAAGCGTATGCGCCCGGAACTGTACTCTATGACAATATTGACAATTTTTTCCAAACCGGTGTAAAACAAATGAACTCCCTAACGTTTGATGCGGGTAGTGAAACTGCAACTTACCGTTTGTCTATGGCAAACTTGAGCCAAACAGGAGTTGTTCCTAATTCTGAATACAACAGATTAAATTTAGCATTAAGTGGAACTGCAAAAATATCTAGCAAATTAAAAGCAGAAGCTTCTTTCTCTTACATCAAATCTGACAATGATAAAGCTTCTAAAGGAGCAGGTGGTTTTCTTTTAAATTTATTAACCTTCCCTGCAAATGAAGATGTTCGTAATTATCTTAATGCCGATGGCACTCGAAGAACTATTACCGACGGAACATTGGATACTGAAATTGACAATCCATTATTTGAGGTAAATAAAAACAGAAGCAACGATAAAAACAGCCGCATGCTATCTAATGTTTCTTTGACCTATGATCCTCTGTCTTGGCTAAACTTCACTGGCCGTTTTGGTATTGATGCTAACTCTACTAGAGGATACAAATCGGTTCATCCTGAATCTGCAAGAAGTGCTACTGGAATTGGTTCTGGAACAGGAATCAGTACTGGTGGATATTTTGAACAATATGTAGATCAAACTACTAATTATAACTTTTTAGGATTTGCAACCGCCAAAAAGTCTATCGGGAAATTTAACGGACTTCTTCGTTTAGGACTTGCCCGAACAGATAATAATTACACCATTCTATCTACCAAAGGGGAGAAGTTCTTTCAAACAAATGAAATGAATATCAATAATACAGACCAACTTACTCAACGATCTCAGGAGCGTATTATTCCAAGACGCGTTGATGGAGTTTTTGGAGAATTCACACTTGATTATGACAAAGTAGTTACACTATCCCTTACAGGTAGAAATGACGTATCATCTACATTACCTAGAGCAAATAACTCCTTTTTCTATCCATCCTCTTCATTGAGTTTTGTGTTCACAGAATTAAATGCTTTAAAAGGTGGTAACTTTTTATCTTATGGAAAATTGAGAGCTTCATATGCACAAGTGGCGAATGATGCCAAACCATTATCTATCATCCCTTCTTATGAAGTAAAAGCAACTACTGGTGGTGGTTTTGGCTATTCGGTGACTGGAGCAAATTCAAATTTAAAAGCTGAAAGAGTAAACTCTACAGAGTTTGGTACAGAATTACGCTTCTTTAGAAATAAGCTAAGTTTAGACGTTAACGTATACCAAAAAAGAACAGATGACTTGATCATCAACAATATGCGTTTAAGTTATGGTACAGGGTATGTGCTATCTGCCTTTAACTTTGGTTCTGTACAAAATCGCGGACTTGAAATCACACTTACAGCCGCACCAATAAAAACCAAAGACTTCAGTTGGGATGTTTTATTTAATTTCACAAAAACTGACAGCGAATTACTAAGTCTTCCTTCGACATTACCTGAATACTATACTTCTGACACTTGGTTATATGGAAATGTGAGGGGTGGTACAAGAGTCGGTTCACCTCTTACGACTTTTACGGGATACACCAATTTAAAAAATGATAATGGTGATATATTAATCAATCCTTTAAACGGTCAACCGCTTAGAGACCAAACATTCCCTATTGTAGGAGATAGAAATCCTGATTTTATGATTGGATTTCAAAACAGTTTCACCTATAAAAATTTTAAATTATCATTTTTACTAGACATTCGTAAAGGTGGAGATGTTTACAATGGAACTGCAGCTTACCTCACTGCTGTAGGATATAGCACTAAAACGCTAGATCGCGAACAACCATTGGTACTGGATGGAGTATTACAGGACGGTTTAGAAAATTCTGCTACACCAACAAAAAATAATATTTTGGTAACTCCTTACTACCAAAACGAACTTTACACTGCAAATAGTGTAGATTCAGATTTTATCGAAAGAGATATCAACTGGTTAAGATTCCGTGATATAACACTGAACTACCGAATGCCTTCAGAGGTATTAAGTAAAACAAGGTTATTCACAAGCCTTTCTATGTATATCACTATTACCGATGCCTTTATGATTACCAATTATACAGGTGCAGATCCTGCCGTAAATGGTTTAAATGCTAGTTCAGGTGGTGCTGGAGGTACAGGATTTGATTATGGGGTACTTTCTACACCAAGAGGATTTAATATCGGATTTAGATTTGGACTTTAATACATTCTTAAGATGAAAAATATAACAAAATTTTTAGCCGTCTCTATAGCAGGTCTGTTACTTACAGCTTGTAATCGCGACGAAATAGCAGCAGTAAATGTAAACGAGAGTTTTCCAACTATTGTTGAGCCTATATACCTTTTACCTAATATACAAGCATCGATGGCTTTGGGAATTCAGTATGACGCCCGTTATTTGGGGAAATACATTCAAAATTTTTCTCAAAACACTGTCAACTATTCTTGGGATGGATACGGATATACCGCCAATAGTGATGCAGGAGGAGAAATCTGGAAAATGGCTTATTATTCCATTGGATTAAACTTAACCAATGCTATTGACGGTGCCAATGAAGTAAAACGTTACGACATCGCTGGTTTGTCAAAAGCAATAAAAGCTTGGACCTGGCAAATTTCAACCGATTATCATTCTGATTTAATCAAATTTGATCAAGTTTTTACATCAAGATTAATTTTTGATTATGGAACTCAGCAAGAAGCTTATGCAGAAGTAGTAAGATTGGCTAAAGAAGCCATTGTTGACTTAGAAAGAACAGATGGGAATTCTAATGAAGTTTATACTGCTAAAGGAGATTTAATCTATAATGGTAAAAAAGAGAAGTGGATAAAATTTGCTTACGGTGTTTTGGCTCGAAATGCCAATAACCTAAGTAACAAATCAACTTATAATCCTGATGTAGTTATTGCCTATGTAGACAAAGCTTTGGCTAGTATTGAAGATGATTGTTATGTTAAATTTACTGGAATAGCCAATGCTGATACGAACTTTTTTGGACCAAGTCGAAATAACCTACCTAGTTATCGTCAAACAGATTTTATTGTTCACGCTATGGACGGAACAGTTTTTACTGCCGTAGACCCACGTATGGCAAGCATTCTTTCTCCATCTGAGGATGGAGTTTTTAGAGGAAATCCTTTAAATACTGCCGCAGGAACTGCTACAGCTACTCGTATTCCCAACCTTTGGGGAACTCTAGCATCGGGAACCTCGACAACTGCAGGAAGATACCTTTTTAGAGATAAAGCCGACTTTCCTATAATGACTTATTCAGAAATGCAATTTATTAAAGCAGAGGCTGCATTTAAAAAAGGAGACAGAGCAACTGCATTGGCAGCTTACAAAAAAGGAATTGAAGCTAGTATCGATATGGTAAATAGAAATACAGTAGAAACTGCCATAGCTCCTACAGCTACATTAATTACTGCAGCGCAAAGATCTGCTTTTGTAAACGACATCAATGTTGTTCCTACAGCAGCAAATCTTTCTTTGAAACATATTATCATGCAAAAATACATTGCTTTATTTGGTCATGGATATGTGGAGACGTGGACTGATATGAGAAAATACCATTATGACACCACCATCTATGAAACGATGGTCTTCCCGGCATTATTTGCAGACAATAATGGTAAATTAGCTTATAGAGTACGTCCTAGGTATAATTCGGAATACGTATGGAATTTTTCAGCCTTACAAGCAATTGGAGCTGATTTACCAGATTATCATACTAAGGAAATGTGGTTTTCTCAGCCGTAATTATTTTAATATTAAATGACATTCAAATGAAAAACATAAAAATAACGCTAACAAAATACATAGGACTGAGTTTTTTTGCTTTGGGTTTTCTCTCTTCTTGTGGAGATGAAACTAACTTTTCTCCAAATAAAGAAGAAGTTGACGCTACAGCTGCATTCGTAAAATTTAATAATGCAACTATTGGTCCCAATGG
Source organism: Flavobacterium algicola (assembly GCF_022399565.1). Lineage (GTDB taxonomy): Bacteria > Bacteroidota > Bacteroidia > Flavobacteriales > Flavobacteriaceae > Flavobacterium > Flavobacterium algicola. The sequence goes on from NZ_JAJTUT010000001.1 coordinate 1,196,928, forward strand.
AACTAATTTCATGGTAAATTGGTATTTAAATGACATTAAAACGACTTCTGGCGCTATAAGTACTACTTTGCCATTGGGTGTTGGACCTGGAGGAAGCTATCCAGCTGCTATTAATTATGCACAAGTACCGAGTGGGAGTGCGACAATGAAAGTTGAAATTCCAGCAACTGCAACGGTACCCGCTAGCACTGTAACCACTTCTACATTCGTGACAGAAGCCCAAATGAATTATTCAACATTTGTAGTAGGCGCATCTCCAACTTATTCTACTTATACCTTGAAAGATGATTTAAGTGTTAGTTTGACTGATCCTACCAAAGCCTACGTTCGTTTTGTTAATTTAATATCAAATTCGCCAGCTGAGGGATACGATATTTCCATATTAGAACTTAATTCAAATGCTGTAATTTTTTCAGGAGTAAAATATTTGTTAGGAAGTGAAATATTTATTCCAATAACAGCGGTAGCAGATGATTCATCAGTTGCTTATGAACTTCAGATGAGAACGGTAGGAACGACAACAATTGTTGCAAAATTGGCCTTTACTCCTAGAAAAGGAAGAGTTTATACTTTATTCAACAAAGGTTATGTAGGAGGCTTATCAAACGGAGCACCTAGTACTACCGTCAACATTCCTGCAATCACGTATTTTACCAATAAATAAATACTTATTTAAAACCACTCGAGAAAGCAGCAATCTCGAGTGGTTTTTCTATTTGTGAATTGTTTTTTAAATGATCCATACATTTATAAAATATATAATCGTCTTACTTCAAAAAAAAAATAGCAATTTTGCATTGATTAATTAAATTTTGCTTCCATGAATAAGAGCTATTTGAAAAAGATAAAATCAACAATTTTATTTTTCCTGTTATTACAAGTAGTAATGACTAAAGCTCAGTGCTTAAGCAACACTGAATTTGATAAGACGCACCCTAAACAAGAAATGAGAGGTGTTTTTTTAGCTTCTGTTTACAGTCTTAATTGGCCTACAAATCGTTTGGCAACACCTGCAGTACAGCAAGCAGAATTAATAGAAATATTAGATAATTTAAAAGGAAACGGCTACAATACCATATTCTTGCAAGTGCGATCTGAGTGTGATGCATTATACAACTCAGCTATAGAACCCTGGGGCTATTATTTAACCGGAACACAAGGACAAGCTCCCAACCCAGTATGGGATCCTCTGGAATTTGCAATTATTCAAGCACACCAACGAGGACTAGACCTTCATGCTTGGTTAAATCCTTATAGAGCCAAAACGACATCAACGTACACCCCATCATCCAATCACATTACTATTACGCAACCCACTTGGTGGTTCAAATCATCAGCAGATTCTCAAAGAATTTTGAATCCAGGTTTGCCAGAAGTTAAGAATTACATTGTTAGTATCGTTGAAGATATTGCAACAAGATATGATGTAGATGGTATACATTACGATGACTATTTTTATCCAAATGCAGGAATGACTACTAACCAAGATGCACAAACTTATATAGATCATAATCCAAAAAACATTAGTAACATAGGAGATTGGAGAAGAGAAAATGTTAATGAAATGATTGCATCAACATACGATGCAATACAGACAATAAATGCTAGTCTAAACAAAAATATCGTATTTGGCGTAAGTCCCGCTGGAATTTGGAAAAGTGGAACACCTAGCGGAATATCCGGTAGCTCGGCTTATTCAGCTTTATATTGTGATGCAATTGCTTGGCTCAATTCTGGTAAAATTGATTATTTAGCTCCACAGTTATATTGGTCTATAGGAGGAGCGCAAGATTATATAAAACTGAGTCAATGGTGGAATGATCAAATCAAGGCTACTGGAAAACAGTTATATGTGAGTCAAGGATATTACAAAATGACCGATACAAATAATTGGACAGGTACCGAAATACAAAATCAAATTGATCAAGATAGAGTTCCTACTATGAATGCCTCATTTGGTCAAATTGCATATAATTATAATTCAATAAAAAGCAATTCAAAATCTGTAAATGATCTTATAAATAGCACGCAATATAAATACAAGTCTTTTGCTCCACCAATAGCAGGTAAAGATGATGTTTGTCCAAATATTCCATTGAACGTTCAATTTGTAAATACAACATTGAGTTGGAATACACCTCTGCCTGCAGCCGATGGTGACTTGCCTCAAAAATATGTAATCTATGCTTTTAATAATGCTGCAGAAGCCATCACAAACAAAAATGACGGTAAAAAAATTATAGATATCATTACAGGAAATGAATTGATCATCCCACAAATATTAATTGACACCAAATACTTTGTCGTTGCATCCTTGGATAAAAATAATAATGAGGCAGGCGATTTCAACGCACCACTGTTAAGCCGTTCAGCATTTGTGCTCAATAAAAGTCATTCTTATCTAGTTTATCCAAACCCGTTTAAAAATCAATTCAAAATTGAGTTTAAAGAAGCACTATCAGAAAATGTGATTGTATACCTTTTTAATATGGAAGGAAAAGAGGTTTATAGACAAACCCACACCATCAATAACTCTAAGATAACGGTCATAACTTCAAAAATGCCAAGTGGAATTTATTTTGCTAAAGTAAGTTTCGAAAATGGAAAAAGTGAAAGTTTTAAAGTTGTAAAACGAGATTAATCGTTTATTTCCAACTATATTGTAAATACTAAACAAATATCTTGAATATTATGACATTACTATTTAACAAAAACATCTTCTTATTGATGGTTCTATTTGCATTTAATTGCAAATCAAATCTTTCCGAAAATAGTAAACAAGATAATTTAGTAAGTAGTGTCGAATCTTTTAAGACTGGTGCTGATAATTATGAAAATTACCTTCCACTTTTAAAAAATAAAAAAGTTGGAATTGTTACTAATCAAACGGGGATATTAAGCAGCAAAATACATCTTGTAGATTTTCTTCTTGAAAAACAAGTTGATATTCAGACCATCTATGCCCCAGAGCATGGTTTTCGTGGCACGGCAGACGCTGGTGAACACATCATTGATGACAAGGATACTAAGACGGGATTGAAAATAATTTCTTTGTACGGTGAAAACAGGAAACCTAAACCGCAACAGTTAGAGAATATTGATATTATGATCTTTGATTTACAAGATGTAGGTGCACGTTTTTACACCTACATCTCTACATTGCATTACGTCATGGAAGCTTGTGCAGAAAATAACATTCAGCTTATTGTTCTAGACAGACCCAATCCAAACGGAGGTATAGTTGATGGCCCTGTTTTAGAAAAAGCATACAGTAGTTTCGTTGGAATGCATCCAATTCCAGTTTTACACGGAATGACAATTGGTGAATATGCACAAATGATAAAAGGTGAAAAATGGCTCAAAAATAATATAAAGTGCAATCTAACAGTCATTCCATGTGTAGGTTACAACCATCAAAAACCGTATAGTTTACTTGTAAAACCATCTCCTAATTTACCCAATGATCAAGCTATAAATTTGTATGCTAGTCTATGTTTATTCGAAGGTACAAATGTTAGCGTAGGACGCGGTACTGAAACTCAATTCCAAATATACGGTTCTCCTTTTTTGCCAAAAACAGACTTCCATTTTACTCCGAAACCAAATTTTGGCGCAAAAGACCCTTTATACAATGGAAAAACTTGCTATGGCGAAGATTTAACGAATTACAAAAAATTACATCAACTTGAATTAAAATGGATAATTAGTGCGTATAAACTGAGTAGTGATAAAAGCAATTTCTTCAATTCATTTTTCACAAAACTATCAGGTACAAAGCAACTTCAAGAACAAATTACAAAAGGGATTCCAGAAAGTGTAATCAGAGAGGGCTGGAAAAAAGGATTAGAAGAATTTAAGAAAACAAGAACAAAATACTTGTTGTACAAATAATCAGAATTCAAAATTATACATTTTATATAAATACCAAATGACTCCAAACGCAATCCTTCTACTAATCATCATTTATTTTGGCGTACTATTTTTAATCTCTCATACTATCAGTAAGAAAGATGATGGAAATGATGCTTTTTTTAAAGCAAACAAAAATTCTAAGTGGTACTTAGTCGCTTTTGGAATGATTGGAACAGCACTTTCTGGCGTTACTTTCATATCTGTTCCAGGAGAAGTTGGTGCTCCAGGTGGAGAACAGTTTAAATATTTTCAATTTGTATTAGGAAACGCAATCGGATTTATTGTAATTACCAAATTGCTACTTCCCTTGTATTACCGAATGAACCTAACTTCAATCTACGGTTATATTGAGCAAAGGATGGGGCATTACAGTTACCGTACGGCAGCATCTATATTCTTGTTAAGCAGAACAATTAGTTCGGCTTTTCGATTGTATTTGGTGGTGATCGTTTTGCAACGTTTCGTCTTTGACTATTATAATGTTCCATTTGCGGTAACAGTTCTTATTTCATTGTTGCTTATTTTCTCATACACCTATCGTGGGGGACTTAAAACCATTATAATCACCGATACGCTGCAAACGTTCTTTTTGGTGTCTTCAGTTTTTTTAACTATTTACTTCATCTGCGACAGTATGGATTTGAGTCTAGTAGGCGCCTATCATGAGGTAAAAGATAGCAATTATTCGAAAATATTTTTCTTCGATGATTTCATGACAAGTAAATTTCACTTTTTGAAACAAATATTAGGTGGGATGTTTGTGACTATCGCTATGGTGGGTCTCGACCAAGATTTAATGCAGAAAAATTTAAGCTGCAAAAATATAGCCGATGCGCAAAAGAACATGTTCACCTTTACAGGGATTTTTGTAATCATCAATATTTTCTTTCTGAGCGTTGGAGCGCTATTGTATATTTATGCTGAAAAAAACGGAATAGCTATACCGGTAGATTCTATTACAAATAAACCTAGAACAGATTTGCTTTTCCCCGAGATAGCATTGAATCATTTATCATTTTTGCCTGCACTTGTATTTTTGTTAGGTCTAATTGCTGCCACATTTGCCACAACAGATTCTGCTCTAACAGCACTAACTACTTCCTTCTGCGTTGATTTTTTAGGAATGGAAAAAAATGAAAATCAAAATAAAAAGAATTCAGTCAAAGTCAGACATTGGGTGCATTTATGCTTTTCAGGATTGCTATTCCTAATAATATTAGTCTTTAATGCCATCAACGACAGCTCAGTAGTTGGAATGATTTTTAGAGTTGCCTCCTATACTTACGGTCCTCTATTAGGTCTCTATGCTTTTGGATTATTTCAGAAGGGAAGAAAGGTTAGCGATAAATTAGTTCCTTATATATGTTTACTGTCACCAGCTATTACTTTTGCAATTAGTAAAAATTCCAAAATGCTATTTTTTGGATATGTATTCGATAATGAACTCATCATATTAAACGCACTTATTACCTATATTGGATTGTATTTTACAAGTAAAACCGCAGAAAAAGTCCATTTTTAATACCACAATAATACTTTAAAACAATTCATTGAACAATGAAATATAATTTTATCAGAATATTAGGCTGTACAGCAGCTAGTTTTATCATGAGCTTTTGTGCAAATTCAGACAGCAAAGAAGAAGCTATTACAAATAAAAAAATTACTGCCTCGGTAGCTAAAAAAGAAATTGTGCTCCCATCGCTAGTTCCAGAAAAATTACTTCTGAATGATGAATTCAAATTAGAAAAAAAGTGGGTAGATAGTATTTACTACAGAATGTCTGTCGAAGAAAAAATTGGGCAACTTTATATGGTAGCAGCGAATTCTAATAAAGATGATTTAAATACTCAAAAGGTCGACAGCCTGGTACAAAAATACAATGTTGGTGGTGTTATTTTCTTTCAAGGCGGACCAATCAGTCAAGCAAAATTAACTAATCATTTTCAATCTATAGCCAAAGTACCTCTATTTATTGCAATTGATGCAGAATGGGGATTGTCTATGCGTTTAGACTCTACCTACCGATATCCTTGGAACATGACCTTGGGCGCCATCCAAAATTTAAAACTGATAGAAAAAGTAGGTGAGCATATGGGTAAGGAAAGTAAAAGAATGGGAATTCATTTCAATTTTGCACCAGTACTCGACATTAATACCAATCCTCTCAACCCAATCATCGGTAATCGTTCTTTTGGAGAGTCGAAAGAAAATGTTGCTGAGAAGGCGATCGCTCTTATGAAAGGAGCTCAAGGACAAGGTGTTTACAGTACTGGAAAACATTTTCCAGGACACGGTGATACTTCGACCGATTCACATAAAACTTTACCGACCATTGCATTTTCAAAAAACAGGATAGAGCTAGTGGAGTTATATCCTTTCAAAAAAATGTTTAACGCTGGATTAGCCTCTGTTATGGTAGGACATTTAAACATTCCAAGTTTAGAAAGCAGGCCAGATTACCCTTCTTCACTATCTTACAATGTAGTAACAAATTTATTGCAAAAAAAATTAGAATTTAAAGGACTCATCTTTACTGATGCACTAGTAATGAAAGGGGCAAGCAATGCAATGGAAACGGGAGATATTGATTTAGCCGCCTTTATGGCTGGTAATGATATTTTATTATGTCCAGAAAATGTTCCTTTGGGAATAGAAAAAATCAAAGCAGCTTTTGCAAAAGGAACCATTTCAGAAGCTCGTTTGGCACATTCTGTCAAAAAAATATTAAGCTATAAATACAGAGCTGGATTGAACCAGCCAAAACAGGTTGAGATCTCCAATTTATATGAAGATTTGAATAAACCTGATAATGATGCTTTACAGTATCAATTGTATGAAAATGCCATCACCGTTTTAGACAATAAAAACGAGATACTGCCTCTAAAAAATCTAGATCAAAAAATTGCTTACGTAAAATTGGGTGATGATGATAACAGTACTTACCTGAGTACTTTAAAAAAATACACTGAGATTACAGAAGTCTCAGCAGCAAACGTCACCGATTTGAATGCAAAATTAAAGGAATTTAATACCGTAATTGTCGGATTTCATAAATCTGATTTGCCATGGAAAAATCACGATTTTACAGCAACAGAATTGGTTTGGTTGCAAGAAATCGCAAAAAACAATACGACAATATTAAATGTCTTTACGAAGCCGTATTCTCTTTTAGCAGTTACTGACTTTTCTAATATTGAAGGATTGGTAGTCTCTTATCAAAACTCGGCTATTTCTCAGGTTGTTTCCGCGGAAGTAATTTTTGGGGCAATCAAAGCCAAAGGAAAACTACCTGTTTCTATCAATTTGGACTATAAAATTCATGCCGGACTAAATACCAAAAAACTGGATCGATTAGGTTTTACAGCTCCACAAAATGAAGGAATGAACCCAATGATTTTAAAGCAGATTGATGCTTATGCAAAAAAAGCGATTGATGGCGAAATGACTCCAGGAGCACAAGTTGTTGTAGCTCGAAATGGTAAAGTTATTTATCAAAAATCATACGGCTATCATACCTATGAACGAAATACCAGAGTGACCAATACCGATCTATATGATTTAGCATCTATTACAAAAATGCTGGCTACCCTACCCAATGTAATGCAACTCTACGATCAAAAAAAAGTCAATTTGAACTCGAAGTTGTCTGAGATGCTCCCCTACTTTAGCAATACTAACAAAAAGGATATTGTTTTTAAAAATTTACTATCGCACTATGCTGGACTTAAATCATGGATTCCTTTTTACATACCTACTCTAAGCAATACAAAAAGTCCATCAGACAAGTATTATTCAAAAAAATATGATGCTCAGCACATCAGGCAGGTTGCAGACGGAGTTTTCATCAGAAATGATTACCACGATACTATCATGAAGATCATTGCCGATAGTCCTTTATATGAAAAAAAAGAATACAAATACAGTGACTTGACCTTCATTTTATTAAAGGAATATGTTGAAAGAGCCAATCAAAAGAAATTAGAAAATTTGGTTCAAGATAAATTTTACAAGTCATTGGGTATGAATTATACCTTATTCAATCCGTTGCAGCGATTTGATAAGAATACAGTTGTCCCTACAGAGATAGACACCTATTACCGCCAGCAAACACTTCAAGGCTATGTTCATGATATGGGTGCAGCTATGGAAGGTGGCGTGGCCGGCCATGCCGGATTGTTTTCAAATGCTATGGATGTGGCAAAAATGATGCAATTGTATTTACAAAAAGGAAGTTACGGTGACAAGCGCTATTTTTCGGCCAAGACATTTAATGATTTTAATCACTGTTATTTTTGCGGAGAAGAAGTGCATCGTGGCCTTGGTTTCGACAAAAGAACCGAAAAAGATGGCCCTACTTGCGGTTGTGTTTCGTCATCTAGCTTCGGGCATACTGGTTTTACAGGCAACATCGCGTGGGCTGATCCAAAAACACAGATTGTTTATGTTTTTCTTTCGAACAGAACCTATCCAAAAATCGTTACAAATTCATTAGCAAGAGAAAATATAAGAGAAGATATCCAGCAAGTAATTCAGAATGCGATCATAAAATAATTCACTCTAATCTTCTCTATTCTAAAGCATAAAAAAAGGCAATAATACAAATTATTGCCTTTTTTTATGTAGTAATGATATCTTTACAAATTGAAAGAAAATCCAATATTAAACACGAATTGATTGTTTAAATTTTGGAAATCTTCAGTTGTCGTCGGATCATATTTAGCGATAGGAAAACCTATTTCAGTTACAAGTCCAATACCTTCTGAGAAAAAATAACGGCCACCGATATGACCTCCAAAATTTTTAAGACTCAAATCTAGTCCTGGATATATATCTACATTCGGACCTAAATTTAATACCGTATTTAGATTTGCATTAAGACGCGCTTTCAAATCGATTCGGTCTTCAAAATCTGGTTTAACACCATCAATTTTTGCAACCCCAAGTAAATAAGATGTTACAAATCCAAAAGATATATTTTCTGCTACACCAAAATCGGCACCAACACGTATTCCTGAGCCACCGTCTTGTAAATTTGCTCCAATGTCTAACTTTGTATCTCCTTTACCTTTAAATGCTTGTGCGTTTACAAATAAAGCAGTTGACATTAAAAATAAGGTTAAAATCTTTTTCATATTCTTTTTTATTAATTTATATCCTGCAAATCTACATTATAAATTTAATTTCTTCCTTTCTCATCAAAATATAATTTATAAAGAGGCTCTGACTGCCAGTATTCTTTGGTATCTACATCCATAATTGTCAACGGGCCTTTAAAGGCGGCTCCTGTGTCTACATTCCAAATACAAGCTCTCTGAATCGGCACCGTTTCATTGATGCGCGTTACAGGTGTGTGACCAATATAAATTTCGTCATAAATCGTCAATCTCTTAGGGTATAGTAAATCATTTGGTTTAATAGAAGTATCTAATGCTAATGCTGTTTCCCATAAAGTTCTATCCCAGTAAAACAATTTTGGAAAATATTCATACTTCACACCATTCATATTGGTAAACCCAGCATGAACGAACAATCTGTTTTTTTCATCAAGGTGATAATCATCTAAGGAAAGTAAAAAATCGATATGCAACTGCTTGGTAACTCTATCAACATCTTCATAAGCTGTTAAGGTAGCCTCGCCACCATGCTCAAACCATAACGCATTATCTTTACCGTCTTTTAACCACAACAGTAACAATTCATCATGATTACCTCTAATGAATACACAGTTGTTGGTAGTTTTCAACTGTATCAAAAAGCTGATCACCTGCGGTGACTGACTCCAACCGTCAACGTAATCCCCCAAAAATATCAAGGTATCATCAGGTTGTACATCTGCTCTTTCTATAATTTGATGGAGTGCACGCAGACCGCCGTGTATATCTCCTATTACTAATGTTCTCATTTATCTTTAATAACGCTTAATTTGAAAGTGTTTTTACCTTCATTTTTATAAAAATAAGAAAAACTGTGATGATGTGCGTTTTTTTTACGCTTTTTTTAAGTTTATAAAAATTAAAGCAGCCGAAAATCAAAATATAGTAATAAGAATTAGATTAAAAAAAATGTTAAAATATACCCACTTTTAGTGATTGACTTTATGCTTATTAACGTTTATCTTTGTTTTATAAAACAGTAATAAATAACCCCATAAAATACTGATTATGAAAAAAGTACTTCTCTACCTAAGCTTGTTGACTACCATCTATCTAATACTTACTTTCCTAAGTGTAATTTTTCATCCTATTCATAAATGGAACCAATATATTGGTGAGTTTCGATTAGGACTAGTTCTTACACTTTTTGTCTTTGGATACTTAGCATATTTATTCACAAAGCCCGTTAGAAGATAAATCTGAAATTAAATTTTCCTACAAATTTAATATGTTTTATTTCTTTTGCGTTTTCTATTTAGAAGTATGTTTGTTCTTTAAATGTAATCTACGCCTATTTCGATTAGATTCAGTAAATTAATCTCTGTAATACGGAGATTTTATCACTGTATTTATGCCGTATTGAAAATTGTGTGTTTTATAAGATAAAGAAATTTAAGTAAAGATTTATGATAAACTTTGACAACTATTAAAAGATTTTTTGAATTTCAAGATCTATTTCGATTCCATTCATACTGAGTAATTCTGCACTGTTCTATCTGTGTTATCTTATTATACAGCTTATTAAATCATAAGATCTTTCAATCGTGGAATTACTTTACCACTCTCTATAGACTTTCAAAGCGACTTTATTTATTTAAATGTGCTTTCTACGCCAAAATGTTAAATTTTAATTAAATTAGCCTTAATTAAAATACCATCAAATGCATAAATTTTGGACGTCTTTAGTGCTGCTTTTTTTTCCAGTATTTATCTATTCTCAAACTGATATCAAATCGCTTCTTACGGAGTTGGACCGCACCATTGCTAACAACGAACAATATAAAACCAAAAAAGAAGCTGAAATTACCAAACTCAATGACCTTCTAAAATACACCTCCAGCACGACTCAGAAATATGAGATTTATGATAAACTGTATGGGAAGTACAGATGGTACCAATCAGATTCTGCCTTAAGTTATGCTCGAAAGAGCCTAAAAATTGCACACCAATTAGACGATATTAAAAAAACAAATAATGCCAAGCTCAACTTAACGTCTATAATGGAAACGTTGGGAATGTATAAAGAAGCTACCGAAATTTTAAATAAAATTGACATCCAAGCTACGCCTGAGAGTAAAGGAAATTATTTTGGAGTGAGTAGTTCCCTGTATCTATCAATGTCTAATTATGCTGCTTCGGCTGAAGAAAAAAACAATTATATTTCGCTTCGAAAAAAATATAGTGATTCCATTTTAGCATTCTATCCTGTAGCATCAAAATCATATTTATTTACTACATCCAACCAGCTAATAGAAAGCGGTAAATACCAAGAAAATCTAGATCTATTATTAAACTACTACCCTAACCTCAAAGATTCAGACACAGATCAAGCCGTTGTTGCTTATTTAATCTCCCAAACCTACCACCATAAAAAAGAGTTTGAACTTGAAAAAGAATGGTTAATCAAATCGGCTATATCCGATTTGAGTTTGGAAAAAAAAGAATATATCTCGCTGCGTGCATTGGCATTCCTACTCTATCAAGAGGGAGACATTGACCGTTCCTATACCTACATCAAACGCTCACTCGAAGACGCGCTGTTTTGCAACGCTCGCTTGCGTACCTATGAGATTTCCAAAATGATGCCCATCATTAACAAAGCGTACGAGAAGCAGAATGAAACCAACCACAACCAGCTTGTTTACTTTTTGGTGAGTGCTACAGTACTTTCGATCATATTGCTCGTGATTTTGTTTTTACTTTTCAAACAAATGAAAAAGCTAGCTAAAGCTAAAAGAGAAATTAGCATGGCCAACAAGCAATCTTTAGCCCTAAACGAAGAGTTAAAAGTATTTAACGAAAAATTGAATGAAACCAACACAACGCTAAAAGAGGCTAACTTAGTAAAGGAAATCTATATAGGTCGCTACATGGATCAATGTTCTGTGTACATCAGTAAACTAGACGGTTATCGCCGAAAATTGAATGTTATTGTTACTAGTGGAAAGAAAGACGAACTGGTGCGAGCCATTAAATCAAAAGAATTTATAGACGAAGAATTGAAAGATTTCTATAATAATTTTGATAAAACATTCTTATTACTGTTTCCAAATTTCATCGAAGATTTCAGCCAACTGCTTACCGACAAAGACGACATTAAATTAAAATCGGGTGAGCTAATGAATACCGAACTTCGCATTTTTGCTTTGATTCGGTTGGGGATTTCAGATAGTGTCAAAATCTCTGAATTTCTTCGTTATTCTTTATCTACAATTTACAATTACCGCACCAAATTGCGAAACAAAGCCGCAGGTCCAAGAGACGAATTTGAAGCCAATGTAATGCGCATTGGAACTAATAAATAAGATATAAAACGGCACCTTATCACCTGTTTTTTTACTGCATTTTGGCATAAAAGAGGTGATTTTCTACTACTGAGGCACTACTTTTTTTAGGTTAACAAAAATAAAAAATCCTTTATTCACAAGGGTTTAGAATAACCGCACCACTACATTTACTACCATTTGGACTTATTGGATTTGGCTAAGGTGAAATCATCTTAATTTTGGACTATTGAAGATTTATAAAGCAATTTACAAATACATTAACTAAACCATAATGAAGCACTTTCTAGTAACCACATTAGTTTGTCTTGCCTTCTTTCCTCTGGCAATAGGGCAGCAATTAAAATCACCCAATTCAAAACTTCAAATGGAGTTTTCTTTGCAAAAAGATGGGACACCTACTTATATTTTAAACTATAAAAATAAGGCGGTAATCAAACCCAGCACATTAGGATTGGAGCTTAAAAACGACAAAAAATCATTGCTTAATGACTTTAGCGTTATAGACACCAAAACAGCAACTTTCAACGAAAACTGGACACCCGTTTGGGGAGAAGTGAACACCATTCAGAACAATTATAATGAATTGGCTGTTACATTAAACCAAAAGGATACCGATCGAAAATTGATTATCCGTTTCCGCTTATTCAATGACGGACTTGGATTTCGCTACGAATTTCCTTCGCAAAAAAACCTTACTTATTTTGTGATCAAAGAGGAGCACACGCAGTTTGCCATGGCAGGAGACCACAAAACATTCTGGATCCCTGGCGATTATGAAACACAAGAATACGACTACACCACTTCAAAACTGTCTGAGATACGCGGCTTGATCAAAACGGCAACTACAGAGAATGTTTCACAAAAATCGTTTTCACCAACAGGTGTGCAAACCTCATTGATGATGAAATCTTCAGATGGGTTGTATATCAACTTACATGAAGCAGCACTGATCGATTACTCGTGCATGCATTTGAATTTGGATGACAAAAACATGATTTTTGAATCGTGGTTAACACCCGATGCAAATGGAGACAAAGGATATATGCAAGCTCCGGGAACTTCTCCTTGGCGTACAATCATGGTTAGTGATGACGCACGTGAAATTCTAGCGTCAAAAATGACATTAAACTTAAATGATCCTTGTAAAATTGAAGATACTTCTTGGATCAAACCTGTAAAATACATTGGGGTTTGGTGGGAAATGATTACCGGAAAAAGCAGTTGGTCGTATACCAATGACTTTACATCTGTGGAGCTTGGGAAAACAGATTATTCGAAAGCAAAACCAAACGGAACACATGGTGCAACTACCGAGAACGTTAAGAAATATATTGATTTTGCTGCCAAAAATGGTTTTGATGCCGTACTGGTAGAAGGTTGGAATACTGGATGGGAAGACTGGTTTGGTAACTCCAAAGATTATGTTTTTGACTTCGTGACTCCATACCCAGATTTTGATTTAGAAGGAATTCACGCTTACGCTAAAGAAAAAGGAATTAAGATGATTATGCACCATGAAACCTCTGGATCTGTGCGCAACTACGAGCGCCACATGGACAAAGCATACCAATTTATGAAAGATAATGGATATGATGCTGTAAAAAGTGGTTACGTAGGTAACATATTACCAAGAGGGGAAAATCACTACAGCCAATGGATCATCAATCACTATCAATATGCGATTGAAAAAGCAGCAGAGTATAAAATTATGGTAAACGCTCACGAAGCGGTTCGTCCAACAGGAATAGCTAGAACCTATCCAAATCTAATCGGAAACGAATCGGCACGAGGAACAGAGTACCAATCTTTTGGTGGGAACAATCCTAACCACGTGACTATATTGCCTTTTACTCGTTTAATTGGTGGCCCAATGGATTATACTCCGGGTATTTTTGAAATGGACATTAGCAAGTTGAACCCTGAAAACACCTCTCGTATTAACAGTACGCTTGCCAACCAATTGGCTTTGTATGTGACCATGTACAGCCCGTTACAAATGGCTGCAGACTTACCTGAGAATTACGACCGATTTGCAGATGCTTTTCAATTCATCAAAGATGTGGCCGTAGACTGGGACGACAGTAAATATTTGGAGGCAGAACCTGGAGATTACTTGACCGTTGCTCGAAAAGCAAAAGGAACCAGCAATTGGTTTGTAGGGAATGTAAATGGAAACACGGCACGTACCTCTACTATTAACTTTGATTTCTTGGAAAAAGGTAAAAAATACATCGCAACACTTTATGCAGATGCTAAGGATGCCAATTACAAATCCAATCCGCAAGCCTACACGATCAAGAAGATGAAGGTAACAAGTAAATCAAAATTAAATCAAATTTCTGTACCTGCAGGTGGATATGCCATTAGCATTATTGAACAAAAATAAACATAGAAAAACAAAATTATCTAGGAAGAAATGTTTAAATTGATTGGGCAGTCTTAGAATTGTTTCTTAGGACAAGGCTGCCATTCTTTATTCGAAAAATAAGGGTATAAATAAAGGTTTTACAATCTACAAAACCACTACTTTTTTTCAACAAACAAAAAAAGTACACTATTGCAAATCAATAGTTTACCAACACAAAAGAACACAATTAACTACTTTTTAATTGTTACACCTGTACTCGACCGATAAGCGAAATATCTTTACTTTAAGAAATCGATATAGTTGAAAACCACATTTAAAAAATTAAACTGATTTCTCTAAAAACTAAACTTTAACCAACCAAAAAACCAAAAATTATGGTACAAATGAAAAAAAGTTTGCATTGCATACTTCTTTTATGCAGCATACTATTTATTATGCCTAGTACAATTGCCCAAATTGCAACAAAGACAGTCACGGGAGTTGTCATGGATCAGAAAGGAGAAACCTTGATTGGCGCAAGTGTTGCCATCAAAGGCACAAGTATCGGTACAATCACAGATGTTGACGGAAAATTTACCTTACCAGTCAACGGAAAAGCAGCAATTATTGTCGTCTCATTTGTTGGTTTTGACACCAAAGAAGTAACAGCTGCACAAAGCTCGAAAATTGTTTTAATCGAAAACTCAAACGAATTAAAAGAGGTTGTCGTTCAAGTAGGATATGGAACGGTAAAGAAAAAAGATGCAACAGGATCTGTATCCCAAATTGGAGCCAAAGATTTCAATAAAGGACAAAACGTAACGCCTGAAAGTTTGATAAGCGGTCGTATATCAGGGGTAAACGTAACAGGCGGAGGAGCACCAGGTGCCAAAGCAGATATTCGTATCCGTGGAGGTTCATCATTGAATGCATCCAACGATCCTTTAATCATTTTGGACGGCTTACCATTGAGTAATACAGTACCCTCTGGATCAACTAGTATTTTATCTACTATTGACCCTAACGACATTGAATCTTTTACCGTTTTGAAAGACGCATCGGCTGCAGCTATTTATGGTTCTCGTGCTGCCAATGGGGTAATTGTTATTACAACCAAAAAAGGAACAAAAGGTCGTATAAAAGTAAACTTCAGCTCACAGGTCGGTGTAAATACAGTTGCTAATACTGTAGATGTATTGAGTGCAGACCAATATAGAGCTTTGGTAAACGAAAAAGGATCTGCTGCTCAAAAAGCACTATTGGGCACCGCAAACACCAACTGGCAAGATCAAATTTTCAGCACTGCTTTGACGGTAAACAATAACATATCAGTAAGTGGCGCTTTGTTTGACAAGGTACCCGTACGTTTGTCTGTCGGGAACGTTGACAATCCTGGAATTTTGAAAAACACCAGCTTTGAAAGAACAACAACTTCGATTGCAATTAATCCTGTTTTGTTTGACAATCACTTAAAAATTGACATAAGCGGAAACTTATCTTTTGGTAAAAACCGTTTTCAAGACGAAAATGACGTTATTGGAAGTGCTATTGGATTTGATCCAACACAATCAGTATACCAAGCAGGTTCTCGTTACGGCGGATACTTTGAATGGTTGGAGCCTAACGGTAATTTACCTTTACTTCCTGCAAGAAACCCTGTCGCTAGATTGAATCAAGACGAAAGAAGATCAACCTCAACCAGAAAATGGGGGAATGTTCGCTTGGACTACAAACTTCATTTCTTTGAAGATTTAAGAGTAGTAGCCGAAGCCGGAATTGATAGATTTGACAGTAAAGGATACACACAAGTAAGCAATCAAAGTGCAACCGGATTCCAACCAACAGCATTTAGTGCAGGAAATTGGACAAATGTTGGAAATTATTCCAACTATACTGATGCACTTCAAAATAAAAACTTAAATACGTATTTCAACTATACAAAAAAGATCGCAGGATTGAATCTTGATGCAACAGCAGGATACAATTACCAATTGTTTCAAAAAGTAAAATATGAGTCTGGAGAAACAAGACAACCTAACCCAAATGAAGATGTTACAACAGATCCAGACATCAACTTACAATCGTTTTTTGGTCGTTTAAATTTAGGCTACGAGAGCCGTTATTTATTGACTTTAAATTATAGAAGAGACGGAACTTCTCGCTTTTCGAAAGAAAACAGATGGGGTAATTTTGCTGGAGCTGCCTTTGCATGGAATATTGCTGAAGAAGCTTTCTTGAAAGACAACGAAACTGTTTCTGGCTTGAAATTGAGAGTGGGTTATGGAACAACGGGACAACAAGATATTTCTGCTTCATATGATTATTTGAGAAGAGTAACTCTTGGATCGATCAACACACAGTATATTTTTGGAAACACTGTATATGCAACCGCTCGTCCTGAAGGATACAACGAAAACATCAAATGGGAAGAATTATCAGAGATGAACGTTGGTTTGGATTATGGTTTTTTCAATGACCGAATTACAGGTTCGATCAACTACTTCGATAAAAAATCTAGCGATTTATTGGCAGACGTACTTGTACCTGATGGAGCCAACCTAAGAAATCAAGGTTTCAACAATATTGGTAGCTTAAGCACAAAAGGACTTGAGTTCAGCATCGAATCGGATATCGTAAAAAATGATAACCTACGCTGGAATGTTACTTTCAACACGACCTATATCAATCAAAAAATCACCGATTTGGGAGCAACTGTTCCTGGATTTACAGGATATGCTGTTGGAGATATTAAAGGTGGACAAGGAAACAAGATTCAAATCAACTCTGTAGGATCGTCGCCAAACTCTTTCTTTGTTTTCGAACAATTATATGATGCCGACAAAAGACCTATTCAAGGGGCGTATGTAGATCGCAACCAAGATGGAAAAATTGATGATGCCGATCGTTATAAATTCCACAAAGCAGCACCAGATTATACTTTTGGACTGTTCTCAACGGTGAACTACAAGAAATTTGACTTCACTATGAACTGGAGAGCAAGTATGGGTAACTATATTTTTGATAATGTGAGTTCTGACAAAGGGTATTTGGCCGCCGGATTAAGAAGAGATACTGATTTATCAAACATTAGCTCAGACTACCTTAACACCGGATTTAATGCTGAAGACAATGGAACGCAGCGTTATTTATCAAATTATTTTGTCAAAGATGCCGCTTTTATCAAATTGGACAATGTAACTGTTGGTTACACTTTTGACAAATCATTGTTGAAGGTTGCTACTTTGAGATTTACACTGGGCGTTCAAAATGTATTGACTTTAACCAAATACAATGGTTTAGATCCTGAGCGCTTTAGCGGAATTGATGGAAATGTGTACCCAAGAGCAAGAACATTCTTGTTTGGAGTAAATGCAAATTTCTAATACATCAGGTTGAAATCATTAATTAAAAAAACACACAAGATGAAAACATCATTTAAACATATATCCTATTTCTTCCTAATGATTTTGGGACTAAATTTGACTCTGAGCTCTTGTACGAGCGACCTAAACGTAACACCAAAGGATGACGATGAATTTCTATCAGAAACCTTTTTTCAAGATCCAGCCTCTTACAAACAAGTATTGGCCAAATTATACTCTGGACTATATGTAGGAGGAAATGACGGCGATAACAATGCCGATATTGCTGGTATCGGTGGAGATTTTAGTAGTTACTTGCGATTGCTTTTTGTAATGCAAGAATTCACCACAGACGAAGCGATTATTGCTTGGGCCGATGGTACCTTGCCAACTTTAAATACACAAACTTGGGCACCAGCCAATGAGTTTTTGTACGGAACGTACTCTAGAGCCTTTTACGAAATTAGTTTGGCCAATGAGTTTTTGAGACAAACGTCAGATGATAAATTGACGTCTCGTGGTGTTGACGCCGCTTTAAAAGCAGAAATCGCAACCTTTAGAGCAGAATCCCGTTTTTTAAGAGCGTTCTCTTATGTGAATTTGATGGACCTGTTTGGTAATGTGCCTATTACCACAGAAAAAGACCCAGTAGGATTCTTCTATCCAGAACAAAAGACGAGAGCTGAAGTTTTTACTTTTATCGAAAGTGAATTGAAAGACCTAGACAATAGTTTGGTCGCTTCAAAAACAAATGAATACGGACGTATTGATAAAACAGCAGCTAAGTTTTTATTAGCCAAAATATATCTTAATGCAAAAGTATACACAGGAATAGAGCGTTTTAATGATGCTGCAAAACTAAGTTCAGATATTATTACAACCTCTGGATACACCTTTGCAAACCTTCCTTACAAACATTTATTCTCCGCAGACAACAACCGTAATGGAGCACAAAGTGAAGTGATTTTTCCGGTGGTAAGTGACGGAAATGCGATTCGTGCCACTGGTAGCGGAATGAGTTTTATTCTTCATGCTTCTATTGGAGGGTCTATGGACGCTGCCGCTCAAGGTATGAACGGAGGATGGCAAGGAATCAGAACTCGCAAAGAGTTTGTGGCTTTGTTCCCAGATGCTACCGCTACTGCAGACAATAGAGGAACATTCTATACAGATGGTCAAACCTTAAGCATTGCCAATGTTGGAACTTTTACAAATGGATACGCCATTACAAAATACACCAATGTTAACGCAGATGGAACTGCTGCTCAACGCAATGATATTCCTGATACTGATTTTCCAATGTTTCGTTTGTCAGATGTGTACTTGATGTATGCGGAGTGTGCGGTACGTGGTGCTGCAGGTACAGACTTGACTACTGCGGTAGGGTATATCAACAAGTTGAGAACTAGAGCAAATGCTAGTACGGTATCAACTGGAAACTTAACGCTTAATTTTATTTTGGACGAAAGAGGACGTGAATTGTTTTGGGAATGTCACCGTAGAACAGATTTGATTCGTTTTGGAAAATTCACAGGAGGAGACAAAATTTGGGAATGGAAAGGCGGAACTCAAAATGGGGCTGCAACAGCAACTTTTAGAGATTTAATGCCTATACCAGCCAAAACAATCCAAGCCAATCCTACCTTAAAACAAAATCCTGGATACTAACTAACCACCTTTAAAGAACCATAAAATGAAAAAAATTAACCAATTTTTATTCGCTTTCATAAGCATACTAGCGGTATCATGTACGGCTGACGATGTGGAAAATAAACCCATTTTATCAAAAATTTCAACACCCGAAATCACTGCTCCGGCAACAGCCAAGCAATACCTACTGACAGAAGTGAACGCCGATACTGATGTAGACAAATTTGTATGGACTGCTGCTCAATATTCAGAATCAGTTGTGGTTCAATATTCCTTAGTAATGGATGTTTCTGGGGGCGATTTTAGCATACCACAAACCTTGGCAACAACAAGTAACGTGACGCAAGCCGCAGTAACAGTAAAAACATTGAACCAAGCAGCAATAGAATTGGGAGCGCTACCAGGCACACCAAAACAATTTGATGTAAAAGTAATGGCTTCGGTATCTGGAGGCGTTCCTACGGCTTCAGCAAAAGTGATTACGATTAGCGTGAACACTTACTCAGGATTGATTGCTTATCCATTCACAGATTGGTATTTGGTAGGAGACGCTACCGTTTCGGGTTGGGACAACAATAACAACAACCAACCTTTGTTTAGAGGTGGGACTAATCCAAAAGAATACCGATTTACAGGCTATTTCAAAGCAGGTTATTTCAAAACAATTTCAACTTTGGGACAATGGGCACCAATGTATGGTAAAGGTGACAATGGCACAATTGTTTCTAGAGCAAAAGATGCTGACCCAGATCCAGCTAGTTTTGAAATCACAACGGCAGGATACTACACATTTACTATGAATACCGAAACCTTAAAATATACTTTGGTTGCTTATGACGCTTCTGCTGCTAGCAGTTACGCTCGCATCGGATTCTTAGGGTCCTCCAGAACTGGAACTGATGCAGGATGGTCTGGAGACGACACTGCAATGACAAAATCTACTTTTGATGGTCACTTATGGACCTTAAAAGTAACATTGTTTGATGGTAAAGGAAAATTTAGAGCCAACAACGCTTGGGACAAAAGTTGGGGTGGTGATACAGCTTTTGCTGCTTTCCCAACACAAGGAACTAGCAGTGG
Source organism: Flavobacterium algicola (assembly GCF_022399565.1). Classification (GTDB taxonomy): domain Bacteria; phylum Bacteroidota; class Bacteroidia; order Flavobacteriales; family Flavobacteriaceae; genus Flavobacterium; species Flavobacterium algicola. The sequence continues at coordinate 1,217,722 of NZ_JAJTUT010000001.1, forward strand.
CGATATTCCAGTAGCACGTTCTAAGTACAAAGTTTTATTTAATGACTTAGATGGCATTTACATGATGTTCCCTAACCAAGAATAATCGTTTATTAAAAACATAAAAGGGCTATCTACTATTGGATAGCCTTTTTTTTAAACCAAAAAACCATGATAAAACGTCTACTTATATCTCTTTTGCTTTTATGCAACACCTTACTTTGGGCTCAATTTACCACTACGCCCTCTCCTGCAATTGCGAGTGGAACGGTGACTTTAAATTTTAATAAATCAGGAACCCCACTAGCGAGCGACACAGGAACCCTTTATGCTCATATTGGCCTTACGGTGAATGGTGCACGATGGCAAAACGTAAAAGGAAGCTGGGGCAACAACACCACACAACCGGCTTTGACCCTTGTTTCTGGCACGACCTACAAACTGGACTTGACACCTGATTTGTATACCTCTTTTGGAGTGGCAACATCAAGTACTATTACTGAAATTTGCGTTGTGATTCGAAATAGTGTTGGCAACCAACAAATTGCGGATTCGTTCTTTACTGTTGGTGCCTTTCAACTGAGCCTAAATACACCCTCGGAAAACAGTACAACTATTATCAACTCAGGAAGCAATTTTACCATTCAGGCAACCAATACCGGTGGTGCCTCAAGCTATACCTTAAAATCCAACGGCAGTACCATTCATTCTAATACTGCAACTTCAAACTACAGCTACACCCACAACAACTTGACCTCCAATCAAAGTTATGAATTGGTGGTATCGAATGGAAGCACGACGATTACCAAAAAATTTACAGCGGTTGTAAATCCAGGCGCTAGTGCTGAAACCATGCCTACAGGTTCTGAAGACGGAATAAATTACTTGACCGATCCTACCAAAGCAATTTTGGTCTTGGATGCCCCTTTGAAAGATTTTGTCTATCTCGCAGGAAGTTTCAACAACTACCAACCTACTACTGCTTATGCCATGAAAAAAGATCCTGCCACAGGTAAATTCTGGATCACACTTACGGGACTGACTTCGGGCACGGCATATACCTATCAATATTGGGTGGGCGAAACAACGCCAATCGCAAATTCACCAGCTTTGGTCAAAACGGCCGATCCATATTCCACTTTGGTACTTTCACCATTTGATGATCCTTCAATTCCTGCTGCTTCGTACCCGAACCTACCAGCGTATCCGCAAGGACAAGAGCGCGAAGTAACCGTTTTGCAAACAGGACAACCAGTTTATGCTTGGAGTTCAGCAAGCAACAATTTTGTCAAACCTCAAAAAGAAAACTTGATCGTCTATGAAGTTTTAGTGCGTGATTTTGATTCGAATCGAAATTTTCAAGACCTAATCAACAAGATGGATTATTTCAAAAATTTAAAAATTAATGCTATCGAACTACTTCCGATAATGGAATTTGAGGGCAATGAAAGTTGGGGATACAACACCTCCTTTCATATGGCATTGGACAAATACTACGGTACCTCCAACAAGTTAAAAGAGTTTATTGACCTTTGCCATCAAAACGGAATAGCAGTTATTCTTGATGTGGCTTTGAACCACGCTTTTGGTCGCAACCCAATGGTGCGCATGTGGATGAACGACCCCGATGGTGATGGTTGGGGAACACCCACCACTGAAAATCCTTTTTTCAACACCGTTGCCAAACACAGTTACAGTGTGGGCGAAGACTTTAATCATCAATCTACCAAAACACAATATTATGTAGAGCGAGTAATTAAACAATGGATCCAAGAATACAAGATTGACGGTTTCCGTTGGGATTTGACCAAAGGCTTTACTCAAAACTGTACCGCGGGTGATGAATCATGCACCAATGCGTATCAGCAAGACCGCGTTGATGTATTAAAAAAATATGCTGATTATACTTGGAGCTTAGACCCTACTCATTATACTATTTTTGAACATTTAGGAACCAATACAGAAGAGCAGCAATGGGCCAATTATAAAATCAATGAAACCCCAAGCAAAGGAATTATGATGTGGGGTAAAATGACCGACAATTACAACGAACTTTCAATGGGCTACCCAAGCACGATAGCGGGTATGACAAGCAGCAGTCGCGGTTTCGCCGCCAACCGATTAATTGGCTATGCTGAAAGCCATGACGAAGAACGATTAATGTACAAAAATCTACAATTCGGAAAAAGCAGTACTGCAGCACACAATGTAAAAAATCTTGACATCGCGCTTTCTAGAATGTCGGCTATTGGAGCGGTCTCTCTTATGGTTCCAGGACCAAAAATGATTTGGCATTTTGGTGAGTTAGGTATGGAAAACTCCATTTTTTCTTGTAATAATGGAACTGTAAATACCTCCTCAGATGCAACTGCTGGCGACTGCAAACTAGATACAAAACCGCAACCACAATGGATAAATAACTGGTTGACAGCAGATGCTAGGGCGACAATTTATAAAGACTGGACAAAAATGATTGCCTTAAAAACTACCGAACCCGTTTTTCTTGGTACTGCAACCATCACCAATAGCGCTACGCTGCTACAAAACATTAAAATTACCAACGCTAACTTGCCAACAAACCAATTAAAGGATGTAGTTATTATGGCAAATTTTGAGGTAACAACACAAAACATGACACCTGTTTTTCCTTACATAGGAACTTGGTATAATTTGATGGATAATACAACAATCAATGTCAGCAATACTAGTGACCCAATCACTATTGCCGCTGGACAGTTCAAGATTTTTGGAAACAAAGCAGCAACGCCTTTGAGTACTCCAAATTTCAATCTAGACAATGATTTAAATCTTTATCCAAATCCGGCGAACGCTTCCTTTAAACTGAATAAAGTTGTTCGTCTTGTAGAAGTTTATGATCTTACTGGCAAACGCGTATTGCTTTTTGAAGGAGCTTTTGACTCACAACATGAATTCTCAATTTCAGCTATTGGATCTGGTTTGTATTTGGTAAAAACTACCAATGAATCAGGGCAAACAAGCATTGCCAAATTGATAAAAAATTAAAAACAAGATGTTAAACACGCTTAAAAATAATATCCTACTGCTTCTTGTCACGGGATTATCTTGGTCGTCCTATGCTCAGATTCAGAGAATGGAACCGCCTTACTGGTATACCGGCATGAACAACACCAAACTTCAAATTGTGTTTTATGGCTCAAATATAGCCCAAAATGAAGTTAGTGCTCCAGCTGCGGTTCCTATACTAGCGGTGACAAAAACGGAGAATCCAAACTATCTCTTTGTAACCATCGACACTAAAGATCTTTTGCCACAAGAGCTAGTTTTTTCTTTTTCGAAAAATAAAAAAAAGCATTTCACTACAAAGTATGAGCTGAAAAAACGAAGAGAAAATTCCGCTTTACGCGAAAGCTATTCTGCTGCAGACATGATGTACCTGGTGATGCCGGATCGTTTTGCAAACGGAAATCCACAGAATGACAATGAAAAATCCATGACCGAAAAGACAAATACGAAAGTCGAAAACGGCAGACATGGAGGAGATCTTGAAGGAATTATACAACATTTAGATTATATCCAAGAATTGGGAGCCACGACAGTTTGGTGCACGCCCTTGTGTGTGAACAATAATGCGAGAGGATCGTATCACGGCTACGGACAGTCAGATGTGTACCAAATTGACCCACGTTTTGGAACCAATGCCGATTATCTGCGATTATCAAATGAGTTGCATAAAAAAGACATGAAACTTGTCATGGATTATGTAACTAATCATTGGGGTGCTCAACACTGGATGATCAAAGATTTACCGACCTACAACTGGATTCATCAATTTCCGGGTTATGCACAAACCAATTATCGCATGACGACACAATTTGACCCAAATGCATCCAAAATTGATGCGCGCCTGTGTGCCGATGGCTGGTTTGTACAATCGATGCCCGACCTCAATCAGTCCAATGAATTGGTTTTAAATTATTTGACACAAAACGCTATTTGGTGGATCGAAAGTGCCAATCTAGACGGGTTTCGGGTAGACACTTACTCGTATAATGATAAAAGGGCCATTGCCAAATGGACCAAAGCCATCACCAACGAATATCCAAATTTTAATATCGTAGGCGAAGTCTGGATGCAAGACCAAGCGCAAATGGCCTATTGGCAAAAAGACAGTAAAATTGCAGCGATACAAAATTACAATTCGTATTTGCCTAGTGTCATGGACTTCACCTTTATGGACGCCACAGCTAAAGTATTTGATGAAAATGAGGCGAGCTGGAACAATGGTCTAATCAAATTGTATGAGAATTTTGCCAATGATTTTTTATACCCCAATCCCAACAACCTACTTACTTTTGTAGAAAACCATGACACGCAACGGTTCAACGAAATCTACAAAAAAGATTTTAAAAAATACGCCATGGCAATGAGTGTATTGGCAACGGTAAGAGGGATACCGCAGCTGTATTATGGTTCTGAGATTGGTATGGCTGGCGACAAAAGTAAAGGAGACGGTGCCATACGACAGGACTTTCCGGGTGGTTGGCAGGGTGACACCAACAATGCGTTTACCAAAGAAGGACGAACAGTTGAGCAACAACAATTTTTTGATTTTAGTTCGAAATTATTTCGATGGCGCAAAACCAACGAAGCGGTTCATTTTGGAAAAACAACACATTACCTTCCTATAGACAACGTGTACGTCTACTTTCGATACACCACCGAAAAAACAGTAATGGTAATCGTTAACAACAATTTGATTTCGAAAAAAATAAAAACAGATCGTTTTGCAGAAAACATTTTGAACTATACCACAGGAAAAGAAGTACTAACGGAAATAGTTGTTCCTTTGAAAAATGAAATCACAATCGAACCGCAAACCGCTTTGCTATTCGAATTGCAAAAATAATTCCGCTTGAACTGGAAAACTAGATAGCCATAGAAATCGTCACGAAATCTATGGCTATTTTACTTTTACTCCTTTAAATTATACTTCATTTTTCGCAAGACACGCAGTGCTTCTTTAAAGGACAAATAAATTTTCGGGAAGGGTTTAAGTAATAATTTGGCGTCTATCAACCTATCTTTTGCCTCGTCAAAACCATTGAGATAGCAGATCATAAAGGTAGAGGGCAAATTTTGTAAATCTTTTATTTCGCTTCTAGTCAATACTGTCTTTCTCTCCAATTTATTTAAAATCGCAATATTGGAGTTGTAAATATGATAAAGCATTTTTTTATTATATGCCGGTGGCTGAAATAGCAATTCACTTTCAATTTTGTAATATCCATTTTCATAAAAATAGATCTTCTGTTGTTCTAGAGGGTAATAACTTGTTTGGTCGTTTAGTCCCAGTGGCACATATTCAACGATTGTAAATGAATCCTCATCAAACGTTATTTTTACTACATCTTGCGCCGAATAAAAGAGTTTTACTTGTTCATTAATTAATTCGATATCAACCCTTGATAAATAAGTCTCATTGCGCACTACTTTTGGTGTTCCTGCCCAACAAATCACAAATAATTCTTTGAATACCTTGTACTGCGGTGTCATATCTTTATGACGAAAATCCATAAAGTCAAACACGCTATCTAAGGTATGCTGAATATTGTTTCGAGATTGGTTTTCGATTCCGACTACAGTCTCTGCATTTTGAAGATTTCGCTCTACTTTATCAACTGTCGGCATAGTATTGCTCCCCACTCTGATAAAAACGCTATTTACGGCAATGGTATAAATTCCTTTTTTAAATGAGGAAACATTCTTCTTTGGTTTTATAGTCACCAAACCCACAACCTTGTCTTTTGGTAGATTAGGGAAGGGTACATTTTCATATTGTATTTTGGGTGGGTTATTGAGGTAAGCATTTACTAAATTCTGAATACGGCTATCATCGAAAAAGTCATCTCCTACAATCACATTGTCTTGGTCCTCTACTCCAACTACGATATAAGAATTATTGGTTGGATTAGAATTGGACAACGCACAAATATGTTTTAAGAATTTGGCTTTGCCCTCTCGCGTATGTAGATTTAATTGGCGCTTTTTGTCATAGAAACTGCTCTCATCATTGTGAGCAAGTAAATTTTTGATCAAGAGCCTTTTATTAATCATTTGACAGCAGAATAGTTGCAGTTCAAGAAACAAAGTAATTGCCTCAAAACACGAATTATTGTCGTTAAATTTACGTAAATAAAAAGGAACAAAATACCACCAAATTGATAAGTGCTATTTTGTTCCTTCTATGCAATAATGAAAAAGCAATAATTCTTATTTTATTCGAAAATAAAGAAAATAGACATCGCTAAATTTCTCTATTTCACTTTATTCACAATAGTTGAGCTCGCTTGCGCAGTACTCATTACCACCAAATCGGCAATGTTTACATGATATGGCCTCGAAATTACAAATTGAATAATATCAGCGATGTCTTCTGGTTGCAACGCATCAAATCCTTTGTATACATTGTTCGCTCTCTCCTCATCGCCTTTGAAACGTACTTTACTAAAAGATGTTTCGACCATTCCTGGATGGATTGCTCCTACTCGAATATTATACGGATTCAAATCAATTCGCATGGCTTGATTCAGCGCATCGACAGTATGTTTGGTGGCACAGTAAACATTCCCATTAGGATAAACTTCCTTGGCAGCAGTTGAACCAATATGAATAATATGACCCGATTTTCTAGCGACCATTTGCGGAATTATAGCTTTAGATACATATAGTAATCCTTTTATATTACTATCGATCATACTGTCCCAATCATCCGTATTTCCATCCTGAATTGCATTAAATCCGTGGGCATTTCCAGCATTATTAATTAGTACATCTATGGTCGAAAATTCTACTGGAAGCGATTTAATTTTTTCGAAAACGCTGGTCTTATCACTCACGTCAAAACAAAGTAAATGTACTGCAGTTAATGCGGATAATTCTTTATGAAGATCCTCTAGAACGTCTAAACGCCTACCACATATAATGATTTTATATTGTTGCCTTGCTAATAATGAAGCAGTTGCTTTCCCTATTCCACTTGTTGCTCCTGTAATTAAAACTGTTTTATCCATTCGTTATCTTGTTACTTAAAAAACTACGATTATTTAATTATTTTGAATTTTATTTAAAGTTCTTAATTATTTAAAAATTGTATCACAATTCAACCTTAAAATTAGGTGATTGCTATAAGTTTTAACCATTTATTAACATCTTTCCTCTAAAAAAAAATTCAATTTGCACTACCAAAACTAAAGCATTAATCACAAGGTTTTAAATAAATAGATAATGGAAGAAAATACTGCGACTTTAGACATTAGAGCGATCAATGAAAAAATTGAAAGAGAAAGTGCTTTTATAGACCTTCTTACAATGGAGATGAATAAAGTGATTGTAGGGCAAAAGCATATGGTTGAACGTTTGCTAATTGGTCTTTTGGGACAAGGGCACATTCTATTAGAAGGAGTTCCTGGTTTAGCAAAGACACTAGCAATCAATACACTATCACAAGCAATACAAGGATCTTTTAGCAGGATACAGTTTACTCCAGATTTATTACCTGCCGATGTAGTGGGTACAATGATTTATAATATTAAATCAAATGAGTTCTCTATAAAAAAGGGACCCGTATTTGCAAACTTTGTACTTGCCGATGAGATTAACCGTGCTCCTGCTAAGGTACAATCTGCATTACTTGAGGCGATGCAAGAAAAACAAGTGACTATTGGTGACACCACTTTTAAACTAGAAAGACCTTTCTTAGTTTTGGCAACTCAAAACCCTGTTGAACAAGAAGGTACTTATCAGTTACCAGAGGCTCAAGTCGATCGTTTTATGTTGAAAACAGTAATTGATTATCCAAAAATGGATGAGGAGCGTTTGGTAATTCGTCAGAATTTAAAAGGTTCTTATGAAAAAGTGAATGCAGTTGTTTCAGTAGAACAAATTATACGCGCTCAAGAAGCGGTACGCGAAGTATACATGGACGAGAAAATTGAGAAATATATTCTTGACATTGTATTTGCAACGCGTTACCCAGAAAAATACAAATTGGCAGAGTTAAAGCCTTTAATTAGCTTTGGTTCTTCTCCACGTGGTAGTATAAACTTAGCAAATGCAGCAAAATGTTATGCTTTTATCAAACGTCGTGGGTATGTAATACCAGAAGATGTACGCGCTATCGTGCATGATGTACTGCGTCACAGAATAGGAATCACCTATGAAGCCGAAGCAGAAAACATAACTTCGATGGATATTATAAACAAAATTATAAATGAAGTTGAAGTGCCGTAAATTTAGTTTGCAGTAAAGAATCACAGTTTACAGTTTTTACAATACTGAATTCTGGGAATATTAACTGAAACTGATAACTAAACAAAATGGATACAAAAGACCTTTTAAAGAAAGTACGCAAAATAGAAATCAAAACCCGAAGATTGAGTGATCACATTTTTTCGGGAGAATACCACACCTCATTTAAAGGACGTGGAATGACTTTTAGCGAAGTACGACAATACCAATACGGTGACGATATCAGAGCCATTGACTGGAACGTTACCGCTCGTTACAATGAAGCGCACGTAAAAGTTTTTGAGGAAGAACGAGAATTAACCATGATGTTAATGGTTGATATTTCTGGTTCAGAGGGTTTTGGTTCTACTAAAGCCTTCAAAAAAGACATTATCACAGAGATATCTGCGACGATGGCTTTCTCTGCTACTCAAAACAACGATAAAATTGGTTTAATATTGTTCACAGATCAAATTGAATTGTATATTCCACCAAAGAAAGGGCGTTCACATGTTTTGCGCATTATTCGAGAATTAATCGAATTTCAACCAAAAAGTCAGAAAACTGATTTGGCACAAGCATTAAAATTCCTATCAAGTACTCAGAAAAAGAAAGCAATTGTTTTTTTAATGTCCGATTTTATGGTTTCAGATTACGAGCATACTTTAAAAATTGCCGGTAAAAAACATGACATCACAGGGATACGCGTATATGATGTGCGAGAAGAAACAATGCCAAACTTAGGAATAGTAGAAATGACTGATGCCGAAACCGGAGAGAACATGGTTGTTGACACTAGTTCTAAGACAGTTCGTACCAACTATGAAAAACATTATCGCGAACAACTAAATTATTTTAAAGAAACTTTTAGAAAATCGGGATCTGGAATTGTAAATACAAGAGTAGATGAAAGCTATGTAACGAAATTGTTGGGGTATTTCAAGTCGAGATAGAGATTAACGATTGCTGATTAACGAATTGTGATTTTTGATTTGTTGGAATGAAGAATAAATGATTAACGATTGTTGAGTAACGAATTGTGATTTTTGATTTGTTGGAATGAATAATAAATGATTAACGTTGATAACGAATTGTGATTGTTGAGTTAAATAATTAATTGTAGCATGAACAAACATATTTTAGAAGACAGATTAATTGATTTTGCAGTTTTAATAATAAACATTTAAGACAATTTCAAAAAGAATTATGCTGGAAATCATTTAGCTGGTCAAATTATTCGTTCAGGAACTTCTCCAGCGTTAAATTATGGAGAAGCGCAAAGTGCAGAAAGCCATAAAGACTTTGTTCATAAAATGGGAATTTGTTTGAAAGAATTAAGAGAGACATTTGTGTGTATAAAAATTATTGAAAAAGCGAAACTAACATCTGATATAAATACCTTACTTATTGCCAAAATTGAAGCAAATGAACTAATATCAATTTTTGTAGCAAGTATTAAAACATCAAAAAATAATAATGATAGAAAAAACTAACGTACTCGTGTAAGAAATCGAAAATCAAAAATCGTTATTCGAAAATCGTTAATAAATATTTTTCCCCATCAATAATGAAAAAATCATTCTACCTATTACTTCTTTTTTCGGCCTTCGTTTTTGGACAACAAAAACGCGTTGAAACAAGCATTGACACTACCAAAAATAAGATTGGAGCAGAGTTTAAATTGACTTTAAAAACTTCTGTTGACACTTTATCAAAAGTAAAGTTCCCAAATCTTAAAAATTTTGGGGCTCTAGAAGTTATTTACTCCTACCCTATTGATACGGTAAAGAACGATGATCGCTATGAATTGATAAAACGATATGGGCTGACTCAATTTGATTCGGGACGATACGTAATTCCAAGTATCAAAGTGATAATTAATAACAAAGCTTTCTTAACCGATTCTATCGCTGTTGAAGTAGCAAATGTACAAGTCGATACACTGAAGCAAAAAATGTATGACATCAAAGACATCGTAGCTGTCGAAAGCTCGATGGGTAACTGGTGGAAATATTTATTGGCAATTATAGTTCTCGCAGCTATTGGAGCAGCAGTATATTGGTACGTAAAAAAATACCAAAAGAAAAAAATAGAGGAGGAAGTTTACAAAACACCTATCGAAAGAGCAACTCAATTAATGAATACTTTGGAGCAAAAAGAACTTTGGCAAAAAGGTGAAATTAAAGAGTATTACAGCGAACTGACTGATATTGCTCGAAACTACATCGAGGAAGCAATCGAAATTCCTGCAATGGAAAGCACTACATCAGAATTAATTGCTGGTTTAAAAGCAGCTTCTCTTAAAAAGAAAATGAAGCTTTCGCAAGAGACCATTGATAATTTGGAAAAAGTTTTAAAGCAAGCCGATTTGGTGAAATTTGCAAAATCCAAACCAATGGAATTTGAAATTGCTGAAGATCGTCAGAAAATTCAGAAAGCGATTGTAGTACTTGATAGTGCTATTCCTGTTGAAGTGATTGATCAAGAAGAAATGCTTTTGAATGAAGTACAACGACAAAAACAAGTAAAAATACAGCTTGCCAAACAACGTAAAAAACGCATTTCTATAGCGATTGCTTCTGTTGGTTTATTACTTGTGGCAATTTTAGCTTTCTTTATTGTAACAAGAGGTTTTGAAAACGTAAAAGACACCATTCTGGGACATGAATCAAAAGAATTATTAGAGGGAGAATGGATAAAAAGTGAATACGGTAATCCATCTGTTATTATCGAAACTCCAAAAGTTTTGAAGAGAATAGACCTGACGAAAACACTACCAAAAGAAGGATTGGCACTTGTAAAGGAAATGCAGTCATTTGCTTATGGTAGTTTTATTGACAACTTCTATCTAATGGTTTCCACAATGAAGTACAAACAGGAAACGGAAACTGATTTGAAGAAAGCAGTAGAAGTAACTGTCGCATCAATTGAGGGACAAGGAGCACAAAACATGATTGTAAAGCAGGAAGAATTTGAAACACCAGAGGGTGTCAAAGGAATTAAAGCTTATGGTACTTTTGTCAAACTGAATGAGATTACAAATACAAGCAATAAAATGTTTTACGAAATTATTCTATTCGGACAAGAAGGTGGTTTACAACAGATCATGATTTTGCATGAAGAAGGAGATCATTATGCCAACGATATTGCCGATAGAGTGATGAACTCGGTTGAATTAAAAAAAATAACTAACTAATGGAGAAGGTAACATTTTTAAACCCCCAATTTTTTTGGCTGTTTCTACTTATTCCGTTTGCCATTGCTTGGTTGTTCTGGAAAAGAAAACACCAAACAGCAACATTAAAAATAAGTTCTACCAAAGGGTTCAGTGGTTCAACATCTTTTTTAGTAAAGTTTAAACCTTATTTGGGTGTTTTACGCATTTTAGCCTTGTGTTCTTTAATTATAGCTTTGACTCGTCCGAGAACTGTAGATATTAGTAATAAGACTAAGACGACTAAAGGTATTGACATTGTCATGGCAGTCGATGTTTCGGGGAGTATGCTGGCAAAAGATTTAAAACCCAACCGTATGGAGGGTTTAAAAGTGGTAGCAGCTAACTTTGCCTCAGACAGACCAAATGATCGAATCGGATTGGTCGTGTATGCATCAGAAGCATACACAAAGACGCCAGTAACAAGTGATAAGGCTGTAGTTCTAGAAGCCATAAAAAGTATCAAATACGATCAAGTTTTACAAGATGGAACTGGAATCGGAATGGGGTTGGCAACAGCCGTAAATCGTTTGAAAGATAGTAAAGCAAAAAGTAAAGTAATCATTCTCTTAACAGATGGTGTAAATAATGCGGGTTTCATAGAACCAGAAACAGCAGCTGATATTGCTAAACAATATGGCATCAAAGTATATACCATTGGAATTGGGACAAACGGAATGGCCGAGTTTCCTTATGCGCAAGCTCCAAACGGCGAGATTTTGTTCAAGATGATGAAGGTAGAACTTGATGAAAAACTAATGCAATCTATCGCTAAAAAAACAGATGGTAAATATTTTAGAGCTACCAGCAACAATAAATTAGCAGAAATTTACAGCGAAATCAACAAATTGGAAACTACCGAGATCGAAGAACTCAAATTTTACGATTATGACGAAAAATTTAGAGGTTTTGTCTTATTTGCTGGGTTATTATTATTGATAGAAGTTGGATTAAGAAATACGGTATACAAAAGCTTTATCTAAGATCGACTAAATTTTATAGCCTTACGTTTCTATTGAAATATAAAGCGACTGAATATGAAGTACACCTTAGACTGAAAATTGAAAATTAAAATGGAATTAGACGAACGCAACTACTTATACTTACTTTTCCTATTACCATTACTGGTAGCAGTTTTCATGTTTAACATGTATTGGAAAAGAAAAAAACAAAAAGAATTTGGATCTCTTGATGCAATTAATCAGCTGAGTCCTGAACGTTCGGTTTTTAAACCAGTTTTAAAATTGGTTGTAATGGCGTTAGCATTTCTGGGATTAATCTTAGGATTAGCAAACCCAAAGATTGGAACTAAAATGGAAACTGTAAAGCGAGAAGGAATAGATATCGTTTTTGCTATGGACGTTTCCAAAAGTATGTTGGCCGAAGATATCGCTCCTAGCCGACTAGAAAAGAGCAAACAATTAGTTTCTCAAATAATTAGTCAATTAGGTAATGACCGTATCGGAATAGTAGCCTATGCAGGTAGCGCATTTCCTGTTCTTCCAATTACAACAGATTACAGCGTAGCCAAAATGTTCTTGCAAAGTATGAGTCCTGATATGGTTTCATCAAAAGGAACATCTCTAGACGATGCCATAAAATTATCCGCTACTTACTTTGATGATAAAAGTAAAACTAGCAAATTATTAATTTTGATATCAGATGGTGAAGATCATTCTGATGGAGCTTTGGCTGCTGCAGAAGAGGCGACGAAGCAAGGGATGCGTATTATTACTGTGGGTGTAGGAACTGAAAAAGGAGCTACCATACCGCTAAAAAGAAATGGTGTAGTCGAAAGTTATCAGAGAGATAAAAGCGGTGAAGTAGTTGTGACCAAATTAAACAAAGTTAGTCTTGAAACAATTGCTAAAGCAACAAAAGGTGGTTATGTCAACGGAAACAATACCAAAGAAGTGCTAGAATATATTAAAAATAGTCTAAACAACATCCAGAAAACCGAATTTGAAGCAACTCAAATGGCAGATTTTCAATCACAATTTCAGTGGTTTTTAGGATTTGCTTTTGTATTGCTTTTTGCAGATTTATTCTTGTTAGAAAGAAAAACAAGTTGGGTCAAAAAGCTGAATTTATTTAATGAAAAAGAATAATGCAACTCAGAGAGATTGCAAAATGTATCCAAGAAAAATGAAAACACTATATAAAATAAGCTTAGCACTATTCCCTCTTTTGGGCTTAGGAGGTTATGCACAACAAAAAGATGATGCATTACCCAAAGCAAATGAAGAATATACTGCTAGTAAATTTGTAGATGCCGAAGCAAACTATAGAATTTCAAGTGCTAAATTCAATAACAAAGCAGCTGCAAATTACAATTTAGGGAATGCCATTTACAAACAAAACCAAGCTTCTGAGGCAAAATATGCTTTTGGGACAGCAATAGAAAAGGCCAAGACAAGAAGTCAAAAACACAAAGCATTTCACAATCTAGGAAATGTCTTTATGAAGGAGAAAGATTATACGCAAGCTGTAGAAGCCTATAAAAATGCTTTACGTAATAATCCAACTGATGAGGAAACGAGATACAATTTTGCCTTGGCAAAAAAAATGCTAAAAGAAAATCCTCCTAAGAACGACAATAAAGATAAAAATAAAGACAAGGATAAAGACAAGGATAAAGATAAGGACAACAAAGACAAAGATAAAAAGGACGACAAAGGAGATAAAGATAAGGATAAAAAAGACGGCGATAAAGATAAAAAAGACCCTAACAAAGGTGACAAACCTAAGGATGAAGGTCAACCCAAACCGAATCCTAGTGGTATATCGAAACAACGTCTAGAAAACATGCTGGATGCTGTTAATAATGAAGAAAAGAAAATTCAAGGTAAAGTAAATGCAAATAAGGTAAAAGGCAAACCAGTAGATACAGACAAAGACTGGTAACCTTAACTATATCATTTAGGCCATTGATGCAGATTATTTAAAGCAAAACGATTAAATAGAATAATGAAACGAATAGTATTAGTAGTATTTTTAATTTCGCAAGCACTTATAGCGCAAGTACAGTTTGAAGCTAGAGTGAGTAAAAACACGCTTGGGTTAAACGAGAGACTGCGTATAGACTTTTATATGAATTTCGATGGAGATAACTTCAACGAACCCACTTTTGATGGCTTTAGAGTTATTGCAGGACCTAGTCAACAAGTGAGTCAATCTTGGGTAAACGGAAGAAGTTCATTCGAAAAAATGTATTCTTACTATTTAGTTCCTAATCATAAAGGTAATTTGGTAATCAAATCGGCTACGATTGAGTATGAAGGTAAGCAGTATAAAACAGCACCTGTAAAAATCAATGTTACCGATGCCGTTCAGCAGCAGCAACAGCAACAAAGTGGAGACCCTAATGATCCAGCTATATCTGCAGATAGTAACATTTATTTAGTGGCGGATATTTCGAATAGTAATCCTTACATAAATGAACCTATTACTGTAGTCTATAAATTGTATTTCAGTTATAACATCGGAATCACCAACTGGAGAGAACTTAATACTCCAAAGTATAACAATTTCTGGAGTCAAAATATTGACATCAAACAATTAGTTGCAGAAGAAGGTCAATTTAAAGGCGAAAAATACCGCTATGTTGTATTACGTAAAACGGTGCTGTATCCGCAAAAATCGGGAAAATTAGACATTGAACCTTTATCACTAGATATTGATGTACAATTGCCATCTAATCGTCGTGATGTGTTTGGCCGTATGCAGATTACAAATGGAAACAAACGAGTATCTGCAGGAAACAAAACAATCAATGTAAAAGCACTGCCAGAAGCAGGAAAACCAGCTGACTTTACAGGTGCGGTCGGAAAATATGACTTCAAAGTAACCCCATCAAAAACAAGTCTAAAAAATGGCGAAAGCTTAGATTTAGTTGTAAGTGTTACTGGTAAAGGAAATATGAAATTGTTTAGTTTACCAAAACCGGTAGTTCCTAATGCACTCGAGATGTATGATGCGATTCACACAGAGAATGTGAACACGCCCTTATCTGGCATGACAGGATCGATCTCTGACAGTTATACAATTGTTCCTCAATACAAAGGAAATTATCCGATTAAACCAATCCAATTTAGTTATTTTGACTTGGGAACTAAATCATATAAAACAATTAGTTCTCCAGAGATTATGATTGATGTATTAGAAGGACCAACTGATACCCGAAATGCGACTAATGATAGTACTAAACAGAAGGCTGTAGCTCAAGAACAATTCAAATATATTAAAACCAAAACAAATTTGGTTTCGATTAAAGAAGACAATTTCTTAGATTCTAATTTATTCTATGGCTTACTATTCCTACCATTCCTCTTAGTACCAATAATCATTTTGGCTAAAAAGAAAAAAGAAGCAATTGACGGTGATGTATTTGGAAACAGAATTAAAGCAAATAATAAATTGGCAAAAAAATATTTATCAGAAGCCAAAAGACAATTAGCAAACAAAGAGTTGTTTTATATTGCTTTGGAAAAAGCCATGCATAATTTCTTGAAAGGAAAATTGCATATCGAAACTTCAGAGATGAGTAAAGAAAATATTCAAGAATTGCTATTGATAAAAGGTGCTGAAGTTGAAGTTGTAAATGACTTTATCCATTTGACCGAGAATTGCGAATACGCTCGCTATGCTCCTGCATCTAGTGCGAGTATTAAAGAGGACTTTGACAAAGCAGTGATGATTATCTCTATACTAGAAAAACAAATGCTTAAACAATAACAATTCTAAACCTACTAGAACATCCTTTATTAGTGTCTTTTGTTTTGAAATTATAACCTATGAAAAATTATTTATACCTACTTCTATTCTTCGTTTCTCAAAGTTTCTTTGGGCAAGCAAACTTTGACAAAGGGAATGATTTGTATCAAAAAGGACAGTACAAAGAGGCTGCTGTTGCTTATGAGAATATCTTAAAATCTGGTAAACAATCTGCAGACCTTTATTATAACTTGGCAAACTCTTATTATAAATTGAACCAAGTAGCACCTGCTATTTATAATTATGAAAAAGCATTGATTCTAAATCCTGACGATATAGATATTGCAAACAACTTGAAATTTGCACAGAAGAGAACGGTAGACGAAATAAAAGTGGTATCTAAAGTTGGCTTTGCAAAGCTATTACGTGACTTTACCGGAATATATCACTTCAACACTTGGGGATGGATAGCAATAGGCTTTGCTTTTGCATTTTTGATTTGTTTTTTAGGCTATTATTTCTCGAATTTAACGCTTGTTAAAAGAGCCTTTTTCTTTGGAATGTTTATTTTTCTAGTGTTTGTATTTGCAAGTGTAGCTTCGGCAATGTTCGAAAAAAGTTATTATGAAAATGAGAAACCGGCCATTGTTTTTGCCGAAATCGCAGCTGTTTATGGTGAGCCAAAAGTGTCAAGCACAACTATACTTGATCTTCATGAAGGTACCAAAGTATATGTGCTAGAAAGCGTATCGCATTGGAAAAAGATTCAGCTTACTGATGGATCAGAAGGTTGGATTGATAGCAAAATGATTAAAGAAGTGAAATAATTGAAACTATCGTTTTTTGTTTTCAAGTCGCTCTTCGCGATGTTTAATGGTTTTTACTTTAAAATCATCATACCATTCCTCTAATTTTGGGAATACAACTTGTGCCACTTTTTGAACAGGATTGTAAAATATTGAGTTATCAAAAGTTTCTTCTTTTACCAACCAGTTATTGACATTTACTTTTTGAAAGAGATTGAAAAGAACACTCAAAATTAGGATCATTTTTATAACGCTAAATATCCCTCCCGCCAGTCGGTTTACCCAACCAAGATAAGCAAAACTCATCATCCCAGTAAATACTTTGGCCAAGAGTGTTATAGTCAAAACCACTGCGATAAAAGTCAACGCAAACGCTGTCATAGTAACAGTGCGCGGTGACCATGAAACCATTTTGCCAACTACATCGCTAACTGCAGATGAAAATGTAATTGCCAGGTAGATACCCAAAATTAACGACAATAGAGATGCCAATTCGCTGAACAGTCCGTTCTTAATTCCTACGATTAAACTATACAATAGCGATCCCGCCACAAAAAAATCTAAGACACTCATATCATTAAAAATAAGGTGCAAAGATAATTCAACAAAATACAATGACTACAAATAGTTTGCAAAATTTGATCACAATAATATTGTTTTTGTGAGATAGTAATTTAAGCCACTACGTCTTAATTTTTGTTGACGTACTTAATTGTCAGAATACATCAAATGTCCTTTAAACGAATTATAAAGACTACGGTAAAAGCTTTTAAATGCTTCTCCACCTCATCTTATGTATTCAAAATAAAAAAAACCTCAATTTCTCTTAGGATAAATTGAGGATATGCATGTTCACAATGTTCGAACTAATAATTCAAAACAGTTATTCTCTTTTTATTTCATGACCTACAAATTCTTCCAGAAGTGCAAACATGTCATCTACAGACAAAACTTTTGTATCTGGATGGTCTTTTAAAAAACTTGCGTTCAACTCAACAAGATTTTCTTCAATTTCGAAAAAAGTATCATTATTGATCAAATCACGAATCGGATTCACACCTTCTAATTTACTTTTAAAAAATTTATCTCTTTTGACGCTACTCATCAAATTTACTTTTTTACATTGTGCCTGAAACAATTCCAAATGCTTTTGAGCACCTAGCAATTCCAAGCCTTCGGCAATCAAAGCGTTCAATTCCATATTCCATTTTGAATTGTAGACAAATTGTGCAAAATTTCCTTGCGTACATTGGGAAACGTAAAAATCCATGTAGTAGCTCATAATGGCATCTTCATGAATTAAATCATCATCGATTTTTTCTTCACGCATTAGGTTAATAACAGATATATTTGAATTGATGATGTCTTGTGGATTACCGCTACTAGCAGCTGTTTCTGAAATGATGATACTACCAAATTCCATAGAATATTGTTTTAAAAAGTTGAAGTAACAAATTTCGGGTAAAATAGCGAGGGAAGGTCTATTTTTGAGTGCAGATTTTGACGACTCATGAAATTAATTATAAAATTACAAGTTGAAAATGAAATTAATCAGACTAAAACCTTCTTGCTTGCACGATATTCTACAAGATAATAAAGGAGACTGCTAGCAAAATACAAACAAACATCAATCCAATCTGAGGTATATCTTGAATTAACTCGAGGCAGATAATATTCGAAAAAAAAAGAATAATAAGAAGCTAATGATAAAATGAAAACTATAGAGAATTGAAATCTATTATCATTTTTAAAATAACGAATGAAGAAGCTTAGCATTCCTAATACTAGCGGAAGACAAAGAAAATCGTTCACATAATTATTGACATGTATATGCAGCGGCAAATCTAAACGTTGCCGTATGTAAATAAACAGTGCTACGCATAACATAGCGATGTAACCTATTCTTTTCATCATACTACTATTACTAACCTGCTGCTGCTGCAATGATCATCGAAATAAGTCCACCAACGGCAAAGGCAAGAAACATCCAGACATAATAACTTGCTTGAAAGAATGTTCGAATAATTACATTTCTGTGTTCAGAACCCTTTTTAAGAAAAATTTCGATTTTACTAGGGTCTTTAGCAGATGCTTCTTCCAGTTTTATTTTTTCCTGATTTTTTTTTTCCCGCTCCAAATTCCGCTTCATTACCACATCTAATAAAGCGTTACAATTGCTGCAATATGTATTATTCAAATTGACTGTACCACACTCTGGACAGGTTATATAGGAATCATTCATTGAATTTTTTTTACAATTAATTATTCTAACGTTTTTTATCATTAGATATGAGTAACAAATAACATGCAGTCTAATTAATGCTTCAGCAATCTACATTGAAACATTTTATTGCTTTTGCAATAAGTATATAGAGTAAATGTGCTTGCTTTACAGAAGATGTAAAATAGATTACCGCAAAATGTATCACAATCGTATTAATTCTTGTTATACTACCGAATCATTATTTTTCTTTTGCTCATTCATCTTCGTCACCAAAGCTTTTAAACGCAAGGCACTTTCTTTTTTTTCTGCCTGTAGCTTGGCCTTCTTTCGATTTAGAAGTTTTGTATGTAGTGCCTTATTCTTCGTATTTTTTTCGGGTCCTTTTGCCATGGTAATAGTCTTACGATGTTAGTACCGTAAAGATAAAAAAATACTGAAGTCTAACATTACATAATTTAGTAAAGCTGTTAGATTATTAAACTGAAAAATTTAGCAAATACTAAAATGAAATTCAAAAAAAGCACTTTTAAGATATTTCGGAACTATTTCTAGTACTTAAAAAAATATCAAAATGAACACTATGCATAGAATCATTTGTATATACTAAAAATTGAAGATAGTAATCCAAAGCAATTTGTAACCAAAATTTTAGTCTGACCTTGTCAAAGACTACGATTAAAATACGTTTCGACAAGCTCAAAGTAAGATAAGGATAGTACCAATAATAATTTCAACATTAAATCACGTAGGCCTATTAATTGTTAAGAAAAACATTAATTGAAATCAGAAAATATAGAGTCTGACATTCAATCGCTTACATAATTATTATAAATTTATTAGCCATACCGGCTGCTGTTGTTAGTTTTTATGCCAAATAAAAGTATATTTGTGATTCGAGAGCAGATCAATTCTGCTTATTCTACGGGCGTAGTTCAAGGGTAGAATAGCGGTCTCCAAAACCGTTGATGGGGGTTCGAATCCCTCCGCCCGTGCAAGTCAATTTTAAACAACAAAGTCTAAGGGAAATACCTTAGACTTTGTTGTTTAAATTGGAAGCCAATTCTCTATTTAAGACAATATAGACCATAATAATGAATCAGTAAATGGTCATGAATTCAAATCGATCTACACTTAATTACATAACGTTCAACTTTCAGTTCATTTTCGTCTCCAAAATTTTCAAAGGTTAAAAGTAAGTTTGCTACATTTTACAAACATTCTGAACCACTTCCTTCAATTCCTCCGTTTTCTGAGTACCTACTAAAATTTTTTTGCCGTTTTTAAATTCAATAGCAAGTCCTTTATTTCCTTTTGTGTTATAAACAGTTCCGTATTTCGTAAAAAGTCGAATACCGTAACCAACAAAATTATAAGTAATTAGTTTGGCTGATTTTACTTCGTTCCATTGGATTACTTTATTTGTGAAAGGAAAAAAATTTATCCGGATTTCTTTTCCATCGATTGAAGTTTTCAATTTCGAAAATAAAAATAGAAGTAAAATTCCAAATGAAACTATAGCTGCGATTACCAATCCTTTATCTGAAATTGGCTTATCGCCAAATTTCCTATCCAAAACTATTTGTTGATAGCAACCGTAAATCGGAATTAGAGTAATTACAATTAACATTAATAAGAGCCACCATTGGGTGAATTTTTGTTCTTCTTTGAATTGGTTTTTCATTTTTTTGTCGTTTACTAGTTTATCAGGATAATACTCTCTCCATTATTCAAGGCAGCAACTAGTTTAATGTTTCCCGACTAGAATCTACTCGTAGTAAGTGGCCTCTCGTTAATAAAAAAAAAGGTTAAAGAATTTCATCTTTAAATTTTTTATCGTCAACAAAACGAACTTTGACAGGAATAGCATCTTCGGTTCCGTAAATTTTTAACTCCATGATATCGGCGGGCAAGTTGAATTTCCTCTTTGCTAGTTCTTGTTTTACTTCTCGAATAATTAGACCTCTTAATACTAGGGATGCTCTCCTATAATCTTTGGTATCGACCCAGAAAAAAACCTTCAAATTAACGGTACTAGCAGCAAGCTCATCCTCGATTACAAAATTTTCATGATCTACATCTTGCACAATATCTTTATTCGAATCCAAAATTTCTTGAATAACATTTTTGGCGGCTTCAATGTCATCTTCATATCCAATACCTACCAAAAAATCTACACGATAAAACCCATCGGCGGTATAATTGGCAACTGGCTTTGTAAGTACGTCACTGTTTGGAATGTAAATATCGCGACCATCAAATGTTTTTATATGTGAATAGCGAAAGCTAAGTGCTTTCACTTTTCCAAAAATATCATCAATTTGTATAGTGTCATTAATATTGAAAGGACGGTTGAACGCCAATATTATTCCTGCCAAAAAATTTTTACCTATATCTTGAAAAGCAAAACCTAAAATTATGGCTCCACCTCCTACTGCTGTTAATAATCCCGTAGCTATTCCATTCAATCCAGCAACTTGCAGGGCAAGCATAATGGCAATAATAATCAATATGATCTTTATTGCCTGTGCCAAGAATCGAGCCATCAATGGGTCCTCCGCTTCTTTTTGAATGCGTCTTTTGTAGATATTTGTTATTAGTTGTGCCAGTAATACACCAGCGATAACTACCAATATTGCCAAAGCTATGCGGGGCAAAATAATAAGAAAATTTTGGTAATATGTATTTAATGAATTAGTTATCGTTTCTTGTGGGGTCTCTATCTGTAAAATTATCATCTAAATGTTTTATTTAAAGATAGTAAAAAATCTTAACCTGTCTCAGGTCTAATTAAACTCTAAAAATGAATCATTTGAAATTAAAAGTGTTTCATTCCTTTATGTATAATCGCAAACAATTTTCGAATCATTGTTTGTAAAACTATTCTATTAAAAAGACCTTACTGTTTTTTATTAAAACCTTATTGCTCATTATAAAAATTCTCAATTTCAACTACTATTGTGATCTGACTTGTCCCTAAGGTAAAATTGATTATTTTTGCACCCAATTAAACTGAATTATGATACAGAATCCGAAAAGATATACCATTACTGCTGCTTTGCCATATACTAACGGACCCATACACATTGGGCATTTGGCAGGTGTATACGTACCAGCTGATATTTATTCTCGTTATTTAAGAGCGCATGACAAAGATGTTTTGTTTGTATGCGGAAGCGATGAGCACGGTGTGGCAATCTCGATGAAAGCTAAGAAGGAAGGCATTACGCCTCAAGAAGTGATTGACAAATACGATGCAATTATCAGAAAATCATTCTTAGATTTTGGAGTATCGTTTGATAATTATTCTCGTACGTCTGCTCAAATTCACCACGATACGGCACAAGATTTTTTTAAAAAATTATATGAGAATGGTGATTTTATAGAGCAAGTAACAGAGCAACTGTACGATGCAAAGGCCGATCAGTTTTTGGCAGACCGTTTTGTAACCGGAACTTGCCCAAAATGTGGTAATGAGGAAGCATACGGAGATCAATGCGAAAAATGTGGTTCTACACTGAATGCTACGGATTTAATCAACCCAAAATCGACTATTACAGGAGAGACGCCGGTTATGAAAGCAACGAAACACTGGTTTTTACCTTTGGATCGTTACGAAGATTTTTTGAAAGAATGGATCCTTATTGGTCATAAAAGTGATTGGAAACCGAACGTTTACGGTCAAGTAAAATCATGGATAGACGGTGGTCTTGAGCCTCGCGCCGTAACACGTGACTTGGATTGGGGAATTGATGTTCCGCTTCCGGGTGCCGAAGGAAAAAAACTATACGTTTGGTTTGACGCACCGATTGGCTACATTTCTGCATCAAAAGAATGGGCTTTACGCGAAGGAAAAGATTGGGAACCATACTGGAAAGACAAAGAAACGAAACTAGTTCACTTTATTGGGAAAGATAATATCGTTTTTCACTGTGTCATTTTCCCTGCGATGTTAAAAGCAGAAGGAAGTTATATTTTGCCAGACAATGTTCCTGCAAATGAGTTCTTGAACTTGGAAGGAAATAAATTATCAACTTCTAAAAATTGGGCGGTTTGGTTGCACGAATATTTAGAAGAATTTCCGGGGCAGCAAGATGTATTGCGTTATGCCTTAACATCAAATGCACCAGAGACAAAAGACAATGACTTTACTTGGAAAGATTTTCAAGCTCGAAATAATAATGAATTGGTTGCTATTTTTGGAAACTTCATTAATCGCGTTGTAGTGCTGACTAATAAATATTACGAAGGAGCTGTTCCTAGCGCGAACACTTTATCAGAAGTAGACGAAGCAACTTTAACCGAATTGAAAGCCTATCCAGCTGTGATTTCGAGTTCGATAGAGCGTTACCGATTCCGTGAAGCATTGGGCGAGTTGATGAATGTAGCTCGTTTGGGTAATAAGTACTTGGCAGATGAAGAGCCTTGGAAAATGATAAAAACAGATGCTGGTCGTGTACAAACTCAAATGTATGTAGCATTGCAAATTGCAGCGGCTTTGAGTACGTTATGTGAACCGTTCTTACCATTTACTTCTGAGAAATTGAAACGCATTTTGAATATTACAGCTACAGATGTTGCCATTACTTGGGATACCATTTCAGATTCATCTGATTTATTACCCGCTGGACACCAAATAGGACAAGCAGAATTGCTTTTTGCAAAAATAGAAGACGAAGAAATTCAAAAACAAATAGACAAATTGGAAGCTACAAAAACCGCTAACATCGCCGAGAATAAAAAAGCAGAACCACAAAAGGAAACAATTCAATTTGAAGATTTTGCGAAAATGGACATTCGCGTAGGGACAATTCTTGAGGCTGAGAAAATGCCAAAAGCAAATAAATTATTAGTCTTAAAAGTAGATACTGGAATTGACGTTCGTACAATTGTTTCTGGAATTGCAGAAAGCTTTAAGCCTGAAGATATTATTGGGAAACGCGTGAGTGTTTTGGTAAATTTAGCACCAAGAGCATTGCGTGGAGTAGATAGTCAAGGAATGATTTTGATGGCTACCAATGCAGAAGGAAAATTGGTATTCATCAATCCTGATACTGAGGGAGTTCCCGATGGAGACATGATTAGTTAAAAAAAACTACAAATATAAAAAAGCCTGTTTGAAATTTGATTTCAAACAGGTTTTTGCTTTTTATGCCATTCACTATTTTATATAATAGGTTTATAATAATTTGTCTTTCGAATACTATTATAGACGTATTTACCAATGTCAAAATGTTTTACCACTCTCTTTTATTAAATCTACTAAGCTAGTATTGAGGTGATAATGTCAATTTATAACTGCTCTTTTTTGCTTAGAAAGAATTAATAGGATAGTACCTTGAGAGAATCTTACACTCTCATGCAGAATTAGCCATCCATTATCAAACTTACTAGTCGGAACGTCGTGATTACAATAAATGCGTTATCTTTTATTATATTTTAAAATCCTAATTTGAAACGATTGTTACTGCAGCAATCAGTAACTCAATAACGGATTTAGTTTACATACCACGGTATCCAGCAGATTTTGGAATGCGCTACCGAACGTTTGAAATGGCAGTTCTAGACTACCGCCAGATCTACTATAAACAAGTAAAATATTTGAGTTGCAACTTCGATTGTATTCTTAAAAAAATTACAGAAGAGTCGGTAATATCTGCCTCTTAATACTTAAAAGAACGCAATAAAAAGAATTTTTATTCACACCATACTATTTGGTGCTAAATTGAAAAACATAATAATTTATTTACAGATTAATTACAATATGTGCTACTTTAAATTTACTTTTGACAAGCAAAAATAACTATAAAAAAATTATATGGCACAAGATAGAGAATTTCCCCCAGCATTTAGAGTAAAGAAAAGTAGAGGTCAGTCAATTGCAATTTGGATTTTAAGCATTTTATTACTTCTTACGACTACTGCATTTTATTTTTATCACCAACATGTAACGGAACAGTTTTCTGCTTACAACCAAACAAATGAAGATACTAGCGCAACTAATGGAATGGCCTCGATGAGTGACTTAAATCATTGGAGAAATGCAACATTTACGATTCCTGAATATGATGATATACCTGAAAATTTCCAGCGAAGTATTGTTAAGATATTTATAGACAATGGATATTATAATGGGGATGATCAAGCTAACTACTTTTTTACAAAAATTCCAGACCGTGCAAAAGGTGTTTTTGCCTACGGGTATTTTACAGGAGGCAATGAAATCGAGATGGCATTTTTATTAGAAAAGCAAGATTTTGAAAGCAGCTCACTATTTATTATTGCATCTAACGGTGATTTACTTTATTGGAAAGAGATTTCTTCTGAATTGCCCACCATAAATAGTTTTAAGCAAGGTGCCAAAATATATACCGACGAAATGGTCCTTAAACCATCCAAATTAGATGGTTTAATTGCAAATAATAAAGGCACCAAATATGCCTACGTATACAATCAAAAAGCCAAAACTTTTGATAAATATTACCAATATACTGAAGCGGAAATAAGAGCGTCGAAAGAAAATTTTGAACTTGCAGAAAGTAATGAAGACGAATACGTGGAGTAAGTTGTGTGTAAAAAACAGATAAATACAATTTTTACACTATTTATTTATCGCATCAATTGCACAAATTAGGCTGATCAATTAGATGATATTAAAATAAACAATGCTTTTTTTATAAAATTGAATGTTCAACTTTGAAACAATAGTTTTCTAGGCCATTTTAATAATAAGCAAAAACTCAATAAAAAAATAGACAAAATTATATATCCGCCAACGACTTAAATACTTGGCGGGAGTTTTTGCGATGAGCAGCCTATTTACCACTCCACTGCTTGTGGTTTTCTATAGGATAAGATTAGAGTTTTGTAAAAAAAAATTACTGTAAATACTATTATTTCAATTACTACGGTGGCACTTTTAGTTATCTATAAAAGATTAACAGCGTACAATTTAATATGTAAAAGATAAAATTACAGCTCCACCAAA
Organism: Flavobacterium algicola; assembly: GCF_022399565.1. Classification (GTDB taxonomy): domain Bacteria; phylum Bacteroidota; class Bacteroidia; order Flavobacteriales; family Flavobacteriaceae; genus Flavobacterium; species Flavobacterium algicola. Next base: position 1,243,911 of record NZ_JAJTUT010000001.1, read on the forward strand.
AGCACTTCAAAGCATTTAAGAATAAATACAAAATCTATGACAATCATTTTATTTTTTTTAATAGCAATTTCCTTTTTTGGTTATCTTATTTTCAAAAAATCACGTCAAAACATCACAACAACAGTAAAAATTTATGAATCCGTTCTTGTTGTATGTGGCATATTATCTCTCATTTTATTTGTTTTTTCTTGGACGTATAATTCGGCTGACTATTACACAGCTATTGATATTGTGGATGGAGGTTACACGCCATTTGCTTCGGCCCATATTCTCACATTATTTGTTTTTTTTGCTCTATCATGGTGGGGTGTTTTTGCACTGTGGTTGCGGGGAAATAGCTTACCGCCATTATTATTTGTTTTAGCAATTATTTTCATTCTAATCGGTTCTGTAATTAGTGTTACCACCATACTACAATTGGCGACCAATGATGAATCTTCTGACGTAGGTTTTGTTTTCTGCTTTCTACCTATCTACCACCTCATAATATCTATTTCTTTATTAATTAAGATTGTAAGAACTGAATGTAAGTTGGCTTCTGATAAAATTTATAGCAACAAATACCTCAATACGTTAAATCTATTTATGGCAAGTAGCAAAGAAAAACCTTTCTTAATCTTGATACTTTGCTTTCCGGTTTTTATTATTGTTACGGCAATCTTAATGTTACTTGGTCAAGATTACAATTCAATCGCTAAAGTTTTTACTGAAACAACGACTTGGACTTTTTCGCAACAATCACATCCACCGTTTTTAGATCACAGAGGTCATTACTTGTGTACGGTGGCTATTTGCGGTGATGCCAAGGTGGTAAAGCCGCTGCGTTTTGGTAAAAGACACGGTCATGAAATTGTGGTAAATAGACAATTATTAATTGCTAATGCTTTTGAGGAATTGATTCAAGAAAGCACTCCAAGACTGCACAAATTAATTCGAAATGCCTACGACACTTACGGTTATCCACTCTCAAAAAAAATCAAAACCGCAGATCACTCTAATTTAGTTTACCGATTAATGAAGCCTTTGGAATATTTATTTTTAACTATATTATATTTATGCTGCAGTAAACCAGAAGAAAAAATCAACAAACAGTATGCAATTTAGGAGTCTGTTTGGGGCGTAAAATCATTTGGGCAAAATGACTGATTTTTCATCACTACATAAACCGTAACGAAGATCTGCAAAACGTAAATCTAAGACAGACCTCCATTTACTATTGAATGAGTTTTAGCTTTTTGTCTTTGTATTCGTATCTTATATTGTTATTTTTTAATAAAATAGCTTCATTACCAGGCTTGTATGTAATCGAATCTGAATCAAAAGTAAAAATAAGTCGGTTTTCTTTTTCATTAACTTTTAAAATATTTACCAAGCTTGTTTCTTGATCATTACCATCAATATCAATATTTCCCGCATATTCGATTTTCCCGTTTTCGTAAAGGAACACTTCACCGCCAAAATAATATTCATATCCCAATTGACATACAATAATAATTTTGTCATTCTTTGTATTCTTATAAAAATGAGGACTAAATAGGAATACGTCACCCACCCCTTTTGACTTAAATAAAATTTCATCTTTTGCATTAAGTAGAAGTAATTTATCACCCCAGTCTTTATCGTAATCTGGATTGACTGTTTGATCATATCCTACCACAATTTTATTCGAACCTAATTGAAAGGCTTCTGAAATATCAAATCCCTGCAATTTAAAATTACTTATGTTCTCTAGTCTAAATTCAGAATAGTTAATAAGTTGTGGCCTCTTTGCGGGTTGATGTTCAATCTCTACTGGAACATTTGCTTTATCCTCAAAAGCTTCAACTTTTTTCGAACTGTCTTTACAAGAATATAAAATTATAATAAGAATTAAACCCATCACCTTCATTTTAGCAAATTGAAGATTTATAAAACCGTAGTTATTTTGAAATTTTACATAAAGCGAATCTTCTTTCATGGAATATTATTTTTTAAATTCTATGTCAATATATGGGATTTTTAAGCTGAATATATTACAAAATATATCAATTCTTATATATATGTATGACTCAATGAAATTAGCGTCTTAAGTCATAGATAATTATTTGATTTTGAATCTAATTTTTGCGTTCCCAAAAAGTCCGGGCTATCCGCTAAATCTTTTTTATAAAAAATAATAAAGGATATCGCGCTTATTCCTAACGCAAAATCAAATAACACAAAGAAAATGTTTTCTAATACCTCCATAACTACTGTAGGAATGCAACTATATCGTAAAATTTATTAGCTTTTGCAATTTCAACAGGCAATTTTCCATAAGCAATATCATCACCACAATCAAAAGTTTCCGGTTTATCTTTGTCAGCACCTTTCTTAACTAAATACTTAACCATATTCAAATTGTTTTCTTTTATGGCAATTATTAATGCCGATTCTCCATCGCATTCGTTAGATGATATTTCATCTTTTGTCAACTTTAAGGCATCGAGCACCTCATAATCTGACTTTCGCACAGCTTCATAAAAGACCCATAATTTACCTCTCACATCGCCGGAATCCTGCCTTGCTCCATTTAGTAATAAATATTTTGCACCTTCATAAAACTGATAAAAACCTGCTTTATTAAAGGAACCATTATCTTTATAATCGATTCCATTTTCGACTAGAAACTTCATAATCTTCAATCTTTTATATTCGGCCGCGATCAAAACAAAATTTTCTTCTTTTTTATTCATAGTTGTACCTTGATCAACCATAAATTTAAATAAATCAATATTATCTGCTGCCCAAATGATTGCTTCTAAAGGCGATATTTTATTTTTGGGTTGAAAATTTGGTGGGAATTTAGTTTTCACCATCATCTTAACCTTGTCTGAATCATTTTCAAAAATGGCATCGTAAAATTCATCGACAACTTGCCACGTTGGTTCAGAATTCTCTACTTCACTTGTTTGGTTGCCAGTGAACGGCGCATCATCCATTAAAACCTGTTCAAGCTTTTGATTTTCTTTGACCTTTTCAACGCAGGAAACAAATCCGATTATTATTAGCGTGAATAAGGTAGTTATGTACAGTTTTTTCATATTTATTTTATCAATTGTATCTTTCTGAAAACAAGTTTAATTAAGTTCTCAAAAATCGGTCTGTTTTTGTTCCTCGGTCTTTATAATTTTCTTAAAAAGTAAATTTTATAAGTTTCATTTATATCACCCCAAAAAAATTTACACATCATTACGATGTAAGTCGAAGTTTATAAATTGAATGTGGAATTATACTTTTCGGACCGGGAATATTTATACTGTAGTTCCTCTCCAATTAAAAAAAAACCATTTCCTGTATTCTAAAGCACTTAAATACAGAGTGATACTATTTGAATCTATTGTAGTTAGTTTAAAAAAAAGTTGTTACTTAAAAAATTTGCGATGTGTGAAGCTAAACTATTATTCATGAATCACAGAAAATTTAAAAATACTGAAATATAATTGTCCTAAATGGTTTTCGAAGTTAAAAATTTCTTTTTAAACTAGTTGGTTTCACATTTCAAATCCTAAATAAAAATTAAAAAAATCTGTCAATACATTTAAGTAATTAACTTTACGTTCAACTTTAAAACTTTTTTATGAAAAAAATTAAAAACTCATTGTGTGTTGCCTTCTTATGTATGGCAACTGTATTTTCTGCAACAGCACAAGAAAAGAAAGCGAGCCCTGCAGAAGTGGCTCAAGGAAAAATCAATGGAGCAATTGTAACTATAAATTATTCTAGTCCAGCGGTTAATGAAAGAGCAATTTGGGGTGAGTTAGTTCCTTTTGGAAAAGTATGGCGTGCCGGTGCAAACGAAGCAACAACTATCAAAACTGATAAAGATCTGATAGTTGAAGGTAATAAGCTTACCGCAGGAACTTATTCCGTCTTTGTAATTCCTCAATTACATGAAGCAACTGTAATATTTAATAAAGTCGCCAAACAATGGGGTGCTTCAAAATACGATAAGGCTGAAGATGCTTTTAGGGTTTCGGTAAAACCAAATGCAAGAAAATTAAAGGCAGAACGTTTGACATATACTATTTCCTCAAATAAAATTGTGTTAAGTTGGGACTATTGGGATATTCCTTTGAGTGTGAAATAATTGTTTCAATATATTGATTATTAATTCAAACGTTGCCTGTACTCGTTTGGACTCATCGCGGTTTTCTTTTTGAACATTTTACTAAAGTACTGTGGATACTCAAAACCCAAAGCATAAGCGATTTCGCTGGCACTCTCACTCGAATTTAGCAATTGATTTTTGGCCTTTTCGATTATAAATTGATGAATATGATCTTGAGTACTCTGTCCCGTTTCTTTACGTAACAGATCACTCAAATATTTGGGCGACATATTCATCGCTTCTCCGCAATAGTGCACGGAAGGAATCCCTAACTCAGTTTGTTTATTCGACTGATAATACGTTTTTAAGACTTGCTCAAATTGTGTGACAAAATCCTGATTCAAATTGGTTCGGGTAAAAAATTGGCGGTCATAAAACCGGACGCAATAATTGAGTAACAATTCTAGGTTCGAAATGATTAACGTTTGGCTGTGAGCATCGATATTGCCATTGTATTCGCGTTCGATTTTTTCAGCGATTTCGGTTACTGTTTTTCGTTCTTCGTCCGAAAGGTGTAGGGCTTCATTGGACGCATATCCAAAAAAGGAATACTGCTCAATCTTCTTTCCTAATTCTGATTTTCGAATTAAATCAGGATGAAAAACGATGCTCCATCCCGTATCATCGCGATTTACATTCTGTTTTTCGAATTCCATAACTTGGTTCGGCGCCATAAAAACCATCGAACCTTCTTGATAATCATAAGAGTTACGGCCATAATTGGTTATGGTAAAGGGGCAAGTGTCTTTTAGGCTAATATGGTACAAACCTACAGCATATTTAAATCTATCGATTTCTAAATCTTTCAACTCTTTTGCCAAGCGTACTACCGAAACCAACGGATGTTTTGGCTTTGGAATTCTAAAAAAATCATGTAATTCTGAAACTGTATTTATGGTGATTATCTCCTTCATAGCATTCAAATTAGATTATAATTTTTCCCACCAATTATCGTATTTAGAACTCGTGTCTTGGATAAAAATCTCCTGACCTATTCTTGGTGTGAGTACTTCAAGATTTAACTGTTTGGCTTTGGCTTGTACGCGAGTGATAGGGTCTGTCCAGTCGTGTAGCGCCAGTTTAAAACCTCCCCAGTGAATGGGCATTATCTTTTTGGCTTTTACATCAAGACCGGCTTGCGCAGTTTCTTCAGGGACCATATGTATATCGGACCATTTATTGTCGTATTGCCCACATTCCATTAGTGCTAAGTCAAAAGGGCCGTATTTATTTCCGATTTCCGCAAAATGAGATGCGTAACCACTGTCTCCACTAAAGAACAGTTTTTCGTTCTGGGATTGAATAACCCATGAACTCCATAAGGTGCTTTGCCCATTGTCTAATTTTCGACCCGAAAAATGCTGTGCAGGAGTACAAACCAAAGTTAGTGTTTCAAATTGAATTTCTTGCCACCAATCAAGTTCGGATATTTTGGAGGTTGGGATTCCCCAAGCTTTTAAGTGCTCACCCACTCCTAATGGCGTAAAAAAGTGTTTGGTTTTGTCTTTTATTTTCATGACCGTTTCATAATCCAAATGGTCATAATGGTCGTGTGAGAAGATCACAGCATCAATTTGTGGCATTTTTTCGATGGCAATTGGCAATTCGGCATTGAAACGGTCTGCGCCAAGCATTGGATGTGGCGCTGCTACTTTACCAAACATAGGATCTAGCAAAATTGTTTTTCCGTCAATTTGCAACAAGAAAGCCGAATGTCCAAACCATACCAATCGTGCTTTGCCCTTGTAATCGGCTACGTCAATTGAATCGATTTTTTGAACTTTCAAATCTTCTTTGGGACGGCCGTTCTTGGCTTTGGAGGTAAAAAAATAAATGGCAACATCCATCTTCTCCGAAAAACTTAATTCTTTGGGAACCGGATTGGTATTGTTGAATTTTCCATTTTTGAATTGTGCCGATTTTTGGTAGGCTAGTTGCTGTTCTTTCGACACATCACCACCAAAATTGGGGTAATAGGTGGTAAAAGCCAAGTACAACAGGATAAAAAGTCCGATTATGAGAAGGAGTACTATCATGATTTTTTTAAAGATTCGTTTCAAAATTTTATTCTTCTATTAGTATGGAACAAAATTAGTCGAATTGAATCGTACTGTTGTACTCTAAATGCGTTTGGTTGTATCCTTATTGCTGATTCTTAAAGTTTTTCATCATTTCGACAGCCGAAACATGGTTTCTTCCGCTTGCTTTTTGGTAATCAGATGGAACATCGTTGGCGCCATTTCTAATTCCTTCATAGATTCCGGCGATTATAGTTCCAAAAAAATCTCCTAATGCCGCTTTTCTCTCTGCAGCGTATTCTTCGATTGAAACCGAATTATACACCAAATTGGTATCAAAAACAGCATTGATAGCGGCCGCAAGTTCGCTTTGAGTGATTCCTTGACCGACCAAATTATATATACTACCGTTGTGTTGGTCTTCGATTAGCATTTTCGCGTAAGCGTAACCTAACTCTTGCCTGCTCGTGTAAGTACACTTGCCTTCACCCGCACAATTACGAATTTCGCCGTCTTTTATGTAGGTTTCAAGATATTCCAAATCGGGCTCGATGTATATTCCGTTACGACCAATTACGTAGTCCAAACCAGATTCTTGCACATCTCTTTCAGTTTGTCTGTTGGTTTGTACGATTGGGCTAAAAGCGTTATTTTCTTCGGCACCTACGATACTCGTGTACACGATTTTTTGGACTCCTGCGCTTTTTGCGGCTTCAATCACATTGCGGTGTTGTTCTATTCTTTTTTGTGGTTCGTCCATGCCTGAAACCAGTAAAACTGCATCGACACCTTGCAGTGCCAAATCAAAATCAGCACGATTATTATAATCTCCTTTTCGAACTTCTACGCCCAGATGTTTTGCTTTTTCAACGGTTCGAGCAATGGCAATGACATTTTCATTTCCGATCAGGGTTCTGAGGTGTTTAACAATTGAAGCTCCTAAATGTCCACTTGCTGATGTTACTGCTATTTTCATACTGTTGTTAAGTTATGGGGTTTTAAAATACAGTTAAAAAGAAGATATTTTCATCTTGTTTTACTTGCTTGTAATTTTCACTTGCATTCATTAAAATCTTGAAATTTAGTTTTGTAAGTACTGTATTTTTAAATCTTTACTCTAATCCCTTTTTATCTGGATTCCAGAATGGTTTTGTTTTTATTTTATTGGTTTCCCATTGCAATTCATTTCTAAAATAATGATTCAACTCAACGCAAACCCTACTGTCACCAGCAATATATACTATTCTATTGCCTGTCATTTTTGGTGTAATTTCTTTTATAACTTTTACTATTGCATCGACTGGGTTTGCTTCTAAGTTATGAAAATTAAATGGTTTAGAACCATCAATGTCTTCAAAAAAGTCTGATGATTTGTGACTGTACACCAAACTTTCAACTTGCTTATTTGTTGGTAAATTTCTGTTAAAAATATATAAATGGGATAAGGCAGATAAATCGCCAATCATTAAATAACTGTCAGCACTATCATCAACCAAGAAATTGCCCTTTTTCCATTTATAATAAACAGTATCACCTACTTTGCAATTAATGGCCCATTGCGATCCAATTCCGTTACTATCTGTCGCGATCGCTAAGTCTAAGTATCCTGCGGTTTTATTAATATCCCAAACACTATAACTACGCACTTTGTCTTTAAATGAAATGTTGTCATTACCAATACCAATGCCTAAACGCAAAAAATATCCTGGAGTAAAATCGGTGTTTTTGATGCTTTTACCCTGTAATCTAATTTTAAAAACAGAAGCCGAAATTTTTATTTTTTCGATAAGGATCGCCTCATCAAGTACTAATTTTTTTAGTACGTTTTCTACTAATCCCATATCGATTATAAGTTTGAAGTTTTTTTATTTACACGTATTTCTATAAACTTATTTTTAACGAATGGCGTTCTAATTACAAAACCAAGTCCAACGATTATGCCGTAAATCAACCAGGTCTTTTCGAGCAGAATTACGTGTAGTAAACTCAAAATAATAGCTGCGTACGAATACGTTTGTATCTTTTTCCAATTCTTTTTTAAGGTTTTCATTGCTTTTCTATTCGATGTAAAAAAGAGCGGAATCAAAATTAAAACAGCGACTAAACCCGCAACATAATTGACTTGAGTGAATGTTTCTGCAAATCCTTCGGCCCAAATAAATATGATAAAATGAATAAAACTCCAAACCGCTGCGGCAATCCCCATGGCTTGACGAACAAATAAGTTGCTTACGCCAAAAATGATAAAAAAGGGTGTGCAGGTAAGTACAGCAGTCATCCATCTAATAGCGAATTCTCCCGAAACATGGTACATCATATCGATATTTGGTCCACCTTCTTGACGGAACATATTAAAAAGTATAAATAATGGAAAGGTTGCAAGTAATGCAACAATCAACCATCCGTAATTTTTTTTAATGAAATTCATTTTTTATGTCTTAGTACATTGTATTCGTATTCAATGCTGTTTTAGGTATTTGCTGAATACTGTCCCAATGCTCCACAATTTTGCCGTCGTCAGAAAAACGAAAGAAATCCATCGTCACATATTCATCGTTATCCGGCCACAGCTGGTGCGTGTGTAAAGCGACCAAATCATCTTCAGCAACGGCGCGAACAAAAGTGATCGTTTTTACAGGATACTCCTTTTGCATTCGTTCAAAATAATCAATAAATGCCTGAGGACCATTGGCCACCATAGGATTGTGCTGAATATACTCGTTGCCTACATACAACTTTACGGCCTGAATGGGGTCGCCCTCATAAGCCATTTTGCAAAAAGCAATAGCATTTTGTTTATTTTGACTTAAGTCCATAGGTCTATTTTTCTAACTTTAAAGCTTCTAATTCTTTTTCCAATGCTTCGGCTTTGGCTTTGAATTTTTCCATTGCGCTTTTTAATTGCCCAACTTTCTTAATCAATTCTTCCTCTTGAATGGCTTGAAACGTAGTTTCTCCATTTGCTTCTTTTATTTTTGAATTGCTGCCGCATTTTGGGCAAATTGCTACTTGACTCATGTTTATTATTTTTTAGACAAAGTTCCTTCTATTTAATTATTTTAAAAAGGTAAATACTCGGTTGAAAATGGTAAATATGCGCCTATTCTTATTTTATAGCAATGGTTATCATTATTCTGATGTTGAACATGTAAGTCTAAAACTGTATGTAATTTTGCAGTACAGAATGAGTATTAAAAGAAAACTATCTTTAAAATCTGCATACTGTCCTCAAAAAAATCTAGTAGACTACAGTAAAGTTTTGAATTCTTTAGGAGTAAGATTTGTATGTTTTTTGAAGAATTTGGTAAAATTGGTTAGCTCGTCAAAACCAACTAAAAAGGCAATTTCTTTGAGACTAGTATTAGAACTCACCATAGCTCTTTTAATTTCGAGAAGTACAAAATCGTCTATGAAATTTTTGGCGGTGTTCAAAGTAAATTCTTTGACCACTTGGTTTAATTGTTTGGTCGAAATAAACAATTTAGTAGCGTAGTCTTTTACGTTGCGAGTGCTTGTGTAATCTGCTTCCACTAAGTTCTTAAACCGAATAAAAATAGCATAATGGTTTGAATTGTTATGTGCTAAAGTGTCGTTGAACTCTCGTTCTAATCGCAATAAATATAGGTTAAGCAAAGCGGCTACGATATTTTCTTTGGCATAGTTATTTTCGTTTTGTACCTCTAAGATGAGTTGATCTAAAAAGATTTTATTTCCAGCTTCATTACTAAATATTGGTGACGTAATATGGTAATTGTACAAATGTGAAATCATATTTATCGATGATTTCGAGAAGTGATTCACTACGAAATCTTCTGTAAAAATAATTATATAGCCTTCGTACAAGGCATTTTTCTGAAAAGCATGCACTTGTCCCTTTGCAATTTTAAGAACTGATCCTGGCTGAATATTGTATGTTTTTAAATCTATTTGGTGTGTCCCAGATCCCTTGGTTACGAGTACTAGAGCAAAAAAAGATATGCGGTGGGGTTGCGTAGGATTATGATCTATGATGTCGGGCATTCTGGCAAATAAGTCCGTCAAATTTAAACACTCAAAATCATTTGATTGCTCAATACTTTGAAACGATATATTGGGAATGTTTTTCAACTCTTATTATTTTTTTGAAAAGTACTAAAAAAGCACTTTTTTTTTACGAGCTATAAGAAAGGATTAACATCTCATCAAGTTTGATCGCCCACAAAACAATAAAGCACAACAATTAAAACGTTGTGCTTGATTTTTTTTTTAAAAACTATTTACTTTCTAGATAGCCGTCATTTTGTTGATTACAAACGTATCAAAAGCTCCATCGGTAGCCTTAACAAAAGCAACAAAATGCTCACTAGCTGAATGCAAGTCCAAAGCTTCTGCACTTTTCCAGTTTTCATATACTAAAAACACATTTGCATCATCATTATCTTGGTGTAAGTTATAAGTAATACATCCTTCTTCTAACACAGATGCTTGAACGAGTTGTAACAATTCGGCTTTTACAAAATCTCTTTTTTCTTCTTTGGCTACTATTTTGGCTACCACAGTAATTTGACTCATACGTTTGTTTTTTTGATACAATTTCGATTATTTAAAGGAGACGGCGGCTTATAATTTTGTTAAATCTTCTATTAATTTACTTGATAATGCAAAGCTGCAATTGCTTCATTTGAAAAGCGTAGCTTATTTAAAGTTTTTAACTGGTTGTAAAACATTGAATGTCATCCTAGGTTTTTAAACAGAAAACTTGATACATCCTAGCAAAATCAGTTTTTTGCACGCTATCTATAAGGAACACCTTTATATAAAGGCTTGAACCTAAAAATATAAAATGGTTTTGTGGCTAGGTCTTTCCCGTTATTAAAAACAGCACCCTTGTTAACCTGTGCTGCAGAAACGTACATATAACCATCAACATGATTGTAACTTACTCCATCTGGCCAAACCATATTTTTGTCCTGAACGATCGTTCTAACCGTTTTATCAACTGCCAAAACAACCGATACACTGTTACTTTCTAAAGCGGTTAAATAAATATTGCCTATCAAATCAATACTCATTCCACCATTGTTTGGTTTGGTAGCGTAGGTTTCAATTTTACTATCTAATTGCGTTTCGGTCAAAACCTCGCTTACCAAATCAACTGTTTTGATTCTGTAAATTTTTGTCCCATTCAACGGACCATAATATACATATTCAAAGTCAGCATCTGCTGTTATACCGTCGTTACCAACAAGCAAATCTTTACCGTTTACAGCTAAGTGTTTTCCGTTGATTACCGTTGGAGTATTCTCTGGAAGCGTAGTTCGCGTGCCCTCAAGAAGACGTCGCGTCGCCCCAGTTTTCATATCTACAATAATAAATGCAGCCTCACTACCATCTCCTCCATTACCAATACCTTCATCTGCAATGATAAAAAAACCATGTTCGGTATCTACCACCATATCATTGGGTTGAGAATGTTTGGGAGCAACCATTTTGGGCAAATAGTAAATTCGTTCAAGCTGATTTTTCTTTGTATTCCAACCTACAATTTTAGGAAGAACATCATTCCGTTGCGCCATGTCGAGCATCCATACAACTCCGTTTTCATCGTTTCGAATCCCCAAAACGTTGCTCAAATAATGATCGTCATGTTCTCTTAGCGTATTCCAAGATACATTTGGAAACGGTTTACTTTCTTTTGTTACTGCATCCATGATCATTACACGATTTTGTGGAGCAAAAAAGGGATGATGACTGTATACCAAATTTCCCGCATCGGTAAAGGTTATATTTCCAACAGCCTGATCAGTAGTAGCAAACACTGACACTTCTAATGTCTTATTCTGCGAATAAACCACCATTGAAGTCGCAACAAATAGTAGATAAAATAGCTGTTTTTTCATCTCTTTCTTTTATTTTGATTTGTTTAAATAATCGGGCACTTCTTTCGAAAGCCAATCCTTACGTACAGGTACATGAACATCTAGATCCACTGTTTTTTCTAAAGCCCAAAACTCATGTGGTACATTTTCTGGAAAAACAATTACTTCACCGGCTCCCACATCTACAAACTGCTCTTTGCCATCGATGATCGTTTTAATTTTCACCTTACCAGACATAATGTAGGTAATTTGCTCGTTGGGGTGTTTGTGCCACGCGATGTGTGCCCCTTTTTCGAGATTAAAAATCGTCATTTGACCTTTCTCTCCATGAAACCATTTGCGCTGAATTCCTTCACCAATAGTTTCTGATTTCATTGTATCGAAATTGAAATGCTGCACTTTTGAAGTTGCAACAGAATCTACGGTGTTCACTTGTGCTACTGTTTTGATTGCGCCAAAAGCAGTAATCAAAACAGTAGCTAGTGCCATTTTATATAATTTCATTCTTAACTAATTAGTTACCAAAACCTTCCAAAACAATTTTACCTTTTGCTTTTCCTGTTTCCAAGAAAGCATGAGCTTTACGAAGATTTTCAGCATTGATAATTCCGAAATTTTCACCCAAAGTAGTTCTAATTGTTCCGTTGTCAATTAAATCTGAAACCTCGTTCAAAATATGGTGTTGTTGGATCATATCTTCGGTTTGAAACATAGAGCGCGTGAACATAAACTCCCAATGCGTAGAAACTGATTTCATCTTAAACGGCATGATATTGAATGCTTTTGGATCATCAATAAAACCGAATCGTCCCTGAGGTTTGATCACTTTTACAATTTCGTCAGCATGCTCTTCGGTACCGTTCAAACTCACAATATAATCAGGAGCAGCAAGGTTAAATTTTTCAAATTCTTCGCTCAATTTATTTCTATGATTGATCACGGCATCTGCACCCAAATCTTTCAACCAAGCCGTTGTTTCGTCACGAGAAGCAGTTCCTATGATTTTCAATTTGGTCAATTTTTTAGCCAATTGAACCATAATAGAACCCACTCCACCCGCTGCACCAATCACCAAAATTGATTTACTAGCGTCATCTTTCACTACTTGCAAACGGTCAAATAACATCTCATAAGCCGTAAGTGCTGTAAGTGGCAATGCCGCCGCTTCGGCATCAGAAATAGTTTTTGGTTTTTTACCCACAATGCGCTCGTCTACCAATTGGTATTCAGCATAACTTCCTTGACGTGTGATGTCACCTGCATACATAACCTCATCACCAACTTTGAATAAAGTAACTGCTTCACCAACTTCTTTTACGATTCCGCTAACGTCCCATCCAATAATTTTCCAGTTATCCCCGTCTGCAGGCATATTTGCACGTACTTTATAATCTGCAGGATTTACAGATATAGCTTTAATTTCCACAAGAATATCTCTTCCTGCTGCTTTTGGGGTATCCAAAATTACATCTTGTAAGGAGTTCACATTTTCTACCGGTAAATTTTCTTTGTATCCTATTGCTTTCATCTTTATTGAATTTTATGTGATTATTTGTTTTTAAATTGTTTGACAAAGATACCACCAAAGCCAACCGCTATTCAGGTACAAAAAAAGGAAGAACAAGTATCTAAAAAGGATATTTAGTTAAAAAATCTAAAACAACAGTCCTATTCACTACATTTGACCTATATTTAGATATAAAACAGTACAAAATGCAAGTAGAACAAACTTTCAAACCTTTTGAAATACATATCGAGGAATTGGACCGATGGGAAAAGCGCCCACACAAACATAATTTTTTCGAATTGGTCTTCATCGAAAAAGGTGAAGGATTACAGTGCATCAACCTAAGCAAGTTTCCGTATGCGAGTGGAAACATCTTCTTGTTGCCGCCCTTAGATTGTCATTCATTCGATATCAAAGAAAGAACCACTTTTTACTTCATTCGTTTTACCGATCTCTATTTTACCAAGCAAACGCTCAACAGCAGTCACAGTGATTGGTTTAAAAAACTCTCTTATGTTTTATCAAATTACAACAAGGTTTCTGGCGATATTATAAAAAGTAGATCGAGTCTCGAAAGAGATTTATTGATCAATCTCATCAAGCAAATTCATCAAGAATATTTCTCGAAAGATGATTATTCAGAAACGATTATAGAAAGTTTGATGGTAAGTATATTGAATATTTTGGCTCGAAATATCGAAAGAAGCTATGTTGATGATGGTCATGGAAAGGATTATAAATTTGGAGAAATTATTCGATACATACAACAACACCTCTACGAAAAAGACAAAATCACCCTAGAAAATCTCGCAGCCGAATTTAACATTGCGCCTACCTATTTCAGCGAATATTTCAAAAAGCATTCTGATTTTTCATTCCAAGAGTACGTCATTAAATCAAAATTAAAACTAGCCGAAAACTACTTCAAACACAGCGATTATTCGATAAAAGAAATCGCGTATATGCTTGGGTTTACAGATGCGAGTCATTTGTCCAAAATTTTCAAGAAGTACTACAACATGACGATACAAAATTTTAAAAGGGATGAAGTGCAGGTTTGCGCTGGCTGACAGCGACTGTTGCGTTATTATTTTCAGATTATTTAATTCGAAAGTATCATTTTCGAAATTGTGAATATCTATTCGACTAAGATTCTATTTCTTTACCCTATAAAATCTATCTTTGTTTTCCTTAAAAAAACAGAACAAGATGAGTGCAATGTGGTTTGAATGCAAGATAAAATATAGAAAGACAGATGAAAACGGTGGTCAAAAAGTCACATCAGAACCTTATTTGGTGGATGCACTTTCATATACTGAAGCCGAAAGAAGAATCAATGAGGAGATGGCTGCTTATGTGAGTGAAGAATTCAAAATCACCAACATTAAAGTAGCTAACTATGCAGAAATTCATCCTTTTGAAAATTCTGACCGTTGGTTTAAATCGAAAATTGCAATGATTGCCTTCGATGAAGAAAGCGGAAAAGAACGTAAAACCAATATGTATTTCTTGGTTCAGGCCAATGATGTGCGTGAGGCGTATGATAACACGATGCACACGATGCAAAATACAATGGGTGAATTTTCTATCACAGCAATAAACGAATCGCCTATAATGGACGTTTTCCCGTATTTTAGTGGAGAGGAAGACTCACTAGAACAACTAGAGAAGTTTAATGCCGCAAAAGCATCAAAACCAGCTCCAGTTGAAGAAGAAGTAATAGACAACATGGAATTTGAAACTGAAATTTCTAGCAATTAGAGATTTCAGAATCTCATAATACAACAAAACCCGATTGCTCACACAATCGGGTTTTTTGTTTTGTATATAAATCTACTTGATTACAAATCAAATCCAATTTTTACACCCAATTTGTTGGCGATAATTTTGGTGATTCGTTGTTTCAATTCTGGTATTTTGATTCCTTCAATTACTGAGTTTGAGAAAGCATACATCAATAACGCTTTTGCTTCTTTTTCAGGAATACCACGTTGTTGCATGTAGAACAAAGCTGTTTCATCCAATTGCCCAACAGTGCAACCGTGAGAGCATTTTACATCATCTGCAAAAATTTCTAATTGTGGTTTTGCATTGATCGTTGCTTTGTCACTCAACAAAATGTTATTACTTTTTTGGAAAGCATTTGTTTTTTGAGCGTCTTTTTCCACATATACTTTTCCGTTGAAAACTCCAGTAGAGCGATCAGAGAAAATTCCTTTATAATCTTGAAAACTCTCACAGTTTGGTTGTGAATGTCTTACAAGTGTATAATGATCTACGTGTTGTTTATCACCAATAATTGTGATTCCGTTTAGCGTACTTGTCAAGTTTTCACCGTAGTGGTAAAAGTTCAAGTTGTTACGAGTGATGTTTCCACCAAAAGAGAAGGTATGCACATATACATGACTTTCTTTTTGTTGCGAAACATACGTATTATCAACCAAATTGGCTTGACTTTCGTCATTTTGAATTTTGTAGTAATCTACAATAGCACGTTTTTGAGCATAAATCTCTGTAACCGAGTTGGTCAATACAGGATTTTCGCTTAAACTTTGGTGACGCTCAATGATTTGCACATGAGCATTTTCGCCCACAACCACAAGGTTACGAGGTTGTACCATCAAAGCTGCTTCGCTACCCGTAGAGAAATACATGATTTCAATTGGCTTGTCTGCTATTTTACTTTTCGGAATGTTAATGTAAGCCCCTTCTTTTGCAAATGCAGTATTAAGAGAAGTCAAACTCTCGTCTTTACTAGCAATTTGATTAAAGTAGGTATCAATAACCGTTTTATATTTAGGCTTGTTTAATGCCGATGACATCAAACATACATCAATACCTTCGTGAGTGGTAGAAGACAAGTTTGAACTAAAAACGCCATCAATAAATACCAATTTGAAAGTATCTACTTCATGCAAAAAGTATTTTTTTACTTCTTTAAATTCAATTGCCGTTTCGTTTTTTGGAAATACCGTAAAGTCATTTTTTAAGATGGCGTTTAACGATGTATATTTCCAAGCTTCCTCTTTTTTGGTTGGGAATCCTTTATTTTCGAAGTTTTTAATAGCCGAAGTTCTTACGTCATGCAACTCTGAGTGCACATCGATACGTTCTTCAAAAGCCATAAAAGACGATACTAATTTTTCTTTTAAATCCATTTTTTTTAGTTTACAGTTTACAAATTACAGCTTCAGCAACATACTGAATCCTGCGACTGTTTACCTATTTTCAGCTTTAATCCAATCGTATCCTCTTTCTTCCAATTCTAGAGCCAAAGATGCATCTCCAGATTTTACAATTTTCCCGTCTAATAAAACGTGTACAAAATCAGGAACGATATATTCTAATAATCTTTGGTAATGCGTAATTACAACTACAGCATTCTTTTCGCTTTTCAACTTGTTTACACCGTTTGCAACGATACGTAATGCATCAATATCCAAACCTGAATCAGTTTCATCAAGGATAGCCAATTTTGGCTCCAACATTGCCATTTGAAAAATCTCATTACGTTTTTTCTCTCCACCAGAAAATCCTTCGTTCAAAGAACGAGAAAGGAATTTACGATCGATTTCAAGTAATTCTGATTTCTCACGAATTAACTTCAACATATCGCTAGCAGCCATTTCTTCTAATCCTTTTGCTTTACGAGTTTCGTTTATAGCGGCTCTCATAAAGTTGGTTACAGAAACTCCAGGAATTTCAACCGGATATTGAAAAGAAAGAAATACACCTTTGTGCGCTCTTTCTTCTGGAGCTAATTCCTCCAAGTCTTCTCCATCCAAAGAAACTGTTCCTTCGGTAACTTCGTAGTTTTCGTTTCCAGCAATAACCGCAGACAAAGTACTTTTTCCAGCACCGTTTGGCCCCATGATTGCGTGTACTTCTCCTGCTTTTACTTCAAGATTGATTCCTTTTAATATTTCTTTATCCCCAATTGAGGCGTGTAGATTCTTGATTGATAACATGATGTTTATTTTGTTTATTCGTAATGTCCTTTTAATGATAAAATGTCGAGGATTTCGATTGTATTTTCTTCTGTAACTTTATAAATAATTCTGTGTTCTTGATTTATTCTTCTAGACCATCTTCCAGATAATTGATATTTTAACTGCTCAGGCTTTCCTATTCCTTCATAAGGATGTAATTGAATGTCTTCAATTAAAGCGGTAATTTTATTCATTATTGATTTGTTTCCTGATTTTTTCCAAAACTCTCTATCTCTTTGAGCTTTTTCAGAATAAACTACTTCCACAAATCTTCTAATTTGATATTCAAACCTTTGCCATCTTTAATACTTTGTTCAGCTTCCAAAATCTCTTTTACAAACTCAGGATTATATGGTTTTTCAATCTTTTCTTCGATTTCAAAACCAAGCGATTTGGCCAATGATTTCAACACTGGATAATCTTTTTTCTTAACATTTTTTAAAATGAGTTCCATACTGATTGTAATTTAAGATGTTATTCAAATTTACAAAAAACTATCCTACAGATCCTTCCAAACTTATTTCCAATAGTTTTTGAGCTTCTACAGCAAATTCCATTGGTAATTTATTCAATACCTCTTTACTAAAACCATTCACGATAAGTGCAATTGCTTTTTCAGTTGGAATTCCACGTTGGTTGCAATAGAAAACTTGGTCTTCACCAATTTTACTTGTCGTTGCTTCGTGTTCAATTTTCGCAGTTGGATTTTTGCTTTCGATATACGGAAACGTATGCGCTCCACAATTATTCCCCATTAACAATGAGTCACATTGTGAAAAGTTACGTGCGTTGTCTGCATTTGGCGAAATACGCACCAAACCTCTATAACTATTTTGTGATTTTCCAGCAGAGATTCCTTTAGAAATAATAGTTGACTTAGTATTTTTACCTAAGTGCATCATTTTTGTTCCTGTATCCGCTTGTTGGAAATTATTGGTTACAGCAATCGAATAAAATTCCCCTACTGAATTGTCTCCTTTTAATATAACCGAAGGATATTTCCAAGTAATTGCAGAACCTGTTTCTACTTGTGTCCATGAAATTTTTGCGTTTTTCTCGCAAATTCCTCTTTTGGTAACAAAATTATAAACCCCACCTTTACCCTCTTTGTTTCCAGGAAACCAGTTTTGAACCGTAGAATATTTGATTTCAGCATCATCAAGTGCGATCAATTCCACAACTGCAGCGTGCAATTGATTCTCGTCACGACTTGGAGCTGTACAACCTTCTAGGTAAGAAACATAACTACCCGCATCTGCGACTAGTAACGTTCTTTCAAATTGACCTGTACCTGCTTGATTAATTCTAAAGTAAGTCGAAAGTTCCATTGGACATTTTACTCCTTTTGGAATATAACAGAAAGAACCATCAGAGAAAACTGCTGAATTTAAGGCTGCGTAAAAGTTGTCTTTTTGCGGCACTACAGTTCCCAAATATTTACGAACCAATTCTGGATGCTCTTTGATAGCCTCAGAAATACTCATAAAGATAATTCCTTTTTCTCCTAATGTTTTCTTGAAAGTCGTTGCAACCGATACTGAATCGACTACGATATCCATCGCTACATTATTCATCATTTTTTGCTCATCAACAGAGATACCCAACTTTTTGTACATTTCCAAAAGTTCTGGATCTACATCGTCAAGTGTTTTATTCGGGTCAATGGTTTTTGGAGCCGAGTAATACGAAATAGCTTGAAAATCGGGTTTAGTATAATGAACGTTGGCCCATTCTGGTTCGATCATTTCTTCCCATGCTCTAAAAGCTTCGATACGCCAATCGGTCATCCATTGTGGCTCTTCCTTTTTTAACGAAATAGCACGAACGATATCTTCATTTAAACCAATAGGAAACGTCTCCGATTCCAATTCGGTATAAAATCCGTACTCGTATTCTTTGTTTTCTAATTCGACTTTTAAGTCGTCTTCGGTATATTTACTCATTTGTGTTTTTGTTTAAAGAATGTTCATTCGAAACTAAAAATCGAAATCATACTCTTTATCTTTATATCTAAATACCTATTAAAGGATAATTATTTGAGATTGAATGTCCTAAGACATCATGAATTAAAGAGAAAAACTCTCTCCGCAACCACAAGTTCTAGTTGCATTTGGATTATTAAATACAAATCCTTTACCGTTTAAACCTCCTGAAAATTCCAGAATAGTTCCCGCCAAATACAAAAAAGATTTTTTCTCTACTGCAATGGTGATGTCATTATCTACAAATATCTTATCGTCATCTCCTTTTTTGTCATCAAATTTTAAATCATATGACAAACCTGAACAACCACCGCTCTTCACACCTACTCTTACATAGTCTTTGGCAGCATCAAAACCATCGTCTTTCATCAAGTCGACAATCTTCTTTTTGGCTTCGTCTGAAACTTTTATCATTTCTTTATTTTTTAAGAATCAATATGCAGTTTGACGCCGCTAAATTGATTTTGTCTAAATTAACCACAAAGATAGTGTATAAAAATCTTTTCGCACAACAGATAACATTTTTATAACTAATGACAGAATAGAATTTATTTATCGAAATTTACTAAATTGCCACTACTACTGCAGTTCAAGATTTAATGCAATAAAATTTATAAATAAAACGGACCTAAAAAATGAAACTTTACCCAATAGAAACAGGAAATTTTAAACTAGATGGTGGTGCTATGTTTGGTGTTGTACCCAAAACTATTTGGAACAAAACCAATCCCGCCGATGCCAATAACCTCATCGATATCGCAGCCCGTTGCTTATTAATCGAAGATGGTACACGTTTAATTTTGATTGATACAGGCATGGGTGACAAGCAATCAGAAAAGTTCTTTGGCTACTATTCCCTTTGGGGCTCTCACTCTATGGACAAATCCTTGGCAAAGCATGGTTTTAATAGGGAAGATATAACAGATGTATTTCTGACACATTTGCATTTTGACCACTCCGGAGGTTGCATACAGTGGAACAAGGATAAAACAGGATACGAACCTGCTTTTAAAAATGCTACATTTTGGACGAACGAAAGTCACTGGGAGTGGGCAACAAAACCCAACCCAAGAGAGAAAGCTTCTTTTTTATCAGAAAACATTTTACCTATGCAAGAAAGCGGACAGTTGAAATTTATAGACAAACCGTCATCTGATCAAGATTTTTCTACCGAAATGAATTTTTCCATTTTCTATGCTGATGGTCATACCGATAAGCAGATGATTCCTATGATTGCGTACAAAGGAAACACCATTTGCTTCATGGCCGATTTGCTACCTACTGCAGGTCATATCCCTATTCCTTATGTAATGGGTTACGATACGCGCCCTTTACTGACCATGCCCGAGAAAACCAAATTTCTAGAACAAGCTGCAGCTCAAAACTATTTTTTGTTCCTGGAACATGACGCTCATAACGAAATAATAACCGTACAGCAAACAGAAAAAGGAGTGCGACTGCAAGACGTTTTGACCACCAATGATGTCTTTTAATCTGTTCGATTTCGGAGAAAAACTGAAAATCATTACTTTTTAATAGCTGAAATTACTAAGATACTGTTAACCCTCTACATGTTTTAAAAAAAATCTGTACTTTCGAATATTATTTAAAAATCTAATATAATACTATGAATAGTTTCAAACCGTTCTATATTTCTGCATTTGCTATTTTGGTGCTTAGCAGTTGTAGCACACAAAAACAAGCTTATAATTTTAGCAAATTTACACCGATAACAGCTCCATTAAATGTTACAAAAAAGGCAGCGTTAAAAGAAAATGAACTTAAGCGATGGAGCCATCTTGACATTCAGAAGGATACCATTCCAGGAATGAGCGTTGACAGAGCGTATGCTGAATTAATAAAAAACAACAAAGGAGAAAAAGTAATTGTTGGAATAATTGACTCTGGTGGAGATATTGAGCACGAAGATTTACAATCCGTAGTTTGGACTAATGCCAAAGAGATAGCAGGAAATGGTATCGACGATGACAACAATGGATATATTGATGACATTCACGGTTGGAATTTTCTAGGTGATATTGTCAAAGAAAATTTAGAATACGAAAGAATTCTTAAAGATAAAAATCTTGCAGACGAAACAACTTATCTAGCTGCAAAAGCAGAAAATGACAAGGAAATCAAAGAAGCTTCTACAAAAAAAGGACAGTACGACCAAATGGTTGCTGTACTAAAAGATGCTGATGCAGTCATTACATCTACTCTAAAAAAAGATGATTATACAATTGAAGAAGTAAAAGCTATTGCTACTACAGATGCAAATGTCGAGAAAGCAAAAGCAACTATTCAGCGCTTCTTTTCTTTTGGTATGCCGATAAAAAATCTAAAAGAAACTTTACAAGGTGAAATTGACAAAGCCGATGCTACATTAAGTGGTGAAAACCTTAAAAACAATTACCGTCAAGTTTTGGGTGACAACCCAAATGATATTACCGATACAAAATATGGTAATAGCAATGTTATGGGACCAGACAAGAAGGAAACTTTGCACGGTACCCACGTTGCAGGAATTGTTGCGCAAGAACGTAACAATAAAATTGGTGGTGATGGAGTTGCTAATAACGTAGCCATTATGACAGTACGTGCCGTTCCAGATGGAGACGAGTACGATAAAGATATTGCATTGGCAATTCGCTATGCGGTTGACAACGGAGCTAAAGTAATCAACGGAAGTTTTGGAAAAGCATTTTCACCTCACAAGGAATGGGTTTTTGAGGCTATTAAATATGCCGAAAGTAAAGATGTTTTAATTGTACATGCTGCCGGAAATTCTTCAAAAAATATTGATTTATTTGATAATTTTCCAAATGATTCTGAAGACAAAAAAACAGAGATTGCTGATAACTTAATTACAATCGGTGCTTTAAATTTTGAGTACGGTAATAAAGTTGTTGCCACTTTCTCAAACTTCGGAAAATTAAATGTTGATGTATTTGCACCTGGTGTAAAAATTTATGCAACAACTCCAGATAACAGTTACCGCTATTTACAAGGAACATCAATGGCTTCACCAAACGTTGCTGGTGTTGCGGCTTTGATTCGTTCTTATTTCCCAAAACTTACAGCTTCACAAGTAAAACATATTTTAATGGATTCTGGTGTTGCAATCACCACAGATGTAATTGTGGGAGGAAATGCTAATGACGTTCGACCGTTTGCAGAACTATCGCAATCTGGTAAGATGGTTAATGCTTACAATGCCTTATTGATGGCGAGTAAATTATCAAAAAAATAGTGTAATTATAATTCAAAAAAAGGAAGGGCTACTGTTCTTCCTTTTTTTATTTAAAACAATAAATGATGACTAGAAAATTATATCTGTTTGCTTTTGCAGCAATTTCGATGAGCTCATTTGCTCAGAACAATCCCTATTGGCAACAAAAGGTAGACTACAAAATGAATGTTACAATGGATGTTGAGAAATTTCAATACCAAGGAAACCAAGAATTAGTCTATACTAACAACTCATCAGATACATTAAAAAAAGTGTACTACCATTTGTTTAATAACGCCTTTCAACCTGGTAGTGAGATGGATTCCCGCTTGCATACCATTAAGGACCCAGATGTTAGAATGACTGGGAAAGCTAAAAACGGAAAAGAGAACCGCATCAAAAATTTGAAACCAGACGAAATAGGTTATCTCAATATCACCAACTTCAAGCAAGATGGCGCTGTTGCTAAAACCAAAGTTACCGGTACGATATTAGAAGTGTTTTTAGCAAAGCCAATCTTACCCAATACAGCAACGACTTTTACCTTAAATTTTGACGGACAAGTTCCGGTACAAATTCGCCGTTCAGGACGCAATAATTCTGAGGGAGTAGCATTGTCTATGTCACAATGGTACCCAAAAATGGCAGAATTTGATTTTGAAGGATGGCATGCCGATCCTTACATCGCTAGAGAATTTCACGGTGTTTGGGGTGATTTTGATGTAAAAATCACTATCGACAAAGCGTATACAATTGGTGGATCTGGTTATCTACAAAACGCGAATGAAATAGGTCATGGTTACCAAGATAAAGATACTCAAGTTAACTACCCTAGAAGAACTAAAAATTTGACATGGCATTTTGTTGCGCCTATGGTGCACGATTTTGCTTGGGCAGCTGATACTAATTATGCACATGATGTCGTGAAAGGTCCAAATGATGTTGACTTACATTTTCTTTACAAAAATGAAGCAAGCACCAAAGACAAATGGAAACAAGTAGAGCCAATGATGGTCAAAGTTATGGAGCAATACAACCGTAAGGTTGGGGATTACCCATACAAACAATATTCTTTTATACAAGGTGGAGATGGCGGAATGGAGTATGCAATGTGTACGCTAATGTTGGGTAACGGAACAGTAGAGGGAATTTATGGTACTGCAACACACGAATTGGGACATTCTTGGTTCCAGCATATTTTAGCATCAAATGAATCCAAACACCCTTGGATGGATGAAGGTTTTACAACTTACATCGAAGACTGGGTCATAAATGAATTAGGAGCAAAAAAAGAAGTTAATCCTTTTGCAGGAAATTACAAAACCTATTACTACTTGGTTAATTCCGGAAAAGAGCAACCTCAAACAACACATGGAGATCGTTATGACGAAAATCGTTCGTACAGTATTGCTTCCTATGTAAAGGGTAGTATCTACTTATCGCAATTGGCATATTTAATTGGACAGGAAAACCTAGATAAAACCTTGCTGAAATATTACCAAGATTTTAAATTCAAACACCCTACTCCAAATGACATTACAAGAACTGCAGAACGTGTTTCTGGAGCAGAATTAGACTGGTATTTGACAGATTGGACACAAACCGTGAACACTATTGATTACGGAATCACAGCTGTATCTGAGAAAGACAATGCAACCCTAGTTCAGCTTGAGCGTATTGGTAGAATGCCAATGCCAATGGATATTATGGTCGAATATACAGACGGTACGCAAGAAAGTTTTTATGTTCCTCTTCGAATGATGTATTTCGAAAAAGAAAATCCTACTCCAGAAATTAAAAGAACGGTATTGAAAGATTGGCCTTGGGCAGCTTCCAATTATGAATTTACCATTCCAAAAAGTAAAGCGAGCATCAAAAAAATTACGCTTGATCCAAGTGGTTTAATGGCAGATGTGAAACAAGAAAACAATAAATACGAAGTGAAGTAGTAACGTACAATCTCGTATTTAAAATAGATCTTCAAGAAACCGTTAGTTTATCTGTGCCGTAACCATATTGCGATCCACTTTTAAACTAGCGGTTTTTTGATTATTAGCATTTATTGAATTAGTTTTGAAAAAAAATCAAAAAGAATGAAATCATTTGATGTCGCCATTATTGGCAGTGGTCCCGCAGGCGCTTCGGCAGCCTTTGAGTTGTCAAAATCTGGAATTTCGACTGTAATAATCGAAAAAGAAACTTTGCCGAGGTATAAAACTTGTGGTGGTGGCTTCGTTTTCAGAGGACGAAAAAACATGCCTTTCGACATTTCATCCGTGGTAGAAAAAGAATTTCATTCAATAGATACTTACTTTTCAAAAAAACAACCTCATCTTACTACGACCCGAGATACTCCCATCATCACGATGGTAATGCGAGATGCTTTTGACAATTTAATTGTCGAAAAAGCAAAAGAAAACGGTGTGACTTTATTGCAAAATCATAAAGTACTAGACATCACATTTGGTGCTATATCGACGTTACATACGACAGAAGGTGATATAGAAGCCAAATTTATAATTGCGGCAGACGGCGCTTTGAGTCCGATTGCAAAAATAGCAGGTTGGGAAGAAACCCGACTAATCATCCCAGCATTGGAATATGAAGTCGAAGTTCCTGCAGCCGATTTTGAGCGTCTTTCAAAAAATGTTCGATTTGACATTGATGCAATTCCGTATGGATATGGCTGGTGCTTTCCCAAAAAGAATCACCTTTCTATTGGCGTTGCAGTAATGATAAAAACCAATTCAAAAATTAACCTCAAAGAATATTACGCTACTTATTTAAAAACGTTGGGCATTACTGAAATTGTAAGTGAGGCAGCACATGGTTTTGTAATACCAGTAGCACCAAGAACAGACAATTTTGTTCGAAAAAATGTTTTATTGGTAGGAGATGCGGCAGGACTTGCAGATCCTTTGGTAGCAGAAGGAATTTCAAATGCTATTTTGAGTGGTGTATTAGCGGCACAAGCAATTATCGAAGCCAAGCTAGATTCTGAGAAAGTAGCTGAACTATACACTCAAAAGTTAGAGTCAACGATCTTGCCTGAGATTAGAACAGGTGCAAAATTATCGCACTATTTTTACAATCAGAAAACATTTAGAGACCTTGTCTTAAAGAAATACGGTCAAAAAGTAGGCGAAGCAATGACCGATCTTTTTATGGGAGAAAGAACCTATCCTGCCGATTATAAAACTACCATTAGCCGCAAAATTAAGGAAGCAATCTTTTAATTATTCGTTCTTTAACTTCAATTAAGTTTGTAACTTTGTGCTTCTTTTTAAACCTATTATGAAAAATATTCTGTCTTGTTTACTTTGTATCGTTGTCTTATTATTTTCTTGTAAAGATGATAATCAAAAGCGAATTGCCGAAAATAAAAAAGAAGCAGCTAGGCAAGAAATTATTTTTTCGGAGATTAAAAAAGGATGGGTATTTTATGATACCCCAATTAATGAAACGGCTGAAGGAACGGTAAAGACTTGGAATGAATTTCGTCTTTTTTTAGCTGAGCTAGCCAAGAAGCCAAAAGGTACAATGGAAGGTTATCAACAAAAGTCTGCTGCAATAAGTAAAGTAGCCTTGGACTTGAATAAAAATATTCCTCTTGCTTTTGACA
The DNA here is from genome assembly GCF_022399565.1 of Flavobacterium algicola. Lineage (GTDB taxonomy): Bacteria > Bacteroidota > Bacteroidia > Flavobacteriales > Flavobacteriaceae > Flavobacterium > Flavobacterium algicola. Next base: position 1,270,248 of record NZ_JAJTUT010000001.1, read on the forward strand.
AACCTCAAATAAAAAGTCGAATCGCAGTAGTGATTACCAAAGTGAGCATGATGGATTTGTATATTCATTTAGACAATATCCCGAGCAAAAAAGTCGTTGTTTTAATCAGCGAAATCAATAGAGAATTGGCAACCCTTCAAAGAGAAATGGACAAAACCGTTGAGAAAAGCAAAATTCCTCAAGAACAAGGTGAAGCCGATTTGAAGAAAATGTTAGATCAATCGAGAGCAATACCAAATACAAATCCTGAAGTAATTACCATTGAGTAAATCAGCACTATATAAAACGTATGATAATTTGCCCAAAATGGTGCAAATTGTCAAATTGTTACAAGAGAAAAAAGAACTAAAAATGCACCTTCATGGGTTGCTCGGTTCTGCAATTTCTTTTACCCTTCAATCTTTATTCAAAAAAACCGATCTTCCTTTTTTATTAGTTTTAGATAATAAAGAAGAAGCTGCCTATTTTCTTAATGATCTGGAGCAAATGGTAGGCGAGCCCGACGTTTTATTTTATCCAGCATCCTACCGCCGTCCTTACCAAGTAGACGAAACGGACAATGCTAATGTGCTTTTAAGGGCCGAAGTATTGAACCGTATCAACTCGCGTAAAAAGCCCGCAATTATTGTTAGTTATCCTGAAGCTTTGTTCGAAAAAGTGGTGACACGTCAAGATTTAGACAAAAACACTTTAAAAGTAAGCGTTGGCGATAAAATTTCGATTGATTTTATTAATGAGGTTTTATTCGAATATGAATTCAAACGAGTGGATTTTATCACCGAGCCTGGAGAGTTTTCTGTGCGTGGAGGTATCGTCGACGTTTTTTCGTTTTCGAATGACAATCCGTATCGAATTGAGTTTTTTGGTAATGAAGTCGATAGCATGCGTACTTTTGATGTTGCGACCCAGCTTTCGATAGAAAAGAAAACCAAAATAACTATTATCCCTAATGTTGAAAATAAGGTTTTTCAAGAAAACAGAGAATCATTTCTAGATTATATTTCAGAGAAAACCGTTTTGATACTACAAAACACGGATGGATTTTTATCACAAATAGATAAGCAATTTGCCAAAGCCGAAGAAGCTTTCGAAAAACTATCTAAAGAAATTAAAAGAGCGACTCCGGAGCAATTGTTCTTGAACCAACCTGAATTTATCAAGCGTGCCTTGGATTTTTCGATAGTAGAACTGGCTTCAAAACCTGTATTTAAGGCATCAGAGAAATTTGAATTTCACATACAACCTCAACCTTCGTTCAACAAACAGTTTGATTTGTTACTGAATAATTTGAGTGAAAATCATTTTAATGGCTTGACCAATTATTTGTTTTGCTCAAATGACGCTCAGGCGAAACGTTTTCATGATATCTTCGAAACTTTGGATGAAACCAATTCGGAAAACATTCGAAAACAATACAATACCGTGGTGCTACCTTTGTACCAAGGATTTATCGATACCGAGAATCAGATTGCTTGCTATACCGATCACCAGATTTTTGAGCGTTACCATAAATTCAATTTAAAAAGCGGTTACTCGAAAAAACAAAACATTACCCTAAAAGAACTTACAGCCTTATCTGTGGGCGATTATGTGACCCATATCGATCACGGAATTGGGAAATTTGGTGGTTTGCAAAAAATACAAGTCGAAGGTAAGACGCAAGAAGCGATCAAGCTCGTGTATGCAGATAATGATATCGTATATGTGAGTATCCACTCGCTACATAAGATTTCAAAATACAGCGGTAAAGACGGAACACCGCCAAAGATTTATAAATTAGGTTCGAATACTTGGAAGGTTTTAAAACAAAAAACCAAGGCAAGAGTCAAACACGTGGCCTTCAATTTGATTCAGTTATACGCCAAAAGACGTTTGGACAAAGGGTTTGCTTTTGCCCCAGACAGTTATTTGCAAAATGAATTAGAAAGTTCCTTTATCTACGAAGATACTCCTGATCAATACAAATCGACTCAAGAAGTCAAAGCCGATATGGAAAGCGACCGCCCCATGGACCGTCTGGTTTGTGGGGATGTAGGTTTTGGTAAAACAGAGGTTGCCATACGTGCCGCCTTCAAAGCAGTGGACAATAGCAAGCAAGTAGCCATTTTGGTTCCTACCACTATTTTGGCCTACCAACATTACCGAACGTTTACCGAACGTTTAAAAGACATGCCTGTAAATGTGGGCTATCTTAACCGTTTTAGAACTGCCAAGCAAAAAGCAGAAACACTAAAACAATTGGCCGAAGGAAAACTAGATATCGTTATTGGTACTCATCAATTGGTAAACAAAAATGTAGTTTTTAAAGATTTAGGATTACTAATTGTTGATGAAGAGCAAAAGTTTGGAGTCAATGTCAAAGACAAACTCAAAACTTTGGCAGCAAATATAGATACCTTGACCTTGACGGCAACACCCATCCCGAGAACGTTGCAATTCTCGTTAATGGCGGCAAGAGATTTATCTGTAATTACAACCCCTCCACCCAACCGCTACCCTATTGACACCAATGTTGTAAGTTTTAGCGAAGATATCATCCGCGATGCGATTTCGTATGAGATTCAGCGTAACGGACAAGTTTATTTTATCAACAACAGAATCGAAAATATTCAGGAAATCGCGGGTATGATTCAGCGATTGGTTCCCAATGCTAAAGTCGGAATCGGTCACGGACAACTAGATGGAAAAAAACTAGAAGAACTGATGTTGGCTTTTATGAACGGAGAATTTGATGTTCTAGTAGCCACTACCATTATCGAAAGTGGCTTGGATGTACCCAATGCGAATACCATCTTTATCAACAACGCAAATAATTTCGGTTTGTCCGACTTACACCAAATGCGAGGCCGAGTGGGTCGAAGCAATAAAAAAGCTTTTTGTTACTTCATCTGCCCACCCTACTCTGCTATGACCGATGATGCACGTAAACGTATTCAAGCATTAGAGCAGTTTAATGAACTCGGAAGCGGATTTAACATTGCGATGAAGGATTTGGAAATTCGCGGCGCTGGTGACTTGCTAGGTGGTGAACAAAGCGGATTTATCAATGAAATCGGATTTGATACCTACCAAAAAATCCTTAATGAAGCGATTGATGAATTGAAGGATAATGAATTTAAAGAATTGTATCCAGAAAGCAATGATATCGAAACCAAAGAATATGTAAAAGACCTTCAAATAGATACCGATTTTGAACTTTTATTCTCAGATGAATATATCAACAATATCTCGGAGCGTCTGAGCCTTTACAACGAACTGGGCGCTATCAAAAGTGAAGAAGCGCTAGAGGTTTTCCAGAAAAAACTTATTGACCGTTTTGGCCCTATGCCACCGCGTGCGATTGCCTTGATGAATAGCATCCGCATTAAATGGATTGCTACTCAAATAGGAATCGAAAAATTGGTTATGAAGAAAGGTAAAATGATTTGCTATTTCGTCTCTGATCAGCAATCAGATTATTACCAATCCAACCGTTTTCGCAATGTGTTGACTTTTGTACAAAAACACAGCAACCTCTGTAAAATGAAGGAAAAACAAACTCCAAGCGGATTGCGTTTACTCTTAACTTTTGAGGAAGTCAAACAAACTAGACGAGCTTTGGAATTAATGCAAATGCTGGGTGGAATAGAAGCTTAATTTCTTTTTTAAGTAGCAAAATGATTGGTGTTTTATTAGGAACATTGGTACTCCATCCAGATTCTTCGAAACGTTACAATCCTATGGCGGGATAATTACTACCGCCACAAGGATTTCCACCCCAACTCTTATGAGTATTTGGGTTATGCGTCCCTCGCAAAGTAATCGCCTCATCTGAGATTCCTTCGGAATGACAAACTTTATGGATAATTGTTGAGATAATCATAAAGTAAATTTTTTATATTAAGCCTGTTGATCCTTACTCAGAAAATCATACACAATTTTGTCTCGCTGAAAGCGTCCCACGCAAAATAAGTACCTCATCAAAGATTCCTTCGGAATGACAAACTTTATGGATAATTGTTGATTCTACAGATTAAAATTTCAACAGTATAAAATTGGCGCTAACTAGAAATAATTCACCCAATTTTTGTCTCGCTGAAAGCATCCCACGTAAAGTGCTCACTTCATCTGAGGTTCCTTCGGAATGACAAACTGTATGTATAATTATTGAGAAAATCATCAGTTTTCAATTGGAGAAAGAAATATAAATTAATATCCTAAAATCTGAATTTGTACAGTTTTGTCAAAGTTAAATTTTTATCAACAAAAATATTACTATTGTTTTTTACATAATTATGCCTAAATTGCAACTTCCACAAAATTTATAATACATGTATCAATTAAATTACCGTTCAATATCAAGAGAAGGCTTAGAGCTAAAAGACTTAAATGATATTTTGGATGAAGCAATTGCATTTAATGCCTCAAAAAACATTTCGGGTTGCCTCATCTATCATAACGATAATTTTGTTCAAATACTTGAGGGAGAAAAAAAAGATGTTTTGGATGTGTATGAAAGGGTTAAAAAAGATAAAAGACATCATTCGGTAACTTTGTTATGGGAGACTGCGGTACAAAAACGTCACTTTGCAGAGTGGAATATGGCGTACTATAACCCAAATGAAAAAAACATGAAACAGTTTGTTACTAACTTCCTATTACTATCCTCACTTTCCGATCGAAATTCAGGTGCTTTATTAAGCTTTTGGGCATCGGTACGCAAAATATTAAATGATGGTTCTAAGTCACCAGAAACGCATGGTGTCGTAAGTACAATTTAATACTCAAACACTTATCCATTTGATACTACTCCGGTTTCGTAAGATTATTAAATACCTTATTTAACAATTTTATAAGTTATTACACTTGGAAACTTCAGACTTCCCAAAATGTTTATTGATTGGCATGCGCTAATAACTTATTATTATTTTAGATCGAAAAGCCGGTTGCGCTTTTAATCTAAAAACTGCCTTTTGCCATTGTTTTACTTATTAATTCTTGAATTGTAACGTCCTTGCATACTCTACAAAAGATAATTGAAAAACGAATTAAATCTAATAATAAGATCAAATATTAGCGATAGATGCTCTATACTTAAATCAAATCAAAACGCCCTGATAATTGAATAAAACTATAATTGACAAGCCAATTGAAGCAAAGTGATAAAGTGTGGCTTATTTCGATTAAAATGATGCTTCAAGCACGTATTGTTCTCTAATATATTTTTTATAGAATGTGTATGTTATATTAACACTGATAACAATTATTATTTGTTTAAATTTGTAGAGACCTTTAGAAAAAACTTTTGCTAAGGTTAAACTTCCATTATTGATAAATTAATTTGAACCGTAATTCATCAATTTTATAATTACATAGAGGAAAGAATAAACAATGAACCTTACTACCTTTAATTCCTTCAAGAACAAAAATTTTACATTATTTTTCTCGGGGCAGGCTGTATCCTTACTAGGAACTTGGATGCAAAAAACAGCGGTAAGCTGGTTGGTTTATTCAATTACACAATCCAAATTGATGCTTGGTATTTCGGTATTTGCTACTTTATTTCCAACTGCAGTATTTTCTATATATGGCGGCATTATCGCCGACCGTTACGACCGCTACACCATTCTACTGATTACCCAAATTATATCTTTACTTCAAGCAATACTAATGACATTGGCCGTTATATTTTTTAAAGAAAATATCGTCTGGTGGATTATTGGCCTTAGTGTCCTGCTAGGTATAATTAATGGATTTGACGCTCCTGCTCGCCAATCTCTTGTACTAGAACTCATTGTTGATAAAACGGATTTGCCTAATGCTTTGGCCCTAAATTCGTCAATGGTTAATTTATCCAAATTAATTGGTCCTGCTATTGCTGGATTTGTTTTGGAGCACTTTGGTGATGCCGTTTGTTTTGGTAGTAATGCTGTAAGCTTTATAGCGGTTTTAACCTCATTATTACTGATGAAAATCCCAAGACAAATAGTTAATCCCAAGACAGATAAGAGCATCAAAAAAGAATTTGTAGAGGCATTATTGATTATAAAAGGCAATCGAATGATTGCATCGTCAATTATTTTTACGGCACTTATGGGATTATTAGTTTTACCTTTCTCTACTTTGACACCTGTTTTTGCAAAAGATGTCTTTAACGGTTCGGCTTCGACATTGGGAGTTATTGATGGATTTATTGGTTTGGGAGCTTTTCTAGGCGCTATGTTTCTAGCTTCTTTAAAGCAGGGAACCAATTTGACTATGATACTGGCAAAGAACAGCTTTTTGTTTGGTATTGGTCTTTTGTTTTTTTCGCAAACAGATAATTACTTTTTAGCCATTTTCTTTTTAACATTAGGATCTTTCGGGATGATGTCTGTGCGTACAATAACCAATACTATTGTTCAAGTAAATGTTGCAAACGAATATCGAGGTCGGGTAATAAGTGTATATCTAATGGTATTGACCTCTACAGTACCTATCGGTAGCGTCCTTGTGGGTGGTGTTTCGCATTATATTGGCGCTCAAAATACTGTTTTGATTCAGGCCATTTTGGCAATGATGTTGGCTGTTTCTTATGTTTTTTACCTGCGAATAGAAGCTAAAAAAGAATTAGAATAATACCATTACTAATAATCTACTACTTCTGAAATAGTAAATTTTCTCCTTAGCCCTGATGGCAACGGCATCCTCTTGTAGTGCGATAGCAAATACAAGAGATATAGTGTACAGCAGGAAAAGGCGTTATTTAATAACTAAATCTTCTGCTTCTACTTATTTAAAACGGTGTAATATAAATTTAAATCGAAAATTACTGGCTTTATATCTAAAAGAAAAAAGCTTCTAAAACGGTAGTTCTAGAAGCTCTTTTGATACTATTATATTCCATTTACATGTTTGACAACCATCCTTGAGGATTGGTATAGGTAGTATTTTGTAAAAGTAGAAACTTAATCACTGTTTTTCCTGTTTCACCACTGGTTCTCACGCGTCCAAGGCTTTGCTTGATACTCACTTTATCTCCTTTGTTTACAGACACAGAACTCAAGTTTTGATAAACAGTAAAGTAATCTCCGTGCTGAATCATGACTGCTTTATTTACAGGTGATAGAATCATGATACTTGCAACTTCTCCTCCAAATACGGCTCTTGCATTGGCACCCTCTTCAGTAGTAATTTCGACCCCACTGTTGTGAATGACAAGTGTATTGTAAATTGGATGCGCTTGGTCTCCATAACCCAATGAAACGAATCCTTTTTCTACTGGCCAAGGTAAACTACCTCTATTGGCTCTAAATCCGTCAGCAATTAATTTGTTCTCTGGTGTTAACTCAATGCGTGATGAGGAAACTTCAACTTTCGCAGCTGGTTCTTTTTCTACCACTGCAGCAGGTGCAGGCGTTGCTGGCTTTTTTGACAACCAATTTGATTTTGCAGCAGCAGCTTTTTCTGCGGCAGCAGCTTTGGCAGCAGCAACAGCTTTAGCTTTTTCCGCAGCAGCTTTTCTATTGGCTTCGGCAATGGCTTCACGAATCAATCGATCAATTTGTCGGTCAATGTTTTTAGACTCACTTTGTTTTTTTCGAATATCTGAAACAATGCGGTTTTTATCTTTCTTGATTTCGTTTACTAATTTCTCTTGCTCTTCTCTCTCTTTTACCAGTGATAAACGGTCCTTGACATTCTCTGCTAATAGCTTTTGCTTGGCTACTTTTTGAATATTCAATTTCTTATTAATGGCAATTAATTCAAGTGATTTGCCTTTTATCTCTTCCCCTTGCGCTTTTCTAAAATTAGTATATTGTTTTAAGTACTGCACTCTCTTAAAAGCTTGTAAAAAATTCTCAGACGAAAGTATAAACATCGCTCTACTTTGCTCAGAACGGCTTTTGTACGATTGAATGATTTTTTTTGAATAATCTTCTTTTAAGATATTCAACTCTCTATTCAACTCATTTAAACGAAGTTGGTTGCGGTACATATCATCTGCCAATAATCTAGTTTGTTTGGTCGTAGTATTGATCAAATTCTCTTTTAGCTTGATTTTGTTTTTTTGAATCAAATAGATAGTCATAGCAGACTTCTCCTTTGATTTTATACCTTTTAACATATTCTCGTTGTCCCTAATTTCTCTTTGAATTTGGGTTTTGCGCTGCTCTAACTTTTCTTGTTGAGAGGATTGACTCCATAGGATTGAAGTCATACAAATAAAAACTAGGCTTAGAATAAACTTTGGCATCTTGACAATATATTTTTATGCAAATTTAATTAATTAAAATTCTTTTGTAGCCATTTGGCACACTATATGGAAAAGAAATTTCGTCACTAAAATTAACGTCTGTATATTCTAAGTCAATTTCAGTTTTTCCCTTTTCTTGACTAGCATTTATCTGCAATTGCAGAGGGATGATTTTATTGTCATAATTTTTATAATTCCCGTAATTCATCTCTATTTTACGACCTTTATTACTTTGAGTAACTTCTTGCTTTCTAATTTTAAAATTATTGGCATCTATATAGAACGCTTTTTGTGTCTCATTATTGGCTTTGTCATCCAATCGATAGGAGATGTCTTCTAGAGTTTGGGTATATTTTCCTTTTCTAAGGTCATCTAAAGCCTCTCCCATCAGCATGTTTTGAACTTTGTTATAATCCAAATCGGTTCCTAACCATTGACTTAATCCGCTAAAGTCACCATCAAAATAAGTTCCTTTTATTTTTTCATAATAACTTACTTTGTCTGGAGTAATTAAGGCTTTTGCCATAGTGATTCCTAAGAATCGAATACTAACTAGAATTTGTTCGTCTTTTTTAATTCGAATTTCAGCAGTTACATTTTGAGTTTGTTTACCGTTGTCGAAACGCACATTGGACTTGATGTAAACTGCAGAAAAATCGGTTTGGTTGTCATAATGCTTGTCGATTATAGAGCTTACTTTCATTTCAGTAAGTGGCTCTGAAGTAGAATTTTGAATTAAACTCTTTTTCGACTTACAAGAAACTACTAGCAATGTACTCGCTAATGCTCCTATAAAAATGGTCTTTCTTACAATTGATTTTATTTTCATCTGTAGTTTTTTATTTTTTTAATAATTGGTTGGCTTTCGAAAAATACAATTCCTTTTTGGTAGTGTCTCCCAACCCATTGTAAGCTTCTCCTAATTGAATATTGAAGTTGATTTCTAATGTATTGTCATTTACAACAAAATCCATACCCATTTCTAGCATGTCTTTTGCTTTTTTAAATTGTCCTAGCTGATTGTATGCCAGACCCGAAAAATAGTAAAACTGCGACTGATTTGGAAATAGGTCCACAAAATCAGTAGCCTTTTTGGCAACAATCTCAAATTGCTTGGCATCTACATAAGCTTGAAGTAGAAGAAAATTGGTTTCTACATCGATCTTATCTGTTTTTTGATTAGAGAGTTCGTAGTATTTGATTGCTTTATCAAATTGTTTCTTAGTGTGGTAAAATTTACCCAATTCTTTGGATACATTAATCTCTGGATCATTATCAAAATATGAAACCGCCTTCTCCAAATCACTTGTAAATTCTGGATTATTATTTACAAATAATAAAAATTCATTTAGCATCCTGTGTTTGATCTTCGAATCTACCACTTTGGTGCTTTCCAAAACAAGATTCATTGATTTTACAGCATTCAGCCCGTCATTGTTTTCCAAATGATATTTAAATAAACTTACCTGTGCCCAAACCGAAGTTGGGATCTCTTTCTCTAATTTGCGAGCCGTTTCAAGTACTTTTTCTACCTGATTATTTTTCGAATACAAATAAATTAGAGAAACATAGTTGGATTCTTCCTTGGGTGAACTTTTAATCAGGTCGACTAAGTTCTCAATCTCTGATTTTTGAAATTTACCTTGCGACAAAATCTGGATTTTATAAGATTCCCGACGATCCGATTTTCCTACGGTTTCATTTAGGTCATTGATAAGATCTAATGCTTTATCAAATTGAGAGGTGTTCATATACAAAGAAGTTAAGTCTTCTTTGAATTTTGAATCTAAGGGGATTAATTTTTTGATAGTTGCGATACCTCCCAAATAATCTTTGGTGGCATAATTCACATCATAAACACCAATTAAGAACCATTTATTGGTAGGATCTATTCTAGATGCATCCTCAAAAGATGAAATTGCATTGCTATAATTTTTTTGAGCAAAATAATTTTTTCCTAATTCAAAGTGTATCGTAGCGTTTTTAGGTTCGAGTTTTAAACACTTCTCTAAAGATACGATTGCTTTGTCGTAGTTCTCGATTCCCTTTTGTTTCAATGCTTCAAAAAAGTAATCTTGAAATTTATCCTTGTCGGTTGTTGTAAATTCTTCCTCAGCTTGTGCCAATACCGCATTGGAATTGCAAAGCAAAACTGAAAACAACATTATATAAACCGATTTACAAAGCATTTGCTATTCTTTTTATCTGCAAAAGTTACAATAATAAAATACATATTGGTTAGTACCATTTACTGAATGTTTTATTATTATATTAAAAACGTCAGTTCAACTAATTATTGTTAGAACTGACGTTTTTAAAAATTATATCTAATCTAAAACAGAATAATCTCCAATGCTTACACTCGTAAAATTACCGTCAAAAACAACATGATTACCAATCATGGCATTATCTAGAGTAGCATTTTTAATATGAGCATGAGTTTGAATTAAACTATTTTTTATTGTACTATCTACAACATGAGACCCTTTTCCTAACGAAACATTTGGCCCTACAGTGGTATTTATCAAAACAACATCCTCCCCTATAAAACATGGTGGAATGATAGTGCTATTTTCTAACTTTACATTCTGTGCTACTAGATCTTCACCATCTGTTTGCAAAAAGCCAAGCATTCTTGAATTTGTTTCTACAGTAATATTTTTATTTCCGCAATCCATCCATTCATCAACACTGCCAGTTTTAAAAACTTTTCCGTTGGCCATCATCGCTTTAATACCATCATTAATTTGGTATTCACCACCATTTTGAATGTTGTTATCTAGCACTGTTTGCAATTCTGTTTTCAAATCTCCTACTTCTTTAAAATAGTAGATTCCGATAACTGCACTATTGCTTACGAACTCTTGTGGTTTTTCAACTAATTCTGTAATATTGTCATTGGCGTCTAATTTTACAACACCATATGCTTCTGGTTCGTCTACTTTTTTTACCCAAATAACCGCATCAGCAGCTGGATCCAAATCAAAGTCGGCTCTAATAAGCGTATCAGCATAAGCAATAACAGCTGGACCGGATAAAGATTCTTTGGCACACATAATGGCGTGTCCTGTTCCTAAAGGCAAATCTTGACGATAAATTGAAGCTTTAGCTCCTAAATCATTTGCTAATTTTTCTAAACTTAGTACTACATCCTCTCCAAAAAAAGCTGGATCACCAAGAATAAAGGCAATCTCTTCGATTGGTTCTTTCAAAATCTTAGCAATATCTTCAACCAAACGGTGTACAATAGTTTTACCCGCTACAGGAATTAAAGGTTTAGGCACTGTCAAAGAATGTGGGCGAAGACGAGATCCACGTCCTGCCATAGGAACTATTATTTTCATATTCTATCTCTATTTATTAAACACTTTAAAAACTGTAGATTACAATTATAAAGGTTTATCGCTATTGCGTTTAATTATTTTGAAATTATAACTCGCTAATAATAATAACGAGAAAATCATATTTTATTTTACACCAGTACTTCCAAACCCTCCCGCTCCTCTATCGGTTACTGAAAGTTCGGATACTTCAGCCCATTCTGCGCGTTCGTGTTTGGCAATGATAAGTTGCGCTATGCGCTCTCCATTGTTAATCACAAATTCTTCATTAGATAAATTTACCAAAATAACACCAATTTCGCCACGGTAATCAGCATCAATTGTTCCAGGACTGTTGAGCACTGTCACACCATTTTTAAAAGCCAAGCCACTTCTTGGTCTTACTTGCGCTTCCAATCCTATCGGTAATTCGATAAAAAGACCTGTTTTAACGATTGTTCTTTCCAATGGTTGCAACGATATTGAATCTATTAGATTTGCTCTTAAATCCATCCCAGCAGAAGCTATAGTTTCATAACTTGGTAAAGCATGTTGGGACTTATTGATAATATTTATTTTCATTTTGTGTTTTTTAAAATAAAGCTAGTTGTAGGGTACTGAAATGTACTAGGCTTTACTATTTGAAATTTTTAGTAATGTTTCTTTCTCGTTGTAATAGATGAAATATACAAAGACTAGTAACAGTCCTATTCCAACAAAATAGTTTTCTCTGAATTTATAGAACGAAATGATAGAGAAAACAATTGATAATCCCATATAACTTCCAATTTTCTTAAAGTCATATGGAATAGGATAATATTTATTTCCTAAAAAATAAGAAATAGCCATCATACTTCCGTACGCTGCAAGAGTCGCTACAGCAGAACCGTAATAACTCATCGATGGAATTAATAAAAAGTTTAAAGCTAAAGTTATCACCGCTCCTGCGATAGAAATATAAGCCCCGATATACGTTTTATCAATCAACTTATACCAAACAGAAAGGTTGGTATAAATCCCTAGACAGAAATTTGCTAAAATTATTAAAGGTACCACTTTCATCGCCTCCCAGTAAGAAGAGTCTCTAATCATAATCAGCTTAAATAAGTCGGCGAAAACGATGACCGTTAACATGATCAAAGATCCAAAAATCACAAAATATTTAGTTACGGTGGCATAAGTCGTAGGTGCATTTTTATCGGATGCATGGCTAAAAAAGAAAGGCTCAATTCCTAAAGTGTATGCTGTACGATAAAGAACCATGAATAATCCAAGTTTATAACAAGCAGAATAAACTCCAACCTCAGATTCAGCAATTTTTTCTGGAAGTAATTTTGCTAATAAAATTTTGTCAAACTGTTCATTTATAGCAAATGCAATACCTGCCACCATGATAGGCAAGCCATATCGAAGCATTTTTTTCCACAGCTTTAAATCAAATTTCCATTTCAGAAATACGTAATCTGGAGATAGTATTACAAACGTAAGTAAACTCGCTATGATGTTGGCTAAAAAAATATATCCAATTTCGAAATTATCTATATACAATGAACTAGCGAATCCGCGAGGGTTTTCTTCTACCAGAATAGGAAAATAAAGTAAAAACAAAACGCTCAATATAAGATTGACCAATACATTACCAATTTTTATTGATGCATATACCATAGGCTTCTGAATAGCACGAAGCTTTGAAAAAGGTATTATTACCAAAGCATCTAAAGCCAAAATCCAAATTGTATATGTAATGTATTGTGAATCGATCCCAGACCAATCTGCTAGTGTGGTTCTAAATAAAAGTGCCACAAATAGAAAACAAACCGTAGTCCAAAATATCGAGATCATCGATGTTTCTACAACAGACCTTTTATTGTCTTCGTTGTTATAAAATCGAAAAAATGCGGTTTCCATTCCGTAAGCAAGAATGACATTAAAGAAAATCATGTAAGCAAAAATAATAGAAACCTTTCCATATTCTGCTTTGGGAAGCAAATTGGTATAAAGGGGCACCAACAAAAAGCTGAACATCCTTGGCAATACTGTTGCCAATCCATAAATAGCAGTTTGCTTGAAAAGTTTTTTATATAGTCCCAAAATAGATTTTCAATTAATTTGAAAGCAAAAATAACTATTTCTTTGGTTTAATCATCGCATGTTAGACAAACATTAAGTATTACCCAAATAATATAAATATAGAAATAGAGGAGAAAAACATAAGCAGGCATCAAACTTAAGACAAACGATTCTCGTCAAGTATCTTAATGAAATGAAATCCCTTAGGTTCAAACCCTTGATTGTAATAAAAGCGATGAGCGGTGAAGTTATTCGTATATGCATCAAGCGTAATCATCGTGCAATCGGCTGCTAGCGCCTTGTTATGAATGTAATCTGTCATCATCTTTCCAATTCCTTTAGAACGATGTTTTGGATCTACAACAAAATTATCAATTTCGATGTACTTGCCTGCCCATAATTTGAATCCAGTCCAGAATCCAGTAAGTCCAACACAAACATCATCTTCATATACTGCCAATTGTTTGTAATTATGCGGAACCATCTCCTTCAGGTATAATTCGTATTTATCAATTGTAAAAGCAGGATATAAATGCTTTAACATTTCTAATTCAGCAACCATTTCAGCTACGGTTGCAAGTTCTTTTATTACTAGCAAAATAATATCATTTTTAAATAGGACATAAATCTAATAAAAAAAAGAGTCCCGCTATGCGGGACTCTCTATATTCTAATAAAATATTTTATTTTATCCGTTCAAAGCTTCAGCTCCACCAACAATCTCAAGGATTTCATTGGTAATAGCAGCTTGACGTGCTTTGTTGTAAGTCAATTTCAATTGATTTCTCAATTCAGTTGCATTATCAGTTGCTTTGTGCATAGCTGTCATACGAGCACCATGTTCAGAGGCAAAAGAATCTCTAATACCTTTGTACAATTGCATCTTCAAAGATTTAGGAATCAATGTCAATACAATTTCTTCTTTTGATGGCTCAAAAATGTAATCAGATGGAGCAATATTTAAATCAGATTTTATAGGAGCTAATGGTAAAAATTGTTCTGTTTGAACAATTTGTGTAGCAGCATTTTTAAATTGATTATAAATCAATTCGATCTTGTCATACTCACCATCAACAAATTTCTTGATTAGTTCATCTGCAATAGCAGCTACATTATCAAAAGTTAAATCATCAAAAACAACACTTTGATTAGCAACAACCGTTTGTGTTTTGCTTAAAACGTCGTTTCCTTTTTTACCAATAGCAAAAATATCTACTTGTTTACCTGCGTAATACAATGCACGGCTCTTAGCACCTTTTATAGCATTAGTATTAAAAGCTCCAGCCAAACCTCTGTTTGAAGTAACTACAACTAACAACACTTTTTTAATTTCGCGTTGTGTTGTAAATTCTCCACCTGCATCCCCTTCAAGAGTAGCAGAAAGGTTTTGCAACAACTCTGTTAACTTTTCGGCATAAGGGCGCATTGCAGTAATCGCATCTTGTGCTTTCTTTAGCTTTGCAGCAGAAACCATTTTCATTGCCGATGTAATTTGCATCGTAGATGAAACGGAAGTAATTCTATTACGGATTTCCTTTAAATTTGCCATTTGTTTTGTAAAAGTTATAAGTTAAGTGTTATGAGTTAGAAGATTTCTCCTAACTCATAACTTCTAACCTCTAATATTAGTTATATTTTGCTGATACTTCTTTTGCTACAGTTTGAATTACATCTGTAATATCATCTGATAATTTACCTGCTTTCAAAGCATCCAAAGTTGCTCTGTGTTTAGCATTTAAGAAAGACAAAAAGTCTTTTTCAAATTCCTTAACTTTATTTACCGGAACATTCTTCAACAAGTTTTTAGAACCTGCATAAATAATTGCTACTTGGTCTTCAACAGTATAAGGATCATTTAAACCTTGTTTCAAGATCTCAACGTTTCTTCTACCTTTTTCGATTACGTTTAAAGTAACTGCATCAAGATCAGAACCAAATTTAGCAAACGCTTCCAATTCACGGAATTGTGCTTGATCTAGTTTTAAAGTACCAGATACTTTTTTCATTGATTTAATTTGTGCATTTCCTCCAACACGAGATACCGAGATACCAACGTTAATTGCTGGACGAACCCCAGAGTTAAACAAATCTCCATCAAGGAAAATTTGACCATCTGTAATCGAAATTACGTTTGTTGGGATATAGGCAGAAACGTCACCAGCTTGAGTCTCGATAATAGGTAAAGCAGTTAATGAACCACCACCTTTAACGATACCTTTTAATGAATCTGGTAAATCATTCATGTTTCTTGCAATTCCATCATCTGCAATTACTTTACAAGCTCTTTCTAATAGACGAGAGTGTAAGTAAAAAACGTCACCAGGATATGCCTCACGTCCTGGAGGTCTTCTTAATAAAAGAGATACCTCACGGTAAGCCACGGCTTGTTTAGACAAATCATCATAAACAATTAAAGCTGGACGACCTGAATCTCTAAAATACTCACCAATTGCAGCACCTGCGAAAGGAGCGTAAACTTGCATTGGAGCTGGATCAGAAGCGTTTGCTGCAACAATAACTGTGTAAGCCATTGCACCTTTTTCTTCCAACATTTTAGCAATTCCTGCTACAGTTGAAGCTTTTTGTCCAATTGCAACATATATACAGAATACAGGTTTACCTGCATCGTAAAATTCTTTTTGATTTAAGATAGTATCAATACAAACAGTTGATTTACCTGTTTGACGGTCACCAATAACTAGCTCACGTTGTCCTCTACCAACTGGGATCATAGCATCTACTGCTTTAATACCTGTTTGTAATGGTTCAGTAACTGGCTGACGGAAAATAACTCCAGGAGCTTTTCTTTCCAATGGCATCTCGTATAAATCTCCACCAATTGGTCCTTTACCATCGATAGGAAAACCAAGTGTGTTAACTACGCGTCCAACCATTTGTTCTCCTACTTTAAGAGAAGCGATACGTTGTGTTCTTTTTGCAGTTGATCCTTCTTTGATTCCAGTAGATGGTCCTAAAAGTACCACACCAACATTGTCCTCTTCAAGGTTCAATACAATAGCCTCTAGACCATTGTCAAATTCAACTAACTCACCGTATTGAACATTTGAAAGCCCGTAAATACGAGCAATACCATCTCCAACTTGAAGTACGGTTCCTACTTCCTCTAGCGTTGCGCCAGATTCAAAACCTTCTACTTGCTTTCTTAATATTGCTGAAATTTCAGCAGGTTTGATTTCCGCCATCTTAATTTATAATTTAGACACTTAAATGTGCAATAAAACTAGTTACTTAATTCTCTTTTTAATACTTGTAATCTGTTTGCTACCGAAGCATTATACTGTTGGTCGCCTATTCTTAAAATAAATCCTCCAATGATAGCAGGATCTACAAGACTTTTGATTGTGATTTTTTTATTCGAAAGCGTTGCAATTTTCGCTAATACTTTAGCTTCAAGTGCTGCATCCATTGGAAAAGCAGTTGTAACATGTGCTACCTCTACTCCAATGCTTTCGTCAAACAATATGCTGTATTGTTCAGCAATTGTTTCTAGAATTTCAAATCTTTTGTTTTCGAATAACAAATGAAATAACCCTTTGGTTACACCATCAATAGTTTCGAAAATTTCTAAAAGCGCTGACTCTTTTACTCCAACGTTAATAGTAGGATTTTGAATAAAGGTACTCAATTCCAAATTACTACTAACAGTTGTAGCTATCGTCTGCATGTCTTGATTCACAACATCGGCTATACCTCTTGAGGTCGCTAAGTCTAGAATTGCTTTTGCATAACGATTTGCTGCTCTTGTACTTGCCATAATGATTAGTTTATCGTTACATCACCTAACATTTTCTCAACCAATTTAGTTTGAGCATCTTTGTTAGATAATTCATCTTTCAATAATTTCTCAGCGATATTCAATGACAAAGTTGAAACTTGTAATTTCAATTCAGCCATAGCTGCATTTTTTTCACTGTTGATAGCTACTTTTGCTTGCTCGATCATTTTTTGACCTTGTAATTGCGCTTCCGCTTTTGCATCTGCAACCATTTTCTCCTTCATCTCGCGAGCATCTTTAAGCATGTTGTCACGCTCTAATCTTGCTTCTTGCAAAATACGTTGGTTGTCTGCTTGAAGATTTTGCATTTCTTGTCTTGCATTTTCAGCAGACAATAAAGCGTTTTTAATTCCTTCTTCTCTATCATTTACTGCATCAAGAATTGGTTTCCACGCGAATTTTTTTAACAAAAGTATTAATCCAACAAATATTAATATTTGCCAAAAAAACAAACCAAACTCAAACTGATTTATTAACTTTTCCATTGTATGTAAGTATAATTTTTAACTTCTAAATTTTATTCTAATTGCAATCTGCAATGTATAATGTTTTAATTTTAAAAACAATAGTTACAACCAACCGTTGCAACTATTGTTTTTTCTGTTTTAATTACGATGCGAATAACGCAGCGAAACCAATACCCTCAATAAGTGCAGCTGCAATAAGCATAGCTGTTTGGATCTTTCCTGAAGCTTCTGGCTGACGAGCAATAGCGTCCATTGCTGAACTACCAATTTTACCAATACCTAAACCTGCTCCGATAACGATTAACCCAGCTCCAATAATTTGTGGAATTTCCATGATATATATATTAAAAATTAAACATTCAATTTTAAAGTACGAAGAACAAATTTAACATCCTTCTACTTTCGTGTTATTACTTTTCTAACCAATTAATGACCTTCTTCATGATGATGCTCTTCTACGGCAGAACCGAAATAAAGTGCCGACAACATTGTAAAGATATACGCTTGTAAAAAAGCAACTAAAATTTCAAGTATAGAAAGTAAGAATGACAATCCGAATGACAAACTACTTCCGATCCAGCTTTTGAAAATAAACATTAAACCAATAATGCTCATTAATACAATATGTCCAGCAAAAATGTTGGCATACAAACGTATCATTAAAGAGAAAGGTTTAATAAATATTCCAAGTAATTCGATAGGAGCTAAAATGATACGCATTGGTTTTGGCACACCTGGCATCCAGAAAATGTGTCCCCAATAGTTTTTATTAGCTGTTAAGTTTGTGATTAAGAAAGTTAAAAATGCTAATGAAAAAGTAATTGTTAAGTTACCTGTAGCATTAATACCTAGTGGAGTCAATCCGAAAATATTTAAAAACAATACAAAGAAGAATATTGTTAATAGATAACTCATATAATTTTTGTATTTTTTTTCTCCGATATTTGGAATAGCAATCTCGTCACGTATATACAATACAATAGGTTCGAATATACGACCTGGACCTGATGCAATTCCTTTATTTTTAGAATAAGACTTAGCTAAACTACTGAATAAGAATAACATTAACAAAGCTGCTCCTAAGATTGAAACTACTGTTTTGGTAATAGAAAAATCAATTGGGCGGACATTTGAAGGGAAACCTGTTTCTTCATTTTCTGTAATTGTTCCAGAAGCATCTGTTCTGTAAATTTTACCATCATGATGATTGATAACATAATACTTTCCATTTGATTCTGCTACTTCTTTACCATGGTGAAATTTTGCAGAAGAAAACATGTGCAAACCTTCATCTAGTAAGATAATTGGTAAAGGAAAACCCCAACTTTCACCTGTTTCATCATCCTGCGTGAATGAAAAATCATGAGAATCTAAAACGTGATGACTTACAAACGCTTTAATTTTAGACTTTACATCTGTAGGTTCTGCGTGACCTCCTTCGTGATGACCTTCAGCTACTACTGCATGAGAATTTTCTAAATTAACTTTTGCAGAATCAATTTCTTGATTTGCAAAACTCACTAAAGGAAGACATGCTAGAAATGTTGCTACTACTAATCTAAGAGGCCTGTTTAAAATTACCATAATTACAAAAATATGTTATATTTACGTTTCTAAAATTTGGTGCAAAGGTACATTTTTTATTAATACTCAAAAGCATAACAAAAATATTTTTTTTTTTACTCTTAACAAAACTCTAATTTTTTTCCTTTTTACTTAGTATTCTTATAGTTAACAGTGTCTCAATTGTCAAAAAAAGAATAAAGAGTATAAAAAAATTAATTTTCTCTATTCCCATTTCAGAACTACTAGAATTCAATATCGGCCTTACCAATAGATAACAAGGAAGTATCTTTATAGTAGTGGCAAGCAAGAAACTCATACCCACATTATCAAAATTCACCTCTTTTATCTTCAGTAAAATTAAAAATATAAGTACTGAAAATCCTAAAAAAAATAAGTATAATACTTCAATTTTATAATAGAAACCACTATCATTTACTTCAAAAATAAATAGTAATAGTTTGTTTATAATGTAAGCGATTCCAACAATTTTCATTAAATCTAGAAACCATTTGTACTTAACGGACTTCATAAAATTTTATATTTTGAATAAATAGCAAAGCGAAATACTTCACTTCTCTTTATTTATTTCATTTACTTGTCTTATGACATTGTATAAAGCCAAAACTACTCCTATCATCACAAATATTTTGCTGTAATAAACTTTTGCACTTGGGTAACTTTCATCCAACCATCCTCCTAAATAGGAAAGTAAAAAGATTATCACTCCCATTTGTATTGGGATATTGATAAGTGCCAACCATTTTGTAGAGTTATTCTTCTGCGGCTTATTTTCCATCTGTTAATAAAAATTTATTATTGTCTCTCATAGTACAAGAAGCACTAAACTCTGCTCCTGGTTCTACAGACAATTTCCCGACCATAACCTGTCCGTGGATGCTCGCTTTTGATTTTACATTTAAAACTTCTGCCACTTCCATTATTCCATTAAACTTACCTTCGACATCTGCATTTTTACAAATTACATCTCCAGTGACCTTACCAGAGGGACCTATGACTAGTTTCCCGGTTGATTGAAAATTACCTTCTAATTCCCCATCCAGTCGAAAATCGGCTTGCGATATGATATCTCCTTTGATTACCGTTCCTTCAACAATTCTATTTGTTTTCCCTAATAAATCGGTATAGGATTTTGATTTTTTATCGAACATAATTATTGTTTTTTGAAAGCTTCATATGCATCCAAATTCTTTTTGATTTGAATTACATTGTAATTTTCGTTTGATAAGATAATCGGTGTTTCTTCTATTTTAAATTCCTTATTGGACTTCAATAGATTGCTAACTACTGTTGCATATTCATCTGATTGTGCGCCTTGAATGATCAAAAACTGTTCATTTTCATTATAATTTTCAATGCGATAAGTCAGCTGTTGAAAACTATCTCCCTGAATAAATTTCTTAACTTTTAATGCCATTGCTTTCGACTTGTCATTATCTACCTTGGAAACTCTATAAAGAATTTTCCAGTTTTTTGAAGCATTATTATTAAAGCTTAAACGCTCCAAAGCCGGGATTTGACTTTCAATAATTAGCATCGATTTCTTACCTTCTTCTGTATTTGGATAATTATCTGCTACGTATTGCACTGCTTTTTTATACTCCGCCAATCCTCTTAGTTTACCTATGGCATTGGCTCTCAAAAATTCAAACTTGGATACAATCTCATCGCCTGCAAATTGATTAATTAAAACATCTGTTTTTTCCAAAACCTCATCAAATTTTTCTTCGTCATATAATGCATAGGTTTGATCATATACACCCTCGGGTGAATCTTCTGCCTCTACTACTTTTGAATTGCTGATAATTTGTGCATATCTGGAATCAGGAAATTGAGTTATAATTGCTTGCTTAACTTCTAGTGCCTTTGATTGATTGGTAATTTGATAAATTTTATACAAATTGTATAGTGTAGGTAAAACCAATTTTTGTTCTGGATTTTGACGTAATAATTGCTCCAATTTGTTCGAAGCCAAATCATATTCTTTAAATTTTTCTTTATAGATAATTCCCAATTGATAGTAGGCGAAATTGCGCTCTTTATTAATACTGTCAATTTCTTTTTTATCTGTTGGCAATTGACTTAAATAAAAATCAGTGTTGTAGGCTGGGTTATCTGCAATTTCATCTTCATTATCGGCACTAGTTACTTCGTTATCATCAGGAAAATTTGTAGCGGCTAGTTGATTATTCGAACCAGAATTTAATCGCCAGTTGCTACCAACTGTTCTTGTACCCCAATTTTTCTTAAAAGCAACTTTTCCATAAGCAACGGTCGAAGGATTGTAAAAATAAAATAGTGGCGTTTGCTGGTTGCTCGTATTGATTGATGGTGGTACCATTGCTATATTGGGCTTAGAAATTCCTGAATTAGGATCAGAAATTGCGTTATCGCCATTAGAAGCACCGTTGTTAATTGCTATATTTTTTTGAATTTGTAGCTGCTTTTCGATCAAGATTTGTTTCTTCTCGTCTTCTGCTTTTAATTGAGTAATATAATCTTTAAAGTAGGTTTCTCTATTTTCAACAGTCATATTTAAAATAGAAATAATACTATCATTTTTTACAGCAATAGCTTCATATAAAATAACATCGTCGAGATCCTTTCTAACTTTTGAAAGATGTATGAACTCTCTCGTTTTATTATTCAATTTGGTTAGCGTACTGTCATAATATTTTGCCGCCATAGGATATTTGGCATCTTTAAAATAGCGATTGGCAATGTTTCTATAATTTGAAGCCATTAGGTATTCATCGCCTTTGGTCATTTTTAAAGAAGCATTATAGTATTTTTTGGCTCTATCATCATCATCTTGTTTGTCATAAAAAAGCCCGAATTGATGATTTAGTACATCCAAAAATGGTCTGTTTTCTCTGTCTTTTAAAAGTTTATTAAAAGTTTCTACAAATAATAATGTGTCGCCATTTTTAAAATCAAACAATTGTGCTTTTTTGGCTTGCGCCTGAATTACGTATTTTCGTTCTGATTTGCGATTCATTGCTATGATAGATTCATAACTTTCCAAAGCTTTTTCAGGACTATTTAATTCTTCATACAGTTGTCCTAGAATAAAGCGATAACGTGCTTTTTGTTGGTTGTTATTTGAAAAATTTTCGGCCAATACTAATTTGGCTACAGCACTATCTTTTTCTTCTAAGTTTAAGTAGGCTTCAGAGAGAAGTGCATTTGCATCTGACTTAATTTGTTTCTTGAGTTTATCACCATCCAAGAGTTGCTTCATATTATTTACAACAAGAGCGTCATTCCCAAGTCGCATATTGGTTTTTTCACGCCAAATTTTAGCTTCATATATCCGACTACTGTTGGGATATTTATATAAAATATAATTGAAGGCGTCGAGCGCTGGGATAAATCGTTGGTCATAATAACGTGATTTTCCTAGTAATAAGTAAGCTTCATCAGTTTGAAAATTCCTTTCGGTACCATCAATATTCATAGAATGTTTTTGAATCGCTTTGGTTGCTTTGCTCTCCGCTATTTCAAAATCAGGATTTTTGGTTTTTTTATCTCCAACCAGCTCTTCATTAAACTGCATTTTCTCAATTGGTAATCGCCTCCAAAAGTTATCTTGATCATTGGCGTTAATTCCTGCAACCCCTTTATCAAGCCCAATTTGTCCATTATACAAAATATTATATTTGGTACTTAAAGCATGTGTATTTCTTGACAAAAAACTGTCTCTTTTGGTAGAACAAGCTCCTAGAAGAATGAAAAGTCCTAACGAAATTGAAGAATTAACTATATTGGTTTTCAATTGAATGTGTTTTTTATCATTTAACTTCTAAAAGAATCATTTAGTATAATGACTGGTAAAAATACATTTCTTTTTGAAATATAGAAATTTAAAGTCTTAAAAGCTTTTAAAAAGCTTTTTATCAGCCGATTCTAAAAAGTTAAAAACCAATAGCATTCAATATTTTAAGGATCACAATAAAAAACAATCTTCATAGTAGGTACATTTTATCAAGGTTTGCTATTTTTGTAAAAAATTAAATAATTATGTCTTCATTTTTAAAATTAATTATAAAAGAAGTAAAACGTGAAACTGCAAATGCTGTTTCTATTCTTTTTAATATACCCGAAGAATTAAAATCAGGTTATAGTTTTGTAGCTGGACAATATGTCAATCTAAAATTGACTCTTGACGGTAAAGAAATCCGCAGAGCTTATTCTATTTGTTCTTCTCCAGAAAGTGGAGAATTGCGAATAGCAGTAAAAGCAGTTGATAATGGTGTCTTTTCGCAATTTGCAAATAAACAACTTAAGGCTGGAGATGTTATTGAAGTTGGAAAACCAGAAGGTAAATTTACTTTTGAACCAGTAGCAGATAAGCAGAATAATTATATCGCATTCGCTTCTGGAAGCGGAATTACGCCTGTAATTTCAATCATCAAATCGGTTTTGAAAAGCGAACCTAAAAGTTCATTTGTATTGATTTACGGAAACAAATCACCTGAGGAAACCATCTTTCATCAAGAATTGCATG
The DNA here is from genome assembly GCF_022399565.1 of Flavobacterium algicola. GTDB lineage: Bacteria > Bacteroidota > Bacteroidia > Flavobacteriales > Flavobacteriaceae > Flavobacterium > Flavobacterium algicola. The sequence continues at coordinate 1,294,207 of NZ_JAJTUT010000001.1, forward strand.
ATCTGCATTTAAAATATGTGAGTCGTTTTTTTATTGATAACGTCTACAGCAAAGTAAATGTTGAAAATGCACAGTTTGGTCGTATTGATAAATCTGTAATTAATTTTGCTTTAAACAACAAACATAAAGAAATCGATTTTGATAAATTTTATTTGTGTGGACCAGAAGAAATGATCAACACTGTTTGTAGTGTATTAAAAGAAAAAAATGTAAAAGATTCTGCCATACGTTTTGAACTTTTCACATCCTCTTCTCAAGAAATCGAGATCAAAGAATCACTAGGTGGACATTCAAAAATTACTGTAATGGTGGATGATGAAGAGACGAGTTTTGAAATGTCTCAGAAACAAACCATATTGGAAGCTGCTTTGAAAAAAGGAATTGATGCTCCTTATTCTTGTCAAGGCGGAATATGCAGTAGTTGCCTTGCTAGAGTAACCGTAGGAACAGCAGAAATGACAAAAAATTCTATATTAACGGATAAAGAAATTGCTGATGGTCTTATTTTGACTTGTCAAGCGCATCCAACATCAGAAACTATTTATATAGATTATGATGATGTTTAGATGATTAGCAGTAGTAAGGAGTATGTGTAAAGTCGATTTATAGAGTTCAATAAACTTGGCCTACTTCCTAAATTACTAAACAATTGTAACATAAAGAGATGCTTATACAGCTGGACATACCAGTGGTATAAGCATTTTCATTTATATCAAACATTTATTCGAAATAGACAATCAAATATATTGCTCTACTCAAATTGTAATGCCGTTACCAAAATCAATTTATATTGCCTCGAATAATTTACCTGGCAAAGGTCTTATCAAACCTTTCAGTTCCATATTGAGTAATAATCCCGATATTCGATAAATAGGAAAATCACATTGCAAGGCAATAATATCCATTAACTCTTTGCCTGTTCTAAGTAAGTAGTTATAAATAATTTGTTCATCTGGTTCTAGCTCTATAAAAAGTTGTTTTTGTACCGGTTTTGAAACCGCTTGAATATTCCAATTTAGAATATAAAGCAAATCTGCAGCCGAACTGAGCACATGTGCCTTTTGCGTTTTAATTAGGTTGTTGCAACCTTGACTGTATTTATCGGTAACACGACCCGGCACCGCGAACACATCACGATTGTAATCATTGGCCATGTTAGCTGTAATTAATGATCCACCCCTATCTGCCGATTCAATTACGATAGTCGCTTCAGTCATACCAGCAACAATGCGATTACGTCGTACAAAATTCTCTTTATCGGGGTTGGTTGTGCTCCAAAACTCTGTCATAAACCCTCCATTTTCCTCCATCTTGGCAACATATTTTTTATGTGGTTTAGGATAAATTTGATTGAGTCCATGTGCAACTACTCCAATTGTCTGCAAATCATTATCCATTGCCAGCTGGTGCGCTACGATATCTACACCATAAGCAAAACCACTAACAATAATAGGATTTAAGGGGGCTAAGTCCTCTATTAATTTTCGGCAAAATTCAGTTCCGTAGGAAGTAATTTGTCGCGTTCCTACAATACTAATCATTTTACAGTTGTTCCAATCAATATTGCCCGAACTAAATAATAGTACTGGGCCATCAAAACAATGTTTTAAACGTTCTGGATAATTTTGATCTTGATAATAATGGGTTTTGATGCGATTCGACTCCAAAAAGCGGAGTTCACTATTCGCTTTATCAAAAACTGATTTGTCTTGCATGTTTTTTAGCAATGCACTGCCTACTCCATCAATAGTGGATAGTTGTTGCGGCTTGGCTTTGAAAACTTCTTCGGCAGAACCATAGTTTGTGAGTAGTTTTTTGGCCATAATATCTCCAACTCCATCTACTCTTTGAAGCGCCAATAGGTAAAATAATTCTTGTTCTGTCATGCTAATGAATTGTGTCTGAAAAGTATAAAAAATTTATCTTATTTGTTAATAAAAATTGTGAATAAAATTTTGATAACTATTTTCATTGTATAACTTTGTAACTATGAATATCGAACTCTACATTGCCCAGCTTTTATACCGTTATCAGTGCGTTACAGTACCTGGTTTTGGTGCTTTTTTGACCGAAATTCAATCTGCTCAATGGATTGAAGAAAGTCATTCATTTTTCCCTCCAAAAAAATCTGTTTGTTTTAATGCTAACATTAAAACGAATGATGGATTATTAGCTAATCATATTGCAAATACAGAGAAAACATCTTATAGTTATGCTGTAAGTGCAATTCAACATGCTGTATTAAATTGGAAGAATAGCTTGGATCAAAATGGAAGAATCACGCTAAAAGACATTGGAGATATCCAGTTAAATAGTGAAGGAAGTCTAGTATTCAAACCTGCAACTCAAAATGATTACATGACGAGTTCTTTTGGATTAAGTTCTTTAGTATCTCCAGCAATTAAAAGAGAAGTCGAAAGTTTTATTGAAACTATTGAAGAAAAAGAAGTTATTGTTTTTGAACCAGAAGTTTCAAACAGCCGTTCGTATTTGAAATATGCAGCTGTTTTTATTCTTGGTTTAGGTTTGACTGGAACAATCGGTTATCCTTTGTATCAAAATGAAATGGCTAGTCAAAAAACAATAGTTGATAAAGCTGTTCAAAAACAAGTTGAAACCAAAATTCAAGAAGCTACATTTTTCATCAAAAATCCGCTTCCTACGGTTACACTTTCTATAAAAGATAAGAAAGTAAAAATGTCTTATCATGTTATGGCAGGTGCATTTAGAGATGAAAATAACGCCAATAAGATTTTGGAAAAATTAATAAAATCGGGTTATAATGCTAAAAGAATTCCGCTAAACAAAAGTAGTTTGTACCCTGTTATATACGGTAGTTACAAAACTTTTTCTGAAGCTGAGCAAGTAAAAAGAGAAATCAATGGTAAAGACAATCCAGATGCCTGGATTTTAATCGAATCTTTATAGAATACCATTTTAATTATAAACAAAACCTCCAATAAGCCAGATGCTGATTGGAGGTTTTTTGTAGCCTTATTTTTTGAAATCTTCGACTGTCAAATCGTTTGAAAATTTTATGTTGGTCCAGTTAACCATAATCCAGGGCTTGTCAGTTTCTATAGCATCCCAGTCAGAACTTTTATATTTTCTTTTTGCTGGAATTAAAATTCCATCTACATTTACATATTCAAGCTGCATCAACATAGGGTCTGTTTTACCGTAATCGACAACAGTAAATAAAAACTGATCTACCAAATTTGTCTTTTTATTAATATATAATTGATAGGTATCTTTAGGCTTATTGTCATTAGATTCAAAAGCTATTTTAACCACATCATAAGCGTTTCCTTTGATTACTTTCTCACCTATATAAACATAGGTAATTCCTGGATCTAATAACTTTTGCATCATTGCAAACCAGTAAAAATTTGTAGGTCTACTAAAACGAACTCTCTGAATAATTTTCTCATTATCTAAAGAGACACCATTGTGTTTGAACCAGTAATCGCTTCCGTCATATCCTTGCTCAATTGTTCCTTCTAATTCGGGGAAAGTGCGTTCATGACGATCTAATTTTCCATATGATAATTCTCCTGAAAAAATATATTTTTCATTGGACACATCAGTCTTGCCATCTGGTGTTTGATAAGAGTTTGTATAAGTAACGTCGTGCTTTTGCAACAACTTATTAAAATCCCCAACCTTTTGAACCATGTTGTAAACTAGCTCGTGACCTTTGTTTTGAAAACTAGGAACTGCAACAGCAGTTGCATTTTCTTGATGATTATCGGAAGTAGACTTTAAATTATTACAACTACTTAAACCAACGACCAAAGCCAAACTCAAACATAAAGAACCTTTCATAATAGATAAAATTTGAAATTAAATATCGTCTGATGTATCAGACGATATTGTATTGAGGATTCTGCATCATTTGGCATATCAACCTCAAAAAAATAGAATATTTGCTAACCTAATCATTCATTTAGATACAAAAAAGCCATTTAACAGAATATTATATTTCGAAAGAAATAATTCATTATCATGCAATTATATAATTTTGAAAATTAATCTAATCTATGAAATCAAACTGTTTATAGATGTAAATAGTCACAACGTCTATTTGCTTTTTGAGACAGATGTAATTAAAATACCTTTAACCCAATGATTAGAAAAACATTAATTTAAATTCAACTATTATGAAAAATATTTATAAAACTATCGTATTAAGCATCGTTCTACTTTCTGGAATTACAGAAGTAACTGCTCAAAACAGAACTACCAAAACGGTAGCTACAAAAAAAGTTTCGGTAAAAAGAGTACCATCATCAAAAGTGGTTTATAAAACGCCTAAAAGTAAGGTAGCCACTGTGCGTACATTACCCAACAAAACTAACATCAAATACAATGGACAAAATTACTATTATTCAAACAATAAATATTACACATATTCACAAGGTCATTACGTAAATATAATGCCCAAAGTAGGTTTTAAAACACGTGTATTACCTCAAAATTTCGTAAAAGTTAATTTCAAAAATCATAACTATTTTCAGTCTCAGGGAATGTTTTACATCCAGAGCGGTAGCGATTATGAAGTAGTAGACCCAGAGATTGGAACTATAGTTTACGAGCTTCCGAGTGATTATGAAAAAGTGACTATTGATGGTCAAACTTATTATGAATATGGAAACATACTATATGAAAAAGTACAAGATAACGGTGCAAGAGCTTACGAAGTGGTAGGTTTTATTGATGCCAATTAATTAAAAGAATAAAAGGTTGTTATAATTCAAATGTTTAAAGGGTCTTCGTCATTATTGATGAAGACCCTTTAATTTTTAAATAAACAAGATAATATCTACCTTAGAACGCCCTGTTTTATGCGGTTTAGAAGGTTTTAAGACTAAAAACAATAAAATAATGTGGTCCTATAAAATTAAGTCTTAAAAACGCTTATTTTAGCATTTTCTGCGGTACTGGCTATACACACTCGCTTTAATCTCCTGGGCTACGTAATAAGAGCTCAAACAATCGCTCCTATCCCTAATACAAACTCGAGTTACAATTCAAAACATTCTACCTCACTCGATGAGATACCCAGTATCCAGTAAAAAAATTCTTTGTCAAGTCGAGCGCAGTCGAGACATTTTTATGCACTAAAAATTTGATCGAATTGACTGCTGGTTCTGAATAAGCAGATTCTTTGTCAAGTCAAGCGCAGTCGAGACATATATTTCTAACAATCATGTATGTATATAAAATTTAAATAAGAATCTAATTCAAACTTGCTTTAAACATTTTTAATTCTTCCCAACTAAATTTATCACCTAATTTTTCTTTCATTGGTGTCAAGGATTCTTCCTGGTAAAATTGAAAAGCTTCTCTTAATTCTACTATTTTATCATCGGGCAATATTTCATTTATAGAAACTCTCTTGGCTTGAATTAGTTTAACTAGATGACCTTCGATAGTGAGCGGTGTCACTTTGCGAAGTTCTGCAATTTCAGCAACACTGTTTTTTGCTATCCACAAATCATATGTTTCATCTACAGTAGATTTTTTTGGGACTTTTTTATCTGTTTTTTTCTTAGCAGCGTAACGATCAATATCGGCTTCATCTTCAATTAAAGTAATATGAGTCTCTTTAAATTGATTTTGAATCGCGTTTGTTTTTCGAGATAAATAATTTTTAATATCATTGGACGTCAATTTTTCCTTCGAAATACTCTCACCAGCCACTACTGTTTCTATCAATAGTTTGGCTTTCATTAAACGTAAGACCGATTTGGACTGAAAATCTTCTAATGCTTTTAATTCTTCATAACGGGTTTTGGCTTTTTGCAAGCGTTTAACCTCTTCAATTTTCCAGAGAATTTCAAATACTAATTCATCAAGAGCCGGTAAGAAATAATTAAACGCCGCATCGATTCGTTGTGAAACGTGTAATAAATCGACCGTTTCTTGTTTGAAGATAGAGTTAAGCTGAACGATGAACTTTTGAGCCGATACATACAACCCATCCATCATCATAAAATATTTATTTGCCCAAACCGCATGAGCCGACTTAGCTGGTGATTCGGGATCTTCATTATAACTGTATCTGTGCGTACGCCATTCTTGAGCCAATTCTTGCCAGTCAAAACTGTTTATTAGGTAGTTATGAATAAAATTTTTAGTTTCAAAGTGCAACGAATTTTTTAAAACCTCCTCCGAAGCTTTATTTTGTGCATATTCCATCACTTCTTCGTCGTTGGAAATTCCGTTCATACGCAAGGGAGAAAGCAAAATAAGCCCTTCTAAAGAACGTAATCGCGATAATGCAACATATGCCTGTCCTGGCATAAAAACTTGCGAAACATCGACCGCAGCTTTGTCAAATGTAAGTCCTTGACTTTTATGCACCGTTATCGCCCAAGCCAATTTCAGCGGGTATTGTACAAATGTGCCCAAAATCTCTTCTTGTATCTCCTTTGTCATTGGGTCTACACTATAGCGAATGTTTTGCCATTCGTATTTATCAACTTCAATTGTTTTATTTTCTTCAGGAAAATGCACCCGCACTTCTTTAAGCGATAGCGTCTTAATGATTCCCATTTTACCATTAAAATAATGTTTATCTGGGGATGTATCATTTTTAACAAACATCACCTGTGCTCCTATTTTCAATGAAAGTTCTTTTTCTAAGGGATACATTTTCTCTGGAAAATCATCTGTAATTTCTGGTTTGTAATTTACCAAACTTCCTTCTAGATCGGTCAAAGCTTGCGCATTCATTGTATCTGCTTTCACGTTATGTGTCGTTAGGGTAATATAACCCTTATTGGCTTTTAGATCAAAATTGGGCTGCACATATTGATTCAGCGCTTGCACATCGGCGTTTGTAATTGTGTTGTTTCGTAAATTGTTAAGGACCGCAATAAACTTATCGTCGCTCTGGCGGAAGATTTTAGATAATTCGATATATAAAGGTGGACTTTGCTGAACGGCATGCGAATGAAAAAAGAATTTTCCTCTGTAATATTGTCTTAATGTGCTCCATTCCTCATCACGGATAACGGGTGGTAATTGCAGTAAATCTCCAATATATAACACTTGAACACCTCCAAAGGGCATCGATTTCTTGCGCACTGTTTGCATCATAAAATCAATAGCATCAAGTAAATCGGCACGTAGCATACTTACTTCATCGATCACTAGCAATTCCATATTCTGAATGACAGCTTTCTTGGTAGCATTCATCTTAAAATGACGTCTTAGGGTATCCTTAGATTCAAATTTAACACGCTCATTAAATTGAGATGCAACATTAAAGGCTGGAATAAATCCGCCAAAGGGTAGTTGAAACATTGAATGTATGGTAACACCACCGGCATTCAAGGCAGCAATACCAGTTGGAGCTACTACCACGGTGTTTTTATGTGTAGATTCAATAATTTGACGCAGGAGCGTAGTTTTACCAGTACCCGCTTTACCTGTCAAGAAGATAGATCGTTGCGTCTGATTGATAAATTGTAAAGTGTAATTTGCGGCTTCAGTTAATGTTTGCATGGCGTATAGAGTATAAAATTGATACCGTAAAATTACATTTTTTGATCATATGTAGTTACGTCAAAGAATAAAGTTTTTAGATTGAAAATTTGCATCCTAACAACTTATGATGCAAAGTGTCATTTTGATTTCTGACTTATATTTTGGGGTCATATTTTAAAGTAAGACAGATACTAATTACAGGTAAATTGATTACTGCACTAAAACAAAAAAGCCTTCATTCTAAATTAGAATGAAGGCTTAATTATGTATTTATGAGATATTATTTTTTAACCTCAGTTTCTTTTTTCTCCTCGACTTTTTCTTCTTTTTTCTCTTTAGAAGCATACTTGTCATTTAGCTCTTTGATGATTGTTTTTGTAATATCAAATTTTTCTTCTGCATATAAAACAGATGCTGCATCTCCTGTACCGTAGATGTAAGCATAGCCATTCTTTTTACCATATTCTTTAATGAATTTTTTCACGCCAGTAACTAGTGTGTCCATTTCTGCACCACTCTCTTGTTGCAGTTGTTGTGATAAAGCTTGTTGAGCATATCCTAATTGTTGCTCTCTCTTTTGCAATTCAGCACCTTTTTTCTGTGCCCACTCTTGACCATTTGCTTGCGCTTGTGATTGAAAGCTGGCAGCGTCTTGTTTGAAACGATTTATCTCTGCTTCTAGTTGTCTTCCTTTTTCTTCAGACTGTGCTTTGTATTTTGCTTCAAGATCTTTTGCCTCTGTGTATTCCTTCATTAATTCCGAAGTATCAACATACGCTGTTTTCACTTCTTTTACTTCGGCCGCTTTTTGACATGATAGAATTGAAACTGCCATTGCGGTAATTAATAATACTTTTTTCATTTTGGTTTATTTGTTATTAAATGTGATTAGAACAAAAATATAAAAAATTTATTAGTAACCTAAAATTGTTTGAAAATTGTACCATTTTCTCACTATTAGATTTAACTATAACTATTCGTTATGAGATAATTGAAAGCTATAAAAAACGGCTTTTATATCTTTATTTTAAGCTAATTTTAAAAATTTTGATAGGTTGTATCTGTTTACGAATAAAATATACGCTTAAAATCGCTTAAAATGATTTTTAAGCATTTTTAAGGACGTAAATATGTGATGAGTACTCTGAATTAGCTTTTGCTTTGATGTTTGACTGTAATCCTATAAAAGATGCTTTAATAAAATTCATTCTTCCAGTTTTGTATTTTTCTGATAATAAACTAACATAATAAGAATCAAATTTCATAGGTAGCACTTTTTCCAATTCCATTTTTTCATTTAGAAAAAGTTTTTGAATGGCTGTTTTTGAAAAATGCCAAAAATGTATTGGCACATCATATGCTGCCCAAAATTCTTTATAATGTTTTGCATCGAATGATTTAAAATTTGGAACTGCAATTATTAAAGAACCTGAAGGTTTCAACAACCGCTTCAACTCCTTTATTTGAAAATCAAGATTTGGAACATGTTCCAATACATGCCACATTGTAATTACATCAAAAGAGTGTGCATCCAAATCGGAAGTAGATTCAACAAAATCGATCCCTTTTGTAATTGCAATACCTTTGGCGCGATCGCTTGGTTCTATCCCTACTGTTTTCCATCCGTTTTCCTTTGCTACATTTAGAAAATCTCCAGTACCTGCACCAATGTCCAAAATTGCACCTTTAGACATTTGCATTTTATTGATAAGATTCAATTTGTTTTTCAGGGCAATGCCTTTTACAAATTGGTACGCTTTTTCAAAAAACGATCTTCTGTTATCGGTATGAGATATATAATCTTCACTTTCATAATATTTACCTAACATTTCTAAACTAGGTTGTGGATGCGTAATAAGCATATCCAATGTTTCATCGTGATATAATTCAAAAGTTTCTTTGGAGACAGAATGATCTTTAACAGTTAGAAAGTGTTTTTTATTTGAAATATTCATTTTTATATTTAGTATTCGATTGTGAAGTCTTCATCAGTCCTTACTGAGTGAAATTCAAAGTTTAAATTGTAATTAAAACATTTATACAGTTTTCTTAGCAATGGCAGTGGTTAACAAGGTAGTTTCACGTGGAACATCCTATTTTAATTAAATAATAGTTATTAGATTTATAATCTAGGTCGCATAATAATCTACAGCTACTTTCGAATAAAAATCAAACTGCATCAGATAAACGCTAGATTAAAACCAAAGTTCAAATCTAGCATTCAAATTTTAACGACCCATGTGTACTAATAGGACAGATATATCACTAGGTGAAACACCACTAATTCTTGAAGCTTGAGATATTGTCACAGGACGAATCTTAGTCAATTTTTGTTTTGCTTCTATTGACATCGATTTTATCTTATGAAAATCAAAATCCTCTGGAATTTTTACATCCTCTAGACGCGTTAACTTATCGGCATTATTTCTTTCCTTTTCTATATAACCTGAATATTTAACTTGAATTTCTGCTTGCTCTAATATTTCATCATCTACTTCATTTTGTGAAATAAATTCTTGAACTTTTTCAAACTTCTTCATGTCCTCCAAATCAATCTGCGGGCGAGAGAAAATTTTAAACATCTTATCACCTTGTGAAATAAGTGCCGTACCCTTCTCTTCTAGTATTGGATTCGTTTCAGCAATTGACACACTAGTATCTCTAAAAAATGAAACCATTTTTTCAGACTGATTGAACTTATGTTCCATTCGACGTAAGCGCTCATCAGAAGCCAAACCAATTGCATTTGACATAGGAGTCAATCTAAAATCGGCATTATCTTGGCGCAATAAAGTTCTATATTCAGCACGAGACGTAAACATTCTGTATGGTTCTTCGGTACCTTTGGTAATCAAATCATCTATTAGAACTCCAATATAGGCTTCATCACGTTTTAAAATTAAAGGCGCTTTTTCATGCACTTTTAGATGTGCATTTATACCTGCCATTAGTCCTTGGGAAGCAGCTTCCTCATATCCAGTTGTACCGTTTATTTGTCCTGCGAAATACAAACCTTCCACTAATTTAGTTTCTAGTGTATGTTTCAATTGCGTTGGAGGAAAGTAATCATACTCGATTGCATAACCTGGACGAAAGAATTTCACGTTTTCAAACCCAACTACAGAGCGAAGAGCTTTAAATTGAATATCTTCTGGTAAAGAAGTTGAAAAGCCATTTACATAAACCTCGCAAGTTTTCCAACCTTCTGGCTCTACAAATAATTGGTGGCGTTCCTTATCAGCAAATCGATTAATCTTATCCTCTATTGAAGGGCAATATCTTGGCCCTAGACTTTTAATTCTTCCGTTAAACATTGGCGAACGATCAAAACCTTCTCTCAATATATCATGAACATCCAATGAAGTATATGTCATATGACAAGAACGTTGATGAATGAGCGGACGTGTTACATCTGAATATGAAAATTTATTTGGCTTATCATCACCTTTTTCTTCATTCATTTTGGAGTAATCCAAAGAACGACCATCGACACGCGGAGGTGTTCCTGTTTTCATTCTTCCAGATTCAAAACCTACTTTAACTAAATCTTCTGTGATTCCAAAAGCAGCACTCTCTCCTGCTCTACCTCCTCCAAATTGTTTTTCACCAATATGAATTAAACCATTCAAAAAAGTACCATTTGTAAGGACAACAGACTTTGAGCGAACCTCAACTCCAAGCGAAGTTTTAATTCCTTTGATTTGGTTATTCTCAATAATTAATCCTTTTACCATCTCTTGGTAAAAATCTAAATTTGGCGTTCCCTCCAACATTAATCTCCACTCCTCAGCAAATCGCATTCGATCACTTTGTACACGCGGAGACCACATTGCAGGACCTTTAGATTTGTTCAACATTTTAAATTGAATCGCAGTATTATCAGATACAATTCCTGAGTATCCGCCTAGCGCATCAATCTCACGAACTATCTGTCCTTTGGCAATTCCACCCATTGCAGGATTACATGACATTTGTGCGATGTTCTGCAAACTCATTGTAACCAGCAATGTTTTCGATCCTAGATTAGCAGCAGCAGCAGCAGCTTCTGAACCTGCATGACCTGCTCCAACAACAATTACATCATATTCTTCTTGAAACATATTTTTTATGATTTACCTAGCAAGCCAGGATTTGTATTAATTTTTTATAAAACATATCGGCTTGTTCCACGTGGAACACGAACCATAGTGTTTTACATTACCACCACTTGTTCCACGTGGAACAACTAGATTTAGAATTAAATAAACATTGCCATTTTCTCCTCCTCCTTAGATCGCATCAACGCCTCGTCCTTATCAGACTTGTCTTTGTACCCACAGTAATGTAACACACCATGAACTAATACACGTTTCAATTCTTCTTCAAAACTTACTTCAAAGTCTTTTGCATTATCCAAAACTCTTTCAACTGAGACGTAGATATCTCCATGCAATTCATTACCCATAGAGTAATCAAAACTAATAATATCTGTTAAAGTATCATGATTGAGATATTCTAAATTGATCTTGTGCAAATACTCATCATCACAAAATATATAATTTATTTCCCCTTCCTTTTTGTTTTCTGATTCTATAACCGCAGATAACCAAGTAGCGTATGCTTCTTCGTTTTCTAAACTGAATTCATTTTCGTAATTAAAACTGATCATTTTTTATTAAAATATTCTTGAACTTTTTGTTCAAAATTAGAGCGCAAAGGTAACGATTGTCTGTTTAAAATTTCTATACTCTTTAAATATTCTAAAAGAGTATTTGGCAGCGCATTAGAACTATTCTGAAAGGCTTTATTATTAGTCTCCGATTCTCGTTTACTATCTTGATTCTGTTCTTGAATAGCTGTGTCTAATTTCAGCAATTCCTGCTTAACATTTAATATGCGTTGAAGCACTTCATTATTAAAACCTTTGTTTAATATTTGCTTTTCTATTTGCTTCATTTGATCTAAAGCATTAGAACCATTCCGACCTAAACCTTGCTTTTTTAATTCATTCTCCAAAGCTTCACGTAACTCTTTTTGTTCTTTATAAATTTTCATAATAGCTTCAGCATTGCCTTCACCCTCTTCACTACCTTTACCTTCACCTGAATTTGACCCCTTTCCACTTGAACCTTCTTTGCCACTACCTGGAGAACTTGCTTTCATACCGTCCTTAAGTTTATCACCCAGTCCTTGCTGTTTCTTAATTATGTCTGGAAGCTGCATTCCGCTACCCTCTCCTTGTCCTGGTTTAGGTTTACCTCCCGGACTCCCAGAAAGAGACATTTGCATATTTGAAAGTATCTCACTTAAAAAATCCCCTAAAACATTAGCCGATGCTACCACGTATTGTTGATGAGAAAGCCCTTTGGATAATTGAGAATTAGTGAAACTATCTAATGATTTATCTACATTATACTGAATGTTTCCAATTTCTTTGGTAACATCTTCAGCTATCTTAACATTCCGCAAAGACATTGCAAAAAGGCTATCATCAATATGTTTGAATTGTATTTTTAAATTTTGTTGTAATTTAATATTTCGATTTAAAGACGGTGAACCTGGTTTAAGGTTTCTAAATTGCTTCATTAAATCTTCTTCGGACTTAGAAAAAGCTAATAGATTATCTAGAACCTGACGTAACATTTTAACATCCTCCTCTAATTTCTCCTTTTCATCATCGCCCATTGATTCTTTCATTTTCTGAGACAATGTCTTCATTTTCTGCGCGGCACTTTTCTGCTTAGGTTTTGCCTTTGCATTGTTCTTTTTATTTAACTCTTCATGAGCTTTATCTAAATCTTCTGTAATTTCTTTTTTCAAACCGTCCTCTTTGGGTAAATCAATAGGCGTCTTTAATTCTTTATTATCTTCTGATAAATTACTAAGCTCTTTCTTTATATTATCAAAATCTTTGTTAACCTTATCTTGCATCTTCGCAGATTCATCGTTAGGAGTGTCGGCCAATTTATTCTGCTTGTTGGCCAAATCATTTAATTTTTCTCCTAACTGCTCGGCTTTTTTTTCTACATAATATTTCTTTGTTAGTTCGATTAGTTGCTCTAAACTCTTAGTTTGATTTTTACTATTCTGTTTAAATTTATCGAGCTTTTGTAAAAGTTCTTCACTTTTAATTTTATCATTTAAAGCTTTCAATTCATCAAGTAATTTTTCATTCTTATCCAGATCCTTTTTAGTTTCCTCAAGTCTTTTTTGAAGATCTTCTTTTAGATTATCTTTTTTATTGTCTTTTACAGCATCTAAATTCTCTTTCATCTTATCAGTAAACTGTTTCATCAAATCGTCCTGCTTCTTTTGGCGTTGTATAAAATCATTTACATTTTGCTGCTCTTTAAAGTCAAAATTGTTTTTTTCTTTACCTAGCTGTTGCAACTTATCAAGAGTTGATATTTGTTTTGTTTGTTCCCTTAATGATTTCTGCAATCCATTAATATTATCAGACTGATCTTTAAAAACTTCATCAACCTTTTCTTCCTCTGTAGATACGCGATTAGAGAAAATAGTTGACTTAGAACTTTTATAATTATGAAGTGCATCATTATCAAATATTTCAAAATAGTAATCATACACAACACCTTGCACAACTGGTAGATTTGCAGGAAATGTAAAAACAAACTGATCTACCGTTTTTCCTTTCAAGGGAATTGTTCCACGTTTCGCAGTATTGACTTTTCCTTGGATATAATATACTACTTGCAGTTTATGTAATCCATAATCATCGGCAATTTGACCTAAAACATATTTCGTTTTGATTTTTAAACTGTCTGGAGCAAACCCAACATTGATACTTGGGAATTGATCCTTCACTACGTGCAATTCATATTGTAATTTTTCAAAGTCCTTTACATCTCTATTAGAAGTAATAATTTGATATTCGGTATCTTGACTTATACTTTTAGCAAAACTAAATTCACCTTTGGCAAATTGGAATGGAATGGAACTACTTGCACATACAAAATCAACTTTCTGAGTTGCAACAGTAGCTAACTTCCAATAAACTCGAGTACCTTCGGGAACAATCGCGTTTCCAGTACCTTTAATAATTTCGGAATTACGTCTAAGATAAGATGGAAAGTTCAAAACCATTTCGAAATTAGATATTGATGGAACTTGAATTACAATAAGTTCATAATTCGGAGAGATTACACCATTGGCCTCCACGTGAAACAATATGTTATCTACTGGATTGGTAATGGTATACTTAAATTCACCAGTCTTAGTGCTTTCTAAGAAATAAGTCTCGTTTCCTATATGAATTGTTGCGTTCTCTGGAACAACATTACCAACCGTTTTAATTTTAAATACAAAATCTTGGTTTTGTTCTGTTCGAAAATTAGAATTTAATACTACAAATTCAAATGGCGCTGGTGGACTAAATTTTTGGTTATGGTGCACTACTCTATTCAAACTTTGAGAAATAATTTCGTTGTTACCAGAAAAATAGAATACTGCAAATAATAAAATAGGAATAAAGGCAAGCGGTACTAATTTTTTATTTGCATTAAAATTAATAGCATTACCAAATGGAATTGGTTGTAATGAATTTGCTTTCTGTTCAATAGAAGCAATCAATAATTCAGATTTTAAATTAGTATTAGATGCTTCAGATAACTGAAGAAAGTTTGTCAATTGATCTTCTACCTCTGAAAAATGATTTCCTATAATTGCCGAAGCTTGATTGTAATTAATTCCTTTTTGAATTTTAAATAATTTAAAAACCGGAAAAACTATAAAACGACACAGCAGAAACAGTTCAACAGCATCAAATATCCAGAATAAAATTGTCCTCGATAGTGGTTGCAGCCATAAAAAATATTCTATAAACAAAGTGAACAGCAAATACAACAGCCCTAGACCAATAAATAGAATGCTCCCACGAATGAGCTCGTTGGTGTAATATTTACGAATGAATGATTCTAACTTTTGATAAATGAAAACAGTTTGCTCCAAAATAATTTACTTGTAGATGTATTAACCAATAAAAGTAGTAATTTATATCGCATAAGAAATGTTAAGAAACACCTATTTTTAGAATTAGATAAGCACAAACTCAATTGGAAACAAAGAGATTGACTAATTGAAATTGTATATTTGCCAAAAAATTAAACAAATGTCAAAGCAAGTTAGAGTGCGTTTTGCACCAAGTCCTACGGGACCATTACATATTGGAGGAGTGAGAACCGCTTTATTTAATTATTTATTTGCAAAGAAAAATGGCGGAACCTTCTTCTTGAGAATTGAGGATACTGACCAAAATCGTTTTGTACCAGGTGCAGAAGCATACATTATGGAGGCATTAGAATGGTTGGGTATAGCTCCTGATGAAACTATTGGTAAAAATGAAAAATTTGGACCTTATAAACAAAGTGAAAGAAAGCATTTGTATCAAGAATATGCTGATCAACTAATAAACTCTGGATGGGCATATTATGCCTTTGATACTGCTGATGCATTGGATGCTCATAGAAAAGAACATGAAGAAAATGGTAAAACCTTTATCTACAATCATCACAATAGAGAAAAACTAGACACTTCATTGGTGTTGTCTACAGAAGAAACAGCCAAACGAATTGCCAACGGTGATGCTTATGTAATTCGATTTAAAACTCCGGTTGATGAAACTTTACATTTGCAAGACATCATACGCGGAGATGTAAAATTTGATACCAACCTATTAGATGATAAAGTACTGTTTAAAAGTGACGGAATGCCGACCTATCATTTAGCAAACATCGTAGATGACCATTTAATGGAAACTTCTCATGTTATTCGTGGTGAAGAGTGGTTACCGTCTATGCCGTTGCACGTATTGTTATACAGAGCTTTTGGATGGGAAGCTCCAGAATTTGCACATTTACCCTTGATATTAAAACCAATCGGTAATGGAAAATTATCAAAGCGTGATGGTGATAAATTAGGTTTTCCAGTATTTCCATTAGAGTGGAAAACGGATGAAGGCACATCAAGTGGTTATAAAGAAAATGGATTTTTTCCTGAGGCAGTTATTAATTTCTTGGCCATGTTGGGCTGGAATGATGGTACTGATAAGGAACTTTATTCTCTAGATGAACTGATTGCTTCATTTGATTTAAACAGAGTTCACAAAGCAGGAGCAAAATTTGATCCAGACAAAAATAAATGGTTCAACCACCAATACCTTGTTCAAGCTGCTGATGCTGATTTAGCAATCGCCTACTCCCCTATTTTGGAAGAAAAAGGAATAGAAGTTAATCAAGAAAAGTTGACTAAAATCGTTTCTTTGATTAAAGAAAGAGCTCATTTTGTTACTGAATTTTGGGAAATGAGTGATTTTTTCTTTGTGGCTCCAACAGAGTATGATGCTAAGGCAAAGAAAAACTGGAAAGAAGAGACACCTTTACTGATGCAACAGTTAATAGTAGTCCTAGAATCAATAGAAGATTTTAGTTCAATGAATATTGAAACAATTGTAAAAGAATGGATGACAGTAAATGAAATTGTAATGGGAAAAGTAATGCAACCTTTCCGATTGAGTTTGGTTGGCGCTTTGAAGGGTCCACACCTATTTGATATTGTTGAAGTGATTGGTAAAGATGAGACAATTGCTAGAATTAATAAAGCAATTTCAATTTTATAAAAACGTATATAATAAAACTGCCCCCAAATAGAATTCCTCTATTTGGGGGCATTTTGTTTAAATTTATATAAAGAACTAAAGGTAAACAATAACATTACCATTGATAACACCAAGATTACCTTTTAAATCAGCACCCATACTATTATCCTTTAAATTGCCGAATAGATTAGTTAAACCGTACTGATAAAATACATGAAGACGTAAATGTTTGCTTCCGCCACTGATACCGATTGTAGGATAAAAATTAAACTTGGATACATCTATAATATCTCTAGCAAACAAATTTGTTCCCGAAATAATATTGTTCTCTTGATTAGCATCTAATTTTAATTTTCCATTTACCTGCACAATTGGACCAAACTCTATACTCAGATGATTTGGCAATACTACATAACTAAGTTGTAAAGATATTTGACCGCCGGGTAATTTGTATTTAACATCTTCATCAATTATTCCTAATTTTTGAGTTGCCAGAGCAAATTTGTTTTCGCTAAATTGAATACTGTATACCATATCCCAATTATTGTAAAAATTTCCACGCATTGATAGTCCACCATTCCATCCTGTTTCTGCCGAAGTGCGAAAATTATTTGTGTTAAGTGTGGTTTGATTGATACCAAAAGTGATACTTATTCGATTAGAATCTCTATAACCATATTGTGCATAACTAACTAAGAAAGCGAAAAACAAACTGCACGCAAAGATTGATTTTTTCATATTATAATATTGAATCAACACAAACCTAAAGTATTTTTAGTAATTTAGAAGAATTATCAATCAAAAATTATAAAAATGGGTATTACATTAATTATTATATTATTCATAGCTTTATTTATCCTTCTCTCCTCCTTCTTTACTGTTAAGCAACAAACAGCAGTAATTATCGAACGATTTGGAAGATTTCATAGTATTAGACAATCGGGACTACAACTTAAAATTCCGATAATTGATCGTATTGCAGGAAGAATGAATTTAAAAATTCAACAACTGGATGTTATTATCGAAACAAAAACAAAGGATAATGTATTTGTAAAATTGAAGGTGTCTGTACAATTTATGGTTGTTAGAGAAACTGTATATGATGCATTTTACAAATTAGAATATGCACACGATCAAATTACATCTTACGTATTTGATGTTGTACGTGCAGAAGTACCAAAAATGAAATTGGATGATGTTTTTGAACGTAAAGACGATATCGCAATTGCAGTAAAGCGTGAATTAAATGAAGCAATGACTACTTATGGATATACTATTATCAATACTTTGGTAACAGATATTGATCCAGATATCCAAGTAAAAAATGCTATGAATAGAATCAATGCTGCAGACAGAGAAAAAACAGTAGCAGAATTTGAAGCAGAAGCTTCTAGAATTAGAATTGTTGCAAAAGCAAAAGCAGAAGCGGAGAGTAAACGTCTACAAGGTCAAGGAATAGCAGATCAAAGAAGAGAGATTGCAAGAGGATTGGTAGAAAGTGTTGATGTCCTCAACAGAGTCGGTATCAATTCACAAGAAGCGTCTGCATTGATCGTTGTAACACAACATTATGATACCTTACAAGCTATTGGAGCAGATTCAAATTCTAACTTAATATTGTTACCTAATTCTCCACAAGCAGGAAGCGAAATGTTAAACAACATGGTAGCTTCTTTTAGTGCATCCAATCAAGTAGGCGAAATGATGAAAAAAGGTAATAAGAAGAAGAAAAAAGAGGAAGATTTTGAAATCCCAAGATTTATTGAACCGCAGGTTGAGGAAGACGAAAATGAAAAGGAAGATTAATTCGATTACGTCAATTTAGAATTGATAGAAAATAAAAAAGAAGCCTAATGGCTTCTTTTTTTGTTTAAATACCATTTGATAACAAATGGAATACCTAACTTGTAATATTTGCTATAGGAGCCTGAGAATAGGTCTCCTACCCCACCGAAAACATTTTTTGTAATTCCCGATGGTGTGAACTGCTCTTTTGTCCTCTGAACGCCTAGAATTACTTTTTGATAATTAATTTGCTTCTCTATATCAAGAATAGCGAGATCTGATTCTATTTGTTCAAAAGAACTATATACTTTTTTCTCCATAAATTTAACTATTAAAAAACATTTTAGAACATTTTCTTAAAAAAGGACCTTCAATTAACTTTCTTTTAAAGATGAATAATAACAAAGTTAAAATAGTATAAAGTCCGGCTACACTAACAAAACCAAGTGCATAACTTCCAAAATAAATACTTAGGGCAAAAGCTAATGCTAAGGAACAAAAGAACAAAACCATTAAAAATGAAATAGAAACTAAAACGAATTTCATAATTGAAACGCTTGATTTCATTATAACCCTAAAGAACTTAAGCTTGTAATAAGCTAAACTATGTTCTACATAGGAATGTACTTGCTCTTTAATGTATTCCGTATTTTCTTTTAATTCTTCGAATGCCATACGCTAACTTATTTTATTTTAAGGTTTAAAATTATTTTTGAAGTTTTGCGTTTTTATCTTTCAACTCAGATAATTTAATTTCAAGAAAAGAAATAACATCCTCTGTCTTATAACTCATGTTTGATAATAAATCTTCATAGCTTCCTTCAAGATCAACTTTACCTGCAGATACTTTTGCTTTTACTTCTTCTGAAAGTTTATCGAATTTTTTCCTTAGATCTTTCTCAGCATCTTTGTATCCGTCTTTGATTTTAACTCTTGTTTTTGATCCTTTATCTGGAGCAAATAAGATACCTACTCCTGCCCCTATGGCAGCACCTGTTAATAGTGCTAAAATTGCTTTTCCTGAATTATTTGACATAACTTTATTATTTTATATTTTCATAAAGATAGTTAATCTAAAGGCCAGAAGCAACTGAAAGACAGATTATCTAAATAAAATTAACAAAAAAATACCTCAAGAAATATATATTGAGGTATATTAAATAATAGGACTAAAAATTCGTAATTACATTATTATAAATTATTTGTACAAACTCTTAACCTATTTAAAACATTCTAAAATATAGAAGTAATTATCATAAATTGATTAAGATGTAGATGAATTGAAGTAGCATATATCTTTTGAATAGAATAAAATATTGTGTCATAAATAAAATTAATAGAAAATCAGTATTGTAAAAATTCAATTAAGTGAATAATGAATAAAACAATTAATTTTTTATCTCTATCCTTAATCCAGTTACACTATATATTAAAATCCACAAAAAATAATATAGGTATTAAAATGAAGTAGAATCATCTCAAAAAGGGAATAAAAACGAATATTAAGCGTTTTAAAGGCTTAAAAATACTCTAGATATAAACATGTATAGAAAAATACTTTTCGATAATTAAAAACATTCTAACAAAGTCATTTTTAATAAATAATATCTATCGATAATTATTTAAAATAGAAAAAAATAATCATAAAAAAAAGCACTTAAAAAAGTGCTTTTGATAACTAAAATTTATTCAGTATTTTTTCAATAAATTCTTTTTCCCGATCAGTAGTACTCTTAGTCGGATTTGCTTTTAATTTTATAATTTCATCTTTAAAAGATTGAAGATAATTTGCATCTAATTCTAAATCTAATAAATTTAAAATTGCTCTCAGTCGAACAAAAGATGATTCACTTCGAAGAGACATCAAAAACAATTTAGAAAGTTCTTCCCTATCATAATCTACTAGTTGTAAAGAAGAATATTTTAAAATAAGATTTGCAAACAATAATGAACTCTTATTGTTATTGATGTTCTTTCTAAAAGAAGTCTGTAACAAACTATAATTTGAAATACCTGCAAGTGTCTCACCTATTGCTTTGCGAATTACAATACGTTCTTCTCTGCTGCCAACTTTAAAATACTTATTAATATCTTTTAAAGAATTATTAATACTGTTAGTATCCTTTTTACCTTTCTCTTCCCAAGCATCCTTTAAACCTACTGTCTTATTGATAACTAATTTTGAATCATTAGAATCCTTGTCCACAGCAAAATAACCTAGACGTTGAAATTGAAATTGATCACCAACTTGTGCGGTAGCCAAACTTGGCTCTAAATACGCAGTGGTAACATTTAATGAATCTACATTCATAAAATCTAGAAAATTCTTTTCTTTATGACTATCTGGAGCTTCATCAATAAACAATCGATCATATAAACGAACTTCGGCAGGTATAGCATGCGCTACAGAAACCCAATGTAATGTTCCTGCAACTTTACGTTGTGATGCTTCACTCCCACTTCCGCTGCGACTATCCTCGTCATAAGACACCTGAATTTCTGTTATCTTTCCAGATGCATCCTTAGTAACCGATTCTCCTTTAATGATATAACCATTTTTTAAACGAACTTCATTACCGATACTAAGTCTAAAAAACTTAGGCGGAGCTACTTCCAAAAAGTCTTCTCTCTCAATATATAATTCTCTAGAAAATGGTACTTTTCTGAAACCTGCAGACTCATCTTCTTGGTTATTTTCGGCATCCAACAATTCTTCTTTACATACAGGATAATTAATGACAACCACTTTTACAGGATCAAGAACAGCCATAACTCTAGGAGCTATCTTATTTAAATCATCACGTAAACAAAACTCTAATAAAGAAAAATCTATTATATTTTCACGCTTGGCAACTCCAATATTTTCACAAAATTTACGAATAGAATTTGGTGTGTAACCTCTCCTTCTTAAACCCGATATAGTTGGCATACGAGGATCATCCCATCCGTTAACAATTTTATCTTGAACCAACTGCAAAAGTTTTCTTTTACTCATTACAGTATAATTCAAATTCAAACGAGCAAATTCATACTGATGTGGTCTCACTTTGTTCTCGTCATAAATCTGATCAAGAAACCAATTGTATAATTCTCTATGCATCACAAATTCTAATGTACATATAGAATGAGAGACTTGTTCTATGTAATCACTTTCACCATGTGCAAAATCATACATTGGATAGATTTTCCAATCATTACCTGTACGGTGGTGATGGCGATGTAATACTCTATAAATTAAGGGATCACGCATCAACATATTTGTAGATGCCATATCTATTTTGGCACGTAAAACATGACTTCCTTCAGGAAAATCACCATTTTTCATACCTTCAAATAAACTTAAATTTTCTTGGACAGAACGGTTTCTATAAGGACCATCAACACCTGCTTGAGTAGGTGTTCCTTTTTGCGCAGCCATATCTTCAGATGACTGACTATCCACATAGGCTTTACCATCATTAATCATCTTTACAGCCCAATCATATAACTGTTGAAAATAATCAGATGCATAACGTTCTTCAGCCCATTCAAAGCCTAACCAATTTAAATCTTCTTTTATTGCATCAACATATTCCTGTTCTTCTTTGGCAGGATTGGTATCATCAAAACGTAAATTAACTGGAGCATTGTACTTTAACCCTAGACCAAATTGTAAGCAAATTGATTTAGCATGACCAATGTGTAAATAGCCATTTGGCTCTGGTGGAAAACGAAAACGCAATTGGTCTTGTGGAAAACCATTTGCTAGATTTTCTTCAATGATTTGTTCTATAAAATTAAGCGATTTATCGTCGGTAGCCATTATTTTGTTTTATTTTAGCAAAGATAAAAAAAAGGTTTTAGGTTTCAGGTTTAAAGTTAAGACTATGAACCTGCAATTTTCAACTTGCAAATTTAAACAAATATTATGGGTGTTATAAAATTAAAAAATATTAGAACTTTTTCCTTTCATGGTTGTCTAGTCGAAGAATCTAAAATAGGATCTGACTACAGCGTAGATCTAAAAATAAAAACAGATTTGACCACCTCTTGCCTATCAGATGAGCTAAACGATACTGTAGATTACGTCTTACTAAATAAGATTGTTGTTGAAGAAATGGCTATTCGATCAAAATTATTAGAACATGTAGCACAAAGAATTATATTTAGAACATTCAAGGAGCTACCGCAAGTAAGTAAAGTAACTATTGGAGTTTCAAAATTAAATCCTCCTATTGGTGGAGATGTAGAATCTGTTACTGTAGAGCTTACAGAAGATAGAAATTAATAAAAGTCTAAGGAACAAGAGCAATTAAAAATTTGTACAAAATTAATTTGTACAAAAGAATCAATCAACTACTTTAATTAGTGGTAGTTATACTAAATGAAAAGAAAGTATTATTGAAACTTAAATTTATATTCTAAAGTTTTAATCTTTTAAGTTTTAATTTTTAAAGTTTTTGATTACTTTTGTCACCCGATTAACAATGGCGTCGTGGCCGAGTGGCTAGGCTGGGCTCTGCAAAAGCTCCTACTCCGGTTCGAATCCGGACGATGCCTCAAAAACCTTCAAAGAAATTTGAAGGTTTTTTTTATGTCGAAATTTTTAGAAAAAATTAGATAAATTACTGTTCGAATCCACACGATGCTTAAATAATCTTTAAAGAAGTTTAAAGGATTTTTTATATAGAAATTTTTAGAAAAAATTGGATAAATTATTGTTCGAATCCGGACGATGCCTCAAAAACTTTCAAAGAAATTTGAAGGTTTTTTTTATGTCTAAATTTTTAGAAAAAATTAGATAAATTACTGTTCGAATCCGGACTATGTATCAAGAACCTTTAAAGAAGTTTGAAGGATTTTTTATATAGAAATTTTTAGAAAAAATTGGATAAATTATTGTTCGAATCCGGACAATACCTCAAAAACCCTTAAGGAAATTTAAAGTTTTTTTTTGTATATAAATTTTTAGAAAAAATTGGATAAATTATTGTTCGAATCTGGACGATGTCTCAGAAATCTTCAAAAAGACTTTAAATTTTTTTGCTTATAATTTAGACAAATTATAAAACTAGAATTTACAAATAAATACTAAAATTCAAACTTTTGTCAACTGTGAATTTCATAAAATTGTAATGATGAATTACTAAGCTACTAATAAATACAGTAGAAAATTTAAATAGATTAGCAAAGGTTTAAAGCAGCTGTAATTTAATATTGTTTAAGTTTTCAAATATTCCATTAGATACCATTGTAAGAGCTTGATAGTATGTTTTTATATCAATTACAGTCGAATAGATAAAAGATGTTAATACGGCATAAAAAAACGTCCCTGAAGGACGTTCTCATTATTTTTTATATTCAATCTTTTTAAAAGCTTGCTTGACTATTTCCTTTTCGTTAGGAAAAAAGCCTTGTGACATCAGCACGATACCAAAAACCATCAACACGATGCTTATCCCCTGTTTGATCTTTAGTATGTTACTTGGAATCATTTTTGATTTTAACTGCTTTGCTAGAATGATTTTTATCGCATCTATAATCAAATAAGTTACAATTACAGTTGTAAAAAATGTCATCATACGAGATGTTTGCATCTCCAACTTAGGTCCGATAGATATTATAATTGCTAACCAAAATCCGAGAACACCAATGTTAATTATGTTTAAGATAAAACCTTTGAAAAATAGACTGAGGTAATTCTTTTTGATGATTTCGTTATCAATTTCTTTAGTATTGATTCTCTTTTCTTTATGAAGATTTAAAAAAGAAATTATACCATAAGCTGCCATGATAATACCTCCAAAAATGAAAAGCGAAGGTTTATCTTCTAGACTTTTAATCATTCGATAACTACCCAAATAAGCAATAGATATAAAAATAGTATCTGCAAGAACAACTCCTAAGTCAAATACTAAAGCAGCCCTGAAACCTTTTACAATACTAGTTTCTAGCAGTATAAAAAATACAGGACCGATCATAAAACTTAAAAAAATACCCCAAGGAATACCAGCTAGAATATCATTTATCATCAAAATCTTAAATTTACTTTAATATGAAATGTGCAATTTAATTTTTTTCTTCAATTTTCCCACCAAGAACGGTTGCTTTATTAATTTGTTTTGGCTTACCATAGATGTAAATAGAACCTCCTGCTCTTACCTTTGCATCAACTAAAGTTGAAGCATTGATTTCGGCGTTCCCTCCTGCAGACATTGTAATGGTTGTTTGCGAAGTTTGAAAATCACTTGCTTGAAGTATACCACCTGTAGAGATAGTAACGTCTTGATTACTGGCTTTACCTGACAATCCAATAATTCCGCCTGTTACTGCTTTTACATTAACTTTATCAGCATTTAGCTCCACCTCTATTTCAGCACCTTCACGTGCACTAACGTTCATAATTGTAGCTTTAAATATAGCATCACTACCAACGTACGAACCTTCACTAGCACTAATTCCGTCAATGTTTTTAAAATACAATTGAATTTTAATATCATCACCTGATAATAATTTTGGAAAAGGCATTCTTAACTTGAGCTCTCCATTGTTGTTCACAGTCTCTACCTCTGAGGCCCTAGAACCAGTGATTACAATTTTATTTTCTGATCCTGGAATCAACTTAACATTTAGTTTATCAAAAACACTAACAGCATTAAAGTCCCCTAAGTTTTTTGTAACCTGTGCCAATGTGATTTGCGAAATCAACACAAAGGCAATCATCATTAATTTTTTCATTTTGTCTTTATTTTATAGTTTGTCGTTTCTACGTATAAAATTAAAATCTAACTGCTTTTTGACTAAGTCAGCATTTTTAACCTTTACATAGATCTCGTCACCTAGTTGCAATAACTGTTCCGAAGTCGCTCCAACCATAGCATATTGTTTTTCGTCAAAAGTATAATAGTCGTCTTTCAAATCTCTAATTCGCACCATACCTTCACATTTATTATCGATAATTTCGACATAAATACCCCACTCTGTAACACCAGATATAACTCCTAAAAATTCTTCATCTTGATGATCTTGCATGTATTTAACCTGCATGTATTTAATAGAGTCTCTTTCTGCATTTGTTGCTAATCCCTCCATCGTAGAGCAGTGTAAACACCTAGTTTCATACAATTCTTCGTCTGCAGACTTGGCTCCGTCTAGGTAAAATTGCAATAAACGGTGTACCATTACATCTGGGTAACGACGTATTGGAGAGGTAAAGTGAGAATAATAATCGAATGCCAAACCATAATGACCAATATTATCTGTTGAATATTTGGCTTTACTCATAGAGCGAATTGCTAGTGTATCGATAAGGTTTTGTTCTTTCTTACCGTTTACATCTTCCATTAACTTATTTAAAGCTTTGGAAACATCACCTTGTTTGAAATCAATTTTATAACCGAATTTTGCTATAACAGCTTGCATAGCAAACAATTTATCCTCATTTGGTTCATCGTGAATTCTATAGATAAATGTTTTCTTTTGTTTACCTATGTATTCGGCCACTTTCTTATTGGCAAGAAGCATGAACTCTTCAATCAAATGATTGGCATCCTTGGAAACTTTAAAATAAACACCCTCTGGCTCACCAGCTTCACTTAAATTAAATTTCACTTCTACTTTATCAAATGAAATCGCTCCATCTTGCATTCTCTTTCTTCTGAAGATTTTTGCTAATTCATCTAATTTAAGCGTCGCTGAGACAATTTCTGGAGAAACTTGATAAGAACTACCCGTAATCGAAATATCTTCGGGAATAGTATCGTCTTTAGTCTCTATAATATATTGTGCTTCCTCATAAGCAAAACGTTGATCAGAAAATATAACTGTTCTACCAAACCATTGGTTAATAACTTCACACTTTTCACTAATTTCGAAAACAGCAGAAAAAGTATATTTTTCTTCTTGCGGGCGTAATGAACAGGCAAAATTTGAAAGTACTTCTGGCAACATAGGTACTACTCTATCAACCAAATAAACGGATGTTGCACGTTGATATGCTTCATCATCAAGTATAGTTCCCTCTTCAAGATAATAGGAAACATCTGCAATGTGAATACCAATTTCGTAATTTCCGTTTTCTAACTTTTTAAATGATAATGCATCATCAAAATCTTTAGCATCCTTAGGGTCAATTGTAAACGTCAGCGTATCACGCATGTCTCTACGATTGGCAATTTCTTCTGGAGTAATAGAGGTATCTATTTTTTGAGCATAAGTTTCTACTTCTATAGGAAACTCAGACGGTAAGCCATACTCTGCCAAAATAGCATGAATTTCGGTATCATGTTCTCCGGGTTTACCAAGTACTTTTGAAACTATACCAAATGGACTGTCTGCTTTTCGAGGCCAATCTTCAATATGAACTAGTACAACATCTCCTTGTTCAGCCTCTCCTATCTTATCTTTTGGAATAAAGATATCTGTATACATCTTAGGGTTGGCAGTAGATACAAAAGCAAAATTCTTTTGAATGTCAATCACACCTACAAAATCTGTTTTGGCTCTTTCTATAATTTCAACTACTTCTCCTTCAGGACGTTTACCTCTTCTTCGATTATAAACATATACTTTTACAATATCCTTATCAAGTGCATGATTTAAATTATTGGTAGGAATAAAGACATCCTCTCCAAATTCTGGACATACAAAATAAGCCGTCTTACGACTAGTCATGTCAATTTTACCTTCGTAGTATTCTCTACTCTCGGTTTTTATTAAATATTTACCAGGTTCAGTTTCAACAATTTTCTTATCGGCCGTTAATAACTTCAAATCTTTAATGATTTGATTACGACTTTGGGTATCATCCAATTCCAATTTAGCAGCTATTTGCTTGTAAGTGAATTCTTTATTAGCACTATTGGATAGTATTTTTATAATTTTGTCTGAGAAATCCAATTCTTTCTTAGTCGGTTTTCTTAATTTTTTACTCATAATTCTTTTCTTAAAATTCGAAATTACAAAATTGTTAACAGTTAAAAGTCGATTGATCTAAGTTTTAAATAAATAATAACGTAAAAGTGAGTTTAGCAGTATTTCTATTTGAACTATCTTTATGAACAAACGAAAGAATATGGAAACCTTTGTAACCCTTGCTATATTTGATTATACACATCAAATTGAAATTATAAAACATCGATTGGACATTGAAGGATTTCAATACTTTTTTGAAAACGAAATCATGTCTTCTTTTGCACCGATGTATTCAACAGCGTTGGGTGGAATCAAATTAAAAGTTCATCCGAATGATTTTGACAACATAAAATTGATTCTGCAACAAATGAAGTATGAAAACAATTTGAGAATCGTTTAATATTTTTGAAAGTTGTCAACATATATATAATACAACAAAAAGAAAAATTAAATTTAAATTATTTATTTATGGGTATTATAGCATGTTAATAGTGACTATAAAATTAATAGAAAGTGTATTGTTTATTAGTTTTTGAGTGTTATCAACAGTTATCAACAACCTTTATTATACTTAAAGCATTCATTATAAACTGTTATTCATTTTTAATTAACAACGGTTGATAAACCAAATGATATAGAAATTGTAAATAAGTATTTTTAATTTTTCTGTTGATAAATAGTAAATGAGTATTGATAACTTTTCTAAAAATAGAACAAACTTTTCTAGGTTATTAATTTCCTATTTTGGATTACATTTTTATTTGATACGACCAAAATATAGTTCTAATATTCTATGTCAACTTATCAACATTTTGTATTAACATAAGGTTAACTGAAAATCAAGGATTTAATAAGCGTTATTAACAATGTAAATTTTATTGTAAAATAATGAATATTATTTACTGATTATCAGTTATTTATGAGTTATTAATAATTGTTTATAACTCATAATCTATTTAATATCAGTCTATTAAAAATTCAATTTTTGAAAACGATTTATCAAGTAAACAAGTTTTGTATTCTATGGATAATACATATTGTTTTGGTAAATTTGCAAACACAACTTAATAATATAGAGAATGAATATTTCGATAGGAAACGATCACGCTGGTCCAGAGTATAAGAAAGCAATTGTAAAAATGCTTGAGGAAAAAGGTCATGTAATTACAAATTATGGTACAGATTCTGTTGATTCTGTTGATTACCCAGATTTTGGACATCCTGTAGCCACAGATGTAGAAACAGGTAAAGCCGATTTTGGTATTGTTATCTGCGGTAGTGGTAACGGTATTGCTATGACTGTAAATAAACATGCAGGCGTAAGAGCAGGTTTATGTTGGACAAAAGAAATTGCTTATTTGACTCGTTTACATAATGATGCCAATGTTGTGAGTATTCCAGCACGTTTTACATCTATAGAACAAGCTCTTGAAATTGTTGATACTTTCTTAAAAACTGAATTTGAAGGTGGTAGACATCAAAATAGAGTAAATAAAATTGCATGTAGTTAAGTAATAATAAAATACTTCAAACCGCATACTAAACTATTTAATGTAGTTTTTATGCGGTTTTTTTTGTTTTCTATTGACTGAATTAATGTAATTTAGCTAAAGCACTGACTCATTTTACATTAATTCAGTCAGTAAATTTAAATATTTATAATTTTAAAGAAATTATTTCGTTTGTAAAAAGCAGGTACAAAACTACAATATGTAAAATGATTATTCCCCAAAACTTCAAAAGGTAACTTCTCTTTGATGTCTTATGTCTAAAAATTAGCATTCCTATACCAGAACCAATACTTCCTCCAAATGCAGCGATACTCAAAAGAGTTTTCTCTGGAATTCTTCTTTTACGTCTTCTTGCTAAGAATTTATCGTATCCAGTACTTGTAAATCCTAGAAAATTGACAATCAAAAAATAGCAGAATAATATTGACATTTATCTTAAATTAAGTTTCAAAGATATTATTTAGATAACAAATATAAAACAAGTAAATAATGCGAGATTTTACGAGAATCTCGCATTATTTACATAAATTTGCAAAAAATTAGTTGCATGATAGAGTCGCCACCAGCATATAAATATGATGAAAAAACTTTTGCTTTGTATAATCAATTGCGTGATAATGGAGAGTTGAAGGAAATAAATGATGCTTATTTATATTGGGATAAGATCAAATATAAGACTAAAATTGCAAGTCCACAAGAATATTGGAGCGCTATAAAAATGGCTCGAATTTTAAATTCAAAAACCATTAATTTTGGAAAGAATAGTTTTCAATTTAGTTCAACTGATTTTATTCAACAATTACTACATTATTGTGATTTAAATATTGGAGGAAATCTAGGAAGTAATGTTGGTATTGCTGAGACTGATAAGACAAAGTTCATGATTAGTTCCATCATGGAAGAAGCTATTTCGAGTAGTCAAATGGAAGGGGCAAATACTACTCGAAAAAAGGCTAAAGAAATGATTCAAAAAGAGTTGAAGCCTAAAAGTAAATCGGAACAAATGATTATGAATAATTTTGTTACAATGAAACATATTGTGCAAAATAAATCAGATGATTTAACTCCAGAAAAGTTGCTTTACATACATAATTTGATTTCAAATGATACCTTAGATAATAAAAATGAAGAAGGTGTATTTAGAGAAAATGATGAAATTTATGTTGTAAATTATTCTAATAGTGAAGTTGTTCATACTCCACCCAAACATCAAGAAATAGAAGGATTGATAAATGAGTT
Organism: Flavobacterium algicola; assembly: GCF_022399565.1. Classification (GTDB taxonomy): domain Bacteria; phylum Bacteroidota; class Bacteroidia; order Flavobacteriales; family Flavobacteriaceae; genus Flavobacterium; species Flavobacterium algicola. The sequence goes on from NZ_JAJTUT010000001.1 coordinate 1,324,720, forward strand.
ATGTGATTTTTTTAATAAAGATCAAAAAATATTTATACATCCCATCATTAAAGGAATCATTATACATTTTATGATAGGATGGATTCATCCTTTTAGCGATGGTAATGGACGAACGGCTAGAGCTCTTTTTTATTGGTATATGCTAAAAAACGGATATTGGTTAACTGAATATCTTGCCATTTCAACAATCATTATGGATACTAAAAATCAATATGAGAAAGCTTTTATGTATACTGAAATAGATCAAAATGATATGACTTATTTTATCACATATCATTTAAAAACAATGGAAAAAGCATTCCTTAGTTTGAAAGAATACATAGGTCGAAAGCAAAAAGAAGTCATACAAGCTGCAAAGTTTATTAAGATTCCAAATGTAAATGACAGACAAGCACAGATTTTAAAAATTATAAGTGAAGATTCAGATAGAGTTTTAAGTAGCAAAGAGATAGAAAACAGATTTAATATTTCAAATTTTACCGCTAGGGCGGATTTAAATAATCTTGAAAGTTTAGGTTTTTTAGAAAAAATACAAGTGAATAAAATAAAACATAATTTCATTAAATCTAAAAATTTTAATAAAATTATAAAATCATATAAGTTGTAAATAATGCGAAATTTTACGAGAATCTCGCATTATTTACTAAAAAATTAAACAATGACTAACATACAATTCATCTCCAAGTCTGTTAATACAGCAGCCATAAACATTCAAAAAACAGTTCAATTATTACAAGAAGATTGTACGATTCCGTTTATTTCTAGGTATCGAAAAGATACTACGGGAAATCTAGACGAAGTACAGATCGAAAATATAGCCAGGCTTCAAAAGGAATATGAAGTGATTGTAAAGCGCAAAGATGCAATTTTGAAATCAATTATGGAGCAAGGAGCCATGAACGAAACCTTGTTTGCTAAAATTGACAAAAGTTTTGATTTACAAGAGTTAGAAGATTTCTATTTGCCCTATAAAAAGAAGAAAAAAACGAAGGCTGATGTCGCTCGTGAGAATGGGTTAGAACCTTTGGCTAAAATTATTATGTCACAAGGCAAGGATGATGTTGATTTCTTGTCGACTAAATATTTGAACGAAAATGTAATAAACGAAGAAGCTGCACTTCAGGGCGCACGTGATATCGTAGCGGAGTGGATCAATGAAAATATATATGTTCGAAAGCAGTTGCGACGTTTGTACGAGCGCAAGGCGACCATTACAACTAAGGTCGTTAAAACTAAAAAAGACGACGAAGCAGCACAAAAATTCAATCAATATTTTGAGTGGTCAGAGCCGTTGACCAAAGCACCATCGCACCGTTTAATGGCGATGTTACGTGCCGAAAATGAGGGATTTATTAAGTTTAAAGTCGAAGTTGACATTGATGATGCGTATGCAATTATAGACGAAATAGTTTTAAAAGGGCAGAGTGCGAGTACACCACATGTGCAATTGGCTATCGAAGACAGTTATAAGCGTTTACTAAATCCAGCAATTTCTAATGAAGCCTTGCAAGAAGCCAAAGCAAAAGCTGATGCCAATTCGATTCAGGTATTTGCGAATAATTTAGGACAGTTGTTACTGGCACCGCCATTGGGCGAAAAACGTATTCTAGCAATTGATCCAGGTTTTAGATCGGGATGTAAAGTGGTTTGTTTGGACGAAAAAGGAGATTTATTATACAATGAAAATATCTATCCGCATGCGCCACAAAATGAAACGGCTATGGCGATGAAAAAGATAAAATCGATGGTAAATGCCTATAAAATTGATGCGATCTCGATAGGAAACGGAACCGCTTCGCGCGAAACCGAATTCTTCATCAAGAAAATTGCATTTGATAAACCGGTACAAGTTTTTATAGTTTCAGAGGCTGGAGCTTCGGTTTATTCGGCTTCGAAAATTGCTCGAGAAGAATTTCCAGATTATGATGTAACCGTTCGTGGTTCGGTTTCGATTGGTAGAAGATTGTCAGACCCGTTGGCCGAATTGGTAAAAATTGACCCGAAAGCAATAGGCGTAGGGCAGTACCAACATGACGTGGATCAAAATAAATTAAAAGAAGAGCTGGATAATACGGTGATTCGTTGCGTGAACTCAGTAGGGATCAATATCAACACAGCTAGCAAACATTTGTTGAGTTACGTGAGTGGAATAGGAGAGAAGCTGGCGGAAAACATTGTAAACTACCGCTCAGAAAACGGTCCATTCGAAGACAGAAAACAATTGAAAAAAGTCCCTCGCTTGGGCGAAAAAGCATACCAACAAGGAGTTGCATTTATCCGAATTTCGAATGCTAAAAACCCGTTGGACAACTCGGCGGTGCACCCAGAAGCTTATAAAATTGTGGAAAAAATGGCTAAGGATTTAAAATTGACTGTTAATGATTTGATTGCCAATAAAGAAAAAACAGCCTTAATCAAACCAGAGAATTACATAACTGCAGAAATTGGTTTATTAACCTTAAAAGACATCATCAAAGAGCTAGAAAAACCAGGATTAGACCCAAGAAAAGCAGCAAAAGTTTTCGAATTTGATCCAAACGTAAAAACAATAAAAGACGTAAAATCAGGAATGATTCTGCCAGGAATTGTGAACAACATTACCAACTTTGGTTGTTTTGTAGATATAGGAGTCAAAGAAAGTGGTTTGGTTCATATCTCACAGCTAAAAGCAGGCTTTGTAAGCGACGTTAATGAGGTTGTTAAGTTACACCAACATGTTACCGTAAAAGTCACTGAGGTGGACGAGGATAGAAAACGAATTCAATTGACGATGGTGATTTAAGTTTGAAGAGTACAATCAACTTCCCCACCGCTTGTATCGCTAAAAGCATCTCAACTACTGTGAGTCACTTGAGTAGAGATTCTTTCAGAGTGACAAATATTGTGTGATAAGGATTTGACAACATTATTCCTTAATCAACTTCCTTCTAATTTGTCTCGCTGAAAGCGTCTCAGCAATTGTGAGTCACATGTGTAGTGACTCTTTCAGAGTGACAAATACTGTGTGATAAGGTTTGTGTAGTAACAAATTGTGTAACAAATCTTTAACAATAATAATCCAGAATTAAGTTCCATCTAGTTTGTCACGCTGAAAGCATCTCAAGAACTATGAGTCACTTATGTAGAGACTCTTTCAGAGTGACAAATATTGTGTGATAAAGTTTGTAGTAAGAGTTGCGTAAAAAGCATTCGACAATAATAACCGACAATCAACTTCCCCCCAATTTGTCTCGCTGAAAGCGTCTCAGCAACTATGAGTAACTTGTGTAGAGACTCTTTCAGAGTGACAAATATTGTGTAAAAGCACTCTACAAAAATAAGCCACAATAAAACTCCCCACCGTTTGTCACACTGAAAGCATCTCAGGAACTATGAGTAACTTGTGTAGAGACTCATTCAGAGTGGCAATACTGGGTGATAAGTATTGTGTCAAAGTTTTATTTATAAAATTGTTGACAACAGTATTCTATAAATTACTTCTATCTAGTTTGTCACGCTAAATGTATCTCAGCAATTGTGAGTTACGCGTGCAGAGACTCTTTCAAAGTAACAATTTTATGGTTATTTTTTTTGCGTAAAAAGCACTTAACAACAATAATCTACAATCAAATTCCCCATAGTTTGTCTCGCTGAAAGCGTCTCAGCAACTTTGATTCGCTTATGCAGAGACTCTTTCAAAGTGACAATTTTATAGTTATTTTTTTTGCGTAAAAAGCACTTAACAACAATAATCCACAATCAAATTCCCCATAGTTTGTCTCGCTGAAATCGTCTCAGCAACTGTGAGTCACTTACGAAGAAACTCTTTCAGAGTGACAATATTGTGTTGTAATGTATAAAAATTACAAAAACAACATTAAAAGAGTTAGTACAATTCCAGCTGCGGTAAAGTACATTCCCTTTTTGAATATAGTAGTTTTTGGTGCAAACATCCAAAAAGTTGAAATTACAAAGAAGAATAGTGAAACTCCAAAAAACACATTTAAAACAAAAAGAGGATCGCCTGATTGTGCTTTGTGCAGTTTGTTCATTTTTTCGATTAGAAAGGGTTGACTACTCGTTTTATAGTCTGCAATACCAGTCTTTTTATTATAAGTTCCTTGTTTAAAGTAAACTACATCACCTTCTTCGCGATCCGCTTTAAATTTTTTAAGATGTAATGCTTTACCTAAATCTTCACCAGTTAAATTAGGCTCAATAGTTTTAACAATTGCTTTGTCTTGCTTTAAGAAAGGTGTATCTCTAAAAATTAATATGATACCACTTAATGAATAAACTGCCATAATTCCGGCTAGAAAAAATCCTAAATAACGGTGAATAATTCGCATTAAATTACTTGTTTTTTTCTTTTTTGTCATTTCTTTAAGATTTGTTTATTTTGTATAATTTTTTCTGGCGATAAAAATAGATGATTACGATTTATTCTAGATAGCACTTAAGAAACTTTTATAATTTTATATCAGTTTACATATCATCTCGCAATAATAGAGAACTAAATACTATGTAAAATGGGACTTTCGATTCAGTATTAATTATAAACTATCAATATGTAGTTGCTATAAAATGTATTGATTACTACTAAATTAAACATAAATGAGATATAAATCTAAATAGATGATAATAGAATTAGTAAAGATTATTAAAGTTAAATCTCAAACAAAAAAAATCCCAAAACTCGATTATAAATCAAATTTTGGGATTCAAATAAGAAAAGTAATTTCTTATTTAGTCTCATTTACGCTATCTTCTTTTTTTTCTGCAACAGTTTCGTCTTTAGATGCATTCTTAAATTCTTTAAGACCACTTCCTAAACCTTTCATTAATTCTGGAATTTTTTTACCTCCAAAAAGTAATAATACAACTGCCAAAATAACCAGGATTTCTGTAACTCCAAATCTTCCCATGATCGAATAATTTATGCCGAAGCCTATTTGTAATAAATCTAGCGGCAAAGGTATATAGAATTCCTCAATACAAACTCAATAAAACTGATTTATTTATAATCTAACAAGTTAAAACTTTATTAAAAGCATTTCACTCAATCTATAATTTGCCATTTCAAATTTATACATGGGCATGCCACCAGTAGTTAAATGGGCTACCAATTATTGCGCATATATAGCCCATATAACTACTGCTGTCGGGCTATTCGCGCTACTTCGGTAGCTAGCTTCTATCCCTCATGCAAACAGAGGTTTAAATACATTTGTTAAAAATTGATAGAACTTATATTCATTAAATACTTACAACTTTACACATATAACACCAATAAATTGTCCAAAAAAAAACCGAAAACAACATAATTTAATGTTGTTTTCGGTTATATAATGCTGTAAATCAGTTTTATCTAGTATAAGCTGACCTTTGATTTTGGTACTCTATAACTCTTTGACGCTGCTTTTCAATATCACTAGCTCTTGATTCCATCATCTTAAGATTATCCTCAATTTCATTTTCTTTTTTAGCTATTAAATCTTTAGCTTTTTCAATATCCTTAGCTGCTTTCTCGTTTTCTTTGATTAAGTCTTTTTTACTGTCTTCCAGCTTAGAATAAACTTTGTTTTGGTCCTTAATTACTTCATCCATATTAAGTTCAGAAGCTTTCATTGCAATTTTTCTAACAACAGAAGTTGCGTAAGCAAATTTTTCTGAGCTATAAGCACTGTCTAAGAATTTACCTCCTAGGTTAAAAAAAGCAGTATATTTATAACCGTTGTCAATTTTCTCTACAACTTGATGAATATCAATTGAATTAGGGCTAATTTCCTTAATCTGAGCATTATCTATATAATTCTCATCGCTGCGCTTAATTTTCCTTACTTTACCTTTGTATTGTTTTGTAACGTCTTTAATCGCATCTTCAACATTGTCATCAGAAACATTAGGTATAAATACGCTAATTCCTGGTTGTGTTCCCTGACTCATTGTTTGTGTAACGGCAGCGGGTATCAAATCTTGTGAAAACCCTACACCATATGCGAATAAAGTTATTGCTAAAAATGTGTATTTCATAATTATCTATATTATTTTGTTCTATCTCAATATACAAAAAAACTAGGAGAAAAGCTAATTTAACTTCATGAATATATTGCTGGCAATCTTGTTTGAGATACTCAAAATAGTGTGATCCACCTTAATTTTCAGAGATAAATCGAATTCTTCTCTTTCTAAAAACTCGATTTGAGAACCTAGTGAAATTTTTTGCTTGTCAAGGTATTTTAAGAACTCAGACGAAGTATCTTTTACTCCCACACAAATTCCATTTTGCCCAATGTTTAATTCAGATAGCAATTGCTTCTCCACTTTTTGCACATCTCCATTTGCATCGGGTATAGGATCACCGTGTGGATCTTCTGTTGGATTTCCTAGAAAATCGGCAAGTTTATTAATCAATTTTTCAGATTTTATATGCTCCAGTTGTTCGGCTACATCATGGACTTCGTCCCAAGAAAAATCAAGTTTTTCTACCAAAAAAACCTCCCAAAGACGGTGCTTCCTCACAATCATTTTGGCAGCCAAACTACCTTTTACAGTAAGTGAAACACCTTGGTACTTTTTATAATTAACTAGATCCTTCTCGGCCAATTTTTTAATCATATCGGTTACAGATGAAGCCTTGGTCTCCATTGTTTCTGCGATAGCATTTGTACTTACATCTGTATCTGTGATAGTGGTAAGGTGGTAAATTGCTTTAAGATAATTTTCTTCTGATTGCGTCATTTGATATAAATAGTAGAGTAACTTATTTTAAATATAAGCAATTATTATTGCTTAACAATAAACAAAGGTATCGAAATTTTGTGGCGTATTTTGTCTACGGTTGTACCAAATACTAAATCTTTAAAACCAGTGTGACCATGGGTTCCCATTACCAATACATCAAAATCTCCTTTGTTTATCAAGGTCGGAATCACTTTGTCTGGTGAACCAAAACCTAATAAAATACTGACCTTAAATCCTTTGTCGATTAGCATGGCTTCGTATTCCATTAATAATTTTTCATCAATAGTGGTTTCATGGTCATCTGTATTCTCACCGTGAATCAAAGCACCAACAGTTTCGACAATATGTATTAAAGTATATTTTGCATCATTTCCGCCTAGTTCAAATGCATTATTAAGTGCTACTTCATCTGCAGCTGAGAAGTCTACCGTTACTGCAAGATTCCTTTTCGAATAAGTTTTTGCAGTAGGAAATCTTAATTTTAAATGATGAGGAGAATGATTATGTATTACTCTTTTGGATTTATCAAAAACAGGTTTAAAAACGATATAAAGTAATAATATTAAAAAACCAAAAGCCATAGGAACTACTGTCAACCACAGTATAATTGGATGATCAGATATTTCTAACCAGCCTGTAATTTCGTCATAAACCAATTTTCCATTTAAAATCACGATTATTGAGGCTACAATCCAAGAGGCGATTTGCGTAATTTTACTTATATGGAATCCCTTCATTTTCGTTTTATCACTCACAAAATGTATTAATGGAATAATAGCAAAACCTAATTGTAAACTTAGAATAACTTGACTTAAAATCAATAGCTTACCCGTCACGCCTTCACCAAAAATAGTGATAACAATAACTGCGGGAACGATAGCAATCAAACGAGTAATGATACGTCGTACCCAAGGTTGAATTCTTAAATTCAGATAGCCTTCCATGATGATTTGTCCAGCCAACGTTCCAGTAATGGTCGAACTTTGTCCTGCTGCAATCAATGCTACAGCAAATAATATTGGTGCCCACTTAGTACCCAAAAGTGGCTCTAGAAATTGATGTGCATCTTGTATTTCGGCCACTTGAAACATTCCGTTTCTGTAAAAAGTAGCGGCTGCCAAAATAAGAATAGCTGCATTTACCAAGAATGCTAAGTTCAGTGCTATGGTCGAGTCTATAAAGTTGTACTTTAAAGCTTGTTTAATTCCAGCTTTTGAGCGATCAAATTTTCGAGTTTGTACTAGTGAAGAGTGCAGGTACAAATTATGTGGCATTACGGTAGCTCCAATAATACCTATAGCGATATACAAAGCAGTTTCTGTTGGCATTGTCGGAATTAGTCCTAGCAACACTTTATCCATTTCTGGTTGTGCAAAAACCATTTCAAAAATAAAAGATACTCCAATAACAGTAACAAGGGTAATGATGAAAGCTTCCATTTTTCTAATCCCTTTATTAATTAGGAATAGCAACAAGAAGGTGTCTAAAACAGTTATCATTACTCCCTCAATTAATGGGATATCAAACAACAAATTAATACCAATTGCCATACCCAAAACTTCTGCAAGATCGCAGGCAGCGATAGCAACTTCTGCTAGAAAGTATAAAATATAATTGATAAAAGGGGAGTAAGTCTCGCGGGAAGCTTGCGCTAAATCGCGTTGAGTTACGATTCCCAGACGAGCACTTAAACTTTGCAATAGCAAAGCCATAATATTACTCATTAACAGTACCCAAAGTAATGAATACCCGAATTGGCTACCTCCAGCAATATCGGTGGCCCAATTTCCCGGATCCATGTACCCAACACTAATTAAATATGCGGGACCAAAAAAGGCTAATATTTTTCTAAAAACTGATTTTTTATTCTGTGCAGAAACCGATTCATTGACTTCTTCTAACGACTTGCTCATTATTAACTGTTTGAGGCAAATATATACAATTAAACATAAAAGCAAAAAAATATATTTAGACTACACTAAAAATAAGTTTAAATTTCTAATGAGTTGGACTCATGTGGTCTAGCAAATTATGTTGTATCATGATCATTTTAGAAAGAGAACAATCCTATATTTGCAAAAAAGAGAAAAAATGAAAATTAAGTTTTGCCCAAATTTAAAAAAGTCGATCTGTATACTTTTTTTAGTATTAAGCGTACCAAACTTGCAGGCGCAAGATAAGTCCAATACCTATGACGAGAGTCAAATGAAAGCCTACTCAATTTTGTGGCAACAAACTGCTGCAGAATATAGAGCATTATGTTATCAAGCATTTAATTTGGCTTCAGTTCGTTTGAAGGAAATTCCAAGAAGACAATTCCGAAAGGGAAATTTGGCTATAATTACCGATCTAGACGAAACTATCCTTGATAATAGTTATGTAGGAGCACAATTGATAAAGGAGCACAAACAAATGAATGGTGCCGAATGGGATCGTTGGACGGCAGTTTCAAAAGCAACTGAAGTTCCAGGTGCGGTAGCATTTTTAAAAGAAGCTTCTAAAAAAGGAATTACGATATTTTATGTTTCCAATCGCGATACCGCTAGTGTAGAAAATACATTGATTGATCTTAAGCGACTTGAACTTCCAAACGCAGATGCGGCGCATTGTCTTTTCAAAACGGATACTTCATCAAAGGAAATACGCAGAAAAAAGATTGAGGAAAACTACAAAATCGTCATGTTAATGGGAGATAATTTAACGGATTTTAGCACTGCTTTCGAAAAAAATAGCATTCAAGATCGATTCGATAAAACTGATTTAGATCAAAAAAAATGGGGAGATAAATTTATTGTACTTCCTAATTGTAATTATGGTGAATGGGAGAATGCACTATATAATTACGAAAGAAAAAGTGATGATGAAAAAGTCAAAATGCGTATGGAGTTATTAAAAGGATTTTAATACAAGAGATACAAATAACACAGTTCTATGTACTATAATTAAACCCGAGATCAGTCTGCTGATCTCGGGTTTTTCATTTAATACAATTTTCCAAAATCCAATTTTCCCCAATTTCTGCTGCATAAAGCATTAGTAAATAGAATTATAATACTATTTTATTGTTTATTTAAAATTTATTTTTAGTTTTATCTAAATTATAAATTTAATAGTATCTAAAATATATTTATGAAAAACCTAATTCTATGTTGTGGCTTATTGATTAGTAGCATAACAGTAGCACAGTCTTCGATAAAAGGAATAGTGCAAGGAGGCAATAACTTTTTACCGTATGCCAATGTAATTTTGAAGAAATCAAATAATGCAGTGGTAACAGATAGTGAGGGTAATTATTTGTTCGAAAATTTAGCAGCAGGAAAGTATGAGGTTGTAGCAACTTTTACTGGCTTTCAACCTGAAAAACAAACAATAACTATAGCAGATAGCACAATAACTACTCTTAATTTTCAGTTACGAGAAAATAACACCTTAGATGAAGTAGTCATAACTGGAACTTTAAAACCGGTAAGTCGTTTAGAAAGTCCAGTACCTGTTGAGGTGTACAAACCCGCGTTTTTTAAGAAAAATCCAACCTCTAATATTTTTGAAGCCTTGCAAAATGTAAACGGTGTGCGTCCGCAACTCAATTGTAATGTTTGCAACACGGGAGACATTCACATTAACGGTCTTGAAGGTCCTTACACTCTTGTTTTAATTGACGGAATGCCCATTGTAAGTGGCTTGTCTACGGTTTATGGCTTGTCTGGAATTCCGAATTCACTTTTAGAACGTATCGAAATTGTAAAAGGACCAGCGTCTTCGCTCTATGGTAGCGAAGCCGTGGGTGGATTGATTAATATAATTACCAAAAATCCAACTAACGCTCCCGTATTTTCAGCAGATTCTTTTATTACAGATTGGGGCGAACTCAACGTGGACTTGGGTTTTAAGGGAAATGTGGGCAAAGCAGCAACGGTCTTAACGGGTGTGAATTACTTTAATTATAGCAATCCAATTGACAACAACAACGATAATTTTACTGATGTCACCTTGCAAGACCGCATCTCAGTTTTTCAAAAATGGAATTTTAATCGAAAAAGCCAAAAACAACTATCACTAGCCGGACGTTTTTTTTATGAAGACCGTTGGGGTGGCGAATTGGAATGGAACAAAGGCTTTCGCGGAGGAGATGAAGTATACGGAGAAAGCATTTATACCAAACGTTGGGAATTATTAGGAGCGTATGAATTACCTACGGTTGAGAAAATGTTGTTTTCGTTCTCGTACACAGACCATGATCAGAATTCAGTTTATGGAGACACTCCATACTTAGCACAACAACGCATCGGTTTTGGACAATTGACTTGGGACAAAAAAATAAACAAACACGATTTGCTTTTTGGAACTGCTTTACGTTACCAGTATTATGATGACAACACCACAGCAACAGTAACCGAAGATGTAAATTGGATTCCGAGTTTGTTTGTACAAGACGAAATCGCTTTTAATGACAATCACAAAATATTGCTGGGAGCGCGCTACGATTATAACAGCAACCACGGAAACATTTTTACACCGAGATTTGCCTATAAATATAAAATCAATGACAATAACATTCTGCGTTTCAATACCGGAACAGGTTTTAGAATTGTAAATCTTTTTACCGAAGAGCACGCCGCGTTAACTGGATCTAGAGATGTTGTTGTTCTCGAAGATTTAAAACCAGAACGCTCAATAAACGCCAACATTAATTATCTTAAAAAGTTTTACACTAACAACGGAAATTTCATAGGTCTAGAAACTACGGCTTGGTACACACGATTTAGCAATTCGATTATTCCGGATTACGATACCAATCCCAACCAAATCATCTATAAAAATTTAGACGGTCATGCTGTCACAAAAGGTATTAGTACCAATCTTGACTTCGTTTTTAACAATGGTTTGAAAATGATTCTAGGCGCTACGTATATGGATGTATCCAAAACAGAAGAAGGTGTCACAACCAGACAAATATTGACCGAGAAATTCTCTGCTACTTGGGCGATTTCATACCGAATCAACAAATTATTTCTTGACGTTGATTACACTGGAAATGTCTACGGTCCGATGCGTTTGCCACTTTTGGGAGATTTAGATCCGCGTAGTGAATACTCGCCAACTTGGAGCATCCAAAACATTCAATTTACATTCAATAAATTTAAGAATATCGAAATCTATGGTGGTGTCAAAAATTTATTAAACTGGACGCCCAATAAAAGCAACCCATTCATTATTGCAAGAGCCAACGATCCATTTGATAAAAATGTACAGTTTGATGCAAACGGTAACGCACAAGCAACTGCCGATAATCCTTATGCATTGACATTCGACCCCTCATATGTGTATGGGCCTAATCAAGGAATTCGCAGCTTTTTTGGATTACGATATACTTTGCAATAATATCAAGAACAACAATTGGTTTAAATGAAAAAAAATATACTCTTACTATTCCTTTTACTTAGTGCTATTCCATCTGGTTTTGCGCAATTAAAAACGCATACTTTTCAAGAAGCTGAGCAATTAGCAATCAAAAACCCAAAACCTATTGTGGTATTTATCCATACAGCGTGGTGTAAGTATTGCAAAATGATGGAACATAGTACGTTTAAAAATAAACAAGTCATTGAGACTTTAAACGACAACTATTATTTTGTTCCTTTTGATGCCGAATCTACCGAGCCAATCACTTTCAACAATCATACTTTCAGTTTTCAACCCACAGGAACGAAAACTGGGATTCATGAGTTGGCGACAGCTTTAGCAACAATAAACGGTCAAGTGGTATATCCTACGACAACAATTTTAGGAACTGATAACTCGATTATTTTTCAGCAACATTCTTTGATTCGCGCTGTAGACCTGCTTTCAATTATCAAAAGCTAAAATAATATCCCTATTTTTGAAGTAAATTTGGAATACCCTTTATGAAAAACTACGATTACATTTTTACAGGCTCGGGTTTAGCAGCATTGATGACCGTTTATAAAATGATTACATCTGGTAAATTTGCCGATAAGTCTATTTTATTAATCGATTCCGACAGTAAAAAAAACAACGATCGTACTTGGTGTTTCTGGCAAGAAGGGACTTCGACTTGGGAGCAATCGGTAACTAAAAAATGGGATTTGGCTCTGTTTGCAAATACCGATTTTCGTCGGGATTTAGAATTGAAACCCTACACTTATAATTGTATAAAAGCTTCTGATTTTTACAGCCAAGCATTTGATTTGATTTCGAAACAAAAAAACATTCACTTCCTCAATGAGAAAGTTACGGATATCAATGAATTAAAAACGCATGTATATGTTGCCACCGAAAGTCAAAGTTTCACAGGCGACAAATTATTCAATAGTATTTATCGAAAAGGGGAAGCCGAGAGCCAAAACCAATATCCGGTTTTACAGCAGCACTTTATAGGTTGGTTTATAAAGAGTAAAGAAGCAGTTTTTAATCCAGAGCAAGCGACTTTTATGGATTTCTCTGTGGAACAAAAAGGCAACACTCGTTTTATGTATGTTTTGCCAACGTCAACCACCGAAGCTTTGCTGGAATACACCTTGTTTTCGCATGATTTGTTAGCAAAAAGCGAGTACGAAAATGAGATTCAAAATTACATCTCAAAACAGGGCATCACTGATTACGAAATCATAGAAAAAGAGCAAGGAAGCATCCCGATGACCTGCTATCCTTTTTGGAAAAAAAATACTCAGCGCGTTCTCAACATAGGAACTGCCGGCGGATGGACCAAAGCCAGTACGGGTTATACGTTTAAAGGATCAGATAAAAAATCAACAGCATTAATCGCTTTTTTACAAAAGGAAAATGATTTAACAAAATTTCATAAACGCACCAAATTCTGGTTTTACGATTTACTTTTACTAGATATTTTAGATCGAAAAAACGAAAAAGGATCAGGGATATTTTCTTCGATGTTCAAAAATGGAAGCCCTGCTTTGATTTTTAAATTTCTGGATGAAGAAACGTCTTTTTATGAGGATATAAAGGTGATTTTAAAATGTCCAAAAATGCCTTTTATTTGGTCATTAGTACGATCAGTTCGTTATTTATTCTAATGAAATAAGGCGGCTATCAAACAATAACAAAACTTTATAGAGCAAATAATGGAGTTCTTTTTAAACTTCGTAACTTTGCACCTTCAAAACTAATATTTAAAATATAACGATATGTATCCAGAAGAAATGGTAAAACCAATGCAAGCTGAATTAACAGTAGCAGGTTTTCAAGATTTACATAGTGCTGAAGCAGTTGATACTGCAATAAAAGCGGAAGGAACTACACTAGTAGTTGTGAATTCTGTTTGTGGTTGTGCAGCAAGAAATGCACGTCCAGGAGCAAAGATGAGCTTGGAAGGTGCTAAGAAACCAGACAATTTAATCACGGTTTTTGCAGGTGTTGACAAAGAGGCTGTAGATGCAGCAAGACAACATATGTTCCCTTTCCCTCCATCATCACCATGTATGGCGTTGTTCAAAAACGGAGAATTGGTTCACATGTTAGAGCGTCACCACATTGAAGGTCGTCCAGCTGAAATGATTGCTGAGAACTTACAAGATGCTTTTAACGAATACTGTTAATACATCCCAAAGCATATTATTTAAAACCACGTCTTCTCGGCGTGGTTTTTTTATTTAGAGCTATTTCCAGCTGTACACTGTATCTTTTACTGGCTAAAGAAGCCAGCAAAAGGATGCCGTTCCCATCTGGGCTAGAAAATGTTTAGTGTAAGAAAGAGAAATTATTTATATTTAACGTTAGTCAATAATAATTAGAATTTTTCGCGAATGTATTTGCATAGATACATTTCCAATGCTTTATTATTCGAATAAAAAAAATCTTCACTTTCACTTGAAACCCAATCCATTGTCAGAAAAACATCAACCCATTCATTTTACCGCTATCGATAACGGCCACAAAACTGCAGTAACTTGCCATCACGGAAGTCATCCCAACTTAATGTTTTTATTAAAAGACAAACTGGGTTTAGACTATTTTGGGGAATGTGGTGGAGTAGGGCGTTGTGCAACCTGTGTGGTTGACGCAATTGGAATTAAAGGGAAATCTATTATTAAGGAGCGAAATGAGCCCGCTACACTCAGCAAAATGGGGTATGATGATGAGACGACTAGATTGTCCTGTCAATTATTTGTTACAGCAGATTTAGAAGGGGCTGTAATTACAATTTTAGAAGAGTAACTTTTAGAATTTCATAACCTCCTTTACATAACAAAACAATTGCAAAAGTCTGATTTTTGATAAATAAGTTGAGAGCCTGATCAAAGTTAAACTTAATACAAATAGTTAGATCGGTTTTTAACTACTCACAAAAAGTAATATTTTTATAAAATGAAAAAATCGATACTTACTCTCTGCATTTTAGCGGCTGTTACAATCTCTTGTAAAAAAGAAAATCAGGATGACACTATAAAAAACGATACTATTGAAGCCGTTGCATCATTATCAAAAGCAGATTCTATTGTAAATACAGCTATTGAAGCCCATGGTGGAAAGCGGTATGATACTGCCGATTATTCATTTACTTTTAGAGATAAAACATACCGTTTTAAAAACGATGGTAGTAATTACGAATATAGTTCTACAATACAAAAAGGAGATTCGCTTATCAAAGATGTAATGATCAACAGCGATTTCGCGCGTTACAATTATACTCAAAAACAAAATCTTACTGCCGAAGATGCTGGTAAATACGGCGAATCACTGAATTCTGTTATTTATTTTGCTACATTGCCTCACAAACTGCAGGACGCATCAGTTCATAAAAAGTTTGTGGAAGAGACTACTATCAAAGGGAAAAAATACGATGTAATCGAGGTTACTTTTGGTCAAGACGGTGGCGGAAAAGATTTTGATGACCAGTATCAATATTGGATCAATCAAGAAACACATTTAATGGATTACTTCGCTTATAATTATCAAGTCAATGAAGGTGGCGTTCGTTTTAGAGCTGCTTTTAATACTCGAGTTGTTGCAGGAGTAACTTTTCAAGACTATATTAATTATGAAGCTCCAATAAAAACTCCTTTAAAAGATTTACCTGCTCTATATGAACAAGGGAAATTAAAAGAAGCTTCCAAAATACTGACTGAAAACGTGGTTAATAATAAATAAATAAATATTTTTTTGGTATTTTAAGCTGTAAAAACAGTGTTTATCTATCAACTATAAAATAAATTGTTTTTTTAAACATGCTTTAAAGGGGTATTTACAGTTTTACTACCATTTCACTGATAACTTACCATAGTTCACTGATTCTCTAGCTATTTTTTCTACTTAAATTCTATTTTTGGTTATTCAACTAACAATTAATTTCCAAATCTTATGAAAAAAGTAACTTTGTTCTTGTTTGCAACAATGACGTTAACACTTGCAAACTCTTGTAGTAAAGACAGCGACGAAACGACATCATCGACTACTGAGGCTGTTGTTATTGATGTAGAATCTGCCAATTTTTTGAGTGCAGGATTATCAGAACCGATTACAATTGTTTCTAAGACATTATCAAATGGGAAAACAGTTGACTGTTATAAGATTGTAGTAACGAGTCTGGCAACAGATCATGATATGGGACCATGGTGTCCTGGTAATATTAGTGATGATGCCACTCAAGGTGGGATCTGGCTTGAAGGCGGAGAGGTATATGATGTTGACGGTGCTTTTGTAAAAAACTTAGCAACTTTCTATAAAGACACCCAATGGATGATGTATAACGCTACAACGGGTGCTATAACAAAAACGAGTACAAAAGAAGAATGTGCCGGTGCAGCCATTCCAGATGTGGGAACCGCTTATAAAAATTATTGTGTGCAGTGTTTACCTTCTTACTTGGGGACATTAAGCACAACTTATTACCTACCAGTCACGCCAGTTGCAGCAAGTTCTGTAATTTCGTTTGGTGGAGCGGGACCACAATCAACTGGACCTAGTTCTAGGGGAATTGCTTTTAACGGAGTTGTATTTGATGCACCAGCGCCAACAAGTAATATTTTGGCAGCCTATACATTGGCACCTTTTGATGATGCAGGTGGTCATATCAATTTGAATGCAGGTTACCACTATCATGCCGCTATGGGTAAAACAACTCAAATTGCACAAGCTGATGGTCATGCCGCAATGATTGGATATGCTTTTGATGGATACGGAATGTTTCAAAATCTAAATCCAACGACAGGTCTTGCATACACAGATCTTGATGCGTCACTTGGACATTATGATGATATAAGAGGTTACCACTATCATGTGGATTATGCCGGAAAAAATAATTTTATAAACAGTTTACATGGAGAATATGTTAAATAGAATAGTAAAAAGTGGTTGGATTGCAATATTGTTTTTAGCTTCGTTTGTAAGTCATGCGCACCAAGCAGAATTTTCATCATCTCTTTTATCAAAGACTGACGATGGGAAATATATCCTGCAAATCGCAAGTTCAATGACCGCTTTTCAAGGTGAAATTGATTATATCTATACGCAAAAAGCATATAAAACGCCTGAGGAGTTTAAAAAGCTGGTAATCGATTATTTTAATAAAAACGTATCATTTATAGTAAATGGTACCGAAGTATTAAAATTTAAAGATCCGGTAGTCTTGCTTGGTCATGAAACAAAATTGATTGTAGAAGTGCTTAATATTCCAGAAGTAGTAAATGAAATCACATTTACCAACACAATGTTCAAGGACATGTCTCACAATAAAATGGGACTAATTATGTTGATTGATAATTTTCCCAAGGAACAATATGTGTTAGAAAATGAAAATGAACAAAGTATTAATTTATCTTTCGAAGATGGGATTTGGGTAGATACAGCAACTACAGGTTTCAAAGCCAAAAACATATTTTATATTTTAGGTTTTCTAGTATTAGCAGCAGTGCCATTATTTTACTTTAGTTATTTGGATCGAAAATATTTACGTAGGACATAATTGGATTACACCAATACAAAAAGCTCAGAAGTACATTCTGGGCTTTTTGCATTTACAGATAAACCGTCCATAAACTCCAAATCTTCTAGCTCATCAAAATTACGCTGCTCTGAGGGTTAGGTATCCTATGATAAAAATTTCCGAATTACGGTTTCCCGTAAAGACGCTATCTATGAAGTAATTATCTTTGAATATTATTAATAACTGAACACTAGTTAGCCTCCCAAATGTCTCAGCAAACTTACTCTTTGAGAGTACGAGTTAGAAACTTGTATTAGCCACTGAAAATTAGAGAAGAAGTTGAGGAATAAAAAAACTAAAACAGCTTTAAAAATTATAGTTTTAATTCAACTACTTTTACACTGAAAATAAGCATCGAAATAGTATTGCGTCGCTTTTTATACAAATTGAAATTAGAAAATAAATTAAGCAAGATTCACTAAATGAAAAACCTGAATTTACTAGTAGTATTCCTTATTGGATTCACCTTTTTATCATGTTCATCGGATGAAAATAATGATGTAAATATTGATCCTGTGATTGGAATATGGAAACCAATAAAAGATGTTTATACATACGTTGATAATTCAACAACAGAGGATGCTTATTCATCTTGTGATCAAATGTCGAGATTAAGTTTTCAACAAGATGGAAGTTTAAAAATTGAAGAATTCAGTACTGACCAGAGAACTGGTATTTGTACACAAAGATTAGAACCTGTTTTAACAAATGGAAGTTGGGACAAAGACTCAAATGGAGAATATAGGCTTATCACAACATACACCTACACTGGGAGTGGGTCTAGTTATACAGACGATAATCCTACTACACTTAGATTTACAAATAAAAATAATATTCTTAAAATTGAATATGCAGACGATGAAATATTTAATGGAAAGCAATTAAAAAACCATTATACAGAGTTTGCTAGAGTACAATAATTTTACCACTCCTCGTACCGCACTTTAACAAACTAATGTTCATAAATAGGCAAATTCACTATTTACATTTCATTTTAGTTCTGTTTGTATCTTACCTTTGTTGAAACCTTAAAAGGGTAATCAATTAAGATTAATGAACCCCATTTAGAATGAAAAGAGAACATTATATCCCATTTGATAAGGAATTCTTGCTCGAACAACAATTAGCAGCTTACGACAAAAATCCTAAAACGGTTGAAGATTTTAAAAAGCTATTCGATATCGTTGAACATTATTTTCACTACGAAGCCTTTAACCTCATTCGTACTCTAAAACACAATTACGCTTCGTTCAATCCAGATGTCAGCTCAGAAGAACGTGTTCTTAATAGCCACAAAACCGATTTTACGAATTTTAAAGAAACGCTTCTCACAGTTTTGGAGCGAAGTAATTACAGCCGAGTAAATCAAGAAACTTTGGATAAGGCACTCAAAGATTCCGATTTGATTGGTCTCGATCTTGCTATCGATTTTACCGTTTATAAAGAATATGAGTTGTATGTGCGTGGGCAACACACAACCAAAGAAAAAGTACGTCATTATTATTTTTGGAAGAAAGAAATTGAAATTGAATATTATGATCGTGTCATGGTGTATCTCCATTACAATGAAGACGAATATTTCGAAGACAAGAAAATTAATTTAAAAAAGCTCCTTATTGAACCAGGCTGCATTGTTCTGAAAGTTTTTAAACGAGTCCCAAAAAACGATCTCGAAACCGTATTTCCAAATGCTATTCCCAAAATGTCCACCACCGACAAACTCTTGTTTTGGGTTCCTGGAGTTGCCGGAGTCATTTCGTTATTAAGTACCACGGTAATTCCTGCGTTAATAACAATGGATGCCGCCTACAAATCAGGCGAACACATTGATTTATTAAATAGCAAAACCTCGTTAAATCAAGGTTTGATTGCACTTGGAATATTGGGAGCGTACTTATTTCGCCAATACAACAATTTTGTAAACAAGAAAATCCGATATTCAAAAATGCTTTCGGACAGTCTTTACTTTAAAAATCTAGGGAATAATAGTGGCGCTCTATATTCTCTGTTAAACGCATCGGAAGAAGAAGTGCTGAAAGAAACGCTATTGGCCTACTCTTTTTTAAATCGAAGCGAAATCCCATTAACGGCAGAAGCACTCGACAACCAAATTGAATCTTGGTTCCAAACCACCTTAAACACAGACCTTGATTTTGATGTACATGATGCTTTAATACAATTAAAAAACATGGGACTAGGCAGCGAAATCAACGGAAAATGGACTGTTATTCCGCTAGAAGAAGCACTGATTAAAATAGATGAACTATGGGATGGCGTTTTTGATTACAACCAAAAATAATCACAGCTGCCGTTGTTGTTATGCGATCAATACAAAAATAGCAACCAGTACTTCCAAAAAAAAATTAACTAATTAGAAACGAAGTTTCATCAAGTCTTCATGCCGTAAATTACTGGCTGGTTCAAAAAACTTAAAACGGCAGAAACTTTGACATTTATTCCCTTTTCCGTACTTTTGCAAAAATAATTTTTCACACTTAAACCGTTTATAGCATGCAACTGTATAACACTTTAAGCGCAGAAGAAAGAGCCATCATGATTGATGATGCCGGAAAACAAAGACTTACTTTGTCTTTCTATGCTTATGCGCAAATTCAAGATCCAACACAATTTCGTAACGATTTATTCCGTGCTTGGGACCCGCTAGTGGTTCTTGGTCGAATTTATGTAGCCAAAGAAGGTATTAACGCTCAGTTATCGCTTCCGGCAGATAATTTCTATGCTTTTAAAGATACTATCGAAGCCTACGATTTTATGAAAGGGATGCGATTGAATATTGCCGTAGAGCATGATGATCACTCGTTCTTGAAACTGACGATTAAAGTGCGTGACAAAATTGTTGCCGATGGTTTGAATGATGAAACCTTTGATGTTACAAATATAGGTGTGCACTTAAAAGCCAAAGAATTCAATGCTATCTTAGATGATCCCAATACAATTGTTGTTGATTTTCGAAATCATTATGAGAGTGAAATTGGCTATTTTAAAGGCGCCATTACTCCTGATGTAGATACTTTTAGAGAATCATTGCCTATTATAAACGAGCAGTTACAAGATTTTAAAGAAGACAAAAACTTAGTGATGTATTGCACTGGCGGAATTCGTTGTGAGAAAGCTTCGGCATATTTTAAACACCAGGGTTTTAAAAATGTATTTCAGTTAGAGGGTGGTATTATTAACTATGCAAAGCAAATTAAGGAAGAGGAACTAGAGAGTAAATTTATTGGTAAAAACTTTGTATTTGATCACCGCTTAGGCGAAAGAATTACAGACGATATCGTTTCACAATGCCACCAATGCGGTAAACCTTGCGATGTACACACTAACTGTATCAACGAAGGTTGCCACTTACTTTTTATTCAGTGTGAGGAATGTGCTCAAGCCATGCAAGGCTGTTGCTCACAAGACTGCATTGATATTATTCACTTACCTGAAGAAGAGCAAAAAGCAGTACGTCGTGGTGTTAAAAACGGAAATAAAATATTCAAAAAAGGAAAATCTGATGTGTTGACTTTCAAAAACAGAGAAGCAAATCAAGACCCGTTAGCTTCGGTTCCTAATTTGGTTGACTTGACAAAGTCAAAAGCGCTGGCTAAGAAAGAGCCAAAGATTAAAAAACAATACATTGGTAGAGGAACTCACTTTTTCCCAAAACCAAGTGTTGGCCAATTTACAATTGAAGAAAATGAAATCAATGTCGGCGATACGATCTTGATCAAAGGGATGACCACGGGCGAACAAAAGCTGTTGCTAACAGAAATGTTAGTAAACGATAAAGCTGCTGATAAAGCTGCGGTGGGTGATATTTGTACTTTTCAACTACCATTTAGAATTCGACTATCAGACAAATTATATAAAGTTTTAGAAGCTTAATTTCTTTTCTATTACCAATATCAAAGAAGTTCTATCCTATAAGTTAATGGGGTAGAACTTCTTTTTGCATTTCAGCAGTTGGGAAAGATGTTCTGCAATGGCTTTTTTTCGAATAAAATTTAAGAATTATTGCTGATTCCAACAATTGCAACTTACGCTTAAAAAATACTATCTTTACGAATTAAACGTTTTAAGAACTTAAGTTGTGTCTTTCACAACACTACATATAAAATTATGGCATGTACAAGTTGTTCAACTTCTGATGGTGGTGCACCTAAGGGTTGTAAAAATAATGGGACTTGCGGCACCGATAGCTGCAATAAATTAACAGTCTTTGATTGGCTTTCAAATATGAGTTTACCTAGTGGTCAAGCGCCATTTGATTGTGTTGAGGTACGTTTCAAAAACGGACGTAAGGAATTTTATCGAAATACAGAAAAATTAACTCTAAGCATTGGTGACATTGTTGCGACAGTAGCTTCGCCAGGACATGATATCGGAATTGTAACATTGACCGGTGAATTGGTTCGTGTACAAATGAAGAAAAAAGGTGTAAGTCCTACAAGCAATGAAGTTCCAAAAATCTATAGAAAAGCATCTCAAAAAGATATTGATATTTGGTCTGTAGCTAGAGAAAAAGAAGAGCCGATGAAAGTGCGTGCTCGTGAACTTGCAATCGCACACAAACTAGAAATGAAAATTTCTGATATTGAGTTTCAAGGTGATGGTTCAAAAGCAACTTTTTATTATACAGCCAACGACCGTGTTGATTTTAGATTATTGATCAAGGATTTTGCTAAAGAATTCAGCACTAGAGTCGAAATGAAACAAGTAGGTTTCCGTCAGGAAGCGGCTCGTTTGGGTGGAATTGGATCTTGTGGTAGAGAATTATGTTGCTCAACTTGGTTAACAGATTTTAGAAGTGTAAACACCTCTGCAGCACGTTACCAACAACTGTCATTGAATCCGCAAAAATTAGCAGGACAATGTGGTAAATTGAAATGTTGTTTGAACTATGAGTTAGACACTTACATGGATGCTTTAAAAGGTTTTCCAGATTTTGATACTAGATTAGTAACAGAAAAAGGAGATGCTGTTTGTCAAAAGCAAGATATTTTCAAAGGGTTAATGTGGTTTGCTTATACTAGCAATTATGCCAATTGGCATGTATTGAAGATCGACAAAGTGCGTGAAATCGTTGCTGACAATAAGCAGAAAATTAAAGTTTCTTCTCTGGAAGATTATGCAATAGAAATTGTAGAAGAAGTAGAAAAAGACTTTAATAATGCTATGGGGCAAGAGAGTCTGACTCGTTTTGACCAACCTAAGAAAAAGAAGAAACCTAATAGAAAACCAAAACCAGCAGCTGAAAAAGTTGGTTCTGAAAACATCATTAGACCTGCTAATGAAAATAAAATTATTAGTGCGAAACTAGCTGGTAAAAAACCACCAAGGCCAAACAATAATAAAAAGCCAAACAATAACAATCCTAACAAATCGGCGGCTCCGAAAGACGAAACCAAACCGAACCCGCAACCTAGAAAACCTATAATTATTACCAAAAATGAGAATAAAAAATAGTTTTTTATTGCTTCTAATGGCTATACTGCTTTTTTCATGTGACGAAAAAAGAGTTTTTGACGAATACAAATCGGTTGGTAGTTCGTGGCATAAGGACAGTATTGTAACTTTTGATTTGCCTGAATTGGATTCTACAAAAAGGTATGATTTGTTTATCAATTTGAGAGACAATAATAATTACCCATACAATAATTTATTTCTAATAGTTACCTTAGAAAAGCCAAACGGTTATACTAAAGTAGATACATTAGAATACGAAATGACTGCTCCAGACGGAAGTTTGCTAGGGGATGGTTTCACAGACATCAAAGAGAGTAAATTGTTTTATAAAGAAGGAGTTCGCTTTCGCGGAAAATACAAATTGAACATCAAACAAGCAGTGAGAGAGTCGGGCAAAGTACCAGGTGTTACGGAGCTAGAAGGTGTCACAGATATCGGTTTAAGAATAGAAAAAAAAGAATAGAATAGTATTAATTTATGGCTACAAAAAAGAATAATTCAACCAACACTAGTTTCAAAAAGTACACAGCAACTTTTTGGAAAATATTTTTTTACGGACTCGGTAGTATAGCCGTGTTTTTCTTATTTGCTTCTTGGGGAATCTTCGGTTCTATGCCTTCATTTGAAGATTTAGAAAATCCAGACTCTAATTTAGCAACAGAAATTATCTCCTCAGACGGTGTCGTTCTTGGAAAATATTTTCAGAAAAACAGATCACAATTAAAGTATTCTGATTTACCAAAGAACTTGGTAGATGCACTAGTTGCTACAGAAGACGAGCGTTTTTACGAACATTCAGGTATTGATGGTAGAGGAACATTAAGAGCAATTGCAAGCTTAGGTAGTAGTGGAGGTGCAAGTACACTTACACAACAATTAGCCAAACAACTGTTTCATGGAGAAGGATCAAAATTTCTTCCATTTAGAATCGTTCAAAAGGTAAAAGAATGGATTATCGCTATTCGATTAGAAAGACAATATACAAAAAATGAAATCCTTGCCATGTACTGTAACGTATATGATTTCGGAAATTATTCTGTTGGTGTAAGCTCTGCAGCGCAAACTTATTTTTCTAAATCTCCCAAACAGTTAACGGTTGATGAATCGGCTATTCTGGTGGGGATGTTCAAAAATTCTGGACTGTACAATCCGGTACGTAATCCGCAAGGAGTAAAGAACCGTCGTAATGTTGTTTTGGCACAAATGGAAAAAGCCAAAATGATTACCAAAGAGCAAAAGCTGAAATACCAAGCTTTGCCAATTACCTTAAATTTCAAATTAGAGAGTCACCGTGAGGGAATAGCAACCTACTTTAGAGAATACCTTCGTGATTATATGAAGAAATGGGCGGCAGACAATAAAAAAGCCGATGGTTCGGATTATGACATTTACAAAGACGGTCTTAAAATCTACACTACTATCGACTCAAGAATGCAAGAACATGCAGAGACAGCCGTAAACTCTCACATGGCCAACTTGCAACAAGAATTTTTTATCCAAGCAAAAGGAAATAAAAATGCTCCTTTTGTAAATATTACAGATTCAGAAACGCAACGTATCTTAAAACAAGCCATGAAAACGTCCAATCGTTGGAACGTTATGAAAGGTATGGATAAAACAGACGAAGAAATAGAAGCTTCTTTTTATAAAGAAGCAAAAATGACGGTTTTCACCTGGAAAGGAGAAAGAGATACTATCATGAAACCTATCGATTCTATCCGTTATTACAAACACTTTTTACAAGCAGGTTTAATGGCTATGGAGCCACAAACAGGAAATATTAAAGCGTGGGTTGGCGGGATCAATTACAAATACTTCCAATACGATCACGTTGCTCAAGGTGCACGTCAAGTAGGGTCAACCTTTAAACCTTTTGTGTATGCAACAGCAATTGAGCAATTAAACATGTCTCCTTGTGATAGCATTATCGATGCGCCTTTTACAATTCCGGTAGGCCGTCATCATGTTACAGCAACTTGGACACCAAGAAATTCAGACAACAGATACAGAGGAATGATAACATTGAAGAAAGCTTTGGCGAATTCTATCAATACTATTTCTGCAAAATTAATGGACAAAGTTGGTCCAGAGGCTGTAGTTGAATTAACACACAAACTGGGAGTAAAATCTCAAATTCCGTTGCAACCGTCGATTGCTCTAGGAGCTGTAGAAATTACTGTAGAAGATATGGTAGCAGCCTACAGTACTTTCGCAAATCAGGGAGTATACAACAAACCACAATTTTTAGATCGTATTGAGGATAAGAGTGGGATCGTAATCTACGAACCAATTCCAGAATCGCATGATGTATTAAACAAAGATATTGCCTTTGCTGTAATCAAATTACTAGAGGGAGTAACCGAGGGTGGTTCTGGTTCTCGACTGCGTACTACCGGTGGTGGTGGTGGATCAAATCGTTGGACAGGTTATCCTTATTCATTCAGAAATCCAATTGCAGGTAAAACAGGAACAACTCAAAATCAATCCGATGGTTGGTTTATGGGAATGGTACCAAACTTAGTAACTGGTGTTTGGGTAGGTTGTGAAGACCGTTCGGCACGTTTTAAGAGCATTACCTATGGTCAAGGGGCAACAGCAGCTTTACCAGTTTGGGGTTACTTTATGAAATTGTGTTACAACGATCCCGAATTAAAAGTGTCTAAAAAAGAATTTGATCGCCCGGCAAATTTATCGATCAAAGTAGATTGCTACACAGCACCAAAAATTAAAGATACAATAGCAACACAACAAGATACCGAAGAATTTTCATTTTAAAATAACCCAAAATATATCATGTATGTCTGATATTAAAACAGCAATTACCGAAATAGAAATAGCTTCCTGTTGGGAAGCTATTTCTATTTTACGACCTAAGTTGCAACAAGAACAATTTGTAGGTCAGATTATGGAGATGCAAAAAGAAGGATACACCCTTTTGTACCTACAGGAAAACGATCAAACGGTAGCTATAGCGGGTTATCGCATCTATTCCATGCTATACTGTGGCAAAATGCTGTATTTGGATGACCTTTCTACCCTAGAAAACCAGAGAGGAAAAGGCTATGCTTCACAACTTTTGAACCATTTGAAAGATATTGGATTAAAGCAAAACTGCATTTCCTTACATCTGGATTCTGGACCGAATCGCACAGTAGCTCATAAATTGTATTTCAAAGAGAACTTTACGATTACTTCTTTTCATTTTTCGAAAAATTTGTAGACATGTCCTTTTTTGATTGTCAATAATGTTTTTTCTTTCGAATATAAAGTCCTAATTTTAAGATATCAAAGAAATTCAACTGTCATGATTAACAAAAATGTAAATACCGTTCAAGAGGCACTAGTAGGAATAGAAAATGGCATGACCCTACTTCTAGGTGGGTTCGGACTTTGTGGTATACCCGAGAACTGTATAGCCGAACTTGTTCAAAAAGAAACTAGCCAACTCACTTGTGTTTCCAACAATGCAGGCGTTGACGATTTTGGTCTTGGCTTACTGTTACAGAAAAAACAAATTAAAAAAATGATTTCGTCCTACGTGGGTGAGAATGCCGAGTTTGAGCGCCAAATGCTTTCGGGCGAGCTTGAAGTCGAACTGATTCCGCAAGGCACCTTGGCCGAACGTTGTCGTGCGGCACAAGCAGGTATTCCCGCATTCTACACCCCCGCAGGTTATGGAACCGAAGTAGCCGAAGGTAAAGAAACCCGAGACTTTAACGGAAAAACGCACATTTTAGAGCATGCTTTTGAAGCTGATTTCTCCATCATCAAAGCTTGGAAAGGTGATACTGCAGGCAACCTTATCTTCAAAGGAACCGCCCGAAATTTTAATCCATGTATGGCAGGTGCAGCAAAAATAACCATAGTAGAAGTCGAAGAATTGGTAGAGGCTGGAACCTTAGACCCCAATCAAATTCATATTCCGGGTATTTTTGTACAGCGAATTTTTCAAGGAGAGAAATACGAAAAGAGAATTGAACAACGCACCGTTCGTACCAAAAACTAATCCATACATTATGTTAGATAAAATCGGAATCGCAAAAAGAATAGCACAAGAACTCAAAGACGGTTATTTTGTAAACCTAGGGATCGGTATTCCGACTCTCGTTGCCAACTACATCCCAGAAGGCATAAACGTCGAAATTCAAAGCGAAAACGGCGTCCTAGGAATGGGTCCATTCCCTTTTGAAGGAGAAGAAGATGCTGATATCATAAATGCCGGAAAACAAACCATAACCACCTTAGCAGGCGCGTCCTTTTTTGACTCAGCAATGAGTTTCGCCATGATTCGTGGCAAACACGTTGACTTAACCATTTTAGGCGCCATGGAAGTTTCTGAAAACGGCGACATCGCCAACTGGAAAATCCCAGGAAAAATGGTCAAAGGCATGGGGGGAGCGATGGATTTGGTAGCTTCTGCCGAAAACATTATCGTTGCCATGATGCATGTTAATAAAGCTGGAGAGTCTAAGATCTTAAAAAAATGTACACTACCTCTAACAGGTGTAAATTGCGTCAAAAAGATTGTAACAGAATTAGCCTTTATGGAAGTCACAGATAAAGGTATTCGTTTATTAGAACGTGCTCCTGGAGTTTCTGTTGAACAAATAGTAGCAGCTACAGAGGCTACATTATTGATAGTAGGTGAAATTCCTGAAATGGTAATTGAATAGGTTTCCGAGAAAATTTGTGACATTACTGCCAGTTAAAAGATTTCGATAAAGAAATTGATACGATGTATCTAATTCCTTTATACAAAATAAAAAGAGAAAGCACGATCTAGACAGAATCGTGCTTTCTCTTTTTTACAGAACAAAATAAGCCTCTTGTTCTGAATTTTTATTCTGAGCTTTCATAGCGTTGTTGTCGCTAATCTCAAATTCATTTCGATATTCATTGACCATCTGCATCAAATTGTTTTCGATAGTATTTGCAATTGCAGTAACAGGAGTATCTGTTGGTTTATTTTCAAAGGGATCCTGCAAATGAATGGCCATTTTTTCGATCAAAAAGAAAGAAGTTGCTATTGTAGTAATTAATGGAATAGCAAACCAGCTTAACAAACTTATTAAACCAAATGGCAGTAGAATGATAAACAAACAAAGTGTAAAATGAATGTATATGCTGTAGGTAGTTGGGAACACGGTGTTTTTAATACGCTCACATTTACCCATAGCATCACACAATCTACTCAAAGTATTGTCTAACTCTACTTGTTGATAAGTCGTAATTTGTTTCTCTTTTAGTGCAATTCGTAAGTCTTTTGCATGCAAGACCAATAATGCATTGGGAATGTGCTTGTGATTTTTTACAAATCGCAATTCATCTGGCGATAACAACTTTTTTATTGGCTCGATTGCGTCTTCATTACGCAGGGACTGCCCTAAACTATAGCACCATGCAATTTGTCTTTTTGCAAATTTTTGCTTAAATTCATCTGCTTGTACCGAGAAATCAGGGTCTTTGTAAAATGTAATCATTTGCCTGACCAATGTTCTAGATTCATTAACAATCGATCCCCAAATTATTCTAGCTTCCCACCAACGGTCATAAGCTTGATTGGATTTGAAAGCTAATAATAAGGATATAATAGTACCAATTATTCCGGGTACGGCAATGGGTATTTCTACATTGATATTAATAAAATAGTGGTGAAATATTTCAAATAATATGGTATACGTCAATACAAGAGCCAATTCTACTTTGATTTTTCCCAGAACGTATCTTAATGGAATTTTCTTTTTTAATAACATATTTTATAATTTAGATTTGACTGTTTGTTCGTTTATACCGCCTCTTCATAGAGCGATAAAACGGGAAGTCCCAATTTATCATTGAAATCTTCTTTTCTAGCCTTGTTAAATTTTATCTTTTGATTTTTACGAGTTTGAACGAGCATATCAATACTATGCTTGCTTATCGCTTCGTTGAGGTAAGTCGACATATCTTCATAATTGTCTTGAAAATTGGATGTTTGACTAACAATTTCTAACGGGAAATGTTCATTTAAGAACTGCTGAATATTCTCCACAGTCTTAGTAGTGTTGTTTTCTATATAAAGCGCTTTGTTAAAATTGCCTTCACATTCTATATTACCCAAATTAAGAATTGGACATTTGTGATTGGTAGCTAATTGAACTAAATATTGATGAATTTTTTGAGTCTCTTGTCGGTAAGAATGTGGAAATACGACTAACTTTATTTCGTAAAACTCAATAATACCTTTGAAAATCAAAGACGATAGACCCGATTGATTGTGAATTTTTAGGGTACAGTTTGGATGAATGCTTGCGATATAACGACAAGTTTCTAAAACTTCTTCTTGATTTGGAGTCAAACCAATTCTCATTTCTCTTAAATACTGACTAGCAGAATAGGTGTCAGGTGCCTCAGTAGTCATCATTAAAAGAATGGTGCAATCTTTTGTACTGGCTTGAAATATAGCAGATTTTACAGCCGATAAAGTGTCAGATTGTAATGTTGTAGGGATTAAAATGTTTTTCATATGTATAGCTTTTAGTTTATACATACAAATTAATCAGTCCTACATTAGAACGCTCTTAATTTAAAATTAGAATATCCTAAGATTCAACATTAGAATTTTTAATGTTCGATTTCTTAAAGATAATTGTGACAATAGTACCCTTATCCTGCTCAGATTGTACTAGAAGCTCTCCATCGTGCATTCGAATAATTTTCATAGCAAGAGGTAGTCCTAAACCATAGCCGATATACTTTGCTGCAATTTTACCTCTAAAGAATGGTTCGTAAAGATGTGGAATGTCCTCTGGAGGAATTCCGATTCCAATGTCATTTATGGCAATCTTTATCGCCTCATTACTTGCGGTAAGCACAACAAAGACTTCATTATTATCCGAATATTTTACTCCATTTGTAATAATATTATTAATAGCCAGTTCCAACAATGGTTTGTTACAGGGTAACAGCAATAAATTAGAATCTGTTGGTGCAAAATTTAGTTTGATTACTACTCTGTTATTCGGGTGTAATTTATCTATATCAGATTTCACATCCAGTAATAACTCATCAATTCTAGCAATATCCTGCACTTGTTTTTTGCCATCGTAACCTGTTTGTGTCAATTTAAGTAGACTTTCGGTCAAGTTGCCTAATCGAGAGGCTTGATTGTATATATTGCCCAAAGAATGTTTGTATTCTTCTGCATCTCTTTCTTTCAAAAGCATAATTTCAGCTTCGGCAATAATGGTTGTAATTGGTGTTTTTAATTCGTGTGATGCGTTGTTGATAAAGTTGGCTTGTATCTCAAAGGAGGTTTCTAAACGGTCCAGCATATCGTTGAATGTAGCTGTTAAATCAGATAGTTCTGGAGAATTTTTGACATCGGGTAATCTGTTGTGCAGGTTGGAAGCGCTAATACGTTTTACCTCTTTTGTAATTCTAGATACTGGAAAAAAGACACGCTTGGCCAAGATTCGACCAAAAAAGTAAGCCAAAAGTAAAAATCCAATACCAGCAAAAAACATAATGCGAACAATAAATAGGGTTGTGTTTTTCCCCATTCTATCACGAGCTGCAATAATAACAATATATTTTTGATTGTTTTCTGTGAAAATCTGCCCTAGATAGTATTTATTATCATCCTCATACCAGTCCTTACCCGATTGCAATATGTGTGTGAAAAATTCATTGGGAACGTCTAGCTTGATATTGTATTCAAAACTGTTTTCACTGTTCACTTTTAGAACATATTCTTCTTCTTGAATAAGCTCCTCTAATCCATTTTTCTTAAGATTACTGTAATACTTAATCTTTTCGGGATCATTCTGAAAATGAATGGATGCCACAATTTTTGCTCTATCTTCTAATCGTTTTAAAAAATGATATTGATTGTTTTGACGAAACATGATAAAAACAAGCACGCATAATAGCAACGTACTGAAGGTCGAAAGGGAAACATAGGTAAAAGTTATTTTTTTTCTAATGTTCATATTATAACTTAATAACGTATCCAAAACCTTTGATGGTATGAATTAGTTTGTGTTCAAAAGGTTTGTCTATTTTTTTTCTCAGGTAATTGATGTATACATCTACAACATTGGTATTCATATCAAAGTTGATGTCCCACACATTTTCTAGGATTTGCTCTCTAGAAACGATCATATCCTTATTCTTGGCCAAATAATATAATAATTTAAACTCCTTGGCTGTCAATACAATTGCTGTGCCTTCGCGCTCAACAGTTTTTGCTTTTGGATTGATAACCAAATCGCTAATTAGCAATGTATTTGGTTTTTCATTTTGCTGATTTGCTCTACGATGTAGCGCTTGTATACGCGCCTCTAATTCACCAAACTTAAATGGTTTTGCCAAATAATCATCGGCACCCGCATTAAGGCCTGTCACAATATTTTCTGATGTACCGAGGGCAGTCAATAATAAAATGGGCACAAAATTCTTTGTAGCTCTAATTCTTCTACAGATTTCGATTCCGTTAATGTCGGGCAACATAATATCTAGAATCACAACATCAAAGGTGTAGTTTGAAATCATTTCAAGCGCTGTTTTACCATCCAAAGATGCACTAACGTCATGATTTGATTCGGCTAGTCCTTTTCGTAAAATAGCTAGTAAATGAGGTTCGTCCTCGACAATGAGCAATTTCATAGCGATAATAGTATAAAAACAAAAATAGGGATTGTATATAGATCCTAAAATGCAAGTCACAAAAATTATGATTTAATTAGGAGTCGTGGAAAGATTTAAAAAAGCAAAAGGCCTCAATAGTAAAATTGAAGCCTTTATGATTATAAAATGCGAGTAATAATTATACGCTATGCTTTGAACCCCAATTTTGCTCGAACTTTGTTTAAAACTCCAGTAGCAACCGCTGATGCTTTTTTAGCCCCAATTTCTAATAGGCTATCGACCTCGGCAAGGTTGTTCATATAATATTTGTATTTTTCTCTTTCTGTTGCAAAGGTTGCCACAATTAATTCAAACAAAGCTTGTTTTGCATGACCGTAACCATAATTCCCACCTTCGTAATTTGCTCTCATTTTTGCTAGCTGCTCTTCGCTTGCTAATAATGAATAGATAGCAAATGCATTACACGTATCTGGATTCTTAGGGTCTTCTAGTGGAGTGCTATCTGTTTCTATCGACATAACTTGTTTGCGTAAAGCTTTATCGTCAAGAAAAATATTAATTAAATTATTGGCTGATTTACTCATTTTACCTCCATTTGTACCAGGAATCAGCATTCCGTCTTCCTGAATTTTACCTTCAGGTAAAACAAAAGTTTCTCCCATTTGATGGTTGAAGCGAGAAGCAACATCACGAGTAATCTCAAGGTGTTGCAATTGGTCTTTTCCTACAGGTACAATTTCTGCATCATATAATAAAATGTCAGCGGCCATTAGCATTGGGTAGCTAAATAAACCTGCATTGACATCATCCAATCGGTCTGCTTTATCTTTAAAAGAATGTGCCAAAGTCAATCTCTGAAACGGAAAAAAACAACTTAAATACCAAGAGAGCTCCGCAGTTTGAGGTACATCAGACTGTCTGTAAAATGTAACTTTTTCGACATCTAGTCCGCAAGCTAGCCACGCTGCTGCTGTACTGTAAGTATTATTGCTTAATGTTTCGCCATCCTTTATCTGAGTTATCGAATGTAAATCTGCTATAAATAAAAATGATTCGTTTTCAGATTTGTTCGATAATGCAATTGCCGGAATAATTGCTCCTAGTAAATTGCCTAAATGTGGTGTTCCTGTACTTTGAACACCGGTAAGTATTTTTGCCATTATATGAATTTGTATACCGTAGAATTTGAAAATGTTGTTACAAATAAATTGGTAATTATTTTATAAAGATTCTAATTGTTCCCAAATTTAATTGTTTTTAGTAAAACTAACCTAGTATTCCTTATTTTTGAGCTTATGAAAGGTATAAAAATTATTTTTTGGACACTTTGGAGGATATGGTTTTATGTCGTTATGGCCATTCCGATTTTAATTATGTTTCCGTTTTTAATCCTTTCTATAGTTTCCTATAAAGGCTATCCCTACTATTTTAAGATGTCGCGAATTTGGGCCAAATTTATCCTTTTTGGTATGGGGTTTTATTATATTGTCAAGAAGGAGTACAGGTTGGATCCCAAAAAGAGTTATATGATTGTTGCTAATCATACCTCTATGACCGACATTATGCTTATGCTAGCAATAGTGAGAAATCCATTTGTATTTGTTGGTAAAAAAGAATTAGCAAAGATTCCGTTATTTGGTTTCTTCTACAGACGTACTTGCATCTTGGTAGACCGCAATTGTTCAAAAAGCAAGAATGAAGTTTTCAAACAAGCTCAAATGAGATTGAGTAGGGGATTGAGCGTGTGTATTTTTCCAGAAGGCGGTGTACCCGAAGATGAATCGCTAGTATTAGATACTTTTAAAGATGGTGCATTTCGTTTGGCAATAGAACACCAAATTGCAATATTACCCATAACATTCGCCGATAATAAGAAAAGATTCTCTTACTCCTTTTTTAGTGGAAGTCCTGGAGTTATGCGTGCTAAAATTCATAAACCCATTGAGACCGAAGGGAAATTACCAATAGATCGCAAAGCATTACGTGAAGCAACTTGGGAAGTCATTCACAATCAATTGCTTGAATTTAATACTAAAAGCGATAACTCACACCCGAATACAACCCTATAAACATAGGTCTAAAATCATTGGAATTTGATGAAAAAGTATTGAATTGGTATTTTATCATAGGTTCGAAATGA
This sequence comes from Flavobacterium algicola, assembly GCF_022399565.1. Lineage (GTDB taxonomy): Bacteria > Bacteroidota > Bacteroidia > Flavobacteriales > Flavobacteriaceae > Flavobacterium > Flavobacterium algicola. The sequence continues at coordinate 1,358,646 of NZ_JAJTUT010000001.1, forward strand.
AACTGTAATGACGGAACTAACTGGTACTTAAACCCAACACCAAAGTTAGAACTTAAATGAATTTTACTTAGATTATTAGCTTCTCCCAATGTAACATTGGATGATGTAGATTTTAAGGAGACTTTATTGTCACTCAAGAATAAGGTACTAAATCCTCCGATCACGCTTATCCCAATTTTTTTGTCAACAATAGTATAAGATACTTCCATGGGCAGTTCGTAATAACCCATTTTTTGACTAATCGAGCCATTTTCTGTTTTCTGAATTTCCTTTTCTGCTGAGGATAATGAATTGTAGGTACTCTGACTCTGCACTTCAATCGCGCTATTCGAGTCATAGTTAATACTTGCAATACTATTCGATGCTAATCCTGGTGCATATACAATGTCGTTGGTATTGTAATCCAAACCCAGTTTGTTTATGCCTGATCGGACCGTTAATTTTGATGTCACTGCATATTGAACTCCTAAGCCATAACTTAAGTTAGTTGCAGCACTTTTTTCATTATCAGAGAACTGACTGTCAATCGCAGATCCTCCCGAATTGGTTTGCAAGTAAACAGGAGCAATATTGGGAATAATTTGCCATTTGCCCGAGCTGACTTTTGCTAAGGTGTTTTCTTTTTTTAGTTTTTCTTTTAAAATAGCTTCCAACTCGTTTGTACCTTCAATCTTTTCATTTACAACCTCGGTAGATTGAGTAGCTGCAATGTCATTTTGCAAACTTTCATTTTTGCTATCGCTTTTTTCACTTATTTCCAGTGGTGAGTTGTTTTTATCGGCAACATCTTTTTGATTAAAAATATTCGAGGGAGTTATATTATTATGTACGACAGCGTTTATTTTATTGTTCGAATTGAAATTTGTTCCTTTTCCAGAAATTTTAGTATTCGATTTGACGCTAGATTGTTTTATAATTACTTTGGTTTTAGCAGATGCAACACTAGAATTAGAATGAATTACTTTCTTTTCACTTACGACTACTTTTTCTTGGGGTGGAGTCGTTGAGTTTTGTTTCGAAACTGATACATTTACAACGGTAGGAGTAGGTAAAATTATTTCTTTACTGTCAAAATTATTGATAATAAAGAGACCTAAAATTAAGGCAGCAGCAATGCCAGCGTATTGCCACCATAGTGGTAGAACACGTGTTTTTCTCTTATCTTTTTTTAATTCTGCAGCAATGTTACTCCAAACTTGTTCATTAGGAGTAGCTTCAAAATCTTTAAATTGTTCTTGAAATAATCGGTCTATATCTTTTCTCTCTTTCATTGTGCCGATGATTCTTGAGGATTATTAATTTTATTTTCTATTTTTTCTTTGAGTAGGAGACGGGCACGATGCAAATTAGATTTTGTAGTTCCCGTTGTAATATGAAGCATTTCACTAATTTCTTGATGTGAATAACCATCGAGAACATACAAACTAAAAACAATCCGGTATTGATGTGGAAGCTCTTCAATGATTTTTAGTAAATATTCGATTGGCAGGCTTTCGCTTTCGATCTCAATTTCGACCTCTTCAATCGATTCATTCAAAACTTCCATATAGTGAATGCCTTTGTATTTTTGGAGTGCGTTGTTGATGACAATACGCTTGCACCATCCTTCAAAAGAACCTCTGCCTGAGTACTGTTCTATTTTTCGAAAAATAATTAAAAAACCATCTTGTAAATTATCTTCTGCGTCGGCGTAGTTATTAGAATATTTCAAGCAAACCCCAAAGAGCTTTTTTGCAAACAGATTATAAATCTGTTCTTGAGCTTTGGGGTTGTTTTTTTTACATTGTCTTATGAGTTCTTCTACTACCACAGAATTTGTTATTAATTATTCTGTTACTTGAATTTCTACATCTTCAAAAATATTTTCGCCAGCAGCATCTTTTCCTTTATAAAATTTAAAGATATAAGAGCCCGAAGCTGTTGGTAAAAAAGTAAAGTAGGTTTCTGATATCGCAGGAACATCTGCTGAGCATATTGTGTCATCTTTTAAAGCTGATTGAACAGCAATAGTGCGAATGTTTGCATCTTTTGTATAGTAAATACCTTGAAATAAATGGCAAGATGTTGGTCTTTGATACGTTAGTCTAATAGTATCTGTTCTTCCCAATTTGAGCGTTTCGGGAACTTCAAAACTAGCCACCGGAAGTACTTCAAAAGTATAAGAGTCACCAGGATTATTATCAATGCTACAACTAGAAATTGCAATTGTTAAAACGAGTAGTAATAAAAATTTTTTCATTTTTTCAAATTTTAAGGTTTATAATATACTCTTAAGATGAATGAATTTGAAAAAGGTTGCGTGAGGCTGCAATAAAATAATAGTTAAAGATAAAAAAAAATGCTCGAATTCACATTCGAGCATTTTGTAATTTAGTTATAAAGGCCTAGCTGTCTGCTAATTCTTTAATTCTATCTTTGATTTTTACTTCTAACTCATCTGCCAATTCAGGATTGTCTTTGATTAACGTTTTTACTGCATCACGACCTTGACCAAGCTTAGTATCACCGTAGCTAAACCAAGAACCTGCTTTTTTAACGATTTCAAACTCTACAGCTAAATCTAATATTTCCCCCGTTTTTGAAACTCCTTCACCGTACATGATGTCAAATTCTGCAGTTCTAAAAGGCGGTGCTACTTTATTTTTTACGATTTTAACTTTAGTTCTATTTCCTAGTACATTGTCACCATCTTTAATTTGAGTAGAACGACGAATATCCAAACGTACCGAAGCATAAAATTTCAAGGCGTTACCTCCTGTAGTAGTTTCTGGATTTCCAAACATTACTCCAATCTTCTCTCTTAATTGGTTAATAAAGAAAACAGTACAGTTAGTTTTGCTAATTGTCCCAGTTAATTTTCTCAACGCTTGTGACATCAAACGAGCATGTAATCCCATTTTGGAATCACCCATTTCTCCTTCAATTTCACTTTTTGGAGTCAAAGCAGCAACCGAGTCAATAACTACAATATCAATTGCTCCAGAACGGATTAAGTTCTCAGCAATTTCAAGTGCTTGCTCTCCATTGTCTGGTTGAGAAATAATTAAGTTCTCGATATCTACTCCTAATTTTTCTGCGTAACCTCTATCAAAAGCATGCTCAGCATCGATAAACGCAGCAATTCCACCTGCTTTTTGCGCTTCAGCAATTGCGTGTAGTGTCAATGTTGTTTTACCAGAAGACTCTGGTCCGTAAATTTCTATGATACGACCTCTTGGGTAACCGCCTACTCCTAAGGCTAAATCGATACCCAAAGAACCTGAAGAAATGGATTCAACCTCTACGATTGCTTTGTCCCCCATTTTCATCACCGTACCTTTACCGTAGGTTTTGTCTAATTTATCAAGCGTTAATTGCAACGCTTTTAATTTGGCTTCTTTCTCTGAACTCATCGTCTCTTTTACCTTTTCTTTCATTAATTGCTATTATCTTATTTACTTAAAAAACTCATAACTAGAGTTTTCTGTAGTATTAATTGTTTGATTTTTATAAAAAACTATTTCGTAAAAATACTCAATTTTTGATGTAATATTCGCTTTTCATAATATTTTTATTCACTTTTTAAAGATCTATTTTTTAAAAGCTTATCCCGCTATTTGTTTCAACCTTTGTGACTTTCAAACCTTTATTCGGAGACACGTTTGTAGCTTGCTTTGGTCGCTCTTCCATAGTAATTTCAGTAGTTTACATAAGGTAGAAGCTTTTTGCTGCTATCTTGAACAATTGAATTAGGGCATAATCCGTTAAAGGTTTTAAGTTGTTTAAAGATTATTACTTTTAGCTCTTCAAGTTTCTTTAGAATTTTCAAAACGAATTCTGAAGCTCTACTTAAAACTTAATTTTTGATTGCTAAATTACTTTGTGATCATTCTGAATTTTACAAGAGCGAAATTGAGTGAGAATAAGAATTGATACCAATAGCTCAATATGCGATTACTTCTTTAGGATATTTATTAAATACCCTTTCGAAGCTGCTGTCTGTATTCATTTTTACTTTCAATTACAAGAATTAGGCAATTAAACTTAACGCAACAATTTATAAATCAGTATTTATTCCTTCGTTTCAACATCCAGTTTGAATTCCTATTCCTAATTTAGTGAACTTATAACTTTTAAAACTTATTTAATTCTGTATTATGATCGTCATCGATACTGCATTTTTTTAGCGTTATCAAGGCATTAATTTTCAGTATATTGGATAATATCTAATTCCTGTCTTACCTATAAATAATTATATCCAACAGGTTTATTGTAGCTTTATTTTACTTAAGTAGTTTTTTCCTTTTCAACCAAATATAGTAACCTGTTATAGATAAAAAAGGTCCTGAAAGAGCAACCAGGCAGTAAATTATTTTGATAAACCAATTTCCATAATGACCAGAATGTATTGGTAAAATGCTGCTTAGCAATTTATTTAGAAAACCAGAGTCGGCAATTTTACTAACGCCAATAACTTCACCTGTTTTATATGCTACTGAAATTTTATTGTAGTACTTACTTAAATAAAAAGGATCTCCTATAAAAGATCCATTCAAAATTAGCTTTCCATCTTCAGAAGACGGTAATCTAATATACGTCGTTTCAAAATCAGGGTAGGCTTTCTTCGTATTCTCTAATACTTTTTCGATAGAAATCTTGACTACAGGAATACTTCGAATCTCAGGTTTTTTCAAGCCCGAACTAACGATATTAAATGATAACACGATTCCGGTAAGCACTAGTAGTAAATTAAGCAGCAAGGCCCATACACCTACGTAACGATGTAAGGTAGAGTAATAACGTTGCTTGCTGCTTTTATTTAATTTTTTCTGGAATAATAACGTTTTTAAGATGACTTTTCGATAGACAATAATTCCCGTAATTAAAGACAAGAAGAAGGCGATCCCAGCTATAAATATTAGAATTTCTCCTAAGATGCCCGTATGCAAAGAGTAGTGAAATTTCAAGAGCCATTTAGTCAAAGGGCTGTTAGCATCTATGACAGCAGTGATTTTTCCCGAAATAGGATTTGCAAATACATATTGCTTTGCGTCAAGCTTCCTCAAATCAAATTGTATCGTTTTCCCTCGCTCGAGTTGGATAATTCTAGCATTCCAATCAGGATAATTCCTCTGTACTTCGCTAATAGCCTTATCTAATTGCAAATCACTAGTAGTTGAGGTGGTGGCATATTTATCAAAGAGAAGTACATCAATGTCCTCTGAAAACACTAAAAACGACCCTGTAATACCTAAACTGAACAAAAAAATTCCAGCAATGATACCTAGATAGGAATGATATTTTAATAAGGTTCTATTAGTCATGAAATTCGTCTTTTATAAACTTACAGTAAGTGCAACATTAAATTGTGCTCCATTTGCTTTTACATAATTAGCACTTCTTGCATTCCATTGTGATGTCAGTGGGTAATAGTCTTTATTTAATAAGTTTCTAATACCTAAACTAAGTTTGGTTGATGGCGTGATGTGGTAATTTGTCGAAAGATTTACCGTGGTAAAATCATTTACTGGTCCTCTTCCATAACTGTAAGGAGCTTCAAAACGATCTCTATCACCACTATAAATCATAGATAGGCGAGCGTTGAATTTGTGATCCAAATCATAAGATAAAAAGGAAACTATTTTTACCGGCGGAATTCTATCTCCTCCCATATAGGTATCATAATCTCCGCTATCTTTACTATCTAATTTCCCTTCAGTATACGATATAGAAGTCCCAAAGGTTAGCTCTCTAGTAAGCTTAGTATCCATAGAAAGTTCGTATCCATAAACTTTCTCTGGTTGACGTAGGATGACAAAAGCACCACTTTCGGTTTCGCTATATGTAGAACCCAAATCAGACGTACTAATAAAGTACGCTCCACTTAAATTTACTTGTCCGATACGGCTATTAAAGCCAACTTCATAATTATTAGCGATAACAGATTCTGAATTAATATTACTAACTGTGTTTTCAGTAGCAGTACGAAGCGTTCTTCCTAAATCGGCGATAGAGAAACTCTGTGAGAAGCTGATAAACGGTTTTATAAATTGCCATTTGTTATAACGTAAACCAGCATTAAAAGTTGTAGCATTATAATCTATAGCACCGCCATTTATGTCAATACCACCACTAATCGGACTAGTTTGTCCTACATTGTATCGGGTAATGGTGGTGTAATTAGGAACATCAATATTTATGTTTTCAAATCGAATACCTGCTTTTAGGATAAAGTCGCTGTAAGCTGTTTTCAATTGTGCATACGGAGCAAAGTTGGTCATTTTCATTTCTGGTGTCCACTTTCTCCCATCTACTAAATCCTGAGAAGTTTTATCGTTTAAGATGTCAATACCATAAAGAATGTTTCCGTCAATTTTACCAAAAGCGTAAGGTGTTGAGAAATTTAATCGCGCTCCTCTTTTAGATGAGGTAATTAAGGTTTGCCCACCATCAAATCCTAAGTTAGGATCATAAAATGTATCAGAGTAATCATAGATTGTTTTAAAGTCTTGCATGTATACATTCAATCTAAAATCAGTTTTACCAAATATTTCGTCATATTTGTAAGTAAGCTGTGCATTGTGGTTGTACTTGTTACCTTGATCCACACCAACTTGCTCTTCTAAAACTCCTATCGTCGGGCTTTCGCCATAAACGCCTAATTGTGGAGTGTACTTAGAATTTTGATTGCTGCTGAAATAATTGTACATCAATTCAATTTCTTGTTTCTCAGTAATTTCATAATTTACTTTACCAAATAAAGTGTATTGAGTTGTTTCGCCTAGACCATATGTTGGCGAAATCACTTCTCCATTAGCGTCTTTATAAACGCCTATTTGTCTAAAGCTACCACTCGCTACATAGCCTAATTTGTCAAGTTTACCTGAAATAGTCTGAGTAAGCTTCGAACCTACACTATTCTCAATACCTACAAGTGAACCCTCTGTACCCACTGATGTGATGCTTTCGAATCTCTTCGTGCTGCTTGGTTTTTTTGTAATGTAGTTTACAATTCCACCATCGGCACCATTACCATAAATAGCGGTAGCTCCTTTTATCACTTCAACTCTTTCTAAGCTACTAGGATCGATGGTATTTACATCTCGACCTCCTGATCTAAGTGGAGTAGATTGCGGAATACCGTCAATTAAAACTAACATATTCCTCCCTCTTAGCGTTTGTCCTGTGCTACTAGTTTGATTGGAGCTTAATGCCATCCCAGGAATTTCCATCAACACATCGGCAACAGAATTACTAGTTTGAGATAAATTCTCAATTTGTTTTAATGATAAAACAGCAACTGAAGAAGGAACTTCATCTAAAGTTTCACGCATTCTATTAGAAGTAATGACTACTTCATTTAATTCTTGGTTTGAGCCTAGGAGGACAAAATCTACAGTAATCTCTTTCTCACCTACAACAGATACAGTTTTATTTTGCGGTTTTAACCCAGTAAAATTTGTCTTAATAGTATATTTTCCATCTTCTAAAACAGTTATGGAATAAGTACCGTCACCATCAGTAATTGTTCCTTTAGTAGGACTCAATACTACAGTGGCTCCAATTAAAGGATTTCCCTTTTCGTCTTTTACAGTACCTTTTAAATTTGTCTGAGAATAGGCAAAAAAGCTAGATAGACTAAGTGCTGTAATTAGAATTTTTAAGTTCATTTTATCGATTATTTATGTTTTAATTGTGCAAACATACTTATTATTTTTATTTAGACTATTAATAAATAACGATTTTTATTTATAATTTTGATTATTAATATGTTGATCAAAAACCATGAATTGTAAACAGCTCATCTTATATCAAATACGATATGCAAAATTTATTTCCGGTAATTATTGTATCTCAAAGCTTTGGGACAGCGCTAACTTTAATGGTTGGGTAACGCAAGATTGTGCCGTCGGTTGATTAAAAAATTGTAGTAACATGGGCTCTTTATATAGTTTCTTCAAATAATTTTACCACAGGATAACTCATCAAAGTCATCACTGATGTGGCAAAAATCGCTGTTAGCAAAATTTTAGATAAATATATAAAGTCATAACAAACGGATTTTAATAAGTTTTAACAACTTTATAATATTATAACTTTTAAAATGCTGTGTACATATTTTCATTTGATTTCAATTTTCAGAATTTTAATAAATTATTTAGTAAAGAGTTGATTTATAATGCTTGGAAATAATCTGTAGCATCATTTTTTTGTTTAAATGCGTTAATTTACCCGACTTCATTGGAATAATTTTATGGAACAAAATTCAAACAATTATGAAAAAAGAAAAAGAATTTCCAGAACAAAGTCAAGAATTACCAGGATCAGAATATTTGATGCATCCTGAACCTGAAATTATAAGAGCAAACTACAAGGGCAGCAAAAAGCTGCAAGATAAAGTTGCTTTAATCACAGGCGGTGATAGTGGTATTGGGCGCAGCGTAGCGGTGCATTATGCTAGAGAAGGTGCCGATGTTGCAATTATTTATCTAAGTGAAGATGAAGATGCAAAAATCACAAAAGAACTCGTTGAAAAAGAAGGCCGTAAATGTTTACTGCTTTCAGGTGACTTAAAAGTAGAGGCATTTTGTAAGCAGGCAGTCGATGACTGTTATAAGACTTTGGGCAAAATTAATATAGTCGTAAACAATGCAGCAATTCAATTTCCACAGACCAGTTTTGAAGACGTTACTTCTGATCAAGTTCATAAAACCTTCGAAACAAATATTTATCCTTACTTCTATATCGTACAAGCTGCCTTACCAAATCTTAAAGAGGGGGATTGTATTGTAAATACTAGTTCAGTTACGGCTTATCGAGGGAGCGAACATTTAGTAGATTATGCCAGTACAAAAGGGGCGATTGTAAGTTACACACGATCTCTGGCAAAAATGCTCGCTGATAAAAAAATTAGAGTGAATGGAGTAGCACCGGGACCAATTTGGACACCGTTAATCGTAGCTTCATTTGATGATGTTAGCGATTTTGGAAAAGACACTCCAATGGGAAGAGCAGGACAACCATCAGAAGTGGGACCAGCCTACGTTTTCTTAGCTTCAGAGGATAGTAGTTATATTACGGGACAATTTATCCATATCAACGGTGGAGAAGTCGTAGGTGGTTAATCTCGAATGTAATATTCGAAACAAAAAAAGGTAAAAATCACAACTAGATTTTTACCTTTTTATCCTCGATGGCTCGGAAATGTCCCACTAGATAGTGCGGGATTAATTCATCAGTTCGTTGTCGTTCGGGTATTATATTCCGTACCCGCAAAGATTAGCGCTTAGCCCGATGGCGAACACTTGTCTACAATTGTTAATGCAATCCCGAAGTTTCGGGATTTCTGCGGGTCACGCCCAACTAGTTCCTGAAATTTGTAAGTATTGAAATTATCAGTTTACCCCGACCCGCTCTTCGAAGTGTTCTTTAAAAAAACAATCTTTCTTATAATTCGGGATGCTGTGCGAAGTCTCCCGACTTCGTACCCTTACCAATAGGCAACAAACACGAGAGAAGTATGAATTTGTAGTAAAACATCGTTATATTTGGATGAAAAAGCTATGTCAGACGGATATAAAATAAGAGACCAGACTTTACCACATTTTGTAACGGCAACCCTTGTTGATTGGGTTGATGTTTTTACAAGAAAAAGCTACAGAGACTCAGTTGTTGAATGTTTGGATTTCTGCATTGCAAACAAAGGCATGGTTTTGTATGGATATGTGATTATGAGCAATCACATACACATGATAGTACAATCTGACGATGGAGAGTTATCAGATTTGTTAAGAGATTTCAAAAAATTTACTGCGACAAAAATTATAGAAAAAATAAATTCCGATCCAGAGAGTAGAAGAGAATGGATGTTGGAGCGTTTTAAATTAGCAACCGAAAGTCATTCCAGAAACAACAACTATCAGTTTTGGCAGTATGGCAATCATCCCGAAGAGATTTATAGCAACAAATTTATGTGGTCTAAGTTGGATTATATTCATTTAAATCCTGTTCGTGCAGGCATTGTTGAAAAAGCATCGCATTATACCTATTCTAGTGCCAGTAATTACATTTCTGACATGGGATTATTAAAAATTAAAAAAGCAGACATTCCTATTGTTGATGTTTTGAATTTAAATAATTTTACTCGATATAATGAATATTGAGTTTAACTAAGTTATAATGGCTTACAGGAATGGGTAGGAAGTCGGGAGACTTCGCACAGCACAAACGACAACAATCGTGGTTTCCAGAAGACTTCGAAGAGCGGGGTCAAGAATATAGTAGAGCTATGGGAGAACTGAAAGCCTATCGTTGGGAGGCAAATAACGGTGGGGGTTATTATGTAGAGGAAATTGAATATTATTTGAACCAGAAATATCTTTGGAATAAATTTGTTGATTTTAAATAGTTTGATTATGAAAATTTTATTATACAATTTTGTGATTTTTTTTGGTTTAATTAATTTAGTAGATTCTGATACGGAACTACATATATTAAATTCTAATATATCCAGTGGTAGTTGTGTGCTTATAGAGTTTAAAAATAATAGTAGATACAACTATTGTTTTGTAGTAGACACAAATTATTACAGTAGAGATTTTTATCCTAACCGTATAAATTTTAGGAATCCGAAGATTTTTTTGTATGATATTTCTGGAAATATGACTGGAATGAATGTTGAAATCAAAGACCATATATCTATTAACGATTCCATCATACGAGATCATAATAAGATTAACTCTTTATCTAGAAAAGGCGATACCTTGTTAGTAAATGAATTTAAGTTGTATTCGGATTTGAATAAAAATGGTTTTGTAAATACATTGATGATTTATACAGTAAAGCCAAAACAATCTTTAAAATTAAAAGTTCCGTTTAATTTGGTAACTAAATACATAAAAGATGGTGTACACGAATATTATGAAGTAGACAGCTCAAAAAAATATAAAGCCAGAATCGAATACATGATAAAGCGAGAATATATTGAAAAATATATACCTAAAGAAAAAATAAACTCTCTTGAAAAGAAAGGATGTAAATTTTTTACAGGTAAATTAGTTTCTAATAAAGTGCCTTTGATTTTAAAATAGTTAATTGGATAGGGAGCTATTACAGCACTTGGTGTTGCTGGATTGAATACGGCGATGCCCCCGCTACCGCACGAATCCTTTCGTGTGGTGCAAAGTAAATCGATAAAGAATATAGAAAAACCCAGATCGCTCGGATATGCAGTAAATATCTTGTAACGCAGATGGCTCGGATATGTCGTCACAAAGATAGCGCGGATTTGAAATCCGTGCCCGCAACGATAAGCCACAGAGCTGAGCCATATAAAAAGACTAGAAGTAATTCGAAAATGAATTGAATGTTGTTATATTGAATTTGTTATAGATAGTCGAAATACTGTATCGATTTACTGTGCGGGCACGGATTGCAAATCCGCAGTATCGGGTATATGAATAGTGCTTCTAGTGGCTACGGTAGATACACGGAAAGAGCTACATCAACATATAGTTATGCATATTGTAAGGCTTACGGAGAAAATTGGCTTGAATATACATAAGCCAGCAATAATAAATTTTCCTAGTCAGTACTCTTGGAGAAATTCTAATAAAATAATACCATTATGGTTAAAAATGTAACAATATTAATTCTTATTATTATTCTATCATCGTGTTTGAATAAAAACAGTTCTAAAATCGATAATACTAAAATAATTTTTAGATATAATAAGTTTATTACAGTTGATTTTGAGACTCAAATGCTAAAAATAGATTATGCTGGTTTAAATAAGATCCTGCCAATAAGTATTTCTAAAGTTGAGGATTCACTAATTATTAGTTCTTTTTCTAAAAACAAAATTGAAGAAATTAAAGGAGAGTTTTCATATCCTGATTGCAATTGGTTAATGCCAAGTTTTGAAGATAAATTTGAGATTTATGAAAATCAGAAATTAAAATCGACTATTTTTTTTAATGAAAACTCTAACTGTCCTTTGCAAAAAACAAATCCAGACAGCAAAGAATATAGAATTACAAATTTTGTAGGTGATATTAAAAAAGTATTAGAAAACAATAGCGATTTTAAAAGAGCATTAGATACTTTGAATAAATTCCGAAAACATACAATATCCTTATAATACCCAGAACTATAATAAGTATGGTTTTGTAATGAATAACCCGATGGCTAGGATATGTCGTGACAAAGATAGCGCGGATTTGCAATCCGTGCCCGCAACAATAAGCCAAGCTAAGCCATACAAAAAGGCTAGAAGTAATTCGAAAATGAATTGAATGTTGTTATATTGAATTTGTTATAGATAGTTGAAATACTGTATTGATTTACTGTGTGGGCACGGATTGCAAATCCGCGCTATCAGCTTTGTTAGATTTGTTTTGAAGTACTATTGTGTTTTGCTAACTTTTGTGATTACGCAAAGTAAGTCTGCGCCATTGGATACATTGGCTTTCAATATCACTTTATTACAACAATTTTTTGTATAAAGTGAGCTACAGATGTTTAAGTTAATTCTTAAAAATATTCATATATTTGATATTATTACTCCCGCTCTTCGAAGTGTTCTTTAAAAAAACAATCTTTCTTATAATTTGGGATGCTGTGCGAAGTCTCCCGACTTCGTACCCTTTCCAATAGGCAACAAACACGAGAGAGTATGTATTTGTAGTAAAACATCATTATATTTGGATGAAAAAGCTATGTCAGACGGATATAAAATAAGAGACCAGACTTTACCACATTTTGTAACGGCAACCGTTGTTGATTGGGTTGATGTTTTTACAAGAAAAAGCTATAGAGACTCAGTTGTTGAATGTTTGGATTTCTGCATTGCAAACAAAGGCATGGTTTTGTATGGATATGTGATTATGAGCAATCACATACACATGTACTACAATCTGACGATGGAGAGTTATCGGATTTGTTAAGAGATTTCAAAAAATTTACAGCTACAAAAATTATAGAAAAAATAAAATCAGAACCAGAGAGTAGAAGAGAATGGATGTTGGAACATTTTAAATTAGCAACCGAAAGTCATTCCAGAAACAAAAACTATCAGTTTTGGCAGTATGGCAATCATCCCGAAGAGATTTATAGCAACAAATTTATGTGGTCTAAGTTGGATTATATTCATTTAAATCCTGTCCGTGCAGGCATTGTTGAAAAAGCATCGCATTATACCTATTCCAGTGCCAGTAATTACATTTCTGATATAGGATTATTAAAAATTAAAAAAGCAGACATTCCTATTGTTGATGTTTTGAATTTAAATAATTTTACTCGATATAATGAATATTGAGTTTAACTAAGTTGTAATGGCTTACAGGAATGGGTACGAAGTCGGGAGACTTCGCACAGCACAAACGACAACAATCGTGGTTTCCAAAAGACTTCGAAGAGCGGGGGTCAGGAATGTCAGAGCATTCTGTTGATAGTTTTAGCCAAAAAGAGATCAATCAATTTGTACCACAATCTAATAATAATGGTTCTGGATGTTCTAAATGGGAAGAAAAACCTCAAAAATAACAACTATGTATAAAGGATTAATTATTTTAATATTCTTGTCATTAATAAATTGTTGTGCTAAAAAAGAACCTGCAAAAGTTGTTATTGACGCTCCTAAAGATAAAATAATGTTCGAAAAAGACAAAAAGCAAATAGCAGATTGCTTTATTGATAAAGTAGAATATTTTAGAAAATATCACGATTATGAAACAGATGTTTATGTAAATTCTCCTGATAATATTAAAAAGGAACAAGAAGAATATTACTCAAAATATATTGGAGCAGATATAGACCCAGCCAATTTTTTCGAACCTTATGCCAATAGATTTAATATAAAAAGAGATAGATATGTTACTTCTCCGTTTCCAACAATTGACCAGCTTGAAGTAACGACTGATGCTATTGTTTATAATGAGGATGAACTTATTTGTTTTGCTTTTTTAGTAATAAAAGGAAGATATAGCCACGCAAAAGATTTAGAGGAAGCTAGAGATAAAGCTAGAGAATATGATGCTAGAGCTGTTATAGGATTAAGACAAACAAAAGAAACTCCTTTTGAAATATATCCTGTTACTAAATTTAGTGCTATTGGTTATGAAGCTTATAATACAGCCGTTGAACAAATGAAAATGCTCTATTTTACAAAGCTTAAAGGAGATTATACTGAAGGCACACAATATGCTGGTAAAAATACATTTAACTCAAATGTAGGGGATAAAGATTTTTTTAAGAAATCACCTTACTTTAAGAAAACAAAAGAAGGATTATATTACTTTCAAATTTATAAAGACCTTAAAGGAAATATTAAAGAGTATCAATATCAAAAATGTAACTAATGTTGATTTCACACAACAAAAAACCTCGCAATTTGCGAGGTTTTTTTATATTAAGAAAGTTGCTGCTGCAGATTAGATTTTAGTATGAAAGCATCTAGAAACTCTTTAACGAGTGATTTTTTTTGGTCGTTTAGTTTTTCTACTTTCACCAGCTATCCGAAGTGTTCTTTAAAAAACAGATGTGCATAAAAATTGTGGTGTTGCTGTGCGAAGTCTCCCGACTTCGTACCCACTCCAATAATCCACACAGTTAATCAGGCAAAATAAATCAAGTATGTATTTGTAGTAAAACATCATTATATTTGGATGAAAAAGCTATGTCAGACGGATATAAAATAAGAGACCAGACTTTACCACATTTTGTAACGGCAACCCTTGTTGATTGGGTTGATGTTTTTACAAGAAAAAGCTATAGAGACTCAGTTGTTGAATGTTTGGATTTCTGCATTGCAAACAAAGGCATGGTTTTGTATGGATATGTGATTATGAGCAATCACATACACATGATAGTACAATCTGACGATGGAGAGTTATCAGATTTGTTAAGAGATTTCAAAAAATTTACTGCGACAAAAATTATAGAAAAAATAAAATCCGATCCAGAGAGTAGAAGAGAATGGATGTTGGAGCGTTTTAAATTAGCAACCGAAAGTCATTCCAGAGACAAAAACTATCAGTTTTGGCAGTATGGCAATCATCCTGAAGAGATTTATAGCAACAAATTTATGTGGTCTAAGTTGGATTATATTCATTTAAATCCTGTTCGTGCAGGCATTGTTGAAAAATCATCGCATTATACCTATTCTAGTGCCAGTAAATACATTTCTGACATAGGATTATTAAAAATTAAAAAAGCAGACATTCCTATTGTTGATGTTTTGAATTTGAATAATTTTACTCGATATAATGAATACTGAGTTTAACTAAGTTGTAATGGCTTACAGGAACGGGTACGAAGTCGGGAGACTTCGCACAGCACAAACGACAACAATCGTGGTTTCCAGAAGACTTCGAAGAGCGGGATACGAAGTCGGGAGACTTCGCACAGCACAAACGACAACAATCATAATTTCCAGAAGACTTCGAAGAGCGGGTTCGAATGTATATTGTAAGATGGTTAGAATGTCCAATACAAACTTCAAATGGAGCATTAATCCAAAAACAAGGAACAGGCACGCCACAAGGCGGAGTGATTAGTCCCTTGTTAGCCAATCTGTTTCTACATTATGTATTAGACAAATGGCTGGAGAAAACCTACCCACAATTAAACTTTGTACGCTATGCCGATGATGTAATTGTACATTGTTACAGCGAGGGTCAGAGTATAGAAGTTTTAAATGCGATAAAAACCAGATTAGAACAATGCAAACTACGACTGAGCGAGCAAAAGACCAAAATAGTACAATGCCAGGCTTACAACCGAAAAAGATTCAAGGATTATCCCAAGAAGTTTGACTTTTTGGGCTTCACATTCAAACCAAGAACCAAAATCACCAAAGAAGGCAGATTGTTTTTGGGCTACGATTGTGAGATAAGCCAAAAATCACAAATACGGATTATAGACAAATGGCGAGACCTAAAGTTTCATAAGCAAACAGATGTTAGCATTCAAAAAATAGCAAGCCAATTGCATTTGCAACTAGTAGGGATTGCCCGTTATTATGGCTATTTTAAAGTTTGGAGCCTACAAAGACTATTTCGGAATTTAGAAAATCGGTTAGCCAAATGGGTTCGGAATAAGTATAAGTCAATGAAGAGAAGTTACAGTAAAGCATATAAGGGGTTGAAAACAATACGTATTGCCTATCCCACGCTGTTTTACCATTGGCAACTCTTCAAAGCACTATGATTTGTATGATAAGAGCCGTATGATGCGAGAGTATCACGTACGGTTCTGTGAGAGGCTTGGGCTGAAATGCGCTTGCCTACTTGACAATATCCACACTAGATAGTGCGGGATTAATTCATCAGTTCGCTGTCGCTCGGGTGTATGCCTTACCCACAAAGATTAGCGCTTAGCCCGATTGCAAACACTTTTCTACAATTGTTAACGCAATCCCGAAGCTTCGGGATTTCTGCGGGTCACGCCCAACTAGTTCTTGAAATTTGTAAGTATTGAACTTATCAGTTTACGCCTTCCTTAAATCAAAAGTCGTTAATCAGCAATTTTAAATAAAAAGTGCTTTTAATTCGGTTGCATCGTGTGCTTTCATTTTTCCGGCCAATAACAAACTTAATTGCTTACGTCTAAGTGCGCCGTCAAAACGTTCTTGTTCTAAAGGAGTCTCTGGAACGATAGCTGGAACAAGAACTGGTTTACCTAATTCGTTTACAGCTACAAAAGTATAAATGGCTTCGTTGGCTTTGGATTTTTCACCAGAAAGGCGGTCTTCAACCCAAACGTCGATATAGACTTCCATAGAGCTGTTGAAGGCTCGGGAAACTTTTGCCTCTATTGTCACCACGCTTCCTAGTAAAATAGGTTTAGAAAATGCGACATGGTTTACAGAAGCAGTCACGGCAATGTTGCGCGAGTGGCGTTGTGCTGAGATACTAGCGGCACGGTCCATACGCGAAAGAAGCTCTCCTCCAAAAAGGTTATTAATATGGTTGATTTCACTTGGTAAAACTAAGTCGGTAAGTATTGTTAATGATTCTGAAGGTGTTTTAGGTTCCATAAATTTGTATTGTAAAGTCTCTGATCATTAGGATGCAGAATCTTAAGTTTGTAATAAGTAATAACATTGAATTTTACAATGCCATCATTTTAATTGAGCCAATATACTGCCATTACAGCAGGGATAAAGTAGATCACAATGGTTCTGGCTCCGTCATAGTCTTTGGCGAGACGCTGACCAAAAAGCATCATTAATAATGTGATTGCTGAGAATACTGCTCCGTAAAATCCAAAAAGTCTACCGTCGCTTACTAGTAATTCGATACCACCTACAAAGCATAATATTGTCGAAATCAATTCCATGATAACCAAATTGATTAGCGCTGGTTTTACGTGATTTTTTAATCTAGTTTTGGCAAAATGCCCGTTAAGCCAAGTGATGTTATCTTGCCAGTAAAACAGTTTTTCGTAACTGGATTGCAAGTAAGTCATTCCGAAAAAGATAAGGATCAGTAAGGAGGCAGGATTGTTCATGGTTGGTTATTTTTTATGAATGAGTCGTGTTAGTTTTATAGATAAATCGGTCAATATTATTTTGGCATTTCCGTTGCGTTCTATATGATACATGGCCTCACCAATCTCATTATAAATTTCGGCTATGTTATTTCCATTTACAAAAGGTGCAAATTTCTCCAATTTAAACTTAGGTACTTTCGGTTCAAAATAAACCAAACTAGGCGCTTCATAATTAAGCAGCAACGCTTGACGAAACATTTCGATACAAAAATCTAAGAATTTCTTTTGACTTTCTCTTCCTAATCCTGCGATTTTTTCGCTCCAAGTGATTAAATCATGAATAGCCGAAGCATCTTTTTTGGCCTGGAAAGCAGCACGTACCCAAGTAACAAACCACTCTTCAAAAGGATGTTCCTCGCTGTCATCATGCAATAAATGAAGCGCTTTATTGTAATTTCCTTGTGCTTGATGAGCGAGTTTTAAAGCGAGTTTTTCCTCGACCTGTTCATTGGCAACCAATGCATCTGCAATAACTGCTTGGCTTAATCCGTTAAAATGTAAAATTTGACAACGAGAACGAATGGTTTGAATGATATCTTCTTCGTTTTCGCTTATCAATATAAAAACAGTTTTCTCAGGTGGTTCCTCTAATAATTTTAATAGTTTATTTGAGGCCGCTGTATTAAGCTTGTCTGCCATCCAGACAATCATAATTTTGTGACCACCCTCATAGGATTTTAACGCTAATGATTTTAAGATCTCTTGAGCATCATCTACACGAATTTCTCCTTGTTTATTTTTTACACCAAGAATAGCGTACCAGTCAAATAATCCGCCATAAGGTTGCTCCAAAATAAAAGTTCTCCAATCGATTATAAAATCGATGCTTTTAGGTTTGGCCTTTACTTCATCTGTAGTTACTGTTGGATATACAAAATGTAAATCGGGATGAGCAATTTTATCAAATTTAAGATTACAAGCGGTATTTTCGCCCGTATTTTCACCGTTTTGGTTGTTGCATAAAATGTACTGAGCATAAGCAATTGCCATAGCCAATGTCCCACATCCTTCTGGTCCCACAAATAGTTGTGCATGGGGTATGCGCCCCGAACTCGCACTCTGTGTAAGGTGGTTCTTGATGTGTTCTTGTCCTAAAATATTTGAGAATAACATAAAGCAAAGATAGCAGAAAATGGTGTAGTCAAAAATTTTGAGAAACAAAGTTTAGAAGTACTCCACAGTGCTTTTGAGATCTAAATAAAAAAAACATTTAAAGCCTATTTTGTAGAATTCATAAATAGGTATAGCAATTCTTAAAATTATTATGTGAATTACATCGTTTTCGTTAGATATTTCAACTTATTTTTAGAATAATGAAATATCATACTAATGTAAAAGTTCTATATTTGTTGTACTTTGATAATAATAAACTTAAAATAAATCTGATGAAGACTTTAAACGACTTTGATTTTAAAAATAAAAAAGCAATAATACGTGTTGATTTTAACGTGCCTTTGGACGAAAACTTCAATATTACTGATACTACTCGTATTGTATCTGCAAAACCAACTATTGATGCTATCTTGGCTCAAGGTGGGAGTGTGATATTAATGTCTCACCTAGGAAGACCAAAAGGTGCTGAAGAAAAATATTCATTAAAACACATTTTAAAATCAACTTCTGAAATTCTTGGAGTTCCAGTAAAGTTTGCTGATGACTGCGTTGGAGAAGCCGCTACAACAGCTGCTGCAGCATTGCAACCAGGTGAAGTTTTATTATTAGAAAATTTACGTTTTCATGCTGAAGAAGAAGCTGGAGATGTAGCTTTCGCTAAAGAACTGGCTTCATTGGGAGATATTTATGTAAACGATGCTTTTGGAACGGCTCACAGAGCACATGCTTCAACTACAATTATTGCTCAGTTTTTTCCAACTGCTAAATGTTTTGGTAAGTTATTGGCAAAAGAAATTGAAAGCATTGACAAGGTTTTAAACAATAGCGAAAGACCAGTTTTAGCCATTCTTGGTGGATCTAAAGTTTCTTCGAAAATTACGGTTATCGAAAACATTTTGGATAAAGTTGATCACATGATTATTGGTGGAGGTATGACTTTTACTTTTGTGAAAGCACTAGGAGGTAAAGTTGGTAACTCGATCTGTGAAGATGATAAAATGGAATTGGCATTAGAAATTTTGCGTTTGGCTAAAGAAAAAGGAGTTCAAATTCATATCCCAGTAGATGTCATTGCTGCAGATGATTTTTCTAATACAGCAAATACGCAAATTGTTGACGTAAGAGAAATTCCTGATGGTTGGGAAGGTCTTGATGCAGGTCCAAAATCATTGGAAGCTTTTGAAAAAGTAATTATGGAATGTAAAACGATTCTTTGGAATGGTCCATTGGGAGTTTTTGAAATGGAGTCTTTTGCAAAAGGAACAATTGCACTAGGAAATTATATCGCAGCTTCTACTGCAAACGGTGCTTTCTCACTTGTAGGTGGTGGAGACTCTGTTGCGGCTGTAAAACAGTTCGGTTTTGAAGACAAAGTAAGTTATGTTTCAACCGGTGGTGGAGCAATGCTAGAAATGCTAGAAGGTAAAGTTCTACCTGGTATCGCAGCAATTTTAGATTAAGAACGTTATTTTTAACAATATTTATGACTATTATTGGTTATTAGGTAGTATGTTTGTATTTGCTAAATTCTTAATGAGTTACAAACAAGCATATTAACCTACGGAATATGACTAAAAAATATATCACAATATCACTTTCTTTATTACTATCAATTCCTTTATTCTCGCAAGAAATAGCAGAGAATAAAGGAATTGTTGGTTTAGAGAAAAAAGTAACCTATCTGGATTCTATCAAGAATACCTTCATAAAAGACGATCTGGCAGCCTGTGTCGATAATCTTTGGATGAAAGAATTAACAGATCTGGATTCTTATGATGAAATGACAACAGACATTACATCAATAGATTCTAGTATTAAGGTTGATTTTGAATTGCCTACAGAATTGCTTAAATCCAGATTGGAAGCGATGAATGCTAAATCTCCTTTTAGAATTCAATACAATGAAAATCTAGAAAATGTAATTAAATCTTTTCTGAAATACAGAAGAAAATCCTACGAACGATTAATGGCTGTTTCAGAATATTACTTCCCAATGTTTGAAGAGGTATTTGCCAAAGAAAATATTCCATTAGAAATTAAATATTTAGCGATTGTTGAATCTGCTTTGAACCCTAAGGCAGTTTCCAAAATGGGAGCTACTGGATTATGGCAGTTCATGTACCAAACGGGTAAGCAATACGATTTGAAGATTGACTCTTATATGGATGAGCGTAGTGATCCTTTAAAATCCACCCAAGCAACAGCAGAGTACATGAAAGGTATGTACGCTATTTTTGGCGATTGGGAATTGGTTCTAGCAAGCTACAATTCTGGACCAGGAAATGTTACCAAAGCAATTCGTCGTTCTGGAGGAAAACAAAATTTTTGGGATATTCGTAATTATTTACCTAAGGAAACACAAGGATATGTACCTGCATTTTTGGCAACGATGTATATCTATGAGTACCATAAAGAACACGGTATTAAGCCGAACAGAGCACTTTTAAAACAATTTGCAACAGACACCGTAATGGTTAAAAAGCAAATGACTTTTAAACAAATATCTGATTTACTTGAAGTGCCAATTGCTCAACTAGAGTTATTGAATCCAGCTTATAAACTAAATACAATTCCTGTTTATAGTGATGCTGCTCATTACCTGAAATTACCAAAAGATAAAATTGCCATTTTCGCATCCAATGAGGAAAAAATTTATGCTTATGTGCAGCGTGAAGCAGAGTATAAAAATGGTGATTATCAAAACCCTAGAGCTATTGCTTTAAAATCGGTATTAGGCTCTGACACGTTGAAACTTAATCCTAATAACACGCAAAATTATATAGTAAAACAAGGTGATAACTTAAATGCTATCGCTAGCAAACATAATGTGAGCGTAGAAGCGATCATGAAATGGAATAACTTGAGTAATACTAATATCGCTTATGGTGATAACCTAAAAATTGGTGTTGCTGAACCTATAAATAAAGCATTTATACACAGAGCAGTGGCTACAACTACAGTTGTTCCTAAGATTAATAATATTGATTCTAAAGTTGATAAAGAAGAAGTTGCTACCAATGATGATAGTGATAATGAAGAAACTCGTTTTCATATTGTACAAAAAGGAGAGAGTTTAAATTCGATTGCAAGAAGCCATAATATATCTGTAGCTGATTTAACAGATTGGAATGATTTATCAAGCTCGAACCTGCAATTAGGGGCCAAATTAAAAATAAATACAAATGCAGTGTCTGAGGAGGTTGCTGTTATTACACAACCTGTAATCTTAAAAAACATTCAGTATGTAGTTCAAAAAGGAGACAATCTTGGTACCATTGCTAAGAAATTTGGTGCCTCATTAAATGAGTTGAAACAGTGGAACAGACTAAATTCTACCGCTGTTGCACTTGGGAAAACTTTGATTGTTGCTAAGAATGAACCTGCAATCAACACTTCATTTGCAAGTGTAAATTCATTCAAAAAAACGGACAGTTTCGCCAAAAAGCTGACATCTGATTATTATGTTCAAGCTGGAGATACTTTATACAGTATCGCCAAAAAATCTGGAGTATCACTTGCTGACTTGAAAAAGTGGAACGATATTGGCAATGAAGGTATCAAACCCGGAATGAAATTGAAATTAAACGGATAAATACAATAATCTTATATAAATTTGGGTTTTATTATAATTATACAATTATGAATAAGGCCCATTTTTTATTTGTACTACTTTCAATATTTTTGTTTTCTTGCAAGAACAACGAAGATTCTGTTTCAAAAAAAACAACAGGAAAGATAAATAGCATTTCTATTGTAATCGAAGATCAGCTGTGGAATGGCGAAATAGGGGACAGTTTGCGCAATAAATTTGCTTCTCCAGTATTAGGCTTGCCGCAAGAAGAACCGCTCTTTAATATCAATCAATATTCGACAAAACTGCTAGAAGGTTTCATGACCGACAGTCGCAATATTATTGTAGTAAAAAAGAAAGATGTAAACAAGTTCGAAATTATTACAGATCAGTATGCTTCTCCACAAAATGTATTTCATATTTCTGGACGAACTGCGACCGATATATTAGCTATTTTAGAAAAGCAAAGCCCAATTATCGTTGCTACCATACGTCAAACTGAAATTGAGGAATGTCAAAAAACAATTCGAAGATCAGCATTGAACCCCAAAATCATTGAGAATAAATTTCATATTGGCCTAGACGTACCTATAGGATACAAGTACATGTCACATGAATCAAATTTTCTTTGGTTAAAAAAAGAAATTGTGAGTGGTAGCAGTAGTTTGTTGATTTACCAAGTTCCTATTTACCAAATTATAAATAAGAATAATTTAATATCGAATATCATAAGCATGCGTGATTCGATAGGTAAACTTTATATACATGGCAAAGAACCTAATACTGATATGGTAACTGAGGAGGCTTATTCACCCTATTTCTTTAAAATAAAACTTGATGGTAAAATTGCCTACGAAATGAAAGGAACTTGGGAGTTGAAAAACGATTTTATGACAGGACCATTTATAAATTATGTCATCATCGACCAAGAGTATAGTAGAGCATTAGTTCTTGAAGGATTTTGCTATTCTCCGTCAAAAGAGAAGAGAGATATAATGCACGAACTTGAGTCTATAATCAAATCGGTTGCTATTGTTAAAAGGTGATTTTAAATTTTGGTAATGAGGAATTCTACACGTCGGTCCATTTCATCTCCTTTGCGTAGAGGGTATTTGTTACCAACTCCAGTGTACGACATTCTTAAACTATTAATCTTTTTACTCATTAAATATTTAAAGACTGTTTTGGCTCTGTTTAAAGACAAATTCCGTTCGCTTGTCTCTTTGTCAATTGCATCTCTATAACTGTTAGACGTACAACAAACATGACCTCGAATTTCGAATTCTAATTTCTTGTTTTTGTTTAAAATCGTAATGATTTTGTCCAGCTCCTTTATCGACGCATTAGTCAATTTACTGCTGCCCATTTCAAATAAAATAGATTCGAAATAAATGCGATCGCCAACCTTATGTTTGTCTTGTAGAGAAGTGTAAATACCTTGGCCAAAACTATTTTTAGGAATAATCAATAAGTCTACTCTTCTGTTTTGAGATCTTACTTTGCTTAAATTATCAACTGTATCTTTCTTTACTAACACACGACCTTTACCTTCAATAATTACAATTTTATTTTTATTAAATCCGTTGGTAGTTAGCAAATCTTGTACAGTTTCGACTCTTTTAGTTGATAGTTTGTAATTGTAATCATTATTTCCGCGGTCGTCGCAATACCCGTAAATTTGAATCGATTCTATTTTGGAAGTGTCGTTTGTCTTTATGAAATCTAAGATAGTTATCGCTTGCTGACGGTTAATGTCATATTTGTCAAAATTAAAGTAGACTGTTTCAATCTTCTTATTTTGAGACGAAAGAAGACTGAAAAGTAATAACGCTACTATTGCATATAATTTTGACATTTATCGGTTTAAAATTTTCAAATATTCAGTTGTATTATTCAGTAAAGCAACCGATTTTTGAATTTCGACACTATTTTTTAAATAATAATTGTACAAACCTTCTTGGTACTGGTACCTTTTGATGATTTCTTCTACTAGTAAATTTTTGATTTCGATCTTATTTTTATCTAATAATCCGTCTTCAATTTTTTGAATCGAACTCAGTAGTTGTTCGTATTCATTTTTTATTGCAACGTCCATATTTTCCTTTTTGGCAACAGCCAAAGTGTTTTTTAAAGCAAGTTCTGTTTCTGTATCCAATGAAACTTTTTGAGTTTTGAGATAATTTTTAAAATCTTGATAATTTGCGTCTGAAAATGTAATGTTCTGATTTCCTATATTTGGATTTTTGTAATAGTAAGCAGTTGCATAATTAAAGATAACATCATTTTTTTGCAAGGCACTTGCAATAGAACTTGTCTTGGTCTCTTCAATTTCGAGGTCTGGTAAAATTCCTCCACCATCATAAACAGTTCTTCCTTTTCGGGTTTTAAATGCATTATAATTTTTCTCCTCAGTACGTTTGGCCACACCTTTATTGTCCTTATTTGCGTAGTCAAGCGCTTGGATACACCTACCAGATGGAGTATAATAGCGGGAAATGGTAACTTTTAGCTGCGTGTTATAGGTAAGATCAACAGGTCGTTGGACCAATCCTTTTCCGAAACTGCGACTTCCTACTACAACGGCACGATCCAAATCTTGAAGAGCACCAGAAACGATTTCAGATGCAGAAGCGCTTCGACCATTTACAATAATCACAAGCGGAATTTCAGTATCTACAGGATCAGATGTAGTTTTATAGGTATTATTGTATTTCTCTATTTTTGATTTGGTAGTCACTATAACTTCATTTTTAGGGACAAACAGATTACAAATACTCACAGCTTCATTCAAAAGCCCTCCAGGATTTCCTCTTAGATCAAGAACGATTCTTTCGGCTCCTTGTCTTTTTAATTCAAGTAAAGCCTCTTTTGTTTCGATAGATGCTTTTTTGCTAAAATGCGCTACAACAATATAACCTGTTTTCTCATCAATTTTTGCGTAAAAAGGAACCGATTTCACTTCTACTTCATCAAGTATAATTTGACCAGTTAATTTTTTGCCTTGTCGAAGGTATTCAATATCAATTTTAGTATTCTTTGTTCCTTTAAACAATTGTGAGGCATCGTCAAGGAAATCTATCAGTGCCACATCGCCAATTTTTGTAATTTCATCACCCGGTTTCAAACCTGCTTTATCGGCTGGGAAATTTTTGTACACTTCTTTAATAATGATTTTACCTTCTTGTCTTGTAATCAAAGCACCAATACCTGTGTATTCACCCGTATTGTTAATTTTAAAACGTAGAACATCTTGTTCATTAAAGTAAACAGTGTAAGGGTCCAAACCTGCCAACATAGATTTAATAGCTTTATCCATTAAGTCGCCAGGATTTACTTCATCAACATAATTTTTATTTAACTCTTTAAATAAAGTGGTGAAGATTTCTATTTGCTTTGCAATCTCAAAAAAATTATCTTGAAAGCTTACCCCTATAAATAAAAAGGCAGAAGCGATAGTTGGGATTATTACTTTTTTTTGGAAAAGGGATTTCATTTGAATAGTGGAATTATAAATAGTGCAGGCTAAAAATACAAAAAAAGAATAGTTAATCTGTTTTTTTTGTTTGCAACAAAAATTTCTCAAATAATTGGATCATTTTGGTATTAACCTCTTCAAAGTTCAAGCGATCTTTGGTTTGGTAAAACAGCATAAAAGAATAAGGTTGGTCTAAATTTTCTAAAAGTAAATGCTTGTTGAGGCGATAGGCTTCTCGAAGCAGTCTTTTGTAATAATTACGGTCAACTGCTTTTTTAAAATTTTTCTTGGAAACAGAAACTCCAATTTGAGTTCTAGAATCCTCACCAACCGCTCCTGTGTAATAGACCATTCGTAAGGGATATTTTGCAACAGATTTACCATCAGAAAATAACAATCCAATTTTAATTTTGCTCTTGAGTTTCTCTTCTTTAGGGTAATTAAACTTCATATTTTTGTTGGAAAACGCTAGTATTTTAGGGTGTAAAGGTACAATTAAAGCGTAAATCTAATATTGTTTAGGAATTAAATAGCACTAAAAATTTATTTGCTACTTTTGCAGCTAATTTTTTAAGCATGCAAAAGTTAATATCCTATCCAATTTCAGTAATTTATTACTTGTTGTTTGGTCTTACTTTATTGGTTTTTCATCCCATACAATGGGTATGTTTTCGTTTTTTCGGATATCAAGCGCATAAAATAAGTGTTGATTATTTGAACTTTTTTCTATTAAAATGCACTAACTTAGTAGGAACGACTTATAAAGTTGAGAATAAAGCGATCATTCCTACAGGAGTTCCTTTGATTTTTGTGGCAAATCATCAAAGTATGTATGATATTATAGCAATGATTTGGTTTTTGAGACGTTTTCATTGTAAATTTGTAAGTAAGAAAGAATTGGGTAGCGGAATCCCAAGTGTTTCTTTCAACTTAAGACACGGAGGCTCTGTGCTCATTGATAGAAAAGACCCTAAGCAAGCTATTCCCTTGATCAAAGGTTTGTCGCAGTATATCGAGAAGCATAACCGAACAGCCGTTATATTTCCAGAAGGTACAAGAAGCAAAACGGGTGAACCCAAAGAGTTTGCTCAAAGTGGTTTTAAAATATTATGTAAATATGCACCATCGGCCTATGTGGTTCCTATAACGATTAATAATTCTTGGAAAATGGTTCGTTACGGATTTTTCCCGGTTGGTTTGGGTAATAGTTTGCGATTCACTATTCAAACCCCATTAAAAGTAAGTGACTTTACTTTTGAAGAACTAATATACAAAGCAGAAATCGCGGTTAAAAAAGATATACAATTTTAAAATAATACACAATGTCAATAAAAAATATTAGATTAGAAGTAATGCAGTTTTTAGAGAAGAGGGTGGACAGCTTCGTTGACCAATATCTAATTCCTGTAGAAGAAATTTGGCAGCCATCTGATTTTTTACCCAATTCTGAAAGTGATAATTTTCTAGAAGAGGTAAAAGAATTACGTGAAATATCAAAGGATTTACCTTATGACTTTTGGGTTGCTATGGTAGGAGATATGATTACTGAGGAAGCTTTACCAACTTATGAAAACTGGTTGATGGAAGTTGAAGGAGTAGACAATCTTGAGCGCAATAGTTGGGCAAAATGGGTACGCCAATGGACTGGTGAAGAAAATCGTCACGGTGACTTATTGAACAAATACATTTACTTATCTGGTCGTGTAAATATGCGCGAGGTAGAGATGACTTCTCAACATTTGATCAACGATGGTTTTGATATCGGAACAGGTAGAGATCCTTATAAAAACTTTGTCTATACTAGTTTTCAAGAATTAGCAACTTATGTGTCGCACAATAGAGTTTCGCAATTAGCGAAAGGATATGGAGATAAAAAATTAGCTAAAATGTGTAAGATGATTGCTGGAGATGAAATGCGTCACCATCATGCTTATAGCCATTTTGTTACCGAAATTTTTAAGGTAGACCCAAGCGAAATGATGCTAGCTTTTCAATACATGATGAAAGCTAAGATTGTTATGCCTGCACATTTCTTAAGAGAATCAGGACAAAAGATTGGTTCTGCTTTTGAACAATTTTCAGATTCTGCACAACGTATCGGAGTTTACACAGCCAATGACTATGTAGACATCATGCAAAAATTAATTGTGAAGTGGGAAATTGATAAAATGGTTGGTTTGACAGATGAAGCTGAGAAAGCACGTGATTACCTAATGAAATTACCAGGTAGAATGGCCAAGATCTCAGAGAGAATCGTTATACCAAAAGAATCACACATCTTTAAATGGGTAGAGCCAGCAAGACTGTAATAATCCTATCGCTGGAATAATTGAAATGCTGATTTTTAAGTTTTTTAAAACTTTAAAATCAGCATTTTGTATAAAATAAGATATTTAAGAAATGAGTTTAGATTTAATAAATAATACAATCACTTTTGTAAAAGAAAAGTTGGAAGGTGCTGAAGGTGGTCACGACTGGTTTCACATTGAAAGAGTTTATCGAAATACACTATTAATTGCGCAAGAGGAAGAATGCGATCTAACTGTGGTAAAATTGGGTGCATTGTTGCACGACATCGCTGATAGTAAATTTCATGGAGGTGACGAGACAGTAGGACCAAAGACTGCTAGACTATTTTTGGAGGCGCAAGAGGTAGATGAAGCGACAATCGCTCATGTTATTGCAATCATTGAAAATATTTCTTTTAAAGGAGGAAACTTTGATAAAAAGTTCAGTTCAAAAGAGTTGGCTGTTGTTCAAGATGCAGACCGTCTAGATGCCATAGGAGCTATCGGAATCGCGAGAGCATTTAACTATGGGGGATTTAAGAATAGAGCCATGTACGACCCGTCTATTGATCCTAAAATGAATATGACAAAAGAAGAGTATAAAAATACTACGGCGCCTACAATTAATCATTTTTATGAAAAATTATTATTGTTAAAGGACACTATGAATACTGCTTCTGGGACTAAAATTGCTACGCAGAGACACGAATACATGCAAGGATTTCTTTCTCAATTTTATGCAGAATGGGAAGGTGAATTATAATGCCTTGAAATTATAAAAGTCAAAACATGCTGAAATACTAAGTGGTAGCAGTATAGTTAAAATTTAAATTTTAATTGTACAGCTACCACTTCTTTTTTCTCTGTAGTCTCTGTGTTGAGGTTGCTCATTGAAATTCCTAATAAGCGTACAGAATTTTTCATACGCTCTTGGTAAAGCAGTTCTTGAATAGTTTCCATAATTAAACCTTTGTCTGCAATGTAATAAGGTAAAGTCTTAGAACGGGTCTGCTGACTAAAATCACTGTACTTAATTTTCAATGTTACTGTTTTTCCAGAAACATTGTTTTTTTTTAACCTGCCTTCAAGTGTAGTGGCAATACCTTGCAATTGTTCTAACATGAAAATTTCTGAAGAAAGGTTGGTATCGAAAGTATGTTCTGCGGCAACTGATTTAGAAATTCGATCAGATTTTACGGGACTGTTATGGATGCCTCGAACAACATTGTAATAGAAGCTGCCTGATTTACCAAAATGCTTTTCTAGAAACTCGATCGATTTTGATTTTAAGTCAGTCCCAGTAAAAATACCCAACTGATACATTTTTTCAGTTGTAACTTTTCCAACCCCATAAAATTTACGAATCGCTAAGTTTTCCAAAAAAGCTTCTATTTCGTCGGGTTTGACTGTTTTTTGACCATTGGGTTTGTTGTAGTCACTGGCAATCTTTGCTACAAATTTGTTTGTCGAAATACCTGCAGAAGCCGTTAAACCCAATTCGTTAAAAATTCGGCTGCGAATTTCTTCGGCCAAATTGCTGGCACTTGGATTTCCTTTTTTGTTTTGAGTAACATCAAGGTAGGCTTCATCTAGAGAAAGCGGTTCGATGATATCGGTATATTCTTTAAATATAGCTTGTATTTTTTTCGAAATTTCTTTGTAACGCTCAAAACGGGGTCGAACGAAAATTAATTCGGGACAGTTCTTTTTTGCTTGGATACCGCTTATTGCAGATCGCACTCCAAATTTTCGAGCTTCATAACTAGCTGCGGCAACCACACCTCGGTTTTCAGATCCACCAACAGCAATCGCCTTACCTCTCAATTCGGGGTTATCCAATTGTTCTACAGATGCATAGAAAGCATCCATATCAATGTGTATAATTTTTCTATTGAGAAGTGGTTCTTCCATGTTACAAATTTAGGCATGATTTACATTGAGTTGTAAAAATGTTATAAAAATAATTTACTTTTGAAAGTGAAATAGCCCAGATGGCAGCGGTAGTCCCGATGGCGAAAAGTTATTTTTTATGGGAGAGGTAGAGCGACTAATAGAAGCTCCTACAGCGAACAAATAAAAAAACTTTTAAACTGAGGGCTAAAGCGAACAGCTGGATTTAGCTCCTCAATAATGATACTCAAAATTATGATAGAAATAGAACGTAAATTTTTGGTTACCTCTGAAGCTTATAAAGCAGAAGCATTTTCTGAAAAGAGAATTAAACAAGGTTATTTGAGCTCCGTTCCCGAAAGAACAGTTAGAGTGCGTACGAAAGGAGATTGTGCATTCTTGACGATAAAAGGAGCTTCAAGTGAATCTGGAATGTCACGTTTTGAATGGGAAAAAGAAATTCCAGTCGAAGAAGCCGAAAAATTACTTTTGTTGTGTGAAAAAGGTATTATTGATAAAACTCGATATGAAGTCAAGTTGAAAGATAAAATCTTTGAAATTGATGAGTTTTATGGAGAAAATGAAGGGCTAGTTATGGCAGAAATTGAATTACAATCGGAAGCAGAGACCTTTGAAAAACCTCTTTGGTTGGGAGAAGAAGTCACTACGGATCCTCGCTTTTACAACTCTTATTTGAGTAAAAATCCGTTTAAATCGTGGACTATTTAGTTGAGAACCTCTTCGATGGTTACTACCATGATACCGATTCCTTTATTTTTGGCGATTTCCATAAATCCTCTTCTTGTAAGGTCTAATTCGCGACCTCTAGAGAACGGACCTCTATCGGTAACCTCTACAATGATAGATTTACCACTTGCTTGATTGGTTACTTTTAATTTGGTACCAAACGGAAATTTACGATGTGCTGCAGTATAGGAGTTATTGTCAAATTTTTCTCCACTTGCCGTGCGCCTCCCATTAAACTTATCGTGGTAATAGGAGGCATTGGCATCTTTTTTAAAAAACTTAAGCTTTAAGCGTGGTTCTTGACGCACACTGTCTTTAGAAGATTTTATAGTGTCTTTAGTAGGATTGGATTTTTGGAAGGAAGATCTTAGTTTGTCGATTATTGGAGTTCTACTAAAAGCAAATCCTATAATTGTTATTAAAAAAAATAGTGTAATCGATTTTCTCATTTTAACTTTTTTAATTGTGATCCTTTTTGCAAAAACCATACCTAGAGATTAAAACTTCAAAAAAAACGAAGTTTAATCTATTTTATTTCCACAAATTCCATGGTATTCTACTTAAGATAAGCAATAAACCTAGTCCGTAGAAAATAGAAAAAGTTTTAAATTTAGATTCGCTTGTAATCAATTTTTTGTGCTTTGACCAACCTATTGTTATTAATGTGATAGCAATAATATTAATTAGTGGATGCTCTAGAGAAGTCATACGTAATACTTTGTCTGACATTTGACCTAAAGAAGAAAAACCTAAAGGAGAAACAAAGTACAATACCAAGCCAATAAGCAATTGGGTATGTGTTCCTATCAAAGCCATGATACCAACTTTTCTATCCCAAGGGGTAAATTCTTTTTTAGAAAATAAACCAATAGCCGAATTGACTACCGCTAAAACCAACAAAAACAGAGCTAAATAAGCCCAGCCAGAATGCAATTCTTTAATGATATTGTACATAAATGATTATTTTTTTAAAACAAATATAAGCAAAAAAGCCATAAAAAAAAGGCTTAACGCTTCATAAACGTTAAGCCTTTTCAAATCTACTAGCTACATTGTTACTACTTATTCTCAAGAAAGTAATTTAGTAAAAAAGATGTAGAACCCTCATGTTCTTGCACTGTCTTCGAATTTATCTGTAATAAAATAGAATTCACCATTTGTTTTACTAACGTAA
Organism: Flavobacterium algicola; assembly: GCF_022399565.1. Lineage (GTDB taxonomy): Bacteria > Bacteroidota > Bacteroidia > Flavobacteriales > Flavobacteriaceae > Flavobacterium > Flavobacterium algicola. The sequence goes on from NZ_JAJTUT010000001.1 coordinate 1,390,433, forward strand.
CACCTATTGAACAAAACTAAAAATATACAAGATAAGTCCTTCTTATGCTGGTCCTTCTTTAATGCTTTATTCAAAAAATAATTAACGTAAAAAAAAACCGCTTCGTTTGAAGCGGTTTTGATTTATTTAGAAAGTAATTTACATTCGAAAATCCAAATTAAATCTAGCAAAATTCTTTAGTTTAGAAAGAATACTTAGCCCCCAATTGAAGTTTCCAAGTTTGAGCATAGTTGCGGTTGTAATCATATGTTGTAACAGGATAGCTACCACTAACTTTATTAAAGGAATAAGAAGGAGTATTACTAGCATCTTTACCATCATATTTTAATATTCTACCATTACCTGAGATGTTGTTATTTTTTTGTACACCCCATTCTGAGTTTAAAATATTCCCTACGTTTATGAAATCCATAGTAAATTGTAAAGTATTATTTCTTCCAGCTACTTTAAAATAATACTCACGTACCAATCTTAAGTCAAAACTATTCACCCAAGGGCTACGAGCTGCATTAGCTTCAGCGTATTTACCTTTATTCGCTTTCAAATAGCTATCTTGTTCCATAAAATTAAAGAATGCATCTTCATCAGCAGTAGTGGTGAATTTAATATCCCCTTTAGCTTTTGGAATATAAATTAAATCTGTTGCAATACCATCACCATTCATATCATTTGAATAAGTAAAGCTATATCCATTTGGAGAGTACCCTGTATAGAATACATTGACAAACGTAGAAGATTTTAATAAATTATTTGACCAAGGAAGTCTATAACCAGCCGATCCTATTACTCTGTTTGGTACCACATACTGAGAACGTTGAAGCTCTGGCAAATGGGGTCCATTAATTGTATACAATCCTGTATATGCAGATCCTGCATTACTACCTGGCATACCAGAAATTTCTTGTGATTCTGTATAAGTGTAGGCCGCCATTAATTTTAAATTTTCTACTGGCTCTGCGTTAAGTGTAATATTTCCTATTGCACCCCAGCCTTCATCTGTGTTTGATAAAACATAGGCATCTTTTGCAGTATATGTATAATTAGCCTTAGTTGGGTAAATATATCTATCATCAGAACCTGAAAAACGTTGCCATGTATCATCTGGTTGTTTTAGGTTATAATTTTTAAGCATTACACCATTTAAGTTTTTCGTATATATTCCTTCTACTGTAAGTGAAAATGGGAAAGAAACTGGAACTTCATAATCAAAAGCTAAAGAAGATTTCCATACTTGCGGCATTTTGAAATTTGGGTCAACACTATTTATTTGACTTGGCAGAACTCCATCGGCAGGTGTGATCGTATTTGGTAAATTCAACCTTGAAATCATTTCATTTACATCTGTAATCATAGGACCAGCTAAGCTTGCTAGAGCAGGGTTAACTGTTTTTACAGAACCATCTGCGTTGTATGTAGTTGTAGCAGTATAACTACCTTGCACCATACCTGAATTTGTTGGCATATTGGTAAAGAACACTAATGGTAATCTTCCAGAGAAAATACCAGTTCCTCCACGAAGTTTCATCGTTTGATCACCTTTTATGTCCCATGAGAAACCAACTCTTGGAGAGAATTGAACATTTGCTTCTGGCCATTTACCTGTGTCAATGCTTCTTCCACCAAAATCTAATGCAGCTATTGCATTATTTGTCAAGATATTATCTTCATACTTTAAATAATCTGCACGTATTCCGTAAGATAATTTAAATTTAGGATTAATACTCCACTCATCTTGTGCATAAAATCCAAATTGGTTGAAAGCAACTTCAGCAGTTGGATTTTTTTCACCATTATAACCATAAGTAAGAGCAAAATCTCTTGGAGCAGCTTGATTAAGAAAATCATCAATACTAGCGTAGCGATAATATCCAGTTCCATTTCTCATGTAGGAGTTATTTGCTAACTGATGTTCAAAACTAAACCCGCCTGTAATTTTATGTTTGTCTAGGTAGTAAGTCAAATTATCTGTAACTGTGAATGTGTTATTATTAACAGCATTGTTCCAAGTAAATAGTTCATAACCTGCAGAAATATAAGGCTCAAGAACTTGATTTCCTGTTGCTGTTTTACCATTCATAATATCAATAAATGGAAATGGAGAAGAATCTGAACCACGCGCATCTTGTATTTTTGAAGTTGTAACAAGAAGTTGGTTTGACAATTTATCTGAAATTCTACTATTTAAATCAAATGATAAGGAATTTACAATGTTATCTACAGAATAGGTAGAATTAGAAAATGCCATTGAGTATTGTGAAATACGGTCCATAGTAGTGTTACGGAAACCAGCATCAGTAGAATTTCCATTTGTAGAATTCCAACCTTGGTTTTTAGTGTGGTTATATCGCACACTAAATTTGTTTGCGTTATTGATGTTCCAATCCACACGAACAAGAAGTTTTTTATTTGTTTCATCTGCAGGATAATCACTATACGAACCTGGATCATAACCATAGTTAGTAATTAAATGCTGTTTTACTCTTTCCATATCTGCAATACTTGTGCGTGAAAGAGACAAATCTAGGTTGGCAACACCATTTTCTGAAGGTCTATACGTAACAACTTGTCCTGGACGAACTATAGATTCTGCATTAACGAAAAAGAATAATTTATTTTTAATAATTGGACCTCCAAATGTCGCACCATAAGTTTTTGTTGACGATTCTGGACGTACTCCAAAATCAACATCACCAACTTTATTACCTCGCATATCTTGGTTCGTTAAATAAGTATAAGCGGTACCTTTGAACTTGTTAGTTCCAGATTTAGTAATCGCATTTATACCTCCACCAATAAAATTTGACTGGCGAACATCAAAAGGGGCAATCACTACTTGAATTTCTTCAATAGCGTCTAATGAAATTGGGCTTCCTCCACCTGGCAGATTAGAGCTTAATCCAAAGTTATTATTAAAGTTAGCACCATCTATTGTAAAGTTAGTTGAACGACCGTCACCACCCGCTAGACTCATTCCATTTGCATATGGAGAAAGACGAGCAATATCGCTAATACTTCTATTAATCGTAGGCATGGCAATTAACTGCTCATTAGAGATATTTGTTGTTGCACCTGTTTTATCTGCTGCAAACTTTGTTCTCTTTGTAGAAATAATTACTTGATCTAAGGAAACATTTTCTTCACTTAAAACTACATTATGAGCATAAGGTGCACCCAGTCTAATCATAATATTATTAGTTACGTTTTTTCCATAACCCATGTAAGATACTTCCACACTGTAAGGACCACCAACACGCATACCTGGTAAGTTGAAATAACCTTCACCATTGGTAACGCTTCCGTAGGTAGTTCCAGAGGGAGTATGTGTTGCAACCACTGTTACACCAACAAGAGGTCCCACTGCGTCTGTAACTCGACCATTCATACTTGATGAAGTTACTTGAGCTATCGAAACTGTAGCAAATAAGAAAGCTACAGTCAGCAATAAAAACTGATTAATTTTTTTCATTGATTTGATTTTGAGTTTAAAAATATTGGCAAAATTATAACATTTCAATTAGGATATGTTATCATAACGTTAATAAATTTGAGATCAGAAGATCACTTCTAAATTATAATGAATTTGTCATTATGATCTCTAAATAATAACACTTATCGAAATACTGCTGATCTTTTTTTATCAAATCAATAATTAAATTAATTTTTAACATTGAAAAAAAACTGTTAAAAATAGCAAAAAGCTATTTTTAAACACAAAAGGCACTGAATTTTAAAATTCAGTGCCTTTTATAAACATATAAATAACTGTTATTTATTATTTAAAAAGTAATTTAATAGGAATGAAGTAGAACTATCGTGTTCCTTTACTGTTTTCGTGTTGATTTCTGATAAAATAGAATTGGCTAGTTGTTTTCCTAACTCAACTCCCCATTGATCAAAGCTAAATATATTCCAGATAATTCCTTGTACAAATATTTTATGCTCATACATTGCAATTAAAGATCCAAGAGTTCTTGGAGATAATTTTTCGATCAATATAGTATTGGTAGGTTTATTACCAGTAAACACTTTGAAAGGAAGGAGGTATGCTGCAGTTTCAGCATCTAAGCCTTGTTTGTCGAATTCAGCTTGTACTTGAGGCGCTGTTTTCCCATGTAAAAGTGCTTCAGTTTGGGCAAAATAATTAGACATCAACTTATCATGATGGTCTTGGTCTCCATAAAGAGGTTTTACATACCCAATAAAATCGGATGGTATTAATTTTGTCCCTTGATGAATTAATTGAAAAAAAGCATGTTGTGCATTGGTTCCTGGCTCACCCCATATGATGGTTCCTGTTTGGTAATCTACTGGTTTTCCATCGCGTCCAACGCTTTTACCATTACTCTCCATAGTCCCTTGCTGTAAATAAGGTGCTAGTTTTTGTAAGTATTGCGTATATGGAATCAAAGCTTCGCTCTCTGCTCCAAAGAAATTATTATACCAAACACTTAACATTCCCAAGATGACAGGGATATTTTGATCAAATTCAGAGGACTTAAAGTGAGTATCCATGTCATTTGCACCTTCGAGCAATTGCTCATAGTTATCATAACCTACAGCTAGACTAATAGTTAAACCCACTGCACTCCATAATGAGAAACGTCCTCCAACCCAATCCCACATCGGAAAAACGTTGTCTGGATTAATTCCGAATTCAGTAACTTTTTGCATATTTGTTGATACAGCGACAAAGTGTTTCGCAACATCTTCTTGCTTTGCAGCAGTTAAAAACCATTTTCTAATGGTTTCTGAATTTGTCAAAGTTTCTTGTGTTGTAAACGTTTTTGATACGATTACAAATAGAGTTGTTTCAGGATTTAATTTTTTTATAATCTCATTTACATGATCACCATCAACATTGGATACAAAATGAACATTTAAATCATTTTTATAGAATTGTAAAGCTTCTACAACCATTGCAGGTCCAAGATCAGATCCTCCAATACCAATATTGACTACATCTGTAAATACTTTGCCAGTGTATCCTGTACGTTGGCCAGATACTACTTCATTTGTAAATGCTTTAATTTTCGCTTTTACTTCATATACTTCCGGAATCACGTTCACTCCATTTACATTCACAACCTCAGTTTCTTTGGCTCTTAATGCAGTATGAAGTACGGCTCTATTTTCTGTTTTATTAATAATGGCACCACTAAAATAATCTGCAATGGCATCTTTTAGTCCCATTTCGTTTGCTAACTCTAACAGTAAAGCAATCGTATCTTGACTTATATTATTTTTAGAATAATCGATTAAGAAATTATTCCACTGTATGTTGAATTTTTCTGTTCTAGCTGTGTCTTCTTTGAACATTTCTTGCATTGGAACATTTTTGATTGCCTCAAAATGTTTTTGAAGTTTGCTCCATGCTTGGGTTTTTGTAGGATTGGTCGTTTGTAAAGCCATTTTATTTTTAGTTCAAGTTTTTTATTATTATTGTAAAAATACTGAAAATCATTTTAAATGAATGTGGGTTTTTGATTAAAAAATATATTTTAATCTTGCTCAAATGAATCATAATAAAAAATGAGAATCATTATCTAGTGATGATGATTCTCATTTTATGATTGTTGATTTGCTATTATTTCTTTGCAAGTTACAAATTCCCTATACTATCTAATTCTCTTCTAATAGGTTTAATGGTTTGTAAGTATCTTGATTTATCAGATCCAGTCATCGGTTCTCCTGAAGGTAAGTTTAGTTTTAGAGCATCTACTTGTACGCCATTTTTCCAAAATCGGTAACATACGTGCGGTCCCGTTGCTAGTCCCGTACTACCTACTTTTCCAATCACTTGTCCTTGCGATACACTTTGACCACGACGGACCAAGATTTTTGACATATGCAGGTATTGCGTAGAATAGGTACTGTTATGTTTTACTTTTACGTAATTTCCGTTTCCTGCAGTATACCCCGTCATCTCTACTACACCTGCTGCAGTTGTGGTAATTGGTGTTCCTGTTGGTGCTGCATAATCGGTTCCTTTATGCGCTTTCCAGCGGTGTTGTACGGGGTGAAAACGGCTACCAGAAAAGCGGGAAGAGATGCGGCTGAACTTGATTGGGGTCTTTAAAAATAAATTCTTCAAAGTTTTTCCTTCCTCGTCGTAGTATTCTACTTTTCCAGTAGAGATGTCTTTGACAAATGGGAAAGCATATTTGATTTTACCTTTATATTCAAAAAACATTCCTTTTAACTCGTCCACACCATTGTAAATAGAATCATTTACAAATCGCTCTGTAAAGACAATTCCAAAACGGTCTCCTTTTTTTAATTTAAAGAAGTCAATTGTCCAAGAATATACTTTAGTTATTTGACTGGCTAATCCTGTAGAAACATTTGCTTTGTCCAATGTTTCAGATAAAGAGCCTTTTAAAACGCCCCCAATTATTTTTTCTCGAATGGTGATTGGTCTCGTTTTTTTATGAGCCACCACAAGAGAATCTCTAAAATCAAAAATATAATAATTTAATGCATCAGGTTGGTACACAAAAACCTCCAGTTTATTGGTTTTATTTTTAGATCGAAACATTGTAAACGCTTTGTTTGGACGAATAACACGAACATCAAAAGTGTCTTTTACAGCTTGTACAATGTCGTGGATTTTGCGATCACCTATATTTTGTTTTTCGATAATGGTACCAAAAGTATCTCCTTTTCTAACGGTGTCTTGGATAACATTGTAGTCGGAAAAATTAAAACCGAAATCGGAATGTTCTTTTTTTGGTTTGGTAACTTTTTGAATCTCCACCTTTTTTTCGGTTTGATTGCAAGAGATTAATGTTGTTAGTACGATGATAAGGGAGACTATTTTATTCAAACTTGAGTTTCTTTATTATGGTTCAAACCTGCTTTTGTAGTTTAAAAGAACTAATTAATATCTATTTTGATTTGATCCTGAAAGGATTTTTCAAACCTTTAAAACCATCTAAATCGGCTTTAATTGACCCTACTGCAAGATTGGCTTTTATTCGAACAGGAAGACGATTATTATCATCAGAAATCCAAACTGTTAAGCTTTCTTCTTCCTTGAAAACGCGTCCAGATTGTACCAATGGACGAAAAATCATAGAGGGAACAATTCCAAATTTAGTATTAATATCTTCACGACCAATGTACTTTAACTTAAATTTGGTGGTTTCATCATCAAAAAACATATCAATAGCAATTGATTCACCAACTTTCAATTTGTCAATACTAGGATGATTTCTTAGGTAATAAAAAGACGAAAGTATGTCTTGTGTGTTGTGCGGAATTACAAATGTTTTTTCGCTTTTGTTCTTGTAGTCTTTAACGACTATTCTGTTTGATGATTGATTAAAGAAACCTTGTTGGTTTTTGGTGTAACCACCCTCATCTATTTTACGAGTGAACAAATAAGGATTTCCAGTATTTTTATCAATGTAACTTTCGTACAAGTCATCAACTTTAAAAAGAAAGCGTGACATTCCCGTTGTGTAACCTTTACCTACAACTTTATAAACTTTTTTATTGTCCATGACAGCGTCTTGAACTTCTAGCGTTGCATAGCCTGCATTTACAATACCATAATGTATTCTAAATTTAAACCATTCGCCTGTATCATAAGCGTCTTCTTTTGCGGAATCAAAACCAAAGGTGGTTATAAGGAGTAATAAGAATAGTAATTTTTTCATAGGTAGATATCTTTATATTTTATCAGCCTTATGAAATTCGTACTACTATGTTGGGTTTGTAGATCCAACTATTTGTAAATACGCTTTTCATAATTTAATCTTGTTTATTGACTTGGAATGCAAATTCTATTCCAAATATATTAAAACATAAAAACTCAGTCAAATAATGACTGAGTTTTTATACTATTAACTAACCAAAAAACTATAAATTATGAAATTTATATCAAATAGGAAGGAAACCACCCCTTCCGTTTTGTGATTACAAAGTTAAGTAAGAACGTTGATTATTTTGCATCAAAAATGATAATTTTGGTACGATTTATCAAGTTGATTCATAAAAACGGTTATTTTTTTACATATTATAAAAAAAACCTATAATTTCTGTTATCCTAATAATTATAGACCTAAAGCTTTGCGATAAAAAACTGTGTTTAAATTGTATTTTTGACGTTTTATAGTCTAAAACACAAATCCAACGCTAATCCAAGTGTAACCATCAGAGTTATCTGGTGTCCATGTATGCTTAATTTCTATAGGACCAATAATTGTTTCCAAACCATAACCTACTGCATAGCCTGAGTATTTTGGAACTGACACCCAGTCATTTATATTCTCAAATATTTTATTTCCAACATTTGCAAAATTGGCAGAAAAATTAAAATGGTTGTTTTTGTAAAATTCATAATCAATATTCCCCATTGTTTTTATGTAACTATTTCCGGCAATACTCAAGAAATCATAGCCATAAAATGGTTTAAAATTGTTAATAGGATTAAAACCGTAGCCACCCAACACAAAATTCAAGAAAGGAACACTCTTATCACCTGCAGAAAATCCAGCTTCGTTTTTAAGAGTGACAGTAAAATTATTAAAAAGTGTAAAGGCTGCGCCAATTTCACCTTTTACAATTGTGTAAGGAGTAAACGCTTTTGTATAATCTGATGAAGTTAGGTAAGTATGTACGTCACCAGAAAAGCTGTATCCTTTTGATGGAAAATGCTTATCATCAAAACTGTCGTATTTAGCATATCCAAAAGCACTCAAGTAATTACTGTTATCTATTACTGGGTCGTTATTATTAATGGTCTCTGACTTAATATTCAAATGTTTGAGTTCTAACCCGCCACCTACGAGAAATTTTTGAATAAATAGGGATTGAAAGTAAATTTGATTGGTCAAATCCCAAAAATCAATATTCACCGTATTCATACTTAAAAATGCAAAGTCATAATTTTCTGGCGTACTGGTAATATTTCTATTAAATTGATTAAAATTCGATTTAAAACCAATATTGAAATTATAGCCATTTTCAATATAATAATCAAAATTGTAACGAACATTATCCCCTAGAACTAGGTCTAAAGAGGCGATATCATTCTTAAAGAAACGTTTTTTTTGTGTCAAATTTATTAAAACACCACTCTTATACAATTCATCATAATGCAAACCAAACTTCAAATAAGACTTGATAGGTTCTTCTCTTAGAACTAAATTTAAGTCTACGGCGTCAGAATCTTCGGTTGCAGTTAGGTAATAGTTAATACTATTAAAATTATGCGTGGCATCAATGTTATTAATTCCTCGCTCGAGTTGCTTGTAATTTATTTTTGAACCTGCTTTAAAACGTAGTTTCCCAGTTATGTATTCGCTGGTGTAGTTGTTTAACTCATTGCAATTAATATTGCGTATCGTAAGATTTTCAGATGCTAATTTTAATGGTGGTTTCACATAAATTTCAGTCGTATCTGCCAATACTTTCAATTTTTCATAAACAGAGAAAGCCGCTTCTTCACCTTTTCTAATGATGGCAGCTCCTTTGTCAAAAGAAATTACACCATAATCTTTGATATTGGGTTTTATATAGATATCTGTTTGCTCTATATTGTTCTTCATTGTTTCTATCGAATGCAGATTAGTGATTTGCACCAATATCTTGGTTGCATCATTCAAAGATTTTTTACGCAATAAATCATCTTGCACATCTACACCTATTATAATGTCGGCACCCAATGCTCTAATTTCGTTAATAGGGTAGTTGTTAGTAACACCACCATCAATCAATAAATCACCATTTAGTTCTATGGGAGAAAACAGTGAGGGGAAAGCAGCACTAATAAGCATGGCTTGAGCTAAATTTCCTTTGTCAAGTATTACTTGTTTTCCAGTTTCAATATTCGATCCTATACATAAGAAAGGGGTTGGTAAATTATTGAAATCTTCTGTGTATTTTACATTTCGAGTTAGTTTACTCAATAAATTAAAATTGTAAAGGCCTTTGGATAAAGCCTCTGGAATTCCTATTCTAAATTTATTAAAAGGCAAAACGAGCGCATAACGTTCATCATTCCCTTTTTCATAAAAGTTTTTTGAGGCACGAGGGATATAGTCACTTAATAGCTCATCAAAGTTGGTGTCGTTAAAAATAGAATCCAATTGTTTGGCATTGTATCCTGCTGCATAAAGACCACCAACAATTGCTCCCATACTTGTACCACCAATGTAATCTACTTTTACACCTGCTTCCTCTAGTACTTTTAAAACACCGATATGTGCAAATCCCTTAGCTCCACCACCACTTAATACGAGACCAACCTTGGGCCTTTCTTGCTCTTGTGCATTCATATTAAATGTTGCAAGAAGTATAAGAATGATTAAAATGGATTTACGCATGTATAAAAATTGTGTTTCAATAAATAGCATTGATAATATTTAGGGGGTTTTGGGCGCTGCTTGTGTTTTGTAAAATTCGACTATTTTTTTGGCTTTAGACAATCCTATGACGTCTGATATTTCTTTTTCGGATACCAATTGCAATCTTTTAACACTTTTAAAGTGTTGAATAAGAGTAAGCATGGTCTTTTCGCCAATTCCAGGAATTGATTCTATAGAGCCATTGAGTGCCTCTTTGCTACGTCGGTCTCTATGATGTGTAATTCCAAAACGGTGCGCTTCATTACGCAATTGTTGAATCACCTTTAATGTTTCTGATTTTTTATCCAAATACAATGGAACCGAATCTCCCGGATAAAATAATTCTTCGAGTCTTTTCGCAATTCCGATAATAGCTATTTTTCCACGCAATTCCAGCGCATCCAAACTTTTTAATGCCGATGACAATTGTCCTTTACCACCATCAATAATAATCAAATTGGGTAGAGGCTCATTCTCATCTTTCAGACGTTTATAACGGCGGTACACCACTTCCTCCATAGAAGCAAAATCATCAGGACCTTCAACAGTTTTGATGTTAAAATGGCGGTAATCTTTCTTACTTGGTTTACCGTCTTTAAAAACTACACAAGCCGCAACTGGATTGGTACCTTGAATGTTTGAGTTGTCAAAACATTCAATGTGTCTCGGTTCAACAGGCAGTCGCAAGTCCTTTTGCATTTGTGCCATAATACGATTGGTATGACGATCAGGATCAACAATTTGCAATTGCTTCAATTGTTCAATTCTGTAAAATTTAGCATTTCTAATTGATAAATCTAAGATGTGCTTCTTATCTCCCAATTGGGGTACCGTCACTTTAATTTCTTCACCCAGATCTATAGTAAAGGGAACAATTACTTCGCGGGACAATAACTTGAAACGTTCACGGAGTTCAATAATTGCCAACTCCAGCAACTCTTCATCTGTTTCGTCAAGTTTCTTTTTAATTTCCATCGTGTGTGAGCGAATTACAGACCCGTGCGAAATTTGTAAAAAATTCACATAAGCAGCACCTTCGTCAGATACTATAGAGAACACATCGATATTAGTTATTTTTGGATTGACAACCGTAGATCTCGACTGGTAATTCTCCAAAATGGTAATTTTATCTTTAATTTTTTGAGCTTCTTCAAAGTGCATGTTTTGAGCCAAGTCCATCATCACTCTTTTGAAGTCTTTCATACTGCTTTTAAAATTCCCTTTCAAAATTTCACGAATAGCATCTACTTGCGTCTGATAATTTTCTAAAGACTCATAACCCTCACAAGGTCCTTTGCAGTTTCCTATATGGTATTCTAAACAAACTTTGAACTTTCCCGACTCAATATTCGATTTTGTCAAATCCAGATTGCAGGTTCGTAATGGGTATAATTCTTTAATTAAGTCCAAAATAGTATGAACAGTTTTGAAACTTGTATAAGGTCCAAAATATTCTGACCCATCTTTAATCATTCTTCTCGTAGCAAAGATTCGGGAGAAAGGTTCCTTCTTAATACAAATCCATGGGTAACTTTTATCATCACGAAGCAGTACATTGTATCTAGGCTGTAGCGTTTTGATTAAATTATTTTCCAACAGCAATGCATCAGTTTCTGTTGGGACAACGATATGCCTAATAGTTACAATTTTTTTTACCAACACATTAGTCTTGGCCTGATCATGAACTTTATTAAAGTAAGAGGATACTCTTTTTTTTAGATTTTTAGCCTTACCTACATACAGAATCTTCCCGTCTTTATCGTAGTATTGGTAAACGCCTGGCCCATCTGGCAAGGTTTGTATTTGAAGTTCAAGACTTGGTTTTTGCATTATATAGTTGTTTCAACAAATAGATTTCAACATTTAACTGTTACGTTATCATAAGATAGCTCACGTCTTCGATTATTACTTTGGGCGTGCCACCATTAAGAGATGAGGCTCTTGCAGTTTGCGCGTACAAAGCCTCATCTCTTACTGCTGTCGTGCTATCCGCGCTACTTCGGTAGCTAGCTTCTATCACTCACGCAAACCTATCACTTTTCAAAATTTTAATTTTCATCAGAAAGCAAAAAAAGACATTGTAAGGTAATTGAATATTATTCGTGTTAATTCGGCTATTTCGCACCAAAAAAATGTTGTTTTGTATCGATTTATCCAAAATTACGAATTTCAGATAATAATTTCTACATTTAGGCTTTATTTAAGATATGAAGAATAACAAACCGTTAATTATATTAGGAGAAACAATTTTGCCTGGACAAAGCAAAACGATCGACATGGAGATTGCAAAACTCCACAATGCCGCCAAATTAAAAATCCCTGTCATAATTCAACGGTCAAAAATTGCTGGACCTACCGTACTTTTTTCTGCAGGAATTCACGGTGACGAAATTAATGGTATCGAAATCGTGCGTCAAATCATATCCAAAAAAATAAACAGGCCCAAACGCGGAACCATCATTTGTATCCCGATTATTAATATGTTTGGATACATCAATATGTCGCGCCAATTTCCAGATGGTCGCGATTTAAACCGCGTATTTCCAGGAACAAAGAAAGGATCATTGGCAAGTAGATTTGCTTACCATGTGATCACAGAAATTTTACCCCATATTGATTATGCAGTTGATTTTCATGCAGGTGGCGCAAGTCGCTTTAATGCGCCACAACTTAGAATAATTCCCGATAATGAGGAGCTAAAACTTTTGGCTGATATCTTTAATGCTCCTTTTACTTTGTTCTCCAAAAATATTGCAGGCACTTTTAGAAATTCTTGCCAAAAGACCAATGTTAAAATGCTGCTTTTTGAAGGTGGTAAATCATCAGATATTAATGATGCCGTTGCCCAATCGGGTATTGAGGGAGTCAAACGTTTCTTGTCTTTCCTATCCATGCTTGATCCCAAACATGATGTTCAGTATAAGGAAACCGATAGTATCTATATAAATAAATCTACTTGGTTGCGTGCGAAGTATTCGGGTATGTTACACGATCATAATAAAATTGGAGAATTTGTCAAAAAAGGAGATGTTTTGGCGACTATTACCGATCCTTTTGGAAAGTTTGAGCAAAAAGTGAAAGCTCCAAATGATGGTTATATTATCAACGCCAATCATTCGCCAATTGTTTATCAAGGTGATGCTGTTTACCATATAACTAAGAGTTTGTACAATGAACCAAAATAAGAAAATACTTCGTGCTAAATATAAAGCACTTCGTCTGGCTTTAAGTACCGAAGAAGTAGAGGAGAGGAGTCTTGCTATTGCAAACCAATTAATTACATTTCCTATTTGGGACAAAACTTATTTTCATATATTTCTTCCTATTGCGGAGTATAATGAGGTAGATACAGAGTTAATTTTACATTTATTGTCGGGTAAGGACAAAGAGATTGTAATCTCCAAAGCCGATTTTGATTCGAGAATTATGACTCATTACTTATTAACGGACAATACCAAAATCAAAAAAAATGAATACAATATTCCGGAACCCGTAGATGGACTTGAAGTACCTTCATTAAAAATTGATGTCGTTTTTGTACCCTTATTAGCTTTTGATCAAAAAGGACATCGGGTGGGTTATGGTAAAGGATTCTATGACAAATTCTTATCAGAATGCAGACCAGATACGATTAAAATAGGTCTGTCTTTCTTCGATTCAGAACCTTTTATTGATGATGTTTTTGAGGGAGATATCGCTTTAAACTATTGTATTACTCCAAATAAAATTTATAAGTTTTAAGTGCAAAAAATACACTAACTCGGTTACTGTTTTTTTCATCATCTACTGTTGTAAATAACAAATACAAAACCATATTTACTAATTAACCCCGACTGCAGCGGCATCCTTGTGGGGGCTGGCATTTTGCCCTCACAAGATACAGCGAAAGGCGGGAATTCTATTATAAGGTAGTACAACAGTTTTCCGTTTCTTAATATATCAAAGTACAAAATAAAAAAAACGGACAAGCTACTGCTCATCCGTTTCTCATAATATATGTGGGTCTTTGCTTAATTTTCTTTTTGAAAAGCTTTCTTATTAAACACAATCAAAATACCAACTCCGGTAGAGATTGCTACATCAGCTACATTAAAGATGGCGTTGAAGAATGTAAATTCTCTTCCGCCTATAACTGGTAATGCGTCTGGTAAAAATCCATGCCATATAGGAAAGTAAAACATATCTACCACTTTACCATGGAACAAGGTGCCATATGGTTGGTCGCTAAAAAGGGTTGCTAAATGGGAATTACTGTCATCGAAAATAACACCATAAAAAACGGAGTCAATGATGTTACCAAATGCACCAGCAAAAATTAAAGCAATAGCTACTATAAGGAAATTAGAACTTTGTTTTTGCTCTACGGCATCCCATAACCAATATCCTATTCCGCCAACAGCAAAAATTCTAAAAACAGTTAGAAATAATTTTCCATATTCTCCAGGTATTTTAGTACCCCAGGCCATTCCTTCGTTTTCAACAAAAAGTATTTTGCACCAGTTAAAAATTTCGACTTCCTCTCCTAAAATAAAATTTGTTTTTACGAAAATCTTTGAAACTTGATCAACCAATAAAATAAGGAAGATTAAGAGGTATGCTTTTGCTAATGACATTATAATTTTTTTAAGTCTGTAAAAGTAATCATTTTGAGTAAAAATAGTAGGAACGTAACTATAAATACTTAAATCAATAATAAAATATCTTTTCTCTATTTAGGGAGTGATTATTACACCTACTTCGATGGTAATAAAAAGGCTTAGTACCACCTTGAATGAGTGAAAAGAATGCTATAATACAGCTGATTTAAAATTCGATTCTTCTTTTTTCTTTACTACTCTGCATAGCAGCTTCAATAATTTGCATCACATGAATTCCGTCTTGAGCAGTAACCGGTTCTGCAGTATTGTTTGCGATCGCGTTATACATACCGTCAAAATAATCGTAATAATTGCCTTTGAGAGTCGGAATGTTTTTACGAACGACTTCTCCATCAATTTCCGTGTGTACTAATCCTTCAAAGCCATCTGCCTCTGTACCCCAATCGCTCAGATTTGGTTTGTGATTTAGTTTGAGCTGATCTTCTTGAACATCTCCGCGTTGCTTAAAGAAAGATCCTTGTTTACCTTGAAGTATAAAAGACGGAATCATTTCTCGATTGAAATAACCTGCTTTCAATCGTACTCTTAGATTTGGGTAAAATAAATTTATATCCAATGAATCGTCTACAACCGAATGTTCTCGTGTTATACGTATGTCAGCATTGACTGCTTGTGGAAAACCAAATAATGTCAAGGCTTGATCAATCAAATGTGATCCAAGGTCTTTAACAATTCCCGCTCCTGGATTGACAGTTTCCTTATGCGCTTTTGGACTCAAAGCAGGCGTATAGCGGTCAAAATGAAATTCGGCATCGATGAGGTCTCCCAAAAGTCCATCGTCGCGTACTTTTTTTACTGTTTTAAAGTCACTATCCCATCTTCGGTTTTGAAAAACGGCAAGCTTAAGCCCCTTCTCCTTTGCGATTGCTGCCAATTCTTGCGCCTCTGCAACTGTTGTTGTAAATGCCTTTTCTACAATAGCATGTTTGCCAGAGAGTAGTACTTTTTTTGCGTGCTCGTAATGATGTGCCGTTGGTGTATTGATCACCACGAGTGCCACTTCGCTTTCTAAAACTGATTCTAGAGTGGGAAAATTAATTGCTTCTGGATAATCGACTTGCATTAATTTTTTGGAACGTTCCCATGCTCCTATCAATTCAAAACCTGGATGTAAAGTAAGGAACGGTGCATGAAATACTTTTCCGGACATACCGTAAGAGAGTAATGCTGTTTTTATTTTTTGCATAAAATTCTATTTAAAAAGAATGATGATTATTTTAATTGCGCTCGTTCGTACTGTTTCGGCCATCTAATGTCAGCTTTCAATTCATTTGCGAATTGTAAAGGGAAATAAGGATTTCTTAATGATTCTCTTGCAAACATTACTAAATCTGCTTGCTGCTTTGTTAAGATTTCTTCTGCCTGCGTTGCATCTGTAATTAAACCAACTGCACTTACAGTTATTCCTGCTTCTTCCTTAATTTGTTGAGCAAATGGAACTTGGTAATTCGGCGCTACTGGGATTTTTTGATGGTGTACTAAACCTCCCGTAGAAATATCTATTAGATCGACTCCTTTTTCTTTCAATATTTTACTCAATTGAACAGACTCTTCGATAGTCCAACCGCCATCTGCCCAGTCGGTTGCAGAGATTCGTACAAATAGAGGCAAATCGGATGGCCACTCTGACTGCACTGCCGCAAGCGTTTCTAAAGCAAATCTGATTCTGTTTTCAAAGCTTCCACCGTATTGATCTGTTCTTTTATTCGAAAGCGGGGATAAGAATTGGTGAATTAAATATCCATGAGCGGCATGTATCTCTAGTACTTCAAATCCTGCTTGTACTGCTCTCTTCGTAGCGGATCTGAAAGCTTCGACAATATTCTGAATCTGATTATTATCTAAAGCAATTGGTTCTTCTTCGTTTTCTCCAAAAGCTATGGCTGATGGTGCTACGGTTTTCCAGCCGCCTTGCGATTCATTCAGCTGTTGATGTCCTGACCAAGGTGCTGCATGACTTGCTTTGCGACCAGCATGTGCAAGTTGTATCCCAGGTACACAATCTTGTGAGCTGATAAATTGATTAATTTCTTTTAGTTTTTCAATTTGTTCATCATTCCATAAACCCAAATCTTCTGGTGAGATGCGTCCTTCGGGTAATACCGATGTAGCTTCTTGAATAATTAACCCAGCTCCCCCGCTGGCACGGCTCCCTAAATGAACCAAATGCCAATTGTTAGCCAAGCCGTTCTCTGCCGAATATTGGCACATAGGAGAGATTACAATTCTATTTTTAAATTCTATTTTTTTGATCTTTAAAGGAGAAAATAATAATGACATATTTTTGGCAGTATATTTGATTTTAAATAGGAGTTTGTTCTGTAAACAGATAAGGAAGGTAAATTTAATCTATCTCTTCTATATTGAAGATAAAATCGGACTAATTAACAAACATTTAAAACCTTATACCGTATTATTGCAAAAGAAATAAAATAGAAAAGCTTACTTTTGTGAGTTGAAAAAAAGAATTAAAAATTAAAAATGGAAATATTCATCAAGCTTTCTCAATTTTTATTGAGCTTATCATTACTTATTATACTTCACGAATTAGGACATTTTATTCCTGCTAAATTATTTAAAACAAGAGTCGAAAAATTTTACTTATTTTTTGATGTTAAATATTCACTTTTAAAGAAAAAAATTGGAGAAACAGAATACGGAATCGGCTGGTTACCATTAGGTGGTTATGTTAAGATTTCTGGAATGATTGATGAGAGTATGGACAAAGAGCAAATGGCTTTGCCTCCACAACCTTGGGAATTTCGTTCTAAGCCAGCTTGGCAACGTTTGATCATCATGCTTGGTGGTGTAACTGTAAACTTTATTTTGGCATTCATTATTTACATCGGAATGGCTTTTACGTATGGAAATACATATATCGCTATGGAAGATTTAAAGGATGGTTTATTGATAGAGAATCCTGTCTTACAAAGTGCAGGTTTTAAAACCGGAGACAATATACTAGCAGTCGATGGCGAAAAGATTTCGAAATTTGATAATGAAATCAACATTAAGATCGTAATGGCCAAAAACGTTTTAATCGAAAGAGACGGAGCGGAGCAAACGATTGTGATGCCTAAGGATTTTATAGATCAATTATCTAAAGTTGAGAAAAGTTCATTAGTATCTATTCGTATGCCATTTGTTATTGGAGCTGTTAGTGCAGAATCTAGCAACACAGCTTTGCAACCAAAGGACATGATATTGTCTCTTAATGGTCAAAAAGTGAAATATTTTGACGAGGCAAAAACTATTTTGGAAGCAAATAAAAACAAAACGGTTTCTGCTGTTGTTTTGCGTGATCAAAAAGAAGTGCCAGTTTCCCTGCAAATTGATGGAGAAGGAATATTAGGAGTTCAACTAGGAGGTTTAGGGCTAGATTCATTAGAGAAATTAGGATATTATAAAGTTCGCAAACAAGAGTATGGTTTCTTTGAAGCGTTTCCTGTAGGTATTCAAAAAGGGAAAGAGCAACTAGTAGGTTACGGGAAACAATTAAAGATGATTTTCAATCCAGATACAGGAGCTTACAAGCAAGTAGGTGGTTTTAAAGCTATTTTTGATATTTTCCCTAGTACTTGGAGTTGGGAAGTTTTTTGGGCACTTACAGCTTTGTTATCAATAATGCTTGGGGTGATGAACTTATTACCGATTCCGGCATTAGATGGTGGACATGTAATGTTTTTATTATACGAAATAATTAGTGGTAAAAAACCATCAGATAAATTTCTTGAAAACGCCCAAATGGTTGGTTTTGTTTTACTTATAACCTTGCTTTTATTTGCTAACGGAAATGATGTTTACAAGGCTATAATTGGGAAGTAAAAAATATTGAAATTTTTTTATTTTTTGTTTGCAGATATCAAATTTAGCCTTATATTTGCAACCGCTTAGACAAACAAATACACGTTCTTACTAAGCAGATAAATATACCTGTACGCAATACAATATACAGTTTCCTTCTTAGCTCAGTTGGTTAGAGCATCTGACTGTTAATCAGAGGGTCCTTGGTTCGAGCCCAAGAGAGGGAGCTACTAAAAAAATCCAGTTGTAAAACTGGATTTTTTGTTTTTTAATTTTACAGAGACGTATATCTCTTTTGTTGTTCAGTATACAGTTTCCTTCTTAGCTCAGTTGGTTAGAGCATCTGACTGTTAATCAGAGGGTCCTTGGTTCGAGCCCAAGAGAGGGAGCTATTATAAAAAAGCCTGACAGTGATGTCGGGCTTTTTTTGTTTTAGGCTATTGCTGTGTGATTCTCATTTAGCAAATGACTTTTAAATATAAAGCAGAATGTTTGATCTACTCGTTTTGGGACTGTAGCGTCTTTCCTTTCGATTAAAAGCAAAAAAAAATCCTTCCGCTAAGAAGGATTTTTTATCTTAAATAGAATAGACTTAGTCTCTGCTAGAAAGTTTTGATAGCAGTCTTAAGAATTCGATATACAACCATACTAGCGTTATCATCAATCCCATTGCTCCAAACCATTCCATATACTTAGGCATTTTTTCTTGAGCTCCTTTTTCAATTCTGTCAAAATCTAAAAAAATATTCAAAGCAGCGATTATAATTACAAATACACTAATACCGATGCTCATAAGTGAACTTCCGTAGTGTACAGGTTGGTAACTAGTAAACATAGACACTAACCAAGATATAAGATAGTAAGTAGCTATGGCGAAGGTTGCTGCCACTACAACAGATTTGAATTGCTCTGTAACCTTAACTATTTTGAATTTATAAAGTCCCAGACAAACTAAGAAAGTAGCAAATGTTGCTCCGACTGCTTCTATTACTATACCAGGATACTGTGCTTCAAATATTGCCGAAATACCTCCGATAAACAATCCTTCGAATAACGCATAACCAGGTGCTAGATAACCGGAATATTGTGGTTTGAACGCTGAAATTACAACTAATATAAGTCCGACAACTGCCCCACCGATAGCTGGAAGAATAGGATTCATACCATTAAAAGCCATCCACCAAATTACCATAGCCGAAGCCGTAAGTAATAAAAATAGTAAAGCTGTTTTATTTATTGTACCTGCAATTGTCATCTCTTGGTCGTTACCAATTACAGTTGCATTGTGTACTTGTTCTGCCTTTGACGTAGCCGAGAACCTTTTATTGCTTAAAAACGGATTACTTGATTTAAATTGCATATTTAAAATAGATTAATTCCATCAAAGATAATTGAAATAATAATAATTTGAAATATCAGTTATCAATTTTAGTTAAAGTTTATGTTTTTCATAATTTATTGAGTTTGAATTATTATTTAACATAACCAATCGTCAGAATATGCAATTTATGTAAGTTTTTTTGCTTAAAATCTTAATTGGTTAACCAATTTTTGATGCTTTTTGCAATTGATTCTAAATTATTTAATACGTTTGTTGTATCTAATTAATCATGCTTAAAATATAAAAAAGTGAAACCGAAAAAATTACTCATTCTGCAACTTTTCATAATGTTGCTTACATTGTCTATTAATGCTCAGGAAGTAAATACAAGGGAAACTTTGTATGCAGCTATATCTAGTGCTGTTCCAGGAACTACAATCGTTATTGCCGACGGAACTTATACAGATACTTTTATCAATTTGAAAGTTACGGGTACCGCTGCAAATCCAGTTATTATTAAAGCAAAAAATCCAGGTCAAGTCTTTTTTGAAGGAAATTCAAGAGTGGCTATGGGTGGAGCATACATCAAACTTGAAGGGATTATTTTTAGAAACGCTAGTAATCTAACGCTCTCAAGTACTACAGTGATTGAACCAGTCATTAAATTTAGATTCGACAGTAACAATACGTGTACTAACTGTACGGTGACCAATGTGAAGATTGATTCCTATAATGGCACAACAGCGCAATCTACAACTCCTACCTTAATTTATAAATGGGTTTTATTGTATGGTCAATATAACGAGATAAGTTACTGTTCCTTTACGGGTAAAAATGGTGCAGGTAGCACTATCAATGACAATAGAGATGTAGCAACTCCAAATTATACAAAAATTCATCACAATTACTTTGGTGATCGCACCTTTGTTGGTACTTATGTTGATCAGTACAATGATCAAGATGCAATACGTATCGGAAATAGTAACACATCATTGAGTGATTCATTCACAGAAGTTTACGAGAATTTATTTAGTAATTGGTTTGGTGAGATTGAAATTATTTCGAATAAAAGTGGTAATAATAAATATTACAACAACACTTTTAGTAATTACAGTGGTACTTTGACGTTAAGACATGGAAACAAATGTGAAGTGTTTGGTAATTATTTTTTGGCCAACAATCAATTATTTTCTGGTGGGATTAGAGTATTAGGTGAAGACCATAAAATTTATAATAATTATATAGAAAATGTAAATTCTGCAAAATCTAGCGCTGCTGGAGGTGGAACTTCTTCTAACTTGGGTGCGCTTAATTTGATTGGTGGTATCGCTACCTCTGTTAATGGAGCTAACTTAAGCGGATATTATCAGGTGAAAAATATTACTATTCTCAACAATACATTTGTTAATAATGATTTTGGTATCAGACTAGGAGGAGGATCATATACTTTACCAGCGCTAAATATGGTAGCTGCTAATAATATTTTCTTAATGCCTAGTTCAAGCAAAAAGGCTGTTGACGAAATTAGAGCGGCGGATGCCTCATCGCCGTACACGTTTACAGGAAATATTAAGCAATCTGGCGTTTGGACCTTAAATGGTAATGCGGCAAACAATCAAGAAGTTAGTTCGGGGCTTCTGGCAACTTCTTCTGATAATGTTTATAGGTTAACAGCTGGAAGTGCGGCAATCGATGCAGGAATAGGTACATACAGCTATCTGACTAAAGATATATTTGATGGAAACCGACCTGCGCTTTATGATGCAGGAGCTGAAGAATTTGGTGCGGATGGATCAAGATTACCATATACAGTTGCTGATGTGGGTGTGAAGGTAGGTTTCTTCGGAAGTGCAAATCTTAGTGTGGTTAGTAACAGATCGAATTCTCAGAACCTAGTACTTTATCCAAATCCAATTACAGGAGAATATTTAAATGTATATTTTGGAGAAAAAATCTTAGGGAAAATTCAAATTATCAATATGCTAGGTAAAGTGGTAATAGAAAAACTTATTGATGAGTCGAATGGAAAAATTGATGTTACTAGTTTACAGAAAGGTGTTTACACTGTAAAGGTACAAGGTGCTTCAAAGTTATTCATTAAATAGCGATAAATTTTCAATTGAGCAATAGGTGCTGAGTATCCGTAATGACCAGAATTTATTAATCATCAAGAATAAAATTAAACCTGCAAGATGATAATCTTGCAGGTTTTTTCATTTTTAAAATTTTTACATTTAAGTTTCGCCTATTTTGAGAATTGTGAAAAAGTTCGTCTTTAAGTTTAGCTGTCTACGAATTATCCTAACTACTATAATCTACCACATCAGAGCGTATCAGAAATAGGTTAGTAAGATGATTAAAGCTCTATTTACTTTATACCATCAATATTTCCGTCTATGTTGTCTCTAATGGTAATAATATCTATAAGAAGCAAAATTAGAAAGTAGCGCTAATAATGTTTAATTTTCTCAGATCGTTTTTTACTGCTAGAAAATAGAATTTAAGACATCATAATTATTTAATTGCTTTCGTTTAAGCATATATAGTTTTCTATTAATTACCTAGTTAGTGAGCGTAGGTATGTTGTTGCCTGCAAATAGAGTTTAATAAAACGGGAATAATTATTTTTTGAGCAAAAAAAAAACGCTCCGTTAGGAGCGTTTTATACAGATGTATGAAGATAACTATCGTTGTAAATTTTTTGCTTCAATACTCATTGTAGCATGAGGAACAATTTTCAATCTTTCCTTACCAATTAATTTTCCGGTTACTTTACAAACTCCGTAAGTTTTGTTTTCTACACGGAATAATGCATTTTTCAAGTCGCGAATAAATTTCTCTTGACGAATAGCCAATTGTGAATTTGCTTCTTTTGACATTGTTTCACTACCTTCTTCAAACGCTTTAAACGTTGGAGATGTGTCATCTGTACCGTTGTTTAAATCATTCATATAAGCACTTTTGATCAAATTTAGATCTGCTTGTGCTTTTTCTATTTTATTTAAAATAATCTCTTTAAACTCCGCTAAATCAGCGTCGGAGTATTTTGTAGCTTCATCTGTCATAACCCTATTATTTAGTAATTGTTATTAATGTTTTAATATCATCAAATTCAATTTCAGTGCCATTCTCAACTTTCTCTACAAAAATTAATTCTTCGGTCAATGTCTCTGATTTGATATAATTTAAATTTTCTTTTACCGCAGCTTCCAATGTGCTGTTGTTTTGCAAATGAACTTTGATTTTATCAGTAACTTCAAAACCAGAATCTTTTCTTAGATTTTGTATTCTGTTTACTAACTCTCTCGAAACCCCTTCACTTCTTAATTCTGGTGAAATTACAATGTCTAAAGCCACCGTGATTCCATTAGAATTTGCAACCAACCAACCTTCGATATCTTGGGACGTAATCTCAACATCTTCTAAGGTTAAAGTTATGTTATTTCCTGCTATCTCTGTTACAAAGCTTCCACTTCGTTCTAATTCATTAATTTCGTCATTCGATAAACCTTGTATCTTCTTAGAAACCAGTCCCATATCTTTTCCGAAACGTGGTCCTAAAGCTTTGAAATTAGGTTTTATTTGTTTTACTAAAATTCCAGATGCATCGTCCAAAAGTTGGATTTCTTTAACATTTACCTCTGCTTTTATTAGGTCAGAAATAGCCTCGATTTCTTTCTTTTGATTGTCGTCAAGTACCGGAATCATTACCTTTTGTAATGGTTGACGTACTTTGATCATCTCTTTCTTTCTAAGCGATAAAACTAGTGATGAGATGGTCTGCGCTTTCTGCATTCTACTCTCCAACGATTTATCAACAAAGTTTTCAACGTATACTGGAAATTTCGCCAAATGTACGCTATCAAAATTTTCTGTTTGTGTAGCCAAGGTTAAGTCTCGGTAAAGCTTGTCCATAAAAAATGGTGCAATAGGAGCGCTTAATTTACTTATTGTTAACAAACAAGTATATAAGGTCTGGTATGCTGCGATTTTATCTTGGGCATATTCCCCTTTCCAAAAACGACGGCGACACAAACGTACGTACCAATTACTCAAATTTTCTTGTACAAAATCAGAGATAGCACGTGCTGCTTTAGTAGGTTCGTAATCTGCATAAAAACCATCTACATCTTTTATTAAAGTATTCAATTCAGAGATAATCCATTGATCAATCTCTGGTCTTTCATTCATTGGTATATCGGCTTCATCATATTTGAATCCATCGATATTGGCATATAAACTGAAGAAAGAATACGTATTATAAAGTGTACCAAAAAATTTACGACGAACTTCGGCAATTCCTTCTAGGTCAAATTTTAAGTTGTCCCAAGGGTTTGCATTAGAGATCATGTACCAGCGTGTAGCATCTGGACCATATTCTGATAAAGTTTTAAAAGGATCTGCGGCATTCCCTAGACGTTTAGACATTTTTTGTCCGTTTTTGTCTAACACTAAGCCGTTTGAAACCACATTTTTGTAGGCTACTTTATCAAAAACTAAAGTACCAATAGCGTGTAAAGTATAAAACCATCCACGTGTTTGATCCACTCCCTCAGCAATAAAGTTGGCTGGAAAATCTTTATTCTGATCAATTTTTTCTTTGTTTTCAAAAGGGTAGTGCCATTGTGCATACGGCATCGAACCTGAATCAAACCAAACGTCAATTAAATCAGCTTCACGCGTCATTGGTTTTCCTGATGGAGAAAGTAAGGTGATTTCGTCTACTACATTTTTATGCAAGTCGATTAAGTCATAGTTACTTTCGTCCATGTTCCCAATTTCGAATCCTTTAAAAGGATTTTCTTTTTGGAATCCGGCTGCAATAGATTTTTCTATTTCGTTGTATAGTTCTTCAACTGAACCAATCAAAATCTCTTCCTGCTTGTCCTCTGTTCTCCAAATAGGCAACGGAATTCCCCAATATCTTGAACGCGATAAGTTCCAGTCGTTGGCGTTTTTTAACCAGTTTCCAAAACGACCTTCTCCGGTTGCTTTTGGCTTCCAGTTGATGGTTTCGTTCAATTCAAACATTCTATCTCTAACTTCTGTGATTTTTATAAACCAAGAATCTAGCGGATAGTACAAAATAGGTTTGTCTGTTCTCCAACAATGAGGATAACTATGGACATATTTCTCTACTTTGAATGCTTTGTTTTCTTCTTTTAACTGAATAGCAATTTCCACGTCCAAAGAACGTTCTGGAGCTTGACCGTCATCATAATATTCATTCTTAACGTACTTACCAGAATAACTACCCAATCCATCGATGAATTTACCTTGTAAATTTACCAACGGCACCGGAGTTCCATCAGCATCCAACACTAACATCGGTGGGATTTCTGGAATAGCTTCTTTGGCTACCTTTGCATCATCTGCACCAAATGTAGGTGACGTATGCACAATTCCTGTACCATCTTCAGTGGTTACAAAATCACCTGAAATTACTCTAAAAGCGTTCTCAGGATTTTGATACGGCAATACCAATGGCATTAATTGCTCGTATTTGATTCCGACTAAATCAGCACCTTTATCTTCAGCAATAATTTGGAAAGGTATTTTTTTATCCCCGCCTTTGTAGTTTTCAAAGTCAGCTGTGTCTTCGCTAGCAAAAAAACCTTTTCCGAATTGTTTTCCAACTAAGTTTTTAGCTAAAACTACATTTGTAGGCAAGAAAGTATATTGATTGAAGGTTTTTACAACCACATAATCAATTTTTGGACCAACAGTCAAAGCTGTGTTTGAAGGCAATGTCCATGGTGTTGTAGTCCATGCCAAGATTAAGATTTCTCCTAATCCTTGCCAAGCAGCTGGTAAAGTGGCATCGATTGCTTTGAACTGTGCCACCACAGTCGTATCCGTAACATCACGGTAACTACCAGGTTGGTTCACCTCGTGAGATGACAATCCTGTTCCTGCTTTTGGAGAATACGGTTGAATTGTGTATCCTTTGTACATCAAATCTTTGTTATAGATTTGTTTCAAAATCCACCAAACCGTTTCCATATATTTAGGTTTATAAGTTACATATGGATCTTCCATATCTACCCAATAACCCATTTTTTCGGTCAAATCATTCCATACATCTGTATAACGCATCACGGTTTTTTTACACGCTTCGTTATATTCTTCGATAGAAATCTTGGCACCAATATCTTCTTTTGTGATTCCGAGTTCTTTCTCTGTACCTAGTTCAACTGGCAAACCGTGAGTGTCCCAACCCGCTTTACGCTTTACTTGGTATCCTT
Organism: Flavobacterium algicola; assembly: GCF_022399565.1. Classification (GTDB taxonomy): domain Bacteria; phylum Bacteroidota; class Bacteroidia; order Flavobacteriales; family Flavobacteriaceae; genus Flavobacterium; species Flavobacterium algicola. Next base: position 1,416,810 of record NZ_JAJTUT010000001.1, read on the forward strand.
TTTGAGTTTTGTATCTGCAAAAAATATCTTTGATCGCACGTGCCATTACATGGTGAATACCTGGCAAACCATTTGCAGAAGGTGGCCCTTCAAAAAATACGAATGGCTCTGCACCTTCTCTAGTAGTAATACTTTTTTCAAATATGTTTTTTTCTTTCCAGAAATCAAGTACTTCAGAGGCTACCGTAGGTAAGTCAAGTCCTTTGTATTCAGTAAATTTTGTGCTCATTTTATCCTTTTCTTAAATCGAAGTGCGAAAGTAAGGAATTTTGAGTAATTGTCGAAAATCCCAAGCCGAAAGTTTACGTATTAATAATTTAAGTTAAATAGTAGTTTCGGAAATAAATACATTTTCATAACCTCATATTCGTACCAGAAACAATTTATTCTTATCATTATTAATTATAAAACAATTTCTTACTTTTGACAAAATTTAAAAATAACTATATGAAATTAAAATTACTTTTTTTGGCATTACTTACAGCAAGTTTTGCCCAAGGTCAAAATCTTATTCAAAACGGAGGTTTTGAGCAGTTTACTGTACTTACACCAAGTTCGTGGATTGTTAATAATGGGCAAACACTACCGGAGACTTCGAATCATAGCGAGGGTAACCAAAGTCTAAGTGCTTATTTAGTTAGTCCAGATCCATCTACATTACCTTATTTTGCATTGTCACAAGATTTTACCCTAACTGATACCGAAAATTATACATTAAAGTATGATTACTATATTCCAGGTAATTCGGGGAATAATTATATTGAAAGAGTAACACATGAAGTAACAATTAACAATGCTGAAAACGCTTTCTTCTTTCCATCTTTTCCAACGAGTTCGGCAGAATATGGTGTTTGGAGAACAGTAACATATGAATTTAAAGTAGCACTATTTAAGACTCCTGCTACTTCAGCGTCTATAAAATTAACTTTAAGATCCAATGCTCAATTTGACACTGGCAATGTATACTTCGATAATGTTAGCATCGTTAAGTCAGCTACTTTGGGAACTCAAACCTTTGATAAAAAAAGCAATCCAGTCGTGGCGGTTACTCAAAGCGAACTAAGGTTACATAGCGACTTTGCTACCTCATCATATGTAGTATACGCGATGAACGGTCAAGCTGTTAAGAGAGGAAACAACTCGTCTGACAGTATCGATATTTCTGGGTTAGCAAAAGGTGTATATCTTTTGAAATTGAATAATTTAGAATCGTCTGTGAAATTTGTAAAATAATTACAGTTAAGATCTAATTGAAACACGTCCAAAGGAATGTCTATTCTTTTGGACGTGTCTTATTTTAAATCATGGATGATTTTTATTCGCAATTAATCAAATGGCTAATGGTTACTCTAAGAAAATACTTCTTTTAAAACCTCTAATGATTTGGGATTTTTAAAACCGTCCAAATGTAATCGATAGTAATCCATTAGAATTTTCAAAATTATCTGTCGTTCTAGAACATGAAAAACTTTTTGATCATTATCGAACTTTAAATAAATCAATTTCTTTAACAAATCTGATTGGTGTTCTGTGAGAGAATCCACTCCTACAAATGGTGTAAATTGACCTTCTCTCATTTCGAAAAATGACTGATCAATATCAGATATGTCTGGATAAAAGCCCAAATATTTTGTAGCTTGTAATAATAAAATGAGATGAAAATTAGAAATTTCGTCATGATGGTCAAGCCACAATAATGCCGATTCTAAAAAGTCGAATAGGAGCTCATTTTTTTCTTCTTCGTGTATAGAATGATACAGAACTTCGGACAAAAAGAGTACCATAGTGCTTTTGTAAATATCGGTATGAATAGTCTGGAAAGGAGTACTTATTTTAATTTCTTTAAAATGCTCTAATGTTCCTTTGTTTTTATGAACAGCCTCAATTTCTAAAATTGACAGTGGTTGAAAATAAGCAATCTTTTGATTGGACTTTCGACCTGAAAATGCAGAACGAACAAAATATGATTTTAAGCCACTCGACTGGGTAAAGCATTTTACTATCAAGCTTTTTTCTTGGTATTTAATAGAAGAAATGACTATTGCTTTTGTTTTTACTTGCACAATTTACTAATTTGAGCTAGATCAAACAGACTAGCATTTTGTTTTAAATTCACCTAACAATCATGACTTTTTTAACCTTTGTTTCAATACCGTCATCTGCGGAGATAAAGATTATATAAACACCAGTAGCGACTTTATATTTACCAAAAGCAGTTGTATCCCATTCAATAGTTCCACCTTCAGAAGTGGTTTCGTACACCAAATTGCCTTCGATATCAGTAATTTTTATATTAGCATTGTCTATTAGCCCTGCAATTTTAACGGTGCCTTCATAGCCTGGGCGTACAGGATTTGGATATACATATGCATTACTTAAATCGGAATTAGCCTTGGTTGCAACACCTTTAAAAGAGATCATTCCCTTTGATGTTGCCATAAATACTTCACCAGTTTTACCATTGATTGCAACATCGTTAATTATATTAGAAGGAAGAGGGGAGTTTGTTGTTGTAAAATGGTGTAGTGTTGTTTGTCCATCAGGAGAAACCAAAAATATTCCCGAATCTGCTGTGCCAATCCATTTGTTATTAGCTCCATCGACTACTATATCTGTAATAAACTGCTCATACATTAATTCTTGAGCAACACCTTCCTCCAAAATAATAATAGGTTTTGTAGTAAGTTGTGCGTCTGTAAAAAAGGTGTTAATATTTGATACAATTCGTAACCCGCTAATAGTCCCAATCCATAACTGGTTATTATTGTCGGGAACTGCCACTCGTGCATTCTTAATTGGTAAGTTTCCTGCATCGTCACCTACAGATATTTTTTTAAATACGGAACCTTTTTCGTTAAAACCTATGATGCCGTCAGTAGATGTTGCCATCCATTTGGTTCCTAATTTATCAATGGCAATTCGTCCGAAAGAGCATTTTTGATAGTCATCTAAAATGGACTCGGTTGAAAAACTTTGCCAACTACCATTAGTATTTAAAACTTTAATTCCATTTTTTACTAAACTGTTATTTACCCATAGATTACCAGATTTATCAAAAGTGCCCCCTTCAATTCTCACATCATTTGCATAATTAGCGATGAATGAAATGTCTTGAAGATCACTGTTTTTATTGGTGTATACTAGCGTTGGAATATCGTCAGTAATTTTAAGTAAACCACTAAAATATGACATTACAAAAACTTCTTTTTCATTGCTTGGATTTATTACCACTCTAGCTGTTGATTTAATATCTTTAATTTCTTCATAAGGTATATTTAGCCAACCAGTTTGATCAAACTTACTTATACCATAACTTTTTATTGGGTAGGGATTGTAGTCACTGCTATATCCTCCGTACACTGCCCATAGGGAAGTTGAACTTGCATCTATGGCAAAGATATTGTTTAAAGAAGGGCCGCTAGGTGTATTGCTTTCGATTATGCCACCGCTGCTAATTGAGGTTGCAAACATTCCTTTATTAGTGGTTCCAAAATAAATTCTGTCACCTACAACAGTGGCGCAACTAAAAGAAGCTCCAGTGGGAACTGCATCACTATTTATTTGTCTAATTAAAATAAGTGATTGGTTGTAGACAAATACAGAACTTGCTGTTGTAAGTAACAAATAGCCATCTGCCACTCTCATATCACTGGCAAGTTGATTCAGATTTATACCCGAAACAACAAATGTATTTGAATTGTATTTATGAACACTTCCAGCAGTATTTACAGCAACCAAATCATTGCTTAATAATTCTATTCCCGTCCAAGATCCGGTTATCAACGTTTTCCATTGATTAAAATCAATCAGATTTTTATTGGTTGCATCAGCTCTTCTTATGCCCACGGAAGTAGCAGCGTATAGAAAACCGTCGAAGACAGCTGTTTGTGTAACACTTATTTCGGCACCATTGTCGCCAATAAAGTAAGTATCTCCAAACAACATGCTGTTCAAATTAAATTGAACAATACCAAAGTCACAAGAAATATAGATAATTCCTTGATACTCCATAAAGTGATTTATTTTTTTGACAGTCGATGGTAATTGTTTGTTTAGAATATCAACAACTTTTAAGATTGTTCCATCGGCATCATTAATTACTGTAATCAATCCATTTTGATATCCTAAAACTGTTTTGTTTAAAAACGTACTGTGATAAATTGCACTTATCGTCTCTCCAGATAATCCATCTATAGTGTTAGTAGTTTTAATTTCGTTCGAAATTAAATTTTTAGAAAACAAAGCGTTTTCTGAGGCTGCAAAAACAGTATTAGAACCAGTTGATAGATCTTTAATTTCGTTATAAGAAAAATATCCTTGCCATGATAAATTGCTTTGCGACCAGCACATTTGACCAATTATCAATATTAGAAAAGTTAAAACTATTTTTTTCATTATTTTGTGCTTGTGAGTACACAAATATACTACAAAGATAAGTATGCGATAATTTTAAGCATATTATAAAAAAAAAACTCCCTACAATTATGCAGTACGCAAAACAATAGGGAGTTTAAAATTAGCTTACTATCTATACTATTCCTTGCGCCAACATAGCATCGGCAACTTTTACAAATCCAGCAATGTTAGCACCTTTTACATAATCAACATAACCAGAACCATCCGAACCGTATTCTACGCATGAAGCATGGATAGATGACATAATACCTTGTAGTTTTTCGTCAACTTCCTCAGCAGACCAATTTAAACGTAATGAATTTTGAGACATTTCTAATCCAGAAGTAGCTACTCCACCTGCGTTTGATGCTTTACCCGGAGCAAACAAAATCTTCGCTTTTTGAAATACTTCTAGTGCCTCTAGTGTAGTAGGCATATTTGCACCTTCTGCTACACACATGCATCCATTCGAAAGCAATAATTTTGCTTCTTCTTCATTAATTTCATTCTGCGTTGCACATGGCATAGCGATATCACATTTTACATCCCACGGGCGACTGTCTGCTACATATTTAGCGTTAGTGTATTTATCAGTGTATTCACTAATTCTACCTCTTTGCTCATTTTTTATATACATTATATGGCTTAATTTCTCAGTAGTTATTCCATCAGCATCATATATGTACCCTCCAGAATCAGACATTGTCACAACTTTTGCGCCCAGTTGAGTTGCTTTTTCTACCGCATATTGAGCCACATTTCCTGATCCAGAAACTGCGATTATTTTACCTTTTATGGTATCACTTTTGGCAGAAAGCATACTTTGAGTAAAATAAACTGCTCCATAACCTGTAGCCTCTGGACGTATTAGTGATCCTCCATATGATATACCTTTACCCGTGAGAATTCCGGTAAATTCATTTTGAAGTCTTTTATATTGGCCAAACAAAAAGCCAATTTCACGCCCACCTACACCGATATCTCCCGCAGGTACGTCAGTGTTTGAACCGATATGTTTTGATAATTCTGTCATGAAGCTTTGGCAGAAACGCATAACTTCATTATCAGATTTCCCTTTTGGATCAAAATCAGCACCTCCTTTTCCTCCACCCATAGGAAGAGTTGTTAGACTATTTTTAAACGTTTGTTCGAATGCTAAAAATTTTAAAATACTTAGATTTACAGAGGGATGAAAACGAAGCCCACCTTTGTAGGGACCAATCGCCGAGTTCATTTGTACACGAAATCCGCGATTCACTTGCGTTTGCCCTTTATCGTCCATCCACGCTACTCTGAAAATGATAATTCTATCTGATTCGACCATTCGTTCCAAAAGCATTTTATTTTGGTACTTTTTATTCTCTTCAATAAAAGGCATAACAGTTTCGACTACTTCAGCAACAGCTTGTAAGAACTCAGGCTCGTTAGGATTTTTTCTAGTAACTTCTGCTATAAAATTGGTAATGTTATTTGACATAGATATATAATTTAAGCACAATTAAGAAAACGATTTCGTGCTAAAACAAATATACATTTTTATAAAAAAACCGTAATAAAATTAAAGCTTAAAATTTCATCATTTTTCGCAGTAAAAAGCATAAAAGGAAAGAGATTTTAGCAGTTATCTGATATTCTTTACGTTATTTTTAAAATTATAGAACTCAGTACTTACAATTTTATATCTTTGTCTCTACCCGAAAGACCTACTTATTATGTTTAAACATCTCTTTATCCCATTCCTAGCTGTTTTTGGGTTTTCGAATACAGCAGAAGCTCAATTAGGGTTTTCGCATGAAATCGGAGTTATCGCAGGTCCTGTCGCATTTCAGTCAGACTATGGTCAACGTTATGATTTGAAAACCAATTTGGAAAATTCTGGAATTGGGATAGGAATCGTTCATTATATGAATTTTGCTTATACAGCAGACTGTAACTGTTATTCACCTGATACTTATTTTAATGACCACTTCAAACTTAGAAGTGAATTGTCATATAATAAAACAAATTTGGAACATGAAGGGGAGTGGGTTGCTCCAGAAAGAACAACACTTGATGCAGATCAATTGAGAGCAATGAAGGGGAGTACAGAATTGACAAACCTAGGAATGCAATTAGAATATTTTCCTTTCAGTATTCGTGATTTTACGGCAAGAAATGGTAGTCTAGGGCCATTTGTAAGTTTGGGTGCGCAGTTTAGTTATTATAATGCAGAAGCACACTCATCACTCGGTCCATTAGGATCATCTATTACTACTTTTCCAAAATACTTAACACCATCAGATGGTCGTCCTTATGGATTTTCAACCGAAAGTAATTCTGTTTGGTCTGTTGTATCAAGCGTTGGTGTACGTTACAAACTAAGCCCCTTGCGAGATTTAATGCTCGATATGCGTTTTCAGTATTTCTTCTCCAACTGGGTAGATGGTTTAAATCCTAATCCAGATATATATAAAGAGAATAGAGCCAATGACTGGCTAGTATGGTTCAATGTAGGTTATATTTATTACTTGCAATAGTAGATCTATATAAAAATAAAATCCCAATTCTATAGTAATTAGAATTGGGATTTCTTACTCTCTCAAACATCTTACTAAAGAGAAAGCATATTTTTATATTTTAAAATTGAATCTATTGCTAATTTACAAATTGTAATTTGAAGCTCAAAACGCTGAATGTTAACATTTTGTAAAAAGAAACACATCAGAGGTTTTTTTCTAAGATTTTAAAATCTGCTCTAGAACCCAACTAGTATGAAGTGCTGTTTTACCAGTTGAAGGATGTGTAACGTTACCTAATAAGTGTTCTCTCATGTTTTGTACATGGTAGAACTGTACACTATCTGGGTGGTTGATAAATTGTTCTCTTTTGCCATTAGCGTTAGTCAAAGCAATTGGATTTTCTTCAAATATCGAAAATTCAATTTTACCCTCACTTCCTATAATCTGTACAACATCTTCGCGTGTAGCACAACCAAAATTCCAACTTCCGCTTCCAGTTATACCCGATTCGTGAATCCAAGAGGCCACGATGGCATCTTTTGCAGTGTAAAGATCTTGCTGATTGATTGTAAAACCAGAAACCTTTGCAATATCTCCTAATAAATATTCGAATAAATCAATTCCGTGGCTTGCTAAGTCATCAAAATATCCTCCCTTTGCTACCCTAATATCTGTTCTCCAATTGTAATCTCCGGATAAATCTTGTTCAGAAGCTGTTTTGCTCAAATGCCAGCTTACATGTCTAATTTTTCCAATTTCATTATCGTCTATCCATTTTTTAATTTGTGTAAAGCGAGGTAAGCTACGACGGTAGTACGCTACAAATAGCGGAATATCTTTCTTGGTAAAAGCATTGTATAACATCAAGCTTTCTTCATAAGAGGTAGCCATAGGTTTCTCGATACAACAAGGTTTTCCTGCTGCTGCTACTTTTAGACCATAAAGGGCATGAGAGTCTGGTGGTGTGGCAATATATATAGCGTCGATCTCTGGATCATTAATTAGTTCATCAGCGTCTGTATAATGTTTCTCTATACCATGCCTTTGTGCGTAATCGGCACATTTTTGTGCGTCACGTCGCATAACTCCAGCCAATTCAAAACCAGATACATTTTGATAGGCAGGACCACTTTTTACTTCGGTAACATTACCGCAACCAATGATTCCCCAGCGAATATTTTTATTTTTTTCGAAAGTTTTACTCATTTTATGTTTATTTTTAAACTAGTTCTTCTTCATTGATTAAGCTTTTTTCCGTTACTTCTTCTGTTATATAAGGAAGTGTAAAGCTAAATTCACTCCCGCTATTAAGATTAGAGATGACGGTAATCTGGCCCCCTAATTTCTCAACAAAGTCTTTGCATAATACCAAACCTAGACCTGTTCCTTCCTCACTATTTGTTCCTAGTTTTGATTTTTTATAATTAACCACAAATAGGTTAGCTTTTTCATTCTCGGGTATTCCGGTACCATTGTCTTTTACCGTAATTTTAACAATATTGTTTTTAAGTTCACTGTAAATTGAAATTTTACCTTTTTCGGGCGTAAATTTAATAGCATTTGAAATCAAATTTCGAATAATTGTATCAAATTTATTTTTATCGGTAAAAAGCTCTAAGTCCTTATCTACTTTATTTTCGATCGCAATTTCTTTTTGTAAAGCTTGAATTTCTAATAATTTTAATTCATCTTTAATCAATTTCGAAATCACCAACTTTTTATTATTCATTGGTTTTTCTTGATTTACAGCCCAAAAAAGTACATCGTTTAATATCATTGATGCCTTGTTTGCCGAGTCTTTAATGATTTTAAGATACTCTTTTCTCTCATAGCGATCATAATCATCATCATCATGAATCATTAAGTCTGTAAAACCTTCAATTGAGCTTAAAGGATTTTTAAGATCATGTGCTATAATTTTAAAGAGTTTATTCTTAGTGGTATTCAAATCATTTAGATAATCGTTTTGAACTTGGATCTTATCTTTCATGGTGCCTATCTCTTCTGTCTTTATCAGCAGCAAGTTATTAATTCGCTTTTTGGCACTTTGTTGAAATTTTAGCACAATAATAAATAATGCTAATAGTAGCAAGATAAAAATTAAAAAATACGTCCAATTCATTTTAGACTGTAATTTCAATAAATTATTTTCGTTTAGAACCTCTAATTCGTCAATTTGCAATTGTGATTTTTCTACCTCAAGAATACTCTGAAACAGTTGTATTTTCTTCTTATCAGATTCTTTAAAAGTTCTTTCTTTGATGCTGATAAACTCATTCTTGAATTGTAAGGCAGCGGTTTTATTGCCTTTTTGTTCATAGGCATTTGAAATCAATAACAAACTTTCTGTTTCAATTTCTAAATCAGAACATTGTTTAGCAAGTTCAACACTACTATTACCGTACATTATAACCTCATCATACAAACCTTGGTAAAATTTAGATTCGGCTATATTGTGAAATACTAGAGCGCTAAAATATGGTGTTTCCAATTCTTCAGCAACTGTCAAAGCTTTTGTGAAATAATTTAAGGCGATATCATACTTTTTTAGCTTGTTGTAGCAGTCACCAATATTATTGTAGCAAATGGCTAAGTTAAATGCATTATCTACGTTCTTTAAGGCTGTGATAGCTTTAAAATAAAAAGCAATAGCTTGCTTGTAATTCCCTTGATTGTTTGTTGTATTAGCTATGTTTATATAACTTAATGCTAGCCCATTGTAATCTCTATTCTTCATAAAGATGGGGAAGGTTTTCTTAATATATTTTAGAGCAACAATATGATTTTTATTGCTGTAAATGGCTCCGATACCATTGTAACAATAAGCTACTTTTGTTTGGTTACCATCCTCTTGGTAGAGGCGCAAAGCTCTAATAAAATATTTGAAAGCTATATCATCAGATCCGGCGCTTAGATAACTCTCTGCCAATAAATAATTTGTAGTACTAAGATTTTTGATATCTTGATTTTTTTCAAATATAGGAAGCGCTTTGTTTAAGTTCTTTATCGATTCAAAATTATCATAATTATTGTAATTGTACATTGCCTTATTGTAGTACACTTTGGCAATTTGTTCTTCTGATTTAATGCTATTCGCAATACTTAAAGCTTCATTAAATAGATTCTCCGAAGCTAGTTGCTCTTTACTCGAATAGCTCAAAGCTTTATTGATATGACTGTGTATGAGTAACGTATCGCTAGCAAAAGTTGCAGTCACTATTTTTTGACCTAAAGCAGCTTGAAGGAAGCAAAAACAGATAAGGTTTAAAATAATACTTTTCATACTTGTTACTATACATTTAATTGGCAGCGATTAATTTTAATGCCAATGTGCGAATATAAGCCTTAATATTAAATAGTTAAAAAAAATTAACAATAAAAAAGTGTATTATTTAATAATTTGATTTTATTGTTATTACTATTAACAATATTAAGAATCTCATTATTTAAAGCACTTATTAAGGGCTGTAATTTACAAATACATTAACAACATGCAATCTGTTGACAAACCCAAAATATCTTGTATCTTAGATAGCTTTGTGTCATTAAAGCAAGTCGACTTACATTTGCTGATTTATATTGAAAATAGAATAACTTACAGTCTAGTCCTTTGAATAATAGAAGACTCTGTTGTGGCGTGATGTATAAACATTTAAATTTATGAACTGTTTATAAAAAACAAAGGGAAATTTCCGAACCACCAGAATTTCCCTTTGTAACCAAAAAAAAAATATTTAAAAAAAACCAATTAAATCCTACTTCTAGTACATCATCTTTTGTTTCAGGTTTTCTTCGATTTTAATCTCTCCTGAATTTTTGATGGTGTTGTTTTTTGGGGCTTGCCCTTTTTCTCCCCATAGTACAGCAATAACTGCAACTGGGTTGTTTGTAAATTTGTTATTACTTAAAATTACATTTACAATTCCTCTAGTTTTAACCAAAATACCGCTTGCTTCCTCTTTACCAGAATTGGTCACAGTATTGTTTTGGAATACTAGGTTACCTCCTATAGTAGATTCGTCATAACCACCACGATAGTAGTCAAGAACGCTAGACTGTATTGCATCAAATTTAGAGTTCTTTACATATACAAATTCGGCGTTGTATTCTCCCAAATCATCATTTTCATCTGCTAAGCGGATTCCTCTGTTGCAATTTTTGAAAACTGAATTATCAATAGAAATTGTATCTGCAAATGCGTCTTTATATGCATTAAGTACGGTATCAAAATCACTTACCTCTATGTTATTTGCCCAAAGGTTGTAAGCACTTTTCATGTCTTTTTCTAACGTAGCAAATGCATATTGATCTTTATTACCTTTTAAAATTAAATTCTCTACAGTTAAATTCCCTTTTGGTTCCATCAAAAAAGCAGGGCTTTTGGATGCTCCAGTATATATCAAGGTAGCTTTGTTTTTTTTGTCTTTAGCTTTGATTGTTATTGCTTTATTTATGACCAAAGATTCATTGACTTTGTACACTCCTTTTTTTAATTCGATAATGGTTCCTGGTGCAGCAGTTTTTATCTCAGAAATTAGTCCGCTAGTAGTACTTACTTTAACCGTTTTTGGAGCTGCATTCTTTTTTTCTGTAGAAAACCAATTTGTCCCGTAATCTTTACTAGCAATAATTCCCTTATTTTTATCTACAGGCAATAGTATTGCACCTATACTATTTGATGTAGATCTATCATTACCGAAAAGATCTTTTTTAATATTTTCGAAATCAAAACCAGGATAAATATCCGTTTTGTTTGCAGTTGGTACATACAACCAATCTGAAATTTTCGTCATCGAAATTTTTTCAGTACGGATACCATTATCTTTTACATCACTGTTATTAGGACTGTTGATGATATTGTTTTTAAATAATACACCATCAACTTTATCATATGCTTTTACTGGAAAATCATTTTGCACTTGATTGTATATAATGTTATTAGCTACAACGATTCTTTCTGGTCTAGCAGAACGAATTTCCTGTGCTGGTAAAACATCGCTTTTGCTCATGTTTGCACCAACGCTAAATTGCCATGGAGTAATACAATCTACAAATGTATTGTAAGCAACTACAGCATCTGTAACTTGGTTGTAACGATTAAGGGGTGATTTAGGCACACCATTCATAACGGCCAAAGCACTACGGAATTCTTCTCCTTTTATTTTGTAGAAATAGTTGTTTGTAATCCAGTGTCCGGTATTAACGACACGTACACCACCCATAAAATCAGAATTCTCATCCCCAATAAAAATATTTCCGTCAATTGTACAGTAATTACCGTGACGCAGTACTAATGAACCTTCCGATTTGTAGAAAATATTGTTGCGGTACTCATTGTAATTCGATTTGTTCGAAATGATTTCAACCTCACCGTCGCATCTTTCGAAAAAATTATGAGATACTACAGTAAATGAAGGAGTCATCGAAGTTCCACTGTCTCCAATTTGTATTGTTTCACCATGTGGTCCACCTTTTCTAGGTCTTGGTCCAAAGTGATTGTTTGAAATTTGGTGGTGGTTATTTATATGTTCATTTCCTTTTAATACTACCATAATAGTAGGACCTTGATTGGATTTACCAGTAATATAATTGTGATCTAGTTGATTATTTCTTCCCCAAAATTCGATCCAGTGGTCGTCCTTGACGCGATTTAATTGCGTAAAATCTTCTATTACACATTGGGTTACTTTGCAGTTATTAGCGATGCTTTTTTTGTCAATATGAAAATCAATTACTGTATTTGACGGAGTGTAACCATTTCTAAAGTATAGCCCACTAACTTCAAGGTAAGTTCCGCCTAGTTTTAAATCAGATAAACCTTCTATAAAAACTTGTCCTGCTGTTTCTGCTCTTAAAACGATAGGTTCATTTTGAGTTCCCTTTCCTGTAAATAAAATTTGAATATCGCTCCAAACTCCATTTGCCATCACAATCTCATCTCCTGCTTTTGCTTCTTTGATAGCTGCATTTAATTCTTGTTTGTTAGAAACCTTAGTGCTTTTGCCTGCATCAGCTGGACGAAACGAAAACAATAAAAAAATTACTCCTAAGAAAATTACCTTCTTCATGCTTTATTGACTTTTTTTAATTAATAGAAAAATAAGATGTGTTTTAAAATATCGTTTTAATAATACTTTCAAATTACTTATCTTTACCTAACTAGAATTGGTTTACCAGTTTGGGTTTCCAAATATAGACATAATTTATTGATTCCAACAGTATTTCCTTTAAATAAAATATAAAAAATGACAAAATTATCTGCTACCACTAGAGAAAAATTAAAAACTATAAGTACCCCCACGTTGGCAACATGTTTATTTAAAAAGGGATTTAAGAATCAGTTTATTCAAGATGTAAAACCAGTGCAGTTGGGAAAACCTACGATGGTAGGAGAGGCTTTTACTTTGCGTTATATTCCTGCCAGAGAAGATCGCAATCCATTAGCAATTTTCAGAAATGCTGATCATCCTCAAAGAGTAGCTGTAGAAACCTGCCCAGAAGGGAGTGTACTTGTAATCGATAGTCGTAAAGATGCCCGTGCAGCTTCTGCCGGTGATATTTTAGTATCGCGATTGATGGTACGTGGTGCAGCAGGTATCGTGACCGATGGTGGTTATAGAGATTCTGCTTCAATTGCAAAATTACCATTTCCATCCTATCACAATCGTCCTTCGGCACCAACAAATCTAACACTGCATGAAGCACTTGATATTAATATTCCTATTGCTTGTGGTGATGTTGCTGTTTTTCCTGGTGATGTTCTTGTAGGCGATGATGATGGTGTTATGGTTATACCAGCTCATATTGTCGATGAGGTTGCTGACGAATGTATCGAAATGACTTTGTTTGAGGATTTCGTTTTGGAGAAAGTGGCCGAAGGTAGAACTATTATAGGTTTATATCCACCTACTCAAGATAAAACACTAGTTGATTTTGAAGAGTGGAAGAAAGGAAAATAAATGCATATTTTTATTAAATAAAATTGCCCCAGATTACAGTAGGTAAAACAAGTATAATTTGTTTTGAGACTGTAGTCTGCGGCAAAATTGTTATGATAAACAATTAAATGTTATTAGTTAATTGATTGATCGGAAAAAGCTCCATCTACAAAACGCATAATAGCATCTGGATTTTCGTTTTTTAAGGCGTTTGGTAGTAAAAAAGATGGGTAATCTTGAAAACATACAGGACGTACAAATCGTTTTATTGCTTGGGTACCTACAGATGTAGAGTTGGGCGCTGTGGTTGCAGGATAAGGGCCTCCATGTACCATTGCGTGACAAACCTCAACTCCTGTTGGATAGCCATTGATTAAAATTCTACCAACCTTTAATTGTAAAATATCCAAAAGGTCTTTGTAATTCTCTAAGTCATTTAACGTTCCATGAACAGTAGCTGTTAAATGTCCTTCTAATTGTCGAGCAGCTTTTAAAATTTCTTCTTTTGTGTCTGCTTCCACTAAAACTTGTGAAGGACCAAAATTTTCTTCAGATAAGGAAGGTGTCTCAAAATAATTTAAGATTGTACTTTTGAAAACACTAGCGACACCTGCATTTTCAAATTCCGATTTTTTACCTTTTGCTATCTCAGTAACCGATTTTAGTTGTAAAGTTTTTTCGATATTCTTTGCATATGCTTTTCCAATACCTTCGGTTAACATTGTACCTGCTGGCATTTCATTTATATTTTGTGTCAAATGATCACAAAATTCATCTGAACTAGCTGATTTCTGTATAAAAGCCAAACCAGGATTTGTGCAAAACTGCCCCACGCCTTGTGCAATAGAATTTGCCATTCCTGTTGCCAAAGCAGCTGCTTTCTCTTGTAGAATTTCAGGTAATATAAAAACGGGATTAGTGCTTCCCATTTCTGCATACACAGGAATCGGTTCTGGTCGAGCATTTGCTAAATCAAACAAGGCTTTTCCACCTGCAAAAGAACCTGTAAACCCTACCGCTTTTATAGAAGGATGACTGACTAATGCAGCTCCCAATTCATTTGTATTTCCTTGTACCATTGCAAAGGTACCTGCTGGCATACCACAAGTGGCAATGGCTTTTTCAAAAGCCGAAGCAACCATGACTGATGTCCCTGGGTGTGCTGGATGTCCTTTGAATACGACGGTACAACCTGCAGCCAAAGCAGAAGCTGTATCACCTCCAGCTACAGAGAATGCCAAAGGAAAATTACTAGCTCCAAATACTGCCACAGGACCCAACGGAAGTAACATTTGACGAATATCTGATTTTGGTAATGGTATTCTATCTGGTTGTGCAGTGTCGATTTTTGCCTCTACCCAAGAACCTTCTCTCACAAAGTTGGCAAACATTTGTAGTTGACCAACAGTGCGTCCGCGTTCCCCTTGTAACCTTGCCATCGGTAATGCTGTCTCTAGGTGACAACGCTCAAGTAAAGCATCGCCAAGATTCATTATTTCTTTTCCAACTTCTTCTAAAAAGCTGGCAATTTCACTTTTATCCTTTTTTCGATAAATATCAAAATCTTGAGTTGCTTGCTGCACTACGGCATCCAATTGTGAATTAGTTGTATTTTGATATGACCCGTCTAATGGTTTATTGGTTGTAGGATTAAATGCTTGAAAATCGGTGCTTATAATCATAATGATGATGTTTATTTATTTAGAAAACTATATGTAAATACTTGTAAATATTCATTAATAACAAATGTACCCAAAAAAAATCATCTTTAATAGAATTGGTTAACCAATATGCCTTTTTAACCATTTGCTGTGAAGTCAAGAATAGTAATTACGTAAAAATATCGTAAAGAAAAACTGTAATCATCAGTTTAACGAGCATATTCAATTAATAATACATAAATTGTTTTTGTGTTAATAATTTATTGTGAAAGAGATGTTTTATAGTGTAATATTGCGTAAATTAGTCGAACTACTACGTTTTTACACTTAAAATTCACTATTTATTAAACTTTTAATAATATCGTAAATGATAAAATTAACACCAAATTTAAACCCAAAAGGATGGGATGAAATGTTTTCCAAGGATGGAGTAAGGGAGCCTTATCGTCAGGTACTTCAAACATTGGAAAGCTTAAACCTTGAGAAACTTAATCAAAAACAAAAACAGGCATCTGATATATTCATGAATCAAGGGATCACTTTTACAGTTTATAGTGATAATAATGAAGGTATCGAACGAATTTTTCCTTTTGATATAATTCCAAGAATAATTACTCAAAAAGATTGGTTAGAAGTAGAGACGGGTATTGCACAGCGATTAAAAGCGTTGAATTTATTTTTAGAAGATGTCTATAATGAACAAAACATCATTAAAGATGGTATTGTTCCTGCAGCTTTGATTGCTTCTTGTCCCCATTATTTGCAGGAGGTTCATGGTATTAAATTACCTCATAATATTCATGTGCACATTGCGGGTATTGACTTAATTCGCGGTGCTGATGGTGAGTTTTATGTTTTAGAGGATAATTTACGTTGCCCTAGTGGTGTAAGTTATATGCTGGAAAATAGAGAAATTACCAAACGTATCTTCCCAGAAATGTTCAAAAGTAATAATGTAAGTATGGTCGTGAATTATCCTATGATTTTTCACAACATCTTGATTTCACTTTCTCCAAGAGCAATTTCAAATCCCAACGTAGTTTTATTAACGCCCGGGGTCTATAATTCTGCTTATTATGAACACACTTTTTTAGCACGTCAGATGGGGATTCCATTGGTAGAGGGTCGTGATTTGATTGTAAATAATAATAAAGTGTATATGAAAACGACATCAGGCTTGAAACAAGTAGATGTTATTTATCGAAGAATTGATGATGAGTATCTGGATCCGTTAGTCTTTAAGCCAGATAGTACATTGGGTGTTCCTGGTCTAATAAGTGCCTATAAATTGGGTAATGTAGCACTTGTAAATGCTGTGGGTAATGGAGTAGCAGATGATAAAGCAGTTTATGCATACGTTCCTGATATGATTAAATATTACATGAACGAAGAGCCTATCCTCAAAAATGTTCCCACTTATCAAATGGAGAACAAAGACGAGCGTGAACACGTTTTTGCCAATATGGAAAATATGGTCATAAAGGAAACCAATCAAAGTGGTGGTTACGGAATGGTGATGGGAAATAAAGCCACTCAGGAAGAACTAGATGCTGCAAAAGTTGCAATTGTAGCCAATCCTAGAAATTTTATTGCACAGCCTATAATTCAATTAAGTACTGTTCCGTGTTTTATCGATGGGGAATTAAAACTTCGTCACGTTGACTTACGACCTTATGCGTTGTGTGGCCCCAAAGGTGTCGAAATCGTCCCTGGTGGTCTTACTCGTGTAGCATTGACAGAAGGATCGCTTGTAGTGAATTCTTCGCAAGGTGGAGGAAGTAAGGATACATGGATTATGAAATAATATTAATTGAATTTATTACAATTTTAAAATACGAAATATGGAAGTAAATATGCTTAGCCGTGTGGCAGATGGAATCTATTGGCTAAATAGATATATGGAAAGAACCCATGGAATGTTACTAACATTAAATACTCTTTACAATTTATCATTTGATCAAGAAGCAAATGACTTGCAAGGCTATAAACCGTTACTAGATTATTATACAAATCTATCTGAAGAGGAGAAAAATGATGCGCAATACAATACCAAATTTGTAATGAACTATATCATTTGCGATGCAAAAAACCACAACTCCGTTAAGTGCTTGATCACCAAAGCTCGTGAAAACGCGAGAGGTGCTCAGGATAAAATTACAAAGGAATTATGGGAACACATCAACTCAATGTATCATTATATGAATGAACCCGACTTGCCTAAGCGACTAGAAACAGCAGAAGCAAGTGCAATATTATCAAAAATCAATAAAGATTTTTTGTTGTATAATGGAATATTTCATGTTACGATGCCTCGTGGTATTGGTTGGAGCTTTTCAATCATAGGTAAAAATATTGAAAGATGTTTGCAAAGTATCACTTTTACGCAAGCATATTATGAGCCTATTGAATACAATCTTGAAGGAGATGAAAATTTATTATACTGGAGGAAACTATTACTATCTCTTTCTGGGTATGAATTGTACATGAAGAGTTATAGTAATATACCTCATAATCGAAAAGTAGTGCAACAAGTCGTTTTTAATAAAGACTTTGCACACTCTGTTATATACACGCTTGGATTGATTGAGACCAGTTTAAATAATTTGTTTAAAGACAATCACTTGAGTGAAGCAAGAACAATGCGCAATCATTTTGGTAGGTTGAAGAGCGCTGTAGAATTTACAGATTATCATAACTTAACCAATCAACAATTGGAACATATACTTGAGGATACAAAAACTCAACTGTATAATTTTTCGGCTGATTTTTCTAAATTATTCTTTTCTTATACATAAAAAAAATGGGAGTATTTAAAATTGTACACATCACAAAGTATCAATACAACTGGCCTATAAAAGAAAGCATCAATGAAATTAGACTGTATCCGTACAATTTTGCAAATCAAGATGTGCTGCAGTTTCAACTATTAATCACTAACAATCCTGAAGTTGCTGTTTCTACAGACAGCTTTGGGAATCAGGTAGGTAATTTTAGTACTCTTGAAAGTCATTCTGAATTGGTGATCGAAAGTCGAATGTTAGTACGTGTCAATCATTCTCTTAAAATTCCTGAAATTGATCACGATACAATTCAAGATTTGGAAAATGAAAAAACAAAAAGTATCTCCTTATTACGCTATTCCTATCCTGATACAATTACAAAACAAAATGTAATTGAAGAAATTCTCAAAGAAATAGAAATCGAGGGTAAATCGATCGTAACGCTTGCACAAGAATGTAGTTCTTATATTTACAACCGCTTTACATACTCCAAAGGGATTACTACTATATACACAACTATAGACGAAATATTAGAAACAAGAGAAGGAGTCTGCCAAGATTTTGCACATGTGCTGTTGCAGCTTATGCGCACACTAGGTATTCCTGCCCGTTATGTAAGTGGTTATATTTGTCCTAATAAAGCTGGTTTAAGAGGGGAGGGAGCTACTCATGCTTGGGTCGAAATTTATTCTCCTACACAGGGTTGGTTGGGTATTGATCCAACAAATAACATTTGGACTATGGATAATCACGTGAAACTGGCTGTAGGGTTAAATTTCTCTGACTGTTCACCAGTAAAAGGTACCTATAAAGGAGTTGCTGTACAAACACTTTCGGTTTTTGTGTCAATCGGGTACGAGGACGGAAGACATTTTGAAGAGTTCAATGATGTTCAATTGGAAGAAGTTCCAGACGATGTGAAAGCACAATTAGAATATATTGAACAAGTACGTCAGCAGCACATTCAACAACAGTAACTCGCGTATAACAATATAGTTAAAAAGTATATTCGAAAAATCTATACCATTACCTCTGCGCTTTGCGTGAAATTTTCCCAGTCCTCAGGTGTATTTAAGTTGTGTACAATAGAAGCATCTTGAACGGCTATCACGGTATAAAGTTTCGGATTCTTCTTTTTTATTTGAAAATCCAGTTTTGAATTTTCGTGTGTTATGTCTAATTTCAAAAGCGGATTCCAAAACTTTGGTAATACTTGAATTGGATAGCCACCTTCACCTTCGTATTGAGGCTGTACAATTGCATTATCAGTTGAAAGTATTTCTTCCAATTCTGTCGTATTTAATAGGGGCACATCGATTGGCTGAATTAAAACTGTCTTCTTTTTGGGTATCTGTGACAATACAGCTTGTAAAGTAGAGAAAGAGCCGTATTCGGGAGAATTATTTACAACTACCTTTATTTTTAAATCATTGTATTTTACAAAGCGATGCTGTGCCTCTTCAAACCAAGGAACAACACAAAAATAATCTTCATAACAATGTCCCAAACCTATATAAACTGTTCCGATGAAAGTATTGGGAATTCGATTGAGCTGTTCTAAAATCCAAACAGTCTGATTGTAAACTAGTAAACCTTTTGGAAAACCCATTCTTTCAGATTTTCCTCCTGCCAATAGTACAAAAGCGGCTTTATTTTTCATATATCTTCAATAATTCAGAGGCATTGCAGATCATCATTTGATTCGAACTTTGACTTTTATCAAACCTCAACTGCAATCTTGACAAACTCATGTAAATTTCTAGAAAGGTACAGTTTTATCCTTTTTTCTAAATGTCATATTATAGTATTTAAGCCTTTTTTATGACTAATTTATCATTTAAAGATTAATTTTAAGAATTCAAATACACAACTTTTTGTTAATAAAACTAGAATTCTAAAACTGCTGTTGATTTGCTGATAGGTAATTTTTAATAAAGAGTATGAAATGAATACAGTATTTACAAAAACACCATTAGGGATATGCAAAATTGTAGGGAATGCCAATGGTGTAACCTCCATTTCAATTTGTGAGCAGGAGTTAGCTTCAAATGAGATTCCATCCGCTTTGCAAGAAGCAGTGGAGCAGTTGAGGGAATATTTTGATGGAGAAAGAACTACATTTAGTTTAAAGCTCAGTCCATTGGGTACAGATTTTCAAAAGAAAGTATGGCTGGAATTAGCAAATATTCCCTATGGAACGACAGTTTCTTATCTAGAATTAGCCAAAAAAATTGGTGATATAAAAGCAATCCGTGCTGTAGCAAATGCCAATGGTAAAAATCCATTATGGATAGTCATTCCTTGTCACCGAGTGATCGGAACCGACGGATCGCTCACAGGTTATGCGGGTGGCTTGCCTCGAAAAAGATGGCTGCTAGAGCATGAAAACCCTCCGATGCAACAAAGTTTGTTTTGAACTCAATTAAATCTTAATTTTATTGCTAAATTCGTGTTTCATCTTCCTTAATATTATTTTATGAATTGGTTAAAAAAGCTAGTCCTAGGTATTTTTGGATTATTAATTAGTATTGTCATATTACTTTACATTTTTAAGGCAGATTACTTGCTCAAAGCTGTTCGCGTTGTTTATTTTAACGGTCATAAAACAGCATTTCTTGAAGATTATAACTATTTTGATAATGCCGTAATAGAAAAGAGCACAGTTGCTCAGCCTTGGAGTATTTCCCGTAACTGCAATCAAATTAAAGCAACGGCGACTCTTGAGGATCTACATAAAGAGATTGGTACCGTTGCATTTTTAATCATAAAGGAAGATAGTATTTGGCACGAAAGTTATTATGATAACTACACTAAGGATTCTAAGTCAAATTCTTTTTCGATGGCCAAAAGTATAGTAGCAGCTTCCTTAGGTAAGGCCATAATGCAAGGTAAAATAGAAAGTCTGGATCAAAAAGTCTCTAATTTTTTTCCAGTATTTAAAGAGGGTAAATCGAAAAACATGTCTGTGGGTGACCTAGCATCAATGGCCTCGGGTCTAGATTGGAATGAATCGTATTTAAACCCCTTTTCTGTCACTACAAAAGCCTATTTTGATACTAATTTATCTGATCTAATTTTAGGTCTAAAAGGTATTGAAGAACCAGGAAAAAGCTATAAATATTTGAGTGGTAATACGCAACTATTAGCGATGTGTATTGAAAAAGCAACCGGTCAGAAGTTATCCAATTATGTTTCGGAATCGTTTTGGAAACCTCTAGGGGCAGAAAGTGAAGCTTTATGGCAAACTGATGCACCTGACGGTTTGGTAAAAGCTTATTGCTGTATAGCGAGCAATGCAAGAGATTTTGCGCGTTTTGGGAAATTATATCTAAACAATGGAAAATGGAACGGCAAGCAAATTTTGGATAGTGCCTTTGTGCAAAAATCGGTTACACCACGTTTCAAAGAATCACAAAATTATGGTTACGGCTGGTGGTTAAGTACTTTTAACGGAAAAAAAGTGTTTTATATGAAAGGACATCTTGGGCAATATGTAATTGTAATTCCAGAAGATGATCTAATAATCGTCCGGTTAGGACATCGCAATATTCGCAGTAAAGCTGGTTTGGCTGAAACAGATGATTTTACAGTCTATCTTCAAGAAACGTACAAAATGCTCCAACAAGAAAAGTAGTGATTTAAATTTTTAATGATGATCGAAAAAATAAACCTGAATCATATATTATTCCTCGACATAGAGACCGTTCCCGAAAATGAAGATTTCAAGGAATTGGACGAAGAAGTACAGGTATTATACGAGCAAAAAACACAATACCAACGCAAAGATGATTTTAGTGCTGAGGAATATTACGATCGTGCTGGCATTTGGGCAGAGTTTGGAAAAATTGTGTGTATATCTGTAGGGTTTTTTGTAATTAAAGGTGATATTCGAAATTTTAGAGTGACTTCTTTTTTTGGCGAAGAAAAAAAACTGCTACACGATTTTAATAATCTGTTGAACAATCACTTCAATGGTCCACAACACGTGATTTGTGGGCATAATGCCAAAGAATTCGATATTCCTTTTCTAGCGCGACGCATGATCATCAATCAAATTGAAATCCCAAACAAACTAAACTTATTTGGCAAAAAGCCATGGGAGATTCCACATCTAGATACCTTGGAATTATGGAAGTTTGGCGATTACAAACATTACACTTCGCTCAAATTGATGTGTAAAGTACTTGGTATTCCGTCCCCAAAAGGCGATATTGATGGCAGCCAAGTAGGGCATGTTTTTTATGTCGAAAAAGACATCGACCGCATCGTCACCTATTGCGAAAAAGATACCATTGCAGTAGCGCAGATCTTTTTAAGATTAAGAAGAGAAGATTTACTTATTGAAGAGGAGATTATTCATGTCTGATAAAGTCTTTAACCCTGACAGGGTTCCCAAACCCTGTCAGGGTTAAATGTTTAATTATTTATTACATTTACAAAAAATAAAAGAATATGGTATTAAGTAGATTTTGGTTGGTTATTTTTATTTCGTCGATTCTTTTTATTGTAGTGAGTTTGTTTACTGCCCATACTTATACGATTGATTTTGTTTTAAATGGTGAAAAGGGAGATCCAGTATTGATCTCTGAGAAATATTTGGAGCAATTGCCTGTTTACCTTCAGGATAGTATCAATGCTGCTCCAGAGAAAACATTTGTTGTCAATCGCGATCTTGCGAATGCAGACACTACGTACGTGTACACAAGCAAAACTGTGAAGATTTATAGCGGTGTTCAAAAATCTGATGGATTATTGCCAACGTGTAAAAGCACTTTAGTTGATATTATCCTACCTCTTATTGCTTACTTGGCATTTTTCTGTGGGTTAATGGAGCTTTTAATTATATCAGGCGCTTCGGGAAAATTGGCGATTGTATTGAGTCCGGTATTTGTAAAGGTTTTTCCAAGTATTCCTAAAAATCACCCTTCTATTTCATATATGACCCTGAATTTTGCAGCAAATTTTTTAGGACTTGATTCGGCGGCAACTCCTTTTGGTTTAAAGGCGATGGAAAGCTTGCAAGAGCTAAACCCCGAAAAAGACCGCGCCAGCGATGCCCAAATTATGTTCATGTGCTTACATGCGTCGGGACTAACTTTGATTGCTACGTCAATTATTGGGTATCGTGCTGCCGCAGGGGCTGCTAACCCGGCCGATGTGATGTTGCCTTGTATCATTACATCGTTTATTGGTACAATAGCTGCTTTTTTAATTGTAGGTATCAAACAGAAAATCAATTTTAAAAGTGCTTCTTTAGTGGGGGTTTTGATGGCGTTGATTGGAGCTATTATTGGTTTGTTGATGTATGTAAACCAATTGGATTTGATTGGGAAAAATTATTTCACCAACAACCTATCTGGATTAATCTTGGTAGCAATCATTGCTTTTACCTTGATTTTTTCGTTCAAACATGAGAAAAAATTTACCGAAGCCAGTACTACTGTTTTTGAAGCTTTTGTAGTTGGAGCCAACAACGGAGTAAAAACGGGAGTGGTTATCTTTCCATATGTTTTAGGAATGTTAGTAGCCATTTCGTTGTTTCGAAATAGTGGTTTGTTCGAAATTATAAGCAATGGTCTTGGATATGTTTTTTCGAATCTTGGAGTAAATAAAGGAATTGTTGATGCGTTGCCAGTGGCTTTACTGAGACCATTTAGTTCAGCAGGATCTAGAGGGTTTTTATTGGATTCTATGAGTACTTTTGGAGCCGACTCCTTAACGGGGCGACTGAGTAGTATCTTTCAATGTAGTGCCGAGAGTACCTTTTATGTCATTGCGGTTTACTTTGGTTCAGTAAATATTAAAAACACCCGTTATGCCTTAGGAACCATGCTTTTGGTCGATGCGATTTGCGTAGTAACCGCTATATTTGTAGCGAGCTGGTTTTTTTAGTTCGAAATAAAAAAAAATAAATTAAAGCGATAGAAATGAGAAAATATACAAAATACATTACGATAGGTTTGTCGATACTATTCTTATCAAGTTTAATAAGCTGAAGTATTAAAACTACTAGAACGGCATCAGGAAAAACACCTCCGGGTCAAGCTAAAAAGATTTCAGGAAGTTAAAGCGCAAAAAATTATGCGCCTGGTCATAATAAGTAAAAAGAAGGATTTAGAAGGGGATATGTCCATGAGTCTTGGTAACTTGGAAGTAGTTAGTTAGAAATAATGTTGATGCATTTACCATGGCTTTGCATAGACCTTTAAATTCTACAGTTTTCAAATGTATTCTATGAGATTCTAAGGATTCTTGCGGAACGGACTCCTTAACAGAAAGTCATTTGCAGTAACAGCTATTTTTTAAGTAAGCTGAAGTTTTAGACCACACAAATAATAACTTAAATTAATAAATATGAAAAAGTATGCAAAATACATTGCAATTGCATTTGTAATCCTGTTTTTAGTGGCAAGTTTGCTTCAATAGTCGATTTTTTCCCTAATTAGAATTTTAGAAAAGTAAGTTTAAATTCTAATAAATTGACTTTTTTACATTAGTAACAAATTTTAATTAATAAGAATGAAGAAAGTAATTATTTTTTTACTAATTTTTTCTGCTTGTAAAAAAGCGGAAAATAAGGATTTTGCTTTAGTCGAGCAAGAAGTAGGTATAATTAAAAAGGTTGATGCTTATGTAAAGACAGATACTATAGCATTTAATGGAGAAATTGGAAATGAATATGCTTTGGCTCACTTAATAAGTAAAAAATGGGATAAGGACAGTGTTTGTACTGCTTATTTCAAAATTGATTTTATAAAAGAAAAAAATCTAATATTCTCTAAAAATTTAACCGTCTCCGGCTACTATGAAATCTCAGAATGGTTTAGCACTCCACTTTTTGAAATAGAAAATTGTCCATTGGTAAATATCACTTTAGGTTATCAAGCATGTGGCTATTCTCAAAATAATTTTGTTTTTCATATAAGCGATGAGTCACAGCAGTTAGTAAATAGCAATGTCTCATTTGCAGATGCTCCCTACAGTGAGGGTCTTGATTTCTTTCCTATAATTAAAAATAATATTTTGATTTCATTTTATTCAATACACCGATCAATTGGGGCGGAGGATGATAATTCATACAATGAAGATGATGAAAAATTGATTGTAAGTATTTCTGACTCTACGACGTATAATTTCGAAAATAAAAAGTGGAAAGATAAGTTGATTACGCAAAAAGGCAAAATATATCGTACCGAGGAAATGAGTTTTTAATTTATACTTTAGCTAGCTACAATGCGTGATGCTGTTAAAGATTCTTTTTGATGCCAATTAATTAATTAAATGCTTTTCAAGAAAATCATTTAACATATTTTAGAGATTCCTTTACAAAATTCGACCTTAAAACTTAGATGCAATTGGTATCTTTACATTTCAAAACTCAAACAATGGATTTTATATATCAAGACCCGTATCCGCTATTAAAAGACGATACAGAATACCGCAAAATAACTTCAGATTTTGTAAAAGTTGAAAAACTGGGAGACAGAGAAATTTTAACTATTGATCCCAAAGGTTTAGAATTGTTGTCGCAAGAGGCTATGAAAGATGTTTCCTTTATGCTTAGAACAGCGCATCTAGAAAAGTTGAGAGCTATACTTGATGACCCTGAAGCTACAGATAACGACCGTTTTGTAGCCTACAATTTGTTGCAAAACGCAGCGGTCGCTATTCAAGGAGAATTGCCTTCTTGTCAAGACACCGGAACAGCAATTGTGATGGGTAAAAAAGGAGAAAACGTATACACTGGTGTCGATGATGCCGAATGGTTGTCTAAGGGAATTTTTAATACTTACCAAGAACGCAATCTACGGTACTCGCAGATCGTACCGATAAGTATGTTCGAAGAAAAAAATTCGGGTTCCAATCTTCCTGCGCAAATTGATATTTATGCCAAAAAGGGAGCTACTTATGAGTTCTTGTTTTTAGCAAAAGGAGGTGGATCTGCCAATAAAACGTATTTATACCAACAAACAAAATCATTGTTGAACGAAAAATCAATGGATGCATTTGTTCGTGCAAAGATTAAAGATTTAGGAACTTCAGCTTGTCCACCCTATCATTTGGCTTTTGTCATTGGAGGAACTTCAGCTGAGGCGAATCTGTCTGCTGTTAAAAAAGCATCTGCAGGTTATTTTGATCATTTGCCAACCACAGGGAATATGGCTGGTCAAGCCTTCCGTGATTTGGAATGGGAAAAGAGAGTGCAATTAATATGTCAAGAAAGTGCCATTGGAGCACAATTTGGTGGAAAATATTTCACACATGATGTACGCGTAATTCGTTTGCCTCGTCATGCTGCTTCTTGCCCAGTTGGGCTGGGTGTTTCCTGTTCTGCAGATAGAAATATCAAAGGTAAAATTACCAAAGATGGAATTTTTGTAGAACAGTTAGAAGTTAATCCAGCACGATTATTACCAGAAACAGCACCACATTTGGAGCCTGCAATAGATATTGATTTGAATCGTCCTATGGCAGATATTTTGGCGGAATTGACTAAGTACCCTATAAAAACCCGTCTGAAATTGAATGGAACTTTAATCGTGGCTCGCGATGCCGCTCATGCTCGAATTAAAGAGATGCTTGATGCGGGAGAACCGATGCCAGAATATTTCAAAAATCACCCTGTGTATTATGCGGGTCCTGCTAAAACTCCAGACGGAATGGCATCTGGTAGTTTTGGGCCTACAACTGCGGGTCGTATGGATGTGTATGTAGATGAATTTCAAAAACATGGTGGAAGTATGATTATGCTTGCCAAAGGAAACCGTACCAAAGATGTTATAAATGCTTGTAATACCTACGGTGGTTTTTACCTTGGTTCAATTGGTGGTCCTGCTGCAATTTTAGCACAAGACAATATCTTGAAAGTTGAGGTTGTAGATTTTGCAGAATTAGGAATGGAAGCTGTTCGAAAAATTACGATCAAAGATTTTCCAGCATTTATTATTACTGATGATAAAGGAAATGATTTCTTTGAGAATTTGTAATGATAAATGTTATAATAAAATTTAAATATAAGAAGACCGCTAAGTAGCGGTCTTCTCATTTTATAAAAACATCATTACTATTTACATGCTGATGAAAAACAGCAAAAAAAAAGTCACTTTCAAATACTATGAAAGTGACTTTTTTATATTTATTTTCTCATTTAATCTAACTTATCTGTCAGTTCTTTAAATGTTTTCTTGGCATTCTTGTTTTCGTACAAAATTTCATAAACAGCGTCAATAATTGGTGTTTTTGCTCCGTACGTTTCATTGAGCTTATAAGCACTTTTGGTAGCATAATAACCTTCGGATACCATACTCATTTCCATCATGGCGCTTTTTACCGTATATCCTTTACCAATCATATTTCCAAACATTCTGTTTCTGGAAAACACAGAATATCCTGTAACCAATAAATCTCCTAGGTAAGCAGAGTCATTGATATTACGTTTCATTTTATGTACTTTTCGAATAAATTTCTTCATTTCGCGTATTCCGTTACTCATCAAAACTGACTGGAAATTATCTCCATAACCCAAACCATGAGCAATACCGGCAGCGATAGCATATATATTCTTTAACATCGCGGCATATTCCGTTCCGATGATGTCATCAGTTATTTTAGTTTTAATGTAGTTGCTAGAAAGGTTTTTTCCAACCAATTTTGCCTTTGCAGGATCTCCACAAGCAATTGTCAAATAAGACAAACGTTCTAGGGCCACCTCTTCTGCATGGCAAGGACCTGTAATAACTCCAATATTGTAATACGGAATATCATAAGTGTAGTGGAAATGTTCACCAACGATCAAGCTAGTCTCTGGTACAATTCCCTTGATGGCAGAAAATATAACTTTATCCTTTAGAGAAACTGTCAAGTTTTGCAATTCAGCATCCAAAAATGCAGAAGGAATTGCAAATATCAAATAATCTGCATTGGTCGCAGCCTCATTGATGTCATTGGTTAACTTCAACTTAGTTGTATCAAATTCGACAGAACTTAAATAATTTGGATTGTGTTTATATGCTTTTAAATGTTCTATTGCTCCTTCATTACGCATATACCAGGTCACCTCAGAGAGGTTGTTGCATAGCATTTTCGTTATAGCGGTTGCCCAGCTTCCGCCACCAATAACCGCAAATTTTTTAATTTCGCTCATTTTAGAATAATATTTAGTCAAAAGTACTTAAAAATGGGGTAATCATAGAATAAATGGATGTTTTGTAATTTGTTTTTTTAGTTAAAAATTCACAAAATAGAATTAAAATACTCTTTTTATTCTGTTTTCACAATATAACGATTTTAATTTCGTTATAATGCTTTAATATTGAATGATTTAGTAGTTATTCAAAATTGACAGCAGTCAATTATGTTTTGGTAAAACGAGAAAGGCGTTTTGGAAATTTCCAAAACGCCTTTTCTTAACCCGAATACTCGGTATTCTGAATTAGTAACTTTTTTCTACAATCTCTTTTACTTTATCCAAGGTCACATTTTGTCTTTCGCCTAAGCCAAGCCATCCTCTTTCCTCAAATCTTTTTACAATTATTGCAGCTGTATTATCATAATCTTTCACATAATCTGACAACTTAGTATCCATACCCATAGTGTGGAAAAATTGAACTGTATGAGCAATTGCTTCTTGAGCAACTGCATCATCAGTTCCGGTCAAATTAAATATGCGTCTTCCGTATTGTGCTAATTTCTCTTTCTTTGTCTCAAAAAGCGCTTGGTACAAGTTCGGACCTACAATTGCCAATGTTCTTGCATGGTCAATTCCGTACATAGCCGTTAATTCGTGCCCAATCATGTGCGTAGCCCAATCATTTGGAACACCTTTTTGAATTAATCCATTTAATGCCATTGTGCAACTCCACATAAAATTGGATGCCAATGCATAATCTTTTGGATCTGCAACTACTTTTGGACCAACTTCAATTAAGGTTTGCAAAATCCCTTCAGAAATACGGTCTTGCAGATAGCCCTCGTGAGGATATGTTAAGTATTGTTCTAACACGTGAGTGTAAGCGTCTACGACACCATTTTCTAATTGTCTTTTTGGCAGAGATTCAATTACAGTAGGATCACAGATTGAGAATTTTGGAAATAATGCACTTCCGCCAAAGGCTAATTTCTCTTGCGTTTCGGCAATAGTAACCACCGCTCCAGAGTTCATTTCGCTTCCGGTCGCTGGCAATGTAAGTACTGTTCCAAAAGGAATTACTTTTGTAGTATCGGTAATAAGAATTCTTTTTCTTAAAATCTCAGCAGGATCTCCATCGTAATGTACAGCACCAGAAATAAATTTGACACCATCAATTACAGATCCACCACCAACGGCAAGAATGAAATCAATATTTTGTTCTTTGATAACAGCAACTGCCTTCATTAATGTTTCATAATGAGGATTAGGCTCTATACCACCAAATTCAATAATTTCAAATCCTTCTAATGCGTCAGTAACTTGTTTGTGTATTCCGTTTTTAAAAATACTTCCACCACCATAAGCCAATAATATCTTGGCTCCCGCAGGTACAAGTTTTGTTAACTGTTCTATTTGTCCTTTACCAAAAACATAATTGGTAGGATTGTAATATTGAAAATTTAACATCTTATTTTTTTTGATTTAATTGGTGTAATAATTTTTCAGCAACTAATTTTGACGAAGCTGGGTTTTGTCCCGTAATTAATAAGCCATCTTCTACTGCATATGGATTCCAGTCTTCACCTTTTGAGTAAGATGCTCCGTTTTCTTGCAATGCATCTTCAAGTAAAAAAGGAACAACATCTGTTAAACCTACTGCAGCTTCCTCAGTATTTGAGAAACCAGTAACTTTTTTTCCTTTAACCAAAAATTCTCCATTCACTTTTACGTTTTTCAAAACTGCTGGTGAGTGACATACAAAGGCAACCGGTTTGTTGTTTGTATAAAAAGAAGTAATTAATTTACTTGAATCTTCACTAGATGCTAAATCCCATAGTGGCCCGTGACCTCCTGGATAAAATACGGCATCGTAATCTGCTTCTTTTACATCAGCTAGCTTATGAGTTTTACTCAATTTAACTTGTAATGCTGTGTCTTTATCAAAACGTTTAGTATCCTCTGTTGCAAATGAAGCATCTGCACTTTTTGGATCAATTGGAGGTTGACCTCCTAGTGGAGTTGCAATATCAATTAATACTCCTTTGTCTGCTAATTCATAGTATGGAGCTGCAAATTCTTCAACCCAAAATCCTGTTTTTTCTCCTGTGTTCCCTAAATCTGAATGACTTGTTAGAACGAATAATACTTTTTTCATCTTAGTTTTTTTATTTTTTTGCGCAGTTGCTGTAAAACAACCTACCGTTAATACTATTAAAGCAAATAATGCTACTTTTTTCATTTTGTTATTTTGTTTGAACAAATTTACGGCTATTATGCTATAGGTAAAAATAATTTAAATTATGTTTGTGATAAATATATTTATATCATGGTCAATCTCGAATGGTACAGAACATTTAAATCGGTTTATAAAAATAGGAATTTCTCCTTGGCGGCAAAAGAATTATTTATAAGCCAACCTGCCGTAAGTCAGCAAATTGGAATGCTGGAAGCACATGTAGGGCATAAATTATTTAATAGAAAATCAAAAGGTGTAGACCCCACGGAATATGCTAATCTGCTAAATAACCTCATTATCGAAGCTCTCGACCGTCTCGAAAATGTGGAAAATGGTTTTCGAGCAAAAGCATTTAGTGCCAATCATTTGATAACGGTAGGCATATCACAACATCTATTTAGTAGTTTGGGAAGTGTTTTAATTTCAAAATTTGACTTCATCGATTTTAATTTCCAAGATGATGAGGTATTATTTGAACTGGTCAATTCCAAGAAAATTGATTTTGCAATCGTGACACAGAAGATTGATACTTATGATACAATTCAGCAACGATTAGGTGATATTAAACCAGTTATAATAGGATCGAATTCAATTGATACGACTGAATTGCAAGAATTTTTGAAAGAAAATGATTGGAATGCAACTGAAACTTGGCTAAACGAAAAAAGGTGGTATACGATTGATGCTCGCATTTCGCACATTAAATTATTTTGGATGTATGTATTTGACAAAAAGAGACCTACGTTATTTGCAAACTACATTATTCCATCGGAATATGAAATGATAGAAACGCTAGCCAATAATCATGGAGTAGGTATAACTTGGAGTTGTAATGCTAAATTATTTATCGAGCAGAAAAAAGTAAAGTTGCTTTGGGACAGTGATAAAATGCCCAAAACAACTGTCTATGTTATGTGTCGAAAGAATAATAATTTTGACGAAATCTTAGATGAAATCACCAAACTTCTTCAAGAGACGTTAGCGTAATTACTTTTTGTAAAAATTGTTGTGATCGATGTATTCCCAAACTTTGTTTGGTAATAACGGTTGCACGTTTTTATTAGATTTGATATTCTCACGAATAAAAGTTGAGGAGATCTCTACTACAGGAGCATCAATCATCTTAATTTTTGGGTTGTTTTTGTAATCAAATTTGTCGGTACCATTGACTACACCATCAGCTACGATATCTTTTGTTTCTAACCTTGGATAAACATATAGTGAGTAATTTTTTAAAATTACTTCATAGTTTTTCCATTTATGTAGCGAATTCAAATTGTCCTCGCCCATGATTAATGCAAATTCATAATTTGCATATTTCTCTTCTAGATAAACCAATGTATTAATGGTGTAATTGGGCTGTGGCAATTTAAACTCAATATCAGATGGTCTGAGTTTTGGAAAATCTTCTGTAGCCAAATTAACCATGTGCAAACGATGATAATCGTCTAGCAGTGTAGATTTTTTCTTTAAAGGATTGTGAGGTGTTACGACCATCCAAACTTGATCTAAGTCTGTATGTTCTACCATGTGATTTGCAATAATCAAATGTCCCACATGCATGGGATTAAATGTTCCAAAGTAAAGTCCTATTTTCATATTTTTTAATAATTAGTATCTAATGATTTATAAGTAATGAACTATAATTTGGTTGATTATGGTTAGCAAAAAGCAGATGATATGGCAATTTATGAAAAATTATTAATTTTAGTAAACTATTTATTTACAAAATCATTTACAAGCTGATAGGCTTCATCTAGTGCTATACCCAATTCATAATTCTTAATAACAACGTCAAATTGTGGTGCAGTAGCCAATTCTACGTGTGCTTTGGCAATTCGCATATTAATTTTATCCTCACTTTCGGTCGAACGTTCTTTCAATCGTCTTTTTAATTCGTCAACGCTCGGTGGTTTTACAAAAACAGCCAAGGTCTCATCAGGAAATTTAGACTTGATTCGCAACCCTCCAGCAACATCAATATCAAAAATCACATTTTTACCAAGTGCCCAAATACGTTCTACTTCGCTTTTCAAAGTGCCATAAAAGTTATCTCGGTACACTTCTTCCCATTCTACAAAATCTTCTCCTTTTATGTGGGTTTTAAATTGATCCAAAGACATGAAATAATAATCTTTTCCGCTGACCTCTTCTCCACGAGCTTCACGTGTCGCTGCTGATATAGAGAATTCAAGATTTAAATCATTTTGTTTTAATAAATGCCTAACTATAGTCGTTTTTCCCGATCCTGATGGGGCAGAGAATACAATTAATTTTCCTTTTTTCATTTTATAATAGTACTAGAAATAATGCAATTTTTGGGCAAATAGGTAAGAATTCATTCTTAGCGTATTTGCCACTATTATTACAATACGTTTAAAACTTGTTCTTTAATTTTTTCCAATTCATCCTTCATTTGCACAACTAATTTCTGCATTTGGGCATGATTGGATTTTGACCCCATGGTATTAATTTCTCTTCCCATCTCTTGAGTTATAAACCCTAGCTTTCTACCATTGGCTTCTGTACCATTAATAGTTTCTAAGAAATAATCCAAATGATTGGTCAAACGAACTTTTTCTTCGGTGATGTCTAACTTTTCTAAATAGTAAATTAATTCCTGCTCAAAACGGTTGGTATCTACATTGACAGCCAACTCTGCAATTGCAGTTTGTAATCTATCTTTTATCGCTTGTACTCGTTCAGGGTCCAATACTAACGCTTCCTCCATATATTGACGAATGTTCCCGATACGCAATTGGAATTCTTTCTCCAGTGACTGCCCTTCGTCTCTACGGAAGTTAAGTATGTTTTGTATCGCCTCTTCGATAACAGTTTGGATTTTTGCCCATTCGTTTACGTCGATTTCTTCTCTTTCGGTCTTCATAGTGTCAGGCATACGTATTGCCATCTTCATCAATTCCGTTTCATCAGCTTCTGGATATACTTCTCGCAACTGGTTGATGTATGCCTTTACGATTGGTACATTGACTTTGGTTGATATTTGCTCTGCTGTACTTTCGATATAAATAGAAAAGTCTACTTTTCCTCTTTCGAGTTTTGTAGCAAGTTGGGTGCGTAACCCTAATTCCATTTCTCGATATAAAGAAGGCATTCGAGCATTCAGGTCTAAACCTTTACTATTTAAAGATTTTATTTCTACGGTAACTTTTTTGGTTGGTAGTTGCAAAGTTGCTTTACCAAAGCCAGTCATTGATTGTATCATACTTTTTTATAAGAAAGGGTAAAGGTACGGAAAAAGTTTTTTGGTCATTAAAGTTCTAAAACTAAGCTGCAAATCATAGATAAGTTGTATTGCTGTTGCACTTTTTTAGCATTTAAAAACGATGACCCTCTACTTTTTTTACATTAACATAAGTAGTAAACTGCAAAGTATTTTATAGAAAGCAAAATTAGCTATTTGTACAATAGAATAATTTTCGAATAAAACCATCTTTGATTACCAACAAAATGTAACACTCTATAGAATTATACTAATCCTAGTTTTTTGTGGAGTTTGAGTATGTTTGGCTGAGTATTACCAATAAAAATCTCGTTATCGATCATAAAAACGGGACGACTCAAGAATGTGTAGTGTTCTAGCAAATATTTTTTATAATCTTCCTCGTTAAGATCTTTGTCTTTTAAGTTTAGTGTTTTATACAAAACTGCTTTTTTGCTAAAAAGTGCTTCATAACTACCTGCCAGCTTATACAATTCCTCTAATTCAGTTTCTGTAATTTGGTTTTGTTTGATGTCGTGATAGGCTAAATCAAGGTCTTTGGGTAAGGCTTTGATGATTTTGCGACAAGTGTCACAACTCGCTAAATAATATATTTTGTTCATGATATTGGAATTTCTATTTGCAAAGAAACTTTATTTAAGGCTGAAAATGCTTATTTTTAGCAAAAAAAAATAAATGAAGGATTCAATATTCGAAGTTTCGAAAATACAGCGAAATCTAGCAGGACAATTTTTAGACCATTATTCACTAGAGCAATTAAACACAATACCTGATGGTTACCGCAATAATTTAATTTGGAATATTGCTCATATGGTAGTAACACAGCAATTGCTAGTTTATAAGTTTTCGGGTCTGCCTATGCAAGTTTCAGACGAACTTATAGAACGTTATAAAAAAGGGACAGAAGTTACTGCGCCCGCAACAGCAGATGAGGTTGCAGAAATTAAAGCGTTACTAGTTAGCACAATTGCACAAACAGAGAACGATTATGACAGTGGTCTTTTTGTTGACTATGTCGAATATCCCACATCGACAGGTATGGTGCTTAGAAATTGTGATGACGCACTTAGTTTTAATGTTTTTCACGAAGGGATGCATATTGGGATTATGATGCGTTTGAAAAAATTAGTTTAAAAGTAGAAAGTTAAAAACCCCAAACCGACTGTTTTAAGACAGATCGATTTGGGGTTTTATAATATTTCAGCCAATTGACTATTTAATTGAGAAAGTGAAAGAGGTTTTGCTCTCATATTTTTCTCCTTCTCTCAGCAATGTAGTTGGAAAAGATTCTTGATTTGGAGAATCTGGGTAGTGTTGCGTTTCTAAGCAAAATCCTGTTCTGCGCGCATATTTTTCACCATCTCTTGTCGGTAAAGTTCCGTCTATAAAATTTCCGGTGTAAAACTGCACTCCAGGTTCTGTAGTTTTTACTTCTAGAAATCGACCGCTTAATTTGTCATAAGCCGAAGCTGCAAAACGAAAGCCCTGATCTTGATTGTTTAAAACCCAGCAGTGGTCGTAACCTTTTCCGTTTGTTAACTGTTCATGGTTTTCGTCAATCTCTTTACCTACGATTTTAGATTGTCTAAAATCAAATGGAGTATTGACTACATTTTGCAATTTTCCAGTTGGGATAGAAAATGCATCGATAGGCACAAATTGATCGGCATCGATTACAATTTCATGATCTAAAATAGTTTTCGAAAAATCTGCAGACAAATTGAAATACGTATGTTGCGTTAAATTGATAACTGTACTTTTATCGGTGATCGCTTCATACACAATTTCTAGCGTATTATCTACTTGTAATGTGTAGGTCACATACACGGTCAAATTTCCAGGAAAGCCTTCTTCCATATCCTTACTTATGTATTTAAGTTTGATACTAGAATTCTCTCCGTCATTTGTTGCTTCGACAGTCCACATTATTTTATGAAAACCTTTTGGACCTCCATGTAAATTATTTGGACCATTATTGGCAGCCAGTTTATATTCGATATCATCAATCGAGAATTTTGCATTTGCTATTCGATTACCATAACGACCTATCAGTGCTCCAAAATAAGGATTAGGCTGCATATATTGTTCCAAATTATTAAAGCCGATCACAACGTTTTCTGCTGTTCCTGCAATGTTGGGTACTTTTATAGCAGTGATGATACCACCAAATGTGATAATATCGACCTCCATGCCAGTATGATTTTTTAATTTGTAACTATCAACTTGATCTCCGTTTGGAGTAGTTCCGTATTTTGATTTTTCTATTGACATTTGTATAGGTTTTTAAAAGATAAACGGCAGCTGTATTTACTAGATGATCCCTTTCTCTTTCATTTCAATAGTAACATCAGAAGCATTTTTAAAAGTAGGAGCTTGTTCTATGATACTCGCAACTCTCTTTTTATTTAGTTTGAAAGTCAAATCTTTCTCGGTTGTAAATAATAAAGCCGTCAAAAAGGGATTGTTCATATAAGGAGCCAAAACAGCAAACGTGTCATCAAGAGAATGAAAACTCTCTACTTCTTCGGTTTTGTATTTCTTGATAACCGACATTTTGAAAGCGGTTTCACCTTCAAGTACAGGCCTGATATAGATGTTTTTAAGTTCGGTATCGCCAATGGTTTTTGCCAAAGTTAATTTGGCATAAGTACCGTTGTGAACACTTTCGGTAACTTTTTCCCAAAATTCAGCAAATAGGGGGTTGAATGACATAAGTTGTTATATTATAATGTATAATTTATTCTCCAGTAAATTGTGCTTTTCTTTTTTCTAAAAATGCTGTAGTACCTTCTTTGAAATCTTTTGTAGCAAATGATTGCCCAAATGATTTGATCTCTGTTTCAAAACCGTTTTCACCATCCTTAAAATTAGCATTGATCGCATTGATCGCTTTACTTATGGCTAGTGGTGCATTTTTTACAATTTTTAAGGCAATATCTTCACAAAAAGAAAGCAGTTCTGCCTGGGTAACTACATGATTTACGAGTCCAATTTTAAGTGCCTCATCAGCTGTAATCATTCCTGCGGTAAGAATCATCTCCATCGCATGGCCTTTTCCTACCAACTGCGGCAAACGCTGTGTACCACCGTAACCAGGAAGTAAACCTAAAGTAACTTCTGGTAATCCCATTTTTGCATTCTCAGATGCTACTCGAATGTGGCAAGCCATTGCAAGTTCAAGTCCGCCGCCCAGAGCAAAGCCATTTATAGCAGCTATAACCGGTTTTTTTAAATTTTGAACAAAGTCAAATAATAGCTCTTGACCATGCGCTGCTAATTTGGCGCCATCTTCTTCTGAAAAGTTAGCAAATTCAGCTATATCAGCACCAGCAACAAATGCTTTTTCACCAGATCCCGTTAATAGAATTACGCGAGTTTCTGTGCTTTGTTCTAATGATTTAAAAGCTTCATGCAACTCAGAAATGGTTTCTTTATTTAGTGCATTTAATTTGTTTGGACGATTGATGGTAATCGTTGCTATTTTCTCTTTTGTCTCAACTAATATTGTGTTATAGACCATAATCAAACTTTTTAGGAGTTAATAATGGGCAATGAAACCGTAAAACGAGTTCCTTCACCATAGGTTGACTCAAAGATAATTGTTCCTTTGTAATTTTCAATGATGTTTTTGATAATACTCAAGCCCAATCCCATTCCGCTACTTTTGGTGGTAAATTTTGGCTCAAATACACGTGCGCTATCTTCTGGTTTTATACCGATTCCAAAATCTTTTACAGTGATCAGTACTTTGTCATTTTCGCTCTTTATACCAACAATTACGGTTTTATTTTCCTGATCCTCAGGAATAGATTGAATAGCATTTTTAACCAAATTGGTAATTATTCGAATCAACTGCGTACGGTCTATTTTCGAAATTATTACAGGAGATTCTGCGTTAAAGATTATATGGTCTTCATTAAAAATGTCTAGGGTTAGCTCGACAACTTCGACTACATTCAATGTTTCATTTTGTTGAGCAGGCATAGAGGCAAAGTTCGAAAATGCAGATGCCACAGCACTCATTGTGTCAATTTGTTGAATAAGCGTATCAGAGTAGTCCTTCATCTTCTGAATAATTTCAGGATCACTAGGGTTGAATTTTCGTTCAAAACTTTGTACTGTTAATCGCATGGGAGTCAAAGGGTTCTTAATCTCATGTGCTACCTGTTTTGCCATTTCGCGCCAAGCTTCTTCTCGTTCTCCTTGCGCTAGTTTTACAGCGCTAATCTCAAGTTCGTCAACCATTCGATTGTAGGCCGAAATTAAAGAGTTAATTTCTTTACTACTTGCAGCTAAAACTATTTTTTTGTTTTTCTGGCTAAGCGTAGTTTCGTTCATCTTATCTGAAATTGTTTTGAGAGATTTTGTGATGTACGAGGATAAAAAGTAAGCCAATGCAAAGGCAACGATAAGCATTAAGGAATATACTTGTCCTAAGCGAATCAAGAAACTTTGTAATTCCTTGTCATAAAAACCGTCGTCCTCTATGTAAGGAAGGTTCAAAATTCCTAATGGTTTGAATTTGTCGTCCTTAATTTGAGTATAGGAAGAACGATTTTTTATACTGTTAATGGTTTTGATATCTACATATCGTTTTTCGATAGACGAGCGAACGAGTTTAAGAATGTATTTGGGAATGGGAACGGCAGATTTATCGACAGAAAAAGTTTCTTTTGAACTTTTAAGTAGTATTCCATTCAAGCTATAAATATTTATTTCAATATTATGAATGTGAGCTAACTCGTGAATTTTATCTTTAAATATTAAATCTAAATTATCTGTGGTAAGCGGGTATGTCGTAGTGGCAAGTACATAATTTATATGTTCTCGTACTGCGTTTTCTTTACGTTCTAGTCGTTCTTGATGGTATTCTTTGGCTTCATTTTTAAACTGAATTATGGATATAGAAGCCAATAACGCAGATGCTACAATAATCACTACAATCATCGAAAGGAAAATCCTGATTTGCAGCGAAAGCATTGCTATTTTAAAGTCTTTAAGCATTTTATTGTGATTAGTGAATAGTAATTAGTAAACAGTAAAAGTGCAATGGAGATATGCAATTCACTAATTCCTAATTACTTTTTTTCTCGAATACGTTTGTAGAATTTAAATCCTAACATAATAATCATCGAAAATGCAAAAATTCCAATTACACCGTAAATCCAATTCACTGCATTTTTTAAAACTACTAGAAAAACTACTGCAAAAAGTATTATGGTTGCTCCTTCATTCCAAAGTCTCATAAAGTTAGTTGTGTACTTTACTTCATCATTTTGCAACTGTTTGAAA
The DNA here is from genome assembly GCF_022399565.1 of Flavobacterium algicola. Classification (GTDB taxonomy): domain Bacteria; phylum Bacteroidota; class Bacteroidia; order Flavobacteriales; family Flavobacteriaceae; genus Flavobacterium; species Flavobacterium algicola. The sequence goes on from NZ_JAJTUT010000001.1 coordinate 1,455,983, forward strand.
ATTTGCTGGCATTTTCCATGGTATAAATACAGCACAAAAACAAAGCCAAGTTTTACATGCATCCAAGGCATTTGTAACCAAGCATTACCCATAGGGGTAAAAAGGAGCATCCAAAATGCGAATATGCTGGCCAATACAGCCGATGGCCAAGTAATGATGTACCATAAACGATACGTCATAATTTTGTATTGCTTTTGTAATATTTCTTTTTCAGGTGATGGTTTATCGGCAGCTTCAATTTGGTATACAAACAAACGTACGATATAAAACAAGCCGGCAAACCAAGTGATTACAAAGATGAGGTGTAATGATTTGAGATAATTATAATATTCCATCTGAAGTCTTTATTTTTTGTAAATTCATTTCTCTTCTAAGATAATATGCGGTTAGCAGGGTAGATAAGGTATCTGCAATTGGGAATGCAACCCAAACACCAAAAATACCGAAAAAGTTTGGTAGTATAAGTATAAGCGGAATTAAGAAAAAACCTTGCTTACTTAGAGTAAGTAACAATGCTTTTTTGGCCATTCCAGCAGCTTGGAAGTAAGCAGCACCAATTAATTGAATAGCAATAATAGGAGAAGCTGCAAAAACCCATCTCAAAGCGGTGGTCGTATTGGCATTTACCATTACATCATGAGTAAATATTGCTACAATCTCTGATGTGAAATAGAGAATGAAAACGTATATCACAGTTGCTAATATCGCTGCGTATTTTATGGAGATCATGATACTCTCATTCACTCTCAAGTAATTTTTTGCTCCGTAATTGTAGCCTGCAATCGGTATAAATCCTTGTGTAATGCCTAAGATTGGGAACAAAGCAAACATTAACATTCTGCTCACGATACCATAAACTGCGATAGACTGCTCACCACCGTAATCATACAACGTATGATTAATTATGATCGCCAAAATGCTTATTACACTTTGCCTAGAGAAGGTTACAAAACTCAATTCGGTAATTTCCTTAACGATAGAAAAGTTTAATTTGAAATGCCTCGCTTTTAGTTTTAAATCACTTTTGTATAAAAAGAACCAAAGAACAAATAAGAAACACATAATGTAAGAAATGGTAGTCGCCATAGCGGCTCCAAACATTCCTAAATTCATTAATTTGATAAAAACGATATCCAAACCAATATTTACCAAAGCAGGAATGATCATCGCAATCATAGCAAACTTTGCTTTTCCTTCGGCTCGAATAATATTATTTCCCATCATACACAAGGCCAAAAAAGGTACAGAAAAAAGAATCGGATAGAAAAATTCTTCTGCCAGTTGCATTATAGAACCTTTGGCACCAAAAAGAAGTAAAACGCTTTCGCTATAAAAAACGCATAATATCAAAAACACTACTGATAATAGTAGTGTCATTGTAATTTGATTTGCAAACGTAGTTTCTGCTTTTTCTTTGTCTTGTGAGCCCAAAGCTCGTGATAGTACAGATCCACCACCTACACCAATAGCCATTCCCAAAGAGGAAATTAAAAAAGTGATAGGCAATACAACTGTGACTGCAGCGATAGCTAAAGAACCTATCCACTGGCCTACAAAAATAGTATCTATTAAAATGTTAACCGAAAGAAATAGAATCCCTACAGATGCTGGAACAGCTTGTTTTACCAAGAGTTTCTTTATGTCTTGCGTTCCTAATTCCTCGGCTGATACGGCCATTTATACGATGCTTTTTTCGGCAACAGCCCATTCTTTAATCCAATTGCTAACTGTTTGACACCATTCGTCACCATCATTTAAACAAGGAACAGCGAGAAATTCTTCGCCACCGTGCGCTTTAAATTCGTGGTTGGCTTCCATTGCAATTTCTTCCAATGTTTCAAGGCAATCAGATACAAAAGCAGGGGTTACAACGGCCAATTTTTTAATTCCTTTTTCAGGCATTTTATTTACCTCTACATCAGTATAAGGTGTAAGCCATTTGTCACCAGCTAACCTAGATTGAAAGGTTTGGCTGTATTTTCCTTCGGGTATGCCTAATAATTTGACAACTTGCTTGGTTGTTTCATAACATTGATGACGGTAGCAAAACTCATGAGCAGGTGATGGCGTGTTGCAACAAGATCCATCTATTTTGCAATGTGATTTTGTAATATCCGTTTTACGTATGTGACGTTCGGGAATACCGTGGTATGAAAATAAAAGATGATCATAATTAAAACCACTAAGATGCCCTTTTATAGAATCTGCTAAATTTTTAATGTAGTCTGGTTTGTTGTAAAAAGCAGGAACATGTGTAAACTTCATTGTTGGGAAATGCTTTTTACGCAATTCTTCGGCTAGTTCTACAATTGTTGTTGTAGAGGCCATAGCGTGTTGTGGGTACAACGGGAAAAGCATAACTTCATCTACACCTTTATTATGTAATTCTAGTAAGCCAGACAACAAAGAAGGATTACCGTAGCGCATCGCTAGTGAAACAGGTACATCTACTAGTTCTTTTACTTTGGCATGCATTCTTTTTGAGATCACTACTAGGGGAGAACCTTCGTCCCACCATATTTTAGCATACGCAGCAGCAGATTTTTTAGGTCTTGTTTGCAAAATAATACCTCGTACTAGTAAAGCACGCAACAAAAATGGAACATCAATCACATATTTATCCATTAAAAACTCATCCAAATACGGTTTTACATCTTTTGGAGTCGGACTTTCTGGTGACCCTAAGTTTACTAATAATACGCCTTTCATATTTCTAATACTTTATATTTTAAATTAAAACTTTCTATAATTCTACTTGTAGAAAGAATTGGTGTCTCTAATAATGAATTGCAAAAATACAGTAATGACTTTGTTGTCTACTTGCAATTAACTCATTTTTATTTATTGTTTAATACTCAAAATCGATACTGCTAAGTGGCGGGATTAATCGACATTAAATACTTTTTGGGTGTAGTGCCAAATTTCTTTTTAAATGCAGCTATAAAATGACTACCAGTGCTATATCCAATTTTCAATCCTACTTCATTAACATTATAGGAGCCGCTATCGAGTAATTTTCGAGCAAAATCCATTTTGTAATCAAATAGAAAACCATAAACTGTGTCTCCATAAATTTGTTTGAAACCCATTTTCAACTTTTTCAAGTTCAATCCTATTTGGTCAGCCAGTTCTTGTAAGCCGGGTGGTTCCGACATGTTTGAAATAATGATTTCTTTTGCTTTTCGAATTTTTATAACATTGTCTTCATCTGTAAGAAATGGACATTGTTCTGCATTTGGATCTTCGGTGCGATTAAAATACAGACTCAAAAGTTCGTAACCTTTACCCTTATAATACAATTTCTTTATCGAAGGATGTAAATTATAATGAAATAATTGGCTTAATACAATTGCCATTGATGGGCTGATGTTACCTTCATTATAATATTTTTTGTCTTTATTATCTCCACTTAAAAAAGTAATATAATTGGCTTCTGAAGAAAATAAGGCATGAAATTTTTTAATCGAAACAATCAAAGAGATAGCCCACGAATTTGGCGCTAATTCCAAATTTATTGGCAGCTCTTTCTGTGGGTTGTAAAGTAGTAATGACTTTTCTTCCTTTAGTTCTAAAACATAACTTCCTTGATTGAATAGAAACTTTGCGTTTCCTTTTAATCCAAAGTGAAACTGTATCATCCCGCTGTCAATTTCATGTTGTCCTAAGAAAGGTTGCGCACCATCATTTTGGAACCGGATAAGTATAAAATCATCTTCAATCTTTATAATTTCTTGTGAACCCATAGCGACATTTTTTTTGTGTAAAGATGACAAATATCAGGTTGTTTTATTTGGAAAGAATCTAAATAAGACAGTTGTTGCCACCTGATTATAGTACAAAAATAGGAATAATTATAAAAAAATAGCCGTTTTTAGTCAAAAAAACATATAGCGACATAAAAAGAACTTCTAGCGTTGTTTTTATCAAAGCTATAGTGATAATTTTGCGTCACTTTCTTGAAAAGTGCAATTATGGAAAACAACCACACATCAAAACAACACTATTTTTACGCCGTTGGATTGAGCTACAAAAAAGCAGATGCTGCAACCAGAGGTAAGTTTAGTTTAGATTCTCTTGCTAAAACTCGTCTTTTGGAACAAGCAAAAGAGGAAGGCATCGAAAGTTTGGTGGTTACTTCTACTTGTAATCGAACAGAGATTTATGGTTTTGCAGAACATCCTTTTCAATTAATTAAATTGATTTGCGAAAACAGTAATGGTACCGTAGAAGAATTTCAATCTGTCGGTTTTGTATATAAAAATAATGAAGCTATCAGTCATATCTTCAAAGTTGGTACAGGCTTAGACAGTCAAATTTTAGGAGATTTCGAAATTATTGCACAAATTAAAACTAGTTTCATCCATGCAAAAGCTTTGGGGCTTGTAAATACTTTTATGGAGCGTTTAGTAAATGCTGTGATTCAAGCAAGCAAAAAAATCAAAACAGATACTGAAATTAGTTCAGGTGCGACATCAGTTGCTTTTGCTGCCGTACAATACATCTTTAAAAATGTAGAAGATATAGGTAATAAGAATATCTTGCTTTTTGGAACGGGTAAAATCGGTCGAAATACTTGCGAGAATTTGGTTAAACACACCAAAAACGAGCACATCACTCTAATAAATAGAACGAAAGATAAAGCAGAAAAGCTGGCAGGTAAATTAAACTTAATTGTTAGAGATTATTCAGAGTTGCATTTAGAATTACAAAGAGCTGATGTTTTGGTAGTCGCTACAGGTGCACAAAATCCTACTGTTGATAAGGCTATTTTAAATTTAAAGAAACCACTGTTGATCTTAGATTTATCGATTCCTAAGAATGTAAATGAAGATGTTGAAGAGTTAGAAGGAGTTACTTTAATACACATGGATTATTTGTCTCAATTGACAGATGAAACTATAGAGAATAGAAAAAAACACATACCGCATGCCGAGGCTATTATTGAGGAGATAAAAGAAGAATTTATCACTTGGACAAAAGGACGCAAGTTTGCTCCAACAATCAATGCGTTGAAAGCAAAACTGAACGATATAAAAACTGCAGAATTAAACTTTCAAAGTAAAAAAATTGCAGGATTCAATGAAGAACAAGCGGAGATTATAAGTGCTAGAATTATTCAAAAAATTACCACTCACTTTGCTAATCACTTAAAAGATGAGAGTACTATGGTAGATGAAAGTATTCAATGGATTGAAAAAGTTTTCAAAATTGATGCTTTGGTAAAGTAGGGAATAACAATTAACGAAACTTATTTCTCAATAGTTTACTACAATAAACTTGTTTTGAAATCAATACATAAAAATGGCAGATAAAACAATACGTATAGGTACCCGTGATAGCGAACTTGCACTTTGGCAAGCACATACAGTAGAGAAAAAACTGAATGACCTAGGTTATAAAACTGAAATTGTAGCTGTAAAATCTACGGGAGATGTCATACTTGACAGACCTTTATACGAATTAGGAATCACTGGAATTTTTACTAAGACTCTTGATGTTGCCATGATTAATGGTGCTGTTGATATCGCTGTGCATTCTATGAAAGACGTGCCTACTGCATTACCGATTGGTATTGTACAAGCTGCTGTTTTGGAGAGAGCTAATACGGTTGATATTTTGGCCTACAAAGGTACATTGGATTTTTTAGAGGGCAACGGAACAATTGCCACCGGTAGTTTGCGTCGCCAAGCACAATGGTTAAATAAGTATCCAAATCACAAAGTGGTTGACTTAAGAGGTAATGTCAATTTGCGAATGCAAAAATTGGCAGACAACGACTGGAATGGGGCCGTATTTGCTGCCGCAGGACTAGAACGTATCAATTTAAATCCCGAAAATCACATTGCTCTAGATTGGATGATCCCTGCGCCTGCACAAGGTGCTATGCTCGTTGTAGGGATGGGGAATGACAACTTTACACTTGATGCTCTCTCAAACTTAAATGATATTGAGACAGAAATCTGTACTTATATTGAGCGTCAGTTTTTGAAAACGTTAGAAGGAGGTTGTACAGCGCCAATTGGTGCTTTGGCAACTTATAATGATGAAGAAGATACCATTCATTTTCAAGGAGTTTTATTTTCGCTAGACGGAAAAGAAAAATTAGAGGTAGATAAAATTGTTCCTATCGAAGAATGGAAAAAATTGGGATTCTACTCAGCTCAAGAAGTTTTGAATAATGGTGGAACAAAATTGATGATAGAAATTAAAAATAACTTGAAAAAATAATGAGTCAAATAAGCATTTTATCAACCAAAACATTATCTGCAGAGCAAAGACAAGTATTTATCGATGCTGATTTTGACTTACTAGAGCAAGATTTTATCGAAATAAAAAATAATCTTTTTGTATTGGATAAAATCAATGACAATTTGATATTTAGCAGTCAAAATGCAGTTTTGAGTTTAATGGAGCAAACTGATTGGGAAGTCTTAAAAACTAAAACGGTTTTTTGCGTTGGGATTAAAACTAAAGATTTACTAGAACAAAATGGTTTTTCGGTTGCAGTATATATGGACTACGCCTCTGAATTGGCTGAAATCATTACTTTAATCTATAGTAAAGAGAACTATACTTTTTTTAGCGGGAACCTGCGAAAAGAGACCCTACCTCAGGCTTTAAAGGAGGCTGGAGTTATTTTTAACGAAATTGAGGTTTACCAAACAACTTTAGCTCCTTTTAAAATATCAGATCAAGAAAATTTTGACGGAATCATGTTCTTCAGTCCTTCTGCTGTAGAAAGTTATTTGAGCAATAATAAGATAAAAAAAGAAATTTGTTTTTGCGTGGGTACTACCACAGCAAAAGCTTTGGAAGATAATAAAATTAAAAACATCGTTATTGCGGAGATTCCAACAATTGAAGATGTTATTGTAGAAGTGATGGATTATTACAATCCAGAAGAAACAATCGAGCCAACAATCTAATTTTCGAAAATCCCTTAACCGTTGCGACGGCGAATAAAAAATATTGAATTATGTTAAAAAATGACTTGTTTTTAAGAGCATTAAAAGGAGAAACAGTTCAACGCCCACCTGTATGGATGATGCGTCAAGCTGGTAGGTATTTACCAGAATTTATCGCATTGCGTGATAAATATGATTTTTTCACTCGCTGTCAAACTCCAGAGTTGGCTGCCGAAATCACCGTACAACCTATTCGTAGAATAGCTCCAGATGCAGCGATTTTATTCTCAGATATTTTAGTGATTCCACAAGCCATGGGAATTGATGTAGAGATGAAACCAAATTTTGGTCCTTATTTACCAAATCCTATTCGTACCATTCAAGATGTAGAGCGCGTAATTGTGCCTGATGTTCACGAAACATTAGGATACGTTTTTGACGCGATTAAATTGACTAAGGAAATGTTGAATGATGAGGTGCCATTAATTGGATTCGCAGGTTCGCCTTGGACAATTATGTGTTACGCAGTAGAAGGACAAGGGTCTAAAAGCTTTGATAAAGCCAAAGGATTCTGTTTTCAATATCCAGAAGCAGCACACGTTTTATTGCAAAAAATTACAGATACCACTATTTTATACCTAAAAGAAAAAGTAAAAGCGGGAGTAAATGCCGTTCAAATTTTTGACTCTTGGGGCGGAATGTTATCTCCAGTAGACTATCAAGAATTTTCTTGGAAATACATTAACCAAATCGTTGAAGCACTTGCTGATGACGCTCCGGTAATTGTTTTCGGAAAAGGATGTTGGTTTGCTCTTGGCGAAATGGGAAAAAGCCGCGCTTCTGCATTAGGAGTAGACTGGACTTGCTCGCCTAGAAATGCAAGATATCTTTCTGGCGGAAACATTACTTTACAAGGAAATTTTGACCCATCAAGATTGTTATCACCAATTCCGGTGATCAAGAAAATGGTTCACGAAATGATTGACGAATTTGGTAAAGACAAATACATTGTGAATTTAGGTCACGGTATTCTACCAAATATCCCTGTAGATCACGCCAAGGCATTCATTGATGCTGTGAAAGAATACGGACAATAGTAAAGAAGTTTGCAGTCACAGTTTTCAGTTCTTTGTAACTTAAAACTATGACTGGCACTGAAAACTCAAAAAAACATGCTAAGCAAAGGAATAAGAGACGAGACGAAAGTAAAGATCGACAATATGTTGGCCACTTTACTTTCTTTGGTTTTTGTACCCAAATTTTGGAACATTGAAGACACAAGTTTAATTGATAATCAATTGACAGATTTTGGTTTAACAACCGCTATTCTTGACCAAATTGAAGAGAAAGATTTGATTAAATTGTTAGATAAGTACGAAATGGATTGGGAGCAAAAGGAACAATTTGCTGATTTCTTAATAGGTTATTCAATTGGGAATCAGTTTGACTATAAAGCAAAAGCCTTATCTATTTACGAACGTATTCAGGTAGATAGTAAGACGTTCTCGTTTGAGATTGCAAGGAAGATTAACAATCTGAAAAAAATAATGTAGCGGTAACTTATATTTAATGCTAGAGTAACTTTTTTGAAATTTTAGGTCCTAATTTAGTTAGGTATAACTATTAAGAAAACTAAAATGAAAAATATTCTAACTATTGCATGTATGAGTGTAATGCTATGTTGCTGTAAAAAAGAAAATACTGCTGTTCAGGAAGCTGAAAGTAGTACAACTGATACACTAATTACTGATTTAAAGACAACAGCAAAAGAATCATTACTATTAGAAACATTTGATTGGTCAAAAATACCAGAATCAACAGCAGACATAGGCGTTTTTCCTTATATATCTGCGCCAGAAGGCTTTATTGTTAAAGAAGAGGGAAGTATAGAAGTTGCTAAAAACGGAATGACAAATTTTTTCGATTTCAATAAATTGTATATCTATAATGGCAATTCTTTTTTTAGCGCTGAAGGGAAAAAAGCTAGTTTGTATTTGATTATGAAAGATGTAAATGCTGAGTTTAATCAATTAAAATTTGATAAGAGCGTTGATAATTATTTGAAGAAAATAGGAGCGGTTTTAGTATTTGAAGGCAAAATACCTGCAGAGAAGTTAGATTCGCTGCAGCAAACAGAAGAAAAAGCAGCATACAAATACATTCAAAGTGCCGGAAGTCCTTATGACAATCCAGTTCGGAATTATGCTTTGAATCATAAAAACGGAAAAATATTTTTTCAGTTGGGTTCTAATTCTGCGCATTCTGAAATAGGAATTATAGCATTAGAAGGTTTTAAGCAAACCATTAAAGCACCAACTGCTTCAGAAATGCAAAAAGAAATTGAAACCAAAGGGAAAGCGGTTTTGCATATTAATTTCGATACAGATAAAGCCACTTTACAACAAGACGGGCAAAAGAATGTTGATGAGATTTTTGCCTTATTAACAAATAATTCAAAACTAAAACTATCAATCGAGGGACATACAGACAATAGTGGAAGTGTGGAGCATAATAAGCAGTTGTCAGCCGATAGAGCAAATACAGTGATGTATGCTCTAGCTGGAAAAGGAATAGATATAAACCGTTTAAAAGTAATAGGATTTGGTGCTGAAAAACCGTTGATTACCAATACCACAGAAGAAAACAAAGCTAAAAACCGCAGAGTCGAATTGGTGAAGTTTTAAAATAGAAATATAGAATGAAAAATAAATTTTTTACCTACATACAAAACCTTCAAGATACCATCGTTGCAGGATTAGAAGCTGTCGATGGTCAAGCCAAATTTAAAGAAGACTTATGGGAACGCCCAGAAGGTGGCGGTGGACGCACACGTGTAATCGAGAACGGGAACGTTTTTGAAAAAGGCGGTGTCAATATCTCAGCCGTTCACGGAAAATTGCCTGAAGCTATGCAAAAGATGTTTGGCGTAGGCGAAGCTGATTTTTTTGCATGCGGACTAAGTTTGGTTTTACATCCAAAGAACCCTATGGTGCCTACCGTTCATGCCAATTGGCGTTATTTTGAAATGTACGATACTTCGACAGAGCTAAGTACAAGTCCAAGAAAAGTAATTCAACAATGGTTTGGTGGTGGTCAAGATTTAACTCCGTACTATTTATTTGAAGATGATGCAACTCATTTTCACCAAACCTGTAAAACAGCTTGCGATAAGTACAATCCTGATTTTTATCCAAAATATAAAAAGCAATGCGATACTTATTTCTGGAACGCACATCGCAATGAAGCCCGTGGAATAGGAGGTTTGTTCTTTGATTATTGCAAAGAAACAGAAGAAATGAAAATGGAAGATTGGTTCAACTTTGTGTCTGAAGTGGGGAATAGTTTCCTTCAGGCTTATGTGCCAATTGTAGAGAAAAGAAAAGAGTTGCCTTATACACCAGCACAAAAAACATGGCAAGAAATTCGTCGCGGGCGATATGTCGAGTTCAATCTGGTTCACGATAAAGGGACTTTATTCGGCCTAAAAACTAATGGAAGAATTGAATCTATTTTGATGTCTTTGCCACCGCATGTACAATGGGTTTATGATCATCATCCAGAGGAAGGGAGCGAAGAACAAAATTTAGTTAAAGTACTAGAATATCCAAGGGATTGGGTTTAAATTAGCGTAAAGCTATTTAACCTAAACATTAATAAGATGGATAGAAGAGAGAAATATTCAGCACAGTTAGAGAGAATGAATTCTGGTAATGGATTTATTGCTGCATTAGATCAAAGTGGCGGTAGTACACCAAAGGCACTTGCTCAATATGGCATTGAAGAAAGTAGATTTGCAAATGATGAGGAAATGTATTCTCTTGTTCATGAAATGCGAACACGTATTATTAAGAGTCCAAAATTTAATAGTACATATATAATTGGTGCAATATTGTTTGAAAACACAATGGACCGAAAAATTGATGGAGAATGGACCGCAGATTATCTTTGGGATAAAAAAGGGATAGTACCATTTTTAAAAGTTGACAAAGGTTTATCTGAGCTTAGTGACGGGGTTCAAATAATGAAACCCATCACAAATCTAGACGCTTTGTTAAGTCGTGCTGTTGAGAGAAATATTTTTGGAACTAAAATGCGCTCTTTTATTAAGGAGGCAAACAGTAGAGGAATTCACAACGTAGTCAAGCAACAATTTATGACTGGCCTTCAAATTTTTGAAAAAGGATTGGTGCCTATCATTGAACCAGAAATTGACATCAATAGTAGTGATAAAGTAAAAGCCGAAGAAATCTTAAAAGCTGAACTAAAACAGCATCTTGACGCGCTAGACGAAGGGGTAAAGGTAATTTTAAAATTAACACTTCCTGAGATTGATAACTTTTATGGCGAATTACAATTGCATCCAAATGTTGTTCGTGTGGTGGCATTATCAGGCGGCTATTCAAAAGAGGAAGCCAATAGAAAATTAGCTGCTAATCATGGATCAATTGCAAGTTTCTCGAGAGCGTTAGCTGAGGGCTTAACTGCTGATCAATCTAACGATGATTTTAATACGATGATTGATCAAAGTATTAGCGAAATTTATCAAGCATCTATAACGTAGTAAAAGAAGTAATTAGTCATAAGAATAATAGCGCTTTAGAAGATAATCTATAAATGAAAATTTAAATATAAAATATGTTTCCATTACAAAGAGGTAGAAGATTAAGAACCAATGAGTCCATTCGTTCTTTAGTACGTGAAACGACATTGAGTCCATCTGACTTTATGTTTCCTATGTTTGTTGCAGAAGGAGAAAATGTAGAAGTTGCCATCCCCTCAATGCCTGGTATCTTTCGCCGCTCATTAGATTTGACAATTAAAGAGGTCAAAGAATTATACGATTTAGGAATTCGAGCAGTTAATATTTATGTAAAAGTAAGTGAAAATTTAAAAGACAATACTGGTAAAGAAGCTTGGAATTCAGATGGATTGATGCAAAATACCATTCGTGCAATAAAAAAAGCGTGTCCAGAAATGATTGTAATGCCGGATGTGGCATTAGACCCCTATTCTGTTTATGGTCATGACGGAATAATTGCTAATGGAGATGTCGAAAATGAATCAACAAATGATGCACTAGTAAAAATGGCAGTTTCACATGCGCAAGCAGGAGCCGACTTCGTTGCGCCTTCTGATATGATGGACGGTCGTGTACTGCGATTGCGCCAAGGGCTTGACGCTGCAGGATTTTATAACGTAGGAATTATGAGTTATTCGGCTAAATATGCCTCCGCATTTTATGGTCCTTTCCGCGATGCATTAGACAGCGCACCGAGAGAATCGGATGTTGTAGTACCAAAGGATAAAAAAACATATCAAATGGACTATGCCAATCGTATTGAGGCGATTAAGGAAGCAATTTGGGATGTGGAAGAGGGAGCAGATATGGTAATGGTAAAACCAGGTATAGCTTACCTAGATATAGTACGTGAAGTAAAAAATGCAGTTAATGTACCTGTGACTGTATACCATGTTTCAGGGGAATACGCCATGATCAAAGCCGCTGCAGAAAAAGGTTGGTTAGATAATGACGCTATCATGATGGAGCAATTAATGTGTATTAAAAGAGCAGGAGCTAGTTTAATTTCGACTTATTTTGCAAAAGAGGCTGCGATATTATTAAACCAAAAATAAAAGTTTTAATTTTCTGTTGGACTGATAATTATCATCGGATATAACAATTTTAAACAATAGCTTTGATAATATAAATAACGATATCATGATAAAAATTATAATTTTTGGACTACTTTTTCTGGCGATGTCTTGTAAGAAACAAGAAGAAGAATCTTTTGGAAAACAAGAACCAGCCGCAAATACAGAAGCTTCCTCTGAAGGAATGGCGGCAGAGACGCAAACGCCCGAGCAATTGGGAGAAATGATTTTTAACGGAAAAGGTAATTGCGTATCCTGCCATAAGGTAGACGCTAAATTGATAGGACCAAGCGTGCAAGAGATTGCTGCGGTTTATAAAGAGAAGGGTGGGGATATTATTTCTTTTTTGAAAGACGATGCAGAGCCTATTGTTGATCCAAGTCAATATGAAATTATGAAAGCTAATTTTGCGATCACAAAAGCGATGACCGATGATGAGTTAAAAAACTTAGAGGCTTATATCTACAGCAAGTAATGTTGTATAATGAAGTAAAAAAGGAGTGAATGTAGAAATTCACTCCTTTTTTTATCTACTCTAAATCTTATTTTTTTATTAATTTAAGTAACTATTTTGAACTCTCTATTTAGTTTTGATACTACGGTTAAATATTTTAATTTTTTTTTACAAGGTTATTGTTTTTTATCTACATTAGTATTCTGTTGTAAATACCTCTAAGTTATATAAGTAGCAACTCATTTTCAAAAGACAAATTTAATTTATAATGACTTCCCTCCTTTGATGAAGCCTATGATTATTTATTGAATTGTGTATCGTTTTCAAATTGAGATCTGTTTATGAGAATACCATTGCTTACTTTCTTTATAAGTTTTCCCTATCTATTTCTTTATTCTCAGAGTAAAGCTCAAGTTTCAGGAACCATTTTAGATTCAAAATCGGCGCAGCCTTTATCATCTGTTGTTGTTACATTACAAAATACTGTTTGGATGCAGTTAACAAATTCCAATGGTAATTTTGCTATCGAAGTTGATGAAGCGGGTGACTATTTACTGTCTGCACACAGTCAAGGGTATAAAGATGTCTTATTGTCTATTGTGATTGCCAAAGGTGAGCATTTACAATTAGGTTCTCTCGCACTTGAAGAGGATATTATTACTGATCAGCAGAGTAATACAATCCGTCTTCTAGATGAAGAAGTACAGGATGATAATGGCAGTTCTGAAAATACTTCCGTTTTACTACAATCAACTAAGGATGCTTTTCAACAAGCTGCAGCTTTTAATTGGGGTGCAGCGCGATTTAGAATGCGTGGTCTAGATAGTGAGCAAGCGACAACTCTTATCAATGGCATCAAAATGAACAAGGTTTATGATGGTCGACCACAGTGGGGAAACTGGGGCGGACTCAACGATGTGACACGAAATCAAGAATTAACAATAGGAACAGCTGCATCAGACTATAGTTTTGGTGGTGTTTTGGGAGCGCAAGAAATCAATACTAGAGCTTCAATTTACAGAAAAGGAACGCGTATCACTTTCTCAGGAACAAATACCAATTACAATTGGCGAACGATAGTTACTCATGCTTCGGGATTACAGTCAAACGGCTGGGCGTATATCATTTCTGCAGGAAAACGTTGGGCAGATGAAGGTTATTTTGATGGCACAACCTACGATGGGAATTCGGTGTTTATAGGTGTCGAAAAGAAATTAAATGATCAGCATTCCATTAACTTCTCTGGTTTTTATACGCCAAATTCTAGAGGTAAAAATTCGCCCAATACCGATGAAGTTTTGCAGCTCACTCCCAAAAATTACAATTCTTACTGGGGATTGTTAGACGGCAAACAAAGAAATGCGAGGGTCAAAACTGTAGAAGAACCCATCCTTATGCTGAATCATTACTTTAATATTAATGATCATAGTAATCTACAGTCCTCGATCATGTATCAGACCGGAAAAGTAAGTAATAGTAACATTGATTATCAAAATGCCAATAGTCCTGATCCTACCTATTATCGAAAATTACCTAGCTACTATCTTTCTCTATATGCACCTGACCAAGGTGAAAATTCAGGCGCTTTTACTCCAGATTTAGAGAACGCAGAGAAAAGTCGACTGCAGTTTTTAGAAAATCCTCAAATTGATTGGAACGGAATGTACCGCGCTAATCAAAGTCCGGTATTTGACGCTAGTGGTAAAGTTACAAGTTATGTGCCCGCGCAAAGTCATTATGTACTTTATGAAGACAGAACAGATGACACCACTGTAACGGCGAATAGTCTCTTTGATACACAAATAAACGATAATGTTATTATGAATGCGGGCGGTTCTTTTTCTCAATTAAAATCGCATAACTATCAAAAGCTAATTGACTTACTGGGAGGTGCGTTCTTTGAGGATTTTGATCCTTATTATAAAGGGACACATGCGCAATCTGACTTGAATAATCCCAACAGAAAAGTCATGAAAGGAGAGGCGTATGGTTACAATTTTAATTATTTAACCCAAATATATGATGCATTCACGCAGTTTAAATTCACTTATAAAACAGTAGATTTCTACCTAGCCCAATCGTTTTCAAATACATTATATCAAAGAGAAGGATTGTATAAAAACGGAATTTATGAAACTAATTCCTATGGGAAAAGTGAGCAGCTTAAATTTGAAAACTTTGGTTTTAAAGGTGGTATGCTTTTTAAATTGTCAGGTAAACAATCTGTAACCTTAAATGGAGCTCATCTCACCAAAGCTCCATCTCTAAAAAGTAGTTTCCCCAACTCACGCATTAGCAATGTTGTTATTCCTTCCTTAGAAAGTGAAACAATTAATAGTGTTGATGCAAGCTACTATTACCGCTCTCCAAAATTAAAAACAAGACTTACTATTTATACGGTGTTGCAAGAGAATGCAACACAAACTTCCTTTTTTTATGCCGAAGGGATTTTTGATAATGGTGCTGGATATACAAGTACTAATGCTTTTGTTGAACAGACTTTAACTCATTTGAATAAGCGAAATCAAGGTCTGGAATGGAGTATGGAATACAATATCAATGCCACATTAAAAGCAACTTTTGCAGCTGCATATGGTCAATACGTTTATGCAAATAACCCTAATGTTACTATTAGCAATGATGCGTTGGCTACCGTAGTCAATCCAAATCCGGTTATTGATTTTGGTACAGCACTACTTAAAAATTATAAACTAGCAGGTATGCCGCAACAAGCCTATAGTTTTGGTATGGAATATCGTGATCCACATTATTGGTGGTTGGCCTCTAATATTAATTTTCTCGATGCACGTTATGTAGATATTTCACCCATAGCAAGAACGAGTCGTTTTTATACGAATCCTGCTAGTGGCTTTGTCTTTCCCGAAGCGACAGAAGAAACAGCCAAAATTCTTTTGGCACAAGAAAAATTAGATTCTGTAGCATTACTCAATGTCATTGGTGGAAAGTCTTGGCACATCCATAAAAAATATCTGGGGTTATTTTTTAGCATCAATAATGTTTTAGATACTGCTTACAAAACAGGAGGTTATGAGCAAGCTCGTAATGCTAATTTCCGTCAACGTAATCAGGATTTGGCTAGTAACGCACCTTCTTTTGCTAATAAATATTTTCAGGGATACGGTCGCACGTATTATGTTAACCTCAACTTTAGTTTATAATAAAATCTAGAATTATGAAGTCGCTATCTTATTTATCAATCGTTTTTATTTTTACTTTTTCGGCTTGTATTCCAGAAGAAGTTGCTGTACCTGAATTAATTTGCAATCAGCCCGACTATGAGATTAATAGAACTATTTCGGAAGTTATAAAGAATGCCAATTCTGTGGTGAAACAATACACCTATGATGATGTAATTGAGGCCTATGTAATCTCAACAGATGAGTACGGTAATTTTTTTAAAACACTGCACCTTCAAACTTTGGCCACAGCTACTGCTCCTTCAATTGGGTTTAGTGTTCCAGCGGATGCTTCAAATTTGTATGTCGACTTTAGACTGGGCAACAAAGTTTACTTAAAATTAAAGAACCAGTATACTGACATTTATTACGGAGGACTTAGGATTGGAGGTATATATGCCAATGCTTATAATGAATCATCGGTGGGACGTTTGTCGCAGAATGATTATAAAAACGTACTTCACCCCTCTTGCGTAACTTTTACTGATGATCAATTAGTTAAGAAAATGACCATTCCAGAACTATTAAAAGATAGCAATCTAAATACTTTAGTAGAGTTAAACGATGTTCAATTTGCTACTGCTGCAATTGGTCGTCATTATTTTGAAGAATCAAACAATGTGGGAGGCGGTACTAATTGGTATCTTATAGATAAAAATGGAAATCAAGTATACTTAAGAACGAGTAGTTATGCTCGCTTTGCTTCAAATCTTGTCCCTACGACCAAGGTAAAAATCCGTGCTGTTCTAACTAAGTTTGGACTAGATTATCAGTTAGCTGTACGCTCAGAGGCAGATATAGAACCGACGACTGCTCGTGGTATGCCGTTTTTCACAGAAGACTTTCAAACAGTTACAGACAAAAGTAATTTAAGCCTACCAGGTTGGTCCAATTTAGTGCAAGCAGGTTCACTTTTTTGGAAAGGGGCAATGTATAATGGCAATGGCTGTGCTGAATTTTTGATAAGTGGTACAAAGGTAAACTCAAACATTGCGTGGTTAATTTCACCAAAAATAGATATGGATGTGTACAAAAACGAAGTTCTAACTTTTAGAAGTGCGCAACATCATTTAGACGTCGATTCCCCATTAAATACTTTAGAAGTATATATTTCTAAAAATTTTGACGGTCTTGATGTCTCAAAAGCAACTTGGGTAAAAGCTAGTTTCAACGTGCCTCAACAAACAACGCCTTGGTATCAATTTATCGGTTCTGGTGGAGTGGATTTATCGGGTTACACAGGTAAGATAAATATAGCTTTCAAATACATAGGATCTGGTAAAAATACAGCTTTGGATGGTGCTTTTCAACTAGATGATGTGCAAATTTATGGCGATAAATAAGGTAGTGGAATTAGAATTGTAAATTACAGTAGATTCATTTTTATGATTTTATTAGAATTTAACTATTGATTAAATGAACTACATTTGCACGAAAATAAAATTATGAAAATGTTCCTTGTCAAAGGGCTGAAGGTTATAGGTATTACAATAATTAGCTTGTTGTCTTTGATGATTATTCTACCCAAATTATTTCCAGAATTCATCACCAATCAAATTAAAATTTATGCTAATAATAATATTGAAGGCGAATTACGATTTCAAGAATCAAATCTTTCCTTTTTTGACCACTTTCCATCATTAACACTTACGCTACAGGATTTTAAACTAGATGGAGCAGCACCATTTAAGAAAGAAACTTTGATCAGTGCAGAAGAGATGGCGTTTGGAATAAATATTTCTAGATTAATTTTTAATAAGGAAGTAAAGGTTGATCAAATATTTGTATCGAATGCCCTCTTTAATATTAAAGTAAATGAACTAGGTCAAGCTAATTACAGTGTTTATAAATCGAAAGGAAAAACTGTTTCAGACGCGGATAATTCGGATACTTCGATTAAATTAGAAAAAATTGACATTAAAAATACCAAGATAATTTATGATGATTTATCAACTAAAATTTTAATAGAAGCACGTGGTTTTAATTATGTGGGAAAAGGAGATTTAGAAAAATCTGTTTTTGATTTGGTTACAGAGGCAAATATAAATTCTTTTGATTTCAATTTTGGAGGGGAGCAATACTTAAAAAACAAACAAGTAAACGCAGCACTAATTACCAAAATAAACACAACTTCTTTGGCATTTGAATTTAAGCAAAACGATTTGAAAATTAATAAGCTCCCAGTTGATTTTAAGGGTACTTTTAATTTTATCAAAGAGGGTTACGCTATGAATTTTGTAGTCAAATCAATGAATAGTAATTTATACGATTTTTTCACAGCGCTGCCACCACAATTTACACAATGGTTGTCTAAGACTAAAATTGAGGGTAAAACAGATGTAGTGCTAACGCTAAAAGGAGATTATATAGAAACTCAAGACAAAAAGCCGGATTTGGAATTTAAAATGAATATTCGAAAAGGAATGATTGCTTACGACAAAGTACCGGTCGCCGCCTCGAATCTTTTCCTGAATTTTGGTACAAAACTACCTTCTTTGGACCCTAAACTTTTGAATGTGAAAATTGACTCTGTCTACTTTAATCTAGGCAAAGAATATTTAAATGGTTCGTTGGATATAAAAGGATTGGAACAGCCTAGAATTAATGCTCGCCTAAGCGCAAATATGGATCTAGCAAAAATAAACAGTGCTTTTGGAATCACTACAATTGATTTAAAAGGAGTTGTAGATGCAAATTTTGAGGCAGATGGTGTTTTTGATATAAAAAATAAATTATTACCCAAAACAAAGGGGTATGTTAAGATCAAAAATGGCGCTATCAAAACGCCTTATTATCCAAATTCTATTACAGGTATAAATCTAGATTTAAAAATGGATAACCCGGTAGGAACTACAAAAGATTTGTCGGTAGAAATGAGACCAGCTTCTTTTATTTTTGAAGGTAAGCCCGTTAATGTTGTTGGAGCTTTCAGTAATTTAGACGATATTCATTATGATTTAAAAATAAAGGGTGAAATGGATTTGGGTAAAATATATCAAGTTTTTTCTCAAAAAGGTCTTGATGTAAATGGATATATCAAAGCCGACCTTGCTCTGAAGGGATCTCAAAGCGATGCTACAAATGGTAGGTATTCTAATTTGAAAAATAGTGGATCTTTATTATTACGCAATATTACCACTCACTCACAGTATTTACCAAAAGCATTTGTTATCAATGAAGGTCTATTTACTTTTAAACAGGACCAACTTGAATTTAAAAATTTTAGCGCTTCATATGGTCAGTCAGACTTTGTAATGAATGGTACAATGAGCAATGTTATCAATTTTGTCTTATCTGATAAAGCAATTTTAAAAGGAAATTTCGATTTAAAAAGTAAAAATTTGTACGTTGACGAATTTATGTATTTTAGTCCTGATCCTGCATTAGCTGATGTAACTAGTTCTACGGTTAGTTCGGGAGTTGTTATAGTTCCACCCAATTTTAATTTCAACTTATCGGCACGCGCTGATAAAGTATATTGGCAAGATTTGAAGATATCCCAATTGCTTGGTAATCTTACTATAAACAAAGGAAAATTACAACTGACAAATTCTGGTTTCTCTATTATTGATAGTCCTGTGAAAATGGATGTCGAGTATGCTAATGAAACATTGGAAAGAGCTTCTTTTGATTTTAAGATAAATGCCAAGGATTTCGACATAAAGAGAGCTTATAATGAGATTGAAATGTTTCGTAATATGGCATCGGCGGCAAAAAGTGCGGAAGGAATTGTATCTTTGGATTATGCGGTAAAGGGAAAGTTAAATCAAGACATGCAACCAATTTATCCGTCACTTTCGGGAGGAGGTATACTTTCTGTGCAGGATGTACAGATGAAAGGTTTTAAAATGTTTAATAACGTAAGCAAATCAACAAATTTTGAAAGTATTAAAGATCCAAATGTTACTAAGGTTGCGATCAATACAACTATCAAGAATAATGTGATTACAATTGAGCAATTTAAGTTTAAATTTGCAGGCTTTAGACCTCGTATTGAAGGAACTTCTAGTTTTGACGGTCAACTGAATATTAAAATGCGTTTGGGACTACCACCATTGGGTATAATAGGAATTCCTTTGACAGTTACTGGAACCCAAGAAAATCCAAAAGTCAAAATAGGTAAGAAAACAGAAGAAATTGAAGAACAAGAATATATTGAAACTACTAATTAATTAAATAAAAATAAAAAACATGAAATATACCATCATGGCATTAATGCTAACCATCTTTGTTTCCTGCAATCAAAATAACGGTTTTGAGTATACCACTCCTGACACTACAGATTATACAGCGGCTAATGACAAAGAAATTACAGATTATATTGCTGCAAACAAGCTAACTGCGACTAAAACAGAAAGCGGATTGTACTACGTAATGACGACCGAAGGAACCGGGGCAAACCCGACCGCTACGTCAAATGTTACAGTAGCATATAAAGGATACTACACTTCTGGCAAAATATTTGATCAAAGTGCAGATACAGGTATAACTTTTGGATTGCAACAAGTAATCAAAGGTTGGACGGAAGGAATTCCTTATTTTAAAGAAGGAGGTAAAGGAATGCTTTTGATTCCGTCTCATTTAGGATACGGAAGTTCAACTAGAAATGGAATCCCAGGTGGTTCGGTACTTCTGTTTGACATACACTTGATTGCAATAAAATAAAAGTTATCCAATTTTTACAAATCGCTAATTTTTTAGCTTATATACTATTATGATAGAAAAAGAAGAAATAAATTTTGAGAAAACGGCTATCGTTGGGATTATAACTCAGAATCAACCTGAGGATAAGCTTAATGAATATCTTGACGAGCTAGAGTTTTTAACATATACTGCAGGTGGAGAAGTTGTCAAGCGTTTTTATCAAAAAATGGACAAACCAAATCCTAAAACATTTGTTGGGACAGGGAAAATAGAAGAAATTTTATTATTTGTCAAAGAGAACAAAATAACAACTTTGATTTTTGATGACGAGTTAACTCCATCGCAACAAAAAAATATATCCAAATTAATCGAAGACTGTAAAGTTTTAGATAGAACACACCTTATCCTAGATATTTTTGCACAACGTGCAGAAACTTCTTATGCACGTACGCAAGTAGAATTAGCGCAATGCCAATATTTATTACCAAGACTTTCAGGAATGTGGACGCATTTGGAACGTCAAAAAGGTGGTATCGGAATGCGTGGACCAGGAGAAACAGAGATCGAGACCGATAGACGTATTGTGCGTGATCGTATCGCACTTTTAAAGGATAAAATTAAGGCCATTGACAAACAAATGGGAACGCAACGTGGTAATCGCGGTGCAATGGTTCGAGTAGCTTTAGTTGGGTATACCAATGTAGGTAAATCAACTCTTATGAATGCCGTTGGTAAAAGTGATGTGTTTGTAGAAAACAAACTTTTTGCAACATTAGACACTACAGTGCGTAAGGTGGTAATTAAGAACCTACCGTTTTTATTATCTGACACTGTTGGTTTTATTCGAAAATTACCAACACAATTGGTAGATTCTTTTAAAAGTACGTTGGATGAGGTGCGTGAAGCTGATTTACTTTTGCATGTAGTTGATATTTCGCATCCTGATTTTGAAGATCATATTGCATCGGTAAATCAGACATTAGCAGATATTAAGGCAAGCGACAAACCTGTTATTATGGTCTTTAATAAAATCGATGCTTACAAACATTTAACCATTGATGAAGATGATTTAATTACCGAGAAAACGCCGAAACATTACACACTTGAAGAGTGGAAATCAACATGGATGGGACGTGTGGGTGAATCAAATGCCTTATTTATTTCTGCAACCAACAAAGAAAATTTTGAAGAGTTTAGAGAACGCGTTTATGAGTCAGTACGACACATACACGTAACACGTTTTCCATACAACAAGTTTTTATATCCGGACTATAAAGATGCTATTGAGAAAGAAGTCGACGAAGAAGATGATCAAGAATAGATTGTCTAAATAAATATCTTAATCCCCATTAGAAATAATTAGCTAATGGGGATTTTTTATTTTTATCATTTGGAATAGTTAAAGTGGAGTTGATTTCTGAATAAATTTCGATTCATTTTTTCAGTTAGTTGCACTATAAGTTTAGCCTATTTTTAACAGGCAATTCTGTGATAAGCAACTATATTAGTGAAGAAAATAATATAAAATAGTTCTCTTAATAATCATATCTAATTTGACTAACAGAAAGGTTCATTATTTAAAGCTGTTTTACTAATAAGAACTAGAATAATATTGATTAGATAGAGAATCTTTAAAACACAATTACATGAAAATATATCCAACAAATGTAAGAGAGCAGGATAATTACCTAACCGAAGAGATAAAGGAGAAATGTCAAAAGTTTTTTGTACCTGCGTCAATTGACGAATTGACATTGGGACTATCAAGCGTAACAGCTTCGTTTTATGGTCTAGGTCTTAAACATATTTCAGAAGAATTTGGTAAGGATGCAACTAGCCGCATTTCAAAGAAAATATTTTATGACCTTGGTAAAATGAAAGCCAAGCAATGTAGGGATAAAATGCCTCAATTTCCTTATGATACCACAGCTTTAGCGATGACTACGATTACGGCCATTTATACGTCTAATCCTGAATATGTTTTTACAATAATGGCATTTTCACCAGAGAAGACAGTTTTAAAATTGGAAGGTGTTGATAGGTATTTAAAGATACTTGCCGAGTTAGGAATAGAAGATCAAATTGAAATGCCAACGTTGCTAACATTTATGGAGGGCATAAATGACGAACTTAACTTAAAAGCAGATATCGAATATGAGATAGATATCGATGAAGAAAATAACACAACCAATACAACATATACATTTACGCAAGAAGTCACGTCATAATTAGTAAATAAAAAAGCATCTATCGTAAATAATATACAATAGATGCTTTTTTTAATTTAATGCATTATAGATTAAAAACCGTAATTAACGCCTAGTCCAAAAAGTTCTTTTACTTGAACTCCTTTAATTGAGTTGTCATCGTAGATTGCTTGTAAAGCAACGTTAGCAGATAAGTATTTATTAATTTTCATTACCACATTCATTTGATAGTCAATATCGACATTTTGTGGGTCTTCTAAATAGTTAGAATAAAGGTTCAATCTATTTTCGATAGAAACATTCGTCATTAGATTTAACTTATAATAAGCTGAAATGCTAGCTCCAAATTCAAATCTTGAGTTATTACCTTGCTCAACACCAAAAGAAGGACCAAGGTTGGTGAAATGACGGTCTACAAATATTGCTCTAGCCGCAGCTGGTGCAAAATTAACGCTTAAATTATCATTCTTTTTCCATAACATTCCAGGTCCTATCTGGAAATATGCTGGCGAGAAAAAGTGTGAGATACGGTCTCCATCAGAATTTAAACCTGTATCCATCTGGCTTTTAAAGTTAAAGTAAGCAGAATAATACCAATTGTTTGATGCTTTTTTACCCCATAAAGAGTTTAATTCTATTCTGTCATCAGTTTTGGCAGTTGGATTATCTCCTTTTATTTTGCTTAAACCATAAGCTAGAATAAATTTATTATCCCAAACTACATCTTCTTTTTTGTAATTAAAATCATAATTTAATCCAAAGTTTCCGGCGATGTTTGAAGTACCTCCTCCAAGCCATTGGTCATTATAAGATGATTGATTAAAAAGTAAGGATATGTTTCCTTTTCTAGTCCAAAATTTTGTGGAATCTTTTACAGCTTCTTGTGCGTTTACAGCCATTACTGTAATAAGTAACAAAAATGCAAATAGGGATTTTTTCATAGTTTTAGTTTTAAAAATGCAAATATAGTCAAATACATTACATAGCTATTTTTTTTAAACCATTGATAGTTAGTGGTTTGTTTTATTTTTTCAATTTAATTTTAGACTATTAGACAATTATTTGTGCTACTCAAATTGCCAGTAATAAATAAAACACCCCTCACTTAATGTTGTTTAATCGTCTCAAAATCAGTTTATTGATTAGTGTTAGCTTCCGGTCGTCGCCTATCAAACTTGTTGAAATATAAGAATTATAGCCTTATTTCATTTTTTCGAAATATATAATTTACTTTTTAGACTAATTGCTTATAATTATCGACCAAATGTGCATAAGGATGCATTTTTAAACTGTTCATATTTATTATAAAGCAAATAAGGCTAAAAAAGGAATGTCCTCTTTTAGCCTTATTCGTTTTACTTACAAGTAAAAACTGTTTATTTTTTTGCCGATTTGAATAGTGGTACGGCGGAACAAGCCTCTCCATACATAATACTTCTGGCAAAAGGTTGTAAATTCTTTGCAGCCAATATGTAAGCTCTTGTTGGAACTGGTTTCTTTGAGCAACCTTTTATGATGACCGCCTTATTTTGATAAGCACTATAATCAATGGTTGCCAACAGCTGTTCGTAAAGGGATGCATTCAAATCTTCAATCGTACCATCTACCACTTTCTTTGCAAAAGGAGCAACTTGAATAGCGACTAAGATAGATGCCCATGCAGGTACTATCGCATCTGTGCTACAATAGATGGCGACAAATTGGTCTTGAAACTGTGTCCAATCATAATTTTTGAGGCTTTCTCTAAAATCTTTCTCTTTTAACAAAAACCCTTCAATGAGCCATTGTGAAATATCAATTTGCACGCGCTGCCCTGCAGGATAGTAATCTTCAAGATCAAAAACTTCTAGTTTACTCTCGGCTACTTTATTGATTATTTCGTCCATTTGTCTTTATTAATTCAAAGTTTTCATTCAATATATAAATCTATATTTTGAATACGAAATGCTGTTATTATAGCATTCCTAATTCTAATTTTGCTTCTTCGCTCATTAAATCTTTACTCCAAGGTGGATCAAAAGTGATTTCTACTTCAGCATCTTTAATGTGTTCGATAGATTTAACTTTATCCTCAACTTCTTTTGGTAAGCTCTCTGCTACGGGGCAGTTTGGAGATGTTAAGGTCATTAAGATTTTTACTTCAAAATCAGTATTCACCATAACGTCATAAATCAATCCTAATTCATATATATCAACAGGAATTTCTGGGTCGTAAATAGTTTTTAATTTCTTTACGATTGCTTCTCCTAATTCGTTAGTGTCTATTTGTTGTTCCATTTTATTTATTTTTTAGCTCCTTTATCGAGTTATTTGAGTTTTACATAAACTCTAGTTGTAAATATTATTTTTTTGCATCGAATGCTAAAGCATACATTTTGATATTTTTGATCATCGAAACCAGACCATTTGCACGAGTTGGGGATAAATGTTCCTTTAATCCAATTTCGTCGATAAAATCAGTATCAGCGTTGATAATATCAATAGCGGATTGATTTGAAAAGGTTCGAATCAAGATAGCTATAATTCCTTTGGTCAAAATAGCATCGCTATCTGCTGTAAATACTATCTTGTCATCGTTTTGCTCGCCTTGAAGCCATACTTTAGATTGACAACCTTTGATTAGATTACTGTCATTTTTGTATTCCTCTTCGATAAGTGGTAACTTTTTTCCAAGTTCGATGATGTATTCATAACGCTCCATCCAATCGTCAAACATTGAAAATTCATCAACTATCTCGTTTTGTATTTCCTTAATTTTCATCATATTTTTTTGAAAATGAATTGATTTTATTTACTATTTTCTCTATCTGTTCAGGAGGAAAGCCGTGGTCAAAACTAGATGATAGATATTCTTTGCCTTTGTAATTCACATTTAGATGCGCAATAGCTGCTCCATCATAAAATCTTTTCTCAGTAGGCGCTTTAAGATTTTCAAGTTCCTCTAAGTTTATTTCTTGAAACAAAACAAGCAACTCTTTCCAATCTTCATCAGACAGGGTTACCGTTTTGGGTATTTCTTTTCCTGAACGTTCTTTTGTGAACGATGCTGTTTTATTTTCTATTTTTATTTTTTGATAATACCCTCTTGAGTTAGCAACATATTCTATAATGCCTGCTTCAATTTCATTTTTGGTAGTATTTTGACAACCTTTGGTCATAAATAAGCTGAAGAGCAGAATCGCTAGTGTTTTCATATCAAATAATTTAAGACAACATCATTTGTGCTTTTCTTACTGCGGCTACCAAACTATCAATTTCCTCTTTAGTATTGTAAAACGAAAATGATGCACGAATTGTACCAGGGATTCCGTAAAAATTCATAATTGGTTGTGCGCAGTGATGACCTGTGCGTACTGCGATCCCCAATTTATCAATAATTGTCCCAATATCATAAGGATGAATCCCTTCAATATTAAAAGAGATTACAGATGTTTTGTCTTTTGAAGTTCCAAATATTCGTAATCCTTCAATTTCTAACAACTTCTCTGTACCATACGCAAGTAATTCCAATTCTTGCTCTTGAATGTTTGTAAATCCTACTTCATTCATGAAATCGATTGCGGTTCCTAGAACAATTCCACCTGCGATATTTGGTGTTCCTGCCTCAAATTTATGTGGTAGTTCTGCGTAAGTGGTTTTTTCGAATGATACTTCTTTTATCATTTCACCACCGCCTTGATAAGGAGGTAATTTATTTAACCATTCCTCTTTACCATATAAAATTCCAGTTCCTGTTGGTCCACACATTTTGTGTCCGGAGAACACATAAAAGTCACAATTCAAAGCTTGTACATCTGGTTTTAAATGTGGAACGGCTTGCGCACCATCTATCAAAACCGCAGCACCCACTTCATGTGCCTTGTCAATCATATATTTGATAGGATTGATGATTCCCAGTGCATTTGAAATATGATTAACCGTAACAATTTTTGTTTTATTCGAAAGTAATTCATCGTATTCCGACATGATTAATTCACCTTCTTCATTCATAGGAATAACTCTAAGAGTTGCTCCTGTTCTTTCGCAAAGCATTTGCCATGGTACGATATTACTATGATGCTCTAGTGCAGAAACCAATACTTCATCGCCAGGTTGCAACAAAGTAGCAAAGCCATTAGTAACTAAATTGATACCAAATGTAGTTCCCGAAGTAAAAAGTACCTCGTGACTGTGTTTTGCATTAATGTGGTTTTGAATTTTGTTTCTAGAAAGTTCATACGCATCTGTTGCGAGTTGACTTAGCGTATGTACACCACGGTGAATGTTCGCATTAATTTCTTGATAATATTTAGCTATAGCGTCAATCACCACTTGCGGTTTTTGAGAAGTAGCACCGTTATCGAAATATACTAAAGGTTTCCCATTAACTTTTTGTGAAAGAATAGGAAAATCTGATCTTATTTTTTGAATGTCTAACATAATTATTTAGAAAAAATCTAAATACAAAAGTACAAAATCTAAATCGTTTAGAGTAGTAATTGGTATTTTTTTAGGATTTGTATAGACCGTATGAATGGAGTGTAAGTATAGGCAGTAAAAGCAATTAAAATTGATTGGCAAATAAATATAGGTGGTACAGAAACGAGCTTTTTTTAGAAATAATGTACTTTTCTTAATGCAGTTGAAAGTTTCAAAATATTCGTCTTCAGTAGTAATTCTTATATAAAATAAAAATCCGCTTTGTTATAAAACAAAACGGATTTAAATATTTAGTTCAAGCTAATGATTATTCTATTTCAGATACTCTTAAAGTATTCACCATACCTTTATCTTTGATTGGCATTGCAGCAAGGTTGATTAAGAAATCACCTGGTTCAACAAGTCCAGAAGCTTTTACGATATTGTTTACATCTGTAACAGTATCATCAGTACTATTATCGTTGTTATAATAAAAAGTTCTAACTCCCCATAACAAACTCAATTGCGTAAGAATTCTTTTGTTTGGTGTAAAAACCAAAATATGAGAATTTGGTCTCCATGCTGAAACTTGGAAAGCAGTATAACCACTATTTGTCATTGTACAAATAGCTTTTGCTCCAATTGTATTAGCAATAAGTGCTGCTTGACGACAAATTGTTTTAGTAATAAAACGTTTTGTTTTAATTTGAGCTGTATTTTGTGGAACTTGAATAAGTGGAGAGTTCTCTACTGCTTCAATAATTTGAGTCATTTTTTGGATAACTTGTACAGGATAATTTCCAGCAGCAGTCTCTCCAGAAAGCATTACAGCATCAGCACCATCCATTACAGAGTTTGCAACGTCATTTACTTCGGCTCTTGTAGGTGTCAAACTAGTGATCATCGTTTCCATCATTTGTGTTGCCACAATTACAGGAATACGAGCCATTTTTGCTCTACGTATTAAGTCTTTTTGTACCAATGGTACTTCATGAGCAGGTAATTCAACACCTAGATCTCCACGAGCAACCATTAATGCATCACAATAAGCAACAATCTTGTCCATATTTTCAAGAGCTTCTGGCATCTCGATTTTGGCAATAATTGGAATTTTAACGTCTGAATGTTCAGCAATTAAATCTTGTAAGTCCTTTAAATCTTGTGGTGTTTTAACAAAAGAAAGTGCGATCCAATCTACTTTTTGTCCAATAGCAAAAATAGCATCTGCAATATCTTTTTCTGTCAAAGCAGGAAGTGAAATTTTTGTATTAGGAAGATTAACCCCTTTTTTAGATTTCAATTCTCCACCTTGTATAACTTTAGCAACAACTTCAGTTTTCTTGTCTGTAGAAACAATTTCAAAAAGTAATTTACCATCATCAAGTAATATTCTTTCTCCTGGATTTACATCATTTGGAAAGTTTTTATATTTCATGAAAACTCTTTCGGCAGTACCAATAACTTCTTCAGCAGTAGTAAAAGTGATCAAATCACCATCGTTTACTACGATACCATCTTCCATCATCCCAACACGAAGTTTAGGACCTTGTAAATCTCCCAAAATTGCAGTTGCATAGCCAAACTCTTCGTTTAGACTTCTGATAATGTTTATTTTCTCTTTAACACCTTCGTAGTCAGCATGAGAAAAATTAATTCTGAAGACGTTTACTCCAGCATCAATCATGTCCTTGATGATTTCTCTTGTGCTACATGCTGGTCCTAATGTGGCTACAATTTTAGTTTTTTTGTTTGTACTCATTGTTGTTAGAAAATTAAATTGTTTTTTGATTTTATTTGATTCATCTCCACAGCATAAGCTGTTTCGACTTCCTCAATTGTATTTAGTGTTTGTTTAATTTTTTCGACGTCTATAGTGTCGTCTAAGTTTTCGATTTTTAAAAAATAATCTACCTTTTTAAATTCAGGGAGCAAATAAACTTTTGTTGCTACCTCGATTAAAGAATCTGAAAACAAATCAAATGCAGTCTCGCTCTTTTGCTGAAAGACTTCATTTGTATTTTGTATTAAATTCCAATCTACATCATTTTCTTCATCATGAAAATAGAATCTAGAAAATTGCGTACAGCTTCCATTACTATGTACCTGTACTTCATCTTTACTCATGCTCAAATTAATTGGCAATCTATTGTTGATGAAATAAGCCAATCTGTAATTTTCTAAGGATGTACGAATAGCTATTAGATAATAATCTATTTCGTCAAAATCACCAATATCTAATTTATGAATAGCCATATTGATTTTAAATCAAGATGTAAATATACCATTTCTATCTAAGTAAAAGCGTAGTCGCGATGATGAATTAGTTAAATTGTAAACGCAAACGTTATAGTTTTGGCGTCTATTTCTTACTTTTTATCCATTTGAGATTGAAAAGCAAAGTAGGCACGTTGTGATGCTTTCTCTTCTGCCTTCTTTTTTGAGGTCGCTCTAGCCTTAGCTATCACTTTATCATCTATGCTTAATTTTACTCCAAAAAGTCGTTGTCCGTCAATCGCATTATCTTCAAAAATGTCATAGTGAAAAATCTTTTTTTCTTTTTGACACCATTCAATAACGAGACTTTTGTAGCTGATTACCTTTCCTTCTAATCTAGAAATATCGACATATGGAGCTACAACTCTTTTTTGTATAAATTTTTCGCAATATTCATATCCTCTATCTATAGATATCGCTCCTACAAGTGATTCAAAAATATTACCATGTATATTTTCTCCAAAATGATTTACAGGCACTTTGCTTTTTACAAACTGAATAAGGTTTAGGTCTTTACCCAATTCATTTAGATGTTCTCTACTTACTATCTTGGAGCGCATCTTAGTAAGATAGCCTTCATCTCCCAAAGGTGCTTTGTCAAATAAGTGCGCAGCTATTACTGCGCTCAACATTGCATCACCCAAAAATTCTAAACGTTCGTAATTTATAGGGGTGCCATCTGGGGATATTTTATTTATAGAGCGATGTGTGAACGCTTTTTGATAGTGTTCAATGTTTTGAGGCGCAAATCCTATGATTTTTTCAATAGCATCAAAAAAAATCCCGTCTTCGCTAGAACGACGGGATTTAGAAAATATTTTTTTAAAAATACTCATACTAAAGATTACAGTTCTAATTTTTTCATCAAAACACAAGCATTGTGTCCACCAAAACCAAAAGTGTTACTCATAACTACATTCATTTCTCTTTTTTGAGGAGTGTTGAAGGTAAAGTTTAATTTTGGATCAATACCCTCATCATCAGTAAAATGATTAATTGTTGGAGGAACAATTCCATGTTTCATAGAAAGAATTGCTGATATAGTTTCTACAGCTCCGGCAGCACCTAATAAGTGGCCTGTCATAGATTTCGTAGAGTTTAGATTCATTGTGTAAGCATGATCACCAAAAACTTGCAAAATTGCTTTTGATTCGGCCAAATCTCCAAGGGGAGTTGATGTACCGTGCATGTTAACACCATCAACATCTGTTGGTTTTAAACCTGCATCTCTCAAACAGTTCAACATTACATTTCTTGCTCCAATCCCTTCTGGGTGAGGTGCTGTAATATGGTGAGCATCTGCAGACATTCCGCCTCCACCTACTTCACAGTAAATAGTCGCGCCACGTGCAATTGCATGTTCGTATTCTTCTAGGATCAAAGCTCCAGCTCCTTCACCTAAAACAAATCCATCTCTGTCTTTGTCCATTGGTCTCGATGCTGTTTTTGGATCATCATTTCTTGTTGATAAAGCGTGCATTGCATTAAATCCACCCATACCTGCAATCGTTACAGCTGCTTCAGAA
Organism: Flavobacterium algicola; assembly: GCF_022399565.1. Taxonomy (GTDB): domain Bacteria; phylum Bacteroidota; class Bacteroidia; order Flavobacteriales; family Flavobacteriaceae; genus Flavobacterium; species Flavobacterium algicola. Next base: position 1,487,240 of record NZ_JAJTUT010000001.1, read on the forward strand.
CCACCTGTTACCATGATGTCTGCATGACCTAAACGAATGTAATTGAAAGCGTCAATTATAGCATTAGTTGAAGATGCACAAGCAGAAACAGTTCCAAAATTAGGACCTCTAAAGCCGTACTTAATCGAAATGTGTCCACATGCAATATCGCCAATCATTTTTGGGATAAAGAAAGGGTTGAATTTTGGTGTACCGTCTCCAGCAGCAAAATTCAAAACTTCGATTTGAAAAGTTTCCAATCCACCGATTCCTGATCCCCAGATAACTCCAGCACGATCTTTGTCGATTTTGTCTAGGTCGAAGTTGGCATCTTTCATAGCCTCATCAGATGAAACCATTGCATATTGTGCATAGCGGTCCATTCTTCGAGCCTCTTTTCTATCCATAAAATCCTCTACATTAAAGTTTTTCAACTCGCATGCAAATTTAGTTTTGAACTTTGAAGCATCAAAATATGTAATAGGAGCAGCACCGCTAACTCCATTAAGTAGTGAGTTCCAATATTCTTCAACTGTGTTCCCTATAGGAGTAAGAGCACCTAAACCTGTTACAACAACTCGCCTTAATTCCATAACTTTTTATTTTATTGTCTTTTAACAAACAAAACCCACCCTTTTTACTGTAGTGTTACAAAAAAGCAGTGGGTGATATTGTATATACCATTGTTGATTGAAATTCAATCTAAATTACATAATTTTAAAATAATAAAACACCCGTGTACATGAAAATGCATACGGGTGTGAATTTATTATTTTTTAGCTTCTTCGATATAAGAAATAGCTTGACCAACAGTAGCAATGTTCTCTGCTTGATCATCTGGAATTTGGATATCAAATTCTTTTTCGAATTCCATAATAAGCTCAACTGTGTCCAATGAATCAGCTCCTAAATCATTAGTGAAGCTTGCTTCTGTTACAACTTCGTTTTCGTCAACGCCTAATTTGTCTACGATAATCGCTTTTACTCTTGATGCAATGTCTGACATAATCTTTAATTTTAGAATTTAATTTGACCGCAAAAATAAAAAACTTTATTTTAAAACAATCAATTAGTTGTTAAATGTATCAACTAAATTATAAAATAAATTTAAACAAAGGACCTGATAAGTTATTTATTTTCAATTTTTATTCCGTTTTTTGTGATATAAATAATGTGAGTAATGATTAAAAAAATTGTGATTTTCGCTTCTGGTTCGGGTTCTAACGCCGAAAATATTATTAATTATTTCGATTCTAATGAAAATGTCGAAGTTGTAAGGGTTCTTACAAACAACGCTAATGCAGGTGTAATTGATCGCGTAAGAAAGTATGGCGTAGCAGCAGACGTTTTTTCTAAGACGGAGCTTTTTGAAAGTAATTTTTTACAGTTAATCAATAGTATAAAACCAGATTTAATCGTTTTAGCCGGTTTTTTATTGAAATTCCCACAAACAATCATTGCAGATTATCCTAATAAGGTGATTAATATTCATCCTGCCTTATTGCCAAAGTATGGTGGTAAAGGAATGTACGGTATGCATGTGCATCGTGCAGTCGTTGCTAATCAAGAAAAAGAATCGGGTATTACAATTCACTATGTAAATGAGAATTATGATGAAGGTGCAATTATCTTTCAGAAAAATTTTGAAGTAATTACCACAGATACGGCAGAAGATGTGGCGGCTAAAATTCATGAATTAGAATTCAGACATTTTCCTGAGGTTATTGCACAATTATTAGAATCATAAATAATAAAGAACATGAACTACGACGTTCTTATATATACTGACGGAGCCGCCAAAGGTAATCCTGGTAATGGTGGTTATGGTGTGGTAATGGAGAAAGCAGGAACTCCGTATAAAAAAGAATTCTTTGAGGGCTTTCGACATACAACCAACAATCGAATGGAGCTACTAGGTGTTATAGTAGGATTAGAGAAGTTGAAAAATGACAACACCAAGGTTTTGGTAGTTTCCGATTCTAAATACGTTATCGATTCAGTAGTGAAAAAATGGGTTTTTGGCTGGGAGAAAAAAGGTTTTACTGGAAAAAAAAATCCTGATCTTTGGAAACGTTTCTTAGTAATTTATAGAAAACATCAAGTTGATTTTAAATGGGTTAAGGGGCATAATAATCATCCTCAAAACGAACGTTGTGATGAATTGGCAGTAATGGCATCCAAAAGTAAGCCTCTTTCTATAGATGCTTTTTATGAGAAAGAAGAAGCAAAACTTTTATAAAAACTTTAAACTTATAATCTTTAAAACTTCTAAACTAAAGTTTATCTTTGCACCTTAATTCGAAATTCGCAAAATGAACAAATTATTGATTGTTGGAACAGTCGCTTTCGACGCCATTGAAACTCCTTTTGGTAAAACTGATAAAATTTTAGGAGGTGCAGGAACTTATATAGGTTTATCTGCAGCTTTTTTTAACCTTCAATCTGCTATCGTATCTGTTGTTGGGGATGATTTTCCTCAAGAATATTTAGATTTATTGACAACTAGAAATATCGATATTTCCGGACTTGAAGTTGTTAAGGGCGGAAAGACATTCTTTTGGAGTGGTCGTTACCATAATGATTTAAACTCAAGAGATACGTTAGATACTCAATTAAATGTATTGGCCGATTTCCAGCCAAAGGTTCCAGAAAATTATAAAAATGCTGATGTAGTGATGTTGGGTAACCTACACCCATTAGTACAAAGTGGTGTTTTGGACTAAATGACTGAAAAACCAAAATTGGTAGTTCTAGATACTATGAATTTCTGGATGGATTGCGCTTTACCTGAATTATTAGAAGTAATAAAAAGAGTAGACGTGATTACTATTAATGATGAAGAAGCTAGACAATTATCTGGTGAGTATTCTTTGGTAAAAGCAGCAGCAATCATTCAAGCAATGGGACCTCAATACGTGGTGATCAAAAAAGGAGAACATGGAGCGTTATTGTTCCATAATAAAGAAGTTTTCTTTGCACCAGCGTTACCACTCGAAGAAGTATTTGATCCAACTGGAGCAGGAGACACTTTTGCGGGAGGATTTACAGGATATATTACACAAAGTGAAAATGTGTCTTTTGAAAACATGAAAAATGCAATTATCTACGGTTCAAATTTAGCTTCATTTTGTGTGGAGAAATTTGGAACAGAAAGAATGCAAAGTTTAGACAAAGAAGAGGTTGTTTCGAGATTGAAACAATTTAAATCCTTGACACAGTTTGATATAGAATTATAATACTTGAAAGCCTCCATCAACGGGGCTTTTTTGTTTTAAAATCGTTTTTAAATAATAATACTACAAATAATACTGCAATGAGTGACGCATTAAAACACGAGTGTGGAATAGCATTAGTTAGACTACTTAAACCACTTGAATTTTATAAGGAGAAATACGGTACTGCATTTTACGGGATACAAAAAATGTATCTTATGATGGAGAAACAGCACAATCGCGGACAAGATGGAGCTGGATTTGCAAGTGTTAAGCTAGATGTAGAGCCTGGCGATAGATACATTAGTAGAGTTCGTTCTAATCAGGCACAACCAATTCAAGATGTATTTGCTCAAATTAATGAAAGAATTAATGAAGAAATGGCAAATCATCCTGAATATGCAGATGATGTTGCAGCTCAAAAAGAAAACATACCTTATATAGGAGAGTTGTTCTTAGGTCACGTACGTTACGGTACTTTTGGTAAAAATAGTATTGAAAGTGTACACCCTTTCTTAAGACAAAGTAACTGGATGCACCGCAACCTTATTTTGGCAGGAAACTTTAACATGACCAATGTTAAAGAGCTCTTTCAGAATTTGGTAGAACTAGGTCAACATCCAAAAGAAATGGCAGACACTGTTACAGTAATGGAGAAAATTGGTCACTTTCTTGATAAAGAGGTGATGCAGTTGTACCAAGACTGTAAATCAGAGGGATATTCTAAACAAGAAGCTTCGCCTGTAATTGCAGATAGATTGGATCTTGCTAAAATATTGGCACGCTCTGCTAAGAATTTAGATGGAGGATATGCTATGGCTGGTTTATTAGGTCATGGTGATGCATTTGTATTTAGAGATCCTGCTGGTATACGTCCTGCATACTTCTATCAAGATGATGAAGTGGTAGTAGTAGCATCAGAGAGACCGGTAATTCAAACTGTTTTTAATATTCCTTTCGAAAAAGTACAAGAAATTGATCCAGGAAATGCGTTAATCATTAAAAAGAATGGTACGGTTTCTATGCAAGAGATTTTAACTCCTACTGTAAAAAAAGCCTGTTCTTTTGAACGAATTTATTTTTCTAGAGGAAGTGATGCTGAAATTTATCAAGAAAGAAAAACTTTAGGTAAACTGATTTTACCAGCAGTATTAGATTCAATTGATCAAGATACAGACAATACGGTATTCTCATATATACCAAATACGGCTGAAACCTCTTTTTATGGTTTGGTTGAGGCAGCTCAGGATTTCTTGAATCAGAGAAAGAACGATTACATACTAGAAAATCGTCATACACTTACCGAAGATAGTTTGAAAGAATTATTAAAAGTAAAAATACGTACAGAGAAAGTAGCAATCAAGGATGCTAAGCTTAGAACTTTTATTACTGAGGATAGTAGCCGTGATGACCTTGTTGCTCACGTTTACGATGTTACTTATGGCGTAATAAAACCTACAGATAACTTGGTGATTATTGATGATAGTATTGTAAGAGGTACTACATTAAAGAAAAGTATCATCAAAATGATGGATCGTTTGGGGCCAAAAAGAATCGTCATAGTTTCTTCGGCACCACAAATACGTTTTCCAGATTGCTATGGTATCGATATGGCGAAGCTAGAGGGATTGGTTGCTTTTAAAGCGGCTTTAGAGCTTTTACAAGAAAGAAATTTGTATCATATAGTTGATGAAGTTTATGCTAAGTGTAAAGCGCAAGAAAACTTTAAAGATAGCGATGTGGTAAATTATGTAACGGCCATTTACGAACCGTTTGCACCGCAAGAAGTTTCAGATAAAATAGCAGAAATGTTGAGTTCTCCAGAAATCAACGCCGAAGTCAAAATTATATTTCAAACCGTAGATGATTTGCATATCGCTTGTCCTAAAAATTTAGGGGATTGGTATTTTACGGGAGATTATCCTACAGCCGGAGGTAACAGGGTGGTTAACAGAGCTTTCATGAATTTTTATGAAGGTAAAGACGCCCGCGCATACTAGTAAAGTAAAACAGGTAATTAAACGGTTTTATGGGTTGTTTGTCTGAAATGTTTGTTAGAGGCAACTTACTACTATACCTTTGGTGAACCATAAAATTAGTAGGTTAAGTTTATGGTAGATTTGGGGCAAAAAGGGTGGAAGCAATTCCACCTTTTTTATTGGAATAAAGTCAAAGAATTGACAGACATAAAAAAAGTCGGATGAACTATTTAGTTCATCCGACTTTTTTATTTTAAAGCAACAATTGGGGATTATCTATTGCAAGCCCTTATGCTGTGCTCTAATTATTTTTCAGAAGCAAATCTTCTTGAAACTTCCGTCCAGTTAATTACATTAAAGAAAGCTTCAATATAATCTGGTCTTCTGTTTTGGTAATTTAGGTAGTAAGCGTGCTCCCAAACATCCATCCCTAAGATTGGAGTTCCACCGCATCCAACACCTGGCATCAATGGGTTGTCTTGGTTTGGAGTTCCACAAACATCAAGTTTTCCATCTTCTTTTACACATAACCAAGCCCATCCAGAACCAAATTGTGTTGCTCCAGCTTTGCTAAATTTAGCTTTAAACTCTTCAAAACTTCCAAAAGCAGCTTCAATTGCAGCTAGCAAATCTCCAGTAGGAAGTCCTCCTCCGTTTGGAGCCATAACAGTCCAGAACAAGTTGTGGTTGTAAAAACCACCACCATTGTTACGAACAGCACCATTGCTCATATCTAGGTTAATAAGAATATTTTCGATAGTCTTTCCTTCCATATCTGTTCCAGCAACCGCTGCATTTAGATTGGTAGTATAAGCGTTATGATGCTTAGAATGGTGGATTTCCATCGTTCTAGCGTCAATATGTGGTTCTAATGCGTCATACGCGTACGGTAATTGTGGTAATTCAAAAGCCATGATGTATTTTTTTTTAAGTGAATATTTAATTTTATTATCCAAATTTATGGAATTATGTTTACAAACCGAAGTAGATGTCTGTTATAATTTCTTTAAACATTTTTGATTTTATAGTTCTTTGATTAAATTTAAGTACTCAAATTAAATATAAAAGAGTGCTACTACAAATCTTGTATGGGCGTGCCCCTCAAAAAAAACGAGGGTCGGGCTATCCGTTCCCGCTTTTTTAATCTCGCAAAAAAAGCAAGATTAAAAAGAGCTCCACTACTATCCCTCACGCAATAAATAGGTAGATTTCAGGTTATATGTAAATAAATAGCTATTTTTACAGCCCAAAAAAAATAATAAGTTGCATAAAAAGTGGTTTGTTTTTATTTTAATTATTCTATGTTCTTGTACCTCACAAGACAAACCCGCCGTATCTTTTTACTACTGGAAAACAGTTTTTAAACTTTCGACAATAGAAAAGAAAGTTCTAAAGGATAATAATGTCTCAAAATTATATATCCGCTACTTTGACATAGATATAGACAGAGCCAGAGAAGCATTTCCTGTATCTCCAATTCACTTTACTGATATACCAGAATTATTTACTGTAGTTCCTGTGGTATACATAAAAAATAAAGTATTGTTAGAGTCATCGACAGATGTAGAAGAGCTTGCACAAAAAGTAAATGATTATATCAATCAAATCAATGCTAAAAATAACCTTCATTGTGACGAGATACAAATTGATTGTGACTGGAGTTTAGAGAGTCAAAATAAGTACCTAGCGTTTATTAAGACCTTTAAAAAAATTAGTGGCAGAAAGTTATCAGCAACTATCCGACTGCATCAAGTGAAATATTATAAAAAAACCAAAATTCCCGATGTTGATTCAGGTGTTCTAATGTATTACAATATGGGAACAATTGCAACAGATTCCACCAATTCAATTTATGATCAAAAAATAGCGAAGCGATACTTGTCAAGTTTAGAAAAGTATCCACTGAAACTGAATTTTGCTTTACCAGTTTTCTCGTGGACCATTCATAGTAGAGATAAAAAAGTAGTAGGATTAAGAAATAAGTTACGCAAGAAGGATTTGGATAATGATGCCCATTTCAAAGAATTACCTCACCATTTCTATGAAGTTATAGCAGATAATTATAAGGGAGGAATCTTTTATAGGCAAGGTGATTTATTAAAAGTAGAGGCAATAGCTGCCGATGATTTGCTAGAAATGGCATCTGACTTAGAGAATAACAAATCCCAGCTACCAAAAGAAATTATATTTTACGATTTAGACGAATTCAACATACAACAATATGAAAAAAACATCTTTGAAAAAATTATTAGTCGTTTTTAGCGCCCTATTAGCATTAGTTTACGGTACTATTTATGCTTGCGGAGGCGGTGGTGATTGGGGATGGTCATTTGATTCCAATTTTACACCCGAAACTTTTGTCGATCAGTCTTATCGATCACTATTTTTGTCCACCGATATATTTTATGGTGATGGTTTTGACAATAAGCATAATTCTAGATTTAATGACGAAATCGTACAAGATTGGTCTGCGTATTTAAAAGGAGTAGCGACAACGGAAGATGTACATTATTTTTTGATCGATTCTAGTGCAATTGCGGTCAAGGAACTAAATACATTTTACAGAAACAAGAGGTCAAGTGATGCTGTTGAAAAGTGGAAAAACAAAGTCGATTTAAAAAATAGTCGCTTTACAGAATTTGTGCAGTTTTTGTATTTGGCACAAGAACTAGAATCTGTTTCTATAAACAATGATTATTGGTCCTATGAACCAGTTGTTAACAAAGTATATAAAGGTCATAGATTAGTTCCTGCGCTCATAAAAAAATATAATTCTGTAACAGATTCTTTCTTGAAAAACAGGTATTGGTTTCAAATTGTCAAAACCTATTTTTATAGTGATGATTACAAAAACACAATTAATTTTTTTCAATCAACTGCCGATAAAACGCCAAAAAATGTCTTGTACTACAGAGCCCTTTCTTATGTAGCTGGAGTGAATTATAAGCAAAAGCAATATGCTTTGTCCAACTATCAATTTAGTCAAGTATTTGATCAGTGTCCACCTATGCGCGTAGTGACAGCCTACTGCTTCCGTCCGCAGGAAGAGGCCGATTGGCAACAATCTTTGGCAATGGCAAAAAACAATGACGAAAAAGTTGCTTTATGGGCACTTTCAGGATATTATACAAATGAAGAAAAATCAATTGAGAAGATCTATGAGCTCAATCCCAAGAGCGAACATTTGGATTATCTTTTAACGCGATTGGTTAACCGTTTAGAATTAAAGACAAATAAATCCTTTGAAAAAATTACTGTTTCTGAAAATAAGAAGAGTACAAAAGATAGTTTGACTTCTTCAAGTACTAACCTTGTATTTAAAATTACAGATGAAGGCAAAGTAAAAAACGAATTTTTGTGGAATACAGCAGCTGGCTATTTGGCTACACTAAAATCAGATTACAAAAAATCAGATTCCTATTATAAAAGAGCTGAAAAGTATTCGACCAACACTCCGCTAGCAATCAATCAACTGCGATTATTAAAATTCGTTAATAGTCTTAGTAAAGTAAATAATGTGTCAGACCTCAAAAAGGCTGATCTTAGTAAGGAGCTGAATTGGTTGTACTTTGAAATTTATAATTTGGAGATAGCCGATTTTAGATTTGAAAATGCCATCAATTGGAGTAAGACCTATATTTCTACTTTGTTCAAAGCAGATAAAAATCAGGTTTTTTCAGAACTGTTTGTGCGTACAACAGATTTCTATGATAAAGAAAATAATTTGAGAGCGATGAAAACTTTCTTGGATAAAAGCAACAAATCTGATTTTGAATTGATTGCTGAGAAGGTTTATGATGTTCATTCATCTGACATTTTAGAATACGAAGCTATAAGGGCTGCCTTTTCGAATAAAATCCCAGAAGCAATTCAATTGATGCAACAGGCTGGTCCTGCACAAAACTATACTTTGCTCGGAAATCCATTTAATGGTACTATTAAGGATTGTCATGATTGCGATCATATTGCGAAACAAAGTAAAAAATATTCTAAGCTTGATTTATTAAATACTATGAATCTTATGCAAGATAAGTTGGCTGCAAATGAAGAGGTTTATTCGAACGCGCTACTTCTCGGAAATGCATTTTATAATATGTCCCATTACGGAAATGCAAGGGTATTTTATGAATCGAATATTATTGGTTATGGTTTCAGTGAATTCGATTTTAGGGACAAAATGCGCGGAATGTTAACCAATACTACACAGTCAAAATTGTACTATAAAAAAGCGCTTTCGGCTGCCACTACTGATGAGCAAAGAGCAAAATGCCATTACTTATTGTCTAAATGTGAGCGAAATGATTATTACAATCTTAAATATAAAGATGCAGAAAATTACTGGGACAGACGTAACGATGGCATAAATTTCCTCGCTTGGAAAGGTTTTAACGAATTATACTCCAACTATTCGGATACAAAATATTACCAAGAAGTTATTACAGAATGTGGTTATTTTGATAGTTATGTAAGACAACAATAGATAAGTAGTACAAACTACTGAGCCATTGCCATACAAACTATGCTTATTTTGGCACCGGGTATTTTCTGCAGGGCGCGACAGCAGGATTCTAATGTTGCGCCTGTAGTAAGTACATCATCGACAAGCAAAAAGTGTTTGTGGTGTTCCCTATCTGAATAAACAACATCAAATGCATCCTGAATAGCATCTGATCTGCCTAGTAAATTTTTCTTAGACTGTGTTTTGGTATATTTTGTTCGAAATAAAAGCTTTTCATTACATTCAATTTGTAGTCCTTTGGACAATGTTTGAGCAAATGAGTGCACTTGATTATAGCCTCTTGATTTTAATTTCTTGGGGTGTAGCGGTACAGGTATAATATAGTCGGCATCCTTTAGAGCTGTAATTTTTTTCAAATCTACTAGATACCATTCGGCTATCAACACGCCGATTTCTTCGTGACCTCGATATTTTAAATTGTGTATCAATTCTTGTACGATTCCTTTTTTATGAAAATAGAATAAGGTCGAAGCATGCTGGAGATCAATTCGTCCATAAAATTTTCCCATTGCTTCATTTTCGTGTAACAAATGATGGTTGGTTAGCGGAATTTCATGACGACAAATCGTGCAAATTATTTTCTCATTTGGCAATAGCAAGTTTTTACATCCCGTGCAAATAGGTGGAAAAAATAGATTTATAACTGATTTTAGCATGAAGGAAGCAATTAATTTATAAAAATATGAAAATCAGGCATTCAATCTTTAACAATTTTCTTTTTTTTCAGTACACTTTTTATATTTTTGCATCATGGCAAAACAAGAAGATATTTTTAAGAATGTAGTTTCGCATGCAAAAGAGTACGGTTTTATTTTTCCGTCAAGCGAAGTTTACGATGGTTTAAGTGCAGTATATGATTACGCACAAAATGGTGTTGAATTGAAAAAGAACATCCGTGAATATTGGTGGAAATCCATGGTTCAAATGAATGATAATATTGTAGGACTTGATGCTGCAATATTAATGCATCCAACTACTTGGAAAGCTTCTGGTCACGTAGATGCTTTTAATGATCCATTAATTGACAATAAAGATTCAAAAAAAAGATATAGAGCAGATGTATTAGTAGAAGATTATGCTGAAAAGCTTAATGTAAAGGCTAAGAAAGAAATCGAAAAAGCGAGAACTCGTTTTGGTGATGCTTTTAATGAACAAGAGTTTATTACTACAAATCCCCGAGTAGTTGAATATTTGGCCAAAGAAAGAGAAATTCTCGAAAGGCTTGCAAAAGGGATGAGCGAAGATCTCGCAGATGTAAAAGCATTAATCGAAGAATTAGAAATCGCTGATCCTGAAACAGGTTCTAGAAACTGGACTGACGTTAAGCAATTTAATTTGATGTTTGGAACAAAACTAGGAGCGTCTGCAGATTCTGCAATGGACTTGTATTTACGTCCAGAGACGGCGCAAGGTATTTTTGTTAATTTTGTAAACGTGCAAAAATCAGGAAGAATGAAAGTTCCTTTTGGTATTGCTCAAACGGGTAAGGCCTTTAGAAACGAAATTGTGGCTAGACAGTTCATTTTCCGTATGCGTGAGTTTGAACAAATGGAAATGCAATTTTTTGTACGACCAGGAGATGAAATGCAGCACTACGAACACTGGAAGGAAGCAAGACTTAAATGGCATTTGTCATTGGGCTTGGGTCAAGAAAATTATCGTTTTCACGATCACGAAAAATTAGCTCACTATGCTAATGCAGCAGCCGATATCGAATTTAATTTTCCATTTGGTTTCAAAGAACTAGAAGGGATTCACTCTCGCACTGATTTTGATTTAAAAGCACACGAACAACACTCGGGAAGAAAACTACAGTATTTTGATGCTGAATTAAATAAAAATTATGTTCCTTATGTGGTTGAAACATCGTTAGGTTTAGACAGAATGTTCCTTGCTGTATTTGCTACATCGTTAAAAGAAGAAGTTTTAGAAGACGGATCTAGTAGAACTGTATTGAAACTTCCAGCGGTTTTGGCTCCAACCAAAGCGGCGGTTTTACCATTGGTAAAAAAGGATGGTTTACCAGATATAGCACACCAAATTATCGAGGAGTTGAAATGGGACTTCAATGTTACCTATGATGAGAAGGATGCTGTAGGGCGTCGTTATAGAAGACAAGATGCACTAGGTACTCCTTTCTGTATTACAGTCGATCATCAAACTATCGAAGATCAAACGGTAACGATACGTCATAGAGATACAATGAAACAAGATCGCGTAGCTATTGCTGATCTAAAATCAATTATTGAAAATGAAGTTTCAATGAAAAATTGGTTAATGAAAATGTAATAATTTTTCTAATGAATTTAAAAGGCTTTCCATTATGGAGAGCCTTTTTTTATTTGTTCAATTATGTAAGAAAAAAATTAGAATTATAAATAGTGCTACAGCGATTTCGTGCAGTTGAACAGTTTTATTTGTATTATAGCGTCTAATTATAGTAATTAGTTACTTTGTTGTGTGGACAACTCTAATCAGATGAGTTAAATGTTTATTTTTAACTTGTTCAAATCTGTTTTTTAGCTAAAAAAAATAAAAGAGTTGTATTAATCAAGTGTTATAGCGTTACATTAATATAGGAAGAGCATACTGATGCTCATTTAGGGAAATACCACAAATGAAGTATTCATACATTATCATTGACGACAATCACGAGAGTACTAAAGAAACGAAAAAAATCGCTGATGGTTTTTGTGAGCTTAATTGTTTAGGTCTTGCTGGTAATTACTTTGATGGATTAAATTTAACCTTAGAGAAAAAGCCTGATATAATTTTTCTCGAAATAAATCCCAAAAATGAGGAAAGTAATTTATCATTAGAAATAATTAACCCAATACATCATTTCTTAAAGATTGTACCCAAAATTGTAGTAACAACATCTAATAAAGATTTAGCCTTTGAAGCAATCCAATATGATGTATTAGATTATGTTTTAAAACCTGTTACTCGATTTCACTTAAATAAGATAGTTTCAAAATTAAATAAAATTAAAGAAGCTCAACGACTAGCAAATTCTATTGACGGAGAATATGGCCAAGCAAAAGAATATAGGAGCGCAGAAGATGATGATGCGATGCTAGGTCACGCAAAGAAGCCACTTATGCTATGTATAAAATCATATGGTGATTATAGATATATTGATTCGAGGGATATAACTTATTTTCAAGCAGACAATAATTCTACAGATATTCATTTGAACAATGGCGAAATGATTACTGCTTTTAAGACATTAAAATATTTTGAAGGATTGTTGTCTTATCCATTTGTGCGTATTCATAATAGCTATATAGTTAATAGCGACTGTATTTCTCGCATTCATACAGGAAATACAGTTTGTTATATAAAAAACACAACAATAAAACTACCCTTTTCAAAATCCTACAAGGTAAATATTGACTTTATTATTTGGCAAATTGCCAGTGGTAATTACCTAGAAATCTAAATTCCGTCCATCTACCAAGATTTCATATCCATTCACTATCAAACAAGTATATTCTACCATTAACATCATTAAATTGCTGATTTATAATGCATTCCTATGTAGTTTTACATCAAGATAAAGCAACAAACGCCCAACTCTTATAACATGTAAAACAATATAAACATATAAAACTCAAATTATGAAAAAGTCAATTTTAGTATCAGGATTATTCTCGTTAGTAATGGTTTTAACTTCATTTACAACAGTAGAAACAGTAAGCAATGTAGGTGGAAATAATGTTGAAGTTACAGGATCTGGAGCGGTCAACTCTAAGAAATTTGATGTTACAGGATCAGGGGCAGTCAACTCTAAAAAGTTTGACGTTACAGGGTCAGGAGCAGTTAATTCTAAGAAATTTGATGTTACAGGGTCAGGTGCAGTTAACTCTAAAAAGTTTGATGTTACAGGATCTGGAGCAGTTAATTCTAAAAAATTCGATTAAAAGAATATAACGCATAAAAAAAGGCTGTCAATTATGACAGCCTTTTTTTATGCCCGTTCATTTTATTTAGTATTTTTGATTCAAATCAAAAATCCATTTGAAAAATATTACTATAGCTTTCTTTTTAATACTTCTTATTAGTTGCTCTAAGAAAAAGCCGTCCTATCAATTTAAAAGTACTTCACTTGACAGTTTGACCAATTATTTTGATCTAGCAAATGATGAAAGTATTTCAAGAATTAAAAGATTTAAATTTACAGAGAAAGCTTTCGATATTGTCATGAATCTCGAGAATGATTCTTTGAGTAGAGTTTATTTAGTACGAGTTGCTAATCGATACTTTAATATAAATAAGCTTGAAAATTATGAAAAGACAGTACGTATTCTAATTGAAAAATCTAAAGAAGCAGAGGATACACTTTACTTAGCAAAAGCATATTCATACTTAGGTGATTATTATGGTGGTAGCTCAAAGCAAGATAGCGCATACAGCTATTACTTTAAAGCCGAAAAATTGTTTGTACGAGTAAATGATTCATACAATCTAGGAAGAGTTAGGTTTAGTAAAGCGCACTTGCAGTACAATCAAAGTGATTATTTGGGAAGTGAAATAGCCGTGTTCAATGCTCTCCGTGCTGTGAAAGGCAAAAACGGGAGAGAATTGACATTTGATTGTTATAATTTACTAGGTATTCTTTACAACGATCTTGGAGAATATGATAAAGCAATAGAATATAATGCAAAGGCGTTTGCAATTATAGATGATAATGTAAATGATCCAGCTGCACAACCAAGGGCAATGTCTTTAAACAATATGGGATTGGTCTATCAAACCATGAAAAACCATAAGAAAGCAATTGAATATTTTGAGAGGGGTCTGATGCAGGAAAACCTACTTGTAAATCAGCCTTCTGTTTATGCGATGCTTCTCGACAACTTAGCTTACTCCAAACTTAAAGACGGACAATTACGTGACTTACCTGATCTGTTTTATAAATCTCTCGAAATCAGGAATAAATTAGATTTAGAGATCGGAGTAATAGTAAATGAAATTCATCTTTCAGAATATTATGCAGTTCAGAAAGATACTTTAAGAGCTGTGATGCTTGGAGAAAAAGCGTTAAAAACTGCTAGAAGATCTAATAATAAACGTTTTCAACTTGCACCACTAAAACAACTTGCATTATTGCAACCCAAAAATGCAGCAGAATATACTTCAGAATATTTACATATCAACGACAGTCTGCAAAAAGCAGAACGTTCTATTGGGAATAAGTTTACCCGCATTGAATACGAGACTGATAAAATAAAAGGAGAATATTCGACTCTTGAACTTAAGAATCGTAATTTAATTTACCTCTTCGGCTTCTTTACAATTATAGCGTTGTTTTTGTATATCGTAAAATCGCAAGGAACAAAACACAAAGTCCTTCTATACAAGCAACAGCAACAACAAGCAAATGAATACATCTATAACTTGATTATCAATCAACAAAACATGATTGATGCCAGTCGAGTAATGGAAAAAAAGCGCGTTGCTCAAGAACTGCACGACGGTGTGTTGGGAAGAATGTTTGGTGTAAGAATGAATCTTGAAGGGTTAAATAGTTTTAATGATGATCTCGCTATATCGCAAAGAAAAGAGTATATTGTTGAATTAAAAAAGATAGAACAAGACATTCGTGAAATTTCTCATGAGATGAATAGGGAAAAATCGGAATTAATTAATAACTTCGTAGCGATTGTTGATAATTTATTTGAGGAACAGCGAAAAACTTTTCCAACAAAATTAATCTCAAAAATCGATCGTACAATTCACTGGGATAATTTGACCAACTTAATTAAAGTTAATCTGTTTCGAATTATTCAAGAATCTCTTCAAAATTGTAATAAATATGCTAAAGCAAAAACTATTAAAATTGAATTACTAAAAATCAATGGTAATATAAGTTTGGAAATAGCAGACGATGGTACAGGATTTAATACAAAAATGAAGAAAAAAGGAATCGGATTAGATAATATGATTTCAAGAGCCAAAGAATGTCAAGGCGATTTACATGTAATGTCGAATAAGAGTATAGGTACAAAAATTACAGTTATAATACCACTAGAACAAAAACAAATACCAGAATAAAAAGATGACTATTGAACCAGTTTCTGATAAAATACATAAAAATATACTAATCGTTGATGATCATCCGTTCATTATTCAAGGCTATAAAAATGCGATAACGCGATACCAGCCTGATGATTACGAGTTTTTTATCTCTGAAGCAAAGGATTGCGAGTCTGGCTATAATGCTATTGTGAATCCATATGCTGATTTTGATATTGCTTTTCTAGATATAAGTATGCCATCATACGAATCTATGAATTTGTATTCTGGTGAAGATTTGGCTAAATTAATTTTGAAACACTCACCTGATTGTAAGATCATAATGTTGACCATGTTTACTGAGTTTTTAAAATTAAAAACTTTAATAAATGGGGTTAATCCAATGGGGTTAATTATCAAAAATGACTTGACATTTGATGAGTTATTATATGCTTTTGATAAAGTTTTAAAAGGACAACTTTATTATAGTAAATCAATAAAGGAGATGCTGGAATCTCACGACAATTCAATCGAAATAGATTTATTTGACAAGCAGATACTATTTCATTTGTCAAAAGGCACCAAATTAAAAGACATTCCCAATTTTATTCCGATTTCATTAAATGCAATGGAATCTCGCATTATCAATTTAAAGGAATTATTAAATGTTGTTGATGGAAAGGACAGCGACTTAGTAAAGGAAGCAAAAATCAAAGGGTTAATATTTTAATATAACCTTAATAAATAGTAAAAGCCGTAAATTCTAAACAATTTAGAATTTACGGCTTTATAATTTTAATCTCTGCTTAGGTAGTTATTCGCTTAAAGCGTTCCAACCTCTTGCTTTCAATTCAATTTTAGTATTGGCACGTGTTACCAAATGAATTCCTTCACTTTCTTCGGTCATGTGACCAATTATTGAAAAGTTTGGATTTCCTTTAATTTTGTCAAAATTATCAATCGGTATAGTAAATAGCAATTCGTAGTCTTCACCTCCATTTATGGCAACTGTGGTACTATCAATATCAAATTCTTCACACACGCTGATAAATTGAGGGTCTAATGGTAATTTATCTTCATAAAGATTACATCCTACTTTAGATTGTTTGCATAAATGAATAATTTCTGAAGATAACCCATCTGAAATATCAATCATTGACGTAGGCTTTATTTCTAATGCGTGCAGTAATGTGCGGACATCTTTACGGGCTTCAGGTTTTAACTGACGTTCAATTAAGTACGTGTAAGCATCTAAGTCAGGTTGAGCATTCGGATTTACTTTAAAAACTTGTTTTTCTCTTTCTAAAACTTGTAATCCCATATAAGCTGCTCCGACGTCACCAGTGACAACCAATAAATCGGTAGATTTTGCACCGTTTCGATATACAATTTCGTCAGCATCTGCCTCACCCAAGACAGTTATGCTAATGATTAAACCTTTTTGTGATGATGTCGTGTCACCGCCAATAACATCTACTTTATATTCATTGGCTGCATGAGTAATTCCCGCAAACAATTCTTCTAGTGCTTCCAGTGGAAAACGGTTTGAAACTGCGATAGAAACTGTGATCTGTGTAGCCTTGGCGTTCATAGCGCAAATGTCTGAAACGTTTGTTACAACTGCTTTGTATCCCAAATGTTTCAAAGGCATGTAAGCTAAGTCGAAATGTACACCTTCGATCATTAGATCTGTAGAAACAACTATTTTTTTGTCTTTGAAGTCCAAAACAGCTGCATCATCTCCAATTGCTTTTAATGTTGAAGGTTGATTTACTTCGAAGTTTTTGGTTAAATGTTCTATTAATCCAAATTCGCCCAATTGAGCAATACTAGTACGTTGTGGGTTTTTATCTTCTATCATAACATTTATAAGGAGTGAAGTTGATACTTCAATTATTTTTATATAAAAATCGAATTGCAAATATACAAAGAAATAGCCGCTATTAAATTTATGGATATTGCGTAATTTTTTGCATCTTTAAGTTATAAAAATAATAGAGATGAATTCAGTAGATATAGTGACCCTTACGGTTAACCCAGCTTTAGATAAAAGCACCCATTTTAAAGGACTTGTAGCAGAGCAAAAAATTAGATGTGAAGAACCTCGCTACGATGCAGGAGGTGGAGGGATTAATGTTTCCAAAGCAATTTCCCGTTTGGGAGGATCATCGTTGGCTGTTTATACTTCGGGTGGTGCGACGGGTAAAATATTAGAAGATTTAGTGATAAAAGAAAAGATCAACTCACAAGCAGTGCCTGTAAAAACATGGACAAGAGAAAGTTTTGTTGCTGTCGATAATCATACAAATTTGCAATATCGTTTTGGTTTCTCGGGAGGAAAATTAGAAGAGGAAGAAGTTGCTGCTGTTTTAAAAACTATCGAAGATTTAAAAACTAGATTTCTAGTAGCTAGCGGAAGTCTTAGTCAAGGCTTGTCCTCTGATTTTTATCAGAAAGTGGCGGAAATCGCAAAGAAAAACAATTCTAAATTGATAGTAGATACTTCAGGAGAAGCTTTGGCAAAAATTGTCGAGGTCGGTGCTTATCTGATTAAACCAAATGTGGGTGAGTTGGCTAAATTAATTGGGGTCGAAAAACTAGAAATGGAAGAAGTAGATCATGCTGCGAAACAAATCATTTCAAATGGCGGGGCTGAGATCGTAGTTGTTTCACTAGGGCCTCAAGGAGCTATTCTTGTGACGGCAGATACATGTGAGTATGTGCCAGCTCCTAATGTTGCCAAAAAAAGTACAGTTGGAGCAGGAGATAGTATGGTTGGCGGAATTACTTGGGCATTATCACAAAATAAAGATTTACGAGATGTACTCCGCTGGGGAGTAGCCTGTGGATCTGCGGCTACTATGAACGAGGGTACTCAACTGTTTAAAATTGAAGATGCCAAGCGACTTTTTGATTGGGTTTCGAAGTAAAAAACAATTATAAATTGAGACAAAAACAGGAAAGGGATTAAGACTAATTTAATCCCTTTTTTTTATGAATAAATAGCAACGGAAATTCTACAGAAACTATCTTTTCAAACTAAAATGAGACTTAAAAGTTTTTTCTATATCATCTATTTTATAATCTACAACAAACCAGTAATCGTCTGCAGGTAAAATAGAACTGTTGTATCTTCCGTCCCAGCCTAATGAAGCCGTTTTAAACTGAGTAATTAATTTTCCATAGCGATCAAAAATAGAGATAGTTGCATTAGGTTGATCTGCTAGGTCAGGAATGTTCCAATAGTCATTATACCCATCATTATTTGGTGTAAAGAATTTTGGATGTTTTAAAACTGTCGCGGTAACAGTTGTCACATTGCAACTCCCGTTTTTATCATTTATATGAATAATGTGCTGTCCAGAAATAACATTGGTAAAAACAGGACTATCTTGATAAACGCCGTCGTCTAGTTTGTACTCGTAGTCACCGTATCCCGATACAGCAGTAGCAGAAATATCGATATCATCCGAGAAGGAGTCAGAAACTGAAACTGTTGAAATGGCAGGACTTGATTTTTTAACAATAAAACTAGTCGGATTGTAGCCGCAATCGCTGCCGCTGTCAACTGTGTTTTTGGTTATAAAAACATCATAAATACCTTCCTCCACAGCTGTAAAATCATGTCCCGTACCAACTAATTCTCCTTTTAAATACCAATCTACTGTGAATTTAATTGGATCTAGTTTTGTGTCGATATAATACGGGTTAAGTACTTCATTACTATTATAGTCAACACATATTACACCACCTCTTAAAACTAAATTCAAAAGAGGATAAATTGTGATTTGAAAACTCTTTTCGTCAAAACAATTATTATTGTTAAAAGCTGTTGCGTAGATGTATATTATTTGACTCTTTTTTATAATATCTCCAGCGAAGTAAGCTGTTCCTTGTCCTTTAGAACCTGAATAATAATTACCTTCGGTAAGCACTGGTAGTGTGTAGTAATCACAAGCTTCTACAGATGCAGGCTGATTTAATAGCGGTGTTTTTGAAATTGTCACCATAAATGGATTTTCATCTTCACAAATAAAACGTGTTCCTTTCTTCCCGTAAATGTATAGTTTTTGTGAAGCAGTAATTACTGTTCCTGCACTAAGTAATGCTCCCTTACCACCAGATTGTGTGAAGTAGTTACCAACTGTAAGAGCAGGTAAAGTATAACTATCGCAATGTATTACGTCGTCTAATTTATCTACTGTAATACCTATAATGTTGATAGATATAGCATTTTCTATAGAGCAAGTATTCAAATCAGACCATTTGTTGTACAAGTAAATCGTTTGTGTTTGTTCTATACTTTCACCAGATTTTATTTCCCTACCCTTTCCTCCAGATTCAGTGTAAAATACACCATTGGAAACCTTCGGTATTGTATATGCTTTACAACTAGTAACATCTGTAATGATTGACAATAAAGGTAATGCTCTAATTTCGACATTAAAACTTGATTCATTCGTACAGCCGTTTACTAAGTTATTAATATACAGTTTTTGAGAACTAGTAATTTTATCACCTGCAATAAGCTTTTTTCCAGTTCTATTTGTTCCTGTATAATACTCTCCATTAGTAATAGTAGGCAAAACATATGGATCATTAACGCACTGTAAAACGTCATTTAATTGATCTACAACTGGAATCGGTTTAATGTTTATTTTAAAGAAAAGATCATTGGTACAATTGGGTGCAATTGTCGTATTGGCATATATGTAAATGGTTGTAGAACTCGTTATTTTTGTTCCAAATGGGATTACGGTTCCAGCCCCAGCTGCCTCTGTAAAGTAATTTCCTGTACTTAATTTGGGCAGTATATAACTTCCGCATGCTGGTACGTCGACTACGCTAGGAATTATAGTTATAGTAAAGCTATTTTGATTAACGCAGTTTCCATCAGTGGCAAAAATATACAACGTCTTAGTACTTGTAATTTGGGATCCTGCCATGAGTTTTGTTCCGGTTCCGTAAGCACCTGTATAATAATCTCCGTAAGTCAGTGGAGTTAATTCATAAGTATTGCAGGTGACAACATCTTTTGGAGCATCCACTAGCGGCAAAGGAATAATATTAATATCATAAGCCTCGTCTTTACAAAGGGTATTGTTTAAAACACCATAATAGTAAATTGTTTGACTACTTCTTATTTGTGTTCCCGCCGGTATTTGTGTTCCCGTTCCCGTTGGTCCACCAGCACTAGTGTAAAAGGTTCCAACAAATGGACTAGGTACATTAAATACACCGCAATAATCTAGTGGTATCGTGTATTCTTTTATTAAATCAACATTAAAATTAGATTCATTAGTACAGGATTTATCATCGGGTCCACTAAATATATAGTATGTTCCACTTTTGTCTATGATATCTCCTGCATGTAATAAAGTACCGCGACCGTTACTTTGTGTATAATAATCACCACTTACCAAATTAGGAAGTACATATTCAGAACATTCGATGACATTTGATAAAACATCTACTAATGGTTTTGGATTCACTACAATCTCAAAGGAAGTTAGATTGTAGCAACTCCTGTTCAAAATGGTACTCATTCGTGCCCAAATAGTGGTTGTTTTTGGGTTTTGAGGTACTGAATAGCTTGTAGGCAACGGGTTTTTATTAGCCGAAGCATCTGCCTCAGAGAGATGATAGCTAATGCTATATAAATTAGTGTCTTGTCCGTTAAAAATAGTTGTCTTTGTTTGTGCAAGATCAACAATATTTCCGCCAGAAATATCGCAAAGTTCAATATTGGATGGTTTTTGCGGCAGGGCTGTATTGTCTAAAATTAGTTCGAAAGACTCAATCGAATTGCAATATTCGTTTACAATTTTATTTTTTATTTTTATGAAAATAGTTTGCTCATCAGAGGCGCTGTAATTATTAGGAGTTAAAACTGGATTTGTATTTAATTTAGCATCATCTAAATTTGTAAAATAAGACAGTTCATATTTACTTTGATCAAGTCCTAAAGTTTGAACGTTATTTGCGGTCAGATCGTAAATATAGGCAGAACTTCCTGCTCTACAGTTTCTTAAATCGGCTGGAGTGTTTATTTTTAAATCAAGAATGTTTATTTCATCTGTAATCAAACAGCTGGTTCCTATTTGTTCAATTACAACTTGGTATGTTCCTGGTTCTTTAATAATTAGAGATTGCTGGTTCTGGCCACTAATGGTTATATTATTTTTTTTCCATGTATGAATATATTTGGAGTCGGTCAATCCCGTGTTAATTTCAAAAGTATTTCCATCACAAATCGTCTGGTCTGGTCCCAAATCGATGCTGGTTGTAAAACTTCCTGAACTTAAAAATACAGCGGAATCATAATTAGAGTCGTTTGCGTCTCCTATTACCAACCGTATGCGATACGATCGATTTGGAAGAACTGTCGCTGATGCATTTAGTATTTGTGTAAAACCTCTCATATTCATAGCTGACAAAGAAGGATCTGTCACATTGTAGGTTGAAAATAAAGTTGAATTTACAGAAGTACAAGATGAATTGAACTTACTATCTCGAATGTTTTTAACAGAAACAGGATCATTTGTACCGGGTAAAATGGCTAGATTGGTCGTTGTATTAGAGTCTAAATCGGTAAGTAAAAAAGCAAAGACATCACTAAAACCACACTGGAATTCTCCATATTCATTGGAGGCGAAAAGAAAATCAAAACTAAATTTATTTGATAATGGTATGAATTCAAATTCTAAATAGGCAACATCTGTAATTGGAATATTTTGCCCTGCACTATTACTGATTTTTTGTAAATCAGCATCTGTATTGCTAGTTATTTGACTGCTCAAATTGTTACCTGTATATTTTCCTTCGGAATATTTAGCAACTCCATTTCGAATAATTACACCCTCCTTAATTGGGAAAGAAGAGGAGTTATTATTGAAGTAGGCGGTAGATTGATTGGAAGAAATCGAAATATTGGATACTGTTGTACAAGAATTCCCAAGTAGCAGTTGTACCAACTGATTAGCGGTGCGGCTATTGTCGTCAACAGTAATAGATTGTGCAAGAATTCCGAAAGAGAATAAAAGACAAAAAATAATGTAAAGTTTTTTCATCTGATTGATTTGAGGCAATAATTAATCAGTGTAAAACTAGTCATAAAAAACACAAAACAAGTATTTAATCTGATTTACGTGTATTTTAACGATTTTTTTATCGGTTTTGTAAGAAATGTTATTTGTGTTGTGAATATTATATTCTTTTATATTTCTTCTAAACGGTGAAGACAACTAGTGCTGTCAATTAGCAATCACATAAGTAAATTCTATTTCTCTTAAATTTCTTAAGTGAGATTAATATTCTTCAAATATTTCAAAACAAAAAAACCTGACAATTTTTACATCGTCAGGTTCTCAATTTATTTTTAAAAGTATAAAAAACTAGTCGTTCAATTTCAAAACAGCCATAAATGCTTCTTGCGGAATTTCAACATTACCAACCAATCTCATACGTTTTTTACCTTTCTTTTGTTTCTCCAATAATTTACGTTTTCTAGAGATATCTCCACCATAACATTTGGCAGTTACATCTTTACGCAAGGCTTTAATGGTTTCACGCGAAATTACTTTCACACCAATCGCCGCCTGAATCGGAATATCAAATTGTTGTCTTGGGATTAACTCTCTTAACTTTTCACACATTTTCTTACCAATAGAATAAGCATTATCTGTGTGCATCAAAGAGGATAATGCATCTACAATAGTAGCGTTTAGTAAAATATCTACTTTTACCAAATTAGAAGTTCTCATTCCTATTGGTGTATAATCAAAAGAAGCATATCCTTTTGAAACCGTTTTTAATCGGTCATAGAAATCAAATACAATCTCTGCTAGTGGCATGTCAAAAGTTAATTCCACACGCTCTGTTGTCAAATAGTTTTGATTGGTAATCAAACCACGTTTTTCGATACATAAACTCATTACGTTTCCTACGTAATCTGCTTTTGTAATAATTGTCGCTTTGATAAATGGTTCTTCAACATGATCCAAACGAGATGGCTCTGGTAAGTCTGATGGATTGTTTACAATTAAGATTGTATCTGGTTCTTTTTTGGTAAATGCGTGGTAAGAAACGTTGGGAACTGTAGTAATTACAGTCATATTAAATTCACGCTCCAAACGTTCTTGGATGATCTCCATGTGTAGCATTCCCAAGAATCCACAACGGAAACCAAATCCTAATGCTGCTGAACTTTCTGGTAAGAAAACTAATGAAGCATCATTAAGCTGCAATTTTTCCATAGAGTTTCTCAACTCTTCATAATCTTCTGTATCAACAGGGTAAATACCTGCAAAAACCATTGGTTTTACATCTTCAAATCCTGTAATAACATTTGTAGTTGGTACTTTGGCATCTGTCAAAGTATCTCCTACTTTTACTTCCTTCGCTTCTTTTATTCCAGATATCAAATACCCAACATCACCAGCCGAAATAACTTGTTTCGGAACTTGGTTTAGTTTCAATGTACCAATTTCATCAGCAAAATATTCATTGCCTGTAGCCATGAATTTTATTTTTTGTCCTTTTTTAATCTCTCCGTTTTTCACACGAAAGATTACTTCAATACCTCTAAATGGATTATAGTGAGAGTCAAATATTAATGCTTGTAATGGCTCATCTTTATTTCCTTTTGGCGGTGGTATTTTTTCAATGATGGCAGCCAAAATATTTTCGACACCAAAACCAGTTTTACCAGAAGCATGAATAATATCCTCCAGATCGCAACCTAGTAGATCGATAATATCATCACTTACCTCTTCAGGATTAGCTGATGGTAAATCAACTTTATTTAAAACTGGAATAATTTCCAAGTCGTTTTCAAGTGCCAAGTATAAATTGGAGATTGTTTGTGCTTGAATACTTTGTGCAGCATCAACAATCAAAAGAGCTCCTTCACAGGCTGCAATAGATCGAGAAACTTCATAAGAGAAATCCACGTGTCCCGGAGTATCAATAAGATTTAGAATGTATTCTTCTCCTTTATAGGTATATTCCATTTGTATGGCGTGACTCTTAATGGTAATCCCACGCTCGCGTTCCAAGTCCATATTATCTAGCAATTGAGCTTTCTCTTCACGAGCAGTTACGGTTTGAGTCGCCCCGAGTAAACGGTCAGCAAGTGTACTTTTTCCGTGGTCAATGTGTGCAATAATGCAAAAATTCCTTATATGTTTCATCTTCCTAATTCAGTCAATTTATTATCAAAAAACATTTGATATTCGAATTTGCAAAGATAGGGCAAAGTTTTAAACAATTTACTTAATATTTTACATGATAAATCGAAACATTAAACAAATCTTAAATTTTTGGTTATTTGATAGATAATGTCTTTTTATGTGTAAATTTGCTACCCCTAAAATGTAAATATGTTGAATTACGACAGAGTTAAAGAAAAGTTGGAAATCCTTGCAGATGCTGCCAAATATGATGTTTCTTGTTCCTCAAGTGGTGGTAATAGAAAAAACACCAATAAAGGTTTGGGAGATTCTTCGGCGACTGGTATTTGTCATACTTATACCGAAGATGGACGTTGCGTATCACTATTAAAAATTTTGCTAACCAATTTTTGTATTTATGATTGCGCTTATTGCGTTACCCGTAAGAGTAATGATATTGAGCGAGCCGCCTTTACTGTAGACGAAGTTGTCGATTTGACAATGAGTTTTTATCGAAGAAATTATATTGAAGGGCTGTTCTTAAGTTCGGGTATTTTTAAAAATGCTGACTATACCATGGAGCGCCTAGTGAGAGTGGCTAAGAAATTGCGATTGGAACATAATTTTAATGGATATATCCACTTAAAAAGCATTCCAGATGCGAGTGACGATTTAATGCGAGAAGCTGGTTTGTATGCCGATCGTTTAAGTATGAATTTAGAAATCCCTACAGAATCGGGTTTGAAATTATTAGCACCAGACAAAAGTCATCAGCAAATGATAAAGCCGATGACGTTTGTAAAGAATGAGATATTAAATTATAAGGAGGAGAAGAAGATAATTAAATCAACACCCAAATTTGCACCCGCAGGACAAAGCACCCAGCTTATTGTAGGCGCAACACAAGAAACCGACCTTCAAATTATTAAGGTGGCCGATCATTTCTATAATAACTATAATATGAAAAGGGTGTATTATTCTGGCTATGTTCCCGTTTCGAATGATTTGCGTTTGCCTCCTATAGGTTCTCAAGTACCATTGGTGAGAGAAAATAGATTGTACCAAGCCGATTGGTTGATGCGTTTTTATGGTTTTAAAGCTGATGAAATTTTAGCTAATGACAATCCTTTTTTAGATTTAGAAGTCGATCCAAAATTAGGATGGGCATTGCGTAACATCGATAAATTTCCAGTTATTTTACAGAATGCTCCACTAGAAATGATATTGCGTGTACCAGGAATCGGTATGAAATCGGCTTATAAAATTGTACAAGCAAGACGTTTTCAAAACTTGACATTAGAACACATTAAAAAAATGGGTGTCGCTACAAATAGAGCAAAGTTTTTTATTAAGGTGGCAAGTGAAAACAAAAGTCTTCAGTTCCTAGATGCTGTAAATCTAAAAGAATTGATTATCAATGAAACAAAAAGCAAGTTCGAAAATCCTTTTAGTAATCAATTATCACTATTAAATGACGCTACTTTTTTACGATAAAACGATTGAGGGTTTTTTTACAGCAGTTTTTGAAATTTTCGAATACAAATATGAAGACGTAAAAATCGTAGGTGCTGATGAAAATCAAAATGCACTTTTTTCTGAAAACGTAACTTCGATAACAAATCTCGAAAAATCAGATCGAGTGCTTAATCGACTAGAAAAACAACTAGGTAAAGAAGGAGTTAGGCAATTATTGTATGCGTTTTTATCGGAAACAGAGGATGTAGAAAATGTTCTGTTAAGGGTAATTCAATATAGCATTGCGAATCCGAATCAAAATGTTTTAAAGAACTTTTCTAATCCAGATGTTCTACAAGTTTCAAAATTAGTAAAAAGTGTAGGGAGAGAAAAACACCGAATGGAAGCTTTTGTTCGCTTCGAGTTGTTGAAAGACGGAATTTATTTTGCAAAAATTTACCCCGATTTTAATGTGTTGACTTTAATCTTAAGACATTTCAAAAATCGCTATCAAGATCAAAAGTGGCTAATTTATGATTTCAAAAGAGGTTATGGGGTATTTTACGATTTAGAGGTGACCGAAATTGTAACTTTTGATGATGAGGTTCAATTACAATTAAAAAATAACGATAGTCTACTCGATGAGAAGGAGATTGTATATCAAAAGTTATGGGCTGAATATTTTGACCATACAAATATTAAAGAACGAAAAAATATGAAGCTTCACGTACAACATGTGCCCAAACGATATTGGAAATATTTGACCGAAAAAAAAATATTTTAAGCAATAGTTTTAAAAACCGTAATTTTGCACAAAATTTAAGCAGATGATCAAGATTGGCAACATAGAATTACCAGATTTCCCATTATTACTTGCACCTATGGAGGACGTGAGCGATCCGCCATACCGTAGGTTGTGTAAGATGCATGGAGCCGATATGATGTACTCAGAATTTATATCTTCAGAAGGATTGATTCGTGATGCCATAAAGAGCCGCATGAAATTAGATATCTTTGATTACGAACGCCCAGTAGGAATACAGATATTTGGTGGTGATGAGGAAGCTATGGCACTATCGTCTAAAATCGTTTCGACTGTTAATCCTGATATCATTGATATTAATTACGGCTGTCCTGTAAAAAAAGTAGTTTGTAAAGGAGCAGGAGCGGGAGTGCTGAAGGATGTTGACTTAATGATACGATTAACACAAGCTGTTATAGATAGTACTCATCTTCCGGTAACGGTGAAAACTCGTTTAGGTTGGGATGATAACTCTATAAATATTGATGAGGTTGCAGAACGTTTACAAGATATTGGAGTGGCAGCATTGAGTATTCATGCTCGAACTCGCGCTCAAATGTATAAGGGTCATTCAGACTGGTCACACATTGCTCGAGTAAAGAACAATCCGAGAATCACCATGCCGATTTTTGGAAACGGAGATATTGATAGTCCAGAGAAAGCATTAAAATATAAAAATGAATATGGTATAGATGGAATTATGATTGGTCGTGCCGCTATTGGCTATCCTTGGATTTTTAATGAGATCAAACATTATTTTAAAACCGGGGAACATTTGCCAAAACCTACTGTTGCAGATAGAGTAGAAGCTGTACGCAACCACTTAACTTGGGCAATGGAGTGGAAAGGGGAACGACTTGGAATTGTAGAAACGAGACCGCATTATACCAATTATTTTAAAGGAATACACTCTTTTAAGCCATACAAACAAAAACTAGTGACTGAAGACAATCCTTTGGAACTGTTTTCTATTCTTAACGAGATAGAAGAAGCTTACGCTGATTATCAATCTGTTTAATCGATGGATAAGTAATTTTTAATTCCACTAATTATTCTCTTAGGTTTAAATATTTTAGTGGGATTTTTAATTTTAAAGATATAGTTTATCAAAAGTTAGTTTAATTCGATATATCCTTAGAGTTGTTATAAATAGGTAAAAGATTATAATATCCGCAATTTCTCATTACGCATTTGGCCTTTTTTCGTACATTTAGCTATTGCTTTATTAAAACGTTATTTAATAAAGTTCTAGAAAAGAATCGAATAAAAGTTGTGAAATGATGACTATAAAAGCACAATTGTATAGATATTCAGCAATTTTTACAATTGCAGTAAGTGTATTTGTGCTCATAAGTTGGATTTTTGACTTGCCTCAGTTGCAATTTTTATCAAGTGGACTGGGTGTGATGAAATTCAATGCTGCTGTGTGTTTTTGCCTATTAGGTTTTTCATTATTGCTACACGCCAAAGCGAGATATAAAGTTATAACTTCGGTTTTATTACTTGCTGTTTTTCTAATGAGCATCGCCACAGCCACAGAATACTTTTTTTTAATTGACTTAGGTATAGATCATTATTTCGTCAAAGAATTTATAATTAATTTTGATAATGTCCCTTTGGGGAGAATGAGTCTTCAGCTCACTATGCTCATTTTTATATTGAGTATTCTACTGTTTTTTATTCGATTTAAAAAAGTGAACCAACATATTGAGTTTGCACTTTCCTTCTTGATCGTAATTTCAATTGCAATTTTTTTAGATTTTATATTCAACGCAAATGAAACGGGATATCTTCCAACTTTTTCTCAAATTTCGCTATCTACAGTAATTGTTTTTATTGTTTTGTGTTTGGGTACTTTTAGTTCTCCACTAATTTTTTATGATAAATTTTCTTTTCTAAAAAAGCTAAATTTAGGTGTTGGAATTCTTTTAGTCTGCTTTTTACTGCTCTATTATATTTTTAGCAAAACCAATAAGGGTGTTCTAGAGTCAAAAGATGTTATTCAAAATACAGAAGAAATGATTGTAGCATCAGCCACTTTGCTAGCGGTCATTAATGAATCTGAAGTAAATACTTTTCAATATGTTATTTCAGAAGATCCTTCTAACTTAATCGAAAAGGATGCGCCTGTCTTTGTAATGAATAGGATTAAAAAGACCACAGATGGAAACCAAGAGGCGCATAGGAGTATTATGGAATTAGAAAAATTGGTAGTACAGCATGCGCAATTTCGAGAAAATGTAATCAGTACCCGCCAGAGAAAAGGTTTTGAATCCGCCAGAAATCTATTAATTTCAGAACAAGGAAAATTAATTAAGAGTAGGATAAAAGTTTTAGTACATACTATTCAAGAAAATGAATATCATTCTCTCGATGAACGTCGTCTACTCAATATCAATAGAGCTAAGCATTCTGGTGAATTGATTTTATTTTTCGAAATTCTAATTGTTATATCTGTAATTATTTCCTACTTCGTAATTCGGAGAAACTTTAAACTCAAGAGAAAAGCACAGAAGTTATTAGAGAAATCAAATGAGCGCTTCTTTAAAATATTTAATTTTAATCCTATCGCAATGGCGATTACGACGGTAGAAGAAGGTAGATTTATATTTGTAAATGATTTCTACTGCCAAGAAACTGGTCATAAGCGCGAGAACTTAATAGGTAAAGCTTCTGACGATGTCAATATTATTACTACTGCAGAAAAATTAAAAGTTAGAGATAGCATTAAGACGCATGGTGGAGAGGATAAAGATGTCGAAATAAAAATTAATCGAGCAGATGGAGTGGTTATGACTGTGTTGTTCTCTGTTCAAACAATTTTTATTGACAAACAGGACTGTTTCATTTATGCCTTTGTAGATATTACTGATCGCAATAAAACTAGAGAGAAATTAGAGGAAGTAAATAAGGAACTAGATTCATTTACCTATTCTGTATCACATGATTTACGAGCTCCTTTAAGGGCGATTGCTGGTTACACCAAGATTCTACACGAAGATTATGGTGATAAAATAGACGAGGATGGCCGGCATTTTATGGACGTGATCTCCAAAAATGCAATCAAAATGGGGCAATTAATTGACGATCTACTAGCCTTCTCTAGACTAGGTAGGCAAAATATTGTTCTAGTGCCTGTAGATATGGTAAAAATGATCGATTCCTTAATAGAAGATGCAAAGCTATTTTCAAACGGAAAGGAAACACAAATTATCTATAATGATCTTCTGGATCTCAAGGGTGACGGAAGTATGTTGAAGGTAGTTATGACCAACTTATTATCCAATGCGGTTAAATACTCATCAAAAAAGGAAGCCATTACTATTGAAATAGGAAGTTATGCGGAAGAGAATAATATTATTTATTTCGTAAAAGATAACGGAGTTGGCTTTGATATGGCCTATTCAGATAAATTATTTGGTGTTTTTCAAAGACTACACAGCATGGCAGAGTTTGAAGGTACAGGCGTGGGGTTAGCAATTGTTCATAGAATTATAACAAAGCACGGGGGAAAAATATGGGCCGAATCAAAACCAGATGAGGGAGCTACATTTTATTTCTCATTACCTAAATAAATTGTTTAACTTTAAAAAGTAATTATGAACAAAGATGTTAATAATGTTGATATTTTATTAGTAGAAGATAATCCAGATGACGCAGGACTGGTAATTAGGGCACTAAAAAAAAGTAATTTGACAAACAAACTTTTGCACGTACATGACGGTGAACAAGCATTAGATTTTATTTTCTGCAAAGGAAATTATGCAAGTAGAAATATAGAAGACAAACCTAAGTTGATTCTTTTGGATTTAAAGATGCCAAAAGTAGGAGGGATCGAAGTTCTGCGTGCTATAAAAGAAGATAAAAGAACGGTTGCGATACCAGTAGTTATTATGACTTCTTCGAGTGAAGAACGTGATATTGTGGAGAGTTATGAATATGGGACAAATAGTTATATCGTTAAACCAGTAGATTTTGAAAATTTTTCAAAAGCTGTTGTCGAATTAGGGTTTTATTGGTTGCTATTAAATCAAGCCCCTTAATTACCGAGGATTTATAAATTTAAAGAAGTATGAAAATGCTCAGAATATTGTTTCTTGAAGATTCAGCGTACGATGTCGTTCTAGTTGAGTCAGAATTAAAAAATGCCGGTATTGAATTTACTACCAAAGTAGTTGAAACCGAAGTTGATTACCGTCTAGCGCTTGATGAATTTCAGCCAGATTTGATTTTATCAGATCATTCTATGCCTCAATTTAACTCAGTTGTGGCTTTGAGAATTTATAATGAAAAAAAACTCACCATACCTTTTATCTTAGTCACCGGTTCGGTATCAGAAGAATTTGCTGTACAAACCCTATTATCTGGCGCAACTGATTATATTCTTAAATCAAATTTAATCCGATTGCCACTAGCTATTAAAAGTGCGGTAAGCACCTATGAATTAAAAAGAGAGAATGAAATCATCGAAAACGAAATTCGTAGAACAAACGGCTTTCTAAATCAAATTGCTCATTCTCAACCAATCCTACTGTACGTAATAAATGTTGATGATGATTTTCGTACAACATTTATAAGTGATAATGTAGAGAAAATAACAGGATATTCATCGACAGAATTTATAAATGACAAAGATTTGTGGAATAGTAATTTGCATGTAGACGATAAATTAGAAGTAATGCAATTCCTGAAACAAAACCTAAAGTGCACCGACGAAACTATAGAATACCGCTGGAAATGTGCTGACGGAACCTATAAATGGTTTATAGACAATATGGCGACTGTGATAGATGAATTTGGCGTCACTTATATTCATGGTTCGCGTATTGATATCACCAAATTAAAAAATGCCGATCACCGCCAGCTAGTATTTACCAAAGGGATGGATGAGATGCTATTTATGATTTCGCATAAAGTCAGACATTCTATTTCTCAAATATTAGGCTTGTATTATTTAATTGAAGACAAGGCTGTTTGTGATGAAGAAATCAAAAACACAATATCTTATATGAAGGAACCGGCGGAGTCTTTGGATCTTTTTACCAAAGAACTTACAAACTTAATGGATGATTTGCGAATGAAAAATAAAAATTTGAATTAAAAACTACTCTAATAATTTTTCACTTACTCTGCTGCTAGCAATAAGTGAAGCAATAAAACCAAGAACCATTATAGTTCCCATTACAATTGCTACGTTTTCGAGAGAAAAAATTACTGGGTAAGCAAGTGTTGGTGTAATCATAATAAGCTCATAGTGCTGTTGTAATAATACAATCACAATACCCAAAAGTAAGCCAATAAGGCCTCCAAAAAAGCTAAGAAGAGTTCCTTGTAGTAAGAATATTTTGCGCAAACTTTTAATCTCAACACCTAGGTTAAAAAGGGTTTTTAAGTTTCCTTTTTTATCTAGAATCATCATGATCAAAGCACCAATCAAATTAAAAAGCGCTATAATAATCACTAGTGTAAATATCAGGTAAACAGCAATATTCTCAGTGTTTAGCATCTTGTAAAGTGACTCATTTAATTGTGCACGATTTTTTACAGTAATTTTATTTTTAAATATGGTATTTAGCTGTGCGACGATAGCTGCCTCATCTGCACCGCTTTTATTTTTAATTTCGATTCCCGAAATTTGTTTTTTATCATATTCAAGTAAATCTTGCGCTAATCCTAGATCGGAAAAAACATATTTTGAGTCCAAATCTTCACTAATGGCGTAGATTCCAATTGGGTAAATAGTTGTTTTATTAAAGGCATCCTCAGGAGAGTTAATACCTCCGCGTCCTGGTTTAGGGACAAAGACTTCAAGGTTGGTATTAAAGTCTAATAAACCCATCGAAAATTTTTGTGCAAGTCCATAACCTACCACTACTTGTGCAGTATTGTATTCCAACCATTGACCATTATACAACGATTCAATAATAGGATTCACTTTTGTAAATTCCCTATCGACACCTTTCAAGTATGTAACCTCTTGTTTGTCTCCATAAACAAACAAAACGCGTTCTTCTATGACTTTAGAATAAGAAGCAATACCTGCAATTTTCTTAATATTATCTTCTTGCGAGGGAGATACTTCAAATGATTTACCAAGCGTACTGCTAATTTTTAAATCAGGATCAATATTATTGGTAAAAGAAAGGCTAAACTCTTTCAATCCGCTAAAGACCGATAATACCACAAACAAAGCAAGTGCCCCAACAATAATACCCATGCTCGCAATGCGGTTGATAATATTGATGGCGCTATTTTTACTATTGCTACGCAGGTAGCGTTGCGCTATGTAAAGTGGGAAATTCAAATCTTATTGAAAACGTCTTTTTTCTAGTAAATCTCTGTTTTCGATCGGATTTTCTTGATTTTTCATTGCATTATTGATTTTCTCAATATAGTCTAGTGAATCATCTACAAAGAAAACCAAATTCGGCACACGTCTCAATTGCTTGCTCACACGTTGTGCTAAATCATGCTTGATTATTTTGCTATTCGATTTAATTCCTTCTAATATTTCTTGTGCTTTTTCCTGAGGAAAAATACTTAAATATACTGTAGCTACAGATAAATCTGAAGTTACAGCTACTTTTGATACTGAAATAATTAAATTGGTCACTCCATTTTTTCTCACTTCACCTTGCAAGATATCCACCAAATCTTTTTGGATTACCCCACCTATTTTTTTCTGTCTATTTGTTTCCATACTGCAAAAATACTACTTTTAAACATTATATAAGCAAAAATACAAAAAGCTAAAGTAGCAAAGTTTTTTTAGGAGCTATTTCCCGCCCCCGACAATTCGGGTCGCTATTTATTTTTTGCTCTCCGGTACTGTCAGGAGTAGTAAGAAAAGGATGCCGCTACTATCGCGGCTAGAATATAGTGATAGCGGATCATATAGTTTTTGAAACCACAACATAGTTACTTTTATAGAATTTAGACCGAGGATTAACGACTAACTTTTTAAAATTTTAGGATAATCATCATAAAGAAAAACCGTTAGTCAGGAATCCAAAATCGTTAATCATTTTCAACATGCAAAGAAACTCTTTCTCTATTTACGACGCATCTGCAGGCTCAGGTAAAACCTATGCTTTGGTCAAAGAATACCTTAAAATTATTCTAACTGCACCAAAGAATGATGCTTATCGAAATATTTTAGCCATCACCTTTACCAATAAAGCGGTGCACGAGATGAAAACACGTATCGTAGGGAGCTTGTCTGAATTTGCAAAAGAAGAGCCCGCACCAAAGGCAATGAATTTGATGCAGGATATGATTAACGGGAAAAGAAAAGAAACAGCACCTGATGAGTGGCAGGAAGAGCCGCTTGGTTTATCTGTGATTGAAATAAAAATCAAAGCGCAGCATATTATCAAACACATAATTCATAATTATGCGGCATTTGATATTTCGACAATTGACAAATTTACCCACAAAGTTATTCGTGCATTTGCTCATGATCTAAATCTGCCAATGACTTTTGAGGTCACTTTGGATACTGAAAATCTATTGACCGAAGCGGTAGATGCATTAATCGCTCAAGCTGGTGAGGATCCTACTTTGACACAATTGCTAATCGATTTCACAATGGAGAAAACCGATGACGATAAGTCCTGGGATATTTCTCGTGAAATCATGGAAACCGGTAAGCTCGTTCTAAATGAGAATCATCACAATGAGATCTTGCATTTTAAAGATAAAAGTATTGCCGAGTTTGTCGAAATTAAAAAGAAACTCACCATAGTTTGCAATGAAATCGATATAAAAAACAAAGAGTTAGCAGAAGCGCTATTAGGCTTGCTAGATCAAAAAGGTATCGATTTGAAATCATTTTCTCGCGGAACCTTTCCAAATCATTTAGTTAGCATTCGAGACCAGAAATTTAATCCTAGGAATAAAACTTTTCACGAGATTGATGATATAGCGATCAATAAGACTGCCAAAGATCGCGATACAATCGAAGCTATTATTCCAGAATTGCTGCAAGCGCTTGTTGTAATTTATGAGAATTTTGCTAAACGGGATTTTTACAAAGCATTTTTAAAAAATATTACACCACTGTCGTTATTAAATACAGTTAGTAATGAATTAGCCAAAATTCAAGAAGAGCAAAATGTCTTGTCTATTTCTGAATTTAACGCCATTATTCATCGTGAAATTCAGAATCAGCCTGCGCCTTTTATATACGAACGTTTGGGAGAGCGTTACCGTCATTTTTTTATAGATGAATTTCAAGATACGTCAGAGATGCAATGGCAAAACTTGATTCCGCTAATTGACAATGCGCTTGCAGGTCAAGACGATTACGGTGTCAAGGGGACGTTGATGATTGTGGGAGATCCAAAGCAATCAATCTACCGTTGGCGTGGTGGTAAAGCAGAGCAATTTATTGATTTAAGTAAGGACAGTAACCCTTTTAGTAATCCAGATAAAAACTTGGTTCATCTGGATATGAATTACCGCAGTTATTCTGAGGTAATTGGTTTTAACAATGCTTTCTTTAAGATGTTGTCTTCAGAGTTTGTACATCCGGATTATAAGGACTTATATGAAAATCATTCGCATCAAAAAACCAATAATAAAGTAGGGGGTTATGTCAATATTTCTTTCGTCCCAAAAATAGAGGAAAATGAGAGCGATCTCGAAGAACCATTAAGTAAAGATGATTTATATGTAAAAGCGACTTTAGACACCATACAAAAAGTGTTGTCACAAGGTTTTCAATACAAGGATATAGTTATTCTTACTCGAAAACGAAGTCAAGGAATAGCAGTTGCTAATTATTTGACAGAACAAAAAATTCCTTTATTGTCTTCGGAAACGTTGATGATTCAAAATGCTACCGAAGTTCGTTTTATAATTCATTTGTTGCAATACCTCCATAATAATTCTGATGCTGAGGCCAAAGCCAATTTCTTATACTATTTGGCACAGCACAATCAAGACCAACTGCCAACCCACGATTTCATTTTGAAGGGAATGGAATTGAAAGTTGAGCAGGATTTTGAATTATGGTTGGCCACATTCGGAATTTCGCTTTCTTTTCAAAACATTCGAAAAAAATCGTTGTATGAAACTGTTGAGGTTATTTTGTCTAAGTTCCTAAGATCAGATAAACACAGTACATCATCTGCTTATGTACAATATTTTCTGGATATTGTCTTAGAACGCGATGTGCGCAATCAAGCTGGTATTGCAGATTTTTTGAACTTCTGGCAAAAGAACTCAGGCAAATTCAGTATCCCTTCACCAGAGGGAAATAATGCAGTACGCATTATGACTATTCACAAATCAAAAGGGTTGGAATTTCCGGTGGTTATTTTTCCTTTTGCAGAAGAGGATTATGTCAAGAAACCAAAAGATAAATTATGGCTGGATGCAGATGAATCGATATTGGGCTTGCCCAAATTATTAATCGATAATAGTAAGGCAGTCGAAGGTTTTGGAGAAGAAGCAAAAGCAGTATATGATCAAAAAAAGCAGGAGGAATTACTAGATAATATAAATGTTCTTTACGTAGCATTAACCCGTGCAGAAGAGCAGTTGTATGTTATATCGAGTTGTAACTTAACTGCAAGTGGGAGTGTGAAAGAAGATAATATGTCGGCCTTTTTTATTCATTATATTCAGCAAAATGCAGATTTTGATTCAGATAAATTAGAATACGCATGGGGAGATCCCGTTAAGCTGTCGGCTACGCAAGTGCATGTCGATACTTCAAAAACAATCCCAGTGGTACAGCACTTATTAGATTTTAAAAATATAAAAATCGCACAACGCGAAGCATTAATGTGGGGAACATCGCAACAAGAGTCAATTGCATACGGTAATGTCATCCATGAAATTCTATCTCTTATAAAAACAAAGGAAGATATTGAATTTGCAATCACCAAATCAATCGAGGAAGGATTAATTCACTCGGGTCAGAAAGAAATTGTGCAGCACACCTTAGAAGGAATTGTGGAACATGAAGATTTAAAGGTATTTTTTGAAGAAGGTAGTGAGATTATGAATGAGCAGACGATTATTCAAAAAGAAGGTGGTTTAGTCAAGCCTGACCGAATGGTATTGACTGCTAACAAAGAGATTTTCTTATTGGATTACAAGACGGGAGCGCATAATAGTAAGTATCAAAAACAATTAGAAAATTATCAATTTGCTATAGAGAACATGGGATACAAAGTGATGCGCAAGACATTGGTATATATAAGCGATTTTGTAGAAATTCAAAATATATAATACCATAAAATATTATTTTAATAAGTATAATACCGTTAAATAATGAGCGACTTTTATATATTTAATAACAGTTATAGGTTTGAATGTTAGTGTATTAGTTATTGAATCAATAAGTAATGTTGCGATTTTGTAGTAATTTGGTACAACTTAGTGTCAATAATCAACAATATGTGCTTAATACGTGATTTTTATTGACTCTAATAGTGATTTTTAACATTCTGTTTTGTTGTTAATAATTTAGGTGTTACTTTTGCTTTCAATTAACATAATCGTAATTAAAAAAAATAAAATATGAAACATCTTAGCAAATTAGTTGTTGCTGCCTTAATGATGACGGGTCTTTCGTCTCAGGCACAAGACATGAATAACCCATGGGCGATTTCATTTGGAGTAAATGCAGTTGATACAAGAACTTCCGCTGATAGTCCAGCAGGATTTTTTGAAGATCACTTTTCTCAACCTTTTAATGTAAAAGATAACTGGAATATCCTTCCTTCTATCTCTTACATCAATGTGTCTAGATACGTAGGTAGCGGTTTCTCTTTTGGAGTAACTGGATCTGTAAACAAAATCGAAAAATTTGTAGATTATACAGGTGGACAATTCGTTACTTCTGATCCTGGAAGTTTAATGTACTACGGAATTGATGGAGCTGTGAAATACAGTTTTATGGAATTACTTAAATCTAAAGTAATCGATCCTAATATTAATGTAGGTGGAGGTTATACTTTCTTAGGTGATAGTAGCTACGGAACTTTAAACTTAGGAGCAGGAGTTACATTCTGGTTCTCTGATGTTGTAGGTTTCTCTTTAGGAACAACTTATAAAGGTGGAGATATTTTTGGAGGAGACAGAGTTGATGGAGCAGGAGTTCCAGATGCACCAGGTCACTTCATGCATACTGCAGGTCTTACTTTCAAATTTGGAGGAAAAGATACTGACGGAGATGGTGTTTATGACAAAGATGATGCTTGTCCAGATGTAAAAGGATTAAAAGAATTTAATGGTTGTCCTGATACTGACGGAGATGGTATTCCAGATAAAGATGATGCTTGTCCGGAAGTTGCTGGTATTGCTGCATTGAATGGTTGTCCAGATGCTGATGGCGATGGTGTAACTGATGCTGAAGATGCTTGTCCTAACGAAGCTGGTACAAAAGCAATGAAAGGTTGTCCTGATACTGATGGAGATGGAGTTTCTGATAAAGATGACAAATGTCCTAACGAAAAAGGAGCTAAAGAAAACGCTGGATGCCCATGGCCAGATACTGACGGAGATGGTGTTTTAGATAAAGATGATGCTTGTCCTAAAGTTGCTGGTCCAAAAAGTAACGGTGGATGTCCTGAAGTAACTGTTGAAGTTATCAAACAATTAAACGAATATGGTAAAACAATTTTGTTTGATTCAGGAAAATCTTCTTTCAAATCTCAGTCTTATACAGTATTGACTTCAGTTGCAGATATTCTTAAAGAATACCCAAACACTGACTTTATGATTGAAGGTCATACTGATAGTGACGGTAGTAATGCACTAAACCAAACTTTGTCTGAAAACAGAGCTGCGGCAGTAAGATCTTACTTAATAGAAAATGGTATCAACACCGATAGATTGAAATCTGTTGGGTACGGTGAAACTAAACCAATTTCTTCTAACAAAACTGCTAAAGGAAAAGCTGAAAACAGAAGAGTAGAAGTTTCTTTAATCAAGAAATAATATTCCCAAAATATTTTTAGAAAACGCCCCGATTTATCGGGGCGTTTTTTTATTTTTATAAAATGACAAATACTCCTTTTCTAGATAAAATTGCAACTCATTTATTGAGTAAAGACCCAGAACAATTTAATAATACTACAATTGTTTTGCCTAATAAAAGAGCCAAAGTATTTTTATTAGAAGCTTTAAAAAAACAAATAAAAACAAATATCCGTGCACCAAAAATCATCAGTATTGAAGATTTTATTCAGGATATTGCCAGCATTCGCTCCATCGATTCGATTGCTTTATTATTTGAATTTTATGAAGTTTATTTGTCTGTAACCGCAAAACCCCAGCAACAATCATTTGAGCTTTTTGCCAATTGGGGTAAAACGCTTTTGCAAGATTTTAATGAGGTAGATCGTTACCTGCTCGATCCAAAATATGTGCTGTCTTATTTAAAGGATATTGAAGATATTAAAAAATGGGGTATTGAAGTAGAGAATAAAACACAGTTATTAGAAAACTATATTGATTTCTGGAAGCTTCTTCCTAAATATTATAATGCCCTTTACGCACATTTACTTGCAAAAAAAATAGGATACCAAGG
This sequence comes from Flavobacterium algicola, assembly GCF_022399565.1. GTDB lineage: Bacteria > Bacteroidota > Bacteroidia > Flavobacteriales > Flavobacteriaceae > Flavobacterium > Flavobacterium algicola. Next base: position 1,526,918 of record NZ_JAJTUT010000001.1, read on the forward strand.
ACTTATCTACCGTGAAGCAGTAAGTAATTTGCCCAATTTTGCAGATAAAATCAGTAATGATTATTTTCTATTTGCAGGTTTTAATGCCTTGAACGCATCCGAAGAAAAAATAATTCAGGAATTAATTTTTGTTGATAAAGCGGAGATTCTGTGGGACGCTGATCAAACTTTTTTGAACGACCCCTATCATGACGCAGGATTATTTATTCGACGCTTTAAAAAATCATGGAAAAATTATAAGACAAATCCCTTTGAGTGGATTGTCGATGAGTTTTCGCAAACCAAAAACATACAAGTTATTGGTACACCCAAAACGATCGGACAAGCAAAAATTGCTGGAAGTATTATAGAAAAAATTATTGAACAAAACCCAACAGCTTCTCTAGATAGGGTTGCAATAGTACTTGGAGAAGAAAATGTACTAATTCCGTTGTTATATGCTTTGCCTTCTGGTGTGGGAGCGCTGAATATTACTATGGGATATTCGGGTAAGAACAATCCAGCGCAAATTTTAATTGCAAAATTGTTTAAAATGCATACCAATGCGCTGTCTCGTAACGCCAAGAATTATGTGTTTTATTACAAAGATGTACTAGATATATTGACACACCCGCTAGTTGAGCCCTATGCAGGAGCAGCAAAATTGGTGGCAATTATAAATGAAAACAATTATACTTTTATCACCCATCAAAAAGTTATTGAGCTCAATCAAAATCCAACCGGGCTATTTGCGCTACTGTTTCAAAAGTGGGAAAATGGTTCTGTTGCGGTATTAGAATCGGTATCTGAACTGCTAATTGCTATTAAAAATAATTTGAGCAATGACAACGAAGAGGAAAAGATCACAAAGTCATTTGTTTACGCGATATACAAAGTGATCAATAAGCTGATCAACTACTATAGCGCTCATCCCGATATCGACAAGATCGATACACTTCATGCTATTTACAAACAGATTATCGACTTAGCTGAGGTTTCATTTGAAGGGGAACCTTTAAACGGCTTGCAAATTATGGGAGTGTTAGAAAGTCGTGTACTTGATTTTGATACGGTGATTGTGACGTCTATGAATGAAGGGAAATTTCCAGCAGGGAAATCGCAAAATTCCTTTATTCCTTATGATGTCAAGAGAGAGCTTGGGTTGCCGACATTTAAAGAGAAAGACGCCATTTACACCTATCACTTTTATCATTTGTTACAACGTGCCAAAAATGTGTATTTACTTTACAATACCGAAAGCGACGGGCTTGATGCCGGTGAACGAAGCCGTTTTATCACGCAACTCGAAGTCGAGAAGCAAGACAGACACATATTGACTCAAGAGATTTACAATGCAGTCGTTCCCGAGACTGCCTACTCGCCCATGATTGTCGAGAAGTCTCCAAAGGTGATGGAGCGTTTGCAAGAAATTGCTAAAGCTGGTTTTTCTCCGTCGGCATTGACGAGTTATATTCGCAATCCAATGCAGTTTTATTTCCAGAAAATTGTGCGTATTCGTGAAGTAGAAGAGGTCGAAGAAAATATTGCTTTGAATACTTTGGGTACCATTATACACGAAACACTTAAATCGTTGTACGATCCTTTTGTGGGTCGATTTGTGTCTGAGTCAGATATTCTTAATGCCTTTAGGCTTATTGATGCGGAGGTATTGAAGCAATTTAAAATCGTTTATAAGGAGGGCGAAATCAAAAAAGGGCGTAACCTTTTGGCCTTTGAAGTTGCCAAGCGTAATGTTTCCAATTTCTTAAAAGTAGAATTAGAAAGTATCAAAGCAGGTGATGCTATCAAAATTATTGCGCTCGAGACTACTTTTGAGCGTCAATTAACCCATCCGTCATTACCGTTTCCTGTTTTAATTAGAGGAAATGTTGACAGAATCGAAGAAAGATCTGTCAACGGAGCGCCGGCAGTAGTACGAATTATAGATTATAAAACGGGTAAAGTAGAAAAGTCTTCGGTAACCCTTAAATCTTGGAACGGATTAATCGACGATATCAAACACGATAAAATCATTCAAGTTTTAGCGTACGCTTACATGTATGAGCATCACGCAGGTGAAAAAGACATAGAGGTCGGAATTATCTCATTCAAAAATTTAAAATCAGGATTTTTACCTTTTGTGTTTAAAGAAGGAAAAGTTGATAATTACAAAATTGATAAAGTAATCATGGATCAATTTCTAGAGCAGTTGGTCTTACTGTTAGGCGAAATTCTAGATGAAAACATTCCGTTTGAGGAGAAAGTGTGAATATTTTTACCGCAAAGGCGCTAAGTCGCAAGGCAAAATCTTTAATTTAAGTACAGATGCAAATTGTAAGAGAACAGTCGAATCCGTGAAAATCTATATGGGTTTTTACCGCAAAGGCGCTAAGTCGCAAAGGTAAAGTCTTTAATTTAGGTAAAGACGTAAGTCGCAAGAGAACAGTCGAATCTGTTATAATCTATTTGAGGTTTAACCGCAAAGGCGCTAAGTCGCAAGGCAAAATCTTTAATTTAAGTACAGACGCAAATCGCAAGAGAACAATCGAATCCGTGATTATCTGCGGCTATATACAATGTAAACAAAATTAAAGTAAAAAAAAATCCGTGTCATCCGCGTCCCATTTTACCGCAAAGGAAGGCTAGATTTATCAAGATATCTTTAATTTCTCCAATCTGTGTTCGGAAATCATGAAAACTTATACCTTCTTAAAAAACTGCAACAAAACAGCAGTAAGTTCTTCTTGATTCTCGATATAACTCATGTGTCCGTCAGGGAAAGTTACGAGTTTGACTTGAGTATCTTCAATCTGTGTAATAGTGTCGAGGTAGGGCAAAACGGGATCTTTCTCACCTAGAATCAACATTTTCGGGTAAGGAGTTAGATGCAATAACACTTCACGATCTACACGTATTTTCATTCCTTCAAGAGAAGCCACAATACCTTGAAGCGGTGTCCGTAAAGCTTCTTTTTTTACAAAATCAATTTCGTTCAGCAGTCGTTCTCGATTGGCTTCACTGAACAAATTTGCGATAGAGAGCGAAATAAAATTTACATACGACTGTTTTACTGCCTTGATCGCGCGGTCGCGATTGGTTTTGCGCTCATCACTGTCTGCTAAAGATGTAGAGTTGAGCAGCACCAAACCTTTAACCGATTCTGGAAATAATTCGGCGAAAGCCAAAGCCACATAACCGCCCATAGAATGCCCCACAAAAACTGCCTTACGTATGCGTAAATGCGCGAGCACAGCCTGCACCGCATCTGCATTGTCCTCCATCGTGTGCACATAGCCCATGCATTCCGTTTGTCCGTGACCCAGTAAGTCAACAGTGATCACCCGATTTTTTTTAGAAAATTCGGGCACAAAAGCATTCCACATCTTTTTGTTTTCGAGAAAACCGTGTAGCAAAACGATAGCTGTGCCTTTGCCAGAATCTGTAAACGAAATAGAAGTGTTTTTATGCTGAATTTGATTCAAAATATGGAGTTAACGTTAGGTGCAAATTTAAAATTTAATTATTTTTTAAAAGTACGCGGACGTTAAAAGTTATTCTTCATTTAATAACAATTGTATTGAGGGCCTGATCCAGCCATTCACTATAGCCTTCCATCAAAATGCATTATTTGCTAGGTCATAGCAGGAGCTTCCTTTGGTCGCTCTGCTACTCCCGCAAAAAAGGCATTTTTCAGTCAGGGCTGCCGTTGCTGTCTGGGGCAGCATGATTGGAATTTCAGCTTTTATAGAAATATGTCGTTGTTTTTGGTGATACTCGATAGAGGAGCTTTGTGCGCTGCTGAAGTATGTGCTTATATTCTGCCTACTATCGCCTAAAAAAAAACGACCTCCAGTTCAGAATGTCGTTTTGTGCTCCTGCAAGGTTTTTTCTAACCTTGTAGGTTTGTTTTGATGTAAGTGCTGTTTGATAAAGACTTTTTTAAATACTAAACCTACAAGGTTTTTAAAACCTTGCAGGTTGTAAAAGTTTAGAATCGATTATCACCATCCAATAAATTACCTAATCCACCAAGGAGACTTCCTTCGCCGCGACTATCTCCACCTGCTTTGGGTGCAGATGCGATGATGCGGTCTGCAAGTCTAGAGAAAGGCAATGATTGTATGTAAACTGTTCCGGGACCACGAAGCGTTGCGTAAAACAAACCTTCGCCTCCAAACACAGAGTTCTTGATTCCGCCAATAAATTCGATATCATAATCTACCTCTTGTGTGAAACCGATAATACAGCCAGTATCGACTTTTAGGATTTCACCTGGTCCTAATACTTTTTTGGCCATTGTTCCACCTGAATGTACAAATGCCATTCCGTCTCCTTCAATTTTTTGCATGATGAAGCCTTCGCCACCAAAGAGGCCGCGACCCAGTTTTTTTGAAAATTCAATTCCGACTGCTACGCCTTTGGCGGCACATAAAAACGAACTCTTTTGGCAAATGAATTTCCCGTTGAACTCAGTCAAATCAATAGGTAGAATTTTACCAGGATAAGGTGATGCAAAAGATACTTTGGCTTTGCCGTTGTGCTGATTGATGAAAGCTGTCATGAAGAGACTTTCGCCCGTTAATACACGTTTTCCAGCAGAGAGTAATTTTCCGAAAATTCCGGACTGTTGTTCTGATCCGTCCCCAAAGATGGTTTGCATTTGAATGTTATTGTCCATCATCATAAAACTACCTGCTTCGGCAATGACGATTTCTTGAGGGTCTAATTCGATTTCTACGTATTGCATTTCTTCGCCGAAGATTTCGTAATCTATTTCATGTGCTGTCATACTATTGTTTTTTTTTGCTTTGGTTGAAACCTAACTATCGTTGAATTGTATTTACTGTTCTACTTTAAATAATTGGAAATTATTATTTGTATTTCGAACTTAAAAGATATGATTTTTCTGAGAACTGGAAAAGTTTCTTTGGATCGATTTAACAATTTGATAAAATGAAATTTCGAAATGAGTTGTACAACCTAGCCCTGGTAGTCCCGAAGCTTCGGGAGGCATCCTCTTGTGTAACGCTAGTGCAACAAGAGATATAGCAGATAACAGGAGGGATGTTTGTTATGGAAAGCTATTTTTCTGCTCCTAATATACAGTCGGATAAAGGTTAAAATGATCTTATTTAAAATTAGTCTTAATTATAATAGAAAAGTTGCAGTGTTTTGAATTAAATTATTTAAATTTGTGGCGTTATAAAAATTTAGTGCAATGTCAGAGTTTAATCAGTTGAAGAGTAACGTATTATTTGAAACGGCAAACGGTTATAGTTACCAATGTGACTTGACCAATAGTATTTTTATAAACTTTGTAGGTACTACTTCAAGTTACAAAGTGCAGGACTTTTTAATTTTTCAGAGAAAGGTCAACAGTGTACTGATTTTGGATATGCTATATGACTTGTCAGACCAATCAGATGCTCAATTGATTGAAAACACAAAAAGAAATTTTTCTAGAACACTTACCATTTGCGAAATCGTGCAACTAAGAGAATTATTAAATGGTACAAAATTTACACTCAACTTACATTCGCTGCTAAATGTCGTATTAACTCTCGAAGAAGCGTAGTATATTAATTTAGAACAAATACAAAGTGAATTCTACATTTTCTTCTTGGTTTATTTTTTTGTAACTTTACTTATATAAAGAATTGAATTATGAAAGATCTATTAAGAACAAACTCCTCTTTGCAAGAAGGAGTCGAAAATATATTAAACTTGCAATGTAAAATTGAAAGTGATGCATCTAATAAGTATTTGGCCATGGCTTCATGGTTAGAGCGTAACGGGTTCGAGAATACTGCTGGCTACTTTTATGCTCAAGCGGAAGAAGAAAGAGAACATTTCCTTAAAATTTTTAAATATATTACCGAAGTAGGAGGTATTGCAATTACACCAACAGTTGGTGAAGTGCAACAAGAATTTGCCTCGTTTAAATCGGTTTTTGCAATTGCACTTGATAATGAGATTGCAGTTACAAACGCGATCAATAAGGTAATTGCCAAATGTAGATTGGAAAATGATTATGCTACTGAAGAATTTATGATGTGGTATGTTGCTGAGCAAAGAGAAGAAGAAAAGAATGCCAGAAGAGCATTAGAACTTTTTGAATTGATTGATGAAGACAGTGCTACTGGTAAATTTGAACTTGATGTTCAAATCTCAAAAATAGGCTCGGCTGAATAATTGTAACCGAGCTCTTAAAAACAAAACACCCTTACTATTTTGATTGTAGTGAGGGTGTTTTTTTTATTCTATTTTTCGATCAGCTCTTTGCACATAGCTACATCGGCTTTCTCTAACCAAACATTTTCGGGTTGGAAATAAACGATGGGTGCGCTTTTACAACGATCAGAGCATTCCATTTTAAAAATTTCTATTTTATCATCAGTACCGCTCTCTTTATTGAGCTGCTTAATGTATTTTTTGACCTCTTTGTGTTTTCCGCATTTGCTGCCGTTGCACATAAAAATAGCTTTTGAGGGAAATGTTATCTTGCTCATAATGATTTAGTTTTCTGATTAAGCATTCATCAAAGTTTCAATTTCGTCCACTTCAATCGGAATGTTTTTCATTAAGTTAAAAGGTTCTCCAGTTTCTTGAACGACAATATCGTCTTCAATACGAATTCCGAAACCTTCTGCTGGGATGTAAATTCCGGGTTCAACCGTAAATACCATGTTTGCTTTCATAGGTTCTGTCAAGATACCATAATCATGCGTGTCTAGTCCCATGTGATGGGAAGTTCCATGCATGAAGTATTTTTTATATGCGGGCCATTCTGGGTCTTCATTCTGTACATCGGCTTTGTCTAGTAGGCCTAAACCAAGTAGTTCTGAGGTCATAATTTGTCCTACCTCAATATGATACTGTTTCCAGAGTGTTCCTGGTGTTAACATTTTTGTTGCTTCATTTTTTACACGTAAAACAGCATTGTAAACTGCTTTTTGTCTAGGAGAATAACGCCCAGAAACTGGAATAGTTCTCGTTAAGTCACTAGAATAGTTAGCATACTCAGCTGCAGTATCCATTAAGATTAATTCGCCGTCGTTACAAGCTTTATTGTTTTCGATATAATGCAACACATTGGCGCTATTACCCGAGGCAATTATTGGTGTGTAAGCAAATCCTTTTGATCTGTTACGTACAAATTCATGAATCATTTCGGCTTCAATTTCGTATTCCATTACGCCAGGTTTTACAAATGGTAAAATGCGTCGGAAAGCTTTGTCGGTAATATTACATGCCTCTTGTATTAAAGCAATTTCTTCTGGTTCTTTTACTGATCGAATGCGCTGTAGTATAGGGTTGCTCTTTGCTACTGTATGAGCAGGATATTTGTTTTTCCACCACTTTACAAAACGAGCCTCTCGAGTTTCAGTTTCCACTTCAGCGCGGTAGTGCTCGTTGGTGTTGATATAAATAGTATCAGAATAGGTCATTAGCTCGGCTAATACTTTTTCGAAATTCTGCAACCAGTATACCGTTTTGATTCCAGAGGTAGTAAAAGCTTGTTCTTTATTTAATTTGGCACCTTCCCAAATGGCAATATGCTCATTGGTTTCTTTTAAAAAAAGCATTTCTCTTTGATTCTCATAAGGTGCATCAGGAAAAAGCAATAAAATGCTTTCTTCCTGATCTATACCGGATAAATAGAAGATATCGCGGTGTTGTGCAAATGGCAAACTACTGTCGGCGCTTACAGGGTAAATATCGTTTGAATTGAAGATAGCAACACTGTTGGGCTTCATTTGAGCGATAAATTTGTTGCGATTTTTTACAAATAAATTAGAATCTATAGTATGGTATTTCATTGTGCTTTATATTTTAGATAACAAATTTAAGCATTTGAAATTATTTGAAGGAAAGAAAAAGCATAAGTTCGATAAAGGATAGTGCTAAAACAAATCTGATAAAGATGAAAAAAAATAAATTTACACACAAAATGAGTTGCTTTTGTGTATTTGTGGAATTAAAATTATAAAAGGATAAAATTATAGTATTCTTTTTTTTGCAAACATTTCATTGATTATAATTTAATGAAGTTGGGAGATTGTTTTTCGGATTAATATGCTGTTATTTTGTTTATGTATCTGTTTATTAGTTAGTTAATTGATTTGCTAGTATTGTTGGTGAAATCTATGATTAAACACTTTAAAATGATTATAAATAGTAGCGAAAAGGTTGTAGTTGGTGCCTTTTTGCCTTATTTTTGTGTACTTTTTAAATTATATTCTATAAATATTATGGCAAAATCTGGATTATTGAAATCGTCAATAGCTAAAAAAGTAGCTATGGCACTTTCAGGACTATTTTTGATGTTGTTTCTAGCACAGCATTTTTTTATCAATATGACTTCGGTTTTTAGTGAGTCTGTATTCAATTCTATTTCTCATTTTATGGGGAATAATCCATTGGTTCAGTTTGTTATTCAACCAATTCTTATTGTAGGAGTGATTTTTCACTTTATTATGGGTTTTGTTTTGAATATTCAAAACAATAATGCAAGACCAATTTCTTATGCAAGCTACAATGGAGCTGCAAATGCAAGTTGGGCATCACGTAACATGATTATTTCAGGTTCTGTGATTTTGGCATTTTTAGGACTGCATTTTTATGATTTCTGGGTTCCAGAGATGGCATATAAATATGTAGAGTTTGGACCTTTGAATGAAACTAGGTATTTCCATGAGTTGGCAGAGAAATTTGAAAGCCCTGTACGTACAGCCTTGTACTGCATCTCTTTCGTATTGTTGTCTTTGCATTTACAACACGGATTTAGTTCTTCTTTTCAATCTATAGGAGCGAATAATAAATTCTCAAAAGGGTTACAAGGTTTCGGATTAGGTTTCGCAATTATTATTCCCCTAGGATTTGTATTTGTTGCTTTATTTCATCATTTCAATCATTAATATCCAATTATAATGGCATTAGATTCAAAAATACCAAATGGCCCAATTGCGGACAAATGGACAAATTATAAAGATCATATTAATTTAGTAAATCCTGCTAACAAACGTAATCTTGATATTATCGTTGTTGGTACAGGTTTGGCTGGAGGTTCTGCTGCTGCTACATTGGCAGAGTTAGGATACAACGTTAAAGCATTTTGTTTTCAAGATTCACCACGTCGTGCGCACTCTATTGCAGCACAAGGGGGAATCAATGCAGCAAAAAATTATAAAGGAGACGGAGATTCTGTTTACAGATTGTTTTACGATACTGTAAAAGGAGGAGATTACCGTGCTCGTGAGTCAAATGTTCACCGTTTGGCTGAAGTTTCATCAAACATCATTGACCAATGTGTCGCTCAAGGGGTGCCATTGGCTCGTGAATATGGTGGGCTACTAGACAACCGTTCTTTTGGTGGTGCTCTAGTTTCTCGTACATTTTATGCTCAAGGTCAAACAGGTCAACAATTATTGTTGGGAGCTTATTCTGCAATGAACCGTCAAATTGGTCGTGGAAAAATAAAAATGCACAACCGTCACGAAATGCTAGATTTAGTAATTGTTGACGGAAAAGCGAGAGGAATTATTGCTCGTAACTTGATTACAGGTGAAATCGAAAGACATTCTGCTCACGCAGTTGTAATTGGTTCTGGAGGTTACGGTAACGTTTTCTTCTTGTCTACAAATGCAATGGGATCGAATGCTACAGCAGCTTGGAAAATTCACAAAAAAGGAGCGTTCTTCGCAAACCCTTGTTATACACAAATTCACCCAACATGTATTCCTGTTTCTGGAGATCATCAGTCAAAATTGACTTTGATGTCAGAATCATTACGTAATGATGGACGTATCTGGGTACCTGCAAAGGCTGAAGATGCAAAAGCAATTCGTGAAGGTAAAAAGAGTGCTAAAGATTTAGTAGAAGCGGATAGAGATTATTTCTTAGAAAGAAGGTATCCTGCTTTTGGTAACTTGGTACCACGTGATGTTGCATCTCGTGCAGCTAAGGAAAGATGTGATGCTGGTTTTGGAGTAAACAAAACAGGTGAAGCAGTTTACCTAGATTTTGCTGCTGCAGTACAACGTTACGGAAAAGAACAAGCGCATATTAAAGGACTGGATGAAAGCGATTCGGCTTTGGTAACTAAATTAGGTACTGACGTTGTTCGAAGTAAATACGGGAACTTGTTCCAAATGTATTATAAAATTGTAGATGAGGATCCTTATACATCACCAATGATGATTTACCCAGCGGTTCACTACACAATGGGTGGTACTTGGGTTGATTATAATTTGATGACAACTATTCCTGGTTGTTTCTCTATCGGAGAATCAAACTTCTCTGATCACGGTGCAAACCGTTTGGGAGCTTCGGCTTTAATGCAAGGTTTGGCTGATGGATATTTTGTACTACCTTATACTATCGGTGCTTATTTGGCTCCAGATATTAAATTGGGTGCTATTCCAACCAATACTCCTGAATTTGATGCTGCTGAAAAAGGAGTAAAAGATCAGATCGAAAGGTTTATGAACAACAATGGTACTCAATCTGTTGATTATTTCCATAAGAAATTAGGGAAAATCATGTGGGATAAAGTAGGTATGGCTCGTAATGCTAAAGGTTTAACTGAAGCTATAGCTGAGATTTCTGCTTTGAGAGAACAGTTCTATAAAGAAGTGAGAGTTCCTGGAACTGATAAAGGATTTAATCAAGAACTAGAAAAAGCGACTCGTGTTGCCGATTTCTTGGAATTGGGTGAGTTATTCGCAAAAGATGCACTACACCGTAATGAATCTTGTGGAGGTCACTTCCGTGAAGAATATCAAACTGAAGAAGGGGAAGCACTTCGTGACGATGAGAATTTTGCCTACGTTGCTGCTTGGGAATACAAAGGAAAACCTAGTGATGCCGTTTTACATAAAGAGCCTTTGGTTTTTGAAGCGATTAAACTAGTTCAAAGAAATTACAAATAGCAATTAGTCAAAAGCCAAAAGTAAATTGTCAATTGACTTTCAACTTTCGACTTTATGATTTTCAAACTAAAACAGTATGAAACTTACATTAAAAATATGGCGTCAAAAAAACGCCCAAGATAAAGGAGCAATGGTTGATTATAAAATCGACGGAATTGAACCTGACATGTCATTCCTTGAAATGCTTGATGTATTCAATGAACAACAAATTAATGCTGGTGGAGATCCAGTAGCTTTCGACCACGATTGTCGCGAAGGAATTTGCGGAATGTGTTCTTTATTTATCAACGGTGAAGCGCACGGACCAGACAGAGGTGTAACTACTTGTCAATTGCACATGCGTATGTTTAAGGACGGAGATACAATTACAATCGAACCTTTCCGTTCAGTAGCTTTTCCAGTTGTGAAAGATTTAGTTGTAAACAGAAGTTCTTTTGATAGAATCCAACATGCTGGAGGATTTATCTCTGTAAACACATCTGGTAACACTATTGATGCTAATACAATTCCAGTTAATAAAGTAGATGCAGATCACGCTTTTGATGCTGCAACATGTATTGGTTGCGGAGCTTGTGTTGCTAGTTGTAAAAATGGTTCGGCTATGTTGTTTGTAGGAGCAAAAGTTTCTCAATATGCATTATTGCCTCAAGGTAAAATTGAAGCAACTGAGCGTGTATTAAATATGGTAAAACAAATGGACGAAGAAGGTTTTGGTAACTGTACCAATACTGGAGCTTGTGAAGTAGAATGTCCAAAAGGTATTTCTTTGGAAAATATTGCTCGCATGAACAGAGAATATTTATCTGCAAGTATGAAAGGGTAATTAATTTATGATTTTTGAATAACGATTTTAGATCGCTGAAGTAAAATAGTAGTGTAATACTATTATTCTATTCGATAGCAAAATCTGAATTTAAAAATAGATTAGATATAGATTAAACAGAAAACGCATTCATTAATTTGAATGCGTTTTTTTTGTTTTATTTTTTAAAACCTGATAGTGCTTTTTTGGTAAAGTCTGAGAGTACTAATCTTCCGGTGATTTTAGCTCTTTCTGTCAATAGTGTTTCCCAATTTTCGGTACCTTCCCATATTACTTTTTTCATTTCCAATAAAGCATCTGGATTGTACGAAGCTAATTTTTCGAGAAAAGGAAGAATGGTTTCCTCTAATTTACCAATATCTGCTACGACTTCGGCATACAATCCTTTTTGCTGCGCCCACTGTGCTGTTTTCCATTTATCGGGAGCTAGTGAGAGTTCGGTCACAGCTGTTTTTCCTATTTTGCGACTAACGGCAGGTTCGATCACAAAAGGACCAATACCGATCGCAATTTCGGATAATTTTATCGCGCTCGCCTCTGTAGCAAAAACATAATCACAAGCAGCGATAATGCCTACGCCACCACCTACGGCCTTGCCTTGTACGCGTCCCACAATGATTTTTGAACACCTTCGCATCGCATTGATCAAATTGGCAAAACCAGAGAAAAAGTGGATTCCTTGCTCCATATCTTCAACTGCTAAAAGTTCATCAAAGGATGCTCCTGCACAAAAAGCTTTTTCGCCACTACTTTGCAGTAAAATCACAGAGACATCATCATTACGGCTCAAAGAATCTAATTCAGCTGTTAAGGCATCTAGCAGAGTCCTAGGAAACGAATTGCTTGCAGGATGACCAAAAGTCACAGTTGCTATTTTATTTGTAACGGTGCTAGTTAATGTGCCTTCTGAAATTATATGTGCCATACTATTATTGTGTTTGTCGTAAAGTTAAAAATATTAACTGGAAAATAGGCAATAGTATAATTTTCTAATATAGAATTGTGGCTGTTTGAGTAATCAATTATTATGTTATATTTGTCACTGTCTTGGGGGATTAGCTCATTTGGCTAGAGTGCTTGCCTGGCAGGCAAGAGGTGACCGGTTCGAATCCGGTATTCTCCACCAGTAAAACCAAGCCTTACAGAGATGTAAGGCTTTTTTATTTTTATCTAAGTGTACTTTTAGAGTGTGCTTTTTGAAAAATCATTTGAAGTAACTCTATTTAGTCAAAGAAGGACTTAAGCCATCAATGTGCCAAATACTTATTAGTAGTTGGCATTCCTGTTGACCATGTTTATATTAATTTAATCTTCAATCTTTGTCTTGTCAAAATACTTTTCTAATACTTCCAATATTTTTTCTTGATGCTTTTTAGCTAAGCCATCATTCCATGTATCATTACCATAAATTAAATCTGACTTTAATGAGTCATAAGAACCTTTATTTTTCTTGTCAATAAACCTTGCTCGTTTAACTTTATATGGCTGGTCTCCATATTCTGAATTTATACTTCTGGTTACAAGTACCAAATTGCCAATTTTATCGAGTTGTTCAACACAAACTTTATCCCTTTTGTCTCTTGGATTTTGTGGTCCAATATGCTCAATTGAGTTCTTGGCAGTAACTTTGTAACTATTCCATTGAGTCTTTCTTAATTCCTCTTTTTCGTGCCATAGAATAAAATCAATTTTGTAAAACCAATAATGAGGAAAGCCTGTCCCTAATTCTTTAACTAAAATTGAATAATCAATAGGGTGTTTTGGATAATCAGTCATACACTCCCAAGTTCTTTCGGTTAGCAATTCTTCATCACGATTTGTACAAAACAATATATTGTCAAGTTTTTTCAACCAATCGTAAGCATCTTCAAAACTAGGATGTTCTAAAAGCCAATTTAAATAAGGTGTCAACCAATATTGAGTAGTGTTTTGTTGTGAATGATATAGTAGTCCTTGTAAGTGTGTAAGTCCACTAAATTGTTCTGTAATTTCTCTTCTTAAATAATATGTCCGACCTCCCTTTTTTTGATTTTGTTTTCTGACCTTTTTAATCATCAACTCTTCATTATTCTGCCCAATCTCTACCCATTTAATTATGTACTTGTCAAAAATTTCTCTGATGTTAAAAAGCAATTCAACGAATTCTTTACAATCATTTTCAAAGTCTCCCCATTCATCTTGGCTTGTTGGTAGTTTTTTAGGTAAAAAATATTCATCAAATATTTTTAGCAACTCTTTTTCATTAATTCTTTGAATATCCTTTAATCCTCTTTTGTATCTAAAAATTCGTAAAGTATGTAGCAAAAGTTGAGGAAATGTCAAAATACTTCTCACTTTTTGAAGTTCATCATCAGTTGTATTAGGATGTAATTCAGCTAAAATTTTTACTTCGCCTTCTGCGATATCTTCAACTTTTCGCTTAGCTAATATTTTTTCTAAACTTAATAAATCACTTTGTAGATTGTTGCTTTTGTCGAATAGCGACCTTATTTTTTTTGTATCAAAAACGTTTGACCATTGATTGTAGGAATCAGCAATACTTCTTGCAGAACCTATTTCATAGCTTAAAGCACGCTCCAAATAATTCCTAGTATCATTGCAAGTATTCCAAATTCCTGAATATTTCCATCTAGTTGGACGACTTTGTATGCCTGCTAAAATTCTTGCTTTTAAGATTTCATCCTGGGATAGTTGTTCCCCTCTATTGTTTAATGTTTCAAAAAGCTTATTTAAGTCTGTTTTCTGTGGTACAATGGTAACAACAAACTTCAATTTTTCAGCAATAAAGTCAGCGAAATATTTTTTTTCTCTTTCACTCTTAATTTTGGATTGTATCAGCTCTTTCAATCTTCTTCTTGCTAAGTCAATCCTAACTAGGTCCTCAAACTCTCGGTTTAGTTCTGTAGAAAACTCTAGATTACTTGATAATTCTTTAAAGTACTTTTCAACTTTAGGTCTAATTGCAAATTCTATCCTTTGTTCTTTCCCTTTGTTTCTAAAATCAAGGAGTAAATCGCCTAGTTCATATGCCATTAGCCAAAGAGTAGTAAATCTCTGTTGACCATCAACTAAATCAAATAATTCACTATCCCATTTATTTTTAACCAAGATTACTCCACCAATATAATACATATCCTTACCAACGATACAAGCTGTATGTAGGTCATTAAATAAAGTTTCAACTTGTTCATCTTCCCAAACATATAAACGTTGGTATCGTGGAATATTGAACCGAAGTCCTTCAAATACAACTTTATTTATTGTATATAATGACGATGTTATTTTATCCATTGAATGCGCTTTGTTAATTTATATTCCTTTAAACCATAGTAGGAAATAACTCTGTTCTTGTAGTTGTCTCTTACACCATTGTCTGCCTTTAAATTTTCATTCTTATAAATTGTTTTTACTTGATTTTGCCTAGAAATAAAATCAAATACCTCCTCAGGTAGATAGGAATGTGCAATAACATCTAATAAGTTGTTGTCTGATTGGAGAAGACTATTTTTAATAGCTTCTTGCCGAACATAGTATTTTTCAATACGGATACTTCCAATGAAGTAGTCGAAGTATTGAACAGCTTTATCTATTTCTAAACTTCCAAATGTATCATAGTACATCACTAAACACAACTGTATATAGTGTCTTAGGTATTCTGACATATTTGAATTATAAATTTCACTATAAAACACTCTAACCTTTTGGATACCGCTATCTTCTATATGGGTTTTGTAGAAAAGCAGTTGGTGAATCGCATAGTATTTTTGTGTGAATTGGAAGAAATTTAAACCTTTGTAAAGTGGTTGCCTAATTGTGAATGGCAGATTACATACATCTTCAAAATGAGTTTCGGTATAAGCAATGAGATTAACAGTATCTTCTTCACTTATAACAACTTCTGTGAATTTTACATTGTCTTTTGCTTTAAATAATCTATATGAATTATTTGTAGATTTTATTGTCTTCTTTTGAAAACTGGAAAGTATTTGGTCTTTGTTTTCGGGAATTATATTTGATTGTCCTTTCCATTGTCTAGAGCGATAAAGAATTTTATAAAAGAGGTGTAATAATCCTTTTTCTATGTTCTTTTCGTTTTGAGCTTTTATTGCTGCATGTTCCCATTGTTCTGCTAATTTTGATTGTAATGTTTCTGATTCAATTTCTCGAAGATGATATGCTTTTAGATAGTCATCCGCAGCTAATGACACCCCTCTATTGTTTTGAGAATCAAAAAAGGCAAATGATTGGTCTTCTTCATTGCTTAATATGAGTGTAAATACAAGTTTTTTGAAAAAGTTATTTTTTTGTAATAATTGAAGTAACTCAATCTGTTCTGTCAAGAATTGATAATTTTCTTTTATATGGTAAAACGAAATGTGGTTGTTATAGTGAAAGTTTTGCCCCTGTTGAATACTGTCAGTCAGGACATATGAAATCAAGTTGAGTGTTGTTAATCGTTGCTGTCCGTCAATGATTTCATAACAGTCTTCTTGTTTATTATTGTACAACAAAATTCCTCCAATGTAATAATCTAAGTCTGGCTCAGGTTTGTCTATGAAAAACTCTCTAAGGTCTTCAAGTAATTCTTTTACTTTTTCTTTGTTCCATCTGTAAGGTCTTTGATAATCTGGTATTTGAATGTTTTGATACTTTTGGATAAAGTCTTTATAATTTATGTTGAGTACTTTTACTTCTGCCATTCTTAGTTTTTAAAATTCAGTTTAGGAGTCTTCTTCTCTTTATTGATGTATTATGGGTTATAACCCGTTTTTATTCTAATAAATAATCCTTTATAAGTTGCCAGTTGTCTATATAACTTTCAAGATTTTTAACTTTCTTAATCTGAACTTTGTTCCAGCCAGTTTCGTTTCTTACTTGTTTTAACACATCAACTGGAAAAACATAAAATGTCGGAGATTTTATTCCGTTATCTTTCAAATTCTTTTTCTTACTAAATCTATAACCACGATTCAAAGCAACATGAACTATAAAATCTGTATCCAAACTTTTTAAAGGAAAACTTGAGTCGTAATCGGTTGCCCATCTACTTTTAACTTGGATTCGAGCAACTCTTTTCGATTCAGGATTGACAGCTGTTAAATCATAACCAGGAAAATTTATATATGCTTTATATGCAGAAACACCTTCAATAAGTAAAAGCCCTAAAACCAAAAATTCTGCGCCTTCGGATTCAAGTTTTGTGTCTTGTTTTTTGGCTTTTAGAACGATGTTTTGTTCTTCTATAATCATATTTTCTGCAATTGGTTATAAAATTTTGATATGGTGTGTGGTTCACAACCTTTCAATTTTTAGTTTTGTTGAAATTTGATGCGAAACCGTAATTCCACTAAATTACGCACTTGCTCAAAACGGCTTTTAGCAGGAGCTTAGTTAGAAGCCTTTTTCTTTATTAAAATCAACCTTTAAATTTTCTGTGAGTTTTCTAAAATCTAATTTGCTTTCATATTTTCCTAGATTAAATCCGTAAGATATTTTTTCTCCCATTATAGAATCACCAATCAAATTTGCAAATTTAATTAGAGGAAAAAGTTCTTTGTCGAAATTCAAAAATTCGTCCAAATTTAAGTCTTCACTATAATTTAGATGGGCAATTCGGTAGTTTCTATGATTGTTTTTCAAATTACCTAAATCTCGTCTATATTCTTTTAGCTTATTGTTGAAACTGTCTCTTTGCTTTTGGTCTTTAATGGTTTTGTTTAATTCTTTAATTACACTTCTAAATGAAAAATTTGAACTGTCATCATCTAGATTGGTCAAATGTAGAATTAAGCCATTCTCCATATAACGTAGAGCAACAAATTCCTCGAATATATGATGGCGTGTAGTATTCTTAAAAAGGAAACTAAAACGATTTATCTTTCTAATAAATGAATGAGCCAAAATATTGATGTCAATAATTTCAACTCTTAGTGCGGAAAATTTCTCTTTTTGTTCTTTTGTAAGCATTATTATCTTTAGATTACTATTAACAAGTTTATTGTTTATATGTGTAGTTGTGTACTATACTTTTTTCAAATCCCAATATACATTTTAATCTTTATAAATAATCAAATGAACATTTTATTTGTTGGATACTTTTTGAGCTTAAGGAAAGTTTACATGTCTTAGATTTTTCTTCTTAAATCCTATCCATCTTAAGCAAAATAGTCATTAAAAACTTTCGATTTATAACTACACACCAGCATATTACATTTGTCTTCTTTATCAATGTCAACTTCGATTAAATTACAGTGAGAATCGATGTTATTGTTTTAAGTTCCTAAATAATTCAGTTAAAATATTTACATCTGGAGAATCTTCAACTAATCTATATTTTGTGGATTCGTCTAATTCATCCCAAATCGGACTAGTTGGTATTGCTTTGAAAGCCATTAATTCTTCAGGAGTTCTTGTTATAAATGTATAATCTAGTTTTTCAATAAAACCGTCGAGTTCTATTTCCAATTCTACGTTTAAATGTGGTTTAATTACTTTTATGATTATTCCGCTTATTATATCGGAAAGTCTCTCATAAATAATTAGACAAGTTTCATTTTCAGTAAAAGGGTATGTTTTTAATTCATTCTCTAATTTCAAATCGTATTTAGAAAGATTTGCATGTGCCAGAATATTTCTAATCTTTCTCACTCCCAATTCGGAATCATTTAAAAAATTTTGTTCTGTTTCGTTTATTAGGTTTTCAATTTTCAATTTTTTAATTAGATTGAAAAATGTACTTTCAAAATCATTTAATGATGATTTTATTATATTCTCTAATAATGCCAAAAGATAGAATAAAGAAATATGACCTTTTTCTTGATTGTACAGGCTTTCACATTCGGTAAATTGCCCAAAATAATATTTAGAATAATACGCTAATAAATGAAATAACTCACTTTTTAATTGCTCTTTTTTTAATGTCATTTGTCTTTATTTATCTCATTACTAGCTAATGTCACAGAACGTCCAGCCTACTATATTAGGTTTAGGAATAAATTAAACTCTATTTTCGAATTTGCCAAATCCGTTGTGTTAGCTACCATTTTTTCTTCGGTTTTTCGCTTCCTTTTTCAAAATATTCATCTATCTCTTTTGAACACTTGTTCAATGAATATTCATCTACTCTTTTTAAAAGCTTTTCATCAACAAGTTTTTCATTTTCAAGAAAGTAACCTAATAGGTCAATTTCGTCATTCACTCGTATTTTTGGACTTGTAAACAGTGGAATTCTTTGTTCCAAATAGTTAATAAAATCTTCTTCATTTTCTAATATATCCGAAAATATCATTAAGTCGAATAAGCTACAATTCCAAGCGAATTCTACGTCAGGTTTTACAATTCCTAGTTCTTTTAATTCGTGTAGTTTTGATATAAGTCCAGATAGGTGCTCTAATGTTACCGTAATTCTAAATGTCTTTTTGGTATTATCTACATTTATTGATTTTCCTTGTTTATCGTAAAAAGAATTATTATCATTTTCTATAATATATTTGTATGCACGGTGGCTTTGGTATGCTCCATAACCCACTGTTTCTGAAAGCTGACCTGTTAAACTTTTTAAAGCACCTCTTTTAGAAGGCGCCGATAATCCTCCAGCTTTTATTTCAATAATATAATTGGCTTTTTCTGAAATAATAAGCAAGTCTAATTCTGTTTCAACTAGATTATTATTTTCATCTAGTATTCCTGGTTTATATTTAAGATTGAGATATGAAGTTGAATTTATTATAAAATTATCTAGTAAATCGGCTGTTTTGTTTTCTAGATAATTGTCTCTAGAAAGTGAGTATCTATTACCAAGATATTTTTCTTTATAATATTTTTCATCTACATTTTTTATAAGGAATTCTGCAATATCAAATAGATTTCGAGTTAGAATATTAAAAGCAAAAAGATAGAATTCGCTTTTGTATTTAATTATAGGTTTCTGGCTTATTAATGAGTCATTTAAGGGTAAACCTTGAAATTTTGGGTTTAGGAATTCTACGTTTTCTCCGAAATCTTGGGTAATTGCTTCAACTACTTTTTTATGTTGACTTTTTCTAAATCTTATTTTATGTAAATCTTGAAATTGTTTTGGGTCATTGATTAAAAAGCCATCAGGTTTTCCTTCTCGAGAAACAAAATCACGATTTTCACTTTGAAAGTCAATCATTGGCTGTGGGTCATCCGCTCGAAATACTGTTATTCCTTTTGCTTCATACCATTCCTTAAATCTTTTCAAAGAATTTGGATGTGGTCTTCCATTAGGCAATCTTAACCTACAATAATAAGAATCTTCTAACTGGATAAACGTTTCTAGAATATCATTTGAATTAAAACCATAATTATCAATAAAAAATTGGTCGTGTCCAGAGAACATTTCTTTGAATACTTCATAAATATGCTTCGTATATCCATCACCTCGCATATGTAAAGCTTCTAAAACAGTTAAAAATCTTAAATGACTTTCCTGCTCGGTATAATTTCCAATTAGCCCTTCTGTAGAGATATAGGCGTTATATGCCCTTCTGATATTTGTTAGTAAATCCTTAAGTTCCTCAAAAATATCAGCAGTTGGTTGTTCAATAGGATTATTACCAATAGCGGTTGCGAAACTAGTTGCATACTCTAAATTTACTTCAGCCATCCCATCATCTTCTGGGTTATCATGATTTAGAAATTGATTATAAGAAAGAAATCCTAAAAGTTGAAAATTATCGAAGGTTTTAAAAATTTCGACTACCCTTTCTATAGATTTTTCAATGAACTCTAGATTATTAGGTCTATTAGCTATTATTTGTTGAATGTATTCTTCGTGTTGTCTTTTACTACGCTTGTTTTTGATAATAATATTTTTACCATCTAGTTTTAGCTCCATTCCGTTAACAAGTTCTCTTTTTATGTTTGAAGTTTTTCCAAAGATTTTTTTTGATTTTTTGTTTTTTTTCTTTCTTCCTCTACTTTTTGGCATAAGTTGTTTTTTTGTGGTAAAATGGTAGCTAACTGGTATATATGGTAAACGTCACACTTAGCCTATGTTAACAACCAAATATATAAATAATTATGTACAAATAATTGAGGATTTTTTTTATTTGTTGATTGCTTTTTGAGCTTAAGAGATGCTGTATATCTCTATGATTTTACAGTTTAACATACTATTCATTAAAATACCCAAATCCCATTTTGTTAATTTCCTTTACAACCTGAACTTTATCAATATAATTGTTCAGCGTTACTTTAGCGGACCTTTGATATCCCAAAGATTCAATGAAACCAGTCTTAGTATGTAATTTTGTTAGAAATGTTTTTCGCAAATGCTTAATACTAAAATCATCAGACAATCCCGCTTTCTTTCTGAAAAAAGTAAACGAATGGCTTAATTGGGTTTTCAGCGTTTTTCTAGAAATATCATAATCATCGGCAATCAGATATTTATCAGCACCTAAATACTTTTTATACTCCAATCTATTCAATAAGTTCTCTAACTCAATTGAAGTTGGAATCATAACTTTTTTAGGAGCCTTGGTGTTGTTCCAATTATGAGCCCTTTCAAATTTTAAATCTGTTCCAACTAAATGTTGAATATTTCCTTCATTATCTAAAACAATATCGGAAAACTTCAAAACCATGGTTTCTTCTATCCTCATTCCAGTGTAGGCTACTAACTCAATAGCATCTTTCGTATAAGGTCTGTACATGTTTTTTCTTCGTCCATTTGGATGTATTTCAATAGAGTTTTCTCCTGAAATCACTCCTAATAATTTTTTGAAATCATTATCCTTAATACTAGTTGGGTTCATACTTTCATACTTCAATTTGATTTTTCCAAAATAATTTGGAACATTGAAGCCTTTATGATGGATTAAAAAATTGTTAAAATTCTTTAATGCCTTAGTATTGTAAGTTGATTATCTCTATTGAGAAAAAACCGTAAATCTTATGTAGATTTACGGTTTTTCTCAATACCCAATACCCAAAATTTTAAACTCCCTATCTTCTTTCGCTAATTTAAGCACAGCCACATCACCTACTTTTTTATTAATTAAGATTCTCGCTATGGGAGAAATAAACGAGATTTTACCTTTAGCAATATTCGCTTCGTCTACTCCTACTATTTGATACTTTTGGACCTTTTTATCGTTTCCTATTTGCATGCTTATTAGTGCACCAAATCGTATTTCGTCATGTGGTTGCTTGTCTAAGTCCACCACTTTTCCGCTAGCAATCCTTTGGTTTAGTAATTGAAACTTGGCGTTAATATAATTTATCGCAATGCGTCTTTCGTTTTCATCGGTGTTTTGAACTGTTTCTATTTCGTGTAGTAACGTTTCTTTTTCCTGTAATAATTCGTCCATACCGTTTGGCGTTACATAGTTTACCATTCCGTCAGGTAAATCAGCTCTAGGTGGTACTATCGGAATTAATTCTTGATCATCTTCTTTTACAAATCCTCTACTCATAATCTATATTTTAGCTATTAAAATACTAATACAAAAGCATACTATTTTACGCCCTGCTACTATTATTTAGCACCTCAATATTTTTAAATTTCAGTTAACTACAAAATTTTAGTACTTCCCACAACTCATTGATTGCAAGCTTACATACTAGAAATTAGGGTAATTACTAAGTTACAAAATATCCTTTTTTTGGTTGTACTATAGCTGCCATCTTTAAGAAAACTTTAGCGCTTTGAAGTCCCAAGTTGAAACTATTAGAAACAAAAAAACCCCGGAAAATCCGAGGTTTTAAAATTGTAATTGTATTGCTTTAGATTAAAAGAAACCCATTGGTTTTTTATCATAAGAGATCAACATGTTTTTTACAACACGGTAATGGTCTAATGCCATTTTGTGATTCTCACGTCCAAAACCTGATTCTTTTACTCCACCAAATGGTGCGTGAGCTGGATACGTATGGTATTGATTTACCCATACTCTACCTGCTTGAATAGCACGTGGAACTTGGTATAATTCATGCGCATCACGAGACCAAACTCCTGCTCCTAATCCATAAGGAGTGTCATTTGCGATTTCGATTGCTTCTTCAGTACTACTAAATGTCGTTAAGGCAACTACTGGTCCAAAAATCTCTTCTTGGAAAACACGCATTTTGTTGTTTCCTTTAAGAACTGTAGGTTGGATGTAATATCCTTCCGAAAGATCTCCCTCATAGTTTCCTGCTTCTCCACCTGCAATTACTTCAGCACCTTCTTCTTTACCAATGTTGATATAGTTAAGGATTTTGTCGTATTGTGGTTTAGACACTTGAGAACCAATCATAGTTTCTGGATCTAAAGGATTTCCTGTTTTGATCGCTTTCAATCTAACTTTCATTTTTTCAACAAAAAGATCAACGATATCTTCGTGTACTAAAATTCTTGTTGGAGCAGTACAAATTTCACCTTGGTTTAAAGCAAACATTAAGGCTCCTTCGATAGCTTTACTAAAGAAATCGTCATCATGAGCCGCTACCGATGGGAAGAAAATGTTAGGTGATTTACCTCCTAATTCCATTGTTACTGGAATAATATTTTCGGCTGCATTGTGATACACTTTCTGTCCTGTTGCTGTTGAACCTGTAAATGATAATTTAGCGATTCTTTTTGAAGTTGCTAGCGCTTGACCTGCTTCTGCACCAAAACCTGTTACAATGTTTAGAACTCCTGGAGGCAAGGTATCTCCAATTAATTCCATTAACATAATTACACTTGTAGGTGTTTGCTCTGCTGGTTTAACTACTGCAGTACATCCTGCAGCTAATGCTGGAGCTACTTTCCAAGCTAACATTAACATTGGGAAATTCCATGGAATGATTTCTCCCACTACGCCAATAGGCTCGTGCAATACGATGCTTACTGTATTTTTATCATGCTCAGCAATTGAACCTTCGTCTGCACGAATTACTCCTGCAAAATAACGGAAGTGATCTACACAGTAAGGAATATCTGCTGCACGTGATTCGCGAATAGGTTTTCCGTTGTCAATTGTTTCTAATGTTGCTAGGTATTCTGCATTATCTTCCATCACTTGCGCGATTTTCAATAACATATTACTACGCTCTGTTGCTGATGAAGTACTCCATGCTGGAAATGCTTCGTGTGCAGCATCAAGTGCTAAATCTATATCTTCTTGAGTTGAACGTGCTGCCTGAGTAAATACTTTACCATCAACTGGTGAAATATTATCAAAATATTGTCCTTTAACTGGATCAACAAATTTACCTCCAATAAAATTTCCGTATCTTTCTTTAAAGTCCGGTTTCGTTACATTTGCCATATTTGTTTGTTTTAACTTGATGTAATAATTTTCAAAAACACTTTGTTTTAATTACATCACAAAGATACCTACAACAAAAACCAACTCTATTATCAATACAGTTCATTAACTTATGAAAACAGTTCAATAGCAAAATAAGCAAACATCAATCATTACAAATCATATATAATTATTTGAATTTCAATTATATAAAAAATTACTGGCTGCTAAGAAATATCTGTTGGACTTATTCCAAATTTATTTTTGAACGCAATACTAAAATTAGAAAGGTTATTGTAACCCGCATCTAAATACACATCAGAAGGTTTTAAGAGTCCTTCATGCAACAAGTCTTTGGCGCGCTGCAAGCGTTTGTCTTGCAACCACTTTCCCGGAGCTTCATTATATTCTACTGTAAAATGACGCTTAAAAGTAGACAAACTCATGTTACATAAAAAAGCAATTTCTTCTAGTTTAAGGTTCGAATAAACATTGCTCTCAATAACGTTTTTAAATGGTGAGACCTCTTTTGAAATTAATGAATGCAGGTAGTATTCGAAAGCAGCTTTATATTTAGCCAAAAGATACAACATGATTTCTTCAAACTTTATTTCTAATAAATTAGCGCTATAACTTGAGTTTTCGAGATTTAAAATAGATAGCGAATTTAAAAAAGAAACAATATAGTCGTCATTTTCAATCACAAAATAAGCGACATCATTGGCCGCAGGCTGTACGTTTTTAGTATGCTTTTTTAAAAACTTCAAAAGTTGCTCTTCTGAGAAAAAGAATAATTTGCAGTAATAAATTGTTTCAGTGTCTAATAATTCCGTCCACAGCCAGTTCCCTTTTTTTAAAAGCAACGATTGCTGACTATTGACTGCGATTGAGGTATCGCTAAAGTGCACTTGTTTTTTACCTACTTGCAAAAAGCTAAACATATTCATGCTTAAATTCACCTTACTTTTTACAACATCACTGGTCATTTTAAAGTCATAAACCAGCAAACCACTGTTTACTTCTTTTTCCTTAATATATACTTCAGGGATATTTTCTATTGGCATGGCGCTTTCTTTCTAAATTAGTGGGTTGGTTATAATAAATACGAAAGTCCGATTGAACCGTAAAAATAACCTGTGCCTTTTGGGCTATGTGATTCTTTCCCTTTGTACATGAAGGTGTAAGATAAATTAAGTTTGTTTTTTCGGTATTTTACACCAGCTTCTCCATTGAAGCGAATCGGAATAAGACGAAATGTAACGGGGCTATTATTGCTAAATAGACTGCCTTGAATCGTAGCGTCATACAATTGATAGTTAATGTTGGTTGCTATAAAAAAGTAAAATTCGCTTTCATTACTACCTACTGCACCATCATATAAGGTTGAATTATAGACAGGTGCTAATTTTTTCAAGCTCATTCTAGACAATAAACCAGTGGATACTCCAGTAAAAATTGTACCCAAATTGGCTTTTGATCGAAAATGAAAGTCAACAAATTCAGAATCGTTCTTTTGAAAAACCCTTTTCGAAAACAAAAAATGGGTTTGTATGGCAAGGGCATTTTGTATTTGATAGTCCCACTCTTTAAATTTGGGATAGCCTACCAGATCGTGAAAGTTATTTTGAACTTCTCTCCCAAATGCGTTGGGTCCTAAATAGCCAAGTCTCAAATTGGCTTTGAGCACGGATTCATTCTTGTAGAAAAAACTTCTGCCAACTTCTCCAAACAGATAACTAGCATAAGGCCTCTCCATTGTTTCACTTTCTTCATAAGTCATTAAACTAGGAGTGTAGATATATTGCCCGAGTTTAAATTCGATCGTTTTTTTATAAATTTTAAAGTTATTACTAGGAGTGTGATGCCTGTAAAAAATTTCTAAGCCATTAGTGTAGTACATGTCATTAATGGTGGATGTATACAAATCATTATCAGTTATGATTCCAATTTCACTATGGGTATCCTGACAGTAGAAGACAGCTGAAAAGAGGAGTAGAGAAATTGTTATTTTTTTTCTAAAACTCATTAATATTTAATAGGACCTATTGTCTTCATCACTCTTACGATCTTTGTTTTTCTATTATTGATGTAAGTTGATGATCCAGTGGCTTTGTATCTACGAGGACTTGGTAAGATAGCTGCAATTCCGGCGGCTTGCGTTGGCGTAAGGCTGTTACAGTCTTTTCGATACCAATACTGTGTTGCGGCCTGAGCTCCATAGATTCCGTCTCCCATTTCGATGCTATTAAGATACACTTCCATAATACGTTCTTTTCCCCAAATAAGTTCGATAAGAACAGTAAAATACGCTTCTAATCCTTTTCTTAGATAACTTCTTCCTTGCCATAAAAATACATTTTTGGCTGTTTGCTGAGATATAGTACTACCGCCTTTAATCTTTCGACCTCTTTCATTATTCTTATAAGCTTTTTGCAACGCTCCAAAATCAAAACCGTTATGTGTTAAGAATAATCCATCTTCGCTAGAAATTACTGCTTTTTGTAAGTTGGTCGAAATATTTTCAATTGGCTCCCAATCGTGACTGAAGACAGCGTCATTACCTGCGCTTTTATTCTCAATAAGTCGAATTACCATCAAGGGCGTCAATGCAACGGGCACGTATTTGTATAGGAGAACAAAAAATAACGAAATACCAAAAAACCATACTATTAGTTTAATAAAAAAATTCTTTATCATACTTGATTTTGTTTTAGTGTCTCTTTTAATAGGTCTTTTTGTGATCTTTTTGGGAGTTTTTGGAGCTGCCATTTGTTTTGTTAGGGTGATTTGGTAAAATTACTTTTTTTACCAAAGCTTACAATTTATTTTGAATATTTTCTCGAATCAAATTTCACAAAGTTTGCCTTAACACTCTTTATAATTGGGAAACTTCTTGTAAAATGAAGTATTTTGAGTAAATTTATTTGCTCGCAGTATACTTTATCTACTGAATCTAATTACGACGTTTTTAAATTATTAATATTACAAGTTAGTCCTCATTTATGGGAAATAAAAGCAGTTACTTACCTTTTAAAGTTTTAATCAGTTACCTAGTACTTCTCGCACTAGTAGTAAGTGTGGGGTGGGTTTTATATACGGAAAACATTTTTTATTCGAAAATTGAAAATCAGAGTGCCTCCGAAAATAGTATTGTCTTAAGAATTAGCAAACTTTTTTCCAGTGTCTATAAAGCAGAGAGTCTCGCTAGAAAAACAATTCAATCAAGCTCTGAAGCAGATTTTATAAATTACATCAATCAAACAGATTCTTTGAAGGTGCGCATTGATTCATTGAAAAATGGTGTCTCAAATGAATATCAGATAAAATTATTAGATAGTGTAACTGTTTTACTGAAAGAGAAAACACAAAACATAAGAAAGCTAAAGACGATTAAAAATAAAAGTTCTGACGATGCATCTGTAAACGATGCGATCAAGGAATTGACAGAATTAGAATTGTCTCTTCAAAAACTGCAAATCAATGATTTTACAAAAAACCCAGATAAAATGGGGAGCTATGAACGTGGGGTTTTGCAAAATTATGTAGATTATCTCAATAAGAATATTCCAGACGATAGTACCAATACTTTGACCAAAAAAGCATCTGATTCTATTTTGGCGGCGTCCAAACGATTGCTTTACAAAGTAAAAACAAAAGCGGAACAGAAACAAGTATCATTAAATAGGGAAGAGAACAAGCTACTTCGAAATGAGATCTTAATTTCGGAACAACTTCGGAAAGTTTTAAGAGTAATTGAGAGTGAAATGATTACTTCTTCGATGAAGAACAATGTGGAAAAAGATAAATCACTCAAAAAGATCAACCAAATCGTTACCTATGCTGCTGGGTTAGGATTGCTACTCACTATTTTCTTTTCATTATTAATTACCAACGATTTCTCGAAATCACAGTCTTATAAAACACAATTGGAAGTGGCCAATTTTAAAACACGTAATCTTTTAAAGAGTAGAGAACAATTAATTTCGACAGTTAGCCATGATTTAAAGACACCTTTGAGCACGATTGTTGGTTATGCCGAACTTTTGGGAACATCAGACTTGACTAAAAAGCAATTGTATTATACGAATAATATCAAAAATTCATCGGAATACATTACTAGATTAGTACAAGATCTGTTAGATTTTTCACAGATAGAAGCGGGTAAAATTGCAATCGAAAAAGCACCATTTTCTTTAGATAATACTATTCGCGAAATAGCAAATAATATTCAATCGGTTCACAAGGAGAAAAACATTGATCTACAAATTAGTATTGATGAACGTCTCCACCAGAATATTCTTGGAGATGTCTTTCGCGTTAAGCAAGTTTTGATAAATATTTTAGGTAACGCCTATAAATTTACTTCTGAAGGATATATTGGTATAACGGCTACAATTTCGCCAGATAAAGAATGGGTAATGGTAGCTGTTTCTGATTCTGGTATAGGTATTGAAAAGGAAAGTCAAGAATTGGTATTTGAAGAATTTGCTCAAGCAAACGAGAGTATTGAAAAGAAATTTGGAGGGACAGGCTTGGGATTAGCCATTTCGAAAAAAATAAGTAATCTTCTTGGAGGTGATTTGCAGTTAAAAAGTAGCTCAGAAAAGGGGAGTTGTTTTGAAATTCGACTACCGCTAATTTTTGGTCAACAAAGCGCTGTGAGTAATTCTGTACTTTACACGCCTACACATCAACATAAGACAATCATTATTATTGATGATGATGCAGACTTGCTAAACCTTACTACAGAAGTTTTAAAAAAATATTATAATGTTGTTCCTTTTTCTGATGGGGAAAAAGCTTTGGAATATATGGTTAACGATTCTTTTGACTTATTAATTACAGATATTCAAATGCCAATCATTGACGGATTTCAGCTTGTGAGCGCAATTAAGAATTTAGAGAAGAGTAGTTATACATCACAGCCTCTAATGGCAGTTACAGGTAGAGGAGACCTGAGCGATGAAGTTTACACAAATGCTGGATTTGCCACGGTTGTGAAAAAACCATTGAGTCCCAACTTCCTTTTAAAAACTATAGATGCGCTTTTTTCTAATGTAGAATTGCCTATAGACGGTGCAGAAACCAAATCGAAAAAAAGTAGTAATAAGTCCTTTTCCTTAGAGTCTTTTCAGTTGTTTTTAAACAATGATCAAGAGGCAATAAAAAGTGTAATAGAATCTTTTATGGAGTCTACAAATGATAATTTAATCAATCTCGAAACGGCAATCTATGATTTAGAAAGGGAACAAATGCAGTCAGTGGCACATAAAATGGCGCCAATGTTTAAACAAATTGAAGCCAAGGAAATTGCCGCTATATTAAATGCGATCGAATTAAATCAATACCAAGAACAGGAATTGACCACAGTGATAGCCGATTTAAAGGTGAGGATCAAGAAACTTTTTATCGAATTGCAGAAAGTCCTTAATTAAGATTGTAGAATTTTAATTTGTTGTACAAAGTTTTTCTCGTAATTTTTAAAAGTTTTGCCGCTTCAGACTTATTATTTTGTGTCTTCACTAGAGCTAACTCTATCGCTTCTTTTTCATTTTGAGATAAAGACAAGGATTCTGATTTAATCTCTTCATTTTGAAAAAATTCTACAGGAAGAACAGCCGATTCGATAAAATCACCTTGTGTTAAAAGTGTAGACCGTTTGATGCAATTTTGTAATTCACGTAAGTTTCCAGGCCAAGAATAATTTTCAAAGATGCGTACGACGTCTTTGCTAAAGCCGATTACTTCTTTGTTTAATTGTGCATTTGCTTTATCGAGAAAGAACTCAGCAAATATCATTAAATCGGCACCACGTTCTGACAGCGAGGGAGAGTGTATAGAGAATTCATTTATTCTATGATACAAATCTTCTCTAAAATCACCGTTCTTAACCGCTTCTCGCAAATCCTCATTCGTTGCTGTGATGATTCGAATATCAACATCAATTTCTTTATTACTACCTACTGGTTTAATTTTTCTTTCTTGCAGGGCGCGTAAAAGCTGGATTTGATTTTCATAAGATAGATTACCTATCTCGTCTAAGAAAAGCGTACCATTATTTGCAGCCTCAAAATAACCTATTTTATCAGATATAGCACCTGTAAAAGATCCTTTTAAATGTCCGAAGAATTCACTTGCAGCTAATTCTTTAGGTATGGCACCGCAATCCACTGCTATAAAATTTTGTTCCTTTCGATTACTATTTTGGTGAATACTTTTTGCAATAATTTCTTTACCAGTACCACTTTCGCCAATTATTAAAACAGACATGTCGGTGGGGCTGACCAAATTGATGTGCTCCCACAACTTTTTTGATTCGGCCGAAATTCCTTGAACATATTCAGATGTTGAACTTTTCTTTTTGGTTTTTGGAACTTCTTTTTTTGGAACAACTGTTTCTTCAATAGTCTGAATCGCATTATTGATGACCAACAGAACTTCATCAGGATTAAAAGGTTTTGAAATGTAGTCACTTGCTCCATTTTTAATAGCTTTTACAGCAGTTGTAACATCAGAGTATCCTGTCATCAAAATGATTGGTACCTGCGGATGAGTTTGTTTAAATTCGCCTAGGAGGCTTATACCGTCTGTATCAGGAAGGCGCAAATCGGTCAAGATCAAATCAAATGTTTCTTTTTTGACCATTTGCCTTGCATCGTCTGCAGAAAATGAGGTAGTTACAGAAAATGAATTCTTAGTTAGAAACTTTTCTAACAATTTACAAAATGAAATATCATCTTCGATAATTAATATCTTCCGCATTAGTGAGGGTGCTTTTTGAGCTAAATTAAGACTTATATTATTACTTTTCTCATAAAATTATGCAAAAAAAAAGAGGCCGCAATTTGCGACCTCTTCCACTTGGTATTCACTTATCCGTTTTAATGTATTTAAATCAGTATTCATAAACATCTGCTGATACAGTAGCCAATGAATTTGACTGATAATTTGATTTTGAAATCGCTTAATTTGAAAATTACTAATAGATACGGATAAGAGTTGATATACTTGATGTATTATTTTTTTATTACAACACCTTCAGCATCTGTGTAGATGGTATACATACTACCACTCATAGAAATATCTAACTTGTATTGATCTTTCTGCTCATTAGTATACGCTTTTTCTAGTTTTGCTCCAGGAAAAGAATTTGTTACCGTTTTTTTCACTGCTTCAGGAAGAGTATCCATTCCTACTTCAACAAATTCATCTTGAATCATTTCAGTCGCTATTTTTTGAGCCGTTGCAGTATTTGTAGTTGCGAATGCACACATTGATCCTACTACAATTGCTGCTGATAAGAATAACTTTTTCATATTGATTTTATTTATCTATTATTGATTGATTTATATTTTAAAGATTCGAATCGCATTATATTAAGGCGATTCGAATCTCTTTTTCTTCAATATTATTTATCCAACCATTTTCCATCTGCGTCTGCAAATAAAGTTTCTTCTTTATCTCCGACTTTTACTTCAAGTTTGTATTCACTATTTTCATTAACATAAGCTTTTGATATAATAGCTTCTGGATATGCTTTCATTAATGATTCTGTTACAGCTGCTGGCAACTCTTCCATTTTAATTTCTGTATATTCATCTGCAACTGTAACTGTTTTTGCAACTGGTGTTACATTATTTATTGGTGCTGCATAAGTTGATAAACTTCCTAAAACGATTGCTGCTGATAAGATTAACTTTTTCATAATTTCTATTTTTTTAAATTGTGATTGAATATTGTAATGTTAGACTACAGTCTAATTAGTTTTGAATCCATTTTCCAGTTTCATCTGCAAATAAAGATCCTTCTTTATCATCTACTTTGATATCTAACTGATACTCGTTGTTTTCATTAACATACGCTTTGCTTACTGTAGCATTTGGATATGCTTTTACTAATGCATCTGATACTGCTGATGGAACCTCTTCATTCGAAATTTCAGAATATCCTGTTTGAGTTGATGCCGTAGCAGTTGTAGCATCAGTTTCTGTAGCTGTAGCAGCTTCTGCTGGCATTGTCTCTTCCGTAGGAGTTGCACTTTGCTCAGGCATTGTTTCTTGAGCTGACATTGTTGATAAACCTCCTAATATAATTGCTGCTGATAAGATTAACTTTTTCATAATTTCTATTTTTTAAATTTTAATTGAATATTGTATTGTTTTAGACTATAGTCTAATTAGTTTTGAATCCATTTACCACTTTCATCTGCAAATAAAGATCCTTCTTTATCATCTACTTTGATGTCTAATTGGTATTCGTTGTTTTCATTAACAAATGCTTTATTTAGCGTAGCTGCTGGATAAGCTTTTACCAACGCATCAGTCACTGCTACAGGAACTTCTTCATTAGAAATTTCTGAAAATCCCGTTTCGGTTGATGCAGTAGCAGTTGTAGCATTTGATTCTGTTTCCGCTGCTGCAGTTTCTGCTGGCATTGTTTGCTCTGTTGTTGTTGTACTTTGCTCAGGTGCCGCCTCTTGAGCTGACATTGTTGATAAACCTCCTAGTATAATTGCTGCTGATAAGATTAACTTTTTCATAATTTCTATATTTTAATATTTTTAATTGAATGATGTTTTGATAGACTAAAGTCTAACTAGTTTTGAATCCATTTTCCATTTTCGTCTGCGAATAAAGAACCTTCTTTATCATCGACTTTAACGTCTAATTGGTATTGATTGTTTTCGTTTACATAAGCTTTGCTTACTGTAGCATTTGGATATGCTTTAACTAATGCATCTGATACCGCTGATGGAACTTCATCATTTGAAATTTCTGAATATCCGGTTTGAGTTGATGCTGTTGCTGTTGCAGTTGTAGCATCAGTTTCTGTAGCTGCTGCAGTTTCTGCTGGCATTGTTTCTTCTGTTGGAGTTGCACTTTGCTCAGGCATGGCTTCCTGCGCTGACATTGTTGATAAACCTCCTAATATAATTGCTGCTGATAAGATTAACTTTTTCATAATTTGTATATTTTAATATTTTTAGTTGAATGTTGTCGTGATAGACTAAAGTCTAATTAGTTTTGAATCCATTTTCCAGTTTCATCTGCAAATAAAGAACCTTCTTTATCTCCTACTTTAACATCTAACTGGTATTCATTTTTCTCGTTTACTGCTGCTTTTTGAAGAACTGCATCTGGATAGGCGTTAGATAATGCTGTACTAACAGCTGAAGGAACTTGGTCTGTTGCTATTTCGTTATATCCTGTTTGAGCAGTTGCAGTTTCAGTAGTTGTTTCTGCTGGCATAGTTGCTTCAGTTGGAGTAGTGCTTTGTTCAGGAGTAGCTTCTTGAGCTGACATTGTTGATAAACCTCCTAATATAATTGCTGCTGATAAGATTAATTTTTTCATAATTTCTATTTTTTAAATATTTTTATTTGAGTGAGTGTCTTATTATTTTTGAATCCATTTTCCTGTTTCGTCAGCGAATACAGATCCTTGTTTATCTCCCATTGTAACGTCAAGTTGGTATTCCTTATTTTCGTTAACATATGCCTTTGTTACTGCTGCATCTGGGTAAGCTGTTTTCAAAGATTCCATTACTGCAGATGGTACTTGATCCATTGCTATTTCTGTAAATCCAGTTTGAGTTGATGATGTAGTTGTCGTTGTTTGTTCTGTAGTAGTTGTAGTTTCTTCTGGCATTGCTTCTTGCGCTGACATTGTTGATAAACTTCCTAATACGATTGCTGCTGATAAGATTAATTTTTTCATAATGATATATTTTTTAAATGTTGTTACTGTGTTACGCTTTAGATAATGAAATAATTGTGCCGCAATCATTAGGTAATGCTTAATGCTGCTAAGCCCTTGTTTTTAAAGGGTTTATTGTTTTGTGCTTACTGTGCCGTAATGAGTAATAGTGGGTAATTGAATGAAAGAGTGTGTAATAATTACTCATTGCACGAGAATAACGAACAAAAAAAAAGCTACACAGTTTGTGTAGCTTAATTATAAGGAAGAATAATTTATGTATTATTCTTTTGGAATCATTTTAAAGGTATCCATGAATGCTGTTGTGTAATCACCAGCTATATATCTAGGATCATCCATTAATTGTCTGTGAAAAGGGATTGTAGTTTTAATACCTTCAATTACAAACTCATCTAAAGCTCTTCTCATTTTACTAATTGCTTCATCACGTGTTTGTGCAGTAGTTATCAATTTT
The DNA here is from genome assembly GCF_022399565.1 of Flavobacterium algicola. GTDB lineage: Bacteria > Bacteroidota > Bacteroidia > Flavobacteriales > Flavobacteriaceae > Flavobacterium > Flavobacterium algicola. The sequence continues at coordinate 1,561,060 of NZ_JAJTUT010000001.1, forward strand.
GCAATCATCGAATCATAATTTGGAGGAATTGTATAACCAGAGTATACATGAGTGTCCAAACGTACTCCGTGACCACCTGGCATGTGCAAGGTTGTTATTTTTCCTGGAGAAGGTCTAAATTCATTGTATGGATCTTCTGCATTAATACGGCATTCTATAGCATGTAATTTAGGTAAATAGTTTTTACCTGAAATTTTTACTCCCGCAGCAACCAAGATTTGTTCACGAATTAAATCGTAATCAATTACTTGTTCTGTTATAGGGTGCTCTACTTGAATACGAGTATTCATTTCCATGAAATAGAAATTACGGTGCTTGTCTACCAAGAATTCAACCGTTCCTGCACCTTCATACTTAATGTACTCTGCTGCTTTTACTGCTGCAGCTCCCATAGCAAGACGTAATTCATCTGTCATGAAAGGTGATGGAGTTTCTTCTGTTAATTTTTGGTGGCGTCTTTGTACTGAACAATCTCTTTCAGAAAGGTGACATGCTTTACCAAAAGAATCTCCAACAATTTGAATTTCGATATGGCGAGGCTCCTCGATTAATTTTTCAAGGTACATTCCGTCATTTCCAAAAGCAGCTGCTGATTCTTGTCGAGCACCTTCCCAAGCTTTCAATAAATCTTCTTCTTTCCAAACAGCACGCATTCCTTTACCTCCACCACCAGCGGTAGCTTTTAGCATAACAGGAAAACCAAATTCTTTTGAAAGTTGTAATGCTTGTTCGTAAGATTCTAATATCCCAACAGAACCGGGTACGCATGGTACTCCTGCTTCGATCATTGTTGATTTTGCAGAAGCTTTGTCACCCATACGGTCAATCATTTCTGGAGCAGCTCCAATAAATTTGATTCCGTGTTCTTGACAGATTTTAGAAAATTTAGAATTTTCAGATAAAAATCCGTACCCTGGGTGTATTGCATCTGCATTTGTAATTTCTGCAGCGGCAATGATATTTGACATTTTCAAATAGGACAAGTTGCTTGGAGGTGGTCCGATACAAACTGCTTCGTCAGCAAATCGTACGTGTAAACTTTCTGCATCTGCAGTAGAATATACGGCAACTGTTTTGATGCCCATTTCTTTACAAGTTCTAATTACACGAAGTGCAATTTCTCCTCTATTTGCAATTAATATTTTTTTAAACATCTTTTTAATATGAAAATTAAACAATTTGACCCGAACAAAATAAGCGTCAGGTAGATCAAAATTTGCAATTATAGTCAGTTAGTAAAAACCAACTTATTATAGTTTACAAATTTATGACGGATCAACTAAAAATAAAGGTTGGTCAAATTCTACTGGAGACATATCGTCAACCAATATTTTTACAATTTTACCAGTAACTTCAGATTCGATTTCGTTGAACAATTTCATTGCTTCAATTACACAAAGTACATCTCCCTTTGCGATAGTTGTTCCAACTTCAACAAACATTGGTTTGTCTGGAGATGGTTTTCTATAGAAAGTTCCAATAATTGGAGATTTAACAGTAATGTATTTAGACTCTTCAACAGCTGGAGCAGCTGGCGTAGTGGCAACTGGAGCCGCCGGTGCAGGAGCAATTACCTGTTGTACTGGAGCTTGTGGTGCTTGTTGTACATAAGTTGTTTCTGTGCTGTTGCCTTCAAGAGTTGTTCTAATGGTGATTTTGATATCATCCATTTCTAACTTAACTTCTGCTACACCTGTATTTGAAACAAATTTGATTAGGTTCTGAATTTCTTTTAAATCCATAATTGGTCTATTTTTAGTTTAAATTTATTTTGTGTCGTATGCCCATTTTAAATAAACAGACCCCCAAGTGAATCCTCCACCGAAGGCTGCAAAAATAATTGTATCTCCTTTTTTAAACAAGTGCTCAAAATCGCTGATAACAAGTGGTAAAGTTGCCGATGTAGTATTTCCATATCTTTCAATATTCATCAGTACTTTGGAAGGTTCAAGATTCATCCTGTTTGCAGTAGCATCGATGATTCTCTTGTTTGCTTGATGCGGAATTAACCAATTCACGTCATCGTTGGTTAGGTTATTTCTTTTTAAGATTTGCTCGCTAGCATCTGCCATGTTGGTAACCGCGTATTTAAATACAGTTTTACCGTCTTGCATAATGTTATGTCTATTGTCCTTTACCGTTTGCATGGTTGTAGGTACTAATGATCCACCAGCAGGAATTCTAAGAAAATCACGGCCTACACCGTCGCTTCTTAAGTATTCGTCTTGCAAACCTAAACCTTCATAATTTGGTTCGAATAAAACGGCACCCGCTCCATCACCAAAGATGATGCAAGTTGTTCTATCTGTATAATCAACTATAGAAGACATTTTATCGGCACCTATTAAAAGCACTTTTTTGTATCTACCTGATTCAATATATGCTGCGGCTGTAGACATACCGTATAAAAAACTAGAACAAGCTGCTTGTAAGTCATACGCAAATGCATTTATAGCGCCAATTTCTGTAGCTACATATGCTCCTGTTGCAGCAACAGGCATATCTGGAGTGGCAGTAGCCATGATAATCATATCAATTTCTAGCGGGTCAATATTGCCTTTGGCAATTAACTCTTGTGCTGCTTTTATTGCTAAAAAAGATGTTCCTTTATCGGTGTCCTTTAAAATTCTTCTTTCTTTAATCCCTGTACGAGAGGTAATCCACTCGTCATTGGTGTCAACCATTGTTTCTAAAACTTTGTTAGTAAGTACAAAGTCTGGAACATAAGCTCCTACAGCGGTAATTGCGGCGGTCATTTTATTCATTTCGTCTGACTATTTTTGTTCAGATGTTTCCACCTGAAAAAACGTTTAAAAAGGGTTTGAAAAATACAAAAAATTATTCAAACCCACTGTTTTAGAGCTTGTTATTTAAAGGAAAATTATAAACAACAAAAAAAACTCTCACAAGTGAGAGTTCATAATATCATCTATAAAAGAATGCATTAAGCAAAAGTAGCTTCTGACTTGTCAATAACAACTTGTCCTCTGTAATACATTTTACCTTCATGCCAGTAAGCTCTGTGGTATAAATGTGCTTCACCTGTAATAGGGCAAGTAGCGATTTGAGCTACAGTAGCTTTATAATGTGTTCTTCTTTTATCTCTTCTTGTTTTCGAGATTTTTCTCTTAGGATGTGCCATTTTACTATATTATTTATCCGTTAATAGTTTCTTTAATTTTTCCCAACGCGGGTCAATATTTTCGTCTTCTTCTTTAATTTCTTTCTCTTCTTTAATTGTCAATTCATTCAGTTTTTCTAGAGCTTCAGATTTTAAACTTCCATCTTTTACTCCTGGATGAACACGTCTTTGAGGTACCGATAGTACAATCATTTCATAGATGTACTGCGCAACGTCGATTTCAAATTCACCATAAGGTACAATTAATAATTCTTCATTGTCGTTATTGAATTCCTCTCCAAAGCGAACTATCAATTTCATTTTGCTTTTTACAGCCAAATCAAAATCTTCGCCGGTTAGATCACAAGGAACATTTACCGTTCCCTTATGTTTGAAATTCAATTCAAGCATATTACTTTGCTTCTCTAAGACTATACTTACCTTGATATCCGAATCTTGATATTCGTCATAGTCGAAGATTTTAAAGAACGTATTATTCAATTGATACTCAAAATGATGTTTTCCGTTCTTTAATCCTACAAACGGAATTAAATATTCTTTTGTACTACTCATTTCAACAAAATTTTGCCCTAAACTTCGGGAGTGCAAAGATATAAAATTATTGTGAACCTAATAAAGTTATTTATCTTTTTTTATTAATGACTATTTTTCTCTTACTTTTAGAGGATTCTCACTGATTTCTGCATGCTGAATTCGGGAACGATAAACGTCTATGGCCAAATAAACCGCTTCTTTAAAGGAATTATAGTCTGCTTTTCCTTTTCCAGCAATATCGTATGCGGTCCCATGATCTGGTGAAGTTCTTATCTTATTTAGCCCTGCAGTAAAATTTACACCGTTTCCAAAGGAAAGTGTTTTAAAAGGAATCAACCCTTGATCGTGATATGTCGCTATAATAGCATCATAATTTTCATATTGACCACTACCAAAAAAACCATCTGCTGCAAAAGGACCAAAAACGAGTGTTCCTTTATTGAATATTTTCTGCAAGGTTGGTTTTAATATAGCATCATCTTCACTACCTATAACGCCTCCATCTCCGCAGTGAGGATTTAATCCTAATACGGCAATTTTTGGTTTGGTAATGCTGAAATCCTGGATTAGAGAATTTTTTACAGTTTCAATTTTTTTCTTAATTAAGACTTCGGTCAATGCCGCAGATACTTGGTTTAACGGAAGATGATCTGTTAATAGTCCAACTCGTAGATTTCCTTGTACCATCATCATTAGCGCGTCTCCTTCTAATTCTTGGTCAAGATAATCAGTATGACCAGGGAATTTAAAATCTTCTGACTGGATGTTGTATTTGTTTATCGGAGCGGTGACCAATACATCGATTAAATTTTCTTTTAAGGCCTGTGTAGCTGCTACAAAGGATTTAATGGCATAACCACCTACTTTTTCATCATTGGTTCCTAAATTTAGATCAACTCCTTCTTTCCATACATTAAGTACGTTTATCTTACCGGGTACAATTTGATCTAATTTATCGATACCGTGTAACGAAATGGCAGAATCCAAGTTCTTTTTGATAAAAGACATTATTTTAACATTGGCAAAAATAACAGGAGTACATAGTTCTAACATTCGAGAATCTTCAAATGTTTTTAATACCACTTCGCTTCCAATACCATTCAAATCTCCTATTGAAATTCCAACGATAATATTTTCTGCTTTTTTCATCATGACCACAAGTTATTTATTGCTAATTTTGAAGTGCAAATTTAGTAAAATAAAATAAGAATGTTTACAGGTATTATAGAAACCCTTGGTACTATCCAGGAAATCAACAAAGAGAAAGATAATATCCATGTCACAGTGGACTCATCGATAACAAATGAACTTAAAATTGACCAAAGTGTTGCGCACAATGGCGTATGTTTGACAGTCGTGGCCATAAAGGACAGTCAATATACTGTTACTGCTATTGACGAAACGATTCAAAAAACAAATTTAGGGAATTGGATGGTTGGAGATCAGGTTAATCTTGAGCGGGCCATGAAGCTAGGGGATCGATTAGATGGTCACATTGTGCAAGGTCACGTAGATCAGACGGCAATTTGTATTGCTACAGCTGAAACGAACGGTAGTTGGAGTTATACTTTTGAATACGATGAAGCATTGAGTAATATTACAATCGAAAAAGGATCTATTACCGTAAATGGTGTTAGCTTGACTGTAGTTAATTCGAAAAAAAATCAGTTTAGCGTTGCAATTATCCCTTACACTCATGAACATACAAATTTTCATGATTTTGTTGTGGGTACGAAAGTTAACCTAGAGTTTGATGTAATTGGGAAATACGTTTCCAGATTATTTGCTAATAAATAATAGCAGCTTGTAGATTAAAAAGAAAGTCTTTGAATTAATTCAAAGGCTTTCTTTTTTTATTGAAGTTGTATATTGTGTAAGTACCAAATAAAATCCCACCAATCAGTAGAGCAATCAAACCCTCATCAATAGGAAGGCCCGGCGGCGGTATAACAGGTATCGGTGCTGGTGGTTGGGCTATCATGCAAACGGTTCCTGCGAAAAATGCAATTAATAAATAGTGTTTATTCGAAATTATTTTCATCATTTTTATAATATAAAATAGAAGAACCAGCAGGTGATTTGATTCGATGTTTTTTATAGGTTCAAAATTTTGGCCAAAGTAATAATAATCAACCAAAATTCGATAAAAATTTTGACTTTTAACTGATTAATATGTTTTTTATCGACAAAACTCTTTTTAAAATAGCAATTTAGGCTGCGTGTACTCTGTTTATTCAGTTTATATACGTTTAGTTATAGTATTTGGTTTTTATAACTTTCCAGAATATATTAACCTGCTGCAGTTTTAGAAAATTTAAGTATTTTTCGTCTTCATTTTTTATTGTTGTACTTGAGTAAATTTTAGCATTATAATAATCATTCAATAATAAATTAAATATTATCATTTGTTAATCTCCAGTTAACTTTTATAGTGTAATTTATAATTTCTTTTGTCGCTGAATAAAACTTTGACAATTATGAAATTTTTAAATGCTACCGCATATCTTCTCTCTGCAGGATTACTTATTTGCTGCGACAAAAATGATATCGATGATAATGACTCTTTTAATCCTCCCACAATTGAGAATACTGGTGTCTCATTACCCTATTCTATTTTAAGTACAAGTAATGGCGTTGAAATCAGAAATGGAGGATTTGGTTCAGCAGCTTGTGCGCATCCTTCAAAATTGGGTGAGTTTTACGCGATGACAGACCGAGGTCCGAATGCCGATGCTACAGGTGGAAAGTATTTTCCCGTAGCAGATTACACGCCTAGGATTGGACATTTCAAATTAAATAATGATGGAACTGTAAGTAAGGTAAATGAAATTTTATTTAAAACTCCAGCGGGAATACCAATTAGTGGTAGACCCAATCCAGTTGGTTTTGGATCGACAGGTGAAATAGCATATGATTTATCTGGAAGTGTTCTTGCTACGGATGAATATGGACTTGATTCTGAGGGTTTGGCCGCGATGAATGATGGTTCTTTTTGGGTGTCTGATGAATATGGACCTCATATCGTTCATTATAGTAATACTGGAATTCAATTGGAGAGAATTAGTCCGGTGGGTATAAATACAGGTATTCGAAAACTACCAGCAGTATTTGTAAAGCGATGGGCAAATCGCGGAATGGAGGGTTTAACTGTAACGCCAGATCAAAAAACATTGGTAGGGATTATGCAGTCACGATTGTACAACCCATCAAATGCAGCTGCAACAAATAAAACGCTAACCAGAATTGTAACTTTTGATATTGCCACCGGTACTACCAAACAATTTTTATACAAGCAAGAAATAGATAATAATTCCAATTCAGAGATCACTGCATTGAGTGCTAGTCAGTTTTTAATTATAGAACGTGACGGAAACTTTAGTGCCGATGGTCCGGTTATGAAACATATTTATAAAATTGACATTAGCAAAGCAACAGATGTTTCTGGGAATGACTTTAATGCCGAAAATGGATATATGGTTAATGGTAAGACACTGGAGGCTAATTCTTGGGAAGAATTGGCTCAGGCCAATATTATTGCAGTATCAAAAACACTTGCTGTAGATGTGGTTAAATATTTAGGAGGATATCCTCATGATAAGCTAGAAGGGATTTGGTTGATTAACGCTAATACTATTGGTATCATCAATGACGACGATTTTGGTATTTGGAGTGATGCTACAAATAAAATTAAATCCAAGACTTTATCTCCTACAAGTGGTAGCCAAAAAGATAGTAATAAATTGTATATACTGAAATTTTAATAAGTGCGGGTACATTAATAATATCCATATGATTTTTGACCAAGGTGAATTTAAAAGATAGACTCGCAAAATAAACACGTATTAAAGTGCTCAAAACGAATTGTAAAATTCTGCTTTGAGCATTTTTTTTTATTTCAAAATATCAGTAGTTGATAAGGCATCGCATTTTTTTAGTTCCTTATCCTTTCGTCTTTTTCTTTCTAAATTTCGATACCATTACTTTTTCTATGACAGAGGTGTTAATATTTATCGTAGTAAGAAGATGTTTTTGAAAGAATAATGGCACTATTTAAAATGATGAACAACTAATCAGTCAAAAAAATAACTGGAATAATATGAAAATGAGAAAAAATCATGATGAATAGATCGATTGTATATCGTGTATTTATCTAAGAAGAGATAAATTAAATCTAAAATTATTTTAGATGGTAATGATCTCAATTTATTTTAAGGGTGTAAACTCGCTAAAGTAAGAATTATTAACAAGATTTTAATTATAAAAACAATTAGAGCTTGCTAAAAGGCAACTCGATAATTGTATCTTTTAGATTACTTTATTTGTTACGTTAAAAAATTATAAAGTAGTAAATCGGAAATATTGGTATCTTAACTGAAATGTCAATTATTTGAAAATCAGACTAAAAATTACATCTACATTTGCACCAGAAATAAATCAAAAATTTAATATCCCCCCAAATGAAAAATTTAATTATTGCATCTTTTATCTTATTAGGACTATCTACAGTTAATGCACAAAACGTTACTTTAAACGTAAAATTAAAACCAATTCAAACCCTTGTTGTTAATACTGCTCAAAAAACTGTTGACTTAGAATACTCTTCAAAAGATGATTACAAAAACGGTGTTACTTCAACAAATACAGATCATTTGAACATTTATAGCACTGGAGGTTTTCAAGTAAAAGTAAAAAGTGCAACTGCTTCGATGACTAATGGAACTAAAAAAATTGAAGCAAACAGCATCCAACTTACAGCAACTGCAGGAACGGATGGAATTACTGGAGCTACGTACTCATCTAATTTAAAATTGTCTACTGCAGAAACACTTCTTGTATCGTCTACAGCAGGTGGTGTAGATAAAAAAATATCTGTTGCTTATAAAGGAGCTGGAGCAGAAGCTTACCTTGATAATTACATTGCAGGTCAAACGCCTACTGTTTATACTACTGAACTTACTTATACAATTATAAGTCAATAAGTAAACCTTTTCATAATTAATAAATAGTGCTGCAAGAAATAGTGGCACTTTTTTATTTACTAACTTTGTGTTTTTCAATTAAATGTAATTGTAGCCCCAAAGAAAACCTATAATGAACAAATTTTTTTTATTTTTTTATTTTTTTATTCTCCAAGCAACTGCCCAAACTGGCATATCTGTATCACCACCTAGAATATACTTTGATTCTAAATTAGGAGGTAGTAATACACAGCTAATATCAGTGACAAACGTAAGTGCAACAAACACTCTCGATCTCGCTGTAAGCCTTGGCGATTGGGAATATGATGAAAAAGGTGAAAACCAGATGTTCAGTGCAAACACTCTTGCAAACTCTTGTGCAAATTGGATTTCGATAAAAAACACCGATAATTATTTTACTTTAAAACCAGGAGAAAGAAAAGAGCTTGAAATAACTGTTACGCCACCCAAAACGGCAATTGATACACTAGCAGCTCACACTGCGGTATTATATGTCAGTCAAATGAATCCTGTGGATGATGTTGATAATAAAGGTACCTCCATAAAAGTGAGTATTCGTTCTGGGATTAAAATTTTTCACAGTTATCCTGAGAATTTTATTCGAAAAGTAGAAATAGAGGATTTAAAGTACGATCAGTCCCTAAACAAAGTAAATTTAAAATTTCGCAATCAATCTAAATTATGGGTTGACGGAAAGATATCTGGAGAAATAATTAATACTAAAACAGGTAAAAAATCAGTTTTAAATAATGTTGTTTTTTACACATTACCAGGAAATTTGCGAACGTTAAGTTTACCTGTGTTAGAAACCTTAGAAAAAGGATCGTATAATGCCTCAATAATTATTGATTATGGGGATGCTGCGCAATTAGAAATGGCTGAACTAAATTTTAATTATGAATAAATTCATCGTAATTATATGTTGTTTATTTTCACTGTTCTCCTTCTCCCAAGTAGCATTTACATCTTGGACAAATTCGTATTTACAGGTAACATCCTATAATGGGAACAGTAGCTCTGAAGCATTGACAGCAAAATTGGCAGGAAATGGAAATTTTACTATTCCTAACTGGAAATTATCGGCAAAGATCAATCAAACGCTTGTTTCAGATGATGGTAAATACACTCTACCTGCAAATAAAATTTCTTTTCAACCTTCATCAACAACGGGTCAACAGTCACCAACGGCGACACCATCATTTACTGAAATTGGCGCGCCTTTAAATGTAATATTGCAAGAGAATGCAGAAGCATTTTTAATTCCAAATTCGAATAGTCCTATATATAATAATTCATCGCAGACTAGTTCCTATTATTTTTTACAAATGAAATTTAATTTCACAGTAATTGGCGGGGCATATTTAGGTGCTTTCCCTGCGTGGACAAAATTTACTGTTCCTATTGAATTTACAACTTATAACCAGAGTAACGGAATCATTGGTAAATCTACTCAAACTTACCAAATACAAATCGGTAATATTACTGATGCACCTCCAGTCGCTGATGAAATGTCAATGCAGATTAATTTAAGTGCGTCAAAAGGAGTTTTGGAATTTAAAAGTATTCAAGATTACAGCAATGGTGCCAGCGTGACCTACACTGATGGATTATCTGTAAAGAGCAATACTAATTTCCAAATAAAAGTTCGTTCGCTAAATAGTAATTTACAGTCAGCAACTGGTAACACCATACCAATCGATGTAGTAAACCTTACTTTGTCAGGAGGTTCAAATTCCAACCAAACAATTACACCAATTGTTTTAAGTAGCTCGAGTCAAGCATTGGTGAAGACGAATACAAGTATTTTAACGACCTACAAATATGACATTAAATACTACACGACTGGTCAAGATCAACGATTAATTAGCGCCAAGTCTGATGATTATGCCACAACGTTACAATATGAGATAACCCCTCAATAACCCCCAAAAAATGCCCCTTAATAAATTGAGACTTTTATCGAAATTTATTTTTTTTCTACTTTTCAGCATTCCCATTATAGCACAGAATAGTGATCGTGGCGTTTTGATGACTGTGGAGAACGATATTTCGTTTAAGCAACCTACTCTACTAAGCTTGGTGGTGGTAATCGAAAATACCAATGCGACTACACTAAGTGGAAAATTAAAATTTGAAGCGCTTCAAGGATTTCGAAATTTAAGTGGTGATAATTCATCTTTAAAACTGGCTCCCGGAGAAACACGCCACATTCCTGTGAAGTTTATCATAGGAGCAGACGCTATGGCTGGAACATCAGTATTTATTTGTAAACTAACTTCTGCAGACGGTACGATCATAGCACAGCATAGTACTACTCATACTATAAATCAAGACAATACGCTAACGATCACGCCAATTGAAAGTACTATCTATCGCTTATCTAATAATCAACCTATCGCTGTCAAAGTAAAAGTGAGTAATAAAGGTAATATTTCGCAAAGTATAACACTAGTTTGTAAGTTTCCTGACCCTTCCAATTCAAACCTTTTTATCGAACAAAATGCTACCCTTGCAGTTAAAAAAGATTCCATCTTCACGTTTACTTATCTTCCTTCTAAGGTTTTAGTTAAGCAATCTACTTATACTGTAAGAATTTCGGGTTTTAGAAATCCCGACAAAGAAATCTTTGGAAATACAACTGTTGATATTCAAAATATTTCAAGCACACAACAATACCAAGCAGTTGACTTTACGAATTTTACTCAAGAAACATCTAACGAAATTAGCGCCAGTTACAGAAGGCTAGGTGGTGACGTAGATTTTTATCAACTCAAAGGTTCGGGTGGTATAAATATTCCGTCGGGCTATCTGTTCCTGCGCGGAAATGTTGCATTATCTAATAGTCAGCAAGCGCCATTGGTTACTAATACTAACTTAACATACCGTCAAGGAAGTAATGAGTTTAGTGTTGGAAATATCAGTAAGTTATTTGAAATGATATTTGTGGGAAGAGGTGCTGAATACAGCCATACATTTAACAAAAAAGAGAAAATCGAGTTTGGCTTTATAGATCAGAATTACAATTTATTGGAAGAAAACAGCTGGTTAAAATACGGATATGGTTTCTATGCAAATGCTATTTTAAACCCTGAGAACAGCACCACAAATCTAACTGCGAATTACCTGTATAGTTACGATCCATTCGAAAAAGCCAAACATAACATCATTGGAACCACTGCAAAATACGAGTTTAATCGTGATTGGAGTATGATTACCAAATTAAATGGAGGATTAAGTACCTATGATTTGAATGCATCAACTAAAACGTCATTTGCGGCAGAGTCAAATTATATCGGAAAAATAAAAGACGTTAACTTGAACGGAAATTACTTTTTTAGCACAGATTATTATCCCGGTAATCGAAGAGGAAACATACAACTACAGCAAAGTTTTTCAACACCAATAAAAAAACACAACGTATATGCCAACGTAACATATGCTAATTTTGCACCCAAATACTATTCCTTTGATACAACTCAGGAATCTGCGAATACCCGATTAGATATAGGAATCAGATTTCCAAAATTTAAAAGTTTTAGTTACAATTTAGCATATCAATATCAAAGTGAGCAATCTAATAGTTTTAGCACGCTACTTGGAAACCTCGATAATAATGGAACACAAAAAATGGCTGCACATCGTATTGCTCAGCAATTTTCATGGGTCAATAATATTTCAAGACAATCAGCTTTGTTAGGAATTGAAACAGGAGCAGTGCGTTATCCGACAATGGCCAATGACCAATATCAGATGAAAATCAATGCGAACTATAACTATAAAAATTTCAATATAAATTCGGTGTACCAATTAGGAAGCTACTATCTTTCTGAATACATTTTTTCGTCAGTAATAGCTGCAGATGAAGATTATCAAAAGCTTTCTTTATCATTGTTTTATAACAGTAATTTCTTGAATAATAAACTGAACTTTAACAGCGGATTTACTTATGTGGATGACATTATATATGGCAAATCTCCGTCTGCTTTTATAAATACAAGATATAATGGCAAGTCCTTTAGTACCTTTCTAAATTCTTCTTGGTATAATTATACGATTGGTGGTTTAATAAACAATAGTATAACGCTAGAGCTAGGTGTTACGGTAAGATTGCAAAATACTATTTTGAATCCTGATAAAAAAAGTACAATTAAGGTAACTGCTTTTTACGATAGAAACAATAATAATAGATTGGATTCCGATGAAATTTTAGCTGCAAATTATACTATCAACATCAATACAATCGCCTTAAGAACAGATGAGGACGGAACTGCGTCTTACAAAAAAATCCCTTATGGTATTTATTACTTAAAGCAGTTTACTCAAGATGGATGGTATTATAATGATGCGGCAATAAATGTAGACCGACACAATTACAACCTCAATTTACCATTGCATCAAAGTGGAAAAGTAGAGGGAAAAGTTGTCTTTAACTACAATGCCGAAACAGCATTAGATTTTGAAAAGCGAGGATACGGAATTACATTCAACGTTACACAAAACGGAAAATTGATTCAGAAAATTCAAACCAATGACAACGGTAATTTTACTCTTTTTCTTCCAACTGGTGATTATAGTATAGTAATTGACGAGCAATCGCTACCGGTCAATACGTATTGTACTGTGAAAAGCCAAGATGCTAAACTTGAAACTGGAAAAATTGTTGTTATTCCTCCTTTTACAATTAATGTTAAGGAGAAAAGAATCAATACAAAGAAATTTACAAATTGATAGATGGAGAGGAAAAATTGTTGTTCTAGTATATAAGAAGTAGAACAACCTTTCTTTTAAATTTATTCCATAAAATAAGCCTCTCAATTTCTTGAAAGGCTTGTTTTCTGTGGTCCCACCTGGGCTCGAACCAGGGACCACCTGATTATGAGTCAGGTGCTCTAACCAGCTGAGCTATAGGACCGGTTATGAGAGTGCAATATTACTACTATTTTTCGTTTGCTCCAAATATTTTTTAATTTGTTTTTAAAGATCTGCTACGAACAAAATTTTTATAGATTCAAATGAATTGATTATTAGTGTGCTAAAGGGATTTTGAGTAAAAAATTATTTTATTTCCTGACACAGTTCGATCAAAACACCATTAGTATTTTTTGGATGCAAGAAGACAACGCGCTTATTATCTGCTCCTTTTTTTGGAAATTCATCTATAAAAATAAAACCTTCCTGCTTTAAACGAATTATTTCCTGCTCAATGTCATCTACTTCAAAAGCAATATGATGTATTCCTTCTCCCTTTTTTGCTAGAAATTTAGCAATAGAACTTTCAGGATTTGTGGCGGCGAGCAACTCAATTTTGTTTGGCCCACTTTTAAAAAATAATGTTTCGACACCTTCGTGAGCCACTGATTCAGAATGGTAAGCGGCGACACCAAGCAATTTTTCAAAAAGTTGGTTCGAGAATTCTAAATTTTCGACTGCGATACCGATATGTTCAATTTTCTTCATTTGAGAATGGTTTTTCATTAGTCGTGATTTGTACGTAAAGTTAAAACATCTATAATTAGGTTTTCTATTCTCATTGTGTTTTACCAATTAACCTATAATAATTTATTAAAAATTTCGATAGCCGTAAATATAATTGTTATTTTGTACTCTTTAATTTTGATAACAGATGTTCAAAAAAATTTTCATTGCTTTTTGTTTGATTCTTGCACTATCGCTTTTAGGCTGCGCCAAAAGAGGAAGTATTACTGGTGGTCTTAAAGATACTTTACCTCCAGTACTTAAGAGTAGTTTTCCAAAAAATTTCACGACTAACTTTACAGCCAAAGAAATCAATCTTACGTTTGATGAGTATATAAAATTGAAAGACATGAGCAAGCAACTCGTGATTTCGCCACCAATGAAAAATGAACCATTGATTTTACCAACAAACGCAACAAAGTTTTTAAAAATTGAAATCAAAGATACGTTGCAACCCAATACAACTTATAGTTTCAATTTTGGGCAAAGTATTACCGATAATAATGAAGGAAATGCGTTAAACCAATTTAAGTATGTGTTTTCTACAGGGAGTTATATCGATTCCTTATCACTTGCTGGGACTATTAAAGATGCTTATAATAAAGAGTTTGATAATTTTGTATCAATAATGTTATATGAGATGGATGATAAATACACTGATTCCATCGTTTACAACCAAATGCCGCGCTATATAACGAATACACTCGATAGCATGAAAACTTTTAAACTTGAAAATTTAAAAGCAGGTAAGTATATGCTCGTGGCATTAAAGGACGCTAATAAAAACAACAAGTTTAATTCTAAAGAAGATAAAATCGGATTTATAAAGCAAGCGATTACCATACCAAATGATACTTTATACGAGCTTGAATTATTTAAAGAAACAATTCCTTTTAAAGCATACAAACCAACGCAAGCGAGTGGGAACAGATTGTTTTTAGGTTATGATGGTACACAAAACTTTAAACTTTCAAAACCGACTGTTGTACTAAAAAGGGGCAGCGAAATTCTTCCGACAATTATAACGCAGATGCCAAAGAAAGATTCCTTACAAATTTGGTACAAGCCTTTAAAAAATGATAGTCTTTCTATTGAAATAAAAAAGGATCAATATGCAAAAGATTATAGTTTTAAGATAAGAGATCAAAATAAGAAAGACACACTGAACGTTTCAACTTTGCAAAGTGGAACAATAGGATTCAATGATAGATTTACACTTGATGCTTCTACACCGTTGGTTACTATTGATAAGACCAAGATGAGGTTGATTAATAATGCAAAAGAAGAAGTGCCTTTTGAAACGGAACAAGATATTTTTAATCAAAAATTATATTTTGACTTTAAAAAAGAACCCGCAGAGAAGTACAGTCTAACGCTTTTGCCAGGCGCATTGACTGACTTTTTTGATGAAAAGAGCGATACATTGACCTATAAATTTGATACAAAACCTTTAGATCAAGTAGGGAATCTCAAAATTCAATTGCAAAATGTTAAAAAATTCCCTGTGATTGTGGAGCTTACAAATGATGCAGGAGATGTAAAAGCTTCAAAATATACTAGTGGTGAAACTGTAATAAATTTTAATTTGATTGAACCGTCGCTCTATACGCTTCGTATTATTTATGATGATAACAAAAATGAGCAATATGACACGGGTAGCTTTTTAGAAAAACGATACTCAGAGGAAGTAGTCTATTATTCGAAGCAGATTGATGTTCGAATTAACTGGGATGTCGAGCAATCTTTTGATGTAAGTCTTCCTTATATTCCCGAACCCAAAGATAAAACAGGTAAAAAGAACGAAAAAGGCGCAAAACCAGCAAATAGAAAACCCGAGTTAAATTAAGCCGTAGCTAAAGTTCAATTTTAAAAGTATCACCATCATTCAGGAAATTGAATTGTTGTCTGGTATTTCGAACTAATTCTAGATCAATCTCATCTACAAAAATACTTTCGGTTTCTGTAGGTGCAATGCAATATTCTCCTAGTGGAGCGATCAACTGTGAGTGGCCATTATACGATAGGTGATTGGCGTCTTGTCCAACTCTGTTTACACCAATGGTGTAGCATAAATTTTCGATTGCACGAGCGCGTAGTAAGCTGTCCCATGCTAGAATTCTTGTTTCTGGCCAGTTGGCGACATATACTAGTAAATCGTAATTTTCTTTATTTCGAGAAAAAACTGGGAAACGTAAATCATAACAAACTAGTAAACAAATCTTCCATCCTAAATAATTTACAATCAATTTTTGGTTTCCAGCGCTGTAAATTTTCTCCTCGCCTGCAAGCGTAAATAGATGTCTCTTATCGTAATGTTGAATGCTGCCAGAGGGTGAGACAAATAGCAGTCGATTATAATAGTTTTCATTTTCAGTAATGACGACGCTTCCTGTAATCGCACAATTTCTAGACTTTGCTATTTTTTGCATCCAGACAACTGTATCGCCAGTCATAGTTTCTGCAATTTTGGTAGTATTCATTGTAAATCCCGTACTAAACATTTCGGGTAGCACAATTAATTCGATATCTGTATTTAAATCGCTGATTTTTTTCTCAAACTCAGTTCTGTTGACTGTTGGATTTTCCCAGACCAAAGCCGATTGTATCAAAGCTATTTTCATTTCTAAATTTTTTATAAAGGTAAGTATTCTGTAGAAAAGTGAAGGAGTAGGGAAGTAGGCTTTTTTAAGAGTAGCTTCTGTCGCTCCCGGATCTTCCAATGGCTATCTTTTGCTGTGGCAAAATTAAGGTAATGATACTTTTATCGAGGGTTAATGGCTACTCTCTATCGTTATGATGTTATATTCAAATTTTTTGACTAGAATATTATAAAGAAGTTTTTTAGGATTCAGGAATACTTTTAGAATGCTACTGCATAATCTGTTTTTAGACGATGAATGTTGTAATTCTTGATGGCAATAAAGGGACTTTCTCATCTTGCATTTTCTAGGCTGTCAATTCTCAATTCAATTCACTAAATTTGCATTCAAAATAAAACCAAATGAGCAATATTAGAATCACCAAACAATTCAATTTTGAAACCGGACATGCCCTTTATGGGTATGATGGTAAATGTAAAAACGTACACGGTCATAGTTATAAATTGTCTGTAACGGTTATGGGGCGCCCAATTAAGGACCGTAATAATGTGAAGTTTGGAATGGTGATAGATTTCTCTGACTTGAAAAAAATTGTCACAGAAGAAATTGTAGATCAGTTTGATCATGCAACAGTTTTTAATGAAACAACTCCGCATATTGAATTGGCAAGAGAATTGCAAAATCGCGGACACCACGTGATCTTGGTTGATTACCAACCTACAAGTGAAAACATGGTGATTGATTTTTCTAAAAGAATCATTAGTCGTTTACCAGAAGGGATCGAACTATTTTCTTTGAAATTACAAGAAACTGAATCATCTTTTGCAGAATGGTTCGCGAGTGATAACTTATAATTTCAATTTTTGAAAATTATTTCATGCTATTAGCCAATAATAAAAAAATATATTTTGCTTCTGATCAACATTTTGGAGCACCAACAGCTGAGTTGAGCTTACCACGAGAAAAGAAATTTGTCGCTTGGCTGGACGAGATTAAACAAGATGCCGAGGCGATTTTTCTACTAGGCGATTTATTTGACTTTTGGTTTGAATATAAAACAGTTGTTCCAAAAGGTTTCATGCGCGTATTGGGTAAGCTAGCCGAAATACGAGATAGTGGCATTCCGATTTACTTTTTTGTGGGAAACCACGATTTATGGATGCGCAATTATTTTGAAACCGAATTAAATATCCCTGTCTATCACGATAATCAAGAATTTACCTTTGGAGGTAAAACTTTTTTGATAGGACATGGTGACGGCAAGGGACCAGGAGATTTAGGATACAAACGCATGAAGAAAGTATTTGTTCATCCGGTTTCTAAATGGCTTTTTGGATGGTTGCACCCAGATATAGGTGTTGGACTAGCTCAGTATTTGTCAGTCAAAAACAAAATGATATCAGGAGAAGCCGATGTGAAGTTTCTGGGAGACGATAAAGAATGGCTTATCTTATATGCCAAACGAAAACTAGAGACCAAGCATTATAATTATTTCATATTTGGCCATCGCCACTTACCCATGATTAAGTCTATTGGTGAAAATTCAGAATACGTCAATTTGGGAGATTGGATTACCTATTTTACTTTTGGTGAATTCAATGGAGATACATTCGAAATAAAAGAATATAAATAAAATTTGATTTTGTTTTGACGCAATATCTTAACGCTATTTGTTTTTTCTTTTTTGTAAAATTTTGTTTATTAGCTCTCGATTATAACATTTAAATTTAAATATGAAAAATTTAATTTTGGCACTGACAGTCAGTGTAGGTTTTGCAAGTTTTGCCGCTCCAAATTGGGGTAAAACGGGGCATAGAACAGTGGGAGAAATAGCTGCCAAACATTTAAAAAGTAGCACCTCAAAAAAGATTAGTGCTCTTTTGAATAATGAATCTATGGCAGTTGCAGCCGTTTTTGCAGATGATATTAAAAGTGATTCCCAGTTCAATAAATTTGGATCTTGGCATTATGTTAATTTCGATGGAGAAAAGAAATATAAAGAAGATCCCATCAATCCAGAAGGTGATGTATTGCAAGGGATAAAAGCATCTATTGAGAAAATTCGCTCTGACGAGACATCAAATGATGAAAAGAAATTTTACCTAAAATTATTAATTCATTTTGTTGGTGATTTGCACATGCCTTTACATGCAGGTAACCTAGCCGATAAAGGAGGAAATGATGTTAAAGTAAAATGGTTTGGAGGAGATTCAAACTTGCACCGCGTTTGGGATTCTGACATGATTGATGATTACCAGATGAGTTACACAGAATTGGCGACCAACAATGATGAAATGGTTACTAAGGCACAAATTGAAGAATTTGAAAAAGGTACCTTGTTGGAGTGGGTTGTCGAATCAAGACAATTGGCGTTGAAATTATATAGTGAAACACACCAAGATGAAAAGTTAGGGTACAAATACATGTATCAAAATTTTCCGATTGCTCAAAATCAATTAGAAAAAGGTGGAGTACGATTGGCATTGATCCTAAATGAAGTTTTCAAAAATAAATCAAAATGGTTAGATGGTTTCCTTGCTGATTTGTAATATCAAAAATT
Organism: Flavobacterium algicola; assembly: GCF_022399565.1. GTDB lineage: Bacteria > Bacteroidota > Bacteroidia > Flavobacteriales > Flavobacteriaceae > Flavobacterium > Flavobacterium algicola. The sequence continues at coordinate 1,580,350 of NZ_JAJTUT010000001.1, forward strand.
AAAATAATTATCAATTTATATTTTATAACAAAAGCTCCAAAATTATTTTGGAGCTTTTGTATTTAAGTTTACTATTTTTGCTAAAAAAAAACTTGATTTCAACTTCAGATATATTTACGATCTCATCTCAAAAGCAATTTGAAAAAATAGCTTTAAAAACCTTTCGTTTCCAGTACGAAAATAATCTTGTGTATCGAGAGTTTTGCAATCATTTAAAAACAGATGTGCACAAAGTAAAATCGTTGAAGCAAATCCCGTTTTTACCAATTCAGTTTTTTAAGAGTCATAGCGTTGTAAGCAATCACGATCCCGTTGAAACTACATTTACCAGCAGTGGAACCACAGGAATGATCACTAGTAAACATCTAGTTACAGATGTGTCTATATATGAAGAAAGTTATCGAAATGCATTTTCGGAGTTCTATGGCAATATTGAGGACTACGTAGTTTTGGCACTTTTACCATCGTATTTAGAAAGAGAAGGTTCTTCTTTAATTCATATGGTCGAAAACTTAATAAACCTATCCAATCATGCCGAAAGTGGGTTTTACCTTCACAATCACGACGATTTGATTCAGAAATTAATTAAGTTAAATCAGGATGGACAAAATGTACTTTTGATTGGGGTTACTTATGCTTTATTAGATTTGATCGAAAAACAGCGCTTTCAACTTCAAAACATTATTATCATGGAGACTGGTGGAATGAAGGGAAAGCGCAAAGAAATGATTAGAGAAGAATTACATGATATTCTCTGTGATGGTTTTGGCGTAAATGCAATTCATTCTGAATATGGTATGACCGAGCTGCTTTCTCAGGCCTATTCTCTAGGTGATGGTATATTTGAATGTCCGTCTTGGATGCAAATTTTAGTTAGAGATACAGAAGATGCCCTAACTTATGTCCCAACCGGAAAAACAGGCGGAATCAACGTAATTGACCTTGCAAATATCAACTCGTGCTCATTTATTGCGACTCAAGATTTGGGCAAAAAATATCCCAATAATTCTTTCGAAGTATTGGGACGTTTTGATAATTCGGATATTCGTGGTTGTAACCTAATGGTACTTTAAATTTTTTATAATTTTCGAAAAAAAATAAGATGCTAATCGATTTAATTACCTCTTATTTGGAAATTGTATGTTGTAGTATTTTCATTTTTTCGGAATATCTCACACCCAATATTCGAGCCGATGGCGTATCAAAATGCAAATGATCACCTTTATCTGTCAAACCTTCAGAGGAAACTACAGCCGCGTTAGGAATTTCGTTTTCTACAGAGTTGATCGCTTTATTGATGAAATGGTCTTTGTTGAAGTGACCAATTTCGCCAGCAACAAAAGGTAGGTTAGGAGTACCTAGATCCCTTCTTAAATTTGCAACTAGTACTTTAAGCTTGTGGAGGTATTCTTTAGAATCTTTTTCATTATTATCAGATTCTCCTTGATGCCAAAGTATTCCCTTGAGCTTTCCAGATTCCATAGCTTTTTTTGTGCGTGCAATGGCTTCATCATAGGGATGATGCTGTGAATACTCTGCTCCCGAAACCCAGACTGAAAGTGGAGAACCTCCCCAGGCAGCCGGAATAAGACCAATTTTTAAATCTTTATTACCGTTAAGCATTTCTTCTGCAAAACTTATACCAGGTCCCACTCCTGCTATCGCTTTGTCAAAATGCAACGGATCTTTTGCAATGACCCATTCATTGTTTTTGTTCAGCATCAAAATATTGCTTGACAATGCAGGTGTAATCTCTTCTAGTGGGCCTCTTCCAGCCATATTAGATTGCCCAATAAGTAAATACACATCATCTGGCGTATTACTATTTTGACTATGGGCTTCGCAGGCAAAGAAAATCACTAAAAGTGCAAACAAACGAAAAGTGATAGATAGATTGACCTTCATTTTATGCAATTTATAAAGCTGATGATTATTTATGAAATTTATAAATAACCATCAGCTGTAGTTTTTCTGTTGAACAGTATATATTTAAACGACTCTCACTACAAAGTAATTTTTCTTACCGCTTTGCAATAATACAAACTGATTGTTTATCAAATCGGCTGAAGTAAGTATAAAATCTTCTTTGACTTTTTCTCTATTGATCGAAATTGAATTAGCGGTTAATGCTCTTCTCGCTTCTCCATTCGATTTGAAAAATCCTGTTTTTTCATTTAAGACCGTAATAATTTCAATTCCAGTTTCGATTTCAATTTTAGAAATTTCTGCTTGTGGAACACCATCAAAAACTTCGAGAAAAGTAGCTGCATCAAGTGTTTTTAAATCATCCGAAGTCGCATTTCCAAAAAGTATCGTAGAAGCTTTTTGTGCTTTTTCTAGCTCTTCTTGTGAATGAACAAAAACAGTCAGTTCTTCGGCCAATCTTTTTTGTAACACTCTTAAATGTGGCGTAACTTGATGCTCAACAATTAAAGCTTCGATAGCTTCTTTATCTAAAAATGTAAAGATTTTAATATATTTCTCAGCATCTACGTCAGTAGTATTTAACCAAAATTGGTAAAATTTATAGACAGATGTTTTGTCACTTGTTAGCCAAACATTTCCTCCTTCAGATTTTCCAAATTTAGAGCCATCTGCTTTTGTAATCAACGGACAAGTCATTGCATATGCTTTGGCTTCTTCGCCTACATTCATACGACGTACTAACTCTGTTCCTGTAGTGATATTACCCCATTGATCTGATCCACCCATTTGTAGCATACAGTTGTATTCTTTATGCAAATGGTAAAAATCGTAACCTTGAATTAACTGGTATGTAAACTCAGTAAATGACATTCCTTCCCCTTCGCCATTGATACGTTTTTTTACAGAGTCTTTTGCCATCATATAGTTAACTGTAATTCGCTTTCCTACATCACGAGCAAAATTTATAAACGATAGTTCTTTCATCCAGTCGTAATTATTTACTAAGACTGCTGCATTTTCATCTTTCGAATTAAAATCTAGAAAATGACTTAAAACTCCTTTAATACCATTCACATTATGTGCTAGAGTTTCTTCGTCAAGTAAATTACGTTCGTCTGATTTTCCAGAAGGGTCTCCAATCATACCAGTAGCTCCACCTACTAATGCAATAGGTTTGTGACCAAAATTTTTAAGATGTACTAGAAGTATAATTGGCACCAAACTTCCAATATGCAAGGAGTCTGAAGTAGGATCAAAGCCAATATAAGTTGCTGTCATTTCCTTTAAAAGTTGTTCTTCTGTTCCCGGCATAATGTCGTGAACTAAACCGCGCCATTGTAATTCAGTAATAATATTTTTCATCTTTTTAATCAATTTCAGCAAAGATAACAATTCAAATGTCAAATTTCAATATCTATCCCATTCGTGCTCAAAATTATAATAAAATCTTAAAATTTATAAAATGTAACAATCTGAAAATGTGTTAGGTCTCGATTTATTTGTTCTTACTGCGGTTGAATATTGTCATTGCTATTGAATTTTATACCTTTGTATTTATGGTATTACTTACAGGAGGAACAGGACTGGTTGGGGCACATTTGTTAATTCGTTTGATAGAAAACGGTGAAAAAGTGCGTGCTACTTATCGTAATAGAAATGCAATCGAGAAAACAAAAGCGCTATTTGCATATTACCAGAAAGAGACTCTTTTTGATGCGATAGAGTGGAAGGAAGCAGATGTTACCAACATCACGCAACTAGAAGAAGCTTTTATTGGTATCGAATATGTATACCATTGCGCTGGACTAATTTCTTTTCAACCATCTGATGAAGGTCGACTTCGTAAAACTAATATTGAAGGTACGGCAAATGTCGTGAACTTTTGTCTTGCCAATAATGTAATAAAATTATGTTACATCAGTTCTGTAGCTGCTTTAGGTGATTTGGCAGAGCATGAAACTGTAGTAACCGAATCAACAGAGTGGAATCCTGAAAAACCTCATTCTGATTACGCCATTTCAAAATATGGTGCTGAGATGGAGATATGGCGAGGGCAACAGGAAGGTCTGCAAAGTGTTATCATTAACCCTGGAATAATTCTTGGGCCAGGTTTTGATGATCAAGGAAGTGGTTTGCTGTATAAAAGAGTCGCCAAAGGCTTATCATTTTACACTACAGGTGTTACCGCATTTATTGCAGTTCCTGATGTTGTCGAAATTGCGATCAAACTTATAAATAGTTCTATCGTAAATGAGCGCTATACACTTGTGGCGGAGAATAGTTCTTACCAACAAATTTTGAACTCAATGAGTGATGCGTTAAATGTAAAGCGTCCTAGTATACATGCCAAAGGTTGGTTACTTGAGATTGCTTGGCGATTGGATAAATTTGCTTCGTTTTTATTTCGATCGAAAAGAAATCTAACAAAGTACATGGCTAGATCCAGTTATAATAGTAGAATCTTCTCAAATGAAAAAATAAAAGCTGATTTAAAAATCAGCTTTATAGATGTTCATCAGTATATTAAAAAGATTGCAAAAGTTTAATTTAAGACACCTTCTGTTTCTACAGGTGCTTGTTCTAGCTTTTCCTTTATGTTAGTTTTCTTAGCCACCGAATCATTTTTGATGGTTTTTGATTTCTTGGTCTTCAATGAATCGGCACGTTCTTTTATTCTTATTAGCGTGTCCACTTTTTTTAAATCAGATTCAATTCGAACTTTGACTTGATCAAAAATGTCTTTGTAATTTTTATAATCAGCAGCATAATAACTGTTGCTTTTTGAAAACTGGACACTATCGATATTATACTTCTTAAAAATATATTCTAATTCTGTACCCTTGTACTTCTGTAAAGTGGCAGCATTTTGGTACCTAATCACATTTAGTAATGACAAATCATAAAGTATATCTACCATCTCTTTTTTGTCAATAAGGTTGTCAGGTTTCTCCATAACCTGATCTTTACACCCTACCCAAAAAAATAAAAAAAGGAGTATGCCTATCTTTTTCATAACTTGAATTTTATGATGTAATTCTGGTAATTAAAAATCTCTATCAAATAACAGTCTACGTCCAGCTTTGACGTCCTTCACTTTAAAAGCTTTGTAAATTAACTGACCATTTACAAAAGTATGTGTAATTCTAGATTTAAAAGTGAAACCTTCAAAAGGAGACCATCCACATTTTGCTAGAATATTTTCTTTCTTAACACTCCACGGCAAACCTGCGTTGACAATCACCAAATCGGCATAATATCCCACTTTGATAAAACCTCTCTTCTCAATTTGAAAGATTTTTGCAGGGTTATGACACATTTTTTCAACGATTTTCTCAATGCTAATTTTTCCTTGGTGGTAAGCTTCAAACATGGCTACTACTGCATGCTGTACCAAAGGTCCTCCAGAAGGAGCTTTTAAATAAGATTGTTTTTTCTCTTCAAGCGTGTGAGGAGCGTGATCAGTAGCGATAACATCTATTCGATCATCTAATAGTGCTTTCCATAATGCATCTCTATCAGTGGCAGTTTTTACTGCAGGATTCCATTTTATTAAATTTCCTTTTGTAGCATAATCATCATTTGAAAACCAAAGATGATGAATACAAACTTCAGCAGTAATTCTCTTTTCTGCCAATGGGATTTTATTGGTAAACAAATCCATTTCTTTTGCAGTCGAAAGATGAAAGATGTGTAAGCGAGCCCCAGTTTTTTTGGCAAGAGCTACAGCTTTTGATGAGGATATATAGCAAGCTTCCTCAGAACGAATCAAATGATGCGCTGTTACAGGAACATCATCTCCATACTCTGCAATATACTTTGCTGTATTTTCTTTAATAGTTGTTTCGTCTTCACAATGAACTGCGATTAGCAAAGGAGTACTAGAGAATATTTTTTCTAGCGTAGCTTCATTATCAACTAACATGTTACCAGTTGAAGATCCCAAGAATATTTTGATACCAGCAACATTTTTTGAATTGGTTTTCAGAACCTCTTCAAGATTGTCATTGGTTGCTCCCATCATAAATGAATAATTCGCATACGATTTTTCGGCAGCCAATTCGTATTTTTGTTCTAGGATTTCTTGAGTAACGGCGTTAGGGATGGTATTAGGTTGTTCGATAAACGATGTAATTCCACCTGCAACTGCTGCTCTTGATTCTGATTCAATATCACCTTTGTGAGTTAAACCGGGCTCTCTAAAGTGAACTTGATCATCGATTGCACCGGGCATTAAGTAATTCCCTTCGGCGTCAATAATTACGTAATCGGATGATTTTGCACTAATGCTTTCTGAAATTTCAACAATTAAGTCATTTTCAATTAAAACATCGCCCTCAAAAATCACTCCCTCATTTACTATTTTGGCATTCTTAATTAAAACCCTGTTCATTGTACTAATTCTTATAATGTATTAAATAATTTTTTTAATCTCAGAGAAATTACTCCAAACACAGCTTCTATAATAATAGAATTACTCATTTTGGACTGTCCTTTGGTTCTATCGGTAAAGATAATAGGAACTTCGGTAATTTTAAATTTGCGACAGTAAGTTCGGTATTTCATTTCAATTTGAAAAGCGTAACCAACAAATTTTATCTTATCTAGTTTTATAGTTTCAAGCACGTTTCGTTTGTAACAAACAAATCCTGCTGTAGCGTCGTGAATTTGCATTCCGGTTATCATGCGTACATATACAGAGGCAAAGTAAGACATTAAAACTCTGCTCAGTGGCCAGTTTACAACATTTACACCTGTTACATAACGGGAACCAATGGCTAAATCGGCATCTCCAAAATGACAAGCGTTGTAAAGTTTTTCTAAATCGTTGGGATTGTGTGAGAAATCGGCATCCATCTCAAATATAAAATCATATTTTCGAGCGATAGCCCATTTAAAGCCGTGAACATAGGCAGTACCAAGTCCCGCTTTTTTCATTCTTTTTTCCAAAAACAATCGATTTTCAAATTCAGACTGCAATGCAATAACCTTATCTGCCGTGTGATCTGGCGAATTATCATCTATTACAACTATATGAAAGTTCTTATGCTGCGACAGCACAGAACGGATGATACTTTCGATGTTTTCAATTTCGTTATAGGTAGGAATTATAACAATACAGTCACTCATTTTTCAAATAATTTCAACGCAAAAGTAAACTTTTTAAAGCATTTCAATGATAATAAAACTATAATAAAAAGTTTGAAACAAAAATTTACTAATTTTGTCGCAATATGACAGAACATTTACTTCATCCAAGAATTATTGAGAGCAAAGATTGGGCAACAATTTTATTTGTACTGTCGTTTATGCTTATAGCCGTAACCCGATCAACCAATGAAGGTCGATTTGGAGATTTTATGAATCTTCTCTTTTCTGATAAGTATTCTAAAATATACCGTGACCCAACTCACTTAAAAAGCACCTTCACAATTGTCTTGTTTTTTGTTCAAGCAATCTCTTTTGCTTTTTTTATACAACTGTCTTTGAGTGTTTTTGGATCAGCCTCCAAGACTGATTTTATACTTTATATTCAAATTGTAACATTTGTTATTTTCTTCATTTTATCAAAATACCTGATTGAGAAAATAATCGCAACAGCATTCAATATTGAGGATTTTGCTGCGCAGTTTAACCTTCAAAAAGTTACATATCGAACATATATTGGTCTTTTGATACTTCCTTTTAACATAATTTTGTTTTACCACGATACTATTTCTATTATAATACCACAAGTAATTATAGCTATGTTGTTGATAGCTAATGTTTTGATTTATTTGGTATCAATAAAAAATTATCAAAATCTAATATTCAGCAAGTTGTTTTATTTTATTTTATATCTTTGCACTCTCGAAATAGCCCCCTATTTTTTTATGTATTATTTGTACACAAAAGGTAGCGCTTAGAAACTGTTAAAATATGAAAGTGAAAACTATTTTGGTGTCACAACCTGAGCCTAAAGTTGAGAATTCTCCTTACTTTGAATTGCAACAAAAGCATAAAATAAAAATTGATTTCAGACCTTTTATCCATATAGAAGGAGTTAATGCAAAAGAGATTCGTCTACAAAAAATCGATCTTAATAATTTTACTGCAATTATTTTAACGAGTCGCAACGCCGTAGATCATTTTTTTAGAGTAGCTGAAGAAATGCGTTTCAAAGTTCCTGAAGGATTAAAGTATTTTTGCCAATCGGAAGCTGTTGCTTTCTACTTGCAAAAATATGTGGTGTATAGAAAACGTAAAATTTATGTTGGAGGAAAAGATTTTGCAGATTTATCACCGCTGATTAAAAAGTATAAGGATGAGAAATTCCTATTACCTGCGTCTGATCAATTGAATGCTGATGCACCTACTACATTAAATAACTTGAAAGTAGACTGGACTCAAGCCACTTTTTACAAAACTGTAATGAGTGATTTGTCTGATCTTGCTGATGTTTATTATGATGTTTTGGCTTTTTTCAGTCCAACTGGAATCAAGTCATTGTTTAAAAACTTTCCAGATTTTAAACAAAACGAAACTAGAATTGCTGTTTTTGGTAGTACTACCCAAAAAGAAGCCTTGGATTGTGGTTTGAGAATTGATATTCTTGCTCCAACTCCTGGTACACCTTCAATGACAATGGCAATCGAAAAATACATTGTAGAAAATAATAAATCAAAGTAATTTTTTACTAGAATTATATAAGTCAAAAAAAAACCGCAACTAATTGCGGTTTTTTTGTTTCCTGTTTTTTTGAATAAAAGAGCTATAGCTCTAATTAGTCTCTTCTGCTTCCACCCATATAAATTGAAATATAATACAGTAACGTAGCGATAGAACCTAATGCAGCTACAACGTAGGTGCGAGCTGCCCATTTCAAAGAATCTTCTGCTCCGGCGTACTCGGCATGATTTAGCATGTTTTTGTTTTTAAGCCAGGCTAGAGCTCTGTTACTTGCATCGTATTCTACTGGTAATGTAACAAGTGAGAAGATAGTAGTCGCTGCAAACAAAACGATACCAGCCAACAATAACTGCGGAAAACTATTTAATAACAATATACCTCCCAGTAAAACCCATTGCATATAGCTAGAAGCTACATTTACAAAAGGTACCAATTTGGAACGCATCGTCAACCACTGGTAACCAACAGCATGTTGTACAGCGTGTCCGCACTCATGAGCAGCCACAGCAGCCGCCGCTGCATTGCGTTGGTTGTATACAGCTTCGCTTAAGTTTACTGTTTTGTTTACTGGATTGTAGTGGTCGGTCAATTGACCTGGAGTCGAAATAACGCGCACATCATAAATACCATTATCGGCGAGCATTTTTTGAGCAATCTCAGCTCCGCTCATATGATTTTGCAAATGCAGTTTCGAATAAAATTCAAATTTGCTTTTAAGTCTTGAACTAACCAACCAGCTGAAAAGCATTATGATTCCAGCCAATACAAGATATCCTGTTCCCATGTTTTTTATTTTAAGTTTTTTATTTGACTATTAGATAGCAAATTCTGAACCAATTTGATAAAAGTGTCATTGTGGCAATGGTTAATTATTTATTAAATAGAACTTTAGATTAAAATTTTAAAAAAAAATCCAAATTCCAATTAACTAATTGTTAATAGAATTTGGATTTAAGTTGTTGCTTTATATTCAGGTTAAAGCAATAATTATTTAATTAGTACAATTGTTACCCTACCAAATTGATGATTTTTCCTGGTACAATAATTATTTTGTTAGGAGTCTTTCCGTCCAATTGTTTAATCGTTCTTTCATCGTTCAAAACAATTTCTTGAATTTGATCTTTGCTCAAGTCCAATGGTAAAGTCAACGTGAAACGCATCTTACCGTTAAAAGATACTGGGTATTCTTTTTCAGATTCTACCAAATGTTTCTCTTCAAAAACTGGGAAAGCAACCGTAGCTATAGATCCTTCGTTTCCTAATATTGACCATAATTCCTCTGCAATATGTGGTGCATAAGGAGAAATTACAATAGCCAAAGGTTCCAAAATGGCACGTGAATGGCATTTTTGAGTAGACAATTCATTTACACAAATCATGAATTGTGACACAGAGGTATTAAAAGAGAAATTCTCTATATCATCTGCTACTTTTTTAATCGTTTTATGTAATGTTTTTAAGTTGTCTTTGGTCGGTTCATCGTTTGTGACTACCAATGTGTCTTCTTCATAATACAAACGCCATAATTTTTTTAAGAAACCAAACACTCCCGAAATACCTGCCGTATTCCAAGGCTTTGCTTGTTCCAGTGGCCCTAAAAACATTTCGTACAAACGTAAGGTATCTGCTCCATACTCCGTGCAAATATCATCTGGTGTTACAACGTTGTATTTCGATTTAGACATTTTCTCTACTTCGCGACCTACAATGTATTTACCATTTTCATCTAGTACGAATTCAGCATTGTTATACTCTTCTCTCCATGATTTGAATTTTTCAATATCTAATTCATCAGATGAATTAACCATTGAGACATCAACATGAATTGGTTGGATACTGTGTCCTTCAATCTTATTTTTCGAAACGAATGAATTTGTTCCTTCCAATCGATATACAAATGCACTGGTACCTAAGATCATTCCTTGATTAATCAATTTTTTGAACGGCTCTTCTGTAGGTGCATACCCTTTATCTTTTAAGAATTTATTCCAAAAACGGGAGTACAACAAGTGACCTGTTGCGTGCTCACTACCTCCTATATACAAATCCACAGATTCCCAATACGCTAGCGCTTCTTTGCTTGCAAATTCATTTTCATTACTCGCATCCATATAACGCATCCAATACCATGATGAACCTGCCCAACCTGGCATCGTGTTCAACTCTAACGGGAAGATGGTTTGATTATCGACAGTGGTCGACTCGACAACTTTATTGTTTATGCTGTCCCAAGCCCAAACAGTTGCATTTCCTAATGGAGGCAAACCGTCTTCGGTTGGTAAATATTTTTCTACTTCTGGTAATATGATTGGTAAATATTGTGCATCAATCATTTGTGGTAACTCATTTACATAATAAACTGGGAATGGTTCTCCCCAATATCTTTGGCGGGAGAAAACAGCATCACGTAAACGGTAATTTATTTTTCCTCTTCCTTGGTTTATTTTTTCTAAGGCTTCAATAATGACTTTAGTAGCTTCTTTGTAACCTAGTCCATTTAAGAAATCAGAATTTTCTAAAACAAACCCTTCTTTAGCTCCAAACGCAGCTTCGGAAATGTCCTTGTCGAATATGTTCTTAATTTCTTGCATTCCGTTTTGCCCTTTAAAGAAATTAGCGAAAGCGAAATCTCTTTCGTCTCCACAAGGAACGGCCATTACAGCACCTGTACCATATCCTGCCAGAACATAGTCTCCAATCCAAACCGGAATTGGCTCTTTGGTAAACGGATGTTCTGCATAAGCTCCTGTAAATACTCCAGAGATTGTTTTTACATCAGCCATACGTTCTCTTTCAGAACGTTTAGAGGTTTTTTCGATATAAGCAGCTACTGCATCTTTTTGATCTGCTGTCGTAATTTGTGCTACCAACTCGTGCTCTGGTGCTAGTGTCATAAAAGTAACAGCAAAAATAGTGTCGGGACGTGTAGTGAAAACACTAATGGTACCGTTAGCTCCAGAAGGGTAGTCTCCAATATTGTCTAATTCTATTGTGATGGTATCTAAAACACCTGCTAGATTTCTGATGATTTCTTCGTTTGTAAAACGAATTATTTTAAAACCATTTTCATTTAATACTCTAACTTTTTCAGGATCGATCGCTATAATTTCACCTTTTACTTTACCATCAACTTCGATTACCAATTTTTTCGAAAGACATACAAAATCAACCGTATATCCTGCGATTAAATGTTGTTGCTTGAATTTATAATCTAAAGCTTTTGATTGTAAACTTAGCCATAAGGTCTTTTCAATTTCGGTTGAATTAGCCAAAGGATCTCTAGATCCCATGTTTTCTTCTCCTTCGGGGAAAGTTATAATAGGAAAGTCTACCATAGCACCAATGCTTTTTCCAATCCAATTGCGTTGACTTTCTTTGATACTTTCTGTCCAGTCAATCGTATTCAATCCTTGCAACAAACGTTCTGCATAAGCAGAAATACGCATGCTCCATTGTGTCATCTTTTTACGTACTACAGGGTATCCTCCTCGTTCAGAAACACCATTTATAATTTCGTCATTGGCCAAAACCGTTCCTAAGCCAGGGCACCAGTTTACTTCGGTTTCTGCTAGATAGGTCATTCTATATTGTAATAGAATTTTCTCTTGTTTTTCTTTGTCGAAAACATTCCACTCAGAGGCGGTGAAAACAGTAATATTGTCATCGCAAACCGCGTTAATTGCAGCATTACCTTCTGATGCTAGGGTAGTTATTAAAGTCGAAATATCTTCTGCTTTATCGCTGTCTTTATTATACCATGAATTAAATAACTGAATAAAAATCCATTGTGTGTGTTTGTAGTAATCAGGATTCGAAGTTCGCACTTCTCTATCCCAATCAAATGAAAACCCAATAGTGTCTAGTTGTTTTCTGTACCCCGCAATTTGATTTCCCTCTTTGTCAAATCCACCATCAATATTTACACGTGTAGTATCTTCTGGGCGCTGTCCTGTTTGTATTGCATATTGCTCTGCTGGCAAACCAAAACTGTCATAACCCATTGGGTGTAAAACATTAAAACCTTGGTGGCGCTTGTACCTTGAGTAGACATCTGAAGCTATGTATCCTAACGGATGACCTACATGTAATCCTGCTCCCGACGGGTAAGGAAACATGTCTAAAACATAATGTTTAGGTTTATCCGAAGTGTTAGACGCAGCAAAAGTTTTGTTGTCTGCCCAGTATTTTTGCCATTTGGCTTCAATTTCGTTTGGATTGTATTTCATCAGATTGTGTTTCTAAAGTATAAAAACGCTAAGTTTCTAGGATTAACGATATAATAAAGGCGCAAATTTACGTTTATTGTACGAAAGTCAAAACTTTGAACGTTATTAACTTCAAATAAAGAAATACTTTATTATTTTTACGGCATAATTAAAACACACTATGAGTTCTTCATTTGATAAGTTTCAAAAACGCAGATTAATTTCTTCTTATTTTTCAGTTGTGCTAAGTATATTCTTGGTTTTGTTTCTGTTAGGGACCCTTGGTCTTTTCATTATCAATTCTCAAAAACTAGCAGATGATTTTAAGGAAAAAATCGCCATGACTATATTTTTCAAAAACAAAGCTACTGATGCGGAATTAAAAGCTTTTGGTGCAGAACTGAAAAAAGCGCCTTTTGCTAAATCATCGGTTTTTGTAACTAAAGATGAAGCTGCTAAACAACATACAGATATTATTGGTGAAGATTTTTTAACCTTTTTGGGCGAAAACCCTTTGCAGAATTCGTATGATATCCATTTTAAAGCGGCTTATGTAGAACGTGATAGTATTGCGGCAATCGAAAAAGAGTTTAGGCTTAACAAACAAATTGATGATATTGTTTATGACAAACAACTTGTTAACTTGGTAAATGATAATATTAAAAAAGTAAGTATGTGGATTCTAATCATCAGCTGCTTTTTGACTTTTATAGCAGTTTTACTTATTAATAGCTCTCTACGTCTTTCTATTTATTCGAACAGATTTATCATCAAAACCATGCAGATGGTAGGAGCTACCAAATCTTTTATTAGAAAACCGTTTGTAATGCGTAGTGTGAAACTTGGGGTTATCGGTGCAACATTGGCCATCATCGCTCTAATTGCGATGCTAACTTATGTTCAATCAAACTTTCCTGAACTTGAAATTCTTGAAAACAAAGCATTAATTGGGATTGTGTTTGCTGCTGTTATGGCAATGGGAATTTTGATCACTTGGATCAGTACTCATTTTGCAACACAACGTTTCTTAAACTTAAGAACAGACGATTTATATTAATAGTAGAATTATAATCGAAAGATAAAAAAAGACAAACGACAGCATGATGGAAGAAAATAAATCAGAATTTTTATTTGATAATGTAAATTACAAAATCCTATTGGTAGGAGTGGGGGTTATTGCCTTAGGCTTTATTTTGATGTCTGGTGGAGGTAGTGATGATCCAACTGTTTTTAACGAAGAAATATTTAATTTTAGAAGAATTCGATTAGCACCTACTACGGTCTTAATTGGCTTTGGTATTACTGTTTTTTCAATACTTAAAACACGTAAGTAGTTACTTTTATCTCTTCTCACTATTTTAAATATCATTAATGAATACATTACAAGCAATTATCCTTGCGATTGTCGAAGGACTTACGGAATACTTACCAATTTCTTCTACAGCTCACATGGGTTTTACAGCCTCTCTCCTAGGAATGGAAGAGACGGAATTCTTAAAAATGTTTCAAGTATCAATACAATTTGGAGCAATATTATCAATTGTTGTCTTGTATTGGAAGAAATTTTTTGACTTCAAAAATTTTAATTTCTACATAAAATTAGTGTGCGCAGTAATTCCAGCTTTGGTTTTGGGTTATCTTTTTGATGATGCAATAGAGGCAGTTCTAGGAAATCAAATAGCAATATCTACTGTTTTGGTGCTAGGCGGTGTCGTTCTTTTGTTTGTAGATAATTGGTTTAAAAATCCAGTAATACTTGACGAAAAAGACATCACTGTAAAAAAAGCAGTAATCATTGGTTTCTGGCAATGTCTTGCTATGATGCCTGGAACTTCGCGTTCTGCAGCCTCGATTATTGGTGGTATGACGCAAGGGTTAAGTAGAAGAGCGTCTGCTGAATTTTCATTCTTTTTGGCTGTTCCTACGATGTTGGCAGTTACAGTATATTCTGTGTTTGTAAAAACATGGGGAAAAGGAACGGTTACCGAAATGAAAGGTTACGAGATGATTATGCAAGATGATAGTCATATACAACTATTTATTTTGGGTAATGTTTTGGCATTTATTGTTGCCCTGATTGCAGTGAAGACATTTATAACTGTTTTGACTAAATATGGTTTCAAATTTTGGGGTTGGTACCGAATTGTTATCGGTATTGGATTATTGATCTATTTTTATACTACTAAATAATGGACACATTAACTCCAGAAGAGTACTTAACCGGACAAATATTGTTGATAGACAAACCATTAAAGTGGAGTTCTTTTCAGGCAGTTAATAAATTAAAGTACGCTTTGATAAATACAATCGGCTTGCCAAAGAAATTCAAAATTGGGCATGCAGGAACTTTAGATCCGCTTGCTACTGGTTTGTTAATTGTTTGCACGGGAAAATTTACTAAGAGAATTACTGAAATTCAAGCTCAAGCCAAAGAATACACAGGAACTTTTTATATTGGTGCAACTACACCATCATATGATTTGGAAACAGAAGTTGATCAAGAATTTCCGACTTCACATATCGATGAAGCATTAATTCACGAAACAGTAAAGCAATTTTTAGGCGAAATTGATCAAATTCCTCCGATCTATTCGGCAATTAAGAAAGACGGTGTTCGACTTTATGAGCATGCTCGTGCAGGGGAAACAGTCGAAATTGCTTCTAGGAAAACGACCATACACGAATTTGAAATTACACGGATAGCATTACCAGAAATTGACTTTAGAGTGACTTGCAGTAAAGGGACTTACATTCGATCATTAGCTTTTGATTTTGGTAAAGCTATGCAGTCAGGATCACACCTAACGGCTTTGCGAAGAACTAAGATTGGAAACTATGATGTTGACGATGCGATTGATGTAGAATTATTCGAAGAAAACTTAAAAAATCTTCAATAATAGCTATAAAAATTTCACGATTTGAGTTTTGTATGCCAAAGCTCAAATCGTGAATAGATTAAGACTACATTAACTATCAAATCCCTTGATAGATTAATAATGTGACATACGTTCATTTCCAAATAGAAAACGAGAAAGCATATCATACATTTTTTCGAATAATTTTTTCATGACGATATTTTTTAATTGTTAAACAATAATTAAATACACATAAAAATCAAATAGGAAATGATAGACTTGATTGGGAATCACTAAGTTACGTAATTTATTTAATAAATTTTGAATTATAACTATTTTTTAACTCAACTCAAATTCCATCATTGTAGTGGCAATTTCATTTTGAATAGATTGCCCTTTGTCATGCAAATACCATAACTGTAAATTGGTTTTGGCAGTTTCATCGAGTACGCCATGCGTTTTTTTGTATTCTTGAATTAGTTTAGTTGCTCCTTCTGGTCTAGGCCCCCAGTGCACTAATACTTCTGTAGTTTCTTGATCGATAATAATTAATTTCGGAATCGCTTTTGTGCCCTTGGTCAAAAAGAGTTTCATTAATTCCTCGTTTTCATCACGCAGTACAATCTTCAAATCTATTTTACCTTCAGAGGCTGTTGCTAGCTTGTCTATTACGGGTAATATTTGTGCAGCATCTCCACACCAACCTTCTGTAATCACCAACCAAATGTATTCCTTTTGTAGACTTTTCATTTTGTTGTTTGACTCATGATTCAATCTCACGGTTTTATCCAATCGATTCATTCTCGTGTCGTTTAGGTGACTATAATTGGTAAGATCTTCTGTTTGTTCTTGGGCAGTAGATTTATTTTCTATAAGTAAATCAGAGACTAATTTGCGGTACTCTAAGTAAGAATGGCTGTTGAATAATGCTTTTGCAATTACTGTCTTCATAGTTCAATTTTTTATTTTAGTAAATTTAGCAGAAATAGTACGAACTAGTAATGATAATAATCATTAGCGCTAATCATAAATATGTTTTAGGCTAATAAAATAAATAATCGCTAGTCAAAGCTTGTAATATCTCTGAAAACAACAACCCCAAAACAACTTGAAAAAGTCATTTTGGGGTTGCTAGATGTTATGAATAATAAAGTAAAATTACTTTATTTCAACTTTTATTTCAATGATGCCATATCAATTACAAAACGATATTTCACATCGCTTTTATTCATACGATCGTAAGCTTCATTGATATAATTCATATCGATTACTTCAACATCTGATGTAATGTTATGCTCTGCACAATAATCAAGCATTTCTTGAGTCTCTGCAATACCGCCAATTAAACTTCCCATGATGCTTCTACGTTTCATTACCAAAGTAGCAGCAGGAATAATAGCTGGAGAATTAGGAATACCTACAATGATCATTGTACCATTTGTGTTCAATAAGTTTAAGTATGCATTGTAGTCGTGCTCTGCAGATACAGTATTCAAAATCACATCAAATTTACTTGCAAGTGATGCCATTACTTCTTCATTTGATGTCAAAGCAAAATGATGTGCTCCTAACTTTTTAGCATCTGCCTCTTTAGATGGCGAGTGGCTTAGCATGGTTACTTCTGCACCAAAAGAAGCTGCAAATTTTACTGCCATATGTCCTAGACCTCCAAGTCCTAAAACAGCAACTTTATGTCCTTTACCCACTTTTAAATAACGTAGTGGAGAGTAAGTTGTGATTCCAGCACATAATAAAGGTGCAACTCCAGATAATTCTAATTTATCAGATACGTGCAAAGTATAATTTTCATCAACAGTAATACTAGTAGAATATCCGCCATAAGTTGGTATAGTTGTTCCTCTTTCGTAACTATTGTATGTTCCTGTCATACCTTCGTCACATAACTGCTCGTCACCTGCTTGACAACTAGGACATGTTCTGCAAGAATCTACAAAACATCCTACTCCTGCAAGTTCTCCAACTTTAAATTTAGATACACCACTACCAACTGCTGTAATTCTACCTACAATTTCGTGACCTGGTACCAATGGGTAAATAGCTGGTCCCCAATCCCCTTTTGCTGTATGTATATCTGAGTGACATACTCCACTATAAAGGATCTCTATTTGAATTTCTTTTTCGCCAATTTCTTTTCTTTCGAAAGTAAATGGTTTTAAAGGGGTTTCTGCATCGTATGCTGCATATGCTTTTATTTCTGTCATGATATCTTAATTTATTTAAAAGGCAAAATTACAAAACGATAGTGCGTTAATTGTTAAGAAATATGTAAATGAGTAAGCTCTCATTGCGAATTCCTATAACTGTTTGATAATCCTAGTTGTAAAATGGTAGCGTTTAAACAACTCCTAAATTTTCTTCAGAACCTTATTCTTCCTCTTTTTTTACTTATTTTTATTTCTAAAATAAAATTCTTCATAAAATGAAACATATCACTACTTTATTTATTTGCTCTCTTCTATTTGTGACTCAAACTAATTTTGGTCAAATTACTCAGGAAGATCCCGAAATAACAAAAATGATTTCTGAAATAAAGGCAGATAACCTTGAAATCACTGTAAAAAAATTAGTTTCTTTTGGAACCCGACATACTTTGAGTGATACCAAAAGTAAAACGCGCGGTATTGGTGCGGCGCAACAATGGGTGAAATCTGAATTTGAAAAATACGCATTAGAATCTGGAGGTAGGTTAACATCAATCATCGATTATTTTACCGTAAAAGCAGATGGAAAACGCATCGCTACTGATAGTCAATTAGGGAATGTGATGGCGACTTTAAAAGGAACGGATCCTTCTGATAATCGAGTACTTATAATAAGCGGTCATCTAGATTCACGTGTTACAGATGTTATGGATGCAAAATCGGATGCTCCAGGAGCAAATGACGATGGTTCTGGTGTAGCGGCCATGATGGAACTGGCTAAAATTATGAGTAAAAGAGCTTTTCCTTATTCAATAATTTTTGTTGCAGTAACAGGTGAGGAGCAAGGCTTGTATGGGGCACGTCATCTTGCAGAGGTTGCCAAAAAAGGAAATTGGAATATAATTGCGATGCTAAATAATGATATGATTGGTAATAGCTTATCAAGTGGTACAAAGTTACGCGACAATACGCAAGTACGTGTCTTTAGCGAAGCCACACCATATTTAGAAACTAATGAGGAGGCCAAAATGCGTGTACTTACAAATAGAGATAATGACAGTCCGTCAAGACAACTTGCCCGATATATCAAGGCAACTACCAATCAATATGTAGCACAACTTGATATCAATCTAGTCTATAGAAATGATCGCTTTTTACGTGGTGGAGATCATACTCCCTTTAGTCAAAATGGATTTACAGCCATTCGCTTTTGCGAGATGAATGAAAATTTTGACCACCAACACCAAGACTTACGTACTGAGGATAATATAAAATATGGCGATTTACCCGAATTTATGGACTTTGAATATTTGAGAAAAGTTGCAGCGTCAAATTTGGCCACATTAGCAAATTTGGCAGGAGCTCCAAATGCTCCTCAAAATGTGGGTATCGAAGTTAAAGACCTTACAAATTTTTCTACACTAACGTGGACAGCCTCAAAGACGACTAATGTTTATGGTTACCAGATATTAATTAGAGAGACATCTGACAATAGTTGGCAGAAAGCAGTCTTTGTAAAAGATACTAAAGCTACTATACCTTATTCGAAAGACAATTTTTTGTTTGCTGTACAAGCAATTGATGAATTGGGTCACGCAAGTTTACCAGTTTTTCCTATTCCTATTCGCTAAAAACGCATAAAATAGAATAGATTAAATTGTAAACACATCATCTTGTAAAATAATTTTATGTTTTTCCATGGAAATATTTACATTATCAATGAACGTAAGGAAAGGGTAAATTGGTATGTTGTCAGGATTGGTGCTCTAATGCAAATCAATAAAATAGGAACTTAATTTGTAATAATTATGCATCCCTATTTCAAAAAAAAAGAATATTACTATATTTGCACCAAACAACTCAACAAACTCATGAAATATAAAAGAATTCTTCTGAAATTAAGTGGTGAAGCTCTAATGGGAGATAAGCAATACGGAATTGATCCTGTGAGATTGGCCGAATACGCTGAAGAAATCAAAAAGATCCACAATAAAGGAGTAGAAATCGCCATCGTTATTGGTGGAGGAAACATCTTTAGAGGAGTTGCTGGTGCAAGTGCGGGTATGGATCGTGTACAAGGAGATTACATGGGGATGCTAGCCACTATAATAAATGGTATGGCTTTGCAAGGTGCTCTTGAAGACAAAGGGATCTTAACTAGGTTACAAACAGCTTTAAAAATTGAAGCAATTGCAGAACCTTATATCAAACGTAGAGCAGTACGTCACCTTGAGAAAGGTAGAATCGTAATTTTTGGTGCAGGAACAGGGAACCCATACTTTACTACAGATACAGCGGCAGTATTAAGAGGTGTTGAGATTAATGCAGATGTTATTTTAAAAGGAACTAGAGTAGACGGTGTTTATGACTGTGATCCTGAGAAAAATGATAGTGCTATTAAGTTTGATACTATTTCATTTGAAGACGTTCTTAAAAAGGGATTAAATGTAATGGATACAACAGCCTTTACTTTAAGTCAAGAAAATAAATTACCAATTGTCATTTTTGATATGAACAAAATAGGTAATCTTGAAAAAATTTGTAACGGAGATAACATAGGAACAGTAGTAAACGTATAGTTTATAATGTTATTTTAAGATCATGACAATGATGCTTAAAATGGCAAATGATTCCACAAAAAATAAAACTCAAAAAGATGACTGAAGAAATAGATTTTATATTAGACAGCGCAAAAGAATCAATGGAAGGTTCTATTACACACTTAGAGAAAGAATTTACAAATATTCGTGCGGGAAAAGCTTCACCTGCAATGATAGGAAGTGTTTTTGTTGATTACTACGGTTCTTCAACACCACTTTCTCAGGTTGCAAAAATAAGCACGCCAGATGCTAGAACAATTACCTTACAGCCTTTTGAAAAAAATATGTTGCATCCTATAGAAAAAGCAATTATGATTGCTAATCTAGGATTCAATCCAATGAATAATGGAGATTTAATCATCATCAGTGTTCCGCCTTTGACAGAAGATAGAAGACGTGATTTGGCTAAACAAGCCAAGTCTGAAGCTGAGGATGCTAAGATCGGTATTAGAAATTCACGTAAAGATGCTAATAACGATATTAAAAAATTAGAAAAAGATGGTACTTCTGAGGATGTTTGTAAAAGTGCAGAAGATGAGGTTCAAATTTTGACTAACAACTACATCAAAAAAATTGATGAATTGTTGGTAGTTAAAGAAGCTGAAATAATGAAAGTATAATCATTTTCAAACTATTTATTAAAAGTCCGTTTACACTGTAGACGGACTTTTTTATTCTATTTTTGCCATAACAAATTGACGTCCTTTACGTTTGATTAGAAACTTTTTTATGAAATATTTTTATTTCTTTCTTTTATTTACTTCATTAACCCTACAAGCACAAGTGCGAATAAGTGGTGTTGTGAAAAATGCAGAGACGAGCAAAGGACTTCCGTTTGCTACGATAACTTTCGATACTAATCATAAAACTATAACAGACGTAGATGGGAAATTTGCGGTAACCATCCCAACATCCAACCCTGTCTTTGAGGCTTCTTATATTGGGTATACAACTACGCAGCATATTATTACGGGCAGCGTTAGCTATTATCTTGTCAATCTCCTACCTAAGACCACCGCTCTAGAGGAAGTACTTAGTAACAATATCAATCCTGCGACACTAATAATAAAGAAAGCTATAGCATCAAAAGAGGCAAATAATCCAAAGGTGAAGCTTAATAGTTTTGAATTTAAATCATATAATAAGCTATTAGTAAGTGCACATCCAGATTCGATAGTCGGAAAATTAGATTCAATTTTTATTCAGAAAAGGCGCGGACTTATTTTTCAAAAAGTAGATTCCACAAAGTTTAAATTCAAAGAAGTAATTGACAAACACCATCTTTTTCTAACAGAAAAAGTGTCAAATTTTCAATATAAAGACAATGCTTTAAAAGAAACTATTTTGGGGACAAAAATGGCGGGATTAAAGCAGCCTATTTATGAAATTATTGGATTTAACTTGCAGTCGTTTTCTGTCTATGATGAACGATATGAGTTATTTGAAACCAAATATAGTAGTCCATTATCCAAAAATGCACTTAAAGAATACAGTTATAAATTGCTCGACACTTTAGAAATAGAGGGCAGAATGACATATATGGTTCACTTTAAAAACAAGAAGAAGAGTAAGGCTGCAGGTTTAGAAGGAATTTTATATATAGACAAAAGTAGTGCTGCTGTCGCAAAGGCAGTAATGAGAATTAAAGGTGTTTTAGACATCAGTGGCACGCATGAGTTTGAGTATGTTCCTCAGGAAAAGATGTGGTTTCCTATTTCGAAAAAATTCAGGATTGTAAAGGGTAAAAATGACGATGATATCAAAATATTAGGAGGGACTATTCAGTTTGATGGTGATTTTGAAGACAACCTATCAACAAGAGAAAAACAGCCATCCGATTATGTATACGTAACCTCAGAAACTGATAATTTTGACTTTCGGTTTAATGCACCTTTAACTGTCAAGAAATCATTTGTTAGCATTGAAATTAAAGACAATGCACTGAATAAAACCGAAGACTTTTGGGATAAATACCGTAAAGATTCTTTGGATGTAAGGGAGCAAAAAACTTATCTGGCTCTGGATAGTTTGTTTTTAAGAAAGCGATTGGAGAGTAAAATTCGTTTTGGACGAAAAGTATATAATGGATATTTACCTTTAGGCTTTTTTGATTTGGACTTGCGCAGAATATTTCGTTACAACAATTACGAAGGCTTTCGTTTGGGTTTTGGTGGTGTAACAAATGAACGTTTTTCAAAAATAATTAAGATCGACGGATACTCCGCCTATGGTACGAAAGATGGTGCATTCAAATACCATTTGGGAGCTGCAGTGCGCGTTGGTAAGTTTTCTAATTCGTGGATTGGAGCTTCATATACAGATGATGTAGGTGAGATTGCAAGTACTACTTTTGCCATCGATAAAAAGCCGTTTAAACTCTATGATCCAAGACCAATCAACATAAGTACTTTCTACAACTATGTGAGTTATAAATCTTATATTGAGACTGCTATCATTCCTAAAACGGAAAGTATTTGGGAATTGTCACATACAGAGGTTTTACCGAAATTTGATTATGTATACAATCTGAATAACCGACTTTATACTTACTATCAAATGACAACGGCCAAGGTATCTTTGCAGTGGAATCCTTTTAGTGACTATATGCAAACACCAACTGGACGAATTGAAATAGAAAAGCGTTTTCCTAAATTCACTTTTCAAATTACAAAAACGCTGCCCAAAGCTTTTGAAAATGATTTTGAATTTACCAAATTTGATTTTAAAACAGAGTATGAAAAGAAATACTTAAATGGTCAAAAAACCAATTTACTTTTTCAAGGAGGGTATGCGTTAGGAGATGTGCCATTAACTCATTTGTACAATACTTCACCAAATAATATTACTAAAGAAACGATCATACAGAGGATAACATTTGCTGGTAAAAATAGTTTTGAAACCATGTATTTTAATGAGTTTTTCTCTAGTGAGTTTGCATTTTTTCAATTCAAACACAGCTTCAATAGACTGAAATTATTTTCGAAAGTGAAGCCTTCTTTGGTTTTGGTGTCACGTATGGCTTGGGGTAATTTGGACAAGCCGGAGCAACACCTCGGTTTGAATTATAAAACGCTAAATGAAGGCTACTTTGAATCTGGAATAGAACTTAATCAAATATTGAGTGGATTGGGATTAACGGCATTTTACCGCTATGGTCCTAATCAATTACCAAATTTTGAAGACAATATTGCAGTAAAACTTAGTTTTGTTATAAATATTGGTCTCTAGTGGCTAGATACCGCCTTTAGCCCGATTATTGACATAATTAAAGTTGATAAGAAAAATACACGCCAAAAAGTTGCGGGTTCTTTAAATACCAATATTCCCACCAAGACTGTTCCAACTGCGCCAATGCCGGTCCATACTGCATATGCTGTGCCTATAGGTAATACTTGAGTAGCTTTGTACAGTAAAATCATGCTCACGGTTAAAGAAGCTAAAAATCCGATAATCCAGTAAGTCGATTCCATGCCTGTAGTCTCTTTTGCCTTGCCTAAACATGATGCAAATGCTACTTCAAACAAACCGCCAATAATCAATAAAATCCAACTCATTTTTTTAAGGTTTAATAATTAATACAGAAGGAACATCATCCAACCATTCGTTATCAGAATCTAAGATTGTTTTCCAACTTGCCAAACTAATTAACATTAAATCCTGCTGTTGTAGCAAATCAACAGACATTCCTTTCTCATTAATTACTTCAATATTATCGGGGTATTTTTGTAAAAGCGAAGCAATAGCACTTTGAATTACAAAATTATTTTTGACATACCCGTTCATATCAAGAACTGTAATTTTACTGTGATTATTGTAGATTAATTTCTGTACAAAATCAATCAAAATAGTATCGTCAGATTTCAAAATCGGTACAAATACTTGATTTGCATCTTGTAAATCATTGTCGATTAAAATACCCAGCGGCTTTTTTGTCTTAGCAACAATTTGGCGCGTTCTTTCGTCAAAGGGAGAATTTTCGAACAGACCTTCTTTTCCTTTAAATTTATCAATCAATCTGTCTGGATTAATTATTCGGGTTGTAAAACCAATAACTTTCCCCAACAAGGTTCCTTCAAATATTGATTTTCCCAAACCTACCAATAGCAAATCATAATCACCATGATTGGCAACATCTGCAATCTCAGACTCTATGTCATTGGTAACTCTAAATAAAGAGTCAACGTTTGCTCCTAAAAGATTAGATTCTTCAAAAATAGGTTCGAAACTTTCCTTTTCTATTTCCTCTCGATTGAAGGAATGTAATTCATCACTTTGCGTTAGGTGCATTGCAGTAATAACAGAAGACTTTTTTTGTTTTTTGGTTAAGCTATGGGCCAGTCGAAGTAACGATTTCCCTTTTTCATTATTTCCAAATGAGATTAGAACTCTATAGGTATCATCGTCTGTAATTTCCTCTATCTCAGATTCTTTTTTATACTTAAAAATAAAATTGAGCAAATCCAATGCGGGCCCAGTCATAAAAGTAGTCACCAATGCCATGATAACCATCATAGTAAATACTTCTGGCGTTAAAACTTTTAATTCCAAACCAATGTTTAAAACGATTAACTCCATCAAACCACGGGTATTCATCAATGCACCAATCGTTAAGCTGTCATGCCAGTTTTGACCAACAAATTTTGCGGCAAGTGCACTACCAATAAATTTTCCTATAACTGCAACTGCTATGATTGCACCCGTTATCTTCCAGAGATAAGCGTCATTGATTAATCCTACTTGCGTATTAAGTCCGGTAAACACAAAAAACAATGGGAGTAAAAGTATAACGGCTACATCTTCAATTTTTTCGATAAAAATCATTCTAAACTTTGAGATGTCGGGCATAATTGCACCCATCATAAAAGCACCAAAGAGCGCGTGAATTCCAATTACCTCTGTGGCATAAGATGACATTATTAAAATCAGGAAGAAGATGGCAATTAAAGGTTTTCCAATATTTTCTTTTTCGGCATATAAATCTCCAATTCTTTTTAAGAATGGCTTTACGATAAATATCATCGCCAAAACATACACTAAAGCAAGTGAGATAACATATAAAGAACCAACAAAATCGCCAGCTTTTACGATCGCAATAACAACAGCAAGCAAGCACCATGCAGTAATGTCATCGGCCGCAGCGCAGGTGATGACGATGGCACCCAATCTTGTTTTATGAATTCCACGTTCCTGTACGATGCGCGCCAATACCGGAAAAGCAGTAATGCTCATGGCGATTCCCATAAACAAACTAAATGAAAGAAACTCGACTCCCACGGGAGCAAATTGGTCATAAACAAAGTACGACAACCCAATCCCCATAGCAAACGGAATAATGATACTTGCATGACTTATGACTATCGCCTCGCTAGCTTTGTTTTTGAGCACCTTCATGTCTAATTCCATTCCGATAACAAACATGAATAAAATCAATCCAATTTGACTCAAAAACTTTAAGTTACCGAGCGATGCAGCTGGAAATAAGGCAGCAGAAAATTCGGGAAAATACATACCCACTAGCGATGGACCTAAAACAATTCCAGCGATGATTTCGCCAATTACAGTTGGTTGGCCTATTTTTTTAAAAATCCAGCCGAATAATCTGGCTGTCAAAATAATCATTACTATTTGTGCCAAGAGGATGGCCAGAGGGTCTTGAAAATTTTCTAGCATTGAATGAATGAAGTCACTCCAAGAGTCACCTGATGCTTTAATAGTAACCGCGGCATCTTTCTTTTCTAGCAAAGTTCCTTGGTTGATTATCCAGTAAATTAGCGCAGAGAAACCTCCAGTAACTCCCAAATAAAACAGTGTATTTCTGTATTTTTTTAACATGTGATATTTTTTATTTGCCTTCACAAAGATGCTAAATTCTATAATATGTTTTACATCTTGAAAATTACTTTTTTAAAGAATTTTACTGGTTTAAAAACACTAAAATTATTCTAAAGTTTACAAATAAATTGCTCTGCTACTAGTGTTTTTATTACCTTTGGCCTCATTTTAAATCACATATGAAAAAACTCTTTAAAGTAGGTTTCTGGGAATTTATTGCCCGAATCGTACTTAAAAACAGACTTGCCATTCTTGGCCTTATCTTATTGATAACTATATTACTTGCTTATCAATGGAAAAACATTCAATTTTCATTTACCGAAGCTACTCTTTTACCAGAAAATAATAGCGTCAATACAGAATACAATGCTTTTCTCGACAAATTTGGAGAAGAAGGAAACTTAATTGTTGTTGGTGTTAAAGACGAAGCGTTTTTTACTCCCAAAGTTTTTGAAGCTTGGACTAAATTGATGACTGAAATTAAAGCACAAAAGCAAATTGATTTGGTTGTGTCTGTAAATGACTTAAAACAACTCAAGAAAAATGATTCGCTTCAAACTTTTGAGATGGTTTCATTTGTTGACCCTTCCAAAACAAATTCACAAGAGTATCTAAATTCGATAAAAAAGGATTTACTTCAGAATATGCCATTTTACGAAGGATTACTCTATAGTAAAAAGAATGGTAGTTTGCGTTCTGCTATTTACATGAATAAGGATGTCGTCAATACAGCAGGTCGTAAGGATTACATAGTCAATGATTTTCTTCCAAAAATCAAGGCATTTGAGAAAGAAACGGGTGTTGATTTGCGCGTGTCGGGTATGCCGTATATTCGAACATTAAATGCACTAAACATTCTTAACGAAATTAGTTTATTTATTGGTGTCTCTTTATTAATAACATCTATCATTTTCTTTTTCTTCTTTCGATCCTTTAGGGCCACAACGATTGCGATTTTGATTGTTGTTGTTGGGGTAATGTGGACCTTTGGACTGCTAGGATTGTTCAATTACCATATCACGGTGCTTACGGCCTTGGTACCAACTTTGGTGATTGTTATCGGAATCCCAAACTGTATTTTCTTGACCAACAAATACCAGCAAGAATATGTTTTACATGGTAATAAAGCCAAAGCACTGCAAAGAGTTATAACAAAAGTAGGTACCGCTACCTTGATGACCAATTTGACCACCGCTGCTGGTTTTGCAACCTTTGTTATTACAAGTAGTCAACTGCTAAAAGAGTTCGGAATAATTTCGTCATTAAGTATCATGGCATTATTCTTTTTGTGCTTGATTACAATTCCTATTTATTACAGCTATCAACCTGTACCTAAGGCCAAGCATTTAAAGCATTTAAACCGAAACTATACCAAATTTTTCATGGAATGGATTGAGAAAATGGTCAAGTACAATCGACGTTACGTTTATGCGGTAGCTATTGTTCTGTTTATAGTAAGTAGTTTTGGTGCGGTCAAAATTCAAACCTCTGGGAGTATGATTGAGGACATGCCTCATGATACTGACTTTTTTAAGGATATTGTTTTTTTTGAAAAAGAATTCAATGGAGTTATGCCGCTAGAAATTATGGTTGATACTAAGAGGAAAAAAGGAGTGATGAAGTCGTCTACTTTAAAGAAAATGGACGAGTTGCAAAAGGTTATCGATTCTATTCCAGAATTATCTAAACCTATCTCCATTGTCAATTTGGTGAAGTATTCGAAACAAGCATACTACAATGGTAATCCCGATTATTACGAACTACCAAGTTCGCAAGAACAAAGTTTTATTCTGAGTTATGCCAAAAATGCGACAAAAAACACAAAAGAAAATATAATGAAAAGTTATGTTGATGCCGATGGACAAACGGCACGCATCACTACTTTTATGAAAGATATTGGCACAG
Source organism: Flavobacterium algicola (assembly GCF_022399565.1). GTDB lineage: Bacteria > Bacteroidota > Bacteroidia > Flavobacteriales > Flavobacteriaceae > Flavobacterium > Flavobacterium algicola. Next base: position 1,608,501 of record NZ_JAJTUT010000001.1, read on the forward strand.
GAAACATGGCCAAAATTGAAGACGAATTATTGGCGAAAACTAATAAAATATTCCCAAAGGAACGCTACAATGTGATAATGACTGGTAAAGCTTTGGTCTTTGAAAAGGGGACTAAATACTTACTAGACAATTTGGTTTCTTCATTGCTCTTTGCAGTGTTTTTGATTTGTATGCTTATGGTTTTTATGTTCCGATCCTTCAAAATGGTGGTTGTATCATTGATTCCAAATTTACTGCCATTAATGATTACCGCAGGATTAATGGGGTACTTCGGTATTCCTCTTAAGCCATCAACTATATTGGTATTTAGTATCGCATTTGGACTCTCTGTAGATGATACGATTCACTTCTTAGCACAATATCGTCAAGAACTTACCAATAATAATTGGAAGATAAAAAAATCAGTTTTCGCAACTTTAAAAGAAGCTGGACTTAGCATGTTTTATACATCTGTAGTTTTATTTGCAGGATTTTCAGTGTTTCTGCTTTCCGATTTTGGAGGTACAGTCGCACTTGGAGGATTGATTGCAATGACACTTTTATTTGGTATGTTGTCCAATTTATTATTGTTGCCATGTCTGGTGCTGACTTTAAACAAATCTTTGGCCAATAAGCAGGAGTTCAAAGAACCTACAGTAGATGTAATTGCAAAACCAGATTAATAATAAAACTTCAAAATAAAGTAGTACTATTAGTTTAAATATAATTAATAGTACTTTTTTTTTAGAACTATAAAAAAGGGTATAACTTTTTTTTCGAATTAAGGAATACTAAACGCATATCGAGTAACTTGTTTAAAAAATAGTTACTTTAGACCTAAGACTAGCAGTTAGACTGTAGTTTTATAAATAGATTTTAAATACTTGAATGACAGAATATGACCAATAATACCACTTCTGAAGTAGAAAGATTAGCCATTGACGATACCTACAAAAATTGGAAAAAATGGGGGCCTTATTTAGCCGAAAGACAATGGGGTACTGTTCGTGAAGATTATAGTGAAGATGAAAATGCATGGGAATTTATCAATCATGATAAAGCCCGCAGTAATGCCTATAGATGGGGTGAAGAGGGCATTGGAGGTTATTGTGATTCTCGTGAAATCTTATGCTTGGCTCCTGCATTTTGGAATGGTAAAGATCCAATTTTAAAAGAAAGGTTGTTTGGACTAACAAATAATCAAGGGAATCATGGAGAAGATGTCAAAGAACTTTATTTTCATCAAGTTTCGTCTCCAACACATTCGTATAGCAAATATTTATACAAATATCCGCAAAGAGAATTTCCGTATTCGGAGTTAATCGAGAAAAACCGACGTAGTAGAGAAGAGTCAGAATACGAAATTATCGATACAGATAGTTTTAAAAACAATGCCTATTTTGACTGTTTTATCGAATATGCCAAAGCCGATGTAGATGATATTTTGATGAAAGTCACTGTCATTAACAGAGGTAAAAAGGCAGCTGATATTCATGTATTGCCACATCTTTGGTTTCGTAATTTTTGGAAGCACAATCAGAAATTTACGCGTCCTAGTATGAAAACTTTGACAGATAACAGTATTCATTCTCGAAGCAGTCGAAATGGAAACTATTACTTTTATCATGAAAAGGGTGAGCAGCTATTTTGCGAAAATGAGACGAACAATGAACGTATATACAACTCACCAAATGAGGTTGATTATGTAAAAGACGGTATAAATAATCACGTTGTAGACGGAATGCCTACTGTAAATCCTGAAAAAAACGGTTCTAAAGTTGCTGTATGGCATAAGATGAAGCTGAAAGCAGGAGAAGAAAGAACGATAAGAGTACGCCTTAGTAAAAAGGTAGTGGAAGATCCTTGGACAAATTTTGATTCAATTTTTACTAAAAGAATTGAGGAATGTGAGGCATTTTATGATGGTGTAATAAAAAAGGATATTCCTAAGCATCGTCAAGAATTGGCCAAGAAAGCTTTTTCGGGTTTGCTATGGACAAAACAGTTCTATTACTATGATGTACACAAGTGGTTTTTTGGAGGAGCGAGCGAAGAAGCTTCGAATAGACCCCCTACACGAAATTTTAGCTGGCAACATTTAAATAACCGACATGTAATATCTATGCCTGATAAGTGGGAATATCCATGGTATGCAGCTTGGGATTTGGCTTTTCACATGGCAGCCTTTGTAGAAATAGATCCCTATTTTGCCAAAGAACAATTACTTCTTGTGTTGCAAGATGGTTATATGCATCCAAATGGTCAAATTCCCGCATACGAGTGGAACTTTAGCGATGTAAATCCACCAGTGCACTCATGGGCAGTTTGGAATATATATGATAAGGATAAGACCAAGACAGGAACAGGTGATACACAATTTCTTGAAAGAGCTTTTCAAAAGTTATTACTGAACTTTACTTGGTGGGTAAATCAAAAAGATAAAAGTGGTACAGACCTTTTTGAAGGTGGATTTTTAGGTCTCGATAATATTGGGGTTTTTGATCGTAATCACATGCCCGAAGGCATTACTCGAATGCAGCAAGCAGATGCAACAAGTTGGATGGCGATGTTCTCCTTAAACATGTTGCGTATGTCTTTGGAGTTAGCTAAGACAAATAAGGTTTATGAGGACTCGGTTATTAAGTTCTTTAGACACTTTTTGAATATTGCGTGGGCAATGCATCATATTGGTAAAAAGGACATTTCTCTTTGGGATGATCAAGATAATTTTTATTATGATGTTGTCGAAATGTCAAGTGGTACAACTGACTTGTTAAGAGTTCGCTCATTAGTAGGTATTATTCCTTTGTTTGCTGTTGAAATTATTCATAAAGATTTGTTTGAGGAGTTAAATAAATTTAGAGTTCGAGCTGCAGAGATTGTTAAAACACGTCCTGACTTAGCTTCTTTAATTTCAAATATAGATAAGACCAATGAGGATGGTAATTATCTATTTTCGGTTATGAGAGGATTCAGGCTAGAACATCTTTTGGCTCGTTTACTTGACGAAAAAGAATTTTTATCAGATTACGGAATTCGTTCTTTGTCTAAATACCATGAAGAGCATCCATTCGTATTTAAGCATCACGGAGATCACCATATCCAGTATGAGCCTGGCGAAAGTCGTTCTAATATGTTTGGAGGAAATTCTAACTGGCGTGGTCCAATATGGATGCCATTAAATTATATGATAATTCAGTCATTGCGTAAGTACTACACTTTTTATGGTCCTACATATGTGTACGAGTTCCCAACAGGTTCTGGTGTAAAAATGAATTTAAAACAAATTGCAAACGAGTTGAGTAAGCGATTGATCAAATTATTCGAACCAAATCAAAAAGGAAAGTTTCAGTATCATTCTGATGATGCAAATAATCTTTTTACGAGAGATGAACATTTTAGAGATGAGCATTTCTTTTATGAGTTCTTTGATGGAGACAGTGGTAAAGGATTAGGCGCATCACACCAAACAGGTTGGACAGCACTTATAGCCAATTTAATTCTCGAATTGGATGAAGACTAAATAATTATCAAATAACAATTAAAAAAATTCCCGTCTTTTGGCGGGAATTTTTTTTGCATACAAATGATAGTATAATTGGGCTACTGCTCTATTCTGTAATCACTATTGCATTCTTACTTGTTGCTTAACAGTTATTAGTAAATTGATAAATGTTTAAAATGTAAATTTACAACAGAATTCTGTAAGATTATTTTTGATACAACTTCTTAATTTTGAATATGTTAATCAACTAAATTTATTCGTTATGAAGACTACAGAAAAAAAAGAAAAAGACACAAGCAAGAAAGCTGCTGCTAAGAAAGGAACTATCAAAGCTAAATCAAGTGCCGCTTCAGGTTTAAATGATTTATTTGAAGATTCTTTAAAAGATATCTATTGGGCTGAAAAAGCATTGACAAAAGCAATTCCTAAAATGGTTAAAAATGCAACTAGTGAAGAACTAATTGACTCTTTGAATAGCCACTTGACAGAAACAGAAGAGCAAGTAAAACGCCTAGAAAAAGTGTTTGAAATCATCGGTAAAAAAGCAACTGCAAAAAAATGTGATGCTATGGCCGGCCTAATTGAAGAAGGTAAAAGCATTATGGAAGAAACGGAATTAGGCGTAGTGCGTGACGCTGGTATCATAGCTGCGAGTCAAAAAATAGAACACTATGAAATTGCAACTTACGGAACGTTAAGACAATTTGCAGAAACATTAGGCTTTGCAGAAGCGGCAACATTATTAGAACAAACCTTAGATGAGGAAAAAGGTGCCGATTTAAAATTGACCGAAGTAGCTGTAAGTGCTGTAAATATTGAAGCTGCTGAAGCAGAATAAACAGCTTGTAAAAAGTATAAGAAGTGCGATTTTTTAAATTGCACTTTTTTTTGTTCGATTTTTGAAAAAGAAATAGCATTTAAAAAACCAACCAATGGAAAATCAACTAATAATAGGTTGCTCCAGTTTTTACAATCGGTTATGGAAAGGTATTTTCTATCCTGAAGAGCTGCCATCAAAAGACTGGTTTAGTTATTACTGTAAACAATTTAACAGCTATGAGTTTAACGGTAGTTTTTATAAGTTTCCAACTGCTCGAGTACTTGGAAATTGGTATGAAAAAACACCTGATAATTTTATATTTTCGATCAAAGCTCCAAAAGAAATCACACATGTTCGGAAAATGGTTATGTGCGAAGATATAATTGCATCATTTTATGAAATTCTCCAGAATAATTTAAAAGAAAAATTGGGACCCATATTGTTCCAATTTCCTCCTAGTTTTACTTATAATCCAGAACGACTGCAACTTATTTTGACTAGTCTCAATACTGATTTTAAAAATGTAGTTGAGTTTCGCCATGAAAGTTGGTGGAAAGAAGAAGTATATGCAGCTCTGGCCAAAATGAAAATCACGTTCTGTAGTGTGAGTCACCCAAATGTTCCAAATACAATTATCAGCAACGGTGCTTTTATTTATGTTCGTTTTCATGGAAATCCCAAACCGTTTTACTCCAGCTATTCTAGTAAAGAATTGCAAGAAATTAAAATACAATTGCAAGGTAAAGAAGCATACGTATATTTTAATAATACAGCAAGTATTTCAGGAATTCTAAATGCCTTAGATTTCAAAGTGTTATAAAGAAAAAGGAGAGTCAGTATGTTTAGTACCAACTCTCCTTGTATTTTAAAGTTTTAAATTTCCTTCAATTCCATCATCCATTGTCTGTCCTGTAACAAATGCGGTTGTCATTTTGGCCATTGCAACGATTCTATTGTGCTTATTGTTCCAATAATAACCTTCTTTTGGAACCACCTTAATAACACTCAAATTTGGATCGTCTGAACCTTCGGGCATCCAGACCTTAACAATTGGAGTGAATAATTCTTTGATTAAATCGCGATCATAACTTATAGTGGCGTGACCATGTATTGTTAAAAACTGATTTTGTGGTTCAGAGAAGAAAAGCTCCACTTTAGGGTTTTGCAAAATCTCTTCGTTTTTCTCGCTAGTTTTATCAGATAGAAACCACAAGTTTCCTTCGTCGTCAATTTTTTGAGCAGACATTGGTCTAGAATTTAATTTGTCACCATTGTAAGTACAAAACATACATGTTTTGATGTCTTCTGCTAAATCTTTTATTTTCTCTGCTGCTGATGCGTTTGTTAAGTCTTTATGATCTCCCATGATTTTATGTATTTTATTAATAATTCGTTGATTAATAGGTATGTAAAGTTCTATTTTTAAAGCTCATTTTGGTTATACAATTTTTTATTTAATTTATGAGATTTCAATTTTACCTAATAATATCATTTGTTATAAAAAGGAAAAGTACAGCTTTGCTGTGCTTTTTATGTAAAAAATTTTAAAGAAATTTTACTACGATCTGTCCTCTTCTAAATCGTTATGATTGTCTCCTCCCAAACTGTAATAATTATTTTCTTCATCTTCGCTACCAATGTTTTCTTGTTGATCATCCAGCTCCGCACCTGGAACATCTAAATCTGCTCCAGTTTTATCCTCTGTAAAGTCGATTTCATTTTTCATATATGGAATATCATCCGTCGCTTTCTTTTTAGAAATATCTTCAGGGTCAATACCAGCTTCCTTTACTCCTTGTTGGTAAATATCTTCAGATGCTGGATAGTCTTGAAGATCTGCAAAGTTGGTATTGTCTTCTGTTTTTTGAACCAATTCGCTGCTGTGCGTTGCAGAGTATTCGGCTAATAATTCTTGCAGCGATTTGTAATAATCGTCTAATCCTTGAACAGCATCATCTACACCTTTGGGTGCATTTTTTGACATTTCGGGTATGTACTTTGCCAATTCAGGAAAATTTGCTTCTATTCTTGCTGTTATTTCGGCTATATTTTGACTTAATTCAGATGTAGTTTTCATATTGTAGTATTTTGTGATTAATTATCGATTTAATATTCTACTAAAAAATTTGATTAGTACTAATTTGTATTTCATTTTTAACGATCCAAATTCCTTCAGTATTCCAAGCAATCCTGCCGATTTCTTCTTTTTGATTCCATGACGATACAGTTCCTGTAAGTGTAGCTGCCGTTTCGGTGACTTTGACTTTTATTGCATTATGAAGTTGTGAGAAAGCGGTAGCGATAGCTTTCTCTATATAGGAGCGTTGTATCTCGTCATTTGATTTTAATTTAATTGTAATGCAATTGGTCACGTCCGCAATCCCAGAAATACCTTCAAGAACTTTTTGAGTTGCTTCTACTTGACAATTGCAAGAAAGCTCTCCTTTTAATGTGATCCACCCATTTTTTACTTCTAGATTTAAAAGAGCATCAGGAATCCAGTGATTTAATTTCAATGCTCTTAGAACTTCATTTGCAAGAATGTCATCTGACTTCGTTATAGCAGCTGAAAAACTATCAACAATTTTACCGCTGTTTTGTACTATTGTTTTTTGAGCAACCTCTGTAGTAAAGGGTAGGTTTTTCCAGGTTATATTTTGGCTACCATTCAGGTTTAATTGTCCATTATTTTTCATCGCTAGCTCGTTAAGGCGGTTGGTAATTAATATGAAATAAAGGTAGCGTGATAGTAGAAGCTGGTTCTTATATAGTTATGTTGAAAAATTATATTATTTGAATATGGAATTAGATCGAAATTTATGCAATATCTCCTTAACTAATTAATAGCTCTATAGATAGGAGCGCTGTAAACTTGATTCTGCCTATTAAAAAGGTTGATTTGGAAAATTATACAGTAGTAAATTTTTACAAATTGTATATTAGATTTTATTTCGAAAATAAAAAGATATAACACCTAACCCAAATACCATCTTAAAAATAACTTCAAAAGATTTATATTTGTAGTTGAAAAAACAGTCATTTTAAATTAATTACGTCCATAAAATGAAACATACAAAGGTTAAAGAATTGCTTAACAGTGCCTCGACACTGCCAGAAGTAAATGCAAAAGGATGGGTAAGAACCTTTAGAAACAATCAGTTTATTGCTTTGAATGATGGTTCGACTATCAACAATATACAATGTGTGGTGGATTTTGAAAATACATCAGACGAAATTTTAAAAAGAATTACTACTGGCGCTGCAGTTTCGGTTGTAGGAGCTTTGGTCGAAAGCAAAGGAGCGGGACAGAAATACGAAATTCAAGTTAGTAGTTTGGAGATTCTTGGAGATTCTGATCCTGAGAAATTCCCGATGCAGCCTAAAAAACATTCTTTGGAGTTTTTGCGCGAAAATGCACATTTGCGCGTACGAACAAATGCATTTGGAGCGATTATGAGAATTCGTTCAGTACTCTCATTTGCTGTACACAGTTACTTTCAAGAAAAAGGCTTTGTATATGTGAATACACCTATCATCACAGGATCTGATGCGGAGGGAGCAGGAGAAATGTTTAAAGTAACCGCTTTGCCATTTGATAATACGCCGAGAACAGAAGACGGAAGTGTAAATTATAAAGAAGATTTTTTTGGTAAAGAAACCAATTTGACGGTTTCGGGACAATTAGAAGGAGAAACTTTCGCTATGGCTTTAGGTCAAATTTATACTTTTGGTCCTACTTTTAGAGCAGAGAATTCAAATACTTCTAGGCATTTGGCAGAATTCTGGATGATTGAGCCAGAAGTTGCTTTTAATGATTTGAATGACAATATGGATCTGGCGGAAGATTTCATTCAGTACGTTATCAAGTACGTTTTAGAAAAATGTCCTGAGGATTTAAAATTCTTAGAAGGTCGTTTGTTGGAGGAAGAGAAATCAAAACCTCAGGCGGAAAGAAGTGAAATGGCATTGCTAGAGAAATTAGATTTTGTATTAAAAAATAATTTTAAACGCGTATCTTACACAGAGGCAATTGATATTTTAAGAAATTGCACTCCCAATAAGAAAAAGAAGTTCAATTATATTATAAACGAATGGGGTGCTGATCTACAGTCAGAACACGAACGTTATTTGGTAGAAAAACACTTTAAATGTCCGGTAATTTTATTTGATTATCCGGCAAATATAAAGGCATTTTATATGCGTCTAAATGATGATACAGAACCTGGAAAAGAAACCGTGCGTGCCATGGATATTCTTTTTCCTGGAATTGGAGAAATTGTTGGAGGATCGCAACGTGAAGAACGATTTGATGTCTTGGTCGAAAAGATGAAAGCATTAAATATCAACGAAGAAGAGTTATCATGGTATTTGGATACTCGCAGATTTGGTAGTGCCGTGCATTCTGGTTTTGGTCTTGGTTTCGAAAGATTGGTTCTATTTGTAACAGGAATGTCTAATATTAGAGATGTGATACCGTTTCCTAGAACACCTGGAAGTGCAGAATTCTAATAAAAAGTAATTCGTTACTAGGATTCCAAAAAAAAAACTAGAAATAAAAAATATTTAATTCGATAACATAATAATACTCAGTACTTAAGCGTCTCAGTATTTCAGTTCCCTTTTTTATGCTAAAGCAATTTTTAAATTTAAAATTATCTCAGAAATTATCTCCTCAGCAAATACAGCTGATGAAGTTAATTCAATTGCCTACGCAAGCTTTTGAACAGCGTTTGTTGGAAGAAATGAATGAGAATCCGGCCTTGGAGACTGGTAATGATGAAGATGATTACGAAAAGGATGAGTTCGAGAACGATGAATACGAGGATTATGATGAAAGCGACGATTCGGACAGAATAGAAGCAGATGACATCAATATCGATGATTATCTAAGTGATGATGACACACCAGATTATAAAACGCAGGCCAACAATTACAGTGATGATGACGAGAGTCGTGATTCGCCAATTGCGGCAAACATCAGTTTTCATCAAGACTTGATCAATCAGCTGAATACTTTTATTTTAAATGATGAAGAGCGACAAATTGCCGAATTTTTAGTAGGGAGTATTGATGACATGGGGTACATTCGCAGGAGTATTTCTGACCTAGTAGATGACATGGCTTTTACTCAAGCACTTTACACAGATGAGGCGATGGTAGAAAAAATGTTATATGTTATTCATGAGTTAGAACCATCTGGAGTCGGAGCTCGTGATTTACAAGAATGTTTGTTATTGCAGTTAAAGCATCGTACACCGACCGAATATGTTGATTTGGCTATTGATATAATCGAAAATCAATTTGATGCCTTCACTAAAAAACATTATGATAAATTAATTCAGAAATATAACGTTTCTAATGAGCAGCTTAAAAAAGCGATTCACGAGATAGAACGTTTAAATCCAAAACCTGGTGGCTCATTTACCGGTAATAATAAAGTAACAGAGAATGTAGTTCCCGATTTTGCTATTCGAATAGTAGAAGGAGAACTAGAATTGACGCTAAATGGTCGTAATGCTCCGTCTTTACATGTGTCCAAAGATTACCAAGATATGTTGCGTACTTATAAAGACTCTCGTGACAAGTCAAATGATCAAAAGGATGCAGTTCAATTTATTAAACAAAAATTAGATTCTGCCAAATGGTTTATTGATGCTATTAGACAGCGCCAAGAGACATTATTTGTGACGATGAATGCTATTATGCACTATCAAGAAGAATTTTTCTTGGATGGAGATGAAACAATGATGAAACCGATGATATTAAAGGATATTGCCGATTTGGTAGGTCTTGATATTTCGACCATATCTCGTGTTGCAAATAGTAAATATGTAGAGACACCTTATGGAACCAAACTCATAAAAGAATTCTTCTCTGAAGCTATGAAAAATGATCAGGGAGAAGATGTATCGACACTTGAGATCAAGAAGATATTGCAAAATATTATTGAGGAAGAAGACAAGAAAAAACCACATCCAGACGACCAGTTGGCTGAATTGTTAAAAGATAAAGGGTATCCTATTGCAAGAAGGACTGTTGCGAAATATAGAGAGCAACTTGATATACCAGTGGCAAGGATGAGAAAGAAAATCTAATACCAATCTGTTATAAAAGTATGAAGGCTGTTTCAAATGAATGAAACAGCCTTCTTTATTTACAATTTTGAATCCTATTTTTTACCATCAATAATAGCTCCCGTACCTGCGCCAATTCCTGCGCCTGCCAAACCACCAATTATTGCACCGGTTCCTTTTTTCTTACTAACTACAGCACCAGTTACAGCTCCAACTCCGGCTCCAATTACTGCGCCTTTTGCTGTTCCGCTCCATTTCTTTTTTGCTACAGGAGCAGGAGTAGTTGTTTGAGTACTTTTCTCAACGACTACAGTCTGTGTAGGTGTTGCCGCTTTTTGATTGGCCATTTCGACTCTCATTGAATCAATAGTTTGTTGTTTCACCATTTCCATTTTCATAGAATCAACACTTACTTGCTTGATCGAATCGATACTCATTTGACTGTCTGTAACGCCTTGTTGATCTGCTTTTTTACAAGAAATAATCATTAAAGAAACTAGTACTACATAAATATATCTCATAATTTTTGAATTTAATATCAGTCAAAGGTAGCGTAGATAATACAATCATAAATTATACAATTACATTAAATTGTTATACAACTCCAATTACTTAGTCTTTTTAAAAATGTAGATTAATAATTTATTCTTCTTGATTTTTTTGAATCGCTCGGTAATACGCACCGCGGCTCAACGGCTCGTATTCTTCTGTCTCACCTAACATTACCAATTTATCGCTATCATTTTTTCTAAAACTAAAATGCGCTAAATTTCCGGTTCGAGTACAAACAGCATGAACCTTTGTTACATACTCGGCTGTAGCCATTAATGCGGGCATAGGACCAAAAGGGTTACCTTTAAAATCCATGTCTAGACCAGCAACAATAACTCGAATCCCTTGGTTGGCTAGATTGTTGCAAACGGTTACGATTTCGTCATCAAAAAATTGAGCTTCATCAATACCAACTACGTCGCAACCTTGGGCCAAAATCGCAATATTGGCTGCTGCAGGTACGGGTGTAGAACGTATTTCGTTAGCGTCATGTGAAATTACCAGTTCGTCATGGTATCTTGTGTCGATAGAAGGTTTAAAAATTTCGACTTTTTGTTTGGCAAATTGAGCTCTTTTCAGACGTCGAATTAATTCTTCTGTTTTACCTGAAAACATTGAACCACTGATCACTTCAATCCACCCAAACTGTTCTTTATGATTTACTGTATTTTCGAGAAACATTTTGTTTTTTTCTTACTTAAAAAATGAATAGTTTTTATTACTTTGTAACTTGATAAATGCACTTAAGATTTTATACTTTTGTATCATCTCAAAAGTAGAAAATTTTTATCAATTAATGAGCTTTGCAGTCATTAAAACCCTTGATACTTTAAAGAGATAAACTTTATAAAATATTCGCTACTTATTATAATTCTACCGTTATGAAAAAAAGATTGGAAGCTGACTTGATCAGCATTGCACACCGAATTTTACAACTTAAAAACAAATCTGATGTGAACCAATTGTTTTTGGAAACTCAAAAATTATATGAAAAACTATCTGTGCTGCGATTTGTTGAAGAGCAATACGGCGAAGTAAAACCAACGATTGGTCATGCTGCCATGGTAAATGATGTAGCGTCCTTCTATGACAATGAAGATCCAATTATACCAGTTTTGGTTCAAGATAATGTTCTTGAAGCAGCAACTGCAACGGAGGTGGAAGTATCTGAAACTTTAATCGCAGTTGTTGAAGAGCCTGCTGTCGAGGCTTTAACTTCTGAAGAGAATAAAGTTGAAGAGAATCTTGAGTCAGTTAGCGCAACCGAAACTACATTAGAAGAAGAAATAAATGAAGCAATTGAGCTTGAAGAAGCACTTTTGGAGGAAGAGCCTTTAGTGGATGAAATTGCTACTATAGAAGAAAACGAGGAGTTAGTCCAACTAGAAACAGCTGAAGAAGAAGATATTACTGAAGATGATGTAGAAGAGGAGTTATTTGAAGAGCAAAACATAGAAGAGGAAGTAGAAGAAGAAATAGAAATAGAAGAAGAGCCGGTATTGCCACCAGCATTCGTTCCTAATTTTGCACTTAGTGAAAAGGAAGAAGAAGAAGTTGAGATTAGTCCGGTAGCAGTAGTTACGCCTCCTAAAAAAGCAGATGCTATTCAAATATCATTTGAAGATTTATTAGGAGCCAATTATAACGAACCACAGTTTGTTAAAGTAGATGAAGTTCCAGTTATACCACCTGCACCCATCTTTGAACCTGTAAAAGCAGTTGAAGAAATTGTCGAAGTAGCTGTAGTAAAAGAAGAGGTTCCTGAAAAAGTAGCACCTAAATCTTTTTCACTTAATGATAAACTCTCAAAAGGAATTGAGATTGACCTAAACGATCAAATTGCATTTGTCAAGCACCTTTTTGGTAATAGCAGAGAAGATTATAATAGAGTGCTTAACCAATTAATTACTTTTGATAACTTCTATGAAACAAAGGCCTTCATTGATCAAATGGTAAAACCAGACTACAATGAGTGGAAAGGTAAAGAGGATTATGAGGAACGTTTTATGGATATTATCGAAAAGAAATTTCTATAAAAGATAAATAGTAAACATTAAAAATATATTAGCCAGAATCTCTTGTCTGTACAAGAATTTCTGGCTAATAATCATTTAAAACAAATCAAAGCTACATGTCAAAATTATTTATAGTTCCCACTCCAATAGGCAACCTCGAAGACATGACTTTTCGAGCTATTCGAGTACTTAAAGAAGCCGATTTGATACTTGCCGAAGATACTAGAACGAGTGGCAAACTTTTAAAGCATTTTGAGATTGGTACACATATGCATAGTCATCACATGCATAATGAGCATAAAACAGTTGAGAATTTAATTGCTCGTTTAAAAGCGGGAGAAACAATTGCATTAATTTCTGATGCAGGAACGCCTGCCATTTCTGACCCGGGTTTCTTGTTGACTCGTGCTTGTGTAGAAAATGGAGTTCCTGTTGAATGTTTGCCTGGAGCAACTGCATTTGTGCCAGCTTTGGTAAATAGCGGATTGCCTAATGACAAATTTGTGTTTGAAGGCTTTCTTCCTGAAAAGAAGGGTAGACAAACTCGTTATTTGGAACTGGCTGAAGAAACAAGAACGATGATCCTTTATGTTTCGCCTCACAAATTACTTAAAACCTTAGCCGAATTCATTACGTACTTTGGTGAAGACCGTCAGATTTGTGTTTCTAGAGAATTATCTAAGTTACATGAAGAAAATGTAAGAGGGACGGCTCGCGAAGTGTTAACACATTTTGAAAAAACAGCACCCCGTGGCGAGATTGTAGTAGTTGTAGCAGGGAAGACAATTGTCAAAGAGCCTAAGAAAAAGAAATTTTCAGCAGAAGATTAGTCATGAGTAGGTCGTCTATAATTGTAATAGGTGCTGGCTTATCAGGACTAGCAACCGCCTATTTTTTGAAGAAAAAGAGAATGAATGTACTCGTTTTAGAAGCGAATACTAAAATTGGAGGTCGAATTCAAACCATTATAGGGAATAATTCTGCCACGATGGAAATGGGAGCTACCTGGTTTGGGAGGCAACATCCAAATTTGTTGGCGTTCCTAAAAGAAATAGAATTAGATTATTTTAGGCAGCATACGCAAGGCATTTCTTTATTTGAAACAATGTCGTTTGTACCTCCTCAAAAATTTGAAATTCCAGATTCAGACGAACCTTCTTACCGTTTGGCAGGTGGTACATCAAAATTGATCGAAAAACTAGCTAATTACATAGGTTTAGAATATATAAAATTAGATACGAGGATAGTTGAAATTACAGATAAGGGTTCCGAGGTAGCATTGAAAGACGATAAAGGTTATCTTTATTTAGCATCGCAAGTAGTTATAACAGTACCTCCTAACTTGGCTATCAATACTATTGCGTATGTACCAGCACTACCAAAAGCTTTGACAGAATTGGCCCTTAGTACACATACTTGGATGGGTGAGTCTATAAAATTTGCTGTAGAATATGCAAGTCCATTCTGGAAGCAGAAACAGTATTCTGGTGCCTTGTTTAGTCATGTGGGTATCATTACCGAGATGTACGATCACAGCGCCTATGATAATTCTAGTTTTGCTTTAATGGGTTTTCTCAACGGAAGCACAAATGTTCTCACGAAACAAGCGCGACAAGATAAAGTGATAAAGCAACTTGTACAGTGTTATGGTGCGGAAGCAGAGAATTTTGTTACTTATCATGAGAAAGTATGGAGAGAAGATATACTTACTTTTTGTCCATATAATGATTTAGTTATGGCCCATCAAAATAATGGTGATGCTCTTTATCAAAATTCTTTTATCAATAGCAAGTTACACTTTGCAGGTTCGGAAACGGCCACAGAGAATCCAGGTTATATGGATGGTGCCATTGTAGCGGCACAAACAATAAGTTCAAAATTAAAATAAACATATAGTATTTATGAAAATAAGCTCTTTTTTAGAACAGTTAAACCAAAACCCAACATCAATTGCTTTTGGAGATACCATCACCACTATCGAAGCCAATTATGATTTTACGCCAACCGCTTTTCAAAACGGAAGCACACACAATGGCGCTGGAACAAATTCTGGATCTTGTAAATTATTTGCTTTCGCGAAAGCGCAAAACTTATCACAAGAACAAACTTTGGCTTGTTTTGGAAGCTATTATTTTGATGAAGTGCTAGGCGATCCAGAAGGGACTAGCCATCAAAACATCCGAAATTTTATGGTGACCGGTTGGAGCGGTATCCAGTTTGAAGGTGATGCTTTGGCTAGAAAATAATTCAGCCATGCATTGACTCTTTTTATTTTCGAAAAATAAAAGTTCTGCATTAATTAGTATCACCTAATCACCCACAACATGCGCTGGACACTAAAACCCAAACCGTCTGCAGAAAAAATTCAACATTTGGCTCAAGCACTGAATGTGGAAGATTTTGTAGCTACTTTATTGGTACAGCGAGGCATTGAAACGTTTGAGGATGCCAAGGCTTTCTTTCGTCCTTCACTCACGCACTTGCACGATCCGTTCTTAATGAAAGACATGGACAAAGCTGTCATTCGAATAGAACAAGCCATTGAGAACCAAGAACGCATCCTTGTTTTTGGCGATTATGATGTAGATGGCACTACGGCTGTATCCTTGGTAGCTTCGTATTTAAAAACGTACTACCCCAACGTTGATACCTATATTCCAGACCGTTATCTTGAAGGCTACGGTGTTTCGTTCAAAGGAATTGATTATGCCGAAGACAATGAATTTTCGTTAATTATTGCCTTGGATTGTGGCATTAAATCCATCGACCATGTAGCGTATGCCAATGCAAAAAACATAGACTTCATCATTTGTGACCATCACAGACCCGGCGATCAATTGCCAGATGCTGTGGCCGTTTTGGATCCAAAGCGCAACGATTGCTTCTACCCGTATGATGAATTATGCGGTTGCGGTGTTGGTTTTAAACTGATCCAAGCCTTGGGTTCGAACAGAAATGAAACGATAGAAGACTTGCTACCATATCTTGATTTGGTAGCCACCGCAATTGCCGCAGACATTGTACCCATGACGGGTGAAAATCGTGTTTTGGCACATTTTGGACTGCAAGTTATCAACGATGATCCTAGACCAGGCATCAAAGCTTTGGTACATCAAGTCAAGAAAAAAACACTTGATATTACCGACGTTGTTTTTATTGTAGCACCCCGAATCAATGCTGCAGGTCGCATTAGGCATGGCAATTATGCTGTCCAATTATTAACCGAATTTGATTTTGACCAAGCGCAAGCCTTTGCTCTTGAAATCGAACAAAACAATGCCGACCGAAAAGAATTAGACCAACAAATCACCCAAGAAGCACTGCGACAAATCACCAATAATAAGGAAGAAAACCGTTTTTCAACCGTTGTTTTTCAAGAAGATTGGCACAAAGGTGTTATCGGCATAGTAGCCTCACGCCTGATTGAGACGCACTATCGCCCTACGCTAGTATTTACAAAAAGTGGCGAAAAATATGCTGCATCTGCTCGATCTGTCAAAGGGTTTGATGTTTATAATGCTCTAGAAGCTTGTGCGGAACACCTAGAACAGTTTGGAGGTCATATGTATGCAGCGGGTATGACTTTACAACCCGAAAATTATGCTGCTTTTAAAACTGCATTTGAAAAACAAGTACAAGAAACCATTTTACCCGAGCAACGCGTTCAAGAAATTGAAATTGATGCCGAAATTGATTTCTGTAATATCACACCAAAATTCATTCGAATCTTGAAACAGTTTGAACCCTTTGGACCACTCAACATGACTCCCGTTTTTATGAGTAAAAACGTAATCGAAACAGGTTACGGAAAACCAATGGGAAAAGACAATGAACACCTTCGTCTTTTTGTCAAGCAAAACCAATCTGAGGGACTGGCCGCAATAGGCTTCGGAATGGGAAATAAATTGGGAATTGTAACCCATCAAAAACCATTTGAAGCGGCTTATTGCATTGACGAAAACGAATGGAACGGAAAAACATCCATACAATTACGATTAAAAGACACTAGATCATGAGTCCCGAAAAAATAAAAAAAGATCCTTACGAAGCCTTGCGTTATAAGGAATTCAACACCTTTTTGCTTGTGCGTTTTGCCATGGTATTTGCCTGGTCTATGCAATTTATTGTCATAGAATGGCAAGTTTACAGCATTACAAAAGACCCATTATCTCTAGGTTTAATTGGATTGATGGAGGTAATTCCAGCTGTTTCAATGGCCTTGTTTGCTGGTCATATAGTAGACCAGAAAGAAAAAAAAGGAATGTTACTCAAATGTATTCTTGCGTTCTCAGTTGTTAGCTTTGGACTTTTTTTATTAACATGGCCAACAATAATAGCAGACTACAATATTGAAACCGTTTTGTATGCGATTTATTTTATGGTTTTTTTAGGTGGTCTAGTTCGTGCTTTTATCGGTCCAACTATTTTTTCATTCTTATCTTTAATTGTGCCCAAAAAAGTATATCCAAATGCAGCGACTTGGAGTAGTTCAGTTTGGCAAGTGGGATCTGTTGTTGGTCCTGCAGTTGCTGGATTTTCTATACATTTAATAGGGGTACATTGGTCTATGTGCTCTGTTTTTATTTGTTCTATTATGGCTTTATTGGCTTTGACACAAATTGCGGCCAAGCCTATTATGAACCCGAAAATAGGAGAGCCAATTATGCAAAGCTTAGGTGAAGGACTGAAGTTTGTTTTCAATAATAAAACAGTTTTAGGAGCTATTACATTAGACATGGTTGCTGTTCTGTTTGGTGGTGCCGTAGCTTTATTGCCAGTGTTCGCACAGGACATTTTAAAAGTAGGCCCGGAGGGTTTCGGATTTTTAAGGGCAGCTCCAGCAGTCGGGGCATTTTTGACTATGATAGTAACAGCTTACGTTCCGCTAAATAGTAATGCCGGTATGAAGCTGCTTATTGCCATTTTTGGTTTCGGAATCAGTATTATCGTATTTGGACTTTCTTCTGTTTTCTGGATTTCATTAGTAGCATTATTTTTGAGCGGTGTATTTGACGGTATTTCTGTGGTAATTCGTCAAACTATTCTCTTCTTAAAAACGCCAGATCATATGCGTGGTAGAGTGTCTTCTGTTAATTCTATGTTTGTTGGATCTTCAAACGAACTAGGAGCATTCGAAAGCGGTCTAACTGCTCGATTGATGGGTACGGTTACTGCAGTTGTATTTGGAGGTTGTATGACTGTGTTGGTAGTAATATTGACAGGTACATTTTCCCCAACTTTTAGAAAATTAGATCTAAATGATGACATCGACGATAAGGAGTAACTACTGAGTAATACAGCTATATTTTTTAAGACTGAGCAGGCTGATTTTCTTATAACAGAAAAGTTCACCGGCTTTAGACTATTTCTTTGTGTAAAAAAGAAACATAAAGGATGCCATTTCACTTAGAGCTATTGACCTGTTTGTAGCTATAAAGCAATTTCGATACTTAATAGTTCACCTATAGAAATTATTATATTTAAATATATATTTTACTAATTATTCTTATTTAGAACAAATAAAAATAATATATTTGTGATAACAATATATTTATCATGAAAGAAATACAAGAAATATATCAGAACGAATTTGGGGTTTCCTTTTATTGGATAGAGGAAGAGCAGACGAACACTAGTAAAGTACAGTTGGTCTTTAAAGAAACGGGTTTGCAACTTGAACCTAAAGAGTTAGTTGCATTTAAATGTTTAATAGAAGATAGTATTTCAAAAAATCATTGCTGCGATGATTGTGATCTAAAAAATAGCTGCACCAAATATCTGCTTAAAACTCCTTTCAACGAGTTGGATTTGGCTATGTCAATTAATGAAATGGTTCAAATGAATAATTTAGTTTCGACCACACTCTTCAAAATAGAGCTTGACGATTACCTATATGGTAATGGTAGAAACTAGCATTTATTTTAACTTTTCCTTGTTAGATTTTATCTTACAATTAATTTACGGGTAGCTGTAGCGTTATCTTCATTAATCTTAATAATGTAAACTCCCGGAGATAAACTAGAAATATTTAGCTCTCTACCGCTCAATTGAGTTTGCAAAATTCTCTTACCTAATAGGTCAAAAATCACGATCTCTTTATTCAAATCATTTTTGGTTGCGATAGAAACTCTACCGTTACTTGCGGGATTTGGATACAAATTTAGGCCTTCAATAGTAGCGCTATCTTGCGTTTTTGGTAATTGTTTATTTTCCTGAGCAGTAACGCTATAGGAGCAAATAAAAACCATTAAGAGAATAGTATAAAAGTATTTTTGTGCCATCGCATATTTTTTGTTAAGTAAATATAAGTAAAAACAAATATTATACCAAAAAAAAATGCTCTCTTTTAAAGAGAGCATTTTTTATAATTAAAAGTCCGGTAGACTTGAATATTATATTACAATTTTGTCCAAGCAGCCCAAACAGGTAATGTTGCACCTAAACCAGCACCAGTTTGAGTACTAGTATTGTAGAAAGCAGAAGTATTGTTTGCAGTTGCAAAGTTCATTCCGTTTACTTTAAATTCTCCTGCAGCAATTCTTGCAGTTGCTCCTGTATTAGTATCAAGTTTTGCAAGGACATCAATTCCGCTTACAAATAAGTTTGTGTATGTTTCA
The DNA here is from genome assembly GCF_022399565.1 of Flavobacterium algicola. Lineage (GTDB taxonomy): Bacteria > Bacteroidota > Bacteroidia > Flavobacteriales > Flavobacteriaceae > Flavobacterium > Flavobacterium algicola. The sequence continues at coordinate 1,628,063 of NZ_JAJTUT010000001.1, forward strand.
ATTCCACCACCTTCTTTGAAGTTGATTGCTTTTTCAGATGCTGTAAATTTAGCTTCTGTTCCTTTTACAATAGAAATATTAGTAATTTTAGCATTTGTCATCGGCGTAGCGATATCATTTGCTCCGTTGTTAGAACCTTCTACACCTGCAAAAGATACTCCAGAAATGTAAACATTTGTAATTGTTCCAACATAACCATCTGCAAAATCTAATGAATCATCATAAGAGTTGATCAATACTAGGTTATTAGCATTTACTGCTCCACCAAAGAATTCAACTGCATCATCACCACTTTCAAAAGTGTAGATATTATTAACTACAGTTCCGCTACCTACTCCAAAGAAAGAAACTCCGTTATATTCCTTAGAATCACTAAATTTTGATCCAGTGTATGAGATTTTCAAATAAGTGATTGATCCTGAATTGTCTGCATTGTTGTTTCCTCCGTATAACAAACCACCAACTTCAGATGTACCATTATCACCAGTGTTTACTTTTGCATCACCACAGATAATTAAACCTCCCCAGTTTCCTTCAGTAGGAGTTGCTTTTCCAGATGTCATTACTACTGGACTAGTTGCAGTACCATTTATGTTTATTTTTGCACCTCTTTCTACAGCAATAAAAATTGTTTTAGCCTCTTCTGCAGTTGCATCTGGGTCAGATTGAATTTTAGTTCCTGCAGGTATCGTCAAAGTGGCACCAGATCTTACTATAAGTCCTCCTGTTAACGTGTAAGTTTTTGTAGCATCCAAAGTAATTGTTCCATTTGCTCCATCTGTACTATTTATGTCTCCTTGTAAATCATCTACTTTTAAAACAAAAGCATTTGAATCTGTTGTATCATCATTAGTACAACTTGTAAATGCAATAATTACTACCGATAATATTGCTGTAATTGATTTTTTCATTTTCTTGTTATTATTTTGTTTATATTTTTTAACATTACAAAGGAACATTTTTAACCTTTTTACTACGTTAACTCATTATTACCATGTTGTTAAATAATTTTAGTTTAAGACAATTGTGAATAACATTAAATTTACATGCACTACTACTAACTAAAAAATCGGCTAGTCATCTTGTTGATAACTAGCCGATTTAGATGCTGCTTCTTTATTTTTAAAACTTATATTTTAAAGACAAACTTACGTTTGATCCTATTTTGTACGAGCTAGCTAGTACATCATCCGTCTTGATTACTGGTGCTTTACTTTGTTCTGTTACCCTTCTATAAGCAGGGTTTAAAATGTTTTTATAAGATAATCCTAAATTTAGCTTTTTAGTTAAATTCGTTTTGATGATTAGATCCAATCTGTTAACAGCTTTGTCTACTAAATTTCCTCTAGCAGAAGTTCCTAATACAGCCAGTTTATCAGATACGTAAGCATAGGTCATTGTTGCAGAGATATCTCTATCGTTTTTTAATTCTTTTAAAAAGGATATGTCAGCGTTAGCTAGAAAATCAGATGCGCCAGATAATTTAGAATCTGTAAAAGTGAAATTGGCACCAAATCCATTTTCGGTTAAGACTTTATTGTTACTTAAATCCTGATTTTGGTACATATAAGAACCATTAAATCCGAATGATAACTTGTCTTTTAAACCATTATCATTACTGATTTCGAATATATTTTTTCTGAATTCTAATTCTATACCGGCAACAACTGCTTTTTCTCCTGTATTTGCGTAGGTAATATTTCCAGATGAAGAGTTAGTGTACATCTCGTTGATTGGATTTTGAATAATCTTTCCAAAGGTTGTAAAAGATAAAATTTCATCAGAGCTAGGGTATAATTCCCAGCTTAAATCTACATTATAATTTGTTGACGCATAAAGCTTGTCATTTCCTTCAAAACTTTGTCCCACTTCTTGGAAAAGGATTTTCACCTTTTCTTTAAATTGTGGTAAAGTGTATGTGTTACTTGCTGCAAATTTTAAATTTTGTTTATCATTCAATTTGTACTTTGCAATCACACTTGGTAAGAACTTTACTGGAGCATATGTTCTACTAGTACCATTTGGAGCATCCAAACTTTCGTAATAAACATATTGTTCTATCTGTTCAAATCGACCACCTAAGATGACAGACAATTTATCGGTAAAATTGTATAATACGTTTCCATAAACAGCATGAATGTTCAAATGTCCTTCGTAAAACTGAGAAAGTGGACTTGAGCTATCTCCATTAGAAAGATCAAAATTTGTTGCATTCAAGTACAAATCAGTGTTATGAAATCCTTCTACTGGAAAAGAAGTTTTATTTGTTTCTGGAAAAAACGAATACTGTTGCGAATCGAAGTTCACATTTTTCAACTTACCTGAATAACCAAGAGTTGCTTTACCTTTCCATTCATCATCTGCTGATTTATTAAAATTGTACGATGCTGAAAGATTGGCAGAAATTTCTTTTTCTTCTAAGTTTTGGTAGTAACGGTGGTTGTTGATACTAGAGTTTTTGAAAAAAGTATAGTTTGTTGATCCATCCTCAGTAGGAACAAAAGTGTTTTGCATACGGTCAGGTATAGTGTTGTCTAGTACACTATAACCAACATTCCAGTTACCATTCCATCTTTCATTAAATTCATGTTTACCCATTAACTGATTTAATAATAATTCTGTTCTGTCAAACGTACCACGTTTGATAAATCCAATTTGATCTAAACCAGAGAACTCAATATTAAAACCGTTGTATTCACTGTAATCTTGCGCAGTTGAATTTAAAAATAAGGTAGTGTAAAGAAGGGAATTTTTACTATTTATTTTATAATCAGCAGTACCCATAACAGTTGTATTGGTATTAAACTGATATGATTTTCTTAAATAATCAACATTTGCAGATCCTTGAGCAGTAATGTTAGCTCTGTAAACACCTTCAAGATATCTGTTGTCTGCATCAAACGATGCTGTTACAAAAGCTCCTATAGAACCGCTTTCTCCGATATTAAATTTTTTCCCTCCTGAAAGTGAAAAATTATTATTTAAAGTATTTTTCCTTTCCTGTCTATCCCAACTAGATGAATAATTGTAAGGTAATAGCGGATTGCTAGGAGCGCTCACATTTTTGAAACCTGAATAAGATGGACCGTCTTGTAAATAAAAATGATCTAATTTCATCACATTACTATTTCCTTCTAGACTTACACCCACTTGTACGTAAGGAGAGCCACTCATTTTCTTTGATACAATGTCTACATTTGCACCTCCAAAGTCAGCGTAGTTTTGCGACTCGAAAGTTTTACTAATACCTATTGATTCAACTATATCTGTTGAAAAAATATCTAAAATTATATTTTTATTCGCTGGATTATTAGAAGGCAATGGTAATCCATTTAGAGTAGTTACATTGTAACGATCTCCTAGACCTCTTACAAAGACGCTACCGCTACCTTCTTGCTTAGAAACACCACTAATTTTGGTAACAGCTGCAGCTACATCACTAACACCTTTACGGGTTAATTCTTGAGCGCCAATGCTTTGTTTGATTTCTACCGCTTTCTTTTGGTCTAGCAATAAGGCAGATTCTTTTTGTCTGTTTATGGTTGCAGCCTTAATAACTACATCTTCTAGCTTGTAACCTCCAGAAGACAAAGCTTTGTTGATTGTTACTGTTTGTCCTGCAACTACGGTTACTGCTGTTTCTATTGGTTCGTAACCTACAAAGCTAAATTGTATTGTGTAAGTTCCAGGATTGATACTGATACTATATTTACCGGCAATATCAGTTGTGGTATTAGCACTTGTTCCTTTGACAATTACGTTAGCAAAAGGTAATGTTTCGTTGTTAGATTCTTTATCGGTTAATACTCCTGTTATCGTTCCTTTACTCTGTGAATAAGACAGCGAACAGATTAAAAATGCGAAAATCAATAATTTAAGTTTCATACTCTTGGTTAAATTTTTTGCAAAGTAAGGGTACCTCTGTAAAGTTCAAGTTAACCACTTGTTACGAATATGTTTGGTTAATATTATCAAAATGTTATGAGATTAAATTAATGTAAACCTTACTTTTTGTCGATTATTTTATTGTTATATTTACCATCGCAATTGTAATCATTAAGTTTAATAATAGGAGTATAGCTTATGATTTAAGTCTAATTTTGCCATAATTATGAAAAACAAGAACACTAAGATTTTATTAGTTGACGACGAGCCGGATATTTTAGAAATTGTAGGGTACAACCTTGCACAAGAGGGTTATCAAATCTTTACTGCAGCTAATGGTAAAGAAGCAATAACAAAAGCCAAAAAAGAAATTCCAGATTTAATCATTATGGATGTGATGATGCCCGAAATGGATGGTATGGAAGCTTGTGAAAATATTAGAAAAATTCCAGAATTAAGCAATGTTATTATTACCTTTTTAACTGCTAGAAGTGAGGATTATTCTCAAGTGGCAGGTTTTGATGTTGGTGCAGATGATTATATCACAAAACCAATCAAACCAAAATTGTTGGTAAGTAAAGTAAAAGCATTATTAAGAAGACTAGTCGAAGCTGATCAAGATAGTGAAACTCTTAATGTAGGTGGAATCGAAATTAACCGTGAGGAATATAAAATTGTCATGGAAGGAAGAGAGATTTCCTTACCAAGAAAGGAATTTGAACTCTTTTATCTATTAGCATCAAAACCTGGAAAAGTTTTTAAACGCGATGAAATTCTAGACAAAGTTTGGGGTAATGAAGTGGTTGTTGGCGGAAGAACTATCGATGTTCATATTCGAAAATTAAGAGAAAAAATTGGCGAAGAATTATTTAAAACTATTAAAGGTGTTGGATACAAATTTGAAGTCTAAGTTCGAATTTTAAACACACTTCTTTATATTTACATAAAAGAAAAAATCAAAATGGGCTTTATGCCCATTTTTACTATATACGCAATAAGTTAATGAAAATCAGTTTTAAAAAAACCTACAAATTCGCAATAAAATCATCTTTCTATATCAGTCTCTTCTCGACAGGTTTTGTGATTTTATTGGTAGCTGCTATGTTTCCGTCCACCTTTAATGGGTTATTATGGTTTGGTTTGGTTTTTAGCGTGATTCTGTTTGGTTTTTCTTTTTTGGTCATTCAATATAGAGTGGAGCGGTTTATATACAGGCGTGTCAAGAAAATTTATGATGACGTCTCCTTACTTGAATCGAGCACTTTGATTAATCAACCCATCACGACAGATATGGAAACATTGACGCGAGAGGTGAAAAAGTTTGCCACCGATAAAAAATTAGAAATTGAATTATTGCAAGTGCGTGAAGAATACCGTAGGGACTTTTTGGGTAATGTTTCCCATGAGTTAAAGACACCACTATTTACCGTTCAAGGATATATTTCTACTTTGCTTGACGGAGCAATGGAAGACAAATTGATTCGAAAAAAATATTTAAAACGTGCCGAAAAAGGAGTAGAGCGCCTTATTTATATTGTTGAAGATTTAGATATGATTACTAAATTGGAAGCAGGTGACTTGAATTTAGAATATTCAGAGTTTGATATTTTCGAATTAATTCAGAATGTTTTTGATCTTTTAGAGATGAAAGCAGAAAAAAAGAATATCACTTTGTCGTTTGATAACAATACTGCTTTGCCTAATTATGTAAGAGGTGATCGTGATCGTATTCAGCAAGTAATTGAAAATTTAATTATAAATTCAATAAAATACGGACGAGAAAACGGAACGACAGAAGTTTCGGTTGTAAACTTGACCAAGAAAAAAATATTAGTTCGAATAAGTGATGATGGTGGCGGAATTGAAAAACAACACCTTCCAAGACTTTTCGAGCGCTTTTATCGTGTAAATAAAAGTGGATCTAGAGAGGAAGGTGGTTCTGGTCTTGGATTGGCAATTGTAAAGCACATTGTTGAAGCGCACAAAGAAAAAATTTATGTCGAAAGTGAATTTGGAATTGGCTCTGAATTTTCTTTTACCTTAGAAAGACCAGTGGTTAAGAAGCATTAGTTCCATCTTTATTATGAGCACAATATTACAGACAGATATATTGGCATTCCAAAGGTAATATTAAAGGGGAATGTTATTGCTAATGCCATCGGTATAAAGATACCGGGATTGGCTTTTGGAACGGCAATTTTCATGGCGGCAGGAACAGCAATATACGAGGCACTTGCTGCTAATACTGCAAATATGAATCGGTTTCCAATGTCATCTGTGATGAGGTTTGATAAATATGCCACGATGATACCATTTATAAGCGGAATTATAATTGCAAAAACAAAGCTAAACCATCCACTTTTAAAGAAATCATTTAGTTTTTGGCCACTTACAATTCCCATGTCAAGTAAAAATATAGCCAAGAATCCTTTAAACATATCGGTTGTAAAAGGTTTTATGCCTAGGGCCTGCTGGTCGCTTGCCAGCAAACCGATAATTAAACTCCCTGTAATTAATAACACACTTCCGTTAGTAAAGGAATGCTTGATGAGCGAACTAATTTTAGTAGTGCTCGATTCGTTCTTATTGTACAATCGAATTAAAATTACCCCTACAATAATTGCTGGAGCTTCCATCAAAGCCATCACAGCAACCATGTGACCACTAAATGTGTAGTTTTGCATTTCTAAGAACGTGATGGCAGTTACAAATGTTACCGCACTTACAGATCCATATGCCGCTGCAATGGCGCCCGAATTTTCTATACTAAAATGTTTTTTAAGGATAAAAAAGCTGTAGAAAGGGATAATAACTGCGATGAAAACTCCAAATAAGACAGACCAGATAATGTCCATCGTAAAATCACTATGCGCTAATTCTTGTCCTCCTTTAAAACCAATAGAGAAAAGCAGGTAGAGCGAAATGAACTTTGATGAGTTCTTCGGTATTTCTAAATCACTTTTTAGACGAACAGCTATAATTCCCAATAAGAAAAATAATAAAGCAGGGTTGGTAATGTTTTCTAATAATAAGTCGAAGTTCATTTTTGTTATTTTAAGTAGATTTATTGTTTTGTAGCGCGATTTGATAGTTTAGTTTTAGCTGATTTTAAATTTTGATATAAATCCGGTATCGTAATTTTCTCTTCTTCACATGGAGCGGTAGCCATTTTTCTAACTTCATAATTTTGCTATTTTAAGTTCCTGCAAATGTAAATCCGTCAATCCATTTGTTTTTATTTATATTTGTAATGAAATCCATAAAATGTTTTTATGAACTATACTTTGCATCAATTGTATGTTTTTTTAAAAGTAGCTCAAAATATGAGTATTACTAAGGCAGCTGTAGAGTTGCACCTTACGCAACCAGCCGTTTCTATCCAGCTACGCAATTTTCAGGATCAATTTGAATTTCCGTTGACGGAAGTAATTGGTCGAAAATTGTATATCACTGATTTTGGACAAGAAATTGCTACGGCTGCTGAAAGAGTATTAAATGAAGTAGAAGCAATCAATTACAAGACACTTGCATATAAGGGAGAATTGAGCGGACGTTTAAAAATATCAATTGTTTCTACAGGTAAATATATAATGCCTTATTTTTTGTCTGACTTTCTAAAGCAAAACCCTGGTGTAGATTTGATCTTAGACGTAACTAATAAAAAACAAGTTTTAGAGAGTTTGGAGCACAATGAAGTTGACTTTTCACTAGTGTCCGTTTTACCTGATGGGATTCAGATTGAAAAAGTAGAGTTGTTGCCAAATGCACTTTATATGATGGTAAATGCAAATCAAGCTTTCGATAAAAAGAATAATGAGGTTTCTATTTTAGAAGATCTAGCAGTGATTTATCGTGAAGAAGGTTCTGGTACACGATACATTATGGAGAAATTTATAGATAACAATAATTTAAATGTGCCAAAAAAAATAGAATTGACCGGAAATGAGGCTGTTAAGCAAGCTGTTCTAGCGGGTTTAGGATGTTCGATCATGCCATTGATCGGAGTGAAAAATGAATTGAATAATGGTAGTTTGCAAATCGTACCGGTGAAAGGACTACCTATAAAATCCAATTGGAATCTAATTTGGTTGAAGGGGAAGAAATTCTCACCAGTTGCGAATGCTTATTTGCAGTTTATTAAAACTGAAAAAGAACGACTTATAGCAGAAAGTTTTTACTGGATCGAAAAAAAGATTGTTAAATAAAATGGCTATTGAGTTAATTCGTTCCTGTTTTAATAAAATAAATGGTCAATCAAGCACTGTAATTTATAAGGAAAATGTGTTTTTTGTAGGTTAATTTTTGGTGTTTTTGCATTAAAAAATCGTAAAAACAAAGTTAATTTTTTAATGTTTGGCTAACATTAGCTTAACACCGCGATAGCATCTTTGCCAAAAAAATTAAGCACCTATTTCGATCATGAAAAAACTACTATTAGCTGTATTACTTTTTAGTGTTGTTACATTGCAAGCGCAAGAGCTTAACCGAGACGCTATTTCCAAGGAAGTAGTTCGTATCCTCGACTCGATAAACAAAGTAAAAGTAGCCGAAGATAAAGCAAAACCGAAGAAAGATGCCGCTTGGTACGATAAAATAAGTTTACGCGGATATGCGCAGGTGCGTTACAACGGTTTGTTATCTACCAATGATAAAGTGTCTTGTGACCAATGTGATAAATCTTGGGGAACGACTGCTACAGGCGATGATGCAAAATCAAACAACGGCTTCTTTATTAGACGTGCTCGTCTTGTTTTTTCGGGACAAATACTTCCTAATGTTTATTTTTATATTCAGCCAGACTTAGCTAGTTCTCCAACAACGGGAGTTAATAATTTTCTACAGTTGCGAGATGCTTATTTCGATTTGTCATTCGATACAAAAAAGGAATTTAGAATAAGGATAGGACAGAGTAAAGTACCATACGGATTTGAAAATATGCAGTCAAGTCAAAATAGATTGACACTGGACCGTAATGATGCTTTGAATAGTGCTGTTGCAAATGAGCGTGACTTGGGTGCCTTTTTCTATTGGGCGCCAAGTAAAATAAGAGAGCGTTTTGCGATGCTTGTCAAAGATGGTTACAAAGGTTCTGGAGATTATGGTGTTTTTGCATTTGGAGCATACAATGGTCAAACATCAAATAAGTCAGAAGGAAATAGAAATTTACATGTGGTTACAAGAGTGAGTTATCCTTTTGTTATTGGTGATCAAATTATCGAGCCAGGCATTCAGGCATATACTGGTAAGTGGGCCTTTGGCAGTGAAATTTCAACTGGTGTAACTGTAAATGATAAATTAAATACCTTGGACCAAAGAGTTGCCGCCTCATTCATACTTTATCCAAAACCTTTTGGTGTTCAAGCTGAATATAATATTGGTAAAGGACCACGGTATAATAAAATAACTAACTCAGTGGATGTCTCATCTTTAGAGGGAGGATATATTACATTAAATTACAAATGGGATTTACCAAAAAACCAACTGATGTATCCTTTTGCTAAGTTTCAATACTACGATGGAGGTAAGAAATTTGAAAAAGATGCTAGAAGTTATTTGGTAAGAGATTATGAGCTGGGTATAGAATGGCAACCTTACAAAGCATTTGAATTAACAGCAACTTGGGTGATTGCTGACAGAACTTTTGAAGACAGCGCACTAAAAGATAACCGCCAGCAAGGAAATTTATTACGACTGCAAGCACAGTTTAATTTCTAAAGACCAGTAATAATCATATTAGATTTCTAAACCTCTTAAGGACTAACTTAAGAGGTTTTTTTATGATTTGTTTTTAAAAATTTTGATCAAGATTATTTTTATAAATTTCTTTTCGAAAGAAAAAAGCTTAAAAAATGTTGTTTAATTTATAAAAAACCTCTAAAAATACTAATTATCAAGTTGTTAGTTTAATTTCAACTAATCCCTAAATAAACTTATAACACACTGTTAATTAGCGTATTGTATTTTATTATTGATTCGTAGTTGTAGTTTAGTTACCTTTTGTTAGGGTTATCGTAACATTAAATTAATACCAGCCTTTTTTATTAACATTAGTTTTGCATCGTAATAACACATTGGTAACTAATTGTTAAAATGAAAAAATTTTTATTGAGCATTTCGCTATTATTCTCACTAACTATAATAGCACAAGACATTAAAAAAAATGGAGATTCTAAGTCTATAATTGAGAATTATTATAACTCTGGCAAAAAATTAGGATTTACAGCCGTAGATAGTTTGTTTCAAGTAAATATAGGTTTTAGAGTTCAAAGTAGAATTGGATATGGAAAGGATGAAGGACAGTCTGGAGTTGCTGAAGGAGAGATCAGAAGGATGAGGTTAAAGTTGGATGGTTTTGTGGTGAGTCCTAAGTTTGGTTATAAAGTAGAGCTAGGATTTTCGGCTCGAGATATAGGGACAGTAGCTGTTGGTAACAGCGGAAATGTAATTCTGGATGGAGTGTTTTTTTATAAACCATCATCGGATTTAAAATTTGCTTTTGGACAAACGAAGTTGCCAGGAAACAATCAACGTGTTATTTCGTCAGGTTCATTAGAGCTTACAGATCGAAGTATTAACAACTCTAAATTTAATATTGATCGTGATTTTGGAATTTTTGTCGAATATGCAAAAACAAAAAAAGATAAATTTTATTATGGTCTGAAAGGTGCGATATCAAAGGGAGAAGGCCGTAATTGGGTAAAAACTTCAGATGATGGAATAGCATTAACAGGTAAGGTTGAATTATTTCCCCTAGGCGCATTCACCAAAAATGGTTCTAATTTTGAAGCGGATTTAATGCGTGAGAAAACACCAAAGTTAATGTTGTCTGGAGCGTTTAGTCAAAATAACAATGCACTTCGATCTCAGGGACAATTAGGGAGCAGTCTATACGAGTCAAGAACCTTAAAGTCGGTATTCGCAGATTTAGTTTTTAAGTATAATGGTTGGTCTGCATCTGCAGCTTATATGTCAAGAACTACTGATGATGCTATTACGAGAGATGCGGCAGATGCGAGTCTTACGCAAGCAGTATTTGTTGGTCATGGTTTTGATGGACAAGTGAGTTATCTCTTTCCATCAGAATACCAGATCATAGGACGTTATTCGACACAAAAAGTAAACGACCAAATCAGAACAATAAGTCCAAACTCAGATGAGTATACTGTAGGTGTATCAAAGTATATTTTTGGTCACAAAGTAAAAGTACAAGCTGAGGTATCTTATGATCAAATCTACAATTACGGTGCTTCAGTTTCTGATAATTTATTTGCACGTTTTCAAGTAGAAATAGGATTGTAAAAGTTTTAGGTTTATGTGGCAAAGTATAAAGATTGAATAATGTTGCCTTAACACAGAGTTAATATTGAGAGGGTATTTTTGTATAAAATTAAACAAAGAATTAAAAAATGAATAAATTTAAATTATTTTTAATATTACCATTAATTGGTATGTTGAGTTGTGGTAAGGCTAAGACCGAAGATAAAGGAGAAGGTAATGCTGACGCATCTGTTTCTGTAACAATTAAAGGTAGTGATACTGTTTTGCCATTGGCACAAAAAGAAGCAGAAGAATTAATGAAAAATAATGCAAATGTAAGTATTACAGTTGTTGGTGGTGGTTCGGGAGTTGGATTAACGGCGTTGATCGATGGAACTACAGATATCGCAATGGCATCAAGAGATTTGAAAACAGAAGAGAAATTAAAATTTTCTGAATCTAAAACGGAAATAGAAAAGGTAATCATTGCATATGATGCACTGGCAGTAATTGTGAATCCAGCTAATAGTGTTTCTAAATTAACTCGTGAGCAGTTGGAGAAAATTTACATTGGAGAAATCACAAACTGGAAAGATGTTGGTGGAGCTGATGAGAAAATCGTAGCATACTCAAGAGAATCTTCATCTGGAACTTATGAGTTTTTTAAAGATGAGGTGATGGATAAGAAAAATTATGCTACTACAATTTTGAGCTTACCTGCGACTGGAGCAATCGTTCAAGCAGTAGGACAAACAAAAGGAGCTATCGGATATGTTGGTTTGGCTTACGAGACTAAAGAAGTGAAGCAGCTGTCTGTTTCTTACGATCAAGGTAAAAACTTTGTTGCTCCTTCAGTAGCGAGTGCAAAAGACAAAACGTACCCAATTTCACGACCATTGTTTTATATGTTTAATAAAACAAATGAAGCAAAAGTTAAAGCAGTTGTAGATTATGCTATGTCACCAGAAGGACAAAAGAATGTTTCTGAAATAGGATATGTTCCATTGAAATAAATATAAAAGGTTAATTATAAATATCTAAAGCTACCTATTTTTATTAGGTAGCTTTTTTTTATTACTTCAACTTTAGGATTTAAATATATCTGCGTTTTTACCACTTTTTATATAATGCTGCAAAGATTTTTAAGTCGATTGTAATAAGTTGCAAGTGTGTTAGTTGTGGGGTTTATGCTTTGCGTTTTCCCGTGATGCATAAGTATCGACTTAACATTAAGTTAACCTAAGGATAATACTCTAAGAACATTAGAGGCGTGTGTCTGGTGTAATTTTGTCAAAAAATAAATAGACTGATTTGAAAACAAATTTAAAAAAAATTAGAGAAAAGGTTATTGAATCTGTTCTAATGCTAAGTAGTGTAACTACAAGTATTACGGTGATATTAATTGTCTTTTTTTTGTTTATTGAAGGAGCAGGAGTATTTAGTAGGAAACCAATCGATGATGGTTTTTTGCTAGCAGTAGCCCCATCGAATTCAGTGCAAAAACTTTCTCCAGCCCAAGTTAAAGATGTATACGATCAAAAAATTAAAAATTGGAAAGAGGTAGGTGGTGCAGATCTGCCTATAGTTTTATTCCGAACTTCGGATATTTCAGATTATTATACGGATGAAGAATTAGGAGAGAATTTCGAAAATTTCCCTCAAAAGATAAACGAACTCATCACCAAAACTCCTGGTATAATCGCTTTTTTTTCAGAAACATACAAGGCGAAACAATTTGTGGGTAAAGAATTAGATATTGATAAAATAACGATATCAAAGTTTCTATCTGGTGAAGAGTGGTTTCCAACAGCACAGCCTATTGCTCAAATGGGAGTGAAACCTTTAATTTATGGAACGTTATGGGTAAGTTTTGGAGCCATATTAATTGCTTTACCTATCGGTCTCGCTGCTGCAATCTACTTAAGTGAAATTGCAAAGAAAAAAACAAGGAATTTACTGAAGCCATTAATTGAACTTTTAGCAGGAATACCGTCTGTGGTTTATGGTTTCTTCGGATTAGTAATTATTGTTCCTTTAATTCAGTCTACTTTCAATCTACCTGTTGGTGAGACTGCTTTGGCCGGTTCTGTGGTCTTAGCGATTATGGCATTACCAACGATTATTACAATCTCTGAAGATGCAATGCGCAATACGCCACGAGCAATGAAAGAAGCCAGTTTGGCGTTAGGAGCCAGTCAATGGCAAACGATATATAAAGTGGTTGTCCCATATTCCGCTTCTGGAATAACTGCTGGTGCGATCTTAGGAATTGGAAGAGCTATTGGAGAAACAATGGCCGTTTTAATGGTAACAGGAAATGCTGCCGTAATTCCGCATTCCTTCTTAGCACCTGTGCGAACCATTCCTGCCACTATTGCGGCAGAATTAGGAGAAGCACCAAACGGTGGTTTGCATTATGAAGCTTTATTTGCTTTAGGTTGCATTTTGTTCATCATCACATTCGGTATTAACATGTTGGTAGAAATGGTTACCAATAGAAAATCCCATAAAAAACACTAGTATGAGTACTGAAAAGAAATTAGCTAATAAAAAGAGACGAAATCAAAATATTGCTTTTGGACTTTTTACAGGGATCAGCTATAGCGTCGTAGGGCTATTATTTGTGATTCTAGCCTTTATAGTTGTTAAAGGTATTGGTGTTATCAGTTGGGAGTTTATATCAGCAATGCCAAAAGAGGGAATGACAGCTGGAGGTATATTTCCAGCAATAGTTGGTACGCTCTGTTTGGTTCTAGTGAGTATGGTTTTTGCCTTTCCAGTTGGAGTTTTTGCTGCTATTTACATGAATGAGTATGTAAAAGATGGCTGGGTAAAAAAAATCATTAAGCAAATGACCAATAATTTAGCAGGAGTTCCATCTATCGTTTTCGGACTTTTCGGAATGTCTTTATTTGTAAATAAATTAGGTTTTGGTGATTCTATTCTTGCAGGAGGATTAACTCTAGGTTTACTTGTTTTACCTGTGGTTATAAGAACTACTGAGGAGTCATTAAAAGCCGTAGAAAATACTTTTAGGCAAGCAAGTTTGGGATTAGGTGCTAGCAAATGGCAAACTACTCGTAATGTAGTTTTTCCTATTGCTTTTCCAAATATCATTACCGGACTGATTTTATCAATTGGTAGAGTGTCGGGAGAGACCGCTCCAATCTTATTTACGGTGGCAGCTTATTTTTTGCCTAAATTGCCTACCTCTATATTTGATCAGGCAATGGCTTTACCATATCATTTATATGTTATTTCGACAAGTGGTACAAATATTGAAGCTTCTAGAGCAATGGCTTATGGAACTGCACTTGTTTTAATTGTGATTGTTCTTATTTCAAACTTACTGGCAAATAAATTACGCAAGCACTTCGGTAAAAAAGTTAAAATGAATTAAAACTAATATTGTTCTAAACAGGTTAACAACTTTATTTTTTCGAAAATTTAATTCTTAACTTTAGACCAATAAAATATTAGACTAAATTAAATTTGTAATTAGTATAACATGCATAAAATAGTATCACAGAACGTAAACTTTTATTACGGAGAATTTCAAGCTTTACACGATATCTCTTTGTCGGTAAAAGAAAATACAGTTACAGCTTTAATAGGACCATCGGGTTGCGGTAAATCGACCTACCTGCGCTTGCTGAATCGTATGAATGATTTGATCGATAATACACATATGTCTGGCACTATTACTATTGATGGCAATGATATTTATGATAAACATACCAACGTTGATGATTTAAGAAAAAATGTAGGGATGGTTTTTCAAAAACCCAATCCTTTTCCTAAAACCATATTCGAAAATGTGGCTTATGGACTTAGAGTTAATGGCATTACAGATAAAAAGATTATAGAGGAGCGTGTTATTACTTCTATCGAACAAGTCGCATTATGGGAGGAAGTTAAGGATAAATTGCATAAATCCGCCTTTGAGCTCTCAGGAGGACAGCAACAACGTTTGTGTATAGCGAGAGCGTTAGCAATACAACCTTCCGTTTTATTGATGGACGAGCCAACATCGGCTCTAGATCCAATTTCGACATCAAAAGTAGAGGAACTTATTTATGAATTAAAAAAGCAATATACAATTGTTATTGTGACGCATAATATGCAGCAAGCAGGACGTATCAGTGATAATACAGCTTTTTTCTATATGGGCGAATTGATTGAATACGATAAGACAAAGACGATTTTTACAAAACCTACAAAAAAACAAACAGAAGATTATATAACAGGAAGATTTGGTTAATCTTTGATTAAATTATTATCTTTCAATCTTTAAATAACAAACAATGGCATCACATCTAGAATTAGAAATAGATAAACTTAAAAGTGTAATCATTAAAATTGGTGAACTGGCAGAAGGTCAGGTAAATGAAGCAGTTAAAGCCTTGCTTTACGAGCCTTTTTCGGAGGTTAAAGAAGTAAAAAAAACGGAAAATAAAATTGATAAATTAGATGTAAAAATTGATGATATTTGTCAAGGTATTTTTGCATTACAACAACCTGTAGCTTCAGATTTAAGATTTATTATTTCATCCATGCAAATTGGAAACGAGATCGAGCGAATTGGTGATTTGGCTATGAGTATCATTAAACAATCAAAAAGTATAAAGGAGAAGCATGAACTAGTTTCTCAATTTAATATTGCAGAAATCGCTAAGGATGTTGAATTAATTACATCAAAAATGAATCAATGTTTTCTTGCTTTAGATGAAGCTCTGATTGATGATATTTTTACATTAAATACGGAGGTAAAGCAAAGGAGTACAGAGGCGATTGAAAATATTATTGTCGAAATGAAGAACAATTCAAAAAAGGTTTTGTCTGGAACTCATTTGGTGATTGCATTGAAGCATTTAGAGCGTATTGCTGATCATAATTCTAATGTAGCAGAGTCAGTTTACTTTATGATTAATGCTAAAACTATTAAACACGAAAAATTTTCGGATAAGAAGTAATCTAAGAGAAACAATTTATATTAAAGTGGTTTTTGAACTCAATAAGAGTTTGGAAACCATTTTTTTTAAGTAAATTATTGAACTTAATTAGCGCTGTTATTTAAAAATTTTTAAAACGGCTTCCCAATCTACATTTTCGTTTGATTGGCTGAGACCTTTGTAGTTTTTAACTTCATCTAATTTTGAAATCGTGAAGTTTTCTTGACTAGAATAGGGTGCCAAACCTTCCTTATTAAATTTTTCTGCCAAGTAGATTTGTTCGTATTGTCCAGGCGTTGGTATAAAAAAGGCTTTTTTATTAAGTTTTGCCAAGTCCATTATGGTTGTGTATCCAGATCTACATAATATTAGCTCACTCTCCTGCATAAGTTGCTCGAGCTGTCGAGTTTTCATGAAGTTGAAAAAAGTTATCTGTCCGATTTGCTCCTTTTTCTGCAAGTTTTCTACAACCCCTTTAACAAAGATTACATTTCCATGATATTTTTGGAGTTCATCAATTAAGTGTTTTTCAAGTAATTCTCTTTGCGGTTCGGGTCCAGATAAGAGTACCATTAAATCATATTTAATTTCTGTTTTGAGCAAATGAAGACGACTATGCGTGCCGATGTAAACTAAATTTAAATTATTCTTTTTCGAAAGATGACTTAAAACTCCTCCTAGATTAGGGCTAGAATTGTGATCAGGAACCCAACAACTTGTAAATTTCTTAATAAAGTATTGATGCATTATTGTACTCAGCCATGTGGTAGTACCAGTTAGGACATTAACCTGATGCGTGAGATAAACCGAAGGTACTTTGGTCGAATAACAGCCCATTCTGTTGTCTGATATAATTCCTATAATTTCATATTTATTAATCCATTTATCGACGAGTTTTTGCTCATCTCTAATTGTTAATGCGATCTTAGGCAAGTTTTTAATTAGGTTTCGTTTAAAGTGATTAGGATTCTTAGGATATCTTATGGTAGTGGATGGTAACTCTAAACAATGTACATAGGGAAATTCTTTTTGTAATAGCTGTAATGCTTGTCCGTCCGATGCAATAATAGGAGTGAAATTATAATAATGCAAAAGTTTTATGATGGGAATACAACGAGTGGCATGACCCAAACCCCAGTTAAGAACTGTGATAAGAATCGTTTTATTTTCATTTTCAATGTCACTTTCCATATAAATACTACTTTTTTGAAAGATAGTAATTGTAGTGTTTCAGTTTGTAGTAACGGATATTAAATAATCATTAAAGTTGCTATTGTTTAAAAATTATAAATATTTATAGAAGTTTTTTTCATTTGTGACCATTCAACTAAAGGAGAATGATGCACTCTGATTTATTTTGTAAAATTTTTAGAATTTATTAATATTTTAACATATATATATTATATAATTAAAAAATCACTAACACTAGTTTGTTAAGTCTGTATGCGAAATTTTAATTGCTAGGTGCCATCATCTTATGATTCAATCAGTTTTGCAAATAGAGGCGTATCGTGAAAAAATAAAAATACAAGAACATTATAATTAAGATGTTATTTGAATAAAACAGCAATTTGTCGTTTAAATGTGCTTTTTAACGTGATTAATCCTTGTATTTAGCATTTTACAGATGTAGTTTAAATTACATAAGGGAATGATATTCGATATTATTTCTCCGTATAATGTGGATTAAGATATCAATTTGTCTACATGATGATTAGTGTCACGTAATAGTTTACTGCGATTGAGGTGGTTATTTAAGATGATGTTAATAAGTTTTGTGTAAAATTAAAATAATATAGTTTTTAGATAAATATTGTAAAGTAAAGGCTTACTTTTGTTGCGAAATTAATAGCGTTTTAATTATTGATAATGATAATTAGACAGTTAATCAAAATGTATTTAATTCTCCATGTTGTGGCTGCAGTGTACTACAAATTAATCTTACACATCTAATGAGTGGCTTAATAAAGTTCCATTTTAATAAAGCTTAAAAAATATAGTCACAATTCATTTAAACTACAATGCTTATGTTCAACATTACTCAGAGGTATTTCAAATTTTCTTATTATCTGTCAACTAATTTCTTTTCACCTTATATTAAGGATATTTGAAAAGAACATTTCTACATATGACTGCTATAGCTTCTTATTAGATTTTCATGATTTGAAGCCGATTTTTTATCAATTACGATCTTTACCAACTATAATAAAATTACCTATTTCATTTGTGCAAATGAAATAAATTTAAAATTTAAATTTAATTTATGAAGAACTTTACTTTATTTAAAAAGATTTTATTTCTTATAATTTTTCTCGTCATTACAAAATCTCACGCACAATCTTTTGTTTTGGACGTAAGTGGAAATGATTTATCCCTGTCAGGAGCTACTATAGTTGCTAATAATGGATCAAATGGATTGTCTGCTGGTTCTACATTTCGTTATGACAATGTTATAACTAAAAATGGGATCACTATATATGCAATATTAACAGTAGTAGGTATAAATAGTGCTTCACTTAGCAGTATTGATGTTGACAGTAGCAACGCTGCGGGATTTCAACCTGTAATCAGTTCTCTAGATACAGGAGGTAACGTAAATTTTAAATTGAATTTTTATGAAGTAACTACAAATCTTCCTGCTTATTTGTATAACTATTATATGATTGCCGCCGACATCGACGGTACTAGTACTACACAAAGAGAGTATTATCGGTTGCAGGGGTATAAAAATTATAGATTAAATGACCCAACCATGATAACGGATTCTCCAGTAGGAGCTTATACTCAATTTCTGGGACGAGAAAATTCTCTACCGGGTATAACATTTGAGAATACTTCTTCCTTCATCGCTTTTTATGATGGTCCAAAAACATCTGTTGAATTTATTATGGGATCTACAGGGGCAAATCCTTCAAGGCAATTTGGGATGAGATTAGGAGAGCCTTCTACTGAAGTTTATACAAACCCCAAAACTACTACGAACGGCGATGCAGTGTTATCAACTGATTTACAGATTTTTAAAACTGTGAACACTATTAAGCCGTTAATTGGAACTAATGTAACCTTTACTTTAACGGCTAAAAATTTAGGACCTGATTCTGCAACAAATGTTTCAGTTGCAGATGCTTTACCTACTGGATACACCTCTGTAACTAACACAACTCCTACCAAAGGTACTTTTAATGGATCTATTTGGACTATTGGCTCGCTTACTTCAAACGAGACAGCAACAATAACAATTACGGCTAAAGTAAATTCATCTGGAAATTACCAAAATGTTGCAGGTATTACAGGCGACCAAGCTGATTTGAACATTACAAATAATAGTTCTACTGCATTAGTTTATGCACAGGAAGACACTGATGGTGATGGCGTTGGTGAGAACGTTGATTTAGATTCAGACAATGACGGTATCCTAAATCGTGATGAAGGAGGGTACTATTGTACAAGTTCAGTAAGCGAAAGTATCAATAGTCCAGCCGTTGCTAGTTATAATACTATTTTAAATTCTAATACAACATCTCCTGTTAATATCAACGGCCTTTCTAATGGATTGTTTAATTTTTCAGCCTCATTAGTTGGAAATGCAACATGGGCTGCAGCAATTGGGACGTCACCAAATAATGATGGTGGGGTGCAAGTAAAAAACAATTCAACTACACTTGTTGGAGATTATATTTATTTCCAGCCTACAAATACTACAAATGGTACTGCACATTACGCGTTATATACCGTTGATCTTTTAAGTTCGGTTAGTTCTTTTAGTTTCAATTCAGCTGGGTTAAATAATAATGATACTTTTGAGATATATGCGTATAATGGTGCGACAGCAATCCCATTAACTTCTGCTAATTTATCTAACTTTGATAGCGGAAATTCATGGACTGTATCTACAGTTGGAAATGCAGTTAAAGTTGTAGGAAGTGGAAGTAGTGGCGGCACTAGTGTTACTGCAAACAATTTTACGACTACAATAAACAGCGCTGTTACAAAAATTGAGATTCGTTCATACAAAAATAGTGGAAGCGGTAATGTTACTGCAAGTTTAACTTCCTTTGTATTTTGCAATTCGGGACCTTATTTGGATACAGATGGCGATGGTATTCCAGATTATTTAGATTTAGATTCTGATGGTGACGGTTGTCCAGATGCTATTGAAGGAGGTGCTTCTTTTGATAATAGTAATTTAGTTACTTCGTCATTGGCGGGTGGTAATTCTGGTTCTAGTTATACCGGTATTTCTTCTGCGCCTATTACGGTAAATTTAGGAAATACAGTAAATGCTACCGGTGTTCCTACAATTACGGGTTCTCCTCAAACTATAGGAACTAGCAGAAATGCTATTGTTAACGAATGTTGCCCTCCAACTGCAGGTGCGATAGCGGGTAATCAAACCATTTGTTATGGTGGAGATCCAGTTACATTTACCAACACAACTTCTGGGACAGCGCCAGGTGTAATAACTTATAGATGGGAGAGTGCAACGGGTACTTTTGCCACCTGGACTACTATTAGTGGCGCTACAGCAGCTACTTATGATGCACCTACTGGATTAACAGCAACTACACAATATAGAAGGTATACCGTTTCCACCATAAATGGTGTTGCATGTGAATCAGCAGCAACAACAGCTGTGACAGTGACAATAAGTCCTACAACAGTGGGAGGATCAGTTGCTTCTTCGCAAACGATTTGTTCAGGATCAACACCGGCAGATCTTAGTTTAACAGGAAATACAGGATCGGTAGTAAAATGGCAAAAATCAACTGATGCAGCCTTTACAACTCCAACCGATATTGCTTCAACAAGCACAACCTTAGCGAGCGCTACAATCGGAGCGTTGACAGCAAACACTTATTTTAGAGCAGTCGTTCAAAGTGGTAGTTGTCCAGCGGCAAATTCAGGATCAGTCTTAATTACTATAGATGCTACCTCAGTAGGTGGATCAGTTGCTTCTGCGCAAACGATTTGTTCAGGATCAACACCGGCAAGTATTAGCTTAACAGGAAATACAGGAACCGTAGTAAAATGGCAAAAATCATCTGATGCAGCCTTTACAACTCCAACCGATATTACTTCAACTAGCACAACCTTAGCGAGCGCTACAATCGGAGCGTTGACATCTACTACCTACTTTAGAGCAGTCGTTCAAAGTGGTAGTTGTCCAGCGGCAAATTCAGGATCAGTCTTAATTACGATAGATCCTACCTCAGTAGGTGGATCAGTTGCTTCTGCGCAAACGATTTGTTCAGGTTCAACACCGGCAAGTATTAGCTTAACAGGAAATACAGGAACCGTAGTAAAATGGCAAAAATCATCTGATGCAGCCTTTACAACTCCAACCGATATTACTTCAACAAGCACAACCTTAGCGAGCGCTACAATCGGAGCGTTGACAGCAAACACTTATTTTAGAGCAGTCGTTCAAAGTGGTAGTTGTCCAGCGGCAAATTCAGGATCAGTCTTAATTACGATAGATCCTACCTCAGTAGGAGGATCAGTTGCTTCTGCGCAAACGATTTGTTCAGGTTCAACACCGGCAAGTATTAGCTTAACAGGAAATACAGGAACCGTAGTAAAATGGCAAAAATCATCTGATGCAGCCTTTACAACTCCAACAGATATTGTTTCAACAAGTACAACCTTAGCGAGCGCTACAATCGGAGCTTTGACAGCAAACACTTATTTTAGAGCAGTCGTTCAAAGTGGTAGTTGTCCAGCGGCAAATTCAGGATCAGTATTAATTACAGTAAATTCTACAACAGTTGGTGGAACAGTTAGTTCAAATCAGACCATTAATTCAGGATCTACACCGGCAGATCTTAGTTTAACAGGAAATACGGGAATAGTAGTAAAATGGCAAAAGTCATCTGATGCAGCTTTTACGAGTCCGGCAGACATTACATCTACTAGTACGACATTAACAAGTGCTACTATTGGAACTTTGACTACTAATACTTATTTCAGAGCAGTAGTCCAAAACGGTGTATGCCCAAGTGAAGTTTCATCTTCTATTTTAATAACCATTAATACACCACCAGTTGCGACATTGACTAGCTCACCAAGTATTGTTAACGACGGATCTGCCAAAGCAGTAGCAGCATTAACCGCTACTGATGCAGATGGTACAATCGCAAGTTATAGAATAACAACTTTGCCAGTAGCAACTCAAGGAGTTTTATACTTAGCAGACGGTACAACACCGGTTACAACAGCTACTGTATTAACACCAACGCAAGCTGCGGGATTGAAATTCATTCCAGCACCAGGCTTCACGGGCAATGCTACCTTTTCATACACGGCAACGGATAATGATGGCGCAGTTGATGCCACACCATCAGAAGTTACAATTCCGGTGACCAACGCACCACCAACGACAGATAATAAAAGCTCTGATACGTTGACAAAAAATGGTACCGCTCAAAATCTACCTGCATTAACAGGAGCAGATTCAGATGGTGCCGTAGTTGCTTATGTTGTTACAACCTTACCACCAGCAGCATCGGGTATTTTATACCTAGCAGACGGAACAACGGTGGTTACTTTAAACCAAGAGTTGACGGTAGCGCAAGCAGCAGGATTAAAATTCGCACCAAAAGCGGACTTTACAGGCGAAACGACAAGTTTCAAAGTTGCTGCTAAAGACAATGGAGGATTAGTAGATACAGTAGGGGGAACAGTTAGTATATTATTGGCAAATACACCGCCAATTGCTACATTAAATAGCTCACCAAGTATTGTTAATGACGGATCTGCCAAGGCAGTAGCAGCATTAACCGCTACTGATGCAGATGGAACAATCGCAAGTTATAGAATAACAACTTTGCCAGTAGCAACTCAAGGAGTTTTATACTTAGCAGACGGTATAACACCGGTTACAACAGCTACTGTATTAACACCAACGCAGGCGGCGGGATTAACATTCATCCCAGCACAAGGTTTTACTGGTAACGCGACCTTTTCATACACGGCTACGGATAATGATGGAGCAGTTGATGCCACACCATCAGAAGTTACAATTCCAGTGACCAATGCACCACCAACGACAGATAATAAAACACTACTTACAGCATTAGTAAAAAACGATACGCCACAAGATCTACCTGCATTAACAGGAGCGGACACCGATGGTGCCGTAGTTGCTTATATTGTTACAACCTTACCACCGGCATCATCGGGTATTTTATATCTAGCTGACGGAACAACAGCGGTTACTTTAAACCAAGAGTTGACGGTAGCGCAAGCAGCAGGATTAACATTCGCACCAAAAGCGGACTTTACAGGGGAAACGACAAGTTTCAAAGTTGCGGCCAAAGACAACGGAGGATTAGTAGAT